>JBBQFI010000028.1:0-2976 GCA_038321775.1 Chthoniobacterales bacterium | reverse complement strand
GGCAAGTGCGACGACTCCCTTATCCACCTTGATGCCAGGGATGATACCTTGTGTTGCAAGAGCTTCAGGCACGGAGACACCATCCTTCCACCTCTGGCGGATTGTTTCGTCAAACAGGATTGCGCCGCTGATGAATTCATTCAGCCCGTGAGTAGTGAAGAGCAATTCACGATAAGCCCGCCTCGATTCTTCGGTGGATGCAAGGTCGATGTCCGTGAACCTCTTTGCGATCGTCGGAGAACTTTCATCGGCGGCCAGGATACCTTTGCCAGGGGTGAGCAATGCCTGAGCCGTAGACTCCATTGTGCGCGCATTCATTCGTTGCGAATCATCTATGCGAGGTAGCCTTCAAAACATAACGCTCAATCGCGTTCGCGAACCCTTCTTCTTCGGATGAAGTGGTCACGTAAGTAGCCGCCTCTTTGACTTCGTCGCTTGATTGTCCCATCGCAACGCTCAGGCCGCTTTGGGCAAACATTGTCATGTCGTTAGGCATATCGCCAATCGTGATGATCTCGCTCGCTGGAACGCCGAGCATTTTCGACAAGTTAAGCACAACCGCGCCTTTGTTCGCGTCGGGATGCGTCACGTCCAGGTAATAAGGCTGCGACCGTGCGGCCGATACCGCAGCGGGAGATTCGCATCCTGGATTCGACCGCTGGCAATGGACATGATTCCCGAATTGTTCCCGCACGGCTCGCTCACACTTCGCCACCGCATCCAGATCATCGCTGACTCCGACGATCTTCGCGACGTTGTCCATTTTGTCGCCGAAATCTGACGTGACCGTCGGCGGAAACTTCACCGTCCGCTCTTCGCGGTCGACGTGCGATCCGTGCCGTTCACGCACAAACCAGTCGGTACCGCGGTAGATCCATACATCCAACGTGTGCGCTTTGATGATCTCGATGACTGGCGCAACAACCGGCGGTTGGAGCACGCGTTGCTCGATCAGAGATAGATCCGGCCGAACAAAGAGACCGCCGTTAAATGCCGCGATTGGTGTCGCTATTTCCAGCGGCTTGATGAGCATCTCCATTCCGCGCGGAGGCCGTCCGCTCGTGATTGCGAACGCCACGCCGGCATCGCGCAAGTTGGTTACGGCCTTTCTGGCGTGAACCGTGAGTATTTTTTCGCGGGTGAGAAGTGTCCCATCGACATCGGCTAGAACAAGTTTGCTGGATGTCATCGAAACATTATTGCGCCTCGTTTCATTTCCTGGCCATCGTCTCACTAAGCTTTCGATGATAAGGACAGATGCGATTGCTTCTCCGCACGAGGACAATAGTGACTGCGATGGCTATGATACTGACCACTTGCACAATGCTCATCAGGATCTCGTTGCGAGTTATGCAGTAGATAAGAAGAAGCGCGCTGGCGACAAACCAGATTAACCAGGTGAAAACGCTAATTCCCCAAGCGCATCTCTCAACCAGCAGATGATGTATTTGCGGGTAATAAGCGATTATGACGAGAGCTGTTCCGATCCAACCGATGAATCTCATATTTAGATGGAGCCTCTTCGTTCGTCTTTCTAATAGCCGGTGAATTCCTCGGTCCGGATATTGTCGTCGTTGACGCTTGACTCATTGAGGATTGTGCGCATCGTCGCCACCATCGACGCGGGACCTGAGAGATAGTAAATCGGCAATCTGCGTTGCGACGTAAAAGAGTTTTTCCTTTAGAAAAGGGGCCACAGGCGGCGCAATCGGGACGAAACCGATTATCGTTTCTACACGGCGGCCATTGGCAGCCTCATACACACGGTGGATCGCTTGCTTGAGTTCCACTTCGTTCTCTAAACGATCCCCGCCGGCGTTGTTGGAGCCCGCCGGCAGCGAAAGTACCGTTCTAGAAATCCTTCGAAAGGCTGGGCCAGATCTATTTCAATGGTTCTCATGAGAGTGCCCCAATCACGGAAAGGACAGATTGTTGTTTAGGGCGCCTGCGTGGGCGGGTGTGTCCGTCGCGACGAGTGAACAGGGCAGGTGCCGGAAATGTGAAATGATTGGCGCGGAAGCTCGATGAGTTCGCACGCGCCCTTTTTGAGATTGGTGGGACAGGGATGTTGCGCAACTGGTTATGCACGATGAGCGCGCCCAGCAAAGCGCGCTTGGCATCTTTGACCGTCGAGCGCTTCACGGCCGGATCAGTGATGGTGCGATGAAGCTTCCATATTCGCTCTGACAGATCCGCCGGCGGTGGAGGGGCGAGCCTGGGCTTGGTGGAAGAAGGAGAGTTTGTGGCGTTCATGTTGGTGTCTTTGATACGTCCAGTTTACCGGTCGGCTTCGTCGGGGCTAAGACTGCTATTGGATTGGACTGATAGTTTTTGATTATGTATCGTTCCTCCATGGAATGGCTGAATTATCACCACCTGCGTTATTTTTGGACCGTCGCCAGAAAAGGCGGGGTGCGGAAAGCAGCCGAGGAACTTCATGTGTCGCAGCCGTCGATCAGCGCGCAGCTTCGTCTCCTCGAGGAATCACTCGGCGAAAAGCTGTTCAAGCGGACCGGGCGAACACTCGTGCTCAGTGAAATGGGCGAACTCGTCCTGACCTATGCCGATGAAATTTTTTCTTCGGGCCGCGAATTGATGAATGCGGTGAGGCAGCGGCCGGGCGGACGTTCGCTCCGGCTAAATGTCGGAATGACCGACTCTATTTCCAAGATGATGGGTTTTGAATTCCTCAAACCCGCGCTCAGCTTTTCCGAACCAGTCCATGTCGTTTGTCGAATGGCCGCGATCGAGGTTTTGATCGCTCAACTGCAGGCGCACCGCCTCGACATCGTGCTCGCGGATGAGCCAGCGTCGAGCAGTCTAAAGGTGAAGGCGTTCAGTCATCGGCTCGGTCGTTCCGGTGTCACTTTTTGTGCTACGCCGACGATCGCCAGGAAGCTTCGTCGGAATTTCCCACAATCCTTGAACGGCGCTCCCGCATTGCTCCCCACAGAAAACATGGGCCTGCGCACGGTC
>JBBQFI010000027.1:0-3307 GCA_038321775.1 Chthoniobacterales bacterium | reverse complement strand
TATGATTGACGACCGAGCCGTTTTTCTACCAAACGAATGTTCGTTTGCGCGATTACCAAACGCGGTCGGCCACCATTTCCATCGCTCGATCGAGCGACAGCTCAGTCCACGACGTGGCGCGCGGCGCACGATATTTTACTTTCGTTTCGCGGCGCGAATGGGTGAGGAGCTGATAGGAGGCCGCGCCTTTCGGGCAAAGGTTCCCCTGGCTGATCGGGCTCTCCGGATCGCCCTCGATCGAGACCAGCTTGTTGTTCTTGTGATAAATCAGCTGGCCGCAGCCCACGCCGCAGTAGGGGCAAATCGAGCGCGCGACTTTCGCGCCGTCGGTCCGCGCGTGCATGGCGCGCGTTTTATCGGACATCGACTCGAGGCCGGTGCCATCCCTGCGTTGCCGAATTTGCCTAACGAGCGGCCACTTTGAAAGCAGTTGAATCAGAGAGGCCATTAAAGATTTATCGCCTGCCGAGGCGCGCTTGGTTACTCAAAAAATTCCTAACAATGTTGATGAAAGTCCAGCTAAAAACGAATCACACACTTCGCGGCAAAGTTAAAAAATTACCTGCATGCGCAAGAGCACTTCGTCGAATTCGGTATCGCCGAACTGTGGATGAGCGGCGCGGAAATCCGACAGGTGTGAACGTAATCGGCCATCAGCTTAGTGGAGTCGCCGTGAATGTAATAGTTGAGTCCGGCGGTAATGGAATGGATGCTCTCATCGATATTCCTTACCAGCTTTTCGTAACAAACGACAAGTACGCATGCGCCGGTCAACACGGATGAATTCCAAAAGAATATCTAAACGGATTGTCGCGGTTGTTGTTGCGTTAGCCTCCTTTATTCAGGATGAGACCGCCGCCGCCAAGGAAAACGACGAAAATCAAGCGATACCGTTGTTTGACGATGGCGTAATCCTTCGGATTCCAGTCAAGATGTTCGACGAAATACTCTATTTCGTCGTTGATACCGGGAGTAGCATCTCGATGCTCGATAGCAAGTATAGAGACAGGCTAGGAACATCCATAGGCACCGGCGTTGCTGCCACCCCCGTTTCGCAGGGAGATCACGTTGCTATTTATCGCGCACCCGACTTTTATGTGGGCGATTCTCACGGAGACTTGAAACAGGTTTTGTGTGTGAACCTGGCAATGCTGAAATACGTTAGTGGCGAATCCTGCGATGGAATCCTTGGGATGGACTTCTTTCAGAGTCGCGTGGTTCGCCTGGACTTTGACAGCCACAGCATTGCGATCATTGATCATCTTTCTGAGAATCCCAAACGGAAAGCGATTGCGGTGCCTTTGCACCCACTATTCGAGAATCAAGTCGGTCTTCAAGCAGTTATAGATTCAACGACGACGGTATCACTCAAGATCGACACTGGAGACAATGGTTCGATTTCGTTAAATCCGCATGATTGGGAGCAGATGCTCGCGAGTAGGAACGACATTAGGGTATTTACCACGCTCATGGGCTCACTGAATCGAGACGCAACGCGAACATCAGTCGCACGGTTACGCAGCGTAAAGATTGGATCTCAGAAATATCAAAATCTGATCGGTAATCTAAGTCCGGCGTCCGAAGCGCGTTCCACAATCGGAACGGGATTTTTGCGGCGTCACTTGGTGACGTTCGATTTCCCAAACCGCATGTTGTACTTGGCCCCCGGTAAAACTTTCAGTGATTCGGACAATGTGGATATGAGCGGGCTGCATCTGGTGCGGCGCGACGGCAGGACAATGGTTTATTCTGTGGATGAACACAGCCCGGCAGCCGAAGCTGGCATCGAACCCGGCGATATAATCAACTTAATAGATGAAAAAGATGCAGCGCAAACCAAGATGAATGCGATTCGCCAGAGATTGAAATCAAATGACGGCGATAGAGTCGGTGTTGAAATTATGCGCGGCGAAACTAGCAAGGTTTTCGTAATTGTACTGAAAAAGGCTCTTTAGTCGCGGGGCTAATTCTGTTCTCTGCGGTAACTGAGCCTCCACTCCGCCACCGTTTCACCGATTCTTTCGGCGACCGATAAAGCTTGCGTGCGCATGGCCGGCAACCCGAGCAAAGCGCATCACCTCAACCTTATTGACCGTGCTTATTTGATTGGAACAAAGCCGACCTGCTCGACGATCTTCTGACCTTCCGGAGCGATCGTGAAATCAACGAACTCTTTGGCCAGGCCAGTTGGATCGCCGTTCGTGTAATAAAATGTGGGGCGAGCATACGGATACTTCTTCTCGAGCACGCTCTCCTTCGAAGGCGTTGCACCGTCGATCGGGACAATCTTAATTCCGGTAGCGGTGGTGTAAGCCAAACCAACGTAGCCGATGCCGTTCGGATTTTTCCCGACTTCAGCCGCGATTTGCTCGTTGCCGGCCAGCTTCTGCGAGCTGGGAGCGTAATCGCGCTTTTTCATCGCCAATTCCTTGAACTCCGAATACGTGCCGGAGGATGTGTTACGAGTGTAGATCGAAATCTTTCCCGCTGGTCCGCCGACGGCGCTCCAATCAGCGATCTCGCCGGTGAAAATTTGCTCGACCTGCTTTTTGGTCAGGCCCTTGAGCGGATTTCCTGAATTCACGATCACAGCGATGCCGTCGAAGGCGACTGTGGTCGGTTTCAGTTTCACGCCTTTGGCGGCACCAGCGGCAATCTCCTCCGGTTTTGCGGGACGACTCGCCATCCCGATTTGCGCAGTACCGTCGATAATGGCCGCGATGCCGGTTGTCGATCCTTCCGCGGCAATGTTAAAGGTGGTTCCAGGATGTTGCGCCTTAAACTCTTCCGCCAACTGCGGGACGAGCTTTGCGCCCAACGTGTCCGATCCCTTGATGACGAGGGTGTCTGCCCGCGCGAGCAGGATGCCGGCGCTGAGAGCGATGAGTGTGAGAAACAGTTTTTTCATAGTTGTTTTGCGTTTTGTGTTTGTTGCCCGCCAGGCCGCGCCTATTCGCCCTCGCGGCTGGCGAAAAAGTTTTGGCTTTAGAACAGGACCTGAATACGCAGGATGACTTCGTCGAACTGATCATCGCCAAACTGCGGGTTTGCAGCGCGGAAATCCGACCAGGTGTGAATGTAGTTGGCCATCAACTTGATATCGTCGCCGTGGATGTAGTAGTTGAGCCCACCGGTGATGGAGTGGATGCCGTCGTTGCCTTTTTGCCCCGGATTTAAATCCTGCCACTGAACCGCAACTTGAAGCTTCTTCGGGATGATGAAATAGCTTCCCTGAACATAGTATCCGTTCGTCGTAAAGTTGGCGAACCCCGGTGGGACGCCGTTTACCGTGCGACCGTTCACGTCT
>JBBQFI010000026.1:0-3656 GCA_038321775.1 Chthoniobacterales bacterium | reverse complement strand
CCACCGAGTAAACCAGCGTCCTGCCGTCACGCCGCAGCAGGTGCAGCCCGCTCATGTCCACATTGTCCAAATCACTGAAGGCTTTACCCGGAGCCAAGTACAACATGCGATTCGGAAAATCGAATGTCGCCAAGTGACGCCGCAAGAATCCTGTTCCAATCGTGGAACGAGCGTCGGAAGCCGGACTTAGATTACAGAGAAGGTTTTGATATTTCTGAGATCCGATCTCCACGCTGGGCAACCGTGCGACTGATGTTCGCGTTGCATCTCGATTCAGTGAGGCCATGAGCGTGGTAAATACCCTAATGTCGTTCTTACTCGCGAGCATCTGTTCCGAATCATGCGGATTTAACGAAATCGACCATTGTCTCCAGTGTCGATTTTGAGTGACACCGGCGTTGTTGAATTTATGACTGCCTGAAGACCAACTTGATTCTCGAATAGCGGGCGCAAGGGCACCGCAATCCCTTTCCGTTTGGGATTTTCAGAAAGATGATCAATGATTGCAAGGCTGTGGCTGTCAAAGTCCAGGCGAACCACGCGGCTCTGAAAGAAGTCCATCCCAAGGATTCCATCGCATGCTTCGCCACTGATGTATTTCAGCATTGCCAGGTCCACGCACAAAACCTGTTTCAAATCACCGTGAGAAGCGCCCACATAAAAGTCGGGTGCGCGATAAATAGCAACGTGATCTCCCTGCGAAACAGGGGTCGCAGCAACACCGGTGCCGATGGATGTACCCAGCCTGTCTCGGTACTTGCTATCGAGCATCGAGATGCTACTCCCGGTATCGACGACGAAATAGAGTATTTCGTTGAACATCTTGACTGGAATCCGAAGGATTACGCCATCATCAGACAAGGGTATCGCTTGATTTTCGTCGCCTTCCTTGGCAGTGGCGGTCTCTTGCGGAATAGCGGCGGTTAGCACAACAACGGCCGCGACGATCCGTTTAAATATTTTTGTGGAATTCATCGTGCTGATCGGCGGTTGCCTGTTCGCCCACTTGTCGTTTTGCGACTTCATCAAGCTATTGACCAATTATGTTCATACTTGATCGGATTTTCGCGGCGCATCTGCAATTCGGCGAAGCCGAATTCGACGAAGCAATCATGCACCTGCAATTGATGTTTTAACTGCCGCTTCGCGAATGGCTACTTGTCGTGCTTGCTCCGGGTAAGCAGTCCAGCAAGCCTATTGAGCTCGCTCGTTGGCAGTTGGCAGACGAAGTTTTCGCAGACGTAGGCAGTCGGTTTGTTGTCGATTTCGGTCACGCTTTTCATGAACTCGACGCGCTCCGCGAAGAATTTTTGCCCTTCCCCTCCCTCGGCCAGGATCAGGACTTTGTTTGGGATAAAATGGCTGCGCACTTCGCGCAGCATCGCTTCGGTGCCGGCGTTTTGCTCTTTGCCGGCGATGACAATCTGCTTCGGCCGGGACCGATACCAGTCGACCGCGACTAGCATTTGTGGAAGGGCGGCGGGCTGCTCTTTGAGCGGCGCGCCATACGCTTGCAAAAGCTTCTCGGCCCGGCTGCGCGAATCTGCCTTATCGAACATCGCGGCGAGGCGCAGCAGATTCAGCGCGGCGACAGAGTTAGGCGAGGGCTCGGCGCCGTCATAGTCCTCTTTCATCCGCAGCAAAACGTTCGGATCTTTCCCGGTCGTGGTGAAGTATGCCGACTGCTTCTCGTCCCAGAACAATTCGTTTTGCCGGTCCTGTAATTGCATCGCCCATTCGAGGCGATGGACGTCGAATGAGGCTCCGTAAAGATCGAGCAGGCCCTGAATCAGAAAAGCGTAATCGCTGGCAAAGCCGTTCACGTCGCTCGCTCCACCGCGATAACTGCGGACTAACGTCTTTGTCTGCGAACGATAGAGTTTTGCCGCGACAAAATCGGCACCCTTCGTCGCCGCATCGAGGTAGGCATGGTCGTGCAGCACCTCGTAAGCGCGCGCGAAGGCGGCGATCATCAGCCCATTCCACGCCGTCACGATTTTGTCGTCGAGATGCGGGCGCGGCCGTTTCGCGCGTGCCTCGAAAAGCAGGTTCCGGCTCTCAGATAAAATCTGCTGCGCCTTGTCCTCCGTGAGGCCGAACTTCTTCGCCGTCTCTGCAAGCGAGTGGCGTTGGATCAGGATGTTCTTGTTTTTGAATTCTCCCTGCGGATCTTCCGGCGCATTTCCCGTTGGCTCAACGCCGAAGTGGTGATCGAAAATCTTCGCTCGATCTGGGCCCAGCGCGCGGTCGATCTCTTCTTTGGTCCAAACGTAAAACGCACCTTCCGCGTGCGCCGGCTTACCGGCTTCAATTAAACTGTCCGCGTCTTCCGCCGAATAAAATCCACCATCCCGATCGGTCATGTCGCGCCGGACATAATCGAGAATATCCCGCGCGGTTTTTTCGAAGATCGGCTCGCGCGTGATTTGAAAAGCATCAAGATACGCAAGCGCGAGCTGCGCCTGGTCGTAGAGCATTTTCTCGAAATGCGGGACGCGCCAGAACTTGTCGGTCGAGTAACGATGAAACCCGCCGCCGATCTGATCGTGGATGCCGCCCTCCGCCATTTTGCGCAGCGTGAAGAGCGTCATCTCGAGCGCGTGCTTGCCTTCCGGAGAATCGGGATTCCCGGCATAAACGCGATAAAGAAAATTAAAAATCACCGGTCGGGGGAACTTCGGCGCGTCACCAAAGCCACCGAGCTTCTCGTCGAAGATGGCCGCGAATTGCTCATAGGCTTTTTGCCGGATGCCTTGCTCCAGCTTGTCCGGCGCGCCTTTGCCCGGCTCGGTGGCGCGTTGCAGCTCCGCTACGATTCGATCGGAGCTTGTCACGATCTTCTCGCGATCCTTCTTCCACGCCTCAGCGATTTGTTTGAGGACCGATTTAAATCCGGGCTGCCCTCCCTGGTTCTCCGGCGGAAAATAGGTCCCGCCGACAAATGGTTTTAGCTCCGGCGTCAGCCAGACACTCATCGGCCAACCGCCGCCGCCGGTCGTGGCCTGGACAAAGGTCATGTAAACCTGGTCCACATCGGGCCGCTCCTCCCGGTCCACTTTGATGCTGACGAAGTTGTCGTTCATGATCTTCGCGATCTCAGGGTTCTCGAACGACTCGTGTTCCATCACATGGCACCAGTGGCAGGTCGAATAACCAACCGAGAGAAAGATCGGCTTGTTCTCCTTCCGCGCTTTCGCAAATGCCTCCTCGCCCCACGGGTACCAATCCACCGGGTTGTGCGCGTGCTGGAGGAGGTAAGGCGACTTTTCGTTCGCGAGTCGGTTGGTGTATTTCTCCTCGCCGTGCTCAGCCGCGCTGGCATGCAGGAGCGGAAAAAGAACGACGAGGACAACGGCGATTCGCGTGAATGGTTTCATCTTCGTATCAAGGAGCGCCCGTGAAACTATGCGCTGAGTGCGAGCACGCCTTGCACAACCACGGTGAGGGATTGGCCGGCGGCATCGGCCTGGTTCATCGCTGGCGAACAAATCGGCTGCTTCCGCGCGACGTAGCCAGTGGTGAGACCCGCTCTGCTCGCGCCATCGATATCCCAATCATGCGCGGCGACGAGCGCCAGTTCCTCGGGTTTCACCCGCGCGACTTTGGCTGCGTGAAGATAAACCGCCGCCGCTGGCTTCCAATGCTTTACGTCATCG
>JBBQFI010000025.1:0-7341 GCA_038321775.1 Chthoniobacterales bacterium | reverse complement strand
TTGGACGAGGTTCCGTTTCGAGCGCACGCGGATTTCGTCGCCTAACAATTTCGCCAGTAACTCTGCCGCGACGTTTTTGTGTTTGAGTCCGCGCACTTCGGCGAGGAACTGATCGGAGAGGATGCTGATGTCCGGTTGCTTCAAACCGGCGGCGCTAAAGACGTCGATGATTTCGCCTTCGGGCACAATCGTTTTTGCGACTAACTGCCTGACGGCGTGATCGAGATACTCGGATGACTTCCGTTCGCCGCGCGGTTTAGCGAGCGCAGCCTTGATCGCTTGGAAGAACCCGATGTCGTCGCGAATCTCGACGGCATCTTCGCTGCCGGCGCATTGGGCGAAGGATTGCGATAGCTCCGTTACGATCTGGACGAAGCGATCCTTGCCGTTCTCCTGTTGGAGAATGTGCTCCTGCGCGGGAGGTAGAAGCGACATCTTTTCAGCCGGTGTTCCATCGCACCACTTCGACCAATCGAAGCCGTGCATCATGCCGCACGCGATCTCGTGCTTCTCCAGCATGACTGCGATTGCCGCCGCGGTGTCGATGCTCGGATTGCCGCGCCCGCCACTTTGCGTGTAGTTCGCCAGCGCCTGCTTTAGTTGATCGGCCAGCCCAAGATAATCGACGACCAAGCCGTCTGGCTTGTCGCGAAAGACACGGTTCACCCGCGCGATCGCCTGCATGAGTCCATGTCCGCGCATCGGCTTGTCCACATACATCGTACTGAGCACAGGCGCGTCAAAACCGGTCAGCCACATGTCGCGCACGATCACGATCTTGAACGGGTCCTTCGGATCTTTGTACCGCCCCGCCAGCGCGCGCCGCTTCTCTTTGTTCCGGATATATTGCTGCCAATCCGGACCATCTTCCGCGCTGCCGGTCATCACGATCTTAGCCACGCATGATTTCGCGTCGTCATCGTCGTTCGGCCCGCTCGCCCAGTCGGGACGCAGCTTGATGATCGCGTTATACATCTCCACGCAGATGCGGCGGCTCATGCAGACGATCATCGCCTTGCCTTCCATCGCTTCGAGCCGGCGCTCGTAGTGCTGCACCAGATCGGCGGCGACGAGGTCGATCCGCTTCGGATTCCCGACCAACGCTTCGAGCGCGGCCCACTTCGTCTTGAGCTTCTCCTTGCGCGTCAGCTCTTCGCCTTCGGTGATCGCTTCGAACTCCTCGTCGATCTTCGGCAGCTCGCTTTGATTCAACCCCAGCTTCGCCACCCGGCTCTCGTAATAGATCGGCACCGTCGCCTTGTCGGCCACGGCTCGCTGGATGTCGTAGATGCTGATGTAATCGCCGAAGACCGCGCGCGTATTGGCGTCCGTCTTCTCGATCGGCGTCCCGGTGAAGCCGATGAAAGAGGCAAAAGGCAGTGCGTCCCGGAGATTTCTCGCGAGACCATCGATCAGGTCATACTGGCTCCGATGAGCCTCGTCAGCGATCACGACGATGTTCCGGCGCTCGGAGAGGAGCGGCGCTTTGCCGCCTTTCTCTTCCGGCATGAATTTCTGGATAGTGGTGAAAACCACGCCGCCGCTCGCGACGTTGAGCAGTTTCCGCAAATGCTCGACCGAATCCACCTGCACCGGAGTCTGTCGCAGGATTTCGTGGCAACGCTGGAACTACCCGAAGAGTTGAGCGTCCAGGTTGAGATAGTCGACGATCCGGTTTGCAATGAGGCGACGCAATTGGGCTGGTCCTAGTTTTGTTTTGCACCTTGCGAGTGTCGTGTGCCACCGGCGAGCGAATATCTCTCCCCGTCACGACCGTAACAGCCCACAATAAACGAGAGGAAACTTAGAGCCGCCAGATGGGTTGTAGCCGGGCCGCGGCCCGGAAAACGTTTCGTCGCGAAGGCGCAGATTTGAGATCTTAGTGAGCAAATACTCGCGCCAACCCGGCGTCGCAGAATTCGAGAGACCGGCGAGAAACCATCCGCTTAGTGCGTAATGACCAAGCTCATTCGCAGCAACCATGTGCGGCTCAACGATGCGAACACCGCCCTCGTAGGAAAATTCAACAAGGTGCCGGGAGCTGATTGCTGCACAGAGAATATCACGCATCGAAAAGGGCGAACCGTCCGTATTTTCTTACGAAATCAGCCTCGCGGCAATGCCTCACGGGCGTAATCCGATTTGTTCTTTACGTTCATTTGGACATTGACGCAGATTATAATCTGCTTTAGAAGACGATCATGCAAACGACCGAGCTCTACGAGCGGTTCAATCGGGGTCTTCTCGAAATGCGTGAAAGCTTTCATCGAACGGGTCGTCTCGACGACTCGAATACGAAGCTTGATGAAATTGTGAAGTTGCTGAGCATCGAAGTCGCGCAACTGCACGGAATTCCAAAGGGGTTGCCGACGTTAAGCGAAATCTTGGACAAATATCGCTTTGGAAAGATCCCTTCACTTGTAACGGCGCTCAATGAGACTTTGGAACTCGTCGCGCGCAGTCCGCTATTTCAGAATTCAGATGGCGAATCTCTCCTAGGGGTCAACCCGCGTCTGAGCATCTCGGAAAGCGACAGCCCGATGGCCGAGCAATTGGTGGCGCTCGTAGTCGCGACTTTTGACGGGGCCCTACGGAATTCCAACGCACGTCAAAATCTTGAGCTTCTGAATGAGGCGTTTGGACATTTCGTTCGCGACAATTTCAGAAACAATATCGAAGACGCTCAATACATGACGCCACCAGAGGTCGTCACCTTTATGTGCAGGTTAGCTGCGGAAGAGATCAAGGGCGGCGCCTTGTCGGGAAAAAAAGCCCTTTGCGTCGCCGATCCATCCTGTGGCGTCGGCTCCTTCTTAGCGCAGTTTTATAGCCAACTACGCAATGAACCGGAAATCGCGTCGCGGAAACTAACGCTAGTTGGGCAGGACAAGGTCGATCGGATGGCCCGGCTTTCAAAATTGAACCTTCTCTTGTTCAAGAGTGTATCGTCGCACGTTTATAGAGGAAATTCGCTCGTCGGAGATTCACCGCTCGATGCCTATTTAGGGGAATGTGATCTAATCCTTACAAATCCACCTTTTGGCGCACGGTTTCCGGCACAAGACCTCCGTAACTCGGACAGTAAAAGATACCCCCTGCTTTTCGATATTATTCAGAATTCCAATTCAACCATCGATTCCGAGCTATTGTTTCTCGATCGCTACTACAGTTTACTAAGACCCGGTGGAATGGTGTTGGCGGTTCTTCCAGACGCCGTTATTTCAGCTGGAGGATTGCCAGCGGTTATAAGGGAGAGACTTACAAATCACTTCTCGATTCGCTCTATTACAGAGTTGCCAGCAGTGACATTCGGCCAGGCGGGTACGCGGACCAAAACCTGTGTGCTTCATTTACAGAAAGAGCCGGCGCCTCAAGATACGATATTCATGGCGTCCGCTAAGAATGTTGGTTTCGAGGTATCCTCACGTAAAGGGGTTCCGGTAAAGAGGCTAAACGGAAGCAATGACCTCGAGTCAATTGGCGACGTTTTTCAGCGCTTCTTACCGCGGCGTTCGAAGTCTAAGGGTAAAGCGCTTTCTGAAGAGCCGTCGTGCGTCGCGGTCTTGCCGGAGACTTTGCGAAAAGAAGGTTGGACGCCAAATCATCATTCTGCTGTCCGGTATAGGACGCTCGCGGCATTGGCTGCGCCCGAGGGGGACTCTGATTACAATATCGTTCGGTTACGCGATCTGGTTGTCCCTCTTGCTAGGACGCGCGGTCCACTTCAGCAAAACTGGGACAAGCTGCTTGAACCGGAGCTAAGTCTACGTGTTTGCGAGGGGAGTGAAGAATGGTCGGAATCGAAATGTATCAGCGTTTTGCACGTTGGTGATTTCGGGTTTCTCAATATTAGAGAGCTCCTAAACTATCGACCAAAGTACCCCGGCCAGGCGTGTCGGGCCGGCGATGTCTTATTCTCGAAGATCAACCCTCGTATACCCAGGGTGCTCGTGGTTCCAATGTTGCCGGTTCCTTTGACATGCTCTTCAGAATTCGAGGTCCTGCGAGTTAAGCCCGAATACTCGCCGTATACCCTCGCGCTACTTTTGCTTTCTTCATTTGCTCAGAATCAGATTCTCTCGCTCACATCAGGAACCTCGTCGTCACACAACCGAGTGAAGACAGCGCAACTTCTAGACATTCGATTACCGATGCCTCGCCCGAGGTCGAAAGCCGCGAAATCGTTAAACGCCACGACAGCGAATTTTGAAAGCGCTCAGCATTCGCTACACCAAGCGGCGTACGACTCCCATAACTCGCTCCTTGAATTCGACAAGCTTCTCGTTGCAATGGTCAGCTGATTTTGACGCATTGTCCCGATTCTAGAACCTCGGGCTTGTAGTACGCGCATTCAAATCCCGCTTTGCCGCGCCGAGCTTCGAATAGCAATGGATACTCAAGATTGCCCGAAGTATTTGTAAAGATGTTGGTGTTTTTCCCGCGCGGAGGATGCAACTGAAAGTTCGTGCTCGTAATCTCGCCACTGTCCCTTTTGCCATACCAAGTGGTTGCCATGTTTCTGAACACAGTGTCCTTTTGCGTTCGTACCGCCCAAACTCTGCAGCGATGTTTCGTCGAGGTTGGCTCGTTATCCCAAAGAACGAAGAAAAGATAGGGCATCGAATCGAGAGATGCGATCGTTCCCGCCCCTCTTCCTTTCGTGCCCGCCTTAATAACTCCGTTAAAGCGAGGCGTGTCTATGGCGCCCCAAGTGTTTGCGCCCTTGACGTCGGACCCGTCCTCCAGATCAGCGCCTTTCTTGCGTTTAAGACCAAGAATTCCCGTTAGTGCGCTAATAAGAATCTGCGACCACCCGCGCGTGTCCGTAGGATGCGGATGCCCGTACTTTTCCGCATACGGCTTTACGCCCTCATACATTTCTAGATGTAAGTTCAGCAGCTCAATGGCGTCGCGAACCGCTTGACTCAGCTGACTCTTCGAGTCGACCACCTCCAGGATTGGGGCAGGATCTGCCGGAGCTGATGACTTCTTTGCCGGTTTGCTCGTTTTTCTTTTCATATCAATCGGAGAGCGGGATCATCCTTAGACTCTATCTCAACGGGTTCTCGCCGATACTACAGGCCCAGGTCATTTTCGAAATTTCGAGGTCATGCGAACGAAGGAACGGAATTCGCGGCCTGCGATCTTCACAGCGCCTCAAACCAAGTCTTGATTTTTTGGGCCATCAGTTTTCGGCGTTGCTCAAGGAAGTCATCATATGAGGGAATCTCGCCGTCGAGAAGTGACTCAGGCAAACAGCTTGCGCAGAGGTTGCTGAGCAGCTCTCCTCGCTCCGTTATGCCGCCGTACTTCTTTTTGCCGCCTGCGCACTGTTCCGCCAATTCCTTGAAGTAAACATCCGGAGGTTTATCGCCGATAGCGATGTTGATCTCGCTCTGGGCCAACACAAAGTTCGCGATTTGGTTGTACCGGCCGCGGGCGAGACCTTGCTTCTTAAGGTAGTTGCGCGGGTAGACGTGGTGGGCGTCGCTGCGATTCATGATGAGATCCTGCACAGTGATGTCGCGAGAGAGAAAGCCTTTGTCACCGAGCTTCACTTGAGCGGCTTTATAAGCCAGAAAGTAGGGGCTCTGGCCGGAGGAGGTATCCATGAGTTGTGGCAGCATGCCCGTCCAAAAGTTGTCGTGCAGTTCGTTCGCAATGACTGAATCAGCGTAGACGACTAACCCACGGGCTTCGACCTGGCGAATATCAACGTCGAAAGCGGTCTCGGGGCTGCCGCCATAACGTCCGCTTAGGATTGACATGACATACCATCGACGCACAAGTCGCTCTAAGTCGGCTGCCGGGACATTTTCTGTACGGCCTCGCAGGTAAAGGATGTAAGCGAAGTTGACCGCATTCTGACCTCCGAAGAGCGCTCTAGTAATGAAACCGGCGGAGCGCAAAATCATCGTAAAGCGGTCGAAATGCGTCTTGTTCATGAAACGCATGATTCCGTCCTTCAGTTTCCTAAACGATGCCTCAGCGATAACATCCTCGTACTGCCGAGTTTCGAAGTTTCTGCCTGATAGAAGCGCGACGAGGTCCGCGAGCCTGCCGCGTCCGAATTCGGCGGTGAAGGCGACGCGCAACATGTCGGTATAGGTGGGATCGTAGATGTCGTCGTTTACATCTTTGAGCCAGCGCATCTGTGGGAAGAACTCCGAGGCCGCAAAGACTTTGTCTCCCTTCTCGATGCGACCGAGAAATTCCGGAGCAACCGCAAGATGGCAGAAGTAGTCGATTGCTTTGCGGAGAAGGTTCCCACCGTAGGTTTCGTTGGCCGCTATTTTCGACATGGCGAAGTCGGCCTGTGAGAGTTCCGCCCCTGCGGAATTCACACGAATGAAAATTTCCGTAACAGTCTCGATATCCAAGTCCTCGGCGAGCTCGATCAAGCCCACGTGGTTGTTGATGATTTTGCCAAGCCTTTGGAGGACCTTGCCCACTTGCTTTCGATCCGCAGAGGAATTTTTGGCGACGTAATCCTCGGTGAGCTCGATGAGGTCTGCTTCAGGCGCAAAGACCGCAGCCACGTCCTCTATCCACGCCACATCTTTGCGGATGGCTGGGTTGGCAACCTCGAACTTTTCCGTCTGCGGATGGACCGCGATGCGGATTCGAATGGTCTCGTAGTCCTTGGTTAAAACCTCGCGTCCGAGTAACCCAGCCATCAACGCGGTAACCCGCTGTTGGCCATCGATGAGTATCCGCTTGCCCGCAGATGGCGTTCCGTCCTTGAGTTTCACAGTGGGGTTACGCCAGGCAATTAGGTAGCCGACGGGATAGCCTTGATAAAGCGAGTCGAGGAGATTACGGACTTTGGTGGACTCCCAAACGAACGGACGCTGAATCTCTGGAATGGCAATTTCTCCCGACTTTACCCAAGTCAGGAGGGTTTCGATTGGATGTGGCGTAACCGAGTAACGTTGGGTGGACATTCGTTTATGGTGTGCGTCGATTGATGGGATTTCGCCGAAATTCGAAGGTCTCGATCGTGATGAAGTTAAGGTGGGCTGACATTTCAGTCTCAGGACGCGAACAAGGTAGTGGGCGCTATTCCACACGCTTCGTTGAACGCGCACAATGCGTTGCCTGTCTCCTCGCGTGATCTGGTCCTGTGGCATCCGTGTTTCACCCAAAACCAGAAACGGACGAGGACGAAGCCGGCCATGCCCTGGGGCGCGAGGTGGTGGATGAAGTGCTGCACCCAGGCGAAGTTGGCGTTGCCCCGGGGCGGGACGCCATACTGCCAGCGCACGTCGTCGTCTTTGCGGAACCAGTCGGAGTCGTTGAAGGGCGGGTTGGCCAGGACGTAGTCGGCGCGGAGGTCGGGAT
>JBBQFI010000024.1:0-7585 GCA_038321775.1 Chthoniobacterales bacterium | reverse complement strand
GATCGTGAAATCGAGTGGGAGAAAATGACTAAGTCTATCTCGGATTTCGAGGCAATGGCCCGCGACATTCAAAGCCAGCTCGTCCGACTTCCCGTAACTCCCGCGCGGCGCAAGCAGGTCGAGCAGATAAGTTTTCAGCAGCTACTGAAAGCTGCGGAACGAATGCAGAACTTCTTCGCAATTGACCTTTTCAAAGGCGTACCGGAGGCGGATCAGGACTTCTTAAACAAAATATTCAATCGGAGACATATTCTAACTCATAACGGAGGAAGAGTTGATCAAGAGTACCTGGACCGAACGTCAGATTCCGGTGTTCAACTATATGAAAAAATCGTAGTTCGAACTAGTGAGATCGCGCGATTGCTGCCGTTATTGAAAACGATAGCAACGAACCTCTTTGAAGGGTACGAGTCGATCAACTGATCTGCGAAATCGATGGCCATCGACGCATTCCTGAATCGGCTAAAGCAGAAGGCGAGGTCAAACGAACTCGTTATCTCAATAAGTAGTCACTTTTCCGGACAACTGTCGCTTGGTGAACTCGCGGCGTCGCTACAAATGGATTTTGGAGTGCGCGTTCAAGAACAACCGGGCGACTGGAATTCATTCATCGATTCCTTGGAAGCGCGGGTGCCGCGTGAGCAGCTCTGCCATTACGTTTCCGAGCGTGCCAACCAAGCCCCGATCCAAAGCATTCACCGAAAACTCGCGGCGATTCCCATCTCGAACTTCATAGACGCGACGTATGACCGCGCTCTTACTCGAGCGTTATTGGAGGGTGGTAAGAAACCAATACTGCACCGCTTCTTGCAGCAAACAATTGGAGCTTGGCGTCAGACGAACTTAGACCGCCCGAACGTATTTTTCACGTTTGCAGATCTAGAGCCGTACCATCACTGGTTTGGGCTTCACCAACAGCTAACTGTTCATCCGCAAAATTGGATCCAGGTGGAAAACATGATGGAGATGCTTCGAGGCAAGGACCTGCTATTGCTAGAATCCCCCGGGCCCGAAGCTGAAAGCGTACTTCGGCTGGACTACTTGGCGCAAGCCGCGGACAAGGTGGTAAACACGCGTGACCCACTCGGCCAAAATGAGTACTGGGTGAAGAGAGGCGTCTTCATCGCGGGCCTCGATGCTGAAGCAGTGGTTGACTATCTACTGCCCGCGAATTTTAAGGAATATACGGGCTGGGATATTCCCTTCCCAGCACGTATGCTAATTGACGTGGCACGCGACAAGGAATACGATTCGTTTCTCAGTTACTTTAGTGGCGACAAAGCATTCGCAGAAAAGATCGATGCTGATCTGCGTCACCGCGGGATTCGTATTTGGCGAGACAATGCAGAAATCCAGATCGGTGACTCTATTAGTAGCAAACTCGAGCAGGCTTTGAGCGAAAGTTATACGTTTTGTATCGTGCTTTCGAAGCGAGCGCTGGAGCGTCCAATGGTCAAAGAAGAACTCCGCGCCGCGTACAACTTGAGGCACGCACAGAATCTCAAAATTCTCCCGCTGCTCTACGAAGAATGCCGCATCCCCGTATTTCTCGCGGACTACAAATACGCAGATTTCCGAGAGCCAAAGAACTACGCAGAGCAATTAGAATTGCTCGCGAAATCGATACATAGCGCAGTCGCGAAGGCTAGAGGGAAGACTCGAGAGGGGGGCGCTTCCTCACTAACGCGATGAATTCGACCATTGATGGTGCGGTAAGTGGCGTGGTGACGGCCGCTATTTGGGCGGCGATCGCACTTGCCTACAATTTGAGCCGAAATCTTTTGCTCCGGCGACGCCTCAGGCGGTCGTTCAGCTTACAGGGGAGGGGCCGCAACCATTACGGGTTCACAATCCCGGTACATAATCGAACGTGGATTCCGATTATAGTTAGGCAACTGAGGCTATACGACAAGTATCCCACCTCGTCCGTTCAACTTCTTTATCACGAACCAAGCGATGAGGTAATCGATGAACCCATCGGGAAAGTGGGAGAAAAGTACGTGACGAAAACGTGGAAGAGTATGAAGCCCGCGGAAAATGCGTTGGAGAACGAAAGAGGGTTTATCGAGCTTCCTGCAAAAACTGGCGCATCCTGGATTCTTCTCGATAAGATCATCTCCGAACTAGACTGCGAATTCGAAACATGCCGCGTCGTTATCGAATACAAGACCGTGTTCGGCAATCAAAAGGTGATTGCTGTTTTCGCAGCCAGAGAAGGGGTCCGGTACCTCAACCGCGACTACAAGGTTCACCGCGACCAGCTGTTAAAAAAGAGTAGCGCATCTTCATAACTAAAGAAATGGGTCAGTCTGTGAATCTTGCAAAGGCGCGTTGCTTTTTTGTCGAGCAGTCTCTGCAGAATTCACAAACTGATCCCCACTTTCGATTTGATTCAGTCACGATGCGTCACCTCGCACTGACGCAGGCGAATACGCTACTGCGCGAACCTAAAGCCGCTTAGGGCTGCAGCGGCGGTCGCGATGCCCTACTGTTACGGCACTCTCAATATTGAGCACAATGAGCAACACATGCGTCACAGGCGAAGAAGTCGCAAAACAGCTCCGGAATCCGGGCTCCAGTTTTCTGGTTAACGGAAGCGTTTATCCGAAGGAGGGTGGAGCTTTCGCCGGGGAGGGAACCATCCGGAGAACTGATGACGATTCGTCCTGCACCTAACATTCCCCGTGGGAGCTGAAGCACCTAAGGAGAAGGGTGGAACTTACAGCCGCGAGGATTTGTGGCGATTCGAGGGAGTTATCGGAGCGAATCTGCCACTCGTAGTCGAGTATCTCGCTCCGTGCGGAAGGGGCCGCTGGAGCAATGGCATCACTTCGCAGGAATACGAAACTGACACTATCAGTCTCAATGCTGTCGGATTTGACAAATTTCCCGTGAAGACAGTGAGCGCGGTACTCGAACACCTCGAAGGCGTGGTCAAGGACAGCGATGGGAAATTGCCGAAAAACTTCGATTGGGAAGATGATGAGACGGGAAGCAGACAATCGAGTACGGCCCCAACAACAGACCCGACTGCAGGACTAACGATGGACTCTAATCCGTCCGTCACCGAGGCGAATTCAGGGAAGGCCGCCCAGCCAACGTCAGAGCCAAATGAACAATCGGAACAGCCATCGCCTTACGCGAATGGCACTTGGATTCACGCTCTCGTTTTCGACTTCCCGCTTATTCATACGAACGGACAAACCGAGCTTATCGAGAAGAATACTTTCCTCGGCGAATCGAGCCGGATGACTGCAGATACTTATTCGGGAAACTTTGAGGGGGTAGAGTTCGCGCTGGTTCGGCGTGGTGAAGACCTAAACGTCTACCTTTTTCTGTCGGGCGAAACGGATGAAAATCTCCCAGTTGAAACACACGAGCGATTTCTAAAAGCGTTTCTCACAGGACTTGCTTTTGCCACGGGACAGCATTGCTGGCCATACCGTGTAACGATCCGGAGAAATGGCGCACAGCTTTCGGATAAACTTCATGCAGTCCGGAAACTTGATCGAACAGCGCTTTCTCCTTTCAGCGAGCGAATCGGTTTCAATGCGGCGGTAGGTCAGATCGAATGGAAATTCGGTGGATTTCTGGCGCAGGCGACGCAGTTTTTCAACTCACGCTCAGAGCTGTCCGAGGCGGCGTCTCAAGCGCTATGGCTTTTGCGCTCCTCCGACGCAAAGAATGTTCCTGGTGAGATCACGCTCATGTCCCTCTGTGTGCTCCTTGAGAGCTTGGCCGGCATGATCTTCGATGACAAGAAACTGTCATCAACGCAGGATGCGACCTCATTTGAAGAGGCACGCGCGGAACTGCTCAAGTGGATCGAGGAGAGGGAACCAACCCATGGCAGCGGACTTCAACGGTTTCAGAATATGATCCTAAATGCTCGCTTAGAGCGAGCGAAAGACAAGTATGAGGCAGTTTCACATCACTTCGGCCTTCAATGGGATGGACTCATGAAGGATGCTTGGGCGATCTGGGAGAAGGTTCGCAACAAAGGTGCGCACGACATTCTACGAAAAGAAAAAGAACAGAAAGTGACCTCGCACTTCACTGCGATCGGAAGAATCGCCGGTGCCATCAATGTGCTCGTTCTTCGAATGATAGGTTACACAGGCATTGCGCGGACGTCAGTGTTTGAGGACAAACATCACAAGATCTAGCCGCTGTGGACTTTGTATCCAGTCCAGTCAGCATATCTGGCTATTCCGCGCGGCAGACGCGGGAAGTGCGCCGAACGCGTGTCTCTAGATTGAACCGCGGTTGCCGCCGCATTGTCACGGATGGCGTCATGAAGATGTCACCTAAACCTGATTGCACATCGAGCGATGCTGCCAAAGAGTGCGTCTATGAACACGGAAGAAGTTGCGCAAAGGGTGGTGGAGTTGTGCCGTAAAAAGGCGTGGAAGGAAGCGATCGACACGTTGTATGCGGATGACATCGTGAGCGTGGAAGCCTTTAATCCCCATGGCGGTCCGACGGAAACGCGCGGGATCGAGGGTGTGGGAGCGAAAACGGATTGGTGGACGAACAGCATGGAAGTCCACAGCCAGAAAATGGGTGAGCCGTTCGTGGCGCACGACCGCTTTGTGGTGCAGTTCGACGTCGACGTGACGGAGAAGGAATCAAAGAAGCGCTTCCAGATGTCTGAGGTCGGCGTTTACACGGTCAAGGACGGCAAGATCGTGCGGGAAGAATTTTTGCCCAAGGGCGGAAGCATGCCGAGCTGATTGCCTGGCCGGAGAGCTAACCTACGCGCGACGGCGAGACGTTGCCTGGATGAACTCTTACACGCTCGAGTCGGTTGGCTCCATCCGATCGGCAGTGAGGGGCCGTGAAGACGCGCCGCGGCAGGGACCGGAACACGCGAGCGGGTAGGCGGAGACGCAGCTAGGTAGCTGGCGCGAGCGCGGGAGCGCGAGTGACCAAAGTGCGCCCGACGCGTGGTTCGAGATCGAATCGCGACGTCGCGGTTCCATTCTCTGCCGCTGCAGATGCGCGTAAGCTCGCGAAAGTTTTCGGAGTTCGCGGAGGCGTTGTTGGGAATGGAAGTTGGTCACGAACTGATCGTAATCACGTGGTTGCACGAGGCGAAGCGTAATATGCTCAAAAACATCCGCAACAACGAAAGCCGGGCTATACGTGAATCACGTATAGCCGGAACAGGTGCTGGAAATTGGGACTTCATCTTCCGGCGGCACCTTGTGCTATACGTGATTCACGTATAGCATCGCTTTCTCGGCTCGATCATGAGTTTTCAAACACGTGGCAAAAAGGTTCGTCCCAAAGGGCGTTCATCCGCTGCTCCGACGAAGAGCTTGAGCGAACGGCTTCACGACTGGCGCAGGAAGAATGATCTCTCGCAGAGTGAGGCGGCTCTGAAGGCTGAAGATTTCCAAGCGCACGCTGCAGGAGTGGGAACACGGACGCGCCAGGCCACGGCATTTAGCGATGGCGGCCATCACGGCAGCTCTCGGTCGGTAGCGCTCCCACCGTGGTCGACGTTCCTTCATGCACAAGCCATGCTATACGTGAATCACGTATGGCGGTTGCCGCCCAAGAGCGCGAACACATTGCACAAGCATATCCGCGGGGAGGAGTTTTATTTCGTGTTGGAAGGCGCAGGGCGCCTGCGCGTGGGCGACGAGACGTTGATCGTACCGAAAAACGGCGGTGTGCTGGTCGGGCCGGACCAAGTGCGCCAGGTGTTCAACGACACCGACGCCGAGGTGCTCTGGCTCATCCTGGGCGCGCCGGAGGAAATGGAATTTCTGCCCGGCGCAAAGACCGAGCCCGACATGTCACTTATTTACCCGGTTGACCCGAAACAATTGCCCAAGGAACTCGCCGGCTCGAAGTGGCCGAGCGGGTAGTTGCGTCGCAGGAAGCGTGAACAACGTTGGACAAGATGAGCTCTTATACACTGCAGCCGGTTGGCTTCATTCGTTCGACACTGAAGCGGCGGGAAGAGGCGCCGCGGCAGGGACCGGAAGGTGCGCCGGACGCGTGGCTCGAGATCGAACCGCAATTTGCCGAGGGGTTGTTGGGCATGGAGGTCGGTCACGAGCTGATCGTCATCACGTGGTTACACGGGGCCAGGCGCGACGTGCTGACGGGGCATCCGCGCAGCGATGAGAGCCGTCCGCTCACCGGCGTGTTTTACACCCGCTCGCCTGCGCGACCGAACCCGCTCGGGCTGCATCCCGTGACGGTGCGTGAGATTGACGGCACACGCGTGAAGATCGGGCCGATCGAGGTATTCGACGGCACGCCGGTGGTCGACATCAAGTCAGCCTCGACGCGTGCCGACGGATGATCGGATCGCTACAGCAATTCAACCGGGTCGCCTTTGCGAATCATTCCTTCCGCGAGCACGGCGCCATAGACACCGGCCATGCCTTCATGCGCTTGCGCCACGGCTTTCAATATCGCCGGCGTTTTTTCCGCCGTGTCGGGATCGAGCGTGATCATCATGCAACGCCCATCGCGCTGGAGAACGGCGACGGTTACTTTTGAGCCGAGGCGCAACGAGCGACCGACGAATTGATCTTCGGCAAAGCCGTCGGCGTTCGTGAGATCGACATAAACATTTGCGCGGAAGCGACGCCTATCGACGACCACACCGGTTTCTTCGCTCAGTTTTTCCGCCGTTTGTACGGCGAAGATCGACAACGGACGGCAATCGGTGATCGCCTTGTCCGAACGAAGCAATGTGAGCTCGTGATTTCCGTCGAGACCGGCCCGCAGATTGTCGATCAAAGCCAGATCATTAATCGCGAATGTTTTCCCGTCTGGCGTTTCGACATCGACCATCAACTCGGATGCGTCAGCCGAGATTGGATTCACGCCCGACCCCAATTTCTCCGCTTCACCCTGGTTGACCGGCCGCGCCGCTTTCTCCGGATTCCGGAAGCGCGCGCGGTAACGAATCATCTGACGTTGATCGCGTCCGGTGAAAAACGGGAAGCCCCTTGGAGCGGCCGAGCTTTCAAAAGCAAAAAGGCGATCGCCATAAACGCCGGCGTAACCCGCGAACATCTCGTCCAACTCCTGGCCGCGCATGCTTTTGACCGGATAACGCCAAAGGCTTTCCACTGTGCCGATGATGCTCATGACTTGATCGAAAGTCTATCGCGGCAGGTCTATGCCGCGCAACAACTCAGCGAAGCGCATGCTGCGGCCGCGCACCCGATAATAGGTCGGACACCCGGGAGCGAACCTTGCGTCGATCATGACGGAGTGCCGCGGCAAATTTGATCGCGCTATCTGTCTGGGCGTGCGGTGACAAAGAAAAAGGGGTAAAACTCTTAGTTTGCATCCGGCGATCGTTCATATAATAATTAACCAGATGGTTAAACATGCTACAAAAACATTGAACCGCACGTTTGCCGCGCTGGCCGATCCGACCCGGCGTCGGATCCTCGCGCATCTGGCGAGCGGGGATAAATGCGTCACCCATCTGGCCAGGCCGCATGCCATGTCGTTGCCGGCGGTCTCAAAACATTTGCGGGTGTTGGAAAAGGCGGGACTGCTCCGCCGCCGGCGTTATGGCCGCGTCCATGAAATGCAGTTAGAGGCCAAG
>JBBQFI010000023.1:0-9390 GCA_038321775.1 Chthoniobacterales bacterium | reverse complement strand
ACAGCAGCGACTGCAACCCGCAATATCCGTAGAGATGCGAACGATCGAAGAACGCAAACGGCTGTCCTCCCCGGTTATCACTCCGCAGGCGCTGGCGTGGGATGGCCAGCAGCTTTGGCTCAGCTCGCGCGATCTCGGCACGCTTCACACCGTCGACGCCGACAAATGGAAAACCACCGCCGAGATCGATCCGCCGGGCGTCGTCTGGGCCGGGGTTCTCACTAACGACGGCTGGCGATTCACGCTCGGCAAAGGCCTGAACGACGATCGCTATGTCTACCGCTACACCGCCGACGACGGTTTCACGAAGCTGTTTCCGTGTCCAGAGTTAACCGGCTCCTACCTCAGCTTCGATGGCGAGCATTACTACCTGAGCCAGTGGTATAAGGGAGAGATCCACCAGGTCGACGACTCCGGGAAGATCCTGCGCACCATCAATGTCGGCGCAGAGATCTGCGGCCATACCTTCGCGCGCGGGACGCTTTACGTGCTGCGCGGGAAAGAAAACAAGGACGAGCCCGGCAAATTCGAAGAGTGGCGCATTGCCCGGCTCGACCTGCGTGACGCCACGCCGCAGCCGGAAGATTTGGCGACAATTCCTTTCGAATCGCGCTCCCTCACCTTCGACGGCGAGAACTTCTGGTCCAACCACCGTGCCGCGAACGAGGTTGTTTCGTTCTCGATTCCTTCCTAATCCCCGTGCGACCAGAAGAGCGCCACTGGGCGAGAGTGAGATCCGGCGGATTTGTCCCGGCTCGCGCCCATGTCTAAGCTAAAAGTCGCCCGCGTAGTTGCCGCCCAAAGATCCTCGCATGAAGATCCTCGAACAATCGATAGTGCTGGTGACAGCTGTATGGTTCACCCAAATCAAATGCTAACAGTATCCGCGCCATCACGTCATTTTCGATGACTTTGGGCGACGGCCATTCCGTATGTTCGCCGCGCGCTATGCGATAAAAGACCTCGCTCGGATAACTCTTGTGTACTTTAGTTTGCAGACGAGTCTGCAGCGGATTGTTCGATTGAAGATCGCGACCTGTGACACCATTCTGGCGATTTGTATGATCCGTGACTTTCAGCGCCAATTCGCTTTTCGGCGATGTCACCACAAACTTCGTGAGGATTTTGAGATCCGGCGTAATGGTCGCTTGCCTTTGGTACAGGATGCTAAGGCTCTGACACCCATTCACTACGGCATATCCTGAAATTGATATCGTGCCGGTACCCCTGATCAGTTTTTCGGCTAATACGGTGAGGCCATTGTGGAAAGCTGGGAAATATTTATGTTCGTTAGCATCTTCCAGACTCTTACCGATCGCCGTGTTTACCGGTGAACGGGGTAATTGGTATCGCAGATTCCAGGCAAAGAGTTCCTGATTAAGAATTCCATCCATCTTCACCAACTCGGAAGCTGCTATCGGCGAGACAATCATTTCGACGTCGGAATCAATGTTGTGTTCAAGAACATTCACATTGGAAACATCGAACGTAATTGGGCCGGCCATTGGTTCCGGCTTATCAATCGGTAGGTATTGCCGATCCAATTCGCCCTTGTCGAAAACAACCAAATTTGGCGAGAGCGCCATCAAATCGCGCGCATCCTGATTGGCCAACCGATTTGTTACAAAGATACCTCTGACCATAGCCCTCCCCGACTTTCTTATCGACCTCCAACCGCTCTAGCAGTTTCCGCAGGTTCACGCTTTTCGTAGCAGCGCTCAGCTTGCGAACGCCATCCGCGGTCTGCAACTGCGTTAGCGTTCCGAGAAACTCCTTAAGATCTCTATCGCCTAGGTCCTTGTCCGTACTGGCACAGCGGAGCCATGTTTGGAAAACATTAATCTGTTGAAACAGCTCATTGATGTAAATCCCATCAATGCCTTTGTCGCCCGGCTGATCGCAGATAGAATCTTCAACGTCGATCACATCCAATCGATAGAAATTCTCGAGAAACCATTTAAGGAGCGCCTGCGATTCAGTCAGACCTTCGGCGACATAATTGCCGAAAAGCTTCAGAATCGCAGGGTACGAAAGGTCGAGCGTTGCCATAGCTGTGCTTCCTATTCGTCGAATATGGCGCTATCTCCCACATTCTCGACCAATCCGACCAATGCGTCTCCGGATATTGATGGCGTCTCAGAGAGTCGGACAAGGTTGGGGGAGTATCTCGCGATTATTTGGGCCACCTTCTCTTCCGGCAGACCGGTTTGTCGTGCAATTCCACCAAAGGTACGCCATGTGTACGTTGGGCCATCCAGGGCCATAAAGACCTTGATCTCGTCGGGATCGGTGATGACCTCTTTCCACATGTTACCTGCTTTCACTTCGGTCTCGAAGCGCCTCCGGCCGAACGTTCGAATTTATTAGGTCTTCGATTGAGTCAAGCAAGGCTGACGGTTCCAATTGCGGAGTGAGGTGCTCTTCTTTTCCGTATAGCAGATTCCGCGGATAGAAAATCGCTAGCAACGTAACAATCAAAATCACGCCCACAAAGACTGCAATCATCCACAAAAACCCACTCCAGACATGTTCTTCATTCAACCTTGATTGAGTCAGAACTATGCCGAGGGTCACTTCGACAATTAACAATGCCAGTACAAAGAACCCCAGCGGTGTTGTGATCGAACGAATGGTATTCGCTCGGCTCGCAGATTTCGCGGTCTTCCGTCGCACAGCCATATGATTCAGGTCTTCGCGTAAACTTCAGCCCCTTTTTCCGCAAACTCTTTTGCTTTCTGTTCCAAGCCAATTCGCAATGCTTGATCTTCTGAGATTCTTTGTTCGGCGGCATACTTGCGACATCCTCGGTGATCTTCATGGAACAAAAGTGTGGTCCGCACATGCTGCAGAAGTGCGCAGTCTTGGCTCCTTCCTGGGGCAGAGTTTGATGAAGCTGATGCCCATCATCTTCCCTGCTCCTTCGCAGGCCTGCCCGTCTATGTCGCCTCATTCCAGTCGGCTCCATTGATCATGATATTGACTCGTCTGTTCCGACAGACTTCGCCCGCTACCCTCGCGGACCTGACCGTCTATGTCGCGCGCTTCCCGGCGGCTCCATTCACGCGCGGTCTCCGGGTCTAACGAGGGCACCATTCAAGTAGACGATTTTTCTCGATCATGTTTCAAACTTGAACTGTGACCCGCAAATAGGCGGCCGGGATAGAGGTGGTATCCTTACTCGAACTTTTGTTTTGGCTGGTGAAAAGGTCTTCCAGTTCCTTTTGCAGAGCGGCGGCGCGACCGTTCTTTTCCGCGGCGGCGAAGGCGTTCATCGTCGGGCCGTAGTAGGTTCGGAAATCATCCACCAGCGCGGAAGGTGGGCGGGGGCAATTGAAGTGAATGTCTCTTTGCTGAAGCTGATCTTCTCGGGCGCAACTCCCGCGGCGGTGAAGCGCTCGATCACCTGGTTTTCCATCCCCCACGCCATCGGACTGACGAAACCCTCCGGCGGCGGGGGGGTGTAGGCGGAGCTGATCTTCAAGATTTGCGCGACCAGCGTGGGATCGCCCGGAATCCAGTTGCCCATGACGATGCGGCCGCCCGGCCGGGTCACGCGCACCATTTCCTTCGCCACCTCGTTCGGCCGAGGCGCGAACATCGCCCCGAAGATGCTGACGACGAGATCGAAGGAGTGATCGGGCAAGTCGCGCAGATCGGTCGCATCGCCTTGCTGAAACCGGCAATTGGTCAGGCCCATCTCCTGTGCGCGTCTGTTGCCGGCGTCGACGAGGTTCTGGGCAATATCGACGCCTAAGACGTCCGCGCCGAGTTTTGCGGCGGGCAATGCCGTGGTTCCGTCGCCGCAGCCAAGATCCAGGACCTTCATGCCTTTTTCGATTCCGAGCTGCCCGACAAGCGCTTCTCCGCTCTCCCGCATAGTCGCGGCAATACGGGTGAAATCTCCCTTTTCCCAGAGCGCTTTGTTGGGGTTCGCAGGTGCGTTCATATTAGTTTCAAGCTAAGCCAACGGTTAGATAATAAGCGCCCAGAAGTTATTGCTGACCGTATCGTTGCGCTGTGGGATGTTGATCAAGTAATTGTCTCGGCGTTAGGCGGCATGGAGGACAAAGCTGTTGGTCGCTATTCTCTAACTCGGTTTTTGCTTCACTATCTACTTCGCGAAGTTTTGGAATTGGACAAGAATGACGGCATTAGCTTTTGCCGAAGGCCTTCCGACTTCGTAAACGAAAAGGATGGCAGAGCGCGGTTGAAAGCTGCGATCGAACCGGTTGTTAAAGGATTAGTAAATAGCGTTGATGCTGACTTGAAGCGTCGACGGACGGAAGAAGGCGATACATTCGACCACAAAAAAGATTTAAAAAGCCCGAAGAAGGTCGCCGATATCCGGAGCAAAGTGATTCCGTTTTATCAAATGGCGTTGGAGTCGAAATTTACGCGACCGTTCTCCGAACTCTGGCGACAACCAGCAAAAGCCTAGGCTCGTTCATCGGCTTGCTGTTTGAAGTCTGCATCGAGCGAGCCAAGAATACTCCAAGTCTGACGGTGCGAAAACACGAGCACGAACATCAGGCGAAATTGCCAGTCTAATCGGAGGACACACGGAAGTTTGTCCATCTTGGGCGACGAAGCTAACTCTACCAATTCCTTCCATGATTGCGGTTGCTTGAAAGATTGATCCGTCTCCGATCCGTTTAGCACACCGCCATTCGAGATATCCGGCCTTATCATCGGGCTTGAATACTGTTAACGTAACTTGACTGATCGCTTTCCAATTTGTTTCAAGTTCGCTTTTGTAATTGCGGTTAACCAATAGAAGGACGAGCGGCAATAGAGAATAAGAAGATGTCGCTACACGCCTTTTCGGTTCGTTATCTGATAGCGAGTCGGCAATTTTTAAAAGAGCGTCTTCAGCCGATGTATATGCATCGGGAAGTGGATTCGGACTTTGTCGCTGCTGTTGCGACACGATAGCTTGAAGCCAACCTTCCCACAGCCTCTTTGCCTGCCCGACTTCGCCTTCGCGTTCTGCCAGCCAAGAAAGAGCACAGACAAACGGCAGACAGCTTTCGCCCCAAAAACCAAGGCGTCCGTCGCGAACAAATCTTTCCAACATTGAAATGCAGGCGCGCGCTTTCCCGCGGTCCTCTGGGTACAAGAGACACCAAGCGGCCCAGGCGCCCATAGCAACAGCGTTTCGCACCCTAGTGTACTCGTCCCACTCCAGATGGGTTGGCTTAAATGCGTTTTCGTCTTGGCACTCTGCTGCTAAGGCACCAAGTGCTTCGCGCGCGGCATCTCTCGCTAACGTAAAGGATGCGTTGACTGCATCGTTTGCTCCGCCGCTTCGTTCACTCGCGCATGCGATCGCGGCAGCCGTCATTGTCCATGCTCTAAAAACGCTCCAGTGATCATTTTGGCGATAGAATTCGCCGAGAATGTAAGACGCAAAAATATTTACGGCCGCCGCATGACGCTCTAATTCCCGGCGAGACAGATCAGGCGGGAGTAGCGAACCCATAAACCGCGCGAACGTCTCCGAATCGAGGTCGCCACGGCCATCGACGAGATAAAGGCGCCGGAATTGGCGCACATCCGGAGGCGACGTCGGCCAAAAATCCAACGAAAGATCGGTGAAATGTCGGTGTAGCCAGCGACCATCATGAAGTTCAAGGCGTGAGAAACCTAGCTTCTCCCATCCCAGATTGTGATGGAGAATTCGGTCAAGTGCAGGGTCAGTGAATAATCCATTAGTCACCAGGAAGGGTCGATAGATGTAATCGGCTGGTAAGGAAGGATGGGACGGCCGCGCCTGAACCAATGCAGAGATCTGTCCGAAGTCGTGCTCGAATGCGCCGATGTCGATATCGCCGTCTTTCAGTTGATAGCAGTGAATTTCTCCATTGGGTGCGACCGCGAGGACATCTTTCCCGTGCTCGTAAGCACTGTGTCCAATTCGAAGGATGCTGAATCCTTGAGCCGCGAGGACCTGACCGAACGCGGTCTGATACCCGCGCTCATTGATCCTAGTCAACCAGTCGTCGACGAGTCTCTCTTTCATCGAATTCAGTTCGCTTCTTGGCAACCAATTCAGCCAGTTTCTGAACCTGCTCTGGAGCGGGTGAACTCATTGACTGAAGGATTTCTGCTCGCGCATCTTCTGTTAGGAAAAATTGCGGCCACAATGGAACGCCGTTTTCATCAAAGTTGATTTCGAAGGAGTCCATTTTCGAGATCCACAGATCGAGATTCAATGGTCCTTCGTCCTTACTGATGGTGCCCGTGTGGGGTGTCGGTTTCTCTATTAAGGTGAAGACATCCTTCGCCTGCTTCAGCGCCATTTCTTTCCCTAGCTTCAGTGGGATGTCGAAAAACTTTTCGGTTGGAATTCCCCTTCCGATTTCAGGCGACCACTTACACGAAACACTCTTCTTTCTGTAAGTTATCGGGGAATCCCCTACCGCCGCCCGATTACCTTCTTTTTGAGGGCGAATTGGAATTTGCGATATCAACGGGTCGGAAAAGCCGAGAGCGGCGAACATAAGCTTGTTCCAAACCTTTTGAATCGCTTCACTAGCGCGAGGAAATTCAGGCAGCACAACCGCACGCTACGCCGCGCGAGATAGCCTGCCAACCGCGGGAGCGAAATTGCGCCGCAAGAAGCGTGAGCAGCGTTGGACAAGATCAGCTCGTGAAATTGAAGGAAGAAGTAAGAAGGCAGAATTAAGAAGTGGGTCCGCTGTCGATCCGTCGGTTCTTTAGAAATGCGCGCCACGTACTTCCACATCTGGTGATGCCAGTAGGGCCATTCCCCTTCGGGCCCCAATCGTCCAGATGATGCGCAATCCGACGGCACGCGAGCACGGCTGCTGAAGGCAGTCGCCAGGGTCACTTCTTTGGTTTCGCCTTCTTCACCGCGGACTTCTTGGCGCCCTTCTTTGCGCGGCTCTTTCCCTTGCCCATGAGCGCCCTCGCCGCCCGGTAATTGGCCATGTGCTCTTCCACGGACACGCGCGCAACGGTGCGGCCGACCACGTCGAGAGCCAGGTCCTCCAACGATTTGAAGCGGACGCAACCTTTCCCCATGTCGAGCTTCTTGCCGCTCTTCTTGTATTCGCTGGTAAACCAGGTGGAGAGAGTGGGATGACCGTAGAAGCACAGGAAATGCAGCACCATGCCCGACTTCTGCGAGGCGAGCGCAACAAATGACAGCGGCACTTTGGGATTCTCCCCATAGCCCGCCGGGTACATCGACAGCGGGACGTACCAGCCGATCATCCCGAACTGCATGCCCTCCTCATATCCGTCCGGCAGGTTCTCATTGATCGCCTTGCGCACGGCGCTGAGCGCGGCGCGCCGATTCGCGGGGAGTGCGGCGAGGTATTGGGCCACGGTGGAAGCTGTCATGTTGGCGACGATACCCGCTGAACTGTGCGGCGGACAAGCCTCATGCACCGCACCGCCGCTCTGCCTCTCTTCACGACGATGCTGGACTGCGGCCGTCGTCGGTTCTTCAGAAGTGCGCGCCCAGGTATTCCCACATCTGGTGATGCCAGTAGGGCCATTCGTGTCCGCCCTTCGGACCCCAGTCGTCCAGATGATGAGCAATCCCCCGGCTCGCGAGCACGGCGGACATTTGGTAGGTCGGGTCGGGGGCTTCCATGGGCCACAACCGGTCGCGAGGTGGATGTCGCGGCTCCCGAGCTGGTGGAGAAACCAGGGGTCATTCCCATTGGATGCGCTTGTCTGACCATAGCGGTCTCCGCATAATTGATCACAGCCATGAAAGATGTTGAGACCAGGAAGAAGTTGTCGCCCAAAGAGCGCGAAGAGTTACTCGAAACGTTGCGAGATCGTTTCCAGAAGAACATGAATCGCCACAAGGGTCTTGATTTGGCTAAGGTAAAAGCAAAACTGGAGGGTAACTCCGCAAAGCTCTGGTCGCTCCACATGATGGAAGTAACCGGCGGCGAGCCGGACGTTGTGGGTCAGGATAAGAAGACCGGCGAATATATCTTTTTCGATTGTTCAGCGCAGACTCCGAGTGGTCGCGTAAGCCTTTGTTACGACGATGACGCGCTCGAGGCGAGGAAGGAACATAAGCCGAAGGATAGCGCGGTTGGCATGGCGACGGCCATGGGCGTCGAGCTTTTGACCGAAGAAGAATATTTCGAGCTTCAGACCTTGGGCGAGTTCGATACGAAAAGATCAAGCTGGATAAAGACCCCTGCGGACATCAGAAAACTCGGCGGCGCACTCTACTGTGATCGCCGCTACGGCCGCGTCTTCGTAGGGCATAACGGCGCTGAATCCTATTACAGCGGCAGAGCGTTCCGTGGCTCGCTACGGGTCTGAAAGGTGTGACATTCGCCATCAAAGCCGAGGTGAGTGATGTGCGGGCTAAGACATTCGCGTTCAAAGCGCAGAAGACGATGTACGGTGGCAAGCAGATCGCGAAAGACGATTCGATCTTCGTCTTCGCGAGCGAAAACGACGGCGGGCCAGGTCTTATCGCGAGCGGCGTCGTCACATCGGTCGAAGCGATTGCCAAGAACGGCACAGCCCGCCAAACGCCGCGCGTCAGCATCACCATCAGACGCACCGCGCTCGCGAAGCGCCTCCTGGGTCGCAGCGAGCTCAAGCCGTTCGTCGACTGGGACGACGGTCGGCCCGAGACCGAGCTGAACTTCAAATTCTATCGACAAGCGACGAACAAGATCGTCGGCATCGCGGATGAAACGGCAGCGTTCCTCCGGCGCTTCTTTTAGCTCACCGGAGTTGCGTCGCAGGAACCCTGAACAACGTTGGTCAGGATGAGCTCCTACACATTGGAACCGGTCGGCTTCATCCGCTCGACGGTGAAGGGGCGGGAAGACGCGCCGCGGCAGGGGCTGGAAGGTGCTCCGGACGCCTGGCTCGAAGTCGAACCGCAATTTGCCGAGGCACTCCTGGGCATCGAGGTCGGTCACGAGCTGATCGTTATCACGTGGATGCACGAGGCCAGCCGAGACGTGCTGAAGAACCATCCGCGCGGCGATGAGAGCCGTCCGCTCACCGGCGTCTTTTACACACGCTCACCTGCACGACCGAACCCGCTCGGGCTGCATCCCGTGACGGTGCGTGAGATCGACCGCACCCGCGTGAAGATTGGGCCGATCGGGCGATTGTCACCGCTTCTGCATTATCATGACACAGCCGGTGCCAACTTCCCGCTGCGCGTGAGACACCACTTCCACGCAATGCTTCGTGTAGGCATTCGAAGGCACGCCGGTAGTCGACATCAAGTCAGCGTCGACACGTGCCGACGGCTGATCGGCATGGGAAGCCGAAGATAGCACAGACGTTCAACGCCTCCTTCCAACAAGTCCCAGTGGATCGTCCTCGCTCATCTGCTCGCGAGCACCACCCTGATCGTCAGCGTGGGACGGCTCG
>JBBQFI010000022.1:0-15717 GCA_038321775.1 Chthoniobacterales bacterium | reverse complement strand
GCGCGATGTGCTTGGCGTTCCTCGTTCTCTTCTCGTGTAAGTTACTTCTAGGCGCTTCGCTCTTTGATTGCTCCAAAAAGTTGCGAGATAACTTGGTCGCGCGGTTTCGCGCCGAGGTTGCCCTGGCCGTGAACGCGGACGCTAACAGCGTTCGCCTCCATGTCGCGGTCTCCGATCACGAGCATGGTGTGGACTTTCATTTGTTCGGCGCCGGAGATTTTGGCTTTGATGTGGTTGCTGCTCGCATCGAGTTCGGCGCGGACTTCGTGGGCGCGAAGCTCGGCGTGAATGGCGCGGGCGTATTCGAGCAAGGGGCCTTCATTGCCGATGGGCAGGATGCGGACTTGTTCGGGCGCGAGCCAGAGAGGGAAATTGCCCGCGTAATGTTCGATTAGGAAGCCGATGAAACGTTCGTGTGTGCCTAACGGCGCGCGGTGAATGCAGAGCGGGGTGGCTTCGGTGTTCTCGCGCGTCTTGTAAGTGAGGCCGAAGCGCGCCGGGACGGCGAAGTCGACCTGGTTGGTCGCGATGGTGAACTCGCGGCCAATCGCGCTCCAGACCTGGACGTCGATCTTCGGGCCGTAGAAGGCGGCCTCGTTAGGCACTTCGATGTAGTTGATCCCACTGCGTTGGAGGACGCCGCGGACCATGTCCTCGGTCTTGGCCCAGAGCGCGGGGTTATCGACGAATTTCTGGCCGAGCTTCGCGGGCTCGTGGGTGGAAAAACGCATGACGTATTTCTCGATCCCGAAGATTTTGAAATACTTCAGATACATCTCGTTCACGGCGCGGAACTCTTCTTCGAACTGCTCTTCGGTGCAGTAAATGTGGGCGTCGTTCATCTGGAGCGAACGCACGCGCATGAGGCCGAAGAGTTCGCCGCTTTGTTCGTAGCGGTAGTTAGTGCCGTATTCTGCGAGTCTTAAAGGTAAGTCTCGATAACTATGCGGCACCGCGGCGAAGAGTTTGTGGTGATGCGGGCAGTTCATCGCTTTGAGATAGTAGCGATCCTCTTTGCCATATCTCTCAACGAACATGTCGGCTGCGATGCGTTTGAGCCCAGAGTCAGTCAGCGTACCACGCTCTTCTGCCGGTTTTGACTCGACAAGCTTAATGAAGGACTCAGCGAATTCCGGAGCGTTGTTGCTAGCGAGCAACTCAGAATGTTCTTTCGAAAATCCGTCCAAAAGATTTCGAGCCAGCTCTTCGAAACCAGTTTGAATTTCAGTCAGCGCCGTCTGGCGGCCCCCTTCTTCGCGGAGACGCATTGGCGGAAACATGGAGTCGGCGTAATAGGGAAGATGGCCGCTGGTTAAATACAGACTCTCCCGCGCGATGTGCGGGGTGCGGACGCGTTGATAGCCGGCGGCGAACTCCGTTTCCTTGGCCAGCTTCTCCAGTTCCTCGATGATGGCGGCGCCGCGCGGGAGCCATAATGGCAGGCCCGGCCCTACGTCGTCGTCGAAGGCGAAGAGTTGCAGCTCTTTCCCTAGCTTACGGTGGTCGCGCTTCTTCGCTTCCTCGAGCATGGCGAAGTATTCGTCGAGCTGGGTCTTGTTCTTGAAGGCGGTGCCGTAGATGCGCTGGAGCTGCGGGTTCTTTTCGTCGCCTTTGTAGTAAGCACTCGCGACATTCGTTAGGCGAAACGCCCCGACGTTTCCTGTGCGCATGACATGAGGTCCGGCGCACAAATCTAGAAAATCGCCGTTGCGATAAAACGAGATCGATTCGTTAGGCGGAATGTTCTCGATGATATCGAGCTTGAATTTGGAAGGTTCGGATCGTGGGCCGAGCGCGCCGAGTTCGCCGCGTTTTGCCATGGCCAGTGCTTCATCGCGCGAAACCTCAATGCGCTCGAAGGGATGATTCGCTTTAATCTCCTTCTTCATCTCGGCTTCGATTTTTTCGAAATCTTCGGGCGAGATGCGATGGGGCAGTTCGACGTCGTAATAGAATCCGTTCTCCACCGGCGGCCCCGCGGCGAATTGCGTTTCCGGCCAGATTTTCAAAATGGCCGTGGCGAGAACGTGCGCGGCCGAATGACGAAGGCGTTCGACGTCCGTCATCTGTGCACGCATTTCGGGAGTTTTACGTTCGTCACTCATCAAAAAATGGTGAGAGAGATTCCTCGACTTCGCTCGGAATGACAAGCTGTTGCCGGAGAATTTTCGTTACGCGCACTTCAGCGCGCGCCAGCCATTGTCTTCACATGAAGGCACTCGTTTTCCCTCAGTCCGGGCACGTTGCAGTGAATCATGTTGAAGAGACGCGGTTTTTTGCTCGCGGTTTTCTTTTATGATTTCGTCGGCGCTGCGGTGCTCCATCGTTATTTTATTTCCGCGAGCTTTTTCAGATCGATGCGCTTGATCCATTCCTGCAATTCCTTTGCTTCCAGTCCCTGCGTTTCGATTTGCACAAAATAACGCTTCGCCACCATGACCCAAAGTGTGCCGACCTTTTTATCGTTCTCGTAGGTCTCGAATCCCGGATTTCCGTCGATTGTAACCGGCTTCGCGTAGCCATCGGGGCCCGAACTATTCTCCTTCCACGCCTCGGTAGTCGAGGCGACGTAATCCGGATTTGCGACCGAATCGAGAATGCTGATCGATGTGATCGGCGCGTTGTCGGTTTCGCCTTTTTTGTAATCGCGATGCGCCGTGGTCAGAGCGACGCCAGCCGCGTCGTCGGTGGAACCTTCGGCTTTATCGGCAGTCCAACCCGCGGGAGCTTCCGGGAAAAGCGGCAGGAGTTTGTTGAAATCGACAACTTCAATACTTGAGGGCGGAACCTGTGCTGAAGAATTACAAAGGGCGAGCACGCTGAAGGCTAGGACAAGCAGCTGAACACAAGGAAACTTCTTCAAAAAAACGAGCGGCGATTTCGTGCACATGGCGAGAACCTTTCCGCAAAGGCGTCCGTACTCGATTGACTTTGAAGGGTGGGTTTGTCAAGACGCGATTCGTGACGGGACCGAATAAAACAGCAGCGGGCATGGCCTGGCTCATCGCTCTCGCCGCCATCGGGGCGCGATTCATCGCGATCACGCAACCGTTTATCGACAACTGGAGTTGGCGCGAAAGCGACGTTGCCGCCATCGCGCGAAATTTTTTCGAGAACGGTTTTCATTTCGCTTATCCGCAAATCGATTGGGCGGGCAACGCTGCCGGTTACGTCGGAACGGAATTCCCGATTCTGCCGTTCATGGTTGCGTTGATTTATAAATTCAGCGGCGCGCACGAATGGATTGGACGGCTGGAAACGATTTTGTTTTTCGCGGCATCGCTCCCGATTTTTTATCTTCTGGTGCGTCGAATCTTCCGGGAGTCCGTCGCATTATGGGCGCTCTTTTTCTTTAGCTTGGCCCCGCTCAACATCGTCGCGAGCCGCGCCTTCATTCCTGACGTTCCGTCTCTTTTTTTCTCGCTTGCTGCGCTCTATTTTTTCCTGAGATGGCTCGAGGACGACGATCGTTGGAGTTGGCTCATTGCGTCGATCGCGCTGAGCCTCGCCATCCTGACCAAAGCCACGAGTGCGATCCTTGGTCTGCCGTTGCTTTATTTGTGCTGCCAGCGTTTCGGCACATCATTCGTTAGGCAAACGCGCCTTTGGATTTTTGCCGCCATCGCTCTGCTTCCGGCGGCGATTTGGTATTGGCACGCCCGGCAAATCGCCAAGCACAATTATCCGTATCATTTTTTCGGCGCAGGTGGCTTTGAGATTATGAGTCTGACATGGTACGCGGGAATTTTCTGGCGTGTTGTGACCCGCAGCCTGACTCCGCTCCTTTCACTGCTCGCGCTTGGCGGTGTTTTCATCCTTCCACGCGACAAGTTCGGTCGCGTTTTCCATTGCTGGTTTGGGGCGATGCTTGCTTTCGTTTTTTTTCTTGGCTACGGGAACAGGCATCCGTGGTATCAACTTCCACTGGTTCCCATTGTGGCCGTCTTCGCCGCAGTCCTGTGTTGCGAAATTGCAAAACGGATCGAACCACGACTCGTTAAGGGTGTTTTCATTGCGGCCGTCGTTATTCTTTTTGCCGACCTCGCGTTCGTATACGCGCGCACATCTTATCGTCCGGCTTCATCCGATCTTTACGACGTTGCGCTGCGTCTTCGCGAGATCACACCGGCCGACTCGCGAATCGTTGCCGCCGACGGTGGCGATCCTACGCTTTTCTATTATGCGCATCGCAAAGGCTGGCATTTCCTGGAGAAAAACGGGATCTGGCAGGGTCCACCGCTCGACAGCGCAGTGGCAATCGCTGATTTGGAAAAGCTGCGCGATAGGGGAGCGACTCACCTGGCGTTGCCCTTTCGAACGCGATGGTGGTTGGATTACTATAGCGAGTTCGCCGCATATCTGAAGCAGAACGCTGAGCCGATGGAAGTGACTTCGCGATTTGCAATCTATCGCCTCACACGATCTCGTAAGACGAATGAAACAGCCCAGTGAATCTTCGCTTCCATTTACGATTCGGCCGGCCACCGCCGCGGATATTTCAACGATCCTTGGTTTGATCCGCGATCTGGCCGAATACGAACGCGCGCCGAACGATGTCGTGGCCACGGAAGAAGGTTTGCGTGAAGTTCTGTTTGGCAACCGACCATCGGCCGAAGTGTTGCTCGCGATAGAAGGCCAGACCGCGGTCGGCTTCGCCGTTTTCTTCCACAACTTCTCAACGTGGCTTGGCCGTCCGGGACTTTATCTCGAAGATCTATTCGTTAGGCCAGATTCGCGCGGTAAAGGTTATGGTCGCGCGCTGCTCGTGCATCTGGCGAAGATCGCGCACGAGCGTGGTTGTGGCCGGATGGAGTGGGCCGTGCTCGATTGGAACGAGCCCGCCATCAAATTTTATCGCACACTTGGCGCCGCGCCGAACGAGGAATGGACCATCTTTCGCCTAACGAGCGATAAAATCGCCCAGCTAGCTGCTTCCGAGGCGGTGTAATTTTCGATGACCAAAATTGAGGATTACGCTTTTCTTAGTGACACGCAGACTGGCGCGCTCGTCAGTCGCGATGGTTGTGTCGATTGGCTCTGTTTGCCGCGCTTCGATTCGGGCGCGTGCTTTGCTTCCTTGTTAGGCGAAGAAAAGAATGGGCACTGGAAATGTTGGCCTAACGAGGAAATCACGACCACTCGCCGCCGTTATCGGGGCGACACATTAATTCTCGAAACCGAAATCGAAACTGCCAACGGCGCGGTGCGTTTGATCGATTTCATGCCGCCGCGCGGCGAAAATCCGGACTTCGTTCGCATCGTCGAAGGCTTGCGCGGCAGTGTTGCCATGAAGATGCAGCTGATCATTCGTTTCGATTATGGTGATGTCGTTCCGTGGGTTCGGAAAAAGCATGGCGGATTGGAAGCGATCGCGGGTCCCGACGCCTTGATTTTGCGAACGCCAATCGAGACACGAGGCGAAGGCATGACGACAGTGGCGGAGTTCACGGTAAAGGAGGGCGAACGCGTTCCGTTCGTCCTGACGTGGTTTGCTTCGCATTCGGCTCCGCCAAAACCTGTGCATGCTGAGCACGCGCTTCGAGATACCGAAAAATATTGGAACGATTGGTCGAAACGTTGCGATCAAAGCGGACCTTGGCGCGACGCAATCATGCGTTCGCTCATTGTTCTCAAGGGCCTGACCTACGCGCCAACTGGCGGAATCGTGGCCGCGCCTACGACGTCGTTGCCCGAAGAAATTGGTGGCGTGCGCAATTGGGATTATCGCTATTGTTGGCTGCGCGATGCGACCTTTACACTCCTCGCCTTGAGTCAGGGCGGGTATCATGAGGAAGCGAAATCGTGGCGCGAGTGGTTGCTGCGCGCCATCGCCGGAAGTCCGGCGCAAATGCAAATTTTGTACGGTGTCCGAGGGGAGCGCCGCATCGAAGAATTCGAGCTTCCCTGGCTGAAAGGATATGAAAATTCCCGCCCGGTGCGCATCGGCAACGCCGCCAGTACGCAATTTCAACTCGATGTTTACGGGGAAATTCTTGGCGCAATTTACGAAGCGAGTCGCGCCGGGTTGAAGATCAGCGACGACGATTGGCGCCTTCAAATTGGGCTCCTGAATTTCCTGGAAACGAAATGGATGGAACCGGACGAGGGCATTTGGGAAGTGCGCGGTCCGCGGCGTCATTTCACGCATTCAAAAGTCATGGCGTGGTTCGCGTTCGAGCGCGGAGTTCGAATGGTCGAGGAGTTTGGCTTTAGCGCAGACGGACACCTCGAACATTGGAAGCAAGCTCGGGATCAAATTCGCCGCGAAGTTTGCGAACGCGGATACAACGAAAAGAAAAAAGCGTTCACCCAGTTTTATGGTTCGGATGCTATGGATGCGAGTATCCTGCTCGCTCCACTCATCGGCTTTCTTCCACCGGAGGATGAGCGCATCCGCAACACGATCGCGGCAGTTGAGCGTGATTTACTCGAGGACGGCTTCATCTTGCGTTATCGACCTCAGGACGAAGCAGTGGACGGATTGCCCGGGCGAGACGGCGCATTTTTGCCGTGTTCATTCTGGTTCGCATCGTGTTTGCATTGGATCGGAGAAAAGGAAAAAGCGCGCGCCTTCTTCGAGCGGCTCCTCGCACTGCGCAACGATCTCGGCTTGCTCGCGGAGGAATACGATCCAAAGAACAAGCGTCAGCTCGGAAATTTTCCGCAGGCTTTTTCCCATCTCGCTATCATCACGACGGCTTATCGTTTGAGTGGAGGAAATTAGGGCGCGACCGCATCGAAAACGGAAGCATCCTCGACGCCTTCGGACTGCGAAGATAGGTTGGCGCGCAATGGCGATCCGTTGCGCTGCATCAGATTAAAGCATGGCCCAAATATTCTCGCCGCGCGCGAATGTTCATTCACGGGTCATCATCATCGGTTTCGTTCTTTTCCTTTGCGGTGCGGGTTGGGTCACCTCCGCGATTTTTTGGTCGCCTTACACCACTTACGTTGACGTGCCGCTCGATCAGCCCGTCCCGTTCAGTCACAAACATCACGTCCTCGATGACGGGATTGATTGTCGCTACTGCCACACGTCGGTCGAGAAATCGGGTTTCGCCGGAATTCCGTCCACAGACACCTGCATGACATGTCATTCGCAGATTTGGACGGAAGCGCCTGTGCTCGCTCCTGTTCGCGCGAGTCTCGCGACCAATACGTCGTTGCGATGGAATCGCGTGCACGATTTGCCGGATTTCGCGTATTTCAATCACAGCATTCACGTCGCGAAAGGCGTTGGTTGCTCGACGTGCCACGGACAGGTCGAACAAATGCCGATCACGTTTCGTACGCAGACGCTCTACATGAAGTGGTGTCTCGAATGTCACCGCGCTCCGCAAAATTTCGTCCGCCCGCGTTCCGAAATTTACAACATGACGTGGCGTCCACCGCCAGATCAGTCCGCGCAAGGCGAACAACTCGTTAGGCAGTTTCACATCGATACCAGCGGACGCCTGACCAACTGCAGCACGTGCCACCGATGAGACGCATGGAGAAACATTCCGTGGTAGGGCGCGACCGCCGGGCGCGCCGGCGGCATTGCCTTGATCACGTTCAGAAATCCCGGGCGGCCCGGCGGTCCGTCATTACCAGAGAATGAACCCGCAGAAATATTGGCGATCGCTTGATGAACTTGCGGCTACGCCGGAATTCCAGCGCTGGCTGCATGCGGAATTTCCCGAGGGCGTTTCCGAAGAGGCCAGCGAACTCCACCGTCGTGATTTTCTGCGCCTGATGGGCGCATCCCTCGCGCTCGCTGGTTTTGGCGCATGCACGAAACAGCCGATCGAGAAAATTGTTCCCTACGTAAAACAGCCGGAAGAAATTATTTCAGGCAAACCACTCCGCTTCGCCACGGCAACAACGTTCGGTGGCTATGCCCAGGGAATTGTCGTCACGAGTTACGAAGGGCGTCCGACAAAGATCGAGGGCAATCCTGATCATCCCGCGAGTCTCGGCGCCACCTCAATCTGGGCGCAGGCCGAACTGCTCGATCTCTATGATCCCGATCGCCTCCAATCCGTCACCAATGTTGGTGAGATCAGCACGTGGGATAATTTCTTGCAGCAGTTGAATGTTGCACTCGTTAGGCAAAAGGCGATCGCCGGCGCCGGTTTGCGCATTCTCACGCAAACGATCACGTCACCGACGCTCGATCGGCAGTTGCAGGCGGTCTTGAACAAATTTCCGCAATCGAAATGGCATTCCTGGGAGCCCCTCACGCGCGATGCGATTCGCAGCGCGAACGGCGCAAGCGAACCAATTTATGATTTCGCCAAAGCAAAGGTCGTAGTCGCCTTTGATTCCGATTTTCTCTATGCGCACCCGAATGCATTGCGACACGCGCGAGATCTTGCTGCGTCGCGAAGAGTCACGGCAGCAGCCGGCGCGCGCATGAGTCGCTTTTATGCCGCGGAACCGACACCGACCGTAACCGGTGCAAATGCGGATCATCGATTGCCGATCGCAGCGCGAGATGTGCAAACCGTGGTTAGTGCGCTCGTTTCGGAGCTCAACGGAACTTCTTCGAAGGCGGATTTGCCGGTCGCGGTAGTGAAATGGATGCAGGCCGCCGCTCGCGATCTTCGCGCAACGCAAGGCGCGGGAATTGTGATTGCAGGCGAAGGCCAGCCTGCCGGAGTTCATCAATTGGTCGCGCAGATCAACAACACGCTCGGCAATCTCGGAGCCACGATTTCGTCGGCCCAACCGCTGAACTCGATCAATCAAGTCGATTCGTTAGGCGCGCTCGTGCGGGAAATTAAGAGTGGCGTCGTCGAGACACTCATCATTATTGGTGGCAATCCGGTTTACAACGCGCCGATCGATTTCGAATTCGCAAGTGCACTCGAAAAAGTAAAGCTGCGCGTCCATTACGCCCTGCACGCGAACGAGACTTCGCAGCTTTGTCACTGGCAGATTCCGGCGACGCATTTTCTCGAGTCGTGGAGCGACCTGCGATCAATCGACGGAACGATCTCAATCGTCCAACCGTTGATCGAACCGCTTTACGCCGGCATTTCTGTTCACGAATTGATGGGGGCGGTTATCGATCAACCGGTACGCTCTGCGTATGAAATCGTGCGCGAGACCTGGAAAACAACAAATCAGTCGTCCGATTTTGAAAAGGACTGGCGGCAAACGCTCAATGTTGGATTCGTTAGGGAAAATATTGCGAATTCATCGGCCGGGAACGAACGGCGCAGCGATTCCCCCGTCTCGCCCATCGCGAACCAGAACTCTCTCGAGATTCTGTTTCGGGCCGATCCGAGTATTCTTGATGGGCGTTACGCCAATAATGGCTGGTTGCAGGAACTACCGAAGCCGTTCAGTAAGCTGACCTGGGATAACGCAGCACTCGTTAGTCCAGAACTCGCAAAGCGCACGAAAGTGCAAAATGGCGATTACATCGAGTTGAATTTCCGTGGCCGAAAACTGAATGCGCCTGTCTGGATTTTGCCGGGACAAGCTGAGAACTCGGTGACTCTACCGCTCGGTTACGGTCGCGAGCACGCTGGACAAAACGGGACAAACAAGGGTTTCAATGCTTACAAGCTCCGCGCATCGGACGCGCTTTGGTTTGGAGACGGTCTGACGATTCGCAAAATCGCGCGCACGGAACGATTCGCGACGACGCAGAATCATTTTTCCATTGAAGGCCGCGACATGATGCGCGTGGGAACGTTAACCGAGTTCCTGGCCCGTCCAGAATTTGCAAACGAGCACGCGGAGGTTCCAGCGGACGACGAAACCCTTTACCATCCAAACGAATTTAAGAACAGCGGTTACGCCTGGGGCATGGTGATCGATCTGAATACCTGCATCGGTTGCAATGCCTGCACGATCGCGTGTCAGGCGGAAAACAACATTCCGGTTGTCGGTAAAGATCAGGTCGCGCGCGGGCGCGAGATGCATTGGATTCGCGTCGATGTTTATCACGCTGGGTCGCCTAACGAGCCGGAATTCCATCATCAACCCGTGCCCTGCATGCATTGCGAACATGCGCCCTGCGAATTGGTCTGTCCGGTGGGAGCGACCGTGCATGACGACGAGGGATTGAACCTGCAGGTTTACAATCGTTGTGTCGGAACGCGTTACTGCTCGAACAACTGTCCTTACAAAGTTCGGCGTTTTAATTTTCTCGAATACAACGGCTCACTCTCCGCTACGCAGAAGCTCGTCAAAAATCCTGATGTCACGGTGCGCTCGCGCGGGGTCATGGAAAAATGTACCTACTGTTTACAGCGTATTAACACCGCGCGTTACGCGGCTGAGCTGGATAACAATCGACGCATTCGCGACGGCGAAATCGTTCCGGCTTGTGCGCAGGTATGTCCGGTCGGGGCGATTGTTTTTGGCGATATCAACGATCCGAACAGTCGCGTCTCGCGCTTGAAAAGGTCGCCGCTCAATTACGGAATGCTCGCCGAGCTGAACACGCGCCCGCGGACAAGTTATCTCGCGAAGCTGCGCAATCCCAATCCGGAATTCGCATGATCGAATTTATCGAAAGATGTAGTGCGCCCGATTTCCTCGCCCCCGGAACAGGGGAGAGGATTGAGGTGAGGGGGAGGAGCCTGGAGCAAAGATGCCATCGCGTTTCGGCCCTCACCCCGCCCTCTCCCACAGGGAAAGGGATAAGTCACCAGGCCTTGTTCATTTTGCGGTAGCATGAAGACAATTCCGCCTAACGAACAATCGCGCACGCGGATGTCGCCGCTCGGTTATCCATCGAACCTGCTCGCGCCAGGAACGACCTACGAGCAGGTCAATGAGACGATTGGTTCGATCGTTTTGAAAAACCGACAACCGGCACCGTGGTGGATCGGCTTTGTCGTCGCGTTCGGATTGCTCATGATATTTTTCTTCGCGATTTCGTGGCTGCTTCTTCGCGGGGTTGGCGTTTGGGGAATCAACATTCCAGTCGCGTGGGGATTTGCGATCGTGAACTTCGTCTGGTGGATTGGTATCGGTCACGCCGGCACGTTTATCTCGGCGATTCTGCTTTTGCTTTTCCAACATTGGCGCACGGCGATCAATCGCTTCGCTGAAGCGATGACACTTTTTGCGGTAGCGTGTGCGGGTTTATTTCCATTGCTTCATCTTGGGCGTCCGTGGGTTTTCTACTGGCTCTTGCCCTATCCGGACACGATGGGCGTCTGGCCACAATTTCGCAGCCCGCTGGTTTGGGATGTCTTTGCTGTCAGCACGTATCTGCTCGTTTCGATCATGTTTTGGTTTCTCGGCTTGTTGCCCGATCTCGCGACGGTCCGCGATCGAGCAAAAAAGAATTGGCAGAAAAAATTCTACGGGGTGCTTGCGCTGGGTTGGCGCAATTCCGCGGCGCATTGGCAGCGCCATCAAATCGCATATTTGCTTCTCGCCGGACTCGCCACGCCGCTCGTTTTGTCTGTCCACAGCGTGGTCAGCCTCGATTTCGCCGTCGCGCAATTGCCCGGCTGGCATTCGACAATCTTCCCGCCTTACTTCGTTGCCGGCGCGATTTACTCCGGCTTCGCCATGGTGCTCAACATCGTGATTCCGGTGCGCAAGATTTATCATCTCGAAGCGCTCATCACCGAGCGTTACCTCAACAACATGGCGAACGTCATGTTCGCGACCGGTTTGATGGTCGGGTACGGCTATTTCATCGAGGCCTTCATGTCGTGGTACAGCGGCGACATTTTCGAGGAATACATGATGATGAATCGCGCGTTCGGTCCGTACGGCTGGATTTTTTGGGGACTGATGTTGTGCAACGTGATCGTGCCGCAGGCGCTCTGGTCCGCGCGTATCCGGCGCAATCCTCTTACGCTTTTCATCGTCGCGTTCTTCATCAACGTCGGCATGTGGGTCGAGCGCTTTGTCATCGTCATCACCAGTCTGCATCGTGACTTTGTGCCTTCATCGTGGGGCATGTTTTTTCCGACAATTTGGGATTGGGCCACATTGTTTGGCAGCGTCGGGCTCTTTCTCACGCTTCTGTTTTTGTTCGTTAGGTTCTTCCCGATGATTTCGATTTCGGAAGAACGCGAGCTGGTGGCCGAACCCGCGAAAGCAAACGCGCCATGAACGACGAAGTGCTCTACGGCCTCGCGGCAGAATTTGAAACGCACGAACAACTCGTGCGCGCTGCCGAAGAATCATATGCGCACGGTTTTCGAAAAATGGATGGCTACGCGCCATTTCCAGTCGATGGATTGGCCGAAGCGCTGGGCAAAAAAAATCACATCCCGCTACTCGTTTTGTTAGGCGGAATTCTTGGGGGATCGAGCGCTTACTTCATGGAGTGGTTCGCCAACGTCGTCAGTTATCCGATCAATATCGGCGGACGTCCGTTGCACAGCTGGCCCGCTTTCATTCCGATCACCTTCGAGCTCACTGTGCTCGGGGCAGCGCTCACGGCGTTTTTTGGATCGCTCGTGCTCAATGGATTGCCGCATCCATATCATCCCATGTTCAATCTCCCTGAATTCGAGCGCGCATCGCAGGATCGTTTTTTTCTTTGTATCGAAGCGCGCGATCCACAATTCGATGCGATCAAAACGCGCGAATTTTTGCAGACGCTCGTCCCGATTCAAGTCTCGGAGGTCGCGCGGTGAGAACGGCTTTGCTTGTTGTGATCTGCGTTCTTTCAGCCAGCTGTCGACGCGACATGTACAACCAGCCGAAGGCGAAGCCGCTCGCGGAAAACACATTCTTTAAGGATGGCGCGGCGGCGCGGCCGATTCCACCTCACACCGTGGCGCGCGGAGATACTCGCGAAAATTCCGCCTTCTCTACCGGCCTAACGAACGGAACGCTCATCACGCAATTGCCCATGCCGTTGACGCCGCAACTACTCCAGCGCGGACGCGAACGTTACGATATTTACTGCGCGGTTTGTCACGGACTGAACGGTGACGGCAACGGCGAAATTGTGCGACGCGGATTTCCCGCTCCGCCGACATATCATCTCGATCGATTGCGCAACGCGCCCATTGGTCATTTCTACGACGTAATCACAAACGGTTACGGCGTGATGTATCCGTACGCGGCGCGGGTCGAACCGCAGGATCGATGGGCGATCGTCGTTTACATCCGCGCGTTGCAGTTAAGTCATAACGCAAAACCCGAAGACGTTTTGCCTAACGAGAAATCGAAGCTGGAGGCGCAAAAATGAACGGAAACGCTCCCCAGGTTATGAGCGGCCGCGAGGCGGATGCAATTGCAAATGTGCGACCGATCTTTTTGCTTCTGGGAATTCTCGGTTCGATCGGGTGTGTCATCGGGTGGCTTTTTTCGCCGCATCAGTTTTTCATCTCCTACCTTACCGGCGTCCTCATCTGGTTCGGCGTCGCGGCCGGTTCTCTTCTCTGGTTGATGATTCATTTTCTCACTGGAGGGAAATGGGGTTATCCATTGCGACGGTTTTTCGAGGCAGCAGTCGGAACATTGCCGCTTCTCGCGCTGCTGTTCGTCCCCGTCTTTTTTGGTTTGCGCGAACTGTATCCGTGGATGAATCCGGCGGCAGTCGCGGCCAGCGAAGTTCTCCAGCACAAACGCGCTTACCTGAATGCGCCGCGCTTCATTATCCGCACCGTGATTCTCTTCGCGATTTGGATTTGGATCGCGTCTGCGCTCAGGAAATGGTCGCGCGAACAAGACGCAACTTTGGATCCCGCGCCGATGAAAAAATTGCGCACACTGAGCGGCCCGGGTCTCGTGATTTATCCCATCACGGCGACGTTTGCCTATGTCGACTGGATCATGTCGCTCGAGACCGATTGGTATTCGACCATGTTCCCGATTCTGATTTGCATCGGGCAAATGTTGAGTGCGCTTGCGCTTATGACTGTGCTGCTGGCCTGGATGGCGCCGCGCAGCTCTCTCTCGAAAATTACCGGACGCGAGAATTTTCATCATCTGGGAAGTCTGTTGCTCGCGTTTACCATGATGTGGGCCTACATGGCGTTCTCGCAATTGCTCATCATCTGGTCGGGCGATCTGCCGCAGGAAATCTCCTGGTATCTTCACCGCATCCGGGGTGGCTGGCGCTGGGTCGTCGTCTTCATTTTCTTTTTCCATTTTGTCGTCCCGTTTTTTCTGCTGCTCTCGCGCAAAACAAAACGAAGCATTTTTGCCCTAACGAGTGTGGCGGGTGCGCTTTTCATTGCGCATCTTATCGATGTCTGGTGGCTGGTAGCGCCGTCATTGTTCCCGAACGTTCATACCAGCTGCCTCGATTTCGCTGCTTTCTTCGGCATCGGCGGGATCTGGTGCGCCACCTTTTCCTGGCAGTTAAAAACCAGGCCGCTCATTCCGTTGAACGACCCACGTTTTGGCGTGGCCGTTACATGAAAACAGAGGAAAAATCCGCGCCGCAATCTGGCCATGAACAACGGGACGCCGATGTCATGTCGCTCGGGATGATCGGCGTCGCGCTCTTCATTTCCGTGGTGGTCGTGATATTTGCCTGTTGGGGTTTGCTCCACGCCTTCAATCGGCATCGCGCCGCGGTAGAAAGGCCGCGACCGAAAGTGGCCGAAACGCAAAAGAAATTTCCGGCGCCTGGTTTGGAAACGCAGCCAGGAGTCGAGTGGCAAAATGCCCGTGTGCGTGAAACGCAGGAGCTGAATTCTTATGGTTGGGTCAATCGCAAAGCCGGAATCGTTCGCATTCCGATCGGACGCGCGATGGAATTGATCGCCGCACGAGGGTTGCCCGACGTCGGAGCCGGCGTGACTCCGCTCCAGTTGATGCAAACCCGGCCTAACGAAACAGGAACCAGCATTCCAGGGCCAAAGACGACGCCGAACGGATTGTGATGACAAGGATTTTAGTCGTCGCGTTTTTGCTCATGCTCGGTCGAATGGCGGGTTCTGCCGATACGCTTGCGCCTAACGACTTAAAGCGAATTGGCTTCGATCAGCACATCGGACAACGGATTTCGCGCGATCTTCCCTTTCGCGATGCCGACGGCAGACTCGTTAGTCTGGGCGATTACATCGGCAAAAAGCCGACTCTGCTCGTGCTCGGTTACTACCATTGCCCGATGCTTTGTACGTTGATCAACGATGGTTTGATCCAGTCGCTCCAGGAATTGCGATTTGATGTCGGAAAAGAATTCGATGTCGTTAACGTTAGCATCGATCCGAGAGAGAATTCGGTTACCGCGGCCGCCAAGAAGAAAGAATATCTCAAACGTTATGGACGGCCCGGCGCGGCAAATGGCTGGCATTTCCTCACCGGTGACAAAGGCGTCATCGCGCAACTCGCGAACGAAACCGGTTTTCGTTTTGCGTTTGATCCCGCCGTTAACGAGTACGCGCATCCGAGCGGATTTATCGTGCTCACGCCCGAAGGAAAAATCTCGCGCTACTTCTTCGGAGTGAACTTCGATCCGCGCGAATTGCGAACCGCCATCATTGCCGCCGGAAAAGAAGAACGCGGCTCAGTCGTGACGCAGCTCGTTTTGCTTTGTTACCACTACAATCCGCTGACGGGAAAATACGGCGCGCTCATCATGAATGTGATGCGCGGTGCGGGCATCGCGACGGTGCTCGGCATCGTAGCGTTGATTGTGCTGGTAGGGCGGGGCCGCCCGGCGCCCCCGGAATTTTTTTTTGGGGTTCAAGGGGGATTACCCGCCCGCCCGGCCGTCGCGCCCAAACACCCCCAAAAAACCAAAACAGGCCCGCCCCGGCCCCATTGCCCCCCCCCGCCACCCCAACAAAA
>JBBQFI010000021.1:0-18705 GCA_038321775.1 Chthoniobacterales bacterium | reverse complement strand
AGGATAAGCGCTGAAAGCATCTAAGCGCCAAGCCTATCCCAAGATGAGTTCTCCCTGAAGGGTCGTGGTAGACCACCACGTTGATAGGTTACTGGTGTAAGCGTAGTAATACGTTCAGCTAAGTAATACTAATAACCCGTTTGGCTTGATCATTTCCTTTTCTGTTAACCCGTTGCCTTGGCAACGAGGCAACGGCACACAGAGGAGACAAATGATCTCAAAATAAAACGAAGCTTTAAGAAAGCACTGTGTTTCACTTCCTGTATGTAGATGTCAGAGAATCAGAAGTTCTTTGCAGTTGGAGATAGTCGCTAGAGATCGACGCCGAATGGATTAGCCGGCTTCGCCCTCTGGTGATACTAGCGCAGTGGCACCACCCGTTCCCATTCCGAACACGGAAGTTAAACGCTGCAGCCCCGATGGTAGTGCGACGATAGGTTGTGCGAGAGTAGGACGTCGCCAGAACAAAAGCCCCGCGCTTGGAAACAAGCCGCGGGGCTTTTGCTTTTACCGTGTGCGCTCCACACTCTCCAGGCGCGCGAACTTGTAGTTATCTTTTATCTGGTTCCAAAACGTGCCGGCTGACTCAGCTTTTAACAGCTCACGATAAACAAACTCGGGCACATGCGCGTACCGATAAGTTTCTCCCTCACGAAACTCGACGTCCAACGTTTTTTCTCTCTCATCATAGTTGACGGAGGCGATCGCAGATGAGCCAAGTGGAACACGTTTCATTTGAGTGGAGACTGTTACTAGTCTAAGACAAGAAACATCAATCGAAAGGTTTCTATGCTCACCAGCAAAAAAGTAATTAACGCGATTAACGAACAGGTCGGATACGAATTCAGCGCGTCGATGCAGTATTACGCGATCGCGGCGCATTTCGCGGCGGAAGCGTTGCCGCAGTTGTCGCAGCATTTCTTCAAACAAGCCGAAGAAGAGAAAGGTCACGCGCTGCGATTCATAAAATATGTGGTCGACGCTGGTGGGCGCGTGATGATTCCGGCAATCGACGCGCCGAAATCGAATTTCAAGACACCGCGCGATGCAGTGAAACTTTCGCTCGATCAGGAAGTGAAGGTAACGCATCAGATCAATGCGCTCGTCGCGTTGGCGCGGAAAGAAGACGACTACATCACGATCAATTTCCTGCAGTGGTTCCTCACCGAGCAGCTCGAGGAAGTTTCGTCGATGGACAATCTCTTGAAGATTGTGGAACGCGCCGGCACCGATCTCCTGCAGGCCGATGAATATCTGGCACGCGTCGGAATCAGGACAATGCCGGAGCCGGCCGGCAGCTAAAGCGCGAAGAATTGAATCGACCTGCCGCGGTTGGGAGCGCGATTACAGCTCGCGCCGGCGCCACGCACCGAGAACGATGCCGCTGATTGCGAACGCCAGAAAAGGTCGGCCCATGTTGATGAGAATGAGCGGCCACGGATTTGTTTCGAAAGCCGAGAATACCGCGATGGTCGCGTATTGAGCGAAGAGAAATGCGAGCCAGCAAATAAGCGCGATTTTCAATCCGGTGAGTGCATGGGCGACGTTAAGTTTCGCGAATAGCCATGCTAACGCGTAGTTAACCAGGACCGCCGAGATAACCGCGATCAGATAGGGGAAGACGTTGTGCGGTTGTTCGATGTCGGTCATGCCGCGCGCATTGTAATTCAACCACGCCTCTCCGAAGAGCGCGTACCACCCGAGACCGATAAAGAAATGGATTACGACGAGAACCCAGACAGCGAGATGATGGATTTTGTGGTTAATCAAGGTTGGGATTATCCCGAAGTTGCAATTCCAATTGCAAGCATTTCCCACAAACGATCCGCAACAAGGATGAATATCGCGCGCCTAAACGCCGGAAAAGCGCAAAAGGCTTGAATACATCCTTAGCGCTTCGTCTAATCGACGAAACCTATGAAAACTAACATCGTATGCAGTTTGATTGCCGCCGCGAGTCTTGCCTTAAGCAGCGCAGCGTTGGCGGGAAGCGCAAAAACCTATCAAGTCACCGGTCCGGTACTTGAGATGAATGACAGCATGATCGTAGTCGAGAAGTCGAAGGGAAAGAATGAGCGTTGGGAAATCGCGCGCGATTCCAGCAGCAAAGTTCCAAGCGATCTCAAGGTCGGCGATAAAGTCACGATCACGTACACGATGACCGCGACCGAAGTTGAGATGAAGCCGGCTAAAGGCGCCAAGGCCGAAAAGGTGGGCGCGCAGAAAAAGGAATAGTCAGCCTAACCAATCGTTCAGCGGCAAGCGGGCTAGTAGCGACTACGCCTGCTGCCGCCGAGCAATCCGCCCATAATTCCCCGGATCAACTGCCGGCCGACCTGACTGCTGGCCGCGCGCATTGCGCTCTTGGCCATCGAAGTTGCTACGGAATCATGCACTGCTCCGCGCGGACCGGTAGTTGGTGCGAATATTTTGCCGAAAAACGATTCTTTGGCCGGTTCTGGAATTGAAGCGCCGGGTGTAGCGGCCGGCGCGTCGGCCGCGCCAGTTTTCTCGGCCGCTTTGGCCTGCAATTTTTCGTATGCGGACTCGCGATCGATCGTCTTCTCATAGTGGCCGGCGAGAGCAGAGGAATTAATGATCTGCTTGCGTTGCTCCGGCGTAATCGCTCCGACCTGACTGCGCGGCGGCACGATCTTCGCGCGTTCGACAATCGTCGGACTGCCGCCTTCATCGAGCATGGAAACGAGCGCTTCCCCCACTCCCAACTGTGTGAGCACGGTTTCGACTTTCAGTTTCGGGTTTTGTCGGAAGGTCTGTGCGGCTGCCGTAACAGCTTTCTGGTCGCGCGGTGTAAACGCGCGCAACGCATGCTGCACGCGATTTCCAAGCTGCCCCAAAACGACATCAGGAATGTCGAGCGGATTTTGGCTGACAAAATAAACGCCGACGCCTTTCGAACGAATCAAGCGAACCATCTGCTCGATCTTCTCCTCCACCGGCTTTTCGATATCAGCGAAAAGCAGGTGCGCCTCATCGAAGAAGAAGACGAGCTTCGGTTTATCGGGATCGCCGACTTCCGGAAGATTCTCGAAAAGTTCGGAGAGTAACCAGAGCAGGAACGTGGCGTAGACCTTAGGCGACTGCTGCATCAGTTTCTCCGCCGCGAGAATGTTGATGACGCCCTTCTCGCCTTGCGTCTGAATCAGGTCATCGAGATTTAGAGCCGGCTCGCCGAAAAATTTGTCCGCACCCTGCGTTTCTAAGGCGAGCAAGTTGCGTTGAATCGCACCTGCGCTCGCCGCCGAAACATTCCCATATTGCGTTTTGAATTGGTCGGCGTTGTCCGCGACGTATTGCAGCATCGCGCGCAAATCCTTGAGATCGAGAAGCAGCATTCCGCTTTCATCCGCGATCTTGAAGACCATGTTCAACACGCCCTCCTGCGTGTCGTTCAATTGCAGCAAACGACCGAGCAGGAGCGGACCCATTTCGGAAACGGTGGCGCGCACGGGGTGCCCATTCTCACCAAACACATCCCAAAAAACGACGGGGCTCGCTTCGCCTTTGAAATCCGACAGGCCAAGTTCCTTCGCCCGCTCGACAATTTTCGGGTTTGTTCCCCCTGGTTGGCTGATCCCGGCGAGATCGCCTTTGACATCGGCCATGAACACCGGCACACCCCGCGCGCTGAAATTTTCGGCGAGCGTTTGCAAGGTTACCGTCTTGCCTGTTCCCGTTGCCCCGGCAATGAGGCCGTGGCGATTCGCCATTTTCGGCAGGAGATAGATAGGCTGATCGCTTTGCGCGATGAAAATCGGATCATTCATGTGAACTCCTAGTGTTGACGATCAACTCGCTCGTTGTCGAGAGGACGTTCCAAAATCGATCTTGTGCTCGCCTTTGGAAACTGAATATTGCTCAGCGCAAAATCAACCGCGCGCACTAAAACAAAATGTTTCCAGTCACGCTGTTTGTTATCGTTCTTTTTCTCGTCGCAGCGATCTATTTTACTTCGCGCCGAAAGCAATTCCGCGCGCCCGGCTTACACAAAGCGCTCTATCTTATCGGCGCCATCATCGTGGGCATCTTCATCTGGATGCTGACGCGCCACTAGGATCGATAGATCCCGTTCTACTCATCCACGTCGGACTCGCGGTGCGTAAGCGGTCGCGCACTGACTCAGTTCGCAGCGACTTCTTCGATTGGAATCTCAGCCAGTCCAGGATCGGGCGGCATTTCGTCAATTGGCGCCGCTTCGATTGAAATAATTGCGAAACGCCCGCTCCCCTGCTCCGCATTCATCGTCACCACTTCGCCTAACGAGTGACCCATCAATGCCTGTGCGATCGCGGTTTGATAGGAAATAATCTGGCGCTCAGGGTCGCCATCCCACGCGCCGAGAATCGTATAGGTTTCCACTTCCTCGGAACTTGTATCGCGCAACGTGACGATTGTTCCGATGGAAACTCGCGAAGTATCAGGGCTTTGAAAAGAAGTCCCTCGGGCGTTGAGCAGCATGCGCTCCAGCTCGGTTTTGCGACGCATGAGCACCGCTTGCATCTGCTTGGCCGCTTTGAATTCGAAATTTTCGCTCAGATCACCGTAAGAGCGCGCCAGTGCAATCTCCTTCGTGTTTTCGGGAATTTTCTTTTTGATGAGTTCTTCATACTCCGCCTTGCGCCGGTGCAGGCTGCTCCAGGAAACCACCAGCGCCTCGGATTTTTCCTCCGGCTGCGCGCCGGTAATCATTGCTCCCAAGTCCGGATAAAGCTTGATGATTCGGGCGAGAAGCGATCGTTTCGTCAAGTCATCGAAGACTGGTGTCAACATCAACCGCCGCATCGAGTCACGGGCCACATCCATCTCGGAATCGCGAAACATTTCGGGAATCAATTCGCGATCGTCGAGAAGCATATCGCGGAGTCTGCTCCCGCGAGCGTTCTCATTGTGTTGATCGCGCTCCAGCGCGCCGAGACTGGCCGCGAGCAGATCGGGCGTAATCAAATCAGCCCAGCTTTCATCGCGTTCTTTGCACAACCAAAAAAGTGTTTCGCTCGTGGCGGAATGTTCGCGAATGCCGCGCTCAATCGCGCTGTGCAATTCTTTTTGCAGGCCGGCATCGATAAAAACTTTCGGGATCTGCGCGACCATTCGCGCGTGACTCTCCTGCATTAAAAGCAATGCGCGCACGGTCCATCGTGGACCTAACGCTGCTGGCAGCGTCTGCAAAACACGCCGTTCTTTTGCCGAAGATATTTTTGGTAAAATTACCGCCAACCGCGCTTCTTCGTCGACGATGAGACGGTTGAGCGTCAGGTTTGGATCCGTTGTTTTCAACTTCGGCACGCGCGCAAGCAAATCGTCGCGCGCAACGACCAATTCAAAAGTCAGCGCCGGATTTAACCGTTGATTTCGGTTAGCGCTGTCTTCAATCGCGTTGACGATTGGCTGCAACTGTTTTTCCGGTTCTTCAAATTCGTGATGAAACCGGATGATCTGATCCAGCGCCGCGATTTGTTCCTTTGGTTGGCGCGCCTGCTCAAAAAAATTCAGCAACTCATCGGCGCGTGAAACTTTCTCGCCACGCAATCGAATTGGTTCGGACTTTTTGGATGGAATTTGAAAATAACCTTCCTTCTTCAGGAGTTTCTTGGTCGATTCCCACCAGCGTTTCCATTCCGCTTCGTTGAAAAGGTCGGTGAACATTTCGCTGATCTGCGTCTGCGTAGCTGCGCCACCGAAACCCTCGAGAATATTTCGCACCAGCCCAGCCGGATCGGTTTTCAGCTGAGTTTTGACTTCGGCGAGATCGCTCGCTTTCCTCGCCAGAAAATGTCCCGTCGGAATAACAGTGAGATTTTCCCCAGCGTATTGCAGCTGCATCGGGTGCCCTTTTTTCCCTTTAAAATCGATCACGATCTGATTGAGCAGAAGATTCCACTCCGCGACGCGACCGAAGCCCCAACTTTTGTGCAAACAAAAGGTGCCCGGTTTTAAGTTTTCCAGTTGTTCGGCCGACCGCGCGGTCAGTTTCCCCGATTCAATAAGTTTCTGCAGTTCGGCATCCATCCAAAGAGTCGGATAAGCTACGTAGAACGACGCGAGACGCGAGAAGATTCTGCAATCACGCCATTGCGAAACCGCCGAGCGCGACCGAAAAATTCACACCGGCATGCCATTTGCGTTTGCTAGAGTTGATGACGCATGAAACGCTACGCGCCGTGCCGACAAACTTCTGGTTTTGGATCGCGTTTCATGCCGGCGTTTTCATCGCACTCGCGATCGATCTGAAAAGCTTCAAGATGCGCGATCGCGAACTGAGCGTGCGCGCCGCCGCCATTCGCAGTGCCATTTGGGTTGTCCTTTCACTATGCTTCAACGTTCTCGTCTGGCGGCTGCGCGGCGCTGAACAGGCGCTCGATTTTATGACCGGCTACCTCATCGAGTATTCGCTGAGCGTCGATAACATCTTTGTCTTCGTCGTCATTTTCAATTACTTCCGCGTGCCCCCGAAGTCTCAACATCGCGTCCTCGTCTGGGGAATTCTCGGCGCGCTCATTATGCGCGGTGTCATGATTTTGTTAGGCGTTACCCTCGTCGCGCGCTTTCACTTCGTGCTCTACATCTTCGGAATCTTTTTGCTCGTCACAGCGATCCGGATGTTTTTCGGCAAACAGGAGCAGGTGGATTTTGAAAACAATTGGCTGATGCGTCTCTGCCGGCGCTCCGTTCACGTCACGAACGAATTTCGCGGCGAACATTTCACCGCGCGCATCGACGGCCGTTTCATGCTGACTCCCCTCGCCCTCGTTCTGATTTTGGTCGACGTGATGGATCTCATTTTTGCGGTCGATTCCATTCCGGCAGTTTTCGCCATTACGCAGGATGTCTTCATCATTTACACATCGAACATCTGCGCCATTCTCGGTCTGCGCTCTCTCTATTTCCTACTCGCGAAGCTGGTCGATCGCTTTATTTATCTCAAAACAGGAATCTCCATTTTACTGGGCTTTATCGGCCTCAAGATGATCGTGGCTGACCGCTTCCCCATTCCGAATTGGGCTTCGTTAGGCATTATTCTGCTCGTGCTTGTGATCACGATCACGGCTTCGATGATCGCAACCAAAAAAATAAACGGCGCGCAAAAGACCAAATGAAGTGTTGCTTTGGCGATTCACGCTTTGTTAGTTTTGCGCCAGCGATGAAAATATTTCTCATTCTCGTGATGGTAGCGGCGTTCGCTGGTTTATGCCGGGCCGATATTCAGGATCCTCCCGCGAACGATCACGGTCCCACGCGCAAACTCGGTCGCGGTCTGAGCAATTTGGTTTGCGGCTTTTCGGAGGTCTATGTGTCGGTAGCGAAGACGAACACCGACGAAGGAAATTCGGCGGCGGCCGGTTACGGCGTCGTGCGCGGAGTTGGCCGAAGTTTTGTACGCATGGGTGTCGGATTTTACGAAGTGTTGCTCTTTCCCTTCCCCGTCTATCGCGGAACCTACATGCCGATTCTTCCGAGCGATGTGCGCTACATTCATGCCGGCTATTCGGAGTTCCCACCGGAATTAGGGAACGAATCGAAATATCCCTACGCGCGATATTATTAAATTTGGGTCCGCTTCCGATTCACTGCGCAGCGGCACAATGTCGCGGCACTTAGGACGCTCCCACTTTACTGTAGCAGCGTGCAGTTGGTTGAACTCCTCATTGACGATGTCGCATTCGGCGGGAAAGGCGTCGCGCGCGCGAGCGGCAAGGCCACCTTTGTTCCTTACACGATCGATGGCGAACGCGTTTCCGTTCACATTGTTCGCGAGAAGAAAAACTTTGCGGAAGCCGAACTGCACGAGCTACTCGAACCGTCCGCACATCGCGTAACGCCAGAATGTCCTTACTTCGGGCGATGCGGTGGCTGCAGCTACCAGCACATTGCTTACGAGCATGAGTTGGAATTAAAAGCGCGGCAGGTCGAGCAAACGCTGCGACGAATCGGACACATTTCAGACATGCCGATGCGACCGATCGTGTCTTCTCCCAAATCGTACGATTATCGCAACCGCATCACGGTGCACTGCGAAGATGGCGTCATTGGGTTTTACCGTCGCGATGAGCACAGGCTCATCGACGTAGAACGATGTCCCATCGCGATGCCGGAAGTGAACAACGAATTGAAGAATTTGCGTTCGCACAATCCGCGTGATGGCCATTACACACTGCGCGCACATTCAGGTCCGCGCATTTTTTCCCAAACAAATGACGCTGTTGCAGAGGCACTCTTACAGCACGTCAGCAATCTCGTTCCCGAACACGGCGAACTCCTCATCGACGCCTACTGCGGCGCTGGTTTTTTCGCGAAACATCTGCTCGATAAATTCGATCGCGTTATCGGGATCGATTGGGACACGCATGCAATCGCTGCCGCGAATGAGAACTCCACGACCAAAGAAACGTATGTCGCTGGCGACATCGATGAACTTTTGCGCCAGCAATTACAGACCGACGCAAGTGCGTCGACTACTGTCATCGTCGATCCACCCGCGACCGGCTTGGGTAAAGCTGTTCGAAACGCGTTTCTACAATTTCCCCCGGCGAGCTTGATTTACATTTCCTGCAATCCCGCAACACTCGCGCGCGATCTGGTGGTATTAAATGAGCGTTTCACGATAGATTCGATTACTCCCATGGACATGTTCCCGCAGACTGCGGAGATCGAAGTGGCCGTGAAACTAAAAGCGCGATCGAGTTAGAACATCTTGCCCTGCACCAAACTTCGCGCGTATAACCTTGCCTATGGATCGAGGAATTATTGCCACCTTAGTTATCGGCTTGGTCGTCGGAGCAATCGCGAAGCTGCTCATGCCAGGAAAAGATCCCGGCGGTTGCATCATCACGATCCTCCTCGGAATCGCGGGCGCATTCGTCGGCACATGGATCGGGCGCATGTTTGCCGGCGAGAGTTATTTGGCTGGCTGGATCATGTCGGTCGTGGGCGCGATGGTGCTGCTGCTGTTTTACCGATTGCTTTTCCACAGAAAATCATAACGGTTCGGGTGTACCATTACGCGTAGACGAGCAGATCGATCTCCTCCGGCAATAGATCGGAGACATCGCGGATGACATTGCCGCGGAACGCGAGTCCGATCACGTAGGCTTTGCTCGTACCCCAGTCTCCGTAAAGAATCGCGGCCGCGCGGGACACATCGACGTTGCGCGGACGTTTAACGTTCGTTGGGATCATCAGCTAATTCGACCTCAGATTCGGCGCGTGAAGCCGATCGATCGATTAGGCGTCGCAAGCACGATGCGACTCGTTCGACAGACTCACGCTATGCTGCGATCGCGCGGATTTTCGATAAACCACGTCCAGAATGGCAACGCCTGGTCTTGCTCGGACAACGCGGGGCGGCGGTTTGTTTTTGGAGCGTTTAAATCAACCTTGATTTGAGAACGGACGTTGACCAACCCGGTCTTTCCATTTTTCGGAGATAATCTGGCGTCCTCAGTAAGGACACCTACGACCACGATCTTTTCCATAGGGAAATGTGGCTCGGCTGTCGAAGCGACCGCTAATTAAAATGTGACTCCGAAACGCTAAAAGATCGTTAACGCGGGATTACAGCTTCTCCGCCGACAACCGATAGCCGATGCCGACTTCTGTTTTGATCAGGCTCGGCGCCTCTGAGTTCGTCTGAAGTTTTTTCCGCAAATGCGTGACGTAGACCCGAAGATATTGCGCCTGGCTCTCGGCTTTTTCTCCCCAAACCGTCCGCAACAACTGCCGATGCGTCACAACTTTTCCGGCGTTCTGCACGAGCACGCGGAGGAGAGAATATTCGGTGGGCGTAAGTTTAATTTCCGCGCCGTCGAGCTTTACCTGCCGCGCGGAGAAATCGACGCAGAGCGAACCGGAATTAAAAACAGGTTCATCTGCTTCTGTCAGCGATCGCCGCTGCGCAGCACGAACGCGCGCCAACAGTTCCGCGGTGTCGAACGGTTTGGTGACGTAATCGTCCGCGCCCGCATCGAGCGCAGCGACTTTTTCCTCGGCGTCGTCGCGAACCGACAAAATCAAAACCGGCACATCCGACCATTCGCGTAAACGCCGAAGCACTTTGACGCCTTCCATGTCGGGTAAACCGAGATCGAGTAAGACGATATCGGGCCGGCGATTGACGATTTCCGTAAGGCCAGCTTGCCCCGTTTCCACTTCGTAAACCTGATGGTCCGCTGCTTCCAACGCGAACCGGAGCAGCCGGCGAATCTGTTTCTCGTCATCGATAATCAATGCGATGCGAGACGGTTTCATGACGCAGCTTCCAACGTCTTCGCGTCTGTAACGCGGACGGGCAGAGTGATGACGAAGCGCGCACCGCCGCCATCGCGGTTCTCCGCGCTGAGTTTTCCGCCGTGTGCTTCCACAAACCCACGCGCGATCGATAATCCGAGTCCGAGGCCGCCGGTTTTCCGATCTTCCCCTCGGTAAAATTTTTCAAATATCCGCGCGGCGGATTCGGCGGGGAATCCCGCGCCACGATCGCTCACCGAGATCATCAGCTGTCCATTCGTGTATTCGGCATCCACTTCGATCGACGATTTCGATGGCGTGTAGGTACCCGCATTGGCGAGCAATTTCGCGATGGCCTGTTCCATTAAAGTATGGTCCACGAGTGCCAGGGGAATATCCTCTGGCACCTCCAACCTGATATCCCGGCCTTTGATGGATTCGCGCTCGATTTCGATGGCCGATTGTAGGAGCTCGCGCACGTCGCACCATTCGCAGTTCGGCCGAATCACTCCGCTCTCGAGGCGATTCATCTCGAGAAGATTGTTAACGACGCGATTTAAGCGGTGGGAGCCATCCTGAATTTCACTGGCGAGTTGTTCGAGCATCGCTGCGTTTTGAGTGGCCGGCGTCAAACGCAACAATTCCTGACTGGCTGCTCCGATTGCGGCGAGGGGGGTTTTTAGTTCGTGCGATACGCAATCGAGTAGAGTCTTGCGAAGTCGCTCGGAATTTTTCGCGAGCTGAACCTGTGCGGCAAGGTGCTCACGAGCTTTTAACTGCGCCGTCAAGCTACCGACGGTAAGTGCGATGATAAAGTAAGTCGCGAAGGTAAGCGCGTCTTCCACCTTGGCGATGTGCAGAGTAAAGCGCGGCGGGATAAACAAAAAATTCCAGGAAAGTGCACTGAGCGCCGCTACCACCAGTACCGGTCCTCGACTTAACACCATTCCGGCAAGCAAAACGCCCAGCAGAAAAATGAGTGAGATCGCTCCGTAACCCGTCAGCGGCGTTAACAGCCAGCACGCAATGGTGAGCAAACCGACACCGATAACCGCTGTGACGTATTGTTTAAATGGTGCAAACACATCCGGGCGCGAGTGAGAATCGGAATCGCTTTGCGCCTCGTCGGACGACGCCTCAAAGGAAAGCTGCTCGGTTTTACGCGAACTGGATTTTTCCAGCACGCGACCAATGTAGCGCATTCAATCCCCGACGAAATGCACACCCGAAGATTTTAGTACCGTTTTAATTATTCTGGACCTGAGCGCGCCGCTAAGATGGGAAGGACGCGGTGCATTCAGTATCTCCAACATTAGTTTCCGCCTTGCCCAAGGCGGATGTGAATACGCCTTCGCCGCACGATCAGAAGGAACGAAAATCTCGCCTTCTTTTACTTTGTCTCGCCAGCCTCGGCATTGTTTACGGCGATATCGGAACCAGTCCGTTGTATGCCCTGCGCGAATGCTTTTACGGTCACCACAGCATCCGCACCACCCAGCCCAACGTCCTCGGTGTCCTGTCGCTTATTCTTTGGTCGCTCATTTTGGTCATCTCGATCAAATATCTCATCCTGATATTGCGGGCGGACAATCGCGGTGAAGGAGGAATCCTCGCTCTGGCCACGCTCGTCAGCGATGTCGTTAGGCGCGGAAAATTTTTCTTTCTCCTCGGGCTCTTCGGAGCGGCCCTGCTTTATGCCGATGGCATGATCACGCCCGCCATATCGGTCATGGGCGCAGTCGAGGGGTTACATATTGCGACGCCATTCTTCGATCCCTATGTCGTACCGATTGCGATCGGTATTCTTGTTGGCCTCTTCTTTTTCCAATCACGCGGCACCACCGGCATAGGCAGGATTTTTGGCCCGGTCACCATCCTGTGGTTCACTGCGATCAGCGTTCTCGGAATTCATCAAATCATTCGCTCGCCCCAGGTCCTCGGAGCGATCAATCCCTTTCACGCGTATATGTTTTTCGCGGCGAATGGTTGGCACGGCTTCCTCGTCCTCGGCGCCGTTTTTCTGGCGATCACGGGAGGCGAAGCGCTTTATGCCGACATCGGTCATTTTGGAACGAGACCAATCCGTCTCACATGGTTTGTCATCGTTCTTCCGGCATTAACTCTGAATTATTTTGGACAGGGAGCGCTTCTCCTGGTGGAGCCGGAGGCCGCGGTGAATCCGTTTTTCCGGATGACTCCTTCATGGGCGCTTTATCCGATGGTGATTCTTGCGACCGCAGCAGCAGTCATTGCCTCGCAAGCGATCATCAGCGGAGCGTTTTCTCTCACGATGCAAGCCATTCAACTTGGTTACATCCCGCGCTTGAAAGTGAATTACACTTCCGCGCGCATCATCGGTCAAATCTATGTGCCGGTGGTGAATTGGGCATTAATGATTTGCTGCATTGGGCTCGTTCTCGGCTTTGGCTCATCAAGTAATCTCGCAGCCGCTTACGGAGTCGCGATCACAACCACGATGCTGATCACGACAATTCTGTTTTATGTCGTCGCGCGGAGACGGTGGCACTGGCCCGCAGCGGTTGCTTTACCTGTCGCCGCATTTTTCACCACCATCGACCTCGCATTTTTCGCGGCGAACATGCTCAAAATTGCGCACGGCGGCTGGTTCCCCTTGCTCGTCTCGACGTGCATTCTTTTCCTCATGCTGACGTGGAGAAAAGGCCGGCGCGTTCTTCGCAGTCACTTGAGCGGTATTTGTGTTCCACTCGATGCCCTTCTGCCTGATCTAAAAAATCAGAGCATTCGCCGTGTACCGGGGACCGCGGTTTACATGTCGGGTAATCGATCCGGAACGCCGCTCGCTTTGCTTCACAATCTCAAACACAACAAAGTGCTGCACGAACAAGTGGTCTTACTCACCGTGCAAACCGCGGAAGTTCCTTATCTCACGAATGTGAAAGACCGCGTCGCCCTCGAAAAATTGAAAGAAGGATTTTGGCGGGCACAAATTCATTTTGGCTTCATGGAAAAACCCGACGTGCCTTCCGCTCTGGAATTCGTAAAGGAGCAGGAACTGCGATTTCATCCGATGCGCACCACTTTTTTCATCGGTCGGGAAACGATTCTGGCCACTCGTAAACTCGGTCTCTCCGCGTGGCGCGGCTCGCTCTTTGCCTGGATGACCCGTAATGCCGGAGATGTGACTTCCTATTTTTGCCTGCCGCCGAATGCCGTGGTGGAGTTGGGCACACGCGTGGAAGTGTGATCCGTCACAATCGCGCTCAGTAGCTCTGAGGCAGAGGCAAGAAACAACTTGCCAGCAGCCAATCAGGCCAGCGAGATTCAACGCTGAATGCGATGGCTGATGTAACTCTGGGTCAGGCAGGGGCAGTGCATCGCCCGCGAAACGTCGATTGGAAGCGCGCCGCTGCGCTTCTCTATGGCGATTGGGGAACGAGCAAAGCGTACGTGCTTGGCCTGGCTTTTGTCGCGGCGAGTTTTTCTTCGTTCCCGATCATTCTGGCGGTCTGCATTCTTACCGCCGTCGTCGGATACAACTACATTATCGTCTGCGCGCACTTTCCCGATGGTGGCGGCGTTTACTCCGCGGCGCGCGAGCAAAGTCGCTTCCTTGCTTCCATTGGCGCGCTTTTACTCATCGCAAATTTTATCGTCACGGCAGCGTTGAGCGGTTGGTCCGCGGTGAGTTATCTGGGCGTTTCGAGCACGAATGCGCGAATCGCAACCATGGGCCTCGTGATCGTGGTTGGGATCATTAACTTTTTTGGACCGAAACACAGCGGAAGCGTTTCGATCTGGTTAGCGATCCCCGCCGTCTTCGTGGTCATGCTGATTATCGCGCTAAGCAGTTCGCATCTGAACACCACGCATTTGGAACCTCGTCACGCGAATCTCGGGGTCGTTTGGGTGCAATTCGTCGGTGTTATTCTCGCTCTCAGCGGCGTGGAAGCGGTCGCCAATATCACCGGGGTGATGAAACTCGATCCGGATTCCACTCCGGCGAAACCAAAAGTCACGCGCACCGCTGCGAAAGCCATCATCCCGGTTGCACTTGAAGTCGTCATTGGGACCGCGCTACTCGGCTGGGCCATGCTATCCCTGCCTAAAATATTCGGGCCCGAGCTCGTTTCGCACAAAGAAGACATGCTGCGCTTTCTCGGAGAGCATTATGGCAGTCTCACCATCGCGCCTGCTTTCGGCGAAGTCCTCGGGATTGTCGTTGGCCTCGTCTTCGGACTTTTGCTATTCAGCGCAGTCAATACCGCTGTCGTGGCCTTGATCGGTGTCGTCTACATGATGGCGCAGGACGGCGAAATGCCGCGGCAACTCGCGCGCTTGAATCGGCACGGCGTTCCGCTCATTCCCCTGATCCTCGCCGTAGCAATCCCCGTCGTCGTTTTGGCGGTGACGAAAGATTTCGAGGCGCTCGCGGGATTGTACGCCATCGGTGTCGTTGGAGCTATCGCGGTCAATCTCGGCTCGTGCACTTTTAATAAAAGATTGTCGCTGACCTGGTATCAGCGCCTGTTGATGGGGACGACTTTCGTCGTGCTCTTCGCGGTTGAACTCACCATCGCAAAAACAAAACCGGATGCGCTTTTCTTTGCCTTGTGCGTGCTCGGAATCGGTCTGGCTTTGCGCGCTTATTCGCACAAACTTTCTGGACTCAAAACGCTCACCGTCACGCGCAAAGTCGCCGAGATGGTGGTGCCGGATTTGCATGCGAACATGCAACCGCGTTTGGAGGAAGGTCAGAAAATCATGGTGGCGACGCGCGGCATCAACCCGGTTTTGAATTTCGCCATGGAAGAAGCGCAACTACGCAAAGCCGTTCTGTGCGTCCTCTACGTTAAAGAAGTCGTGGTTTATTTCTCCGCCGCTCCTACTGCCATCGGCCGTGCGAAGTGGCAGGATGATCCGGAAGCAAACGCGATCATGTCGCTCATGCTAAAAATGGGAGAGGAACGCGGGATTTGTATCGTGCCCGTTTATGCAGTCAGCGAAGACGCCGCCGCCACGATTCTCGATCTTTCAGCGACGATGGGCGTCGATTACTTGTTCATCGGCGCTTCCCAACGCACTGCTCTCGCGCACTTGCTGCGCGGAAGCGTCGTCACCAACGTGGCGCAGCAACTCCCGGATTCGATCAGGCTTGTTATTTTTGGTTAGCTCGACGCGACGATTTGGAAATCGCGCCTGTCTCGTTTAAAACATCCCGATGAGTTCGCCAAAAGTCTTGATCGCCGATTCCATTTCACAGCGCGGAATCGATGAACTTTCGCGCGACGGCGCGTTGGATGTTTCCGCGCAAACTGGTTTGAGCGAATCCGATCTCGTCAAAATCATTCCCGACTTCAGCGCAATCGTGGTGCGCAGTCAGACGAAAGTGACAAGCGCGATTTTGAATGCCGGCTCGAAACTGCGCGTCGTCGGTCGCGCCGGCGTGGGAGTCGATAACGTCGATGTCGAAACGGCAACTCGGCGCGGTGTTATCGTGATGAACGCGCCCGGTGGCAACACAGTTTCGACAGCCGAACACGCATTTTCATTATTGCTTTCGGCCGCGCGAAAAATTCCTGCGGCCGATGCCATGGTGCGTGGTGGAAAATGGGACCGAAAAAATCTCGAAGGCGTCGAGCTTTACAATAAAACGCTTGGCATCATCGGCATGGGTCGCATCGGCAGTGAGCTCAGCCGTCGCGCCATCGCTTTCGGCATGCGCGTGCTTGCCTACGATCCTTATCTTTCCGCCGCACGCGCGCGTACGCTGCAAGTCGAGTTGCTCGATGAAATCGACGACGTTCTCGCCAGTGCAGACTTCATCACGCTGCATACTCCGCTTACACCCGAAACACATCATCTGCTCAATGCGGAGAGACTAACCAAAACGAAGAACGGCGTGCGCATAATTAATTGCGCGCGCGGCGGATTGATCGATGAAAGCGCGCTTGCCGATTCCTTGCGCGCCGGCCACGTCGCCGCGGCCGCACTCGATGTTTTCGAAACGGAGCCTTTGCCTAACGACTCGCCATTGCGCAGTGCCCCAAATCTGGTTTTAACTCCGCATCTCGGCGCTTCCACCGCGGAAGCGCAGGAAAGCGTCGGTATTGAAATCGCGCAATCGATTCGCGCGGCGTTGCTCGAAGGAACGATTCGTAACGCGGTCAACATGCCGAACCTCGACGCGAAAACGCTCGCGATTGTCGGCCCGCATCTTCTCTTCGGCGAAAAACTCGGGCGTTTCCTTTCCCAAATTTCACCGCGCCGCGCCGAACATTTGAATATCAACTACAGCGGCAAAGTGAACGAAGTCGACACCACCGCGATCACACGCTCAATCTTAAAAGGATTTTTGCAGAGCGCCGGCGGAAGCGAAGTGAACGAAGTGAACGCTCCGGCATTTGCCGAAAGTCTCGGCCTGAAAATCACCGAAACGCGCCTCAGCGCAGCCGGGGACTACACGGATCTGCTCGAACTTTCCGCAATCGGTGAAGGAAAAAATGTCTCAGTTGCCGGCGCGTTTTTCGGTGCCACACCACGAATCGTGAATATCAACAGTCGCCCCGTTGAAGCACGTCCACATGGCGTCGTACTCGTGCTCGAGAACACGGATAGGCCCGGTATGGTCGGACGCATCGGAATGCTTCTTGGCAGTCACGGCGTCAACATCGCCACGATGTCGCTCAGCCGAAATCAAGCGGGCGGGACCGCGTTGACAGTCTTGAATCTCGACACCGCGCCAGACGCCGCCTTGCTCGCGGAAATCCACGCGAGCGAAGATATTCATTCCGCGCAAGTGATCGAATTGTAGGCGCATTCTATTTCTTGCGCTGTCATCCCGAGCGCAGCGAGGGATCTCACGATCAACCCCAAAATTAATTGTGAAGTCCTCGCTGCGCTCGGGGATGACCACACATTTTTGCCAACTCCGATTTTCCTTTCACTTGTCGGATGTGAAGCGTGCGGCAATCTTCTCCGATGATTTCCGCGACGCCGATCAAAGACGCGCTCAAAAGCTCCGCGCCAGCTGATTCCATTTTGGTAAGGGGATGGGTGCGGACACGACGCGATTCGAAGACGTTTTCTTTTCTCGAACTCAACGACGGTTCGTCGCTGCGCAGTTTGCAGGTCATCGCAAACGATACGCTTGCGAACTATGCAGAAATTCAACGCCTAACGACTGGAGCTTCACTCGCGGTGCATGGAAAATTGATCGCTTCTCAAGGCAAAGGGCAGAGCTGGGAAGTCGTCGCAAACGAAATCGAAATCGTCGGATCCTCGGATGAAAGCTATCCACTGCAGAAAAAAGGACACACGCCGGAATTCTTGCGAGAGATCGCCCATCTGCGACCGCGCTCGAATTTATTCGGATCGGTTTTCCGAGTGCGCAGTCGCCTGGCTTTTGCCATTCACCAATTTTTCCAGGATCGCGGCTTTTTTTATCTCAACACCCCGATCATTACGGGGAGCGATTGCGAAGGTGCCGGCGAATTGTTTCGCGTCACGTCGATCGATCTAAAGAATCCACCGAAAACGCAGGATGGAAATGTCGATTACGCGAGGGATTTTTTCGCGCGCCAAACTTATCTCACGGTCAGCGGACAGCTCGAAGCGGAGGCTTTCGCCTGCGCGCTCTCGAAAGTTTACACATTCGGTCCAACGTTCCGCGCCGAAAATTCAAACACTTCCCGTCACGCGAACGAATTCTGGATGATCGAACCCGAGGTCGCGTTTTGCGATCTGGCAGGAAACATGGATCTCGCGGAGGAGACAGTAAAATATTTGGTACGCGATATCCGTGCGAAATGTCCGGATGAGCTCGATCTGTTCTCGAAGTTCGTCGACAAGGAATTGCTCGCGCGCCTCGACTTCGTTTTAGAGCGGCAATTTCAGCGCATCACCTACACCGAAGCGGTCGAATTGCTAAAGAAGAGCGGCGAGAAATTCGAATTCCCCGTGGAGTACGGAGCGAATCTGCAATCGGAGCACGAGCGCTGGCTGACGGAAAAACATTTCAAGTCACCGGTAACGGTTTTCGATTATCCGAAGGAAATTAAACCGTTCTACATGCGGCTAAACGACGATGGCAAAACCGTCACCGCGATGGATGTGCTCGTTCCCGGAATTGGCGAGATCGTTGGCGGAAGTCAGCGTGAAGAGCGACTCGATGTTCTCGAAGAAAACATGCGCCGCCACAAAATGGATCTGGCCGATTACAAATGGTATCTCGATCTGCGACGCTACGGCACGGTTCCCCACTCCGGCTTCGGTCTCGGCTTTGAGCGCATGCTCATGTTCGTTACCGGCGTTTCGAACATTCGCGACGTCATTCCTTTCGCGCGCACGCCAGGTAGCGCGGAATTTTAATGCGCGGAATTAAAAACGCTGTCATCCCGTGCGCCGCGAGGGACCTCATGAACAAAATCCAGCGTAGATAGCGAGGTGGCGGCGGGCGGGGGAGAGTGGAAACGTAATTGA
>JBBQFI010000020.1:0-43073 GCA_038321775.1 Chthoniobacterales bacterium | reverse complement strand
CGGGAGTACGACTCGCTCTTTGGCTTCTATGAGTATCGAGCCAGAGCGTATCATCCCGGCCTGGGCCGCTTCATGAGCGAAGATCCCAAAGGCTTCGATGCCGGGGATTACAATTTCTACCGCTACTGTGATAACGATCCGTGGGATCGAACCGATCCAATGGGGTTGGATACTCGGGATTTCTTTGTCGGAGCACTGGATGTGCCGACCTTCGGAATCGTGTCGTTAATGTTAAGAGGGAATGGTGTACCCTTCGATCAAACGTCTGAAGATTATAAGAACGGCGCCATTGTTGGGATAGTCCTCGGGACCCTGGATGGGGCGAGTGAGATACAGGCCGCTCGCGCATTGGCGCGGGATGCAAGCGAAGAAGTTCAAGCCTTAAGAGCAGCCAATGCGCTGGCCAAAGGGAAAGACTTTACACAAGCACAAAAGCGAGCAATATTCAAGGCTAATAGAGAACGAAATGCCGGGGACCTTCGCTCCGAGTCGAGTGGAGAACGGCTTGTGCCAAGCAAAAAGTCCGAAAAGGGAGTCACTCCGCCTAGCAACGAAGCCCAGGTTGATCACATTAACCCTAAATCAAACGGAGGTTCTAATACACCAGAGAACGCGCAGGTGCTCTCGCGAAAAGAAAATCGGGCTAAGAGCGACACCGTACCCGCACCGACGCCGGTACCGCGCTGATGGAGGACGGAACAAACATGAATAGCGCAGCGATCGTTTGCAAAGAAATCGCAGCCGACAAGGCTCCGATACTGCGCGCTACCCGCACACACCCAGCGGATATTGCCGACAGTGGTTGGCAATTCCTATGTGGCCGGTTTGATGACGACCCCGCTAACGCGCAGGTATGGTCTTTAGGCGAGGTCGTCGATTACGATCCGACAATACTCCCTTTCTTAGAGCTGCCTTTTGGTTCAGTTATCGAAAGAGATTCCAGGGAGGGGGAATGGGTGATTGGTAACGACGTTGGCGAGGACTCAACGGAGTCTAGGGGTGCGAGCTAGGTCAGAAAGGAGGAAACGGGGTCAAGTATAAAGGGCGGAGGAAGAAATGGGGTCAAGTCTAAATTCCTTGACAGATCTCGCGTGGAGTTAGCAGAGTCGTTGGGACGGCTCGCCCCCTGAGAATCGAATACGAAGGAGCGCTTTATCATTTAACCGGTCGAGGTAATCGCCGGGAACCGATTTTCGCTGACGAGCAAGATTGCGAACGTTTTCTTGAGCTAGTGGAAGAATCACTAAGACGATAATGATAAGGCTTGGCTCGTGAATGTGCATCGCGGACAAGTCGAACACGATGCGGGAAACTTCCAAGCCGCCGCCCATCGCTTCGAAACAGCGGTTGAACAGAATCCTAACTCAACAATCCCATACATCCACTTGGCATCAGCGTATTCGGCTATGCAACAGTACGGTAAGGCAATTGAAGTTCTTAAGTCGGGGCTAGTTGCCGAAGGCGACCTTGACGAAATTTACCTTAATCTCGGATACAAATATCGGACTGCTCGCCGGTATCTCGAGGCTCAAGACGCATTCAGGAATGCGTTAAAAATTACGCCGAATTATCCGGAGGCAAAAGTGGCTATGCGCGACGTAAATTCGGCGCTGGTAACGCTTATGGCGTCATCGTCCGAGGCTGCGTTCACGCCTGAAGGCAAAAGTTAGCGTAGCTTCGCTGCATTGATTGGCGGACGGCAAGCGAAGACCGCCGGAGGCTTTGGGCGCGTCATGGCAGAACGCTTGGCACCATTTGAGGCGGTGTCTTTCAGCACCGTCCATCATTCACTGCACTCCTACAGCATACTGGCTGTGCGCTCTTGCGTCGGAATGCCCTTCGACGAGTCCGGAGTCTATGGCTTCAGAAGATGAATGAGACCATCACGAAGCTCAGCACGATCACTGAGAAGATCTGGGGCGGGAATTAGACGGGAGATACGTTTTTGCGTGCCGTCCACCATCGTTTAACGAACGGAATGAGCATTACGAATGCTAGAACACCTGTTACCTGCCAATCAAACAGACAATAGATAAAACAAAGGATAGCGGCACCCACTACCACATTGAGGAGAACGACTTTCATAGTGTCGTTCAAAGCATTCTTCGTTCTACGTGGCTGACTTTGTGGCCTGTCGTCTTTGCTCTTCCAGAATCGCTACCGCCCAGCGGTAGTAAAGTTCGGTTCGTGGCGGTCCGTTCTGCGCAAGCATCACCAGCTCGCAATGTTCTTCTTTGGTTGCCGGTATCAATTCAGCCGCTTTTGCAACGCCTGCATATAGCGCCAGTCGCTCTAAAAAGACCGTTTGCTCGACGGGACTCTTAAGTCCGACCTGACGGCAGATCCCTTGGTAAACGAGTGATCCGAAGAATTCTGAGCCCACATTGCTTGGATTTGTGTTCATGGGGATATGTAATGAACACGTCTTCCAACACTGTCTAGTAGGCCAAAACCGCTGGAAACGAAGCAGGTGCGAAATTTGCTCGTTTTTGAATTTAAGGCGCCGCACCTATGAGAAAAAATTGAGACGGAATTTCGAGCGCTAAAAAGGGGCCGAAAATGTGAAACGAAATCAGCCCGAAAATATATTTCTGAATTAGCGATGTTTCGCTACATTCTGGCCGTGTTCCACCGGAGCGACCGAATGGAAGTTCTCGATCAAGACAAGCGGTCGTGGAACATCAACGCGGACACGGGTAGCAACCCAGGTATTTTTTTCTCAGAGGTTGCGATTCCGTTGCGGCAATTACGCGACCGGCAAACGCATTTGAAACACGCGCTCACCATTGCCGACGTGTGCCAGCTGCTCCAACTTGGCCTTTCGAAGCCATCCCATCCCGCGGGTCGGTAAGACACTGAAATCACCAATTCAAGCATTCCGAAGGCGCAAGAATAGTGATGATTAGCGCGACACGTTCTGAGGTGGTCATGCTTCCTACAAAAGCAGCATCACAAATACCATACTCGTTAGGGGTTCAACGGGTAGGTGGCGGCTCCGGAATGTCTTCCTTCGGCTTATTCGACTGCAGCTTATTTTTATATTCAGCGAGGTGCCGCTCGGCTCCGCGAGCGTTTTCTTCGTGTTGAGTGATCTCGTCGTCGGTCAGAATTCGGGCCGCAAAATTCGCGTCGTCTTTCTTGGTCAAAACGCCAATTTGCGACGGCCCATCTATATGACCTACACACAAATCAAAAACGTTCTGGAGAGTCCAGGTTACCGTGAAAATTCCTTCCGCGAGGGTGGGTTGCGTATCCGCGAAGAATGCTTTTTTCAAAAGACCGAGAAAAGGGTCCGTGATAGGTTGTCCGCTTCCCATTGAGACAAACCAGGTTTTTTCATTTTTTAGCTCGGGTTGAAAATCCCGGGTCGCAAACTCGCAAAGGTGTGTTTCTTTTGAAGCGCCAAAAGCGACGAGAGCGCCGAACTGCCCTTGATGGGCGCCAGTATTCACGAAGTCCTTGTGAGATGCCGCAGCAAGTTCTCTTGCCACCTCGAGCGGTTTCTTATTTTTGCATTTATTATTGGTGAAAGTGGATCCGACGATTTCCGTAAAACGTTGACCCATTCCAACTTGGCCGGTACCCGCCACAATGGCGCAATTCTCTGCAACCCAAAGCTTTTTTACCTTTTGCTTAATGGTGAAGGCTTGACCCGCAGTGAATGATGCCGCGCTGTCGGTGCCCACGACCACGCCGTCCGTGCAAAGTACTCCGACTAAGGCTGTCATTTACCCCGCGAAGACGCTATTGGCCTTCATATCGGGATACGCATAGTATATCGCTGACACCAGTTGAGCGAAACTCATGCTGCGAACGTAGCTAGACAGTCGGGCGATGTAGTCTTGGATGGATTGCTTCAATGAATTGAGCATCGCTCCGCCTTGTCTTTTACCCGCTTGGGTAAGACGGTATGTTTTCCAACGGCGGTCGCTTTGCCGCTCAATCTCAACAAGGCCCTTTGCTTCTAATTGATCGAGAACGTCAAAAACAGCTCGGTCAAAAGGCCCGTAATGGTACGGTTCGAAATTGAAGTGGGGTCCGCCGACGGCTTTTGGAATGCGTTTATCGATCAGGAACAAAAGCTTTTGGATTTGGACGGGAGTATAAATTGCGCCGTCACCGGCTGCTATCGCCGCGAGAACGAGATCATTCGGCTTCATGGTTGTGTCTCTAACAGCAAAATGGTGAGAACCGCTATCATTTTCGCCAAATAAGATAGCAATAATATAGCAACTGGCAACATGTCACGAGGTATGGCGCCGCCCTTTTAAGGCGTTGGTTCCGGGTTCGAGTCCCGGCCGACCCATTAAGACGCTCTTAGAACAAGAGCCACATTCGAGGTCCCGACAGCGCTGGAATTTGAGAGCGCAGTTTTTTGGCGGATGTCGGATGTTACCACACGCAAGCCTTGAGATTCGAGATCCGGTTCCGTGATGTTAATTGTGACAAGCACAAGTTTTCCACGCAAAGACGAGATCGAATACCAACCACGCATGGGACGATGAGCATATGTCACATATACGGCTTTCTTTCCATAGTTGTTAGCCGTCGCTTGTCACAATTTGCTCTTAGAATGTCCTATCGTTCGCCTCACATTCCCGACATGATGTATATCGAACGTGAATTAATCTCGTTTGGAAAGGCGCCGAATCTATGAAAAAGAACCCTCAGAGAACATTTATTTTTGTCTTAATCGCCTCCCTATTCTTCTTATTTTCAGGAGAGAAGTTGGCGGAAGGAGATCCCGTTACAATCTCGGTAGGGGATGGCACATTTGATGGTTCGTTCCTAAAGCCCTACACAAACCTTTGGCGCTTGACATACACGAAGCCAGGTCATGAAGCGTCGGTCGTCGCTTTATGGAGCGACCAGGGAGAGGCCGTGATGATCGGCGGCAGGCCCGCAATGAAGCGCACGCAAGTGGCGAAGTATGATAAACCGAAGGGTCTAATCTCGACCGTGGTAAACGTCTTCGACCTTGCAACAATGGCCCCGCTGTCCCTCGATTTCAGTCGGAACGACAACGGCGCCTACAACCATCGTGAGGTTCACGGCGCCTTAATACATTTCCGCAGAGCCGATTCACAGGAAGGTGAGGTCCATCAGGGTGACGTTAAACTTTCTGTCAAAGCCTTCGATTTTTTTGCTGGCATGTACGGTCTACTCTTGGTTACCGGCCCGCTTCGCCAGGGATACACGGCTACGTTTCCTAGTAGTGCGGAAGATGGTGAAAGGCTTCGTTGGGCTACCTACGAAGTGACGGGCAAAGAAATGGTCACGATGGGCAAGGAAAAGCATGCCGAAGCCTGGGTAATAAAGACCGATGATAATGGTCCCATGACTTTTTGGCTTACGAAGGAGCCGCCATATATCATCAAGCTTGTTTATACGAATAAGGACGGTGTTACCGCAACTTACGAAATGATTTGAGCGATCCGCAAGCGCACTCACTGGTCGGGAAATGATTTGTGACACGATGATGTCTTTGGACTGCAAGCCTAACGAATTACTGTTCCAGTGGGCGAGGCAACCGCGATATCATTGGAGTTCGATCCAATCGTGAGAACGTTACCGAGCGTTGTTTTATTAGCGTGCTTAATGCTGTGGAATGAGGCCGGGGCGGCCGGCACGGGGCTGACCACGATGCTGAGTGACCGTGTGTATCACGAACTAGATTTTTGGTTGGGCGATTGGCGAGTAGTGACCGCGGAAACGCACAGCTTGGCGGGCCATGCGCATATCGAAAAACTCCTCAGAGGCGCTGCCATCACGATGGTATGGGCGGACGCAGACGGCAGCGAGATAAGGGAATGGTTTTATTACGATCCTCCATCGCGACGTTGGAGGCAGTTATACATAAGCGACAGCGGCATTGTTAAAACACGTGAAGCGGTCCAAGATTAGGCTCGCGGCAGCATTCGCTTCCTCGGCGAAATTACTAAACTCGGCGGTGGGAAGTATCTTGATCGCAGCACTGTCTCTCTGCTTCCCGATACTAGGGCGCATCAGGTGTTAGAGCGGTCAAAAGACGAGGGCAGGACATGGGAAACATATTTCGAAGGCCTTTACGAGCGCTGGGACGGTCCCGTCCAGTCCAAAGCTCGGTAGACTTTCGTTTGCGTTAACCTCCGCGCTCTTAACAGCAAAACCGTCGGTTTTGCTTTCGCCAAGTTAAGCGATTTCCAACGCCTGCTCTATTCCGCGAAATGCTGCCTTAGATCGGAAAAACCCAGCCCGTTACTTTCGTCTAGCGCGAATAAGATGTGCCCGCGGGAACAATCCGAGCCGCTGTTTTGTCGGACGGCGCTGGACCTTACGTAGCCTAACGAACAAGCTCCGTAAAATATTGACGTGGTGATGTAATGCACCGCCGCGAATGTGTCACCTTTAGCATAAAGACGGATGCGAATGAATTAGTATACGAGTAACGTACCTAATTTGAGTGGGCAAGTAGCCCGCCTTCGCGAGTCGCCCACGATGAAGGATGTCTATCGGCTTTCTTCTTGCGCCTATCCGTTGTGCGAGTGGCCCTAATTGCTCATTCTTTGTCCTAACAGCTAATCGAAAGCCGGCTTTATACGAGTGCTAACCGAGCATCGCATGAAAGTTAGTTATCCAAAGGATGGCCAGTTAATCGCGCGTTCTCGGTCTTAACCTGATGAAACTAATCGAAGAACTAAAGGAGAAACAAATGACACATAAAATAAGCTTAAGGCTAAGCCTAGCCGTGCGTTTAGCCATTGCTACAGGATTTTTTATCCTGGGCGTAACCATCGCGTTTGCCCAAGCTACGGAACCTTCACCGGCTTCGTCGCCTGCAAACCAAGCTAGCGTAACTGCGGAAGCCGAACGCGTTATCGTAACTGGCTCGAATATTCCAACGGCGGAGGAGGTTGGGCCGAACCCGGTGCTAAGCATCAATCGCGACTTGATCAACAAGTCGGGTCAACGCTCGGCCGAGGCCCTCATTAAAGAACTTCCAGTGGCGAATGCGGGCGGCGTTCCTCTTTCCAATAACAATACTGGCTTTACACCAGGCGCCTCTTCCGTTTCGCTGCGTGGTTTCGATGTTAGCGCGACGCTGGTGTTGGTCGATGGTCGCCGCGCGGCGCCCTATCCAATAGGACAGAGCGGCACCTCTTCGTTTTTCGATTTAAACTCAATCCCACGCGCCGCGATTGAGAGCATCGAGATTCTGAAGGACGGCGCATCTACTACCTACGGAGCTGATGCAGTCGCCGGAGTAGTAAATATCAAACTCTACAAAGAATACCGTGGAGTCGAATCGAGTGTTGAATATGGTGACACGCTTGATAAGGATTCCGGCCTCTTCGATTCTGGCTTGGTCTTTGGCATCGGTGATGACAAAACTCAGGTAACTGGTGCGCTTAACTTTTACCACCGGAACTCAATCTTCGCCAAAGACCGCGGTAACTCTGATAAGCCGCCGTTCCTGAGCTCGAATGCGAGTCCGGAAAATTTAGAGTTAAGCGACGCAGTTGTGATTGCGGCGGGCGGAACGCCAGCGAGTCCGGGTCCGGATAGGCCGAACACCTTTGGCCATGTGCCCGTGGGCAGCGACGGCCATACGCCTGCTTCCGACTTCATTTACACAAGCCGTCGTTCGGTGAGATTCAATTTTGGTGCGTTGCAGGGCGCATTCCCTTCGTCTGAACGCTACGGAGGTTACACGAACTTCGAGCACAAGGTATTAGGTGATCAGCTCGAGATCTATGGAGATCTTCTCTACGAAAACTCGAAAACGCATAACGAACTCGCTCCGTCCGCCACGGGGTCGTTTCAAACCAAGGGCGCGCAACCGATCGCTATCCCGCCCAATCACCCGCTCCCACTTGATGCCGCCGGCAATCCCATCATCCCTGACAACACACCGACCTATGCCGACACCGGTCTTCCTTTGAATGCCTTTAATCCATTTAACCCTTTTGAACAGATCATTTCGGGTGGCAGCCGCGCGCGTCTCGCGGAATTCGGCAACCGAAAGATCGATAGTGAAGCCGATGAGTTTCTCACCACGCTAGGTATTAAGGGTGACAAACTCTTTGACGGTACCTGGGGTTACGATGCCGGTTTCCGTTATAGCCAGGTTAAGGATATCGAGAATGGCACATTCGTCTCAGCCACTCGCTTCAGTCGAATTCTAAACGGCGCGGATCCCATCTTTGATCCCACTTCTTCGCAATACATTGGCACGACTGTTCCGTTCAATCCGTTCGGAGACTTCCGGGTGCCGATTCCTTCAAATGCTGCCTCAGTAGACTTCGCCACTATCCACACGCATGACGTCGTCTTATCCAAGTTGGCGACGTTAGATTTGAACATCTACACGACACAGCTTTTCAAGCTGCCGGCAGGGGGTGTTGGGCTTGCCTTTGGCGGTCAGTTTCGCCGGGAAAACATAGCCCAGAATCCCGACGAAGAAAGCCACACGGGTGACGTCATTGGTTTCTCGCCGTTTGCCATTACGCATGGGGGCCGCAAGGATTACGCCTTCTACGGCGAAACCGACGTACCTGTGTTTAGTCCCGAGAACGCCATCCCTGGCTTTCATGCCTTGGAGTTCACCGCCGCGGCGCGCTTCGAGGCCTTCGAGAATAACGATACTAATGTGCTTGTGCCTAAGTTCGGTATGCGCTGGCAGCCCTTCGATGAACAGTTAACCATTCGCAGCACCTGGGGAGAAGGCTTTCGTGAGCCTTCGCTCTTCGAGCTTTTCTCCGCGCCCACTTCGGGCCTCTTGCCAACTACCTTTAAGGGAGTCAACGATCCGGAAACGACTACTATCACTTCGAGCAATCCGAATCTGCAGCCAGAAGACTCCCGGGCTTTCAGCGCGGGCATCGTCTACACGCCTAAGTATGTTCCGGGTTTAACACTTTCGATCGACCTTTGGGATATCGAGCGCAAGGGCGTCGTAACTGCGCCTGCCGCGCAGGAAGTGGTTAACCGTTTCAACGACGGGACGCTCTTGCCGGGAGAACTGGTGATCCTTGATCCTTCGGGAAATACGATCAACGCGATTTTCGATACCTTCCAAAACGCCGGCCGCCAGAACGCAAGAGGTGTCGACCTTGGTGTTCAATATCAGCTCCAAACTCCCTACGGGACATTCACATCGCTGACTCAGGCAAGTTATCTGGATTCCTTTATCTTCCAAAGCACCATTCAGTCACGAGGAATGGAGGTAGCCGGTTTCTCACAAAATTCCGCCACCCTCGGGGACGGTTACCTCAAGTGGAAAGGAATCTCGCGGCTGGAATGGGCGTGGAAAGGCTTCGATTTGTTAGGCACTACACGGTATAACGGCGGGTTTCACGAAAAGATCAAAGGCGAGGGATTTACGGCCAATGGGCTATTGCACGAACATTATGTCAAGCAGACTTGGTTCTTCGATACGCAAGCTTCCTATAACCTTACCTTCACCGCTCCCATTGAGTCTCAGCCTGTCGCCGGCTACTCCAAGGACAACAAGGAAGTCGTTCGAGGCAAAGATGGGAAAGCGTTAGAGACGGCCTCCTCTCAAACGGCGGCTTACCAGCTTTCCGCTTGGAAGCAGCTTCTGAACAACACCACTATTACCGTCGGCTGCAATGACGTGTTCGGTCAGGATCCGCCCGTCCAATTTGGACTCTTTGGAGTCAGCAATGCCAACGATTTCCCAGGAGGCATTTACGACAACGTAGGACGATTTGTTTACTTGCAGCTGACCAAGAAATTTTAACTTTCTCCGTGTGTGTAGTTAGGTCTACAAAAGGGCAGCGGTTCGAAGCCGCTGCCCCTTTGATAATGAACCTGGATCGTAACCGCTTTGATTCGTCGTGCCTGGACAAACCGAGTTAAGGCGTCCTAGCTTCTTTTAAAAGTGCATCGAATCGAACATCGCTTCTCAGCGGATCCCAACTGGGATCAACACGCAAATACCCATAGCTCAGGTAACCTGGCATTCCCAATAGAGTTTTGACTAAGTCAACGGCCGAATCCGTCTCGTCCGTCCAGGTATAGACCTGCGCCAGGTTCTGTAGGACGAGTGCTCCGTCGTAGGCATCCCGACTAACCGGCATTAGCTCGACGGCTCGCTTTCCTTCACGGATTGCGAGTTCTTTGTCGCCGATGCCGGCGTCGACTTCAGCCAACACACCAAGCGTACGCGGTTCGTCCGGTCGCGCCTTCAACCGTTCTACCAAAACCGCGCGCGCAGCTGTAAAGGCGGCTTTCGCACTTTGCTGATCGCCCCGCGCGCGGGCAATGATCGCCTCATACCACGCCCGCGGATAGTAGAATGAGAAATCGACATTTTGGAAATCGGTTCGCGGTGAAGCTGCTAATGCTTTGCTCGCGCCATCGTAATCATGCCGGACTAACGCGACTAGGATGCGCCATGGAGTCTGTCCGCCGCCGACATCCAGGGTTGGTGGAGCTGTGCGGAGAGCATCGTCTAATGGTGCGATTTCGCCGTTACCGCCGAAATTCGTCCAGGCTATACGGAATTGCAGGAGAGGTGATTCCAAACCAGTTGAAATAGCACGCTTGTAAATCTTCCTGGCTTCATCAAAGCGACGGAGTAACACGTATTGGTCGGCAAGTAGATTGACCGCATTGACGTTAGCCGGATCCAGTTCAACCGCTTTGGAGAAGCTACGGGTCGCGTCATCCCATAGGCCTTGGCGTCGCTCGATGTAGCCCATCAGGACGAAAAACGGCACACTATTCGGCAGCTTCGGGCGCGCAAGAGCAAGCTCCTGCCGGGCACGTTCATAGTCGCGATAGCAACGGAAGTAATTATCGGCCACCGCAAGGTGCACCTCTCCGGAGTCAGGACGAAGCTGCAACGCAGCCTTCACAGCTGTTTCAGCGAGAACAACGCGATTCGAACTCAGATCGAGTTCCAAAAAGTAGAGTAGATCGTGCGCACGGGCGGTGCAGGCGAAGGCGAGGGCGAAAGTAGGATCCTTAGTCGTCGCCTCTTCCAGTAAAGTAATCGCTTGCAGCAACGACGCCTTTGGGTCTTCGGCATTGAGGTAGCTATCGACAATGCTTCTTCCTCGAAGGTAAAGATCGTAGGCGGCCATGTCTCGTGTCGGAGGTGCCTCGATCTCCGCTTGTTCTCCTGGAGACAATTTCGCCTGCATTTCGCTTGTGATCGCTTTCGCAATTTCACTTTGAATGGTAAAAACATCGGCTAGTTCGCGATCATAGTGCTCCGCCCAAAGTTGAGCGCCGTTTCTCGTGTCCGTTAGTTGTGCGCTAACGCGAACGCGGTTACCGGCTCTTTGCACGCTACCTTCGAGAACGTGAGCTACTCCAAGAGACTGACCGATACGATGCAAATCGCGCGCATGAATAGCCTCATACTGCATCACGCTGATGCGACCGATCACTTTCAAATCCGTTACCTTCGCGAGTTCGGAGAGGATTTCTTCCTGAACTCCATCGGTGAAGAAGGCGTTTTCACGCTCGGCACTAAGGTTCTTGAACGGAAGAACAGCAACGCTCTTTTCAGGTATTTGTTGTCCGATAACCGCAGCGTTGTTATCGCTCCTAAGCGGTGTTCGAAGAAAAAAAACACTTAGAAATGCGATCAGCGCGCAGCAGAGCAGGATCGCGGCCGAGGCGACAATAGGATGTTGCTTCCAAATACCGCGCCCGAAGTAAAACCGCCTTCCTCGTCGTGCCTTTACTGGGCTGCCGGCAAGAAAACGACGTATGTCTTCACCGAGAGCTTTGACGGAACCGTAGCGGCGCTCGGGCTCCTTGCGCATGGCAAGGAGAACGATCGTATCCAAATCGCCCTTTAATTGACGTTGCAGCTCAGGCTCGGAGGCAACATGGCTTGGCGGTCTCGGATCCTGTTCGCGGATGACCCGGGCAACTTCTTCTAACGTCGGATGATCGGTTGCGAAGCTATGCGGCTTGTGATCGGTTAGCATCTCATAGAGAAGGGCGCCGAGAGAGTAGATATCTGTCAGGAAAGTCACTGATGAGCCAACGACCTGCTCGGGCGAGGCATAGCTGGCGGTAAGCCTGCGTTGATCAAACGAAGTTACCTCGCCGGTATCGCTGCCGGATACAGATAGTTTGGCAATCCCGAAATCAAGCAGTTTAGGTTCACCATTAGCGGCGACAAGGATGTTACTTGGTTTCAAGTCGCGGTGGACAACCGAACTCTCATGAGCGAATTCAACCGCTGCGCATATTTTAAGAAACAGTTCCAGTCGGTCCCTAAGGGCCAGATGATTCTTACTCACGAATTCGGTAACCGGGGCACCGGAAATATATTCCATGATGAAATAAGGGAGTCCGTCGTCGGTTGTCCCCGCGTCGATCAAGCGCGCGATATTAGGATGTTCCAGACGTGCAAGGATTCGGCGCTCGGCCTGAAAACGGCGAAGTATCTCGTCGGTATCGGTGCCGCGTTTAAGTAGCTTGATGGCGACTTGTTTTTCAAACTGTCCATCTGCGCGCTCGGCAAGGTAAACATTACCCATCCCGCCTCGGCCTATCTCGCTGACAACCACGTAAGCTCCTAAACGACGGCCGATAGGATCAGTCCAAAGTCTTCGTCCTAGCGACGTGCGAAGGTTGTCGGCAAATGCCTCGACGTTATCCGGGAATGGTTCAAGCAGCGACTCCACTTCGCGTCGCAAGTCAGCATCGCTACCGCAGGCACTGGTGAGAAATGCCTTTCGCTCGGCTTCTCCTTCCAGCTCTAATGCTTCGGAGAGCACAGTCTTTATCTGTTGCCAACGCTCCGGCGTCATCTCACTAGTTTGGTCTAACGGCATTTAACTCGAACGTAATTTTCGCTGAAGGAATCGTTTCGCTGTTACCCACTCTCGCTTGATTGTCGCCGGAGAAATTTGCAGCAATTTGCTAATTTCGTCCACGGTTAGTCCGCCAAAAAAACGTAGCTCAACGATCCGTCCTTGCCGCGCATCAAGTTTTTCCAGTTCGGTCAGAGCCTCGTCCACGGCTGCGACGGTCAAGTCGCAGCGCTGTGAGAAATCTATCGCTTCATCGAGAGTTAGCTTAAGAACATTGTCCCCACCACGCTTTGCGGCAGTGCGCGCAGCGGCATATGTCTTAAGAACTCGCCGCATCATTTGCGCCGCAATACCGACGAACTGCGCGCGGTTCTTCCAATCGACCTGTCGTTGGTTTCTTAGGCGAAGGTAAGCTTCGTGCACGAGCGCTGTCGGTTGTAAGGTATGGTCGCTTCGCTCGCTCCGAAGGTAATGGCCGGCCAGGTCGCGAAGTTCCTGATAAACTTGCGGCAGCATTTCCGTCAGCACTTCGGCATCGGTCTCCGCTGGCGACATCGAAGCTTTAGGTTGGTCCACGTCGTCCGACATTTACGAGTAGTAACGTAGCGACTTGGAAGGCGATCTCTACCAGAACTTCTTTTTTGAGCCCTTTTTGTCGGATTTCCCGCGTTAGCTGTCGTGAAGAAAATTTATCGACCAGGGAGATCGCTGTTATGACCTATTTTTCCTTACATCCGGCTAAGCAAAGCCTAAGGCGCGTCGGCATTGTCGGGTTTGATGGCGTGTCGAATCTCGATCTCGTGGGACCGCTGGAAGTCTTCGCGAAAGCGCGGGCGCAGGACGATCAAGGCAAAGGAAAACCTCTCTACGAAATTGTGGTCATTGCCCTCGAAGGTAAACGCTTTGTTTCAGAAGCAGGCGTTGTCTTTCGTGCGACGCGCACTCTCGACACCGCTCCTGCCTTCGACACCATTATCATTCCCGGCGGACTGCGAAATCCGGATGCGATTAAAAGAATTGCAGCCTGGCTGCGCGTGCGCGCGACAGAAACGCGCCGCATCGCAGCGGTTTCGACCGGCATTTATTCTCTCGCTGAGAGTGGGCTCATTGATAACCGATATGTCACAACTCACTGGAGATGCTCGCAGGCCGTCGTGAAGCAATTTCCAAAACTCAGGATGAATCCTACCGCAACTTTCCTGAAAGATGGTCCGTTCTACACTTGTGGAGGCGGGTCGGCGGGCATTGAGATGACGCTTGCGTTAGTGAACGAAGATCACGGCGTGCAAGTAGCGCGAAACCTCGCGCGGGAGCTTGTGATGAATCTCCGACCGCCGGGCGAAGAAGAATCTCTTTTGAAAACGCCGCAGTTCCAGCCGACTTCCGGAGAACGTCTGGCGGATTTGCCGGCGTGGATTTGTGCTCATCTGCACGAAAATCTTTCCGTGGAATCGCTCGCGCAAAAATGCGGTTTGAGTCGAAGACAGTTTAGCAGGCTCTTTAAATCGACTTATAACAGCACGCCGGCGGATTTCCTGGAGGAACTACGCCTGAGTGAAGCGCGGCGCCGTTTGGTTATGCCGCGCACGAATGTCGAAAGTGTCGCGGCAGCAGTTGGCTTTAACAGCGCGGATGCCTTTCGTCGCGCCTTTCAACGCCGGCTTGGAATTACGCCTCGCGGATTTCGAAGCCGATTTCAACTTCGTCCAAAAAACTTTCGCGATGAGCGTGAGACTCATCACCTTGCTCTCGCGCCGTTTGAGGGAATTTAAGCTGATATTAAGGTACCTAACGAGATGAATCGTATACCCTCTCCGAGTCTTGACACTTAAACGTTTAAATACCATCGCGTTGGTAGCCGCCGTGCTGTTATCAGTCCAAATTGGAATCGCGTCGTCAGATGGCATTGCATCGGCACTGGACCGACTCGCCGCTCGTGATTCAGCTTCTGCGATCAAGATCATGGAAGACGTTACGACCAGGGAACCGAAGAACGGACGCAATTGGCGCGTGCTCGGAAAGGCTTATCGAGAAGCCGGGCAATTCGATAAAGCGATAGATGCTTACCGCAAGTCGCTCGAAGTCGAACCAGAGTTTATGTCTGCTCTTTACAATGTCGGCGCCATGTATGCGCTTAAAGGCGATGTGGATCACGCCTTCGAATGGTTAGTAAAGGCGAGAGCTACTCATAAGGTGGACATGACAGGCGTCGCGCAAGACAAAGATTTGGAAGGCCTGCGAAAAGATTCTCGCTTCGCATCGCTTCTTCCCAAACCGCAGGATTTCAAAAACCCATTTGTGGAAGACGTAAAGATCATTCACGAATGGGATGGCGAAGGAGCGCACGACCAGTTCGGTTGGATAGCACGCAATATGGGTGACGTCGATGGTGATGGTGTGTCGGACTTTGTTACTTCTGCGCCGACAAGTTCTGCTGGCGGGGACCACGCGGGTCGCGTTTACGTTTATTCTATCGGTAGCGGCAAGTTACTCTGGAAAGTAGATGGCAAAGCAAAGGATGAACTTGGTACCGGTGTCGAATGTGCAGGAGACACCGACGGCGATGGGATAGCGGACGTTGTTGCCAGTGCCCCCGGTGGACACGTCGCTTACATTTACTCGGGCAAAGATGGGCACGTCCTTGTCACGTTGAACTCGCAAAACAAAGATGAAGACTTTGGCCGTCACGTCTCCGGCATTGGTGATGTTGATCATGACGGACATGCCGACGTAATCGTGGGCGCACCGCCCCCAGAAGATACGCCTCCCGGGAAAGGAACGGGTCACGCTTACGTGTATTCCGGAAAGGACGGGGCGAGCTTACTTACTCTTGCGGGGGAAACCGAAGGTGATGGATTTGGAAGCGCGGTTGCGGGTCATTCCGATAAGAATCGGATGTTTCTTGTCGTAGGTGCACCTCATGCCGGCCCGCAAAAGAAAGGCCGTGTTTTTGTTTACGATCGGCTTTCGAGCAAACCAAAGTTTGTTATCGAAGGCGATGAAACCGCAAAGGACCTCGGAGCGATGTTTGTCTCCGTCGTGGGCGATATCAATGGGGACGGAGTTCCAGACACCTATGCCTCTGATTGGTCGAACGAAGCGAAAGGCCCTTCCACGGGACGGATCTATGTTTACTCGGGAAAGGATGGCAAACATCTCCTTACCTTGACGGGAGAAACAGCGGGCGAAGGATTCGGAACTTGTCCGGCACCGGCGGGAGATGTCGACCGAGATGGTTATGATGACCTGATTGTCGGTGCGTGGCAGTTTGCCGGCGCGGCTGCCTCAGCTGGACGTGCGTCGCTTTACTCCGGTAAGGACGGCAAATTAATGAAGACTTATACCTGCCGAACTCCTGGCGATACCTTTGGCTTCGATGCCGTCGGCATGGGTGATGTAGACAAAGATGGCACGATCGATTTCCTCATTACTTCCGGGTGGAGCGGAGTGAGTGGATTTCACTCAGGTCGCATCTTTCTTATTTCTAGCGGCGTTAAGTGAAGCTACCGAATTAAGTGATGCGCGTTTTGTCGGCCCTCGCTTGCTGCTGAGAATCGATCTCAACGGCTCAGGCGCTTTCACGTTGCAAGATCGATCCGAAACTGCGCCCTTTTAGCCGCACAAATCCTTTGCAAAGCGTCGCTTCCGTGGATTGACCCCGAGGGCGACAACAGCTAACATCAACAGATGAGTATGCCGACCGTGCTCGCGGAGGCGGTTTCACCTCGAAACCGCACCAAAAAGAGCGAGAAACAAAACAATCCAACCGCAACCGACGTTCTTCACACGATCGAGCAACATGTTTTGCTCGATGGTTTTAAGATCGTCATCGATCTCGAGAAGAGTCGAGGCTCCCATATTTATAATGCGGCGAGCAATTCGCAGCTGATCGATCTCTACGGATTTTTTGGATCACTTCCGGTCGGTTACAACCATCCATATTTTCAGCAGGAAGAAGTGAAGCGTGATTTACTGCGCGCATCGCAGATCAAGATCGCGAACTCCGATGTTTATTCCGAAGGTTACGCAGAATTCATCGAAACATTTGAACGGGTCGCCGGCATTAAGCCGCTAGAACGTTACCTCTTTATCGAAGGTGGCGCGCTCGCCATCGAAAATACGCTCAAGGCCGCGATGGATTGGAAAGTGCGCAAGAACATGGCCGCCGGTCGCGGCGAGCGGGGGACCGATGTTCTGCATTTCCGCCGCGCCTTTCACGGGCGGAGCGGCTACACCATGAGCCTAACGAATACCGATCCGCGTAAGACGGATCTTTTCGCGAAGTTCGATTGGCCGCGTGTTTCAAATCCGTCGATCGATTTTTCGCTGCCGGAAAACCAGCGCGAAGCGGATGTTATTGCGCGCGAAAAAAAGTCGGAAGAGGAAATCCGTGCGGCCATCGCCAAACGCGGCACCGACATTTGCGCCATCATTATCGAGCCGATCCAGGGCGAAGGCGGTGACAATCATTTCCGTGGTGAGTGGCTCAAGAAGCTGCGCGCAATTTGCGACGAAAACGAAATGCTCCTCATTTTCGACGAAATCCAAACCGGCTTTGGCACGACGGGCCGCACCTGGTGCTGCGAATATTTTGGCGTCATCCCGGATTTGATGGCGTTCGGAAAAAAGGCGCAGGCCTGTGGCGTGATGGCCGGCCCGCGGCTCGATGAAGTGAAGGACAATGCGTTTCGTTTGCCGAGCCGCTTGAATTCGACCTGGGGCGGAAATTTTACCGACATGGTGCGGTCGACATATTTCATGCACATCATCGAGAAGGAGAATCTGGTCGAGAACGCGCGCGTCATGGGCGAACGCATTGTTAAATCGCTGCATACGATCGCCGCGGAATTTCCGATCATGACAGCAGTGCGCGGTCGCGGTCTCTTCATTGCCTTCGATCTGCCCGATCCGGAAACGCGCGATAAATTCTGGAAAGGTTTATTCGATGGCGGCGTGCTCGCGTTGAAATCGGGCGAGCAAGCGATTCGTTTTCGCCCCGCGCTCGATATCGGCGCTGAAGCGATTGACGCAGCGATGGATTTAGTGCGCAAACAATGCCAGCGCATGCAGCGCTAGGGTTGTAGCGCCCTGTCTCCGATCCGATCGAAGAATTTATGGAAAGCATTCTCAACAGACTTGGTCTCTCCGAAGAAAACGATGGCGTGTTTTTTGGCGAATGGCGTGGTGGCGGCACGAAGATCGACAAGATCTCGCCCATTAACGGACGAAAACTCGCCAGTGTTCGGACTGCTTCGGCGGAAGATTACGACACAGCAATCACGCGTGCGCAGGAAGCGTTTTTGAAATGGCGCGCGACACCAGGCCCGGTTCGCGGAGATACCGTTCGTCGTCTGGGTAACGCGTTGCGCGAGTTCAAACAGGATCTCGGTCAACTCGTTACGCTCGAGACCGGAAAAATTATTGCGGAAGGCGAAGGCGAAGTGCAGGAAATGATCGACATCTGCGATTTTGCCGTCGGTCAGTCGCGCATGCTTTATGGTCTAACGATTCAATCGGAGCGGCCTAGTCATCGTTTGATGGAACAATGGCATCCGCTCGGTGTGATTGCGGTGATCAGCGCTTTCAATTTTCCCGTCGCGGTCTGGTCGTGGAACGCTGCGCTCGCTGCTGTGTGCGGCGATGCGACGGTTTGGAAAGCGTCGGAAAAAACTCCTCTCACGGCGATTGCGGTGACGAAGATTGCCGAACGCGTCTGTCGCGAAACAGGAGCGGACCCTGCGATTTTCACTTTGCTCATGGGCGATCGCAAAACGGTTGGACAAAAGCTGTCGGCCGACCATCGCATCCCGTTGATTTCTGCGACCGGCTCTTCGCAAATGGGTGTGCATGTTGCACAGGCGGTTCATGGCCGGCTGGGCAAGACGATCATGGAATTGGGTGGGAACAACGCGCTCGTCGTGACGCCCAGCGCTGACATCGAAATGGCGACGCAATCGATTTTCTTTGGCGCGGTCGGCACAGCAGGTCAGCGCTGCACTTCTACGCGTCGCGTGATTCTGCACGAATCGATCGCCGATAAAGTGCGCAAAAAACTTTTGGCGGCATACAAGACTTTACCGATCGGAAATCCGCTCGACAAAAAAACACTGATGGGTCCACTCATCGACCAGGGCGCAGTCGATAATGTGTTGAGCTCGATCAAGCGATTGAAAGATGAGGGCGGCGAAGTGCTCTACGGCGGTGAACGCTTGGATGACGCGAATCATGTCGGCGGTTGCTACATGACGCCGTGCCTGGCCAATGCGAAACCCGATTTCAAGATCGTGTGTCACGAAACGTTCGGACCGCTGCTTTACCTGCTGACCTATCGCGATTTTGACGAAGCGATCGCGATCAACAACGGCGTCCCGCAAGGTCTGACGTCGGCGATTTTCACAAACGATGTGCGTGAAGCGGAAAAATTTGTCAGCGCGGTCGGGAGCGACTGCGGGATCGCGAATGTGAACACGGGAACGAGTGGCGCGGAGATTGGTGGAGCTTTCGGTGGCGAAAAAGAAACGGGCGGCGGTCGCGAAAGCGGAAGCGATTCGTGGAAGATGTACATGCGCCGTCAAACGAACACGATCAATTTCTCGACCGAGTTACCGCTGGCGCAGGGCATCCAATTCGGCAGCGACGACGCCGGCAGCGCGACGGCCTAACGAGCTGTCGTCAGCTCAAAAAGCCCGCCTAGGTTCTTGGCGGTTTCCATGCTCATGATGTAGTCCTGCAATTTCTTGCATTGCTCCTTGCCGACCACATCGCCTCCGAGCGCGGTAAATTTTACCGCGATTTCATCTTCGGTCATCGGATCGCGCGGATCTCCCTTCGGAACATCGACGCGTGTGGCGTGCGATTTGCCATCATTGGTCGTGATCGTTACGCGGCTCGGTTGAAACTTGGGAAAAAGCGCTTCGAATTCTTCGTTAGGCACAACTTTCACCTTGTCCATAATGGGAATGAGAGCTTTGTCGAGCACGCGTTCTTCTTTGAATTGCAACGGCGTCACCATGCCGTCGACTAGACCGGCAGCCATGCAATAAGGTAGCGAATGATCGGCAGTTTCTTTGGAATCCGGGCGGTACTTGTGCGGATCACCGAGGATGTCGGCTGCGCGCGCGATCACTTCCACTTTGATCTCCTTCACATCATCGGCCTTGATGTTGTGTTCCTTCACCGTCTTCATCATCGCGGTGAGCGGTGCGTGACTGAGCGCTTCGATCGGAAAACTCTTCATCCCGCAATCGAGAATGCGGTAGTGATCCTTGTCTGATTTTGGCAAATCCTTGACCAACGCCTCGCCGTCGAACGTGGCTGGTTCTCCTTTGTATTGCACATGATGGAACACAGCGAACAAACCCTCTTTGCCGTCGATGATGTGTTCGGGACCGGAAAAACCATCACGCGCCAGAAACGCGCTTTCAGCGCCCATGCGTCCAGCCCACGGATCAACCGTATTCTTCATGTTAGTCAACTTGCCTGCCGTTACTGCGCCAGGACAAAATGTTCGCGATGCGCTAATTCCCATCGCGGACACCATTTGATCCGGCGTGAGGTTCAACACGCGACCCGCTGCAATCGGTGCGGCGAACGCGCTCAACGTCGCGTGATGCCAGCCGTATTCGCGCACACCGGGTCGGCCAACCTCACAAAGACGCATTTCAATTTCGTAGGCAATGATCGTGGCAAGAATCAGATCCTTGCCGCTGAGATCCTCGCTTTCACACAGAGCAAGTGGCGCAGCGATGAGATCGCTCGGATGACACGGATCGGCTTTCCAATAAATGTCGTTGTAATCCATCGCGCGGATCATGTGACCATTCAGGAATGACGCATCGACCGGATTTGTTTTGAAGCCGGACACGAACGCCGTTGCCTTACCGTTGCCGCCGCCCATGGCACGATAGTGTTTCAACAAAATCTTCGCGTCATCCTGCTGACTTCCGCCGAGCGCGCAGCCGATGGTGTCGAACCAAAATAATTTCGCAGCTTGAATTGCTTCTTGAGAAAGATGTTCGTACTTCAACGCGCAAGCCCACTCGGCGATCGTATAAGAAAGCAGCTTCTTCGATTCGGTTGGTTTCTGTGACATTACGAGAGTGCCTCCAAGGTTAGGCCGTTGCGTAATCCGCAATGGCTTTCGCTACGTCAAGCGTTGAGTCTTTTCCGCCCATGTCGTACGTGCGGACTTTGCCTTCGGCGATCACGCGCGCGATTGCAGCTTCCAGACGTGTGGCCATGTCCGTTTCCTTGAGCCAGTCGAGCATCAGTTTGGACGTCAGGAGCATTGCGATTGGATTGACCTTGTATTGGCCGGCGTATTTCGGCGCCGAGCCGTGTGTCGGTTCGAAGACGGCATACTTATCACCAAGGTTTGCGCTGGGCGCGAAGCCAAGTCCTCCGATCAATCCGGCGCATAAATCGCTTACGATGTCGCCGAACATATTTTCCGCGACGAGCACTGAGTAATCCTGCGGATTCTTGAACATCCACATGCAGATCGCGTCGATGTTGGCGTCGTCCGCGCGAATGTCCGGATAACTTTTCGCCACATCTTTGAAACAACGCATCATCAAGCCGCCAGTTTCGCGCAGCACATTCGGTTTTTCGATCAACGTCACGCGTTTGCGTCCGGTTTTCTTGGCGAACTCGAACGCTTGTTTGCAAATGTTCGTGCAACCTTGCGTGCTCACGATGCGGGTGGAGAGCGCGATGTTCTCAAGGCCCGCCTTTTCCTTCCACGGCTTCATCTTCGGATTGGCACACAACGCCGTGTAAACCGCTTCCGGCAGCGGAAAGAACTCGACGCCGCCGTACATGCCTTCGGTATTTTCACGAAAGACGACCTGATCGATCACGACATCTTCGCCGCTCGGATTCGTGATCTTATTGCCGCGAAAATTCAGCGGATTACCGGCGTAACTTTTGCACGGCCGCATGTTGGTATGCAGGTTGAACATCTGGCGCAGCTTCACGATGGGCGAGAAGTAGACCAGCCCTTTGTCCTTCAACTCAGGAATCAATTCATCCTTCGCTTCACTTTGCGGCTTGCTCGTGATCGCGCCGAAGAGCCCGCACGTGGTTTCCTTCAAAGCTTTGACTGTGCGATCGGGAAGTGCGTTTCCTTCCTTGCACCAAAAATCCCAGCCGATGTCGCAAGGAACATATTCGGCATCGAGTTTCAAACGATCCAACACGATGCGCGCTGCTTCCATGACATCATTGCCCACGCCGTCACCGGGCATCCACGCGATTTTATATTTAGCCATAGGGTCGCGACTTTATCGAGGAGTGACGCGGCCCGCAAGTAGAGGCTGTCGGATTCGCCGATTGGGTCTATTTGGCACCGGATATTTCTCGACTCCCACAGGGAAGAAAATGATAACTGAGTGGTGCTAATCAGGAAAAGATGAGTAGCAAAACCCCAGTCTCCAGATTCTCACGATCCGCGATAAGAAAGTGGCCCTCGATGTCGATCTTGCTCGCGTGTACGGCGTGTCGACGAAGCGTCTGAACGAACAATTCCGTCGTAATATGAAACGCTTTCCCAAGGATTTTGCGTTTCAGCTTACCTCGGAAGAGACAGCTGCTGCTTTGAGGTCGCAAAATGCGACCTTAAAGCGTGGCCGGGGTCAGCACCGAAAATATCGCCCATGGGCATTCACAGAACATGGCGCGCTTCAGGTAGCGAACATTTTGCGAAGCGATCGCGCTAACGCGATGAGCGTTTATGTAATCCGCGCGTTCATTGAACTCCGAGAAAAGATCGCCGCCAACGCACTGATTTTAAAACGTCTCGCCGAAATAGATCAAGCACTGCTACTGCACGACACCGCTCTGCGCGATATCTATCAAAAATTGCAGCCGTTGCTGCTCCCGTTGCCCGAACCTGCACGTCGCCAAATCGGATTCTCGCCCTGACCGCGAATTAGGTTTTGATGCGGCCGCAAATTGCGACCAGTTCGAAACTACGCCTTCGCGCGCAATCGACTGGCGACCAGATTTTCGGCTCCGCCGGCGACAATTAATTCCTGAGCGGCAGGACTAAGCGGCGGGAAAGGGAATGACTTTCCATTAATGGTCAGAACGGATTTGCCGTAATCAATTGTTATTTCCGGAGCGACAGTTGTCGGGGTGCGATTCGTTAGGCTGGCGCGTAAGTGCGTCACTAACTCAGGACATTCGAAAACGACGAAGCCGTTGTTGAACGCGTTGCGTTTGTAGGTTTCGGAAAAACTGCTCGCGATCACGCACGGAATCCCTTTGAACTTCAACGCCGTCGCTGCCTGTTCGCGACTCGATCCGGTGCCAAAATTTAATCCTCCCACAACGACGTCGCCTTTTTGAAAGAGCGTGTTGAAATTCGGATCGTAATTTTCAAACGTTACCTCCGCCATCTGCTCCGGCGTCATGTCATCGCGATAAGTGTGTTTGCCGGCGTAAATGCCGTCCGTGTTCAGATTGTCTTTGTCGACGAAGAGAACACGACCGCGGACACTCGGCGGAAATCCATCGATGATTTCTACCGAAACATCGGACAGCGGTTTGCTTTGAGCGCGACGAATTGCGGTGCCGGCAGGTTGCTCCGAAAATGTTTGCGGTGCGCAAATAAATCCGGCGAGCGCGCTGGCCGCGACCACTGCGGGCGAACCCAAATAAACCTGCGAATCCGGATCGCCCATCCGTCCTTTGAAATTGCGATTCGTCGCGCTGATCGCGACTTCACCTTTGCCAACCAATCCGCGACCGAGGCCAATGCATGTCCCGCAACCCGGTGGCAACGGAATGGCACCCGCGTCCACTAAAGTGTTCCAATCACCAGCGGATTCTGACTTCGCCTGCACTTCCGCGCTAGCCGCCGCCAAATAAAACTCAACGCCTTCGGCCACACGTCCGCCGCGAGTGCGCACCACTTCGGCCGCGTCGTGCAAATCATCAAAGCGCGCATTCACACAAGAGAGCAAATACGCCTTTTGAATGGGCACATGCTTCCGTTGCATTTCCGGCAGCGACACCATCGTTTTCACCTCGTTAGGCCCAGAAACGTGCGGCACCACCGTCGCGAGATCGAGTTCGAGCTCGATCGCATATTCGGCGTCAGCATCGGCCGTCAGTTCGCTCCGATTCTTCCACCAAACATCGATGTCGGCGTTGCTGTAACCGGAACGACTTTTTGGACCGCGCGTTCCCGGACGAGCGGGATTGGTGAACGCGTGCACTCGCGACCGCAAATAATCCACCGTCACTTCATCGAACGGGAATACACCCGCGAGCGCGCCCCATTCGGTCGTCATGTTGGCGATGGTCATGCGCGACGACATCCCGAGATTCGGCATGCCATCGCCTAAAAACTCAACCGCATGATTGAGCACCTCATCTTTGTTGAAGAGTCCGCATAACGCGATGATCACATCCTTGCCGGTGACGCCGGGCGAAAGATTTCCTTTCAAAATCATCTTGGCGACTTTTGGAACCTGCCACCAGGTCATGCCGGTTGCCCAAATACTCGCCGCGTCGGTTCGCACAACAGGCGTGCCGAGCGCTGCGACGGCGCCGTACAAATTCGAATGCGAATCGCTCGCCACCACTAAAGCCCCCGGAACAACGTATCCCTGTTCCACCATGACCTGGTGCGAGATGCCGGTACCAGCGGGGTAAAAATCGATCCCGTGATCGCGCGCGAATGCTTCAATCTTCGCGTACTTCTCCAAATTCTTCGGCGTCACATTTTGAATATCGTGATCGATCGCGAAGACCGGTTGCGCGGGATCCGCAATCTTCGTTGCGCCGATCTGCTTGAATTTCGGAATCACCGCGCCGGTGTTGTCATGCGTCATCACATGACGCGGCCGAATCGAAACAAAATCTCCCGCGCGCACGATCGCCCCCTTTGGGAGACCATCAGCGTGCCGCGCCGCAATTTTCTCAACGAGCGTAATGCCCATAACAATTCTCCTTCAGAAATAATTACTTCTTCGCGGCGCGCTTGCCAAGAACCTTGGCAATGTCGAAATCCACGAAATCGGCGTGATGAAAAATGATCGACTCGATCGAACGTTCGACCTTGTCGCCTTCGTGGCTGTGCGTCGCGATCATGTGCATCACTTCGCCGGGAATGCCGTGCTTGTAGGCGAGCGCGACGCCGCTAAACGGATGGCGCAGTTGCTGGCCAAAAGTTCCTTGAATCACGTTGCCGGACGCGTCTTTATCGAACTCCAACGGTTTACCGACATCAGCGAGTAACGATCCGGCAATCAGGTAATCGCGCTGGATCGGAATGTTGCAGGTGAACGAGCTTTCGAGCACATCCGCGATCGCGATGCACTGCAGCGCGCATGAGTTGAGATGCTCGACGAATCTCATGTCGATATCGCCAGCCAGGAGCGTGAACTTGACCGCACGAAGTTCTTCGAAGGTCCAGCCCTTGCCGCCGCAACCGGTGGTGATCGCTTCGTTCCACACGGCCGCTACTTTTTCGCGGAGCGACTCGTCCTTGATCTTCATCAGGCTGGGAAAAAGTTCCGCGATTTCTTTGACGCCGTAATTTCGTTGCGTTGTTGTCATGGTGGTCATTTCACACGGTATTTCGAAGGTTTTGCTGAAGTTCTTTGGATAATTTTTCTCGCTTCTAAATCGAGTTTAACGGTTTCTCCGTACCAACTGATGTTCCCTGAAAATTTACTTTTCAAGGCCTTGTTCAGTTGCGTGAATAATTCGGTGTGAGTGAGTTCTTTTTTTTGCAGGGCGGACAGGATCGCTTTCTTGAGGGTTTCGTATTTTTGCCTGTCGATATTCTTTCCGCTTTTGCCCAATGGGTGTTTCGTCAGGATTTTTTCTTCCGCCATACCGCTTGTCCTCCGTTTGAATATTATTCCTTCGATAAATTCTTCGGAGCCGGTCCGTCGTAGCCGTGCTTGACCGGGTCGATGCGGCGCATCGGTTTCTCGCGCGTCTGCTCTTCAATCACGTGCGCGACAAGGCCGGGCGTTCTCGCGATCATAAAAATTCCATTGAAAGCCGCGGGGTTCATTCCTAAATCGGCAAGGATTGCACCGATGGCGCCATCGACATTGATCGGCAACGCTTTCTTTGCGTCGGCAAAGGATTTTTCGACGGCCCGCGCTGCTTTCATGTGCACGCCATCCACGCCAGCTTCTCGCGCCAGCTCGAACAGCCGCGACGTGCGAGGATCCTTCGTGTGATAACGATGCCCGAATCCAGGCATGCGATTGCCAGCCTCTTTCATGGTTGCGAGCGTTCGTGCGACGGCTTCATCCATCGAAATGGATTCATTCACCGCGAGATCCGCGATTTTTTTTAATTGCCTCGCGCAATCTTCAATCGCGCCGCCGTGATGACGGTTGATCGACATGATGCCGGCCCCGACGGCTGCACTCAACGAAGCGCCGGTGGATGCGACCGTTCGCGCGGATAACGCACTCGGCGGCGTGGCGCCATGATCTATCGACGAAACTAAAATCCCATCCATCAATTTTCCGATCGCGAGCGACGGTAATTCGCCGGTGAGAATTAAATAAACAGTCGCGCCGAACGACGCGCGTCCCATGAGATCGGCGATGTCGTATCCGCGCACCGCGACTCGATTTGGTTCGATCCGAGTTACCGCTGTATTCCAAACGGCGTTCTTGTCGGTTTCACTCATGAGACTTTTTCCATTTATGCGTTTAAGAATATCAACAACCGCACTCGGCAATTCCCCAAACGCATCGACAACAGTCGCGTCAGCCTCGCGCAAAGCCTTCACTTTTCCAACATGCGTCCCGCGACCACCTTCGATGATCGCGCCCGCATGACTGAAGCGCGTCCCTTCGCGCGCCGCCTTGCCGCCGATGTATGCGATCACCGGCTTGGTGACTTTTCGATCGCGAATCAGTTGGGCTAATTCCTCTTCTTGCGACGAACCAATTTCACCAAAAATCACAATCGCTTCCGTGAGCGGGTCGGCTTCGAACATCAGCGCCGCATCCGGGATGCGAATTCCAAGAACTGCATCACCACCGATGTGCGCGATGGTTGAAATGCGCACGCCCGCTTGTCCCAGATAGTAACCGGTGCTCGAGGCCATGCCGCCGGAGCGACTGATCACGCCAACACCAGTTGGAATGCCGGGCTTAAACCATTGCCGCGCGCTTTCCGCGCGACCGCCGATCATGCCGACCACCGCTTTACCAGGACTCAACACGCCGAGCGTATTCGGTCCGACAAACATCGCGCCGTTCGCCTTCGCTGCCGCGGCGATTTCCATCGCATCCCAAACCGGTACGCGATCGGGCACGAGCACCGTGAGTTTAATTCCCGCCTCAATCGCGGAAATAGCCGCGTCCTTCACACCAGCTGCAGGAACAAAAAGAACGGAGATGTCGATGTTGCCTAACGAATGCACAGCGTCCTGCGGCGTGTTGAATACAGGCACGCCCAGAACAGTCTGTCCACCTTTTCCCGGCGTAACGCCCGCAACAACATTCGTTCCGTACTCACGCATTAAACGCGTGCGCGCCTGGCCCTCGCGTCCCGTGATTCCTTGCACGAGAACGCGCTTTGTTTCGTCGATTAAAATTGCCATCTAGCGCGTGCCTTCCATCGCTTCGCCCAATCCAGGAATATCGAGTTCGAGGTAAAATCCTTCGACTCCGGCAAGCCGACATTCGACATCGCACGCGAGCAACTCGGAATCTTTGTTGGCGAATTCCTCGTTAGGCAACGACGTTGCTGGCGCGCCCGCACGATCCGCGATTAATCCGCCCGAGTGCGTCTCGACCGCGCGGCCAATCTGCGGCCACTGCGCAGTATCAATCCAAACGCGACCACCTTTAACCGGAAGATTGATCGCCGATTTATCTTCGACGAATTTAGGCAACCGTGGAGCACGCGGTTTCCACTTCGTTCCTTTAGCGCTCGTGACCAATTCCGCGAAACGCTCGGCGATCATCGCCGGAGGATCGGTCTTGCGATATCCCTCGACGGGTGCGCGCAACAGCTTCGACATGCGCCGCAAGATATCCACGGCACGATCTTCGGTGTTGCCGCCCAAACGAATCACTGCGGGAATGTCGAGATCGAGTTCCCAAAACGCTTTCGCTAGTCCGTAGGCGGACCAGTATTGTTCCTGGCTCGCCACGCCGGACCCCGAGCCGAAATACCCAACCAAGTCGGGCTGGGCCAAAATAATGCGGCTCGCACGATACACCTTCGATGCAGAAGGATTGCCGCTCGTGTCGGTAAAATTTGCGATGGTGAATCCGGCATTCACGATCGCATCCATCGACATCATCGATCCTCCGCCGCCCGCGCCGTGAAAACCAACCAGACCTTTTGAATCTTTCGCCGCTGCGGTGGCTAATTGCGCAAAATAAAACGTGCCGCGGTGATCGTTCTGTTCCGCGGCATAGGCAACGCGCTCCAACGCGGTTGGCGGATGATCGAATTCGCGCGCGATTTCGATTTTCAACTCCGGATGCCGCGCCACGGCATAATCATCAATTGTGATACGGCAATCGGCGGCGACGAACTCACCACCCTTGGTGAGGACCAATGGATTGATCTCAAGCGATCGGGCCTCAACACTGCGCGCGGCAGTAAATAATTTTTTGATGGATTCGCTTAGTTGCGCGGCGTGTTTCGATGAAAGGCCGCATGAAGCGACAGCTTCTCCGACCGCGGAATCCAATGGTCCGCGCGTCACATCGCAAAGAATGCGCCGAGTCGAGGCTGCGCGTTCTTCGATTCCACTGCCGCCGCCAGTAGCAAAAATAATTACCGGTGCGCGAGCCGCGTCATCGATGGCGAATGATAGAAAAAATTCCCGATCGATATCGATCTTTTCTTCCACCAACACGGCCTCGACGGGAAACTGCCCAACTTTCATCGCCAGCATGCGACCTGCGTGCGCGCGAATGTCATCAGGTTTTTTCGCGAAGGCGACGCCGCCAATACCGGCGCGCCCCGTAGTCCAGGCTTGAATCTTGATCACAACTTCGCCGCCGAGTTCCTTGGCAGCGGCCACGGCTTCCTGAGCAGAAAAAACCGCGCGGCCACGCGGGATCTTAAATCCGTTGGCGGCGAGAATGGCCTTACCTTGATACTCGTGAAGTCGTGCCATGACCGGCTGCTATTTCCACGATCCTAACCAACTTTCCAAGCGCTTTGTGGAGTAGAATTCTAAAAAAATATCGCGCTGAGGAAAAGCTTAGGCATTAATCAACCGCACCGCATGAACTCGCTGGATTATTACGGGATCGAAGAACTTCTCACAGACGAAGAGCGCGCAGCCCGCGATCGGGCGCGGTGTTTTGTGCAGGAGGAAGTGATGTCCGAGGTCGTGGCCTGTCATCGCGCTGCAAAATTTCCGGAACACCTCACTGCGCGCATGGGCGCGTTGGGGTTTTTTGCGCCGCACTTGAAAGGGCATGGCGGCGCCGGACTGAGTTACACCGCATACGGACTCATCATGGAGGAGTTGGAACGAGCGGACTCGGGCCTGCGTTCGCAGGCGTCGGTGCAAGGCGCGCTTGCTATTTATGCGATTCATTCCTTTGGAACGCCCGAGCAAAAAAAGCGCTGGTTGCCTGGACTCGTCTCGGGCGAACGCGTTGGCTGTTTCGCGCTAACGGAACACGAACACGGTTCGGATCCTGGCGGAATGGAGACGCGCGCGAAACGCGATGGCGAGCATTATGTCTTGAACGGCAGCAAATGCTGGATTGGGAACGCGTCGATCGCCGATGTGAAAGTGGTGTGGGCAAAAGACGACGATGGACACGTGGGCGGATTCATCGTCGAGAAAGATGCGCCCGGATTTCGCGCGCAGGATATCGAAGGGAAATTTAGCCTCAGAATGTCGCGCACATCGGAATGCTGGTTCGAGAATTGTCGCATTCCAGCGGAGAATCGATTGCCCAAGGCGAGCGGATTACGCGCGCCATTGTCGTGTCTTTCCCAGGCACGCGTGGGTGTGGCGTGGGGTGTGATTGGTGCGGCGATCGATTGCTATGAAACGGCGCTCGCATATTCCAAATCGCGTGAGCAATTCGGCCGACCAATCGCCGGCTTCCAACTCGTGCAGGAAAAACTTGTCTGGATGGTGCAGGAAATTACGAAGGCGCAACTGCTCGCGTTGCGTCTCACGCGCATGATAGAGGCAGGCAACATTCGTCCAGCGCAAATTTCTTTGGCGAAGCGAAACAATGTCTGGATGGCGATGGAATGTGCGCGCAAGGCCCGCGATATCCTGGGCGCAGTTGGAATCACCGATCGCTACTCACCGATCCGACATCTCATGAATCTCGAGGCGGTCTACACCTACGAAGGTACGCATGACATTCACACGTTGGTCATCGGCCAGGACGTCACAGGAATTAATGCCTTTGGTGGTTGAGTTCCCACCGCGTCTAATGTGGGAGGGACCTTAGTGTCCCGACCAATCAGCGCTGTCGCGGCACTGAGGCCGCTCCCACATTTCATTAGTCGCGGCGTGCGGTTGTTGATCGCTAAGGATTAAGTAGATTCTAAATGTATGAACGAAGTTTACATCCTCGGCGGAAGCCGCACCGATTTTAAGCGTAATCTCAAGAAAGAAGGCAAAACGATCCGCGACCTCATCACGGAAGTCGGACGCAAGTCGATTGCTGATGCGAAAATCGACGCGGGTGAAATTCAGGCGGGAACCGTCGGCAATTTCAATGCCGGTCAATTCACCAAGCAACTGCATCTCGGCGCGTTTCTGCCCGAGGTCGATCCAAAATTGCGCGGCATTCCAACGATGCACACGGAGGCTGCCTGCGCTTCCGGCGCGCTTTCCGTTCTGCTCGGCGCGCAATGGATCATGGGCGGATTTTACGACGTCGTGCTCGTTGTGGGAGCGGAACAGCAGAAGACAATGTCGTCGCTCGATGGCTCCGATGTTCTTGGCGCTGCAGCCGATTATCACATCGAAAAACCGGAATATGGTGACTTCATGTTCCCGAAATTGTTCGGGAAGATCGCGCAGATTTATATCGAGAAATATGGCGACGCCAAAGAAGCGCTCGCTCAGGTTGCGTACAAAAATTATGCGCACGCGCGTTTGAATCCGCTCGCGCAGATGCGCGACGCCGATCTCACTTACGACAGCGCATCGCAAGTTTCGGATAAAAATCCGAGTGTCGCGCCGCCGCTGAAAGTTTCCGATTGTTCGCAGATCACGGACGGTGCGGCCTCGCTTGTTCTCTGCTCCGGTCGCTATCTGGAAAAGCTCGGCCGCGACAAATCGAAGATGGCACGCCTGCTCGGTTTCGGGCATTCAACCGATTATCTCGCGCTCGAGAAAAAAGATGCGCCAACATTTTCGACCGCGAAACTCGCGGCGCAAAACGCCTTCAAAATGGCAAACGCCAAGCCGCGCGATATTCAGGGCGCGGAAGTGCACGACTGTTTCTCGATTACCGAGATTGTTGCCTACGAAATTCTTGGGTTGGCCGAACCGGGTAAAGGTGCGGAACTCGCCATGACCGGCGCAACCGCGTTGCCGCAAGTGCGCGGCGAACATTTGCGCGGCAAAGCTAATTTCGAAATCCCGGTTAATACCGGCGGCGGTTTGATCGGCGACGGGCATCCAGTCGGCGCGACTGGTGTGCGTCAGGTTTTCGATGCCTATCAGCAGCTGACGAATCAGGCCAATGCGCGACAGATCGAAAACGTAAAGAAATTCCTGACTTTTAACATGGGCGGTAGCCTAACGACTTCCGTCGCCATGATCTGGGGTCGGGACTAAGACTCGCGAAGTGCCAGACCGGAATTAAGCCGGTGTTGCCCCGATTATTCGAGCGCCCAAAAGAGGCGATCTTCCGGCTTTTTGCACAGTACCGGCGGAAGGCGTGGCGATTTTTCCCCGCAAATCTGCGATGCGGTTCTTGACCTTCAAGCAACGTTCGCGTTCCTCGAGCGCCTCGTCTTCCGGCAAATATTGAGCCTCGTAAGGCTTCTTCGAAGGCTGCAGGAAAATTTCCACGACGTCGTTAGCAATGGTCGCTCGATGAAGTGTTGAGGTACTGGGGATTTCTTCAGCCTCCCCCAGCAATCGATCGCGGATCACGATGTAAGCGTGAATCTCAGGATGCGCTTGTTTCGGCTGACTGCGCTCGACCGATTTGAGCGAAGTGTGCGATGAGTTCGCGGGATTGGTTTTTGCCGCTCCTGCTCTGTGCCATCCAAAGTGCATGCATGAGATACAAGCATCTCACGTGCCGTAAGACGGGTGTAGTGACCTCGCCAGTTTGGCCTCGCGACAGAAGATCAGGTGGCCTAACGAACAGGACACAAAGTTCGAAGAGCGGTGACCTTCTGCTCGATACCGCTCGCTCTAAAAGATTATCAATGAAGAAGCCGAAAGTTCGCCGGAGGAGTCGCTTGGAAACTGATCGCATCACGATCGATCGCGCCGTTGAGCGGTCCACCACCGCCAACAACATTATCGACATCTGCGACGGTAGCCGTCGGTGTTGCCACCGGTTGCTGCCCCTTCGTTTTGAGTTCCTCATTCAACTTCGGCAGTTCTTGTGTGAGCAATTGCTCAAAATCCTTTTCCGCGTCGCTTAATTCCCGTTTCAGGGAATCGATCCGCGCGATCTGGTAATCAGCGGGTTTGCCCTCATAACTCAGGATTGCTCCGTAGAGATAATCGGTGTGTTCGCGTATGCGTTCCTCGCCGGTAATCGCGCCGCCTTCAGTCGTGGCCACGATTTGTTTGCGCACTGCGTCGACTTTGCCATCGAAGTCTTTCACGCTTTTACGAACGGCATCGCCGTCCGGCAACGCGCCGCTGCTTTTCGCGAGGCCGGTTCGCAGAGCGAGAATGCGATCCATCAGCGTGCTCTCTTCGCCAAAGAGATTATACGCTTTCATTGCCGCATCGTGCTGAGCTTTGCGATCGGCTTCGCTAAACTTGGCGCGGCGATCGAGGCCGATGGTCAATTTGCTCTCGTACGGTTTGCCATCTTTCGTCATGCGCACCGTATAAATCCCCGGCAGCAAACGCGGTCCAGTAATTCCCGCGTAGGCAATCTGCGCGCCCGGCGGTACCCGCGGCGGCTTCATGTGCATGCTCCAGTTTACGCGGTTAAGTCCGGGACGTTTGCTCGCGGGCAAATCGTCGACTACGCGGCCGTTTGCATCGAGGACTTCAATCTTCAGTTTGCCGAAGAGGTGACGCGATTTTTGATAGTAAGTGATGATCGCGGCATCGGGCGGATTATCGCCCGTGTAAACAGCCGCCCCGTTAGGCCATCCGCCATTGGCCTCGATGCGTTGCTGCTGCACTGGGCGCGCGGAAACAAAATCGGCTTCCTTGGTCAGGAGATCTGGCGTGAGCAAGCGCCACGGAGTGATGTCGTCGATAATCCAAATGCCGCGGCCGTGCGTCGCGAGGACGAGATCGTTCGTGCGCGGTTGGATGGCGAAATCGCGTACGGGAACTGCCGGAAAACGGCTGCCTTTATATTGCGCCCACTCTTTGCCGCCATCGATCGAAACATAAAGTCCAAACTCAGTCCCGAGGAATAACAGATTCGGCTGCACGAGATCTTCCTTGATGACGTGCGCGAAACCGCGAATTCCCTTCACATCCCGCGGCGCAACGAGCGGCGTCCAAGTTTGGCCGTAATCCGTCGTCTTATAAACATAAGGTGCGAAATCGCCGAAGGTGTGGCGATCGAAAGCGGCGTACGCAGTGCCGGGCTCAAAGTTGCTCGCCTGTACCCAATTGACCCATGAGTTTTTCGGCAGTCCCGGCACGTTGCCGATGACGTTGTTCCAAGTTTTGCCGCCATCGCGCGTGAGCTGAAGATTGCCGTCGTCCGTTCCGCACCAGATCAGCATTTTGTCCTTGGGCGATTCGCTGATCGAATAAATGGTGGTGTACATTTCCGCCGCCGAATTATCGATCGTCACTCCGCCGGATTTTTCCTGCTTTTGTTTTTCGGGATCGTTCGTCGTCAGGTCGGGAGAAATTCGCTCCCAGCTTTGTCCATGGTCGCGAGAGCGAAACAGAAACTGCGCGCCGATGTAAATCGTTCCCTTCTCGTTAGGCGAAGGAACCAGCGACGTGTTCCAATTGAAGCGCAGCTTTTCTTTGTAGTTTGCTTTCGGCTGAATAATACGCGTTTCGTGCGTGTGTCGGTTAACGCGCCCGACAAATCCGCCCTGATATTCCGCGTAAACGTAATCGGCATCCGCCGGATCGACGAAAGTGGAAAAGCCGTCGCCATTATAAATATTTTCCCACTGCGCATTCGTGATGCCGCCGGGATATTCGGACTGACCGATCCAGCAGGCGTTATCCTGCAAGCCGCCGTAGACCTGATACGGATCCACGTCGTCGACACTCACATGATAGAATTGTGAGATCGGAAGATTATTGGCCTTCCACCATTTGTTACCGCCATCGTAGGCATACCAGATCCCGCCATCGTCACCGGAAATAACCGTCTGCGGGTTGCTCGGATCGATCCAAACCGCGTGCACGTCGCCATGCGCGCCGTTGAAACCGCCGATGGTGGCGAAGCTCTTTCCGCCATCTTCACTCAGGATCAGTGCGCCGTCGGTTTTGAAAATGCGATCCGGATTTTTTGGATCGACCGTCAGATTGGCAAAATAAAACGGACGCCAGACCATCCAGGTGCTTTTGTCGCGCTCAGCCCACGTCTGCCCGCCATCATCGGAAACAAATAGCGCACTGTCGGTCGATTCGACAAATGCGTAGACGCGTTTCGGATTCGAAGGTGCGATCGCGACGGCGAGCCGACCGTATGGTTTTTTCGGAAATCCCTTATTTGTTTCAGGAGTAATTTCCTTCCAGCTCTTGCCGCCGTCCGGCGAACGGAAAAGGCCGCTGCCGGAAATCGCATCTGGTCCATCGCCGCCGGAACGAAACGTCCAGCCTTTGCGCCGGAAATCCCAGAGGCCGGCGAAAATGATATTCGGATTCGTCGGGTCCATCGCAATGGTCGATGCGCCCGTGGAAAGGTTGGAACCTTTAAGAATGAGATTCCACGTTTTCCCGCCGTCGGTTGTTTTGTAAAGACCGCGATCGGAAGAATCGCTCCAGAGTGCGCCGGGCGCCGCGACGTAAACCGTGTCGCTGTTTTCCGGACTAACGATGATCTGCGAAATGCGTTCGGAGTTGGGTAACCCAGCCTTGTTCCAGGTTTCGCCGCCGTCGTTCGATTTATAAATTCCTTCGCCGATCGAAACGCTATTGCGCGTCCACGGCTCGCCGGTTCCAACCCAGACATTCTTCGAATTCTTCGGGTCGAGCGCGATTGCGCCGATCGATTGGACAGGCTGTTCGTCGAAAATCGGCCGAAAGATCGTGCCGCTATCTTCCGATTTCCAAACGCCGCCAGTGGCTGCGCCTACGAAAATCGTAAGCTTGCCCGAGGGTTCGCGTGTTGCTGCGATTGCCGCGACGCGCCCGCTCATCGTGGCGGAGCCAATGTTGCGCGCAGCGAGACCGGAAATGGTAGCCGAACTGTAAGCCGCCTGTTGTTCGCCCGCGACGGCACCAACGAACACAAAGGAGATGAAGAGGAGAGGATTGAGAAAGCGCATGATCATGAGTGAGGGAATTATTTCGCCGCAGTTTTTGGGAAATTAAAAATGGCGTCATCGACCGCGATGTTGGCTTCGCCTTTTTCGAGAATGATTTTTTGTTTATCGGGTGAGCCTTTGCTTCCCGCTTCGATCGAGAACGGGAGGTAGACGCCATTGATTTTTTCGTAATCACCAAGATCGGTCTCAACCTCCACTTTTGCGCCCTGTTCGACGCGCTGATCGAGTACTCGGATTTCGAGAAAGTGATCCGGATCCAAATAGACGAAACTCACATCGCCATTTTTGCGGACGACTTTTATTTTATGCGCGGCCGTGCCTTCGACGTCTTCCGTGCCGAGGTAGGTCAAGGTCTTGCCTTGCGCTTTCCAATCTTCCAATGGTCCGCCGATCTCTGCGTCCTCGACCATCGACTTCGCTTCATCCGCCGATATTTTTTCGGGGTCTTTGCGCCCTTGGAACGGATAAATTTTCCAACCGCCTGCGCCATCGTACGCCTGCACCAACACCATTCCCTGGAGAACCGCATCGGTGCGCACCTTTCCGGGGCGCTTTTTAACTTGAGTGTAAGTCAGCTGGAGCTGTCCTTGATTCGCGACGAGTCGTCCTTCAAATCGAATCGTCTGAATGCCTTTGAGCGCGGCCGCGCCTCCCTTGGCCTCGATGTTTTTGGCGACGAGATCGTCAACGGTCGGGGGCGGTGCAGGGCTTTGTCCGCTCGCAGTTAAAATAAAAATGCAGCTGGCGATAAAGAGGAATGCAAAACGTAGATTCATGTGGGTTCCGGATGCGAACCGAAATTGGTCGCGCACACAGCATATGCAAGCGTCATGCCACAACGAGATGGTCCCTCAGAACTCGTTGTTCGGTTGTCAGTTACAACCAAACGCAAAAAATTCACGTCCCGCTCGATGTCGCGTAAACGGGATTTTGCGGTCCGACTTTGGGACGAATTTAACGGCAATCCAATCGTCCGATTCGATGATTGTTTGGTCACGCAGCGATCTGCTTTGCAACGTCCGCGCCAATCTCAAACGAACGCAATCGCGCGGCATGATCAAAAATCTGCGCAGTGACAATGATTTCGTCTGCGTTCGTTTCTTCGATGATTTCCTCGAATTTACGCCGGATGGTGTCGCGCGAGCCGACTGCGGCGTAACGAGTGCGATGCGCGATTGCCTCGCGTTCTGCGGTGCTCCAAAGATCGTCTATCTTCTCGTTAGGCTGCGGTAATTTACCCGGAACTCCGCGAATAAGGCTCAAGGTTTGTAATTGCGCTGAAGTAAAAAGACGTCGCGCGTCTTCATCGCTCTCGGCGGCGTAAAGACCGGCACCGACAATCGCGTACGGTTTTTCCAATTCTGCCGACGGTTTGAATTCGCGCCGATAAATTTCGAGCGCGACCTGCAGATAATCCGGCGCGAAATGCGACGCGAAGGCGAAAGGCAAACCTAATTCCGCGGCGAGACGCGCACTGAAATCGCTCGAACCGAGCAGATAAATTGGCAAATGAAGACCTGCGCCGGGAACCGCGCGGAGCCGTTGGCCGGGGCCGACCGGCTGGAAGTACGATTGCAGTTCCATCAGCTGCTCCGGAAAATCGTCACCGGTGCCGCCAACGTATCGGCGTAACGCGCGCGCTGTCAGTTGATCGCTACCGGGCGCGCGCCCCAAACCAAGATCGATCCGGCCCGGGTAAAGCGATTCGAGGGTGCCAAACTGTTCGGCGATCGCAAGCGGGGCATGATTCGGCAGCATGATTCCGCCCGCACCGACGCGCATTTTTTTTGTCGCTTCAGCGATGTGTCCAATAACCACCGATGTCGCCGCACTGGCGATCCCGGGCAAATTGTGATGCTCGGCCAGCCAGTAACGGTGATAGCCCCATTGTTCCGCGTGTTGTGCGAGATCAACCGCATTGCGAAACGCCTGCGCGGCCGTGCCGCCTTCGACGACCGGGCACAGATCGAGAATGGAAAAGAGCGGCATGCATTAAGATATCGCACGTCGCCTCATGCGAAAATGCGCGAAAAAGAAATCGCGACGTTCAGCCCATGTAATAGCCGCCGTTCACGTTCAAGACGTGGCCGGTGATGTAACTCGCCATGGGCGAGGCGAGGAAAAGTGCAGCGTTTACAATCTCATTCACGTCCCCGAGACGGCCTAGCGGGATTTGTTTTTTGAAATTCTCCGTGACTTCATCCGGCATGCCTTTGCTCATGCCGACATCGATGAAGCCCGGCGCGATCGCATTCACGGTGATATTTTGTCGCGCAAATTCGCGCGCGGAAACTTTCGTTAGGGCAATGATCGCGGCTTTGCTCGACGAATAATTCGCCTGGCCGAACAATCCCATTTGTCCGCTGACGGACGACAGGTTGATGATGCGTCCGTCTTTACGCAAAACAGCCGCGGCTTTTTGCGTGACATTAAATGTGCCGGCAAGATTCACGCGTACGACGCTTTCGAATTCTTCCAGCGTTAATTTTTTGATCGTGCGATCGCGAATGATTCCGGAATTGTTTACCAGAATGTCGAGCCCACCGAACTTCTCGGAAATTTGTTTCATCATCGACTCGGCCTGCTCGGAATTGGTTACGTCGCAGTCGATCACGAGCGGTTCTTTCAATTCTTTCGCGACAGTTTCCGCATCGGTTTTGTTCTGGCCGTTGGAATCGGAAATGTAGTTAACGACACAATTCGCGCCGCGGTTTTCGAAGGCTTTTATCATCTCCGCGCCGATTCCGCGTGAGCTGCCGGTAACGAGCACAACCTTGCCGGAAAAATCGAGAGGATCGTTCATCGTGCGATTTTAGGCTGGAATCGGATTGCCCGCCAAACGATTAACGTTAGGTTTCTCGCTCGCATGGCTTCACCAGTTCGCATTCTTACCGCTGTTCCGATTTGCGATGGACACGACAGCGCCATCAATACGATCAATCTCGAATTTATCCGGCACGGGATCGAAGTCGTTTATCTCGGATATCATCGCTCGGTCGAAGATATCGTGCGGACGGCAATTCAGGAAGATGTCGGCGCAGTCGGGATTTCCAGTTACAACGGCGGTCACGTCGAATTTTTTGCCGAGGTCGCAAAAGCGTTGCGCAAACGCGGTGCGGACGACATCAAACTCTTCGGCGGCGGCGGCGGCACCATTACGCGTGCGGATGAAAAGGCGATGCGACGAAGTGGCGTCGACAAAATTTTCTTCGCCGGCACGCCACTGACGGAAATGGCGGATTTTGTGCGCGAGCACTACGGCAATACGCATCGGAAACGTCGCAAGGCCACGGCGGATATGCAGCTCGCGCGTGCGCTCACCGAGATTGAAGATCGTTACGGAAAAGGGAAACAGGCGAAGAAAGCTCAAGGCAAGAAATCAAAGTCGTTAGGCAAGACGCGCGTGATTGGCTTCACCGGGCCGGGCGGTGCGGGGAAAACTACTTTAATCGACGAGCTTGTGCTGCGTTTGCTAAGTCGCGCACCGAAAGCGTGTATCGCGATTTTATCCCACGATCCGAGTGTGGTGGGCGAGGGCGCTTTGCTCGGCGACCGCGCGACCATGATCAATTCGCAAAATGATCGCGTCTTCATGCGCAGCATGGCCACGCGCGGACAAGCCGGCGGGTTGTCGCCAGCGACAGGTGAATGTCTCGAGTTGCTGGCTCATTCCGATTTTGATTACGTCATTATTGAAACGGTCGGCACAGGGCAGGAAGCGATGCCTTTCGAAAATGAGCTCGTGCAAAAAACGGTCTTGGTGATGAACCCGGATTACGGAAGCCGGTTGCAGTTACAAAAAATCGTGATGCTCGATCTCGCGGATCTTGTCGTGGTGAACAAGAGCGATCAGGATCGCGCGCGCACGGCATTGTCGGAAATCGAACGGCGCCTTGATCAAAATAAACGCGACCAGAAATTGTTGTCGACGGTGGCGAAACGGCATCGCGATCCGGGCGTTGACGAACTTTGTGATTGGGTAATCGATGAATCTGGTAGGGCGCGACCGCCGGGCGCGCCGAATCGGACGGCCCGGCTGTCCGTCCCTACCACAATGAGGAAACAGAAATGAGCAAACTAGGACAAGTTGTTGAGGCAGTTGAAAAATATAATCGGTTTGTTCTCGATGAGGTAAAACGTGCGCGCGCTGATCATACGTTCGGGCAAAAACTTCTCGATCGTTGGAATGATGTGAAAGCGAAGACGCCGATCGGCACGGCGCCGACTGGTCTGAAGTTGCCGCGACTGGCGTTGCCGGAAATTGATGAGCCGGGCGAGATCGCGCGTTACTTGTTAGGCGAAGGTTTGCCGGGCGAATTTCCATTCACCAATGGTGCTTATCGCGAGATGTATCTCGAACCGTTGCGCGAACCGGAAGACGGCAGTTTTAGCAAAAATGGCCATGGCAAGAATGGCCACAGCAAAAACGGAAAGAACGGCAACGCGGCTTCTCCAAAGGCAAAGGAAACCGAAGAACCAACGCGGCTCTTTTCGGGGTTCGGCTTGGCGGAGGACACGAATAAACGATTTCATTATTTGACCGGTCATCAACGCACCGCGCGACTGAGCACGGCGTTCGATGGTCCGACGCTTTACGGAATCGATAGCGATGCGGATGGCGTCTTCGGAAAAATCGGCGAGGGCGGTCTCGCCATCGATACCTACGAAGACATGGTGCGTCTTTATGACGGCTTCGACATGGGCTCGCCCAGTTTCTCCGCGTCGATGACGATCAGCGGCCCGGCGCCAATCATCATGGCGATGTACATCGCCGCCGCGAAAAAAAGATTCGGCCCGAAAGTTGTCCCGAATCTACGCGGCACAATTCAGGCCGACATTTTCAAAGAAGTACAGGCGCAGAACGAAACGATTTTTCCAACGGAGGCGTCGCTTCGTTTTCTTTGCGACATGATCGAGTACACCACGCGCGAAATGCCGCGCTGGTATCCTGTTTCGATCAGCGGCTATCACATCGGTGAAGCGGGCGCGACGCCGGTGCAGCAGGCTGCTTACACGGTGTCGAACGGTTTTGCTTACGCCGAAATGCTCGCGGCTCGCGGCATTCCGGTCGATCAATTCGCGCCGCGTCTCTCTTTCTTTTTGGATTGCGGTCTCGATGTCGAATACATCGCGCTGGCGCGCGTTTCGCGTCGCATTTGGGCGATCGGCATGCGTGACGTTTTTGGCGCGAGTCACAAAGGCCAGATGTTCAAGTTGCACACACAGACGAGTGGTCGCTCGTTAGTCGCGGCGGAATTCAAAAATAATCTCACGCGCACCGCGGCGGAACTGATGCTCGCTTACATGAACGGCACAAATTCGTGTCATTCGAACAGCGCGGACGAACCATTCACCACGCCGAGTGAAGAATGGATTCGGCTCGCTGCACACGGGCAGGCGATCCTGCTCGATGAATCCGGCATCTTCAAACACACCATGAATATGCTGACCGGTTCGCCCGGGATGAAAGCGGTCGAGCGCGCGGTGGAGGCGGCGATTCTCGAAGAGTTTAGCCGGATTGAGGAACTCGGAGGCGTGCTTGCAGCGATCGAACATCGTTATCAGCGCAGTCAGATTCAAAACGCCGCGCATCGCTACGAACAACAAATTTATGATGGCACGCGTCCGATCATCGCGTTGAACAAATACGCCGATCTCAAGGATGAAATGCCTGAATTGGAAATGGTGCGAACGCCGCGCGCGAAGAAACAACTGCAGGTTGATCGATTGAAAAAGTTCAAGAAAAAGAACGCGGAGAAATCCACGCGCGCGCTCGACAAACTGGTCGATGTCGTCGAACGCGGTGAAAACTGTTTTCCGACTTTGATTGAAGCCGTCGAAGTTTGCTCGTTAGGCCAGATCACCGGCCGCTTGCAGGAAGTGGTCGGCCGTTTTCGCCCGATGGTGTAGTTGCTACTTTTTTCCGCTTGGTTTGAGTCGAATGTCTTCGCGGTAAAAAACGACGCATTTTGAATCGGCGATCCGCGTCACTTTCAATGACACGATGACATCATTACCGGCGCGTGTGATCGTTCCCGTGCCGGCATTGCGATGATCGTCCTGGAACGTGAACTTCAACTTTTCTTTGCCCTCGATTTTACCCCTTCCTTCCGCTTCCGGTGCACAATCTCGTCCGTTGTTGTAAACGGCATCAAAGCCGATCTTCACAGACTGACTGCTTTCCTGTGTCAGGGTTAGTTGAAAAACAGCCTGGCCATTCATAAACTTTTTGTCGGTATAGTCGCCGGTCCAGGATGCAGTTTCGGCAGCCCGGACGTTGCACGCGAAAAAAATGGCGATGAGAAGTGTGAGTGATCTTATTGGGAGTTTCATAGTGGGATTTCTTTCTATTTGTTTGAGGGTGGACGGTCACGATGCGCAAGCTTGAGCGGCTTCGCTTCTTTCAAAACGTGACGCGCGATGACGAGACGTTGCACTTGCGATGTGCCTTCGCCGATCTCGCAAAGTTTCGCATCACGCAAATAACGTTCGATTGGCAAATCGCGGCTGTAACCGTAGCCGCCATGAATTTGCATGGCGCGATCGCAAATCTTTACCGCTGATTCCGATGCCATCAGTTTCGCCATGGCGGATTCTTTCGTCGTGTTTTGTCCCTGGTCCTGCAGATACGCCGCGTGCATTGTCATCACTTCAGCGGCTTCGAGTTCCATCGCCGAATCGACGAGCATCCATTGGATAGCCTGGAAATCGCCAATGGCATGACCGAATTGTTTGCGCTCGTTCGCGTAGGAATTCGCGCGATCGAAAGCAGCTTCGGCGATGCCGACCGCGAGCGCTGCGATGCCGATGCGTCCGCGATCCAGAACCGACAACGCTTGTTCGCGCCCGCGGCCACGGCCTCCGAGCAATTCCGCTTTTGAATTTTCAAAGCGTAATTCTGCCGTATCGCTCGCGCGCATGCCGTAAGTGTGAATTTTTCGCACCGGCGTGACCTGATCTTTCATCATGATGAACGCGCTGATCTCGTTTTTGCCGACATCAGTTTTTCCAGTCGTTGCCATGACGACGATCAATTCCGCCGTCCTTCCGCTCGTGATGAATTTTTTGAGACCGTTCACGCGCCAGACGTCGCCATCCTGATGTCCTTTCGTTTCAATTCCGCCGGTATCGCTGCCAGCATTCGGTTCCGTCAACGCCCAGGCGCCGATCCATTCGCCACTCGTTAGGCGAGGCAGATATTTTTTCTTCTGCTCTTCGGTTCCGAACTGATTGATCTGACCAACCGCGAGTGCGTTGTGTGCCGCGATATCCATCGAGAGCGCGGCGTACGCTTTGCCGAGCTCTTTGATCGCGAGCGCCACCGTCACGTAACTCATGCCGCCGCCGCCGTATTCTTTGGGAGCGGCCATTCCCATCATGCCGATCGCACCGGCTTTCGTAAAAATCTCGCGTGGTAATTTTTCGTCGTGATCCCATTGGTCGGCATGAGGCATCACTTCGTCGCGCGCGAATGCGGCGACTCGATCGAGAAAAGCGCGCTCCGCGTCGCTCAACGGATGTTCGAGAATCATGGCAAAGAGACTAGCCGCCCGACGGTCATCGAGCGAAGGGAAAAGCGTTGCTGCATTTTCTGGGTAGCGCACGCGTCTCGCCGGCTGGTTTCGGCGGCACGCCGAAATAGGCGTTAAGTAAGACGCAGATCAGAAAGTACGCGATGGCGGGTCGCCC
>JBBQFI010000019.1:0-46194 GCA_038321775.1 Chthoniobacterales bacterium | reverse complement strand
ATTTGATTGACTAAGGAGGCTTGGTCGCAGTGGAGAAGATGACATGCCTTAATTGGAAGTCAGACGCTCTCGCGACGGTTATCCGCCCGTTACCGAAAGGGAACGGGATATCCACCTAAACGGCATCGGTGGGGTAAAATTTTTGCAAACGCCCGAATCATTTTGGTTCGGGCGTTTTTTTTATGTTTGCAGGCGCGCAGTGAGAATACAGGCAACGTTTTTAAATTTCTTCCACCGCGAGGACCTGTTGTCTCTCTCGGGGTCGGACCGCTCATTTCTTTGCATCGTAACTCGCGCCGGCACTGCTCGATGTTGTTTGATGGTGGCACAGCACCCACTGAGAAATGCCACATGTGCGCCCGGCGCGGCTCGAACGCGCAACCTACGGCTTCGGAGGCCGTCACTCTATCCAGTTGAGCTACGGGCGCTAAATGAAGCGGAGAAGTAGCCACAGCTTACATGGATTTTCACTCATAAAAAAAGAAACGGCGAAGCGTTTGCTTTTTCCGCCGGTCCGAAGGAAAATGTCGACCCGCCAGCGCGGCGGAGAAGGACCAGTTATGAGCAGCATTATCGACGCGATTGAACGCGAACAATTCAAAAAAGAGGTAACGCCATTCAAAGTGGGTGATGGCGTGCGCGTGCATACGCGTGTCGTCGAGGGCGACAAGGAACGAATCCAGATTTTTGCCGGCATCGTCATCGGCCGCAAAGGTCGCGGTTTGAACGAGACTTTTACCGTGCGCCGTATTTCCTACGGCGAAGGGGTCGAGCGAATTTTCCCGATCCATTCCCCACGCGTCGCGAAAGTAGAAGTGGAAAAGCAGGGCCGTGCGCGTCGCGCCAAACTGAATTATCTACGCGGGCGCAAAGGCAAGGAAGCCACCGCCGTCAGAGAGTAAGTGAATTCGCGATTTAGCGATTGATTCGATCAATCGCCGGATCATTAATTCACTGATGTATCGGCGCTGCGGTTTTCGTTACGAAAAAAAACTGCGCGGCATCGGTGTCGCCCGCATCGCGGGAATTGACGAAGCGGGACGCGGCGCGCTCGCCGGTCCGGTTGTGGCCGCAGCCGTTGTGCTCCCGGAAAAATTTCGTCACCGAAAGTTAAAGGATTCAAAACAACTCGTCCCCGAACTACGCCAGGAAATTTATCACGAACTCATTGCTTGGGATGGTATCGCCTGGGCCGTTGGCATTATCGATTCGATCGAGATCGACCAGATCAATATTTTGCGCGCGACGCACAAGGCAATGCGGATTGCGCTCGCTGCGATCGACGCTCCGCCTGATCATGCGCTTATCGATGGTCTGCCCGTTTTTCCATTTCCGTTGCCACAGACGGCGATCGTCGATGGCGATTGCATCAGTCTGAGCATCGCGGCGGCGAGCGTGATTGCCAAAGTCACGCGCGATACTTTGATGCGTGATTTCTGCGCGCGTTTCCCGGAATATTGTTTTAGTCAGCACAAAGGTTACGGAACCGAGCTGCACTTGATCAGACTTCATGAATTCGGACCCTGCCCAATCCATCGCCGGTCGTTTGAGCCGGTGGCGCACCCGCTTTTCGATTTCGCCCACGAAATCTAAGCCGGAGCATCTGCGGCGCGGAAAACGCGGCGAAGATCTCGCTTGTCGTTTCCTTCGACGGCGCGGTTACAAGATTCTCTATCGCAACTTTCGCGGCCGTCGTGGCGGTGAGATCGATATCGTTTGTCGCGATCGCGACACGCTCGTTTTCGTCGAGGTGAAAACCCGCGCCAACGAAGACTTCGGACGGCCATTCGAAACGCTGCGACGGGAACAACGGGAGCGGATTGCGACGGGCGGCCTCGCCTGGCTGCGGTTGCTCGACAATCCGGACATTCTTTTTCGCTTTGATGTTGTTGAAGTGATTTTGTCTGAAGACGCGACCCCACAGCTCGAATTGATTCGCAACGCCTTTCAACTTCCCGACCGTTACATTTACTAGCTTTAGACTTGTCTAATCCGCTCCCTTGGAAAAAGTCATCGTCGGTCATTCGATCATGAAAACAAAAGTAGCCTTTTCTCTTTGTCTTGCGGTTTTGGTAACTCTTCCGCTTGGCTCGCAAAGCGCGTGGGCTCGCGCCAAAAAGAAGAAGAAGGAAAAGACGCCTGTTTCTGTGCCAACACCGACGCCGGCGGGCATACCTTCGGGCGATTTGTCGAGCTTCGTCACCGCGAACGACGACAGGATATTTGCGCCGCTCGAACAAAAGGTCGTCATGCCGCGGACAGAGCTGGCGCAGTTACGCAATTCCTTTGCCCAAAGATTTACGCGTGCCTCGTTAGGCGAGCGCAATCAATTTCAGGCGGCACTTTCCGTTTGTGATGCGCTCACACAAATCATGAATGAACGCGATAAAACAATTCTCGCTCCTTCCGGCAATTGGCCGCAGCGCAGTGCGCAACTGCGTCAATACATCGACCCGCTCATCGCGCGTCAGCGCAAAATCGAAAATCAAGCGGGGCCGGCAGCTTCGCCTGCTCATTGATCATGGCCGACCCCACGCGTTATCAGAAACTCGTTGCCGGCGCGAAGCGCAACGTCACGGAAATTACACCTGCGGACGCCGCAACTGAAATCGATCGCAACGCTGCCATTCTCATCGACGTGCGTGAAGATGACGAGTGGAGCGAAGCTCACGCAAAGAATGCCATTCATCTGAGCCGCGGTATGCTCGAGGTTGAAGTCGAAGAAAAAATTCCCGACATGAAACAGCCGATCATTTGCTATTGCGGCGGCGGTGGGCGTTCCGCGCTTGCGGCGGAAAGTTTGCAAAAGATGGGATATGAAAACGTCCGCTCAATGGCGGGTGGTTTTAAGGCGTGGCAAGAAGCAGATTTGCCTGCCGAATAATCAACCACCGACGGCCTGGTAATGGCCGAGTCCGCGTCTCCACATCAGGCGCGCGGCGCCCCAAGTCACCACCAACCATCCGGCCTGAATCGCGAGCGCCTGCAGCAATTGGAATCCGCGCAAGCGTTCGAGGAAAATCGCGATCGGGCAAAACAGTTCGTAGTAGAACGGGAGCCATTTCATCACTTCCTGCACGGCAACCGGCATGATGTCGATCGGGAACATTTGGCCGCCAAGAAAATATTCGAATGAATAAACGATGAAAACGATCGTGGAGATTTCGAGAATCCAAAAAGCCATCATGGCGAGCGAATAGGTGATAAAAAATTGAATGAAAGCGGCCATGAAAAGGGAAAGAAGCGACCAGAAATAAGTCGTTAGGCCGGTGGGCAGCGTGATGAAGTGCCTAAAATAAAGAAAGATGATGGCAATCGGCACGATGGTGACGGCCGTAAAAACGAGGCGGCCACTCAAAAAAATACTGAAGCGGTAACCGAGATAACTCATCGGCTTGGTGAGAAAAGAATTGATCTGACCTTCACGAATGTCGGAGGCAATCTGCCATTCGTCTTCCGTCGGCGTGACGAGGTTCGAGACCAGAAGCATGAGCAGATAATAGTAAATCATCGACCCGTAATCGTAACCGTGCAGACTGCCGCCGCGTTCCTTGAATATCGCGCGCCAAAGAAAAACGGTGCCGGCGAGCGGAATCAAACCGAAGAGAGCGCGCAGAAAATAATTCCAGCGGTAAACGAACGTGTTTTGGATCCCGAGATTAAAAACCGTGAGATATTTGGCGACAGTCACGCGTCTTTTTTACTTTCTTCGGCCAGTTCCACCGCAAGTTTGATCGCAGCGATCATGCTATCGGGGCGCGCGATTCCCTTGCCCGCAATTTCAAACGCAGTGCCGTGATCCGGACTCGTGCGCGGAAAAGGAAGACCGAGCGTTACGTTCACTCCCTCGTAAAACGCATGCAACTTGAGCGGAATCAACCCCTGGTCGTGATACATGCATACGACCCCGTCCCATTCGCCGGCGGCGACGTGATGGAACAATGTGTCCGGCGAAAATGGTCCGAAAAAATCTTCGTCGTCCCGATTTAATTCTGCGATGGCCGGGGCGATGATTTCAATTTCTTCGCGGCCAAGTGCGCCGGATTCACCCGCGTGCGGGTTCAATCCAGCCACTGCGATGCGCGGTCGCGCGATTTTTCGTCGTCGCAAAAAATCACGCAACAAAAAACCAACCCGGACTATTTCCTCTTTCTTCAATGCGTCCGCCACTTCTGCTAATGGCAAATGTGTCGTGACAAGAACCACGGTGATTTTTCCACCGGTGAGGAGCATCGCGAAATTTTTTACCCCGCATCGAGCCGCAAAAAATTCAGTCTGGCCGGGAAAGTTGAATCCGATCTCGTACATGCGTGCTTTATGAATCGGCCCGGTCACGATGGCGTTAAGCGACTCGCTTTTTGCGAGCGAAACCGCTTCTTCCAACGCCGCGGCAGTATCGCGAGCGGTTTCCTGAGTCGGCTGGCCTAACGACTGATCGGCCGATTTGCCGATGACAATATATTCCGCCGAGTCAGGCAATTGCCCGGAAGCTAATGCGGCCCGGACAATTTCAGGTCCGATTCCGGCTGGATCACCGAGTGTGATTCCGATGCGGGTCCGCATCGCGCATTGTCAGCACGCTGCGGCCTAGTGCCACTAAAAAGTTTTAATGTAAGCCTTCTGCCGAAGGCTCGTGAGCCAGCGCTCCTGCACGCGCTGAGCTTCTTCCTGCTCCAATTTTTTCTGAATCTCCGCTCGCACCTCAGCTAGCGGCCGGAGGGCGCCGCCACGTCTATCTTCCACTTTCAAGATGTAATAGTTGCCGCCGAGCTCGACGATTTTGCTGACCTTCCCATTGGAAAGATTGAAGACCGCTTGTTCCAACGGCGCAGCCAGAGTCTTGCGTTCGACCCAACCCCAATCACCACCGAGATCGCGCGTGCTGTCTTCCGAATAAATTCGCGCCATCCCGTCGAATTCCGCGCCGTGCGTCAGTTTTCCCAGAATTTCTTCCGCGAGCGCTTTCTGCGAAGCCGGAGTAGTGCCCGGATCGTTACCGGGAATCATGATCATGCGCAGCTTCACTTCTTCTTTGCTCGAAAATTGATCGCGATGCTGGTGGTAATACTCATCGACCTTCGCCGGCGGAATGATGGTGGTCGGTTTGGCGTTCTTGGCCCGCATGGCCTGCACCATCATTTTTTCTTTCTCCATTTTTTTGAACTCACCGAGGGTGAAGTTCTGCGCCTGCAGCGTCTTGATAAATGTATTTCGGTCGCCGCCGAAAGATTCATGAATCACCTCGTCGATCTCCGTATCAACGAAGTGATCTGGAATTTGAAAACCTTCCTTATTGAAAAACTGGACGATAAGGCGGCGATCGATCAGATCCTTTAACGCGGCCAGGCGCACTTCTTTGATCTTCGCCATGAGTTCTTCGCCTTGAAATTGCGAACGGAGCAATTTTTCACGCGGCTCGACCAGTTCGCGCACCTGCGAATAGGTTATGACGTCGCCATTTACGATCGCGGCGATGCCATTGACGACTTCGTGTTCGGCCGCGAGCGCGCCACGACAAAGCGGCGAGACCGCGAAGGTTAAAACCAACGCGATTGAGATGAAAAACGGACGGATCATTCGATTCAGAGTTTTCTCAACAATCCCAGAATTTCCCGGAGATGCTGATCGATTGTAAGGGTACTTAAGCGAGGGAATTTGCCACCGACAAGTATTAATTCTCCGCGACGAGTGAGCATCAATTTGCCCTCGCGCACCTCCACCCGCTGGACGCGAGATTTAGCGGCGGCGAGCCTGATCTCGGTGAGAAGCATGAGATTGTCAACCGCGGGAGGGAATTTCCCGAACCGATCGCGCCAGTCTTTTCCCAGGCGGTGGAGCTGCTCGTGCATCGTGACTTCGGCGAGTTGCCGATAGGCAGCAATGCGCAAGGCTGCGTCGGCAATATAGCTGGAAGGAATAAATGCCGGAACATGCGTCTCCGGCCCCACGGATAGGAATTCGGCTTCATTCGCGGCGAGGAAATCGAAACGCACTTCGACGTCGAGGCGCGGGCGAAACTTTTGTCCCTTCAATTGCGAGACCGCCTGTTTAAGAAGCTGACAGTAAAGATCGAACCCGATCGCGATGATATGACCGCTCTGTGCCGTGCCGAGAATGCTGCCAGCGCCGCGAATTTCCAGATCGCGCATGGCGATACGAAAACCGGCGCCTAACGAACTGTATTGTTTGATGGCATTGATGCGTTTGCGCGCGGCGCCGACGGTCATCATTTCACGCGGCAACATCAGGTAGGCATACGCCTTGTGCTCGGCGCGACCGACGCGACCACGCAGTTGATATAGATCGGCCAGCCCGAAACGATCGGCGCGATCGATGATAATCGTGTTGGCATTTGGAATATCGAGACCGCTCTCGATGATCGTTGTGCAAACGAGCACATCGACCTTACCGGAAACGAAGCGCGACATGACCGCTTCGAGCCCGTCCGCGTCCATCTGTCCGTGGCCGAATTCCACTCGCGCCTGCGGGCAAAGTTCGGCGATGCGATCGCGCGTTCGCTGAATTGTGTGCACGCGATTGTGCAGAAAATATACCTGGCCCTGACGTTCCAACTCGCGATTGATGGCGTCGCGGATAATCCGCTCATCGTATCCGCACACCACCGTTTCCACGGGCAGGCGATTCAGAGGCGGCGTTTCAATGGTCGACATGTCTTTCACGCCAACGAGCGAAAGATAAAGCGTGCGCGGAATCGGGGTGGCCGACAGCGTGAGCACATCGACAAGCTTAAAAAGTTCTTTGAACTTTTCTTTGTGCAAAACGCCGAAGCGTTGCTCCTCATCAATCACAACGAGACCGAGATCTTTAAAAACAACGTCACCGGAAATGAGGCGATGAGTGCCGATGACAATGTCGACGCCGCCGTCACGCAACAACTTTAAGACCTGGCGCTGCTCTCCCTGCGAACGAAAGCGGCTCAGCATCTCGATGCGCACCGGGTAATCGAGCATGCGCTGCCGGAAAGTTTCGAAGTGTTGTTGCGCAAGCACTGTGGTCGGTGCGAGCAGCGCGACCTGTTTGCCCTCCATCACGGTTTTAAACGCAGCGCGAATCGCGACTTCGGTCTTGCCGAAACCGACATCGCCGCAAATCAAGCGATCCATCGACCGCGCCTGCTCCATGTCGTGTTTGGTGTCGATGATCGCCTTCAATTGGTCAGGCGTTTCGCGAAATGGAAACGAGTGCTCGAATTCCGCCTGCCATTTCGTGTCGGCGCTAAATGCGTGGCCCGCCTGCGTCTCGCGCTCGGCTTGCACCGCCAGCATTTTTCCCGCGTAATCAAAAATCGAAGCGACAGCGTTCTTCTTGGCGCGCGACCACTTGGCATCAGCGAGCGATGAGAGATGCGGCGATCTTTTGCCGACACCGACGTAACGCGAAACCAGGAATGCTTGCTCAAGCGGCACATAGAGTCTCGCGTCATCGGCAAACTCGATCGCCAGCACCTCCTGCTGTGTTTCCTGGTAGGGACGGACCGCCGGGCCGTCCGTCGGCGCGCCCGGCGGTCGCGCCCTACCAATTTTCTGGAGCCCAATGAAACGGCCAACTCCGTGTTCCAGATGAACAACGAGATCGCCTTCGTTCAGCTCGCTGAAATCGATCTGCGCGCGATTGCGACCGAGCCGTTCCGCGCGCTGCAGACGCCGGCGACCGTGCGCCGGAAAACGGCCAAATAATTCCGCAGCAGAAAGGACCACGAGATTTCCATCGGGAAAACAAAATCCGCGTCCGAGTGTGCCTAACGAGAGATCGACACCTTCCAGAGCGCTCTCTCCGATAATTTCACGAAAGCGTTCGATCTCTCCTTCAGTTTGAAAATAGATGACGGTATGCGCCCCGGTGTTGCGCCATTCCTGCAGGTGCGCGGAAAACTGCGCCCGCTTCGCTTCCGCGAGCATGAAATCGCCCACTGCAAATTCGCCGACGTCGCAATCCTGAAAAGCGCCGCTGAAATCCTCCGGACCCTCTTCAATCCAGCCTTCGCTGATTTTGATTTCAGCGTTGTCTCCTTCGTCCGGTTCGATCGCAACACGAAAATGATCTTTTCCGATGTAATCGCGAACTCGGCCCGGTTGTTCGTGCGGAGCGCCAAGAAGAATATCAATCGCACTTAGATCGCGTACCGACGTTTGCGTATCGAGATCGAACTCGCGCAGTGATTCGATTTCGTCACCGAAAAATTCGGCACGCATCGGCAGCTGCGCCTGCCATGAATAAATGTCGAGAATTCCGCCGCGCACGGCGAATTGCCCACGTGTCGTGACTTGGGCAACGCGTTCGTAGTGCGCCTCGCCTAACGAGTTTATAATCGATTCCATCGAACTGCGACCGCCGCGTTGCAGGCGCAGCATGGCGGAAAGAAGCGCGCCGCGTTTCGGCGCCGGATGGTCGAGATCGGCGCGGGTTGCGACAATGAGATGCGGACCTTTTTCGCGTTCGATCCGGGAAAGGAGGGCAAGCCGCTCAGCCGCGATTTCAGGATCGGGCAAAATATTTTCCACAGCGGCGAACTCCGCTTCCGGCAGGAAAAGCGCGTCCGGTTTCCAGTTAAGCAGGCTTTCGTAAATTGTTTCCTGCGTTTGCACGCTCGGGCAGATGACCCAAAGCGTCCTGCCGATTTCCTGCGCAATGATCGCGGTGAGAAAAGGATGCGCACTCAACGTGACGTGCGAAAAGAAAATCGGCGGCACGCCGCGCAGTTTTTTCGCGATTGGCTCAACCTTTGCGGCCACGGAAATAATGTCCGTGGCGCTCCTCGATTCTTGCACCGGCAACGGTTCGCTTATTCGGATCAAACTTCAACGCAACGCCGACGCGTCGCGACTAGATCGAGCGGCCAATAGCAGCGGCTACGGCGCGAAGATGCGGCACGAGGTCGGCAAAAATTTCCGGCGTGAGAGCTTGTTCGCCATCGCTCTTCGCCAGTTCCGGCGAATCGTGTACTTCGATCATGAGGGCATCGGCTCCGGCCGCGATTGAAGCGAGTGACATTTGCGGAATGAAATCCCGCAGACCGATGCCGTGCGTGGGATCGACGACAACGGGCAAATGCGTTTTTGCTTTCAGAAGCGGCACCGCATTCAAATCGAGCGTGTAGCGTGTCGCCGTTTCGAAAGTGCGGATGCCGCGCTCGCACAGAAGCACATTCATGTTGCCTTCATTTAAAATATATTCGGCGCTTAAAATCAGATCGTTCACCGTGGCGCTGAATCCGCGTTTGAGCAGAACCGGCAGATGACTGCGGCCGACTTCCTTCAACAGCGAAAAGTTTTGCATGTTGCGAGTACCGATCTGCAAACAGTCGGCATATTTTTCGATCACGGCTAAGTCCCGCGCATCCATGATCTCGGTGATAACGGGCAGGCCGGTTTCTTCGCGCGCCTGGGCGAGAAAACGCAAACCGTCTTCTCGTAATCCCTGGAAACTGTAAGGAGAGGTGCGCGGCTTAAAGGCACCGCCGCGCAATAGTTTTGCTCCCGCTTTCTTCACGCTGCGCGCAATCGAAAGAATCTGCTCGCGCCCTTCCACCGAGCACGGACCAGAAATGAGAGCGACATTTTCCAGCCCGCCGACGCGAACATCGCCGATCGTGACGGTAGATGGTTCGCCGCGAAATTCGGCGGAAGCCAGTTTGTAGGGCCGAAGGACTGGCACAATCGCTTCGACGCCCGGCAGCGCGGCGAGCGGTTTCTCGCGCGCGAGATCTTCCGGCCCAACCACAGTGATGATGACGCGCGAAGCGCCTCGGTTAATCTGCGCCTCGAGGCCGAACTCGCGGACGCGCGCCACGATGCGCTCGATCTGCTCTTCGGTCGCGTTGGGTTGAGTGATGATGATCATGGCCCGGCGAAGATGTGACGAGAATGTGGCCTCGACGATTCAAACGCAAGCCGAGACCCAAACGGCCGGCTGCATCTCTAATTGGTGATCGCTACCGGAGTGCCGGTTGAGACCGACTTGAAAAAACTCTCGGCCATAAACTCGGGCATGCGGATGCAGCCGTGCGACGCAGGGTAACCAGGTAAATATCCCGCGTGCATGCCGACGCCACCGACGATGCGCATGAAGTACGGCATCGGCGCTCCTTTGAAATGAGTGCCCGCCGGTTTCGGATCTTTTCCAATTTCCACGTTCGGCACGATGACGTTGTTGCCCGAATCGACGTAGTCGCCGTATTTGCTCGAGGCGTGATCGATATCCTTTTGACTAATATGGAAATGGCCAATCGGCGTATTTAGGCCCTCGCGACCGGTAGAAAGTTGCGTGATGCCAACAAGCTGTCCGCCCTTGTAGAAATAAGCTCGCTGTTCACCCAGACTAATCTTGACCGACGGGCTGCCTTGCATGCCATCACCGTCCCAGTAAGAAACATTGTCCACCGGGGCTGAAGAAGAGACCGGTTCGTTGCCGTAAATTCCGCCGAGATACTGCGTATCCCCAAGCCGAGGATCATCGCTCTCGCACCCGGCAAAAAAAGCAAGAATTGCGAGGGAAAACAAAGTAGAAAAAATACGGAAGAACTTGCGCGACATACGTGAGAATTTGCGAACGAGCCTTTAGCCTTCAACCCATGCAAAGTCAAGAGGACGCACAACCCCCGGAAGGCGAATTCGAATCGTTTGCAGTTACGTAGTTGCGCGTCGGCTTGAATTCTGCTTTTCGTTCACCGACGATCTGTTGCCCGCCACTCTAAATCTCCGTCCGATATGCCCACCTACGAATACGCTTGTGAAAAATGCGGGAAGACTTTCGAAGCGTCTCAATCAATGCGCGACGAATCGTTTCGGGAATGCCCGAAGGAGCTTTGCCGGCAAAAGAAATGGGGCCATGGCAAAGTGAAGCGTCTGCTCGGAATGGGAGCTGGAATTATTTTCAAAGGCTCAGGCTTTTACACCACAGATTATCGCAGCGCGTCCTACAACGAGGGCGCGAAAAAAGATGCGCCCGCTTCCGATAAACCTGCCAAGAAAGAGGAAGCTACTGCGTCGGCCTCCACCAAGACTGCGGAAACGAAGACGAAGAAAGAAAAAGCCGGATGAGCAAATTATTGTGTCCCGAGTGCCGGCACGAGAACGAGGCGGAACGCGTCTATTGCCATAACTGCGGCGCGAAACTGAATCGAACTGAGGCAGTGCCCATTCCCGGAAAAACCGATGACGCGGAAACGGTCGCCACCCGGGAGAGGTTGCGAAAAATGATGGACAACCGCGGCGTGAAAACGCGGCAGTTCTTCTTTAAATACGCAAAGTTGCTTTTGGCGGCGTGTATTGCTGCCGCGCTCATCCAAATGTTTTTGGCGCCGGATTTACCGCCAGTCGGAAAGGATCTGGAACTCGGTCCTCAGATCGGTCTCGATCTGGAAAATGCGATCCTGCAACATCACGGCACGCAACTCACCTACACGGAGGATCAGGTGAACGCTTATCTCGTCGGTGCGCTCAAGCGCAAGAAGACGACGCTGCTCGACAAGCCGATGCTCGATTTCCAACGCGGTATCGTGCACTTCGACGAAGGCATGTTTCGAATGACGGTGGTGCGATCTTGTTTCGGCTGCTCCCTCTACAGTTCAGCGTTCTACCGGGTGAATCTGCAAAATGGAAAACTCTCGGCGACGGGAGAAGGAGGAGCGATCGGGCGAATGCCTATTCATCCCCAGTTGATGCAATTCGCGAATTTCCTCGTGGGCGACGCGTTCAAGGCGCTGGAGCAGGACCGCAAAGAGGTGGAAAAACTTGCTGCCATAGAATTTCATTCGCACGCCGTGGTCATGACAGCGCCGACGCAGTAAACGCGCCCCGCGCGCAAATCGAAAATTTTCGGATTTCGCGGTCTCGCTCGATCCGATACTCTTTCGATCCTGAATCGCGCGCTCATATTTAAGATAACGATTACCGTCGGATTCGTCGCTCTTTTCGTTGCACCGACGCGCGCGCTCCCGCCTTTGGAGCGAAGCTTTAGCACATCGCGGCAATTCATTGTTTACAGCGGTGACGCGCGCGTCCGTGCTGCGTTATGCAATCTCGCAGAACACACGAAGTCGACGTTGCTCACCCTCCTGCAAGAGCCGGATCGATGGAAAACATCCATCGTCGTGAACGCGCAGTCTTCGCAAGCGAACCTGCCGGAATTGCCCGCCGCTACTTTGAGTCTCGGCCAGACTGGTTTTGGTTTGAAATTGCAGGTGGATCTCACCATTGGCGCCAAGGTCGACGCGCCGGTGATGGAGAGGGAACTTTTACGTGCAGTTTTACTGGAGATGATGTATCGCCATCAGCCAAATTTGGCCGCGGGCACATCGTACGCGCGGCCTCCCGAATGGCTGGTGGAGGGAATTCTCGCCTGGGGTTCGCAATCGGGTCCGGCCGAATTCGGAGCGCTCCTCAACAATTCCGTGAGCACGAACAAGATCATCTCACTGGAAAATTTTCTGCGTCAGCAACCCGCTCTGCTCGATTCCCCTTCCCGCGAAATCTATCGCTCCTATTCCTATGCGCTCGTTTCGCTACTGAACGGGAGATCGCTGGCGAAATTTATCGCCGATCTTCCGGAAGCGCCTAACGACACCATCTCTGATCTAGTTGCCCATTTCCCCAATCTGGGCGGGTCCGTTGAGAGCGCCGAGCGGACCTGGAAAATCAACGTCGCGCAACTCGCAACCTCGACCGGTTACGAATCGCTTACCGTCGCGGAAACCGAACGACGGCTCGATTCGAACCTTTACTTTCAATTTCCGAAGAGCGCGCAACCGAAAAGATTTCGGAACCTCGAAGATTTTTCCGGCTTCATTCGTCTGCCGGAACACGCACTTGTTCTTCATGGCTTAAGCGAAAATCTGATGGTGCTGGGCGTGCGCGCCAATCCCATCTGCCGGCCGATCGTCCTCGAATATCAGCAGATCGCTTCCACGCTCGCGCGCGGTAAAACGCAGGGGATCGGACGTCGCCTTACCCAACTCAAGCGCGCGCGCGAAACGTTGCTGAGTCGCGTTCAGGAAATGGATGATTACATGAATTGGTTTGAAGCCACGCAGTCGCACGGGCGCAGCGGAAAATTCGCCGAATATTTGAAAACCACCGATGAAGCGGTGCGTGTTCGGCGACACGATGCAATTTCTGTTTACCTCGATTCGTTGGAGGGCGTGTTCTGTGACGAATGAAAAATGACACGACCCATAGCATCTCGCTTTAAGTAGTAATCTCTCTCCACTTCACACCAATACACGCGTAGCCGGGTGGCTGTCTAGATTAGCACGCGCCGTGCATGCAACGTTTCCATCTGTTTCCATGCGGACTTCATTACTGCGCGCGAAGCTTTTTCTCTCATCTCGGCATTGCTACGTAATTCCAGCTTCTGCTTTATTCGTTCTTGATAAGTCTCGATCGTTTTGGCGCTCACCCCCAATTCTGCCGCCATCTCGGAAATGCTAGCGCCCTTGCCGCTAAGAAAGAAAACTTCCCGTTCACGGTCGGTCAGTCGGTCGACTTTGGAACCACCGGCCCTGATCGTATTATTCGCGAAATTCTCGAACACAACATCTTTTAATCCCTCACTTACATAACGTCGTCCGGAGCAAATTTTCTCAAGAGCCTGCAACAATTCCAAATGACCGTCGAAAATTCTTAGGTAACCAAGGGCGCCAGCATGCAGTGCTCTTTGCACTGACGTCGCGTCCTCGTGGGCGGCGAGCATAAGTATTGCCGCTTTCTTGTCCATTTTACGAAAATCCTTGATTAGTTGGATCCCGTCGCCACCGCGTAGCGTCGGACCGATGATCGCCACCCGAGGTCTATGCTGTTCAAACAATTGTCGCGCTGTCGGCGCGTCATTGGTCTCCGCACACAGTTCAAACCCTTCGCTTTCTCCGATTAAACTAGCCGTCGCCTGACAGACGAAGCCGATATAATGCGCGAGAAGTACCTTCAGTTTTGTCAAGGATCCTTGCTGCAACCTCGTTAGTGCTTTGTGGGGGGCGTTGTCAGGTATCGATGGTCCCTTCTTTAACGAGCGCTCAGAACGCGGCGACGATGCCAAATCATCTCTAATCTTTTTCGATTTTCGGCATGCCATAAGTTCCGGGGCGATTCAATCGATTGTAGGGGAAATCCCCGATAAATTCACAGGCTAAAAAACTGGAATTCCCCTGACAAGACAAATCCGCATCAGTTCGCCTACTCTGGCGCGTCATGAAGAAATCTGAATATCGGCCCCACAGTATCCCTCCACAGCTCGACGAGCCCTTAGGCATGGGGTCAAAATCCATCCGGAAAGGACACTTATAAATGAATAGACTAAAAACCTTCACGAACACAGCAGTCATCGCGGCCGGTATCTGTATCGCCGCACACTCGCAGCTTTACGCTCAGGACGACGACTATCCCATGCCAGATCCACCGGATATTAACATCGAGCGAGCGGTCCCACCGACGTCTCCTGACGCGGAAAGTCTCCCCAAAGGAGTCGCCATTGTCGATTACTCGGTAGCGCAGGAGGGCACTTCTGGCCAACAGGTAACAATACCGACCGTAGGAGGGGAAGCGGAGAAACTGCCCGGTCTGGACCCGGATCAAACTGTTCACATAACGCAACAGTTCGAGATGACGAAGGTCGGGCATACCATCGAGGCTGTTGCGCTAGATGGAGGTAACATTTTGAACGTCGAAAATGATCTTGTCGTGGACGAAAACGGCATGATCGATTTCGATTTCCAAGTCGGAAGCGAGTCTGGCCTGTATCAAGTAGCGCTTCGCGATGGTTCCGACGAGATCGGCCTGCAGTTCTGGGTAATCAACAACGAGGCGCCGCCAGACGAGACTCCGGCTCTCGATCTCCCGGCGAATCCCTAATGAAAGCGAACACTATCTGGGCTATCGGGGCCGTCATCACAACACTCCTCTCAGTAGCTCTCCGGGCTGAAGTTGGAGGAGATAACCCAACGGGAATAACGGGGCAGTTTAATGGTAACGTGAGCACCGGCTGTTCCTACGATCCTTATACTGCAAACGCGACGCGCTCAATCACAGACTTAGTTATCGCCGGCGGCGTCGGCGAGTATCCGCTGGCCTTCACTCGGACAATGAACAGTCGCCGAATCGCGGGCTTGCCTAACGAATTTGGAAAAGCCGGTAATTGGCGACATTCATATCAATGGAGTATTGATCCAGCCCCAGTCACAAAAACTGGCAGCGTCGGAAGACCTACGGCGTACAATGTGAATTATCCCGACGGCCGCCGCGTCATTTTTAGCAACCGGAATACAGGTGATCCTGATTTTCGCGGGGTTGCGGGCGTTCGTGATCGTTTTGAGCAGCTCACCGGGAGCGCGACGGAATGTTATCTACTGCTCTCGGATGGCGGCAGAGTATCCTTTCACGCGTTTGTCCAAACGACCGTCTCGAATGGGATTTATACTTCTGTATATACCTTCCGGCTAACGGGAATCATCGACCCATATAATCAGAAAACCTCTATTGGTTATCCGGATGATCTAAGTATGCTAGTAACTGAGCCGACGGGCAAGTGGCTCAAGCTTTTCTATCGCAAGATTACTTCGGGCACCGAGGGAGTGGTGGGTGAGACGGTCCTGAATTATGTCCAGGGCATCGATAACCGTAAAGTTTACTACACATACGTTGCCTATGTTGTCGGCACCACGCGGTACACTTCGCTTGCCGGCGTGAAGTATTTTCCCGACTCAAACGGAAACAATCCCGAATACACCGCTACCTACACTTACCAAAACGGAAACGTCGACCCCAAGGGCCCGCCACTTATTTCCACCTGTGAAGATCCCATGTTCGACGGTCCGATGTGGAAAATCGCTTATCAGTTTGTCGCGTACGCGTCGGGCGTCGTTAACGGACAATTGTTCCGCGAAAAAAATCCAAACGGTACCGTTGTCTCGGCGCTCAACGTAATAAATGCCACGCGAACTGAGGTACGTGGCGATATTTTAGCCGATGGCAATTATCCATCTCGGACATTTATTTACAACGGATATAAGCTCAAGGTCGCCACCGATTTCAAAAACGTCAGCGCAACGCAAACTTATGACGCTAACAACTATCTTAGTTCCGTGACCGATCGGAATGGCAACTCAACCACATATGTTTCCAACCCGCTCAACGGAAATCCTGACCACATTCTTTACCCGATATCCAACGACATCGTACCACCCGGAGTTCAAACAAAGGTCCACTATCTCTACGGCAGCTCCGACTGCGCGGACCCGAACAATCGAGACGAAAGCAACCCCTACTATGTATGCTCCGAGAAGACCGGAAACGAAACGGTCGCTAAGACCTACTTTCGGGATGCCAGCAAACGAATCATAAGGATCGAATACCTCGACAATCGTAACGAATATTTCAATTATAATACTTACGGTCAGATAGTTAATCACACGTTACGCAACGGTGGGATCGAGCAGTACTTTTACGGGGCTTACAGCCGCGTAACTGCCTATTGGGACGCTGAGCACCCCACGAGTGGACATCCTACGGCGTGGTATCAGTACGATTCGCTTGGTCGTGTCAAGGGAATTACCGATGGTCGAGGGGCGCAAAATGGCGATCCGGCATATACAACTACGTTCACCTACAATACCCGCGGCCAGCTGATCAGGCTGACCCATCCGGACCCGGGTAACACGTATATTCAATATGGGTACAATTCAAATGGCACCTTGGCATGGACGGCGGACGAACGCCACCCTGTCTCGCCCGCTTCCCCAGACCTTACGCAGTCTACAAGCTATACCTACGACGATTACAAGCGCTTGCGAACTATCACCACCCTTTCACGCGGAGTCGGCGATGCCACTCCACGTATGACGACTTACTTCTATACTCCGACGGGCACCGGCGAAAACTACAGTCGAACAGCGTCCGTGCCGATTAAAGTCGTTTCTCCAGGCGGTTCGATCGTGTTAATGTCCTACGATCTAAACCTCCGTAACCTGGTGACCACTGCACTCGGAGACAGCAACGTCCCCAACGCTAGCACTACATACAGCTATGATAACAACGGCAACGTCCGCACGGTTACAGATCCCAATGGCCAGGCTACAGGCGCAACAACGACATATGCCTACGATAGGCAAAATCGTGTTTCTTCTATTACCGACCCGATTGTTGCCGATCGAAACGCCAACAATCACACGATGGATTTTTACTACGATCCCTCAGGAAACAAAGTGAAGGCGATACGGGCCGATAACGCATTCTGCAGCTACGAATATAACTTAATGGGCCGACTTAAAATCAAAACCGGCTACGGAACCGAAGTTACCAGCTATACTCCTGACTACAACGGAAATAACACGTCGATAGAGGTCCCCGGCGGGAAGATATACAACTATGTTTATGATTTTCTCGATCGGGTTAAAACCGTCACTTATCCCGTCGATTATTCAGGTACTAGCCGCACGGAGACCTATATTTACGATATCGCCAATCATCTCTCGACCTACAAAAACCCAGCCGGACAAATAAAAACTCTTACCTACGATAGCCGAGGCCGACTTGTTGGTAGCTCGTGGAACCCGGGCACTGGCCCTGCTGTTACGGTAACCTACGACGCTACGAGACCGACTGGCATTCTTACACTTGGTTATATCGTCGCGGGCATTAACGTCCCGGCAACAAATACGGTATTTGGCTACGACGAAGCCAATAATAGGACTTACGAAGACCAGGTCCTGAGCGGCTTTCCGGCTCGACGGGTACAAACCGATCCGGATGCGGATGGCAACCGCCAGAACCTGCTGGTGAAAACCGGAGCGACGGTGAACTTCGCTACTTCTTTCGATTATACCAGCCGTAACGAACTCTTGAATATCTACGATGCGAACCACAGTCTTTTATTCACATATGACTACGATGCCAGCGGTAACGTTTCCCTTCGGAGAGCCCGCCAGCTCGGCGCGCCGCCTGCAAGAACCGCTCTCCAATACGATGCATTGAACCGGCCGACTTATTGTGGGCAATACGCGCCCGACGGCACCGTCGCATTTGCCGCCGGCCACTATCATTACCGCAAAACCGGAAATCTTCATGATACCACGCGGGACGAAGAAGGGGGCAAGGGCGACTGGTTTGCCTACGACGAGATCAATCAGTTAACGACAGCGCAATATTCCGCCAGTAATGTGACAGGCGACAGTCCGACCAGTCCGGCAAAGACGGTGAGTTATGTGCTGGGAGCAAAGAATCGCCAGAGCATGAATGTCAATGGCGCCCCGACAACCTACACGCACAACGACCTGAGCCAGTTCACGGTCATTAACGGCCTGCCATTGCAATATGACTACAACTTCAACCTCACGAACTATAACGGCCGGAGTTATGTCTACGATGCCGAGAACCGGTTGATCTCAGCTAGCGACAATCACCAAAGCGCCCAGTTCGTTTATGACGGAGTAGGTCGATGCGTTAAGCGCACAATTAATGGCGTCGTTACCCTCTTGACCTACGACCAATGGACGCCCATCGCGGAATGGGACGGCAGCGGCGCCCTCGCTGCGACCAACGTTTATGGAGTGGGCGGCGACGAGATACTGTATCGCTCGACTCCGAGCGGTTCGATCCGGATGTACTACGAGTCCGATCCGATGGGCAACGTGCGTTTCCTCTTTAGCGCGGCCGGCACCGGAATCGAGAAGTATAGCTACGATGCGTTTGGCAAAGCGACGATCACGAGCTGGAGCGACGTTGCGCGCGGAACCAGCGCTTATGGTAACAGGTTCATGTATGGAGGACGCGAGTATTTCTCTAGCCTTGGTTTCTATGACATGCGCAACCGCATTTACGATCCGACAATGGGCCGTTTTTATCAAACGGACCCGACCGAGTTCCAAGGTGATTCGACTAATCTCTATCGTTTCTGCGGCCACAATCCATTGCTGGGTGGCGATCCGACGGGCTTGGGAAGCGGTGATTTCGTGTTCAGTCTACCAGGTTCAAATGACGTTGACATTACATCTGGCTTACAGTTTTCGGACGGGTTCTCGATAGGAGGTCTGACGATAGAGTTCGGCGTCTCGTCCGACCTAGAAGGCTTAGGTGGAATGAACTATACGATTCCGGCCCGAGCTAGTATGACTTCTGGCGCTGGCTCGTCAGGCGAGCCAGCATCGACGCAATCTCGAGGCGTCGGGCAGCCAAGTTTTCTTGGCGGACTCGCTCCGCTTTACGGAAACGGCCGGTCATCTCTAGATTATTTTCAGAACGGCAGATGGGTTATGGGGACAGTTTTCGGCGCAATGACAGTTGCCGATGCGTTTAGTTTGGGAACGGACAGTGTTATCATCGATGGCTTCAAGGGAGCCGTTCGGGGTATCGGAAGGTTGGTGCCGAAGGCTGGAGTGCGAATTTCGGAGCGAGGGCTCGGCGTCGTGGAAAGCCACATCTCATTTATTGAGGCGGCAGAAGGTTTCAATGATGTTGGAAATAAGATGATGATAGATCGACTGCGCGGTGCCTTAGCAAAAGGCGATCGATTATTTGGCGCGGACGCAAATTACTACTTGCATGAAGCATACGAAGCTACATATATGAAACGGTTAATGTCACAAGGCATGGATTATAGACAGGCCTATGAAATAGTACACCCTCAAGCGTTGGGAAAATTCGGCGTATCGGAATTTGAGCTATACCACGCTGACGTGATCCGCGCCAACCCACAGGCCTTCGGACCTCCGTTTAAGGCGTTTATCGGCCTCGATCCATGAGGCAGGTGAATCTCGGAAAATACAGCGCAGTACGGATTTGGACCGGCGAATTACCCAACGTAATTGTGCCAGTCGCATGCCAAACCTCTGTTGTATTACCTGCTCGAAATAACGCGTCCATGCCGAGAGAGCTCGCAATCGAGTTCTCCGCGGGATTTTCTGAGCGTTCGCCCTACGGTTTGCTCGGTGGGATCTTTACGCCTGCGAACACCGGCCAGTTAAAAGTCGTAATCGGATCGGATGCGAACGGCTGTAAAGCGACTTTTTCGTCGCCACTTAAGAGTTCATCGGAGAAAATCTATATCGGACTTCCCCGAGAATATGCGGATGCTGCAAACCATGGAGTTTGCCTGGCGCAAGAATGGACCGACGTTGCCGCCGGCCAGCTCACAATAAATCGCGGGGCTCATTCCAATACTCGATCTTCTCCCTGGCTTTTCCAGCACTTAACAACTATACTGATCAGATTGTTAAATACTCCCCTTGAAGATATGACGGATGAGAAAATTCGGTCCGTTTTTGGAGACGGAATGCCTGCATCCAATGCCTAGAAACCGGTTAACGGCGCGCCTTGTACGGCGCATCGTGGAAGTAATCCGTGTGCTAGGATTTGTGCTAGAACGACGAGCATTCTGCTCGCCATTCGCAATCGCAACGATTTTGTGCCACATGCAGTTTTACCATCGTAAACTGCTGTTGTTTTGAAACGAAAAGCGATGTTGTGGAATCGATGATTTCGCAATCCTAAGTCTGGCGCGTCTGCCAATTTCGCCACCCTGGCTGGTCACTAAAGCAATCTCCACAGATGCAATTATTTTGTCGCGTGGAATCAGTTCCGGCTGTCGGAGCTGCTGATTTCAGGAACATACTCCAACACGCCGTTGGCAACACGTCAACAAGGTATGAAATCACCAACCTAGTCGTCACCGTCACTAGCTACTCGACGCTGCAGATTCCACCGAAGATTCACTCGGCGATGCTTCTCTTCAACTTTGCAGCGCCGCGAGCAGTTGCTGCACGGTGAATGGCTTTTGTAATATCGCGTCGGCTTCCGGAGCAGCAGCGCGCGTTTCTACATCGGAGAGACCGCTGATCGCTATCATGCGCAAATCCGGAAAACGTTTGCGCAGTTCCTGCATTGTTTCCCTCCCACCCGAACGCGGCATCATGATATCGATCAACGCAATCTTCGGTTGTGCTTTTTCCGCAACAGCAATTGCCTCCAATCCGTCAGCCGCGAGCGTTACTCTATAATCGGCTGCCTCTAATGTCTCCTTCATGAAGGGTCACAAAGGGGTCAGTGCTTAAGATCGTCAACTCTTGACGGCGCACTGTGGTCTGGATAGAAATCCAATATGCCCCGACCACTGCGTATTGAGTATGCAGGCGCGCGCTATCATGTCATGAGTCGAGGGGATCGGCGCTAGCCAGGCGCAGCACAGCGCCCAGTTCGTTTATGACGGAGTAGGTCGATGCGTTAAGCGCACAATTGATGGCGCCGTCACCCTCTTGACCTACGACCAATGGACGCCAATTGCGGAATGGGACGGCAGCGGCGTCCTCGCTGCGACTAATATTTATGGAGTGGGTGACGACGAGATACTGTATCGCTCGACTTCAAGCGGCTCAATCCGGATGTATTACGAAAACGATCCCATGGGCAACGTGCGTTTCCTCTTTAGCGCGGCTGGCACGGGAATCGAGAAGTATAGCTACGATGCGTTTGGCAAAGCGACGATCACAAGTTGGAGCGACGTTGCGCGCGGGACCAGCGCTTTTGGCAACAAGTTCATGTATGGCGGGCGTGAGTATTTCACGAGCCTTGGTCTCTACGACATGCGCAACCGCATTTACGATCCGGCCATTGGTCGTTTTTATCAGACCGACCCAACCGGATTTCAAGGCGATCCAACTAATCTTTATCGCTTCTGTGGACATAACCCGTTGCTCGGCGGTGATCCAACAGGTTTAGGGGAAAACGACCCCTTCGATGGCGGGAGCGGCGACTCGGATCCGACTCGCACGTTCTACAGTGGATACGGTAGCTCCTACTTTGGATCTGGCTCTGGTAGCTGGTGGGACGCTCCCACGGAAAGCAGCAGCAACAATTTTGGCGACGTGATCTTAAGCGCGCTGGGAGCGGCTGGGAATCTTCTCTTGCAGGGTACGCATCAAGACTTGAATTACATAAATAGAACTTTTTTCGACCCACTGAATTCGCTCACCCAGGGTCTGTTGGATGTCGTCGGCACGGCTGCTGATAAAGCAGTCCCAGGAGCGGGTGCACCGACGAAGAACGTGCTAGTTATCGGGTCCTTTTTTGTGGGCGCAGGCGAAGAACGTTTTATCGGAAGCGCTCTTGCGAGAACCAATTTAGCTGTTGACTCTACCTCGTCGCTATCCGTTGAACTTTATCATTATACAACGTTGGAAAATGCGGCAAGTATCTCCGCAAGGGGCTTGTTACCCAGTCGGTTCACAGGAAAGGTGTTCACGACGACGGTAGGCACGTATACACCGATAGAGGCTCAAATGTATTTGGCGCTCCCGCCCAACGAAGGGTTGTCAGCTGCAGTATTTCAAATAGATACTGCAAGTTTGCGTTCTCTCGGAATTCAACCAATAGGAGGTCCAATGAGGGTATTGCCGACGCGAAATGCGATGGGGAATGGGACCGAAATCATATTTGATCGCCAGATTCCTCCAGCTGCTATTCGTCGAATACGCTAACAATGACAAAGAAAGACATCGAGGCAGCGATCGACACTCTTGGCAAGAATTTTCCCGAACGAATGAGCGGGAACGAGCAGAACAGACTTTTAACCGAACAAATGGCAGAGTTGGTTGAAACACAGCGTCCTATTGTCGTGGAGTTACTTCGCGATTGGCTCGCGGTTCGAATCCCGGAATCTCAACGACAGCCAGACAGTGGTAAGCGCGAAGGTTCGATGTGGCTGGCGCTTGAGGTCGTCCAACGTTATGAACTGGATGAATTACGACCTGATATTGAGGCATTACTCGCCGATGTTCGATCTGGCGAGACTTACCTTCCTTATTACGCCGACACAATTTCGAAATATCTTCATTAACTCCCTTAACGAAATCCGCAATGACACAATCCGCTTTTTCCGGAATCGCCATCGAGTCCCGTTGGAAGACCATTATCCGGGAGAGGACCAGAAAGGAGGACCAGAAAGGGGTCAGTGCTTAAGATCGTCAACTCTGACGGCGCACTGTGGTCTGGATAGAAATCCAATATGCCCCGACCACTGCGTATTGAGTATGCAGGCGCGCGCTATCATGTCATGAGTCGAGGGGATCGGCGCTAGCGAGGCGCATCACACCGCCCAGTTCGTCTATGACGCAATAGGTCGATGCGTTAAGCGCACAATTGATGGCGCCGTTACCCTCTTGACCTACGACCAATGGACGCCCATCGCGGAATGGGACAACAGCGGCGCCCTCGCTGCGACCAACATTTATGGAGTGGGTGACGACGAGATACTGTATCGCTCGACTCCAAGTGGGTCGATCCGCATGTACTATGAGTCCGATCCTATGGGCAACGTGCGTTTCCTCTTTAGCGCCGCCGGCACGGGAATCGAGAAGTATAGCTACGATGCCTTTGGCAAAGCAACAATCACGAGTTGGAACGACGCGGCGCGCGGAACTAGCGCTTAGGGAGGACCAAAGGGGTCAGTGCTTAAGATCGTCAACTCTTGACGGCGCGCTGTCGGCTGAATAGATATCGCGGATGCCCCGACCATTGCGCGTTGAGTATGCAGGCGCGCGCTATCATGTCATGAGTCGAGGGGATCGGCGCGAAGACATATTTGTTGATGCGATCGACCGCAAGAAGTTCCTTGGTTTAGTGGGCCGCGTTTGTCTCAAGACAGGCTGGCAAGTGCATGCCTACTGCTTGATGAGCAATCATTGGCATGCGGTGATTGAAACGCCGCAGCCGAATCTCTCCGTGGGCATGCGCTGGTTGCTGGGCACCTATACGCAAAGCTTTAATCGACGGCACCGGCAGTGGGGCCATCTTTTTGGTGGTCGTTACATGGCGCAAATGATTGATGAGAGAAGCCAGGGTTACCTGGTCCAAGCTTGCAACTACGTGCACCTGAATCCGAAACGTGCCAGCCTGGTAAAAAGCGATGCGCGCTTGGAAACCTATCCGTGGAGTAGCTATCCCGCTTATCTGCGACCGGCTCTGCGAGGGGAATGGCTGCGAGTGGATCGACTGCTGGGGGAGCATGGTTTGGAAAGAGACACGGCCGCGAATCGGCGGGAATTTGCGCGGCGTATGGAAGCGATCGATCCCACGGAGGTGGCTGGGGAGCATGATGCTCTGCGGCGCGGGTGGAAGATGGGCGGAGAAGATTTTGTCGACTGGCTGGCAGACAAGTTGGCACGACCGAGCGCGGTCAAGACGCGTGCGCGAGACGAGCGCGAAGTGGATGAAATTCTGGCCGAACGCTTGGTGAAGGATTGCCTGCGCACGATTGGCTGGGGTCTGGCGGAGTTGGAAGCTTCTGCCAAGGGAGATGCGCTAAAGGTGGAAATGGCGAAGCAGTTGCGCGCGCAAACGCCCATGACCCGTCGATGGATCGCTCAACGTCTGCGCATGGGCAGCGCCGGCTACCTTTCAAGTTTGCTCGGACATGACGATCTTAAGCTCTGACCCCTATCCCCTTGCCCCTATCCCCTCCGCGCTATCCCCTCTGCGTCTTTCAGCGATACACAGGCCCGAATTTCTAAGTCAGCTCGATTGATCATGCCGTTAACTAGTGATCGGAAAACCAGTTTTTTCTTAGCGCTGCTGTACGGCGGCATATTCGCCGCGCTTCTGCATCTTACAGTCGCGTGTAATCGCTCGCCACTCGCTGATTCAACGCTGGAAATGACAGGCTCACTTTCAATGTTCGTTGAGGAAGCGGGGGTTGTTACTCCCAGCCCCGGATCTGGCGAGTTCTTGCTAATAGTTGAACTTAATCCTGCTCACGAGCCGGATGCCGAAAAGATGGTCCAAATTTTCCGTTCCGGCCATTCGGTTTTGCTTCGCATTCGTGAGGAGCCGAATCAGCCAGCCATATTGGTATCGGATGTGACTTCACATGGCGAAGCAATAATCCGCTGCCAATCGCTCGAAGAAGCCAATCGCATTATGGACAGACTGCATACGCGACCGAAATGAAACTAACGAAAAAAGCGTGGCTCGCTCCTACGCGTTGATTCGATAGACGCGATTTGATTCTTGCCGCGCGCAAAGCTTCCACGCATTTAAACAAAAGAAGTTTGCGGCCTAACATCGATGAGTTGCGTCGGCACAATGGCCGCTTACCTCGATGCAAAGGCTTCCAACTCCGCCAGACCCCAGCCAACCGTGCGCAGACACTTTCCGGTCTGACCCCTATCCCTTCCGGTTCGTTTAGATGCCGTAGAATTTGACCAGTTCGGAATAATCTTACAGATATTTGATCTGAAGACAGGAACTGCCCGCCTTACACCACAGCGTATCGAACGAATTCAGCGAGCGGTTAGAGCGCCGCTGCCGGTGAATCTTCTTAGACCATGACCAAGAAAGAGTTCGAGAGGATCGGAAAAGAGCTCGCCTCACAATTGCCGAATTGCGAAGTGCAGGGCCAATTAATATTTCTGCGACCACTCGACCACATCTTGCGAGGAGTCTTTTTCGATCGCTCAATCGTAGAGAGAGCTTTTCACGTTCAGATATTTCTGCAACCTTTGTTCGTGCAGGCAACAGGTATCTATTTTAATTTTGGCTGGAGATTAGGGAATGGTTCGACTCTTTGGCAAGGTGACGATCCAGATATCATTGAAAAACTTAGTGCTGCGCTTAAGCGAACAGCGATGCCATTTCTACGACAGATTCAAACCCCACAGGATCTTGCCGACGCCACAAACGCCAGTAACAAATGGGCCGATGCAGTCGTACAGAAAGTCGGAGCCTACGCATACGCCCGAGCTGGACTCGTAGAAAAGGCAATTGAAAAATTTGATCGAGTTATAGAGCTTATGGACAATGGATACTGGAAAGAAGAGATTGAACGGCTGCGCGCGCTGAAGTCGCAGTTACTTACCAATCCATCGGCAGTACAGAAGCAATTCGATAAGTGGGAAGTTGAAACAGTAAAGAACCTCGGCCTGGAGAAGTTCCGATAGGATTCGTTTGGGACACCCCGCCGCACTATTTCTCTCGAGTGCACAGCTGCCCGCAAAAAAAGATGGTGGTCACGGACCGCCGCTAAAGCAAAACAGATAAGCGCGCTGAGTTGCTAGCGCGAACGTTGCTGCGTATCATAGGCGCTCAGGTTTTTATGCAGAAGATTGGATTTGCTGAAGCTCTCGATTCGATTGTAACGAGCGACCCTCGTTATCAACGCGACGCGTATATTTTTTTACGCGATGCGCTCGATTTCACGACGAAGCAGCAGAAAAAAATCAAGGGCGCGCTCGTGCGTCATGTCGCCGGTCCGGAGTTGCTCGATGGAGTCCGGCAATATGCATTGCGCGAGTTTGGCCCCATGGCGATGACGGTTTTTTCCTTCTGGGGAATCGCGAGCACCGAAGCCATCGGACACATGGTGTTCAATCTCATCAGCGCCGGGATCTTTGGAAAAACTGAGGAAGATTCGATCGAAGATTTCAAGAACGTTTACAACTTTGAAGAAGTTTTTGTGAAACCTTTTGCGCCGGCGAAGAAACCGAGCATGGCAAAATTACCGCCTGGTTTGCCCGCGCCGAAAGTTTCATGAAGCGTCTGAGCGCAACGCTCGCGCTTTTATCCATACTCATGTTTAGCACCGCCGATCTCAAAGCCGCTCCGCCAAAAGACAACTCTGCCACGATTACTGCGCCGCCGAACACCGCGCAAAAATGGGTGCTCCCGGATGGCCTAACGATCATCGTGCAGGAAGACCAGAGCGCGCCAGTCGCGAGCGTGCAGGCGTGGTGCGCCACCGGCAGCGTCTACGAAGACCAGCATCTCGGCGCGGGTTTGTCGCACATTCTCGAGCACATGCTTTTCAAAGGAACGAAAAGCCGTCCGGCCAATGCCATCGCGCAAAAAGTTCAGGACGTTGGCGGTTATATCAATGCCTATACGTCGTTCGATCGCACGGTTTTCTGGATTGATGTTCCGAAAGCAGGCGTCGAGACCGCACTCGACATTCTGTCGGATGCGATGATGAATTCGACTTTGCCCGCGGAAGAATACGGCAAGGAACAGGAAGTGATCCGGCGCGAGTTCGCCATGGGCATGGACGATCCCGATCGCATGGCCGGGCAATTACTTCTCGGCACCGCCTATCAGAAACATCCGTATCGCTTGCCCGTGATTGGCGAGATCGAAATTTACAATCAACTCACGCGCGATCAGGTGATGGAATATTACAAGACGCGTTACGTACCGAATAATCTCACCTTCGTCGTGGTCGGTGACGTCGATGCGCAAAAAGTTCGGGAACAGTTAACGACGTTATTCAAAGACTCCCCTTCCAAATCGCTGCGCCCGGTTTACATCCCAAGCGAACCGCCGCAGCTCGGAAAGCGCGAAGCGCACAATGAATTTCCGACCGAACTCACACGCCTCTCACTCGCATGGCATATCCCCGAGATCACGAATCCGGATGTGCCCGCGCTCGATCTACTTTCCATCATTCTCGGCGAAGGCCGCAGCTCGCGGCTCTATCGCCGTGTGCGCGAGGAAAGTGGCCTCGCCTATGCGATCTCTGCGTTTTCCTACACGCCGGGCGATCCGGGTTTGCTTGGAATCGACGCCACCGTCGAGCCATCGAAACGCGACGCGACGCGCGATCTTGTTTTGAAAATCATCGACGAGATCAAACAAGCCGGCGTGCGTGCTGAAGAGCTGACGAAAGCAAAAAAAATGTTGCTCAGTCATCACCTCGGAACGTTAACGACGATGCGCGGCCAGGCGTCGGATCTCGGCTCGAATTGGTTGCTCACACGCAATCTCAATTTCAGCCGTGATTATCTCAATTCCATCGAGAAGGTGACGCTCGACGATCTTCGTCGTGTCGCGCAGCATTACCTAACGAGCGATAATCTCACGATCACATCGCTCGATCCAAAAGGTTCGCAGGGCGCAAAAGTCGCAAACGCCAAACCGATTTCTGCTGGCGAGATTCAAAAGTTCGAACTCTCGAATGGATTGCGCGTTCTCGTGCGCGAAGATGCGCGGCTGCCGCTCGTTTCGATGACAGCAGTTTTTCGCGGCGGACTTTTAGCGGAAACGAAAGAAACAAACGGCATCACGAGTTTGATGTCGAAAGTTCTGCTCAAGGGAACGAAGACCCGAACGGCAGAACAGCTTGCCGATACGATCGAAGCAGTCGGCGGCAGCATTGGCAGCGATGCCGGGAACAACAGTTTCAGCGTCGCTGTGGAAGTGACGAAACCCGATCTCAAGCTAGGTCTCGATTTGCTCTCTGACGTCCTGCTCAACGCAACCATGCCGGAGAAGGCGGTCGCGCGTGAAGAGGAAGTTCAGCTCGCTTCGATCAAGGAAGATGAGGAACAACTCACCTCCGTCGCGCGCAATATTTTGCGGGAAGCGCTTTTTCGCCAGCATCCCTACGCGTTGCGCGGCAAAGGTTCGCCAGAATCGGTCGCGAACTTAAAGCAAAAAGACCTGCTCGCTTTTCGTGATCGTTATATCACGGCGAAAAACGGCGTCATCGCCGTCTTCGGAAATGTAAAGGCCGATGAAGTGAAGAAGGTGCTCGAGCAATCGCTCGGGAAAATGAAATCTGGCACGCTCGCTTTGACGGACGTTCCCAAATCGGTGGAACCGGAAAAGCCGCAAATCGTGGAAGCCAATCGGGACAAAGCGCAGGCTGTGCTCATGGTGGGTTACCGGGGTTGCGACATGTTTAGTCCCGATCGTTTCGCGCTGGAATTGATCGATGAAGCGAGCAGCGATCTCGGTTCGCGCTTCTTTATTCGCATCCGCGAGCAGATGGGTCTGGCTTACTACGTCGGCGCGAATCAGATGATTGGACTGGCTCCGGGCCTGTTCGCATTTTATCTCGGGACCAATCCGCAAAAAATCGAACCGGTCAAAGCCGCATTGCTCGAGGAAATTGGAAAACTCGCGTCCGGTGGCCTAACGAGCGAGGAGTTGGAGCGCGCGAAAAAGAAATTGATCGGGCAGCAACAAATCGCCAACCAAAGCAACGACGCGTTTGGTTATATGACAGCGCTTGATGAACTTTACGGTCTTGGCTTTAATCATTACAAAACCCTTGAGCAGGATGTGAATGCCGTCACGCTCGATGAAGTAAAACGCGTTGCCGGAAAATATTTCCGCGATCAACCTTATGTTCTCGCTACCGTGCGACCTGCGGCAGCCTCAGCCACGAAAGATAAATAACCATGGCAGAAATCCAAACCAACACGATGGGCGAACTTTCACAGCGCTTCGTTGAGTTCGTCATGATGCAGGCGCAGAACGCCGCGCTTTTTCTCGGGCAAATTCCCAATCCGCAAACCGGCAAAGGCGAAGTGAATCTCGAGCTGGCGAAAATGTTCATCGATCAGCTCGCGATGATTCAGGAAAAAACGCGCGGCAATCTCACGAATGAGGAGACGTCCGTGTTGCGCAACGCGATTTCCAATTTGCAGATGGCCTTCGTGGAAGTCTCACAGGAAACCCAGGGCGGCGCATCTGCTCCGCCGCCGCCGATACCGGAAGCTCCCGCGTCACCAGCCTCAGAAACACCAGCGGCGGAAGAACCGATCGCTCCCGAAGTCGAGGCGGCACCGAGCGAACCCGAATCGCGCAAGAAGTTCACGAAAAGCTACGGCGCCTGAGCCATCGCGGCGCTTTCAGGCGTTTCATCGAGCTGGAAAGATAACAATGCGTCCCGCCATCATGCGCCGCGCGTATTGGTAGGGTGCCCGCAAAATCTCAAAGCATTCTCAAGGAAAAGAAAAAAATCGCCGAGCTCGAAGTCGCGACCGATCCGAAAGAAGCGGCCGAGGAAGCCGGGTTGCGCTACGTCAGCGACGATAAGCCCGGTTACACTCGTCAGCGTAATGGAGAGGGTTTCATTTACTTCGATACCGAAGGAAAACGGATTCGCGAAGAACAGCGCATTTTGCGCATCAATCGTCTCGCCATCCCGCCGGCTTACGCGCGCGTTTGGATCTGTCCTTCGTCCAACGGTCACCTTCAGGCGACGGGATTCGATGCGCGCGGACGCAAACAATATCGCTACCACGAACGCTGGCGCGAAGTGCGCGACGAGAACAAGTACGAAAGGATGCTCGTTTTTGGGGAAGCGCTCGGAAAAATTCGCGGACGCGTCAAGAAAGACATGGCGTTGCCCGGTCTGCCGCGAAACAAAGTGCTCGCGACCGTGGTGCAATTGCTCAAGACGACTTTCATTCGCGTGGGCAACGAAGAATATGCGCGCGAAAATAAATCGTTTGGCCTAACGACCATGCGGAACCGGCATGTGGATGTCAAAGGTTCGACCGTGTGTTTTCGTTTTCGCGGGAAGAGTGGTGTTGAGCACGAACGCGAAGTGGAAGATCCGCGCGTGGCCAAAGTGATTAGAAAATTAACCGATCTTCCCGGGCAGGAATTGTTTCAATACGTCGATGACGAAGGTGAAGCGCACAATGTCACTTCGCAGGACGTGAATGAATACCTCCAGGAAATCAGCGGGGAAGAATTTACGGCGAAGGATTTCCGGACGTGGGCTGGCACCGTGATGGCAGCGATTGCGCTTAATGAAGTCGGCGCGTTTGAAAATAAAACGCAGGCGAAACGCAATGTGCGCGACGCGGTGCATGCTGTCGCAAAAGTTTTGGGAAACACGCCGGCTGTCTGCCGCAAATGTTACGTGCATCCGATGGTATTGGAGACGTATCTCAGCGGCGCCTCCATCGACGGATTAAGAAAGCGCGCGGAAGAAATCTTGGCCGAATCGCTCGACGATCTCAGCTCAGCCGAAGCCGCGGTGTTAACTTACCTGCAGGAAAAGTTGGCGAAGAAAAAATAGTCAGCCCGCTTTCACGGGAATCGGCGACTGCGCCGTAGTGGTCGGTTTGCTCTTCCATAAAATCAACGCGATGCCGGCGAGAACAAAGAACGCGCCGAGGATCGCCCAGCGCGAAAGCGTCTCGCCCGCCGCGAACCAGCCGAGCCCCACCGCCAGCGGCGGCGTAATGAGCGAGATGGTGAGGAGATTCGTCACCGCGATGCGATTCATCAGCCAGTAAAACAAGAGGAAAGCGGTGACCGACCCGACCAACGCGAGATAAAGCAAACAGGCGACCGCGGTTTTGCTCCAATGAAAATGCGCCGGATTTCCTTCCCGCAAAAATCCGACGAGCAGCAACGGCCCGATCGCGAAAAGCATTTGCCACGCGGAGATCACAGCCGGTGGATATTTTTTGCCGCGCGCTTTGATCCAGATGTTCGCGAACGATGTGGCCGCGGCGCCGATGACAATGGCGACGCCGCCCCAGAAAGCCATGATGCCCTGAAAATCGAGCAGCTTCGCGCAGATAATAGTGACGCCGCCGAGCGCGAGCAAAGCACCGAGCACCCGCTCCCATTTCAATCGTTCCTCCGGCAGACAAAAATGTGCGAAGACAAGTCCGAAAGTCGGAATAGTCGCCTGCAAAATCGCCGCCAGTCCCGATGACACATATTGCTCACCCCAAAAGAGCAATCCGTAATTCACGCCGAACATCAGGATTCCGGTAATCGCGAGAATGGAATAATCCTCGCGCTTCGGAAATGGAAAGCGCCCGATGCAAATGGCGAAGAGGATCGCGGCCGCAATCACAAATCGGAAAGCGACAAAAGAAATCGGCGGCAGATCCGCGAGACCGATCTTGATCGCGAGCCAGGTAGAACCCCAGATGAGGCAAAGTGCGATCCACGCCAGAATCACCGGCACGGAAATGCTGGATGTTTTGAGTGTGGGTGATAACGCGGTCTTCATGCAGGAACCGCGTAGTGTTCAACGGATATTCCGCCGGTAAAGGCCGAATATCGCGCTATTTGGTCAGCAAAGACTCAACCGTCGGGGAGACGGGAGCGGAAACATGCGCGAGAGATCGCCTCGCGTATAGCCAACGGTGATTCGCACCGACACGCACGCATCGGATGGATCGGAGCCGGCAAACTTGCGCTCCCATTCTTTCCGCGCCGCGCTGATCAATTCGCCATGTTTTTTTTGGACGACGATCAACATCGCCTGCACGACCTGGCGCGAAGTCTGTCCGTTTGATCCGGAACTTTTATGCAAATAACTCACGACCCCTGCTGAAACAGCAGGAAATACGCCGCAGTCGTTAGGTCTGCTACCAGCGTGGCGTGACCGCCGGCCACGCTCCTGAACTCGAATCGCCCGGTCCCCTCAGGAGCGGAACATAAAATACACCGCCCCTACCAGACACAGCCCCGACCAAAGAAAATCCAGCTTCATCGGTTGCCGCATATAGAAGAGCGCGAACGGCACAAAGATCGAGAGCGTGATCACCTCCTGCAAAATCTTCAGCTGCGCCAACGAGAGCGCCGTGTAGCCGATGCGATTCGCCGGCACCTGAAACATATATTCGAAGAAGGCGATCCCCCAGCTCAATACCGCCGCGACGAACCATTTCTCATCGTTCCAATTCCGCAGGTGCGCGTACCACGCGAAGGTCATGAACCCATTGGATCAGATGAGACACGCGACTCCCGTATCTAATATGGGAGCACCCTCAGCGCCGCGATTAATCATCGGTTTAAGCTTGCCGTCGTTCGGAGAAAGGAGCGATATATTGAGGAGAAATGGTTTCCCTTTCCACGGGCGGTAGCGTAGGCGCGACCGCACATTGGGCCGAACACGCGCCACCGCCGCAAAAGCTGCTTGATCGCGTGCGCTGGCACCTCCGCGTGAAACATTACAGCATTCGCACCGAAGAACTCTACCTGCAGTGGATCCGGCGCTATATCCTCTTCCATAAAAAGCGCCATCCCGCCGACATGGGCGAGGAAGAGATCGCAGCTTTCCTCAGTCACCTCGCTATCAATAATCACGTCGCTGCTTCCACCCAAAACCAGGCCTTCAGCGCGCTTCTTTTCCTTTACCAGCAAGTCCTCGATCGCAAGCTCGATTACGTCACCGGCGTTGAACGCGTGCGGCGGCCGCCTAAACTGCCGGTCGTCCTTACCAAGAAAGAAGCTCACGCCCTCATCGCCCATTTGCGTGGCGACTATCGTCTCATGGCTGAGCTTCTATATGGCAGTGGCCTCAGGCTTCTGGAATGTCTGCGCCTGCGCGTCAAGGATATCGATTTCGGATACGATCAGATCATCGTGCGGGAAGGCAAGGGTATGCGCGAACGAGTCACGCTTTTGCCCGCACGGTTGAAGCGGGCACTGCGCGAGCACTTGGAACGGGTGAAAGAAATACATCGGCTTGACTGCACGCGCGGCCGCGGTGCAGTCTATCTTCCTTTCGCCCTGAAGCGAAAATATCCCAACGCCGCGCGCGATTGGCGCTGGCAATATGTATTCCCCGCCGCCAAGCTTTCAATCGACCCTCGCTCTGGTAACACCAGCCGGCACCACGTGCACGAGAAGAACCTGCAAAACGCGGTGAAGCAGGCTATTTATGCGGCTGGCGTACCAAAGGCGGCCAGTTGCCACACCTTTCGGCACAGTTTTGCTACCCATCTGTTAGAAGCCGGCTACGACATTCGTACCGTGCAGGAGCTTCTGGGACATTCACCCCGTGAGATAACAACATATGGCGAAGTATTGTTACGTATATGTCTTGCGTTCGCTCGAAGACCATCAATTCTATGTTGGCTTAACTAGGGACTTGCCAGCGCGACTACAAACGCATAACAAAGGACTCATTGCGTCAACGAAAAAGTGAAAACCATTCGAGCTTGTCTATTGGGAGGGCTGCTTGAACGACAGTGATGCTGCTCAACGCGAGAAGTATTTGAAGACGGCTTGGGGCAAACGTTACATCAAACTACGAATCCGAAGATATCTCACGGGGTAAAAGACGTTTCTACGACAATGATTTATACGCATGTCCTGAACAAGCCAGGACTCAACGTTCGTAGCCCGCTCGACAGCGGCGAGTCGACCAGTTAACGTACCGTGTTATACGAAAAAATCTTCGTAATTAATTGCGAACTTTCGCACAATTCTCGTTAGATGTTCTGACCGCTCAGTCTCGAATCGCTATGTCCGCTTCTACTCACGTCCGATTGCTCCGCGGGAGTGGCCTCCTGCTCCTTTTACTCGGCGTTGTGCATCTTGTGGCGACGCCGCACATTTCGAGTCTCATTCGGCATTTGGCCACGCCTGGTGCGGCTGAACGGCTTGCACCTCCAATGCTTCTCAATCACATTTTAGTCGGGATTTTACTGTTGCCTCTCGGCTATCTAACGTTTTATGCCGCGCCGAGTTCGGGCGCTCGTGTAGGATGGGCACAGATGATCGTTAAGACGACTGCAGTCACGGTGGCAAGTCTTCCGGTAGCCATACTCGCGCTGATGGGCACCCGCTATTTCGACGCGCCGCTGTTCCTGCTCGGTACTGCCATAGTTGTTGCCGCGGCGGTGACACTGTTGGTGGCAGCGTTCAGCACGCCTCGTGATCAACTCGGGGGACCCGCCGCTAGCACGAAAAACATCTAACCAGGCGATGCAGCGAACGCCTACCCGCTGTACGATCCACTTTCAATGATAGCTAGAACCCTTTATCTCCGCGCGACGCTCGCTCCCGGTAGGCGTCGCTGCTCTTGTTCTCGTTAGGCCCATGACGCTTCAGGATTGGAGTAATCTCGCGCAAGTGGTTGGCGCCCTCGCAGTCGTCATTTCACTGTTCTACGTTGGATTTCAGATCAAGGGGAACACGAGCGCCGTTCGCTCCGCCACTGCGCAAGCAGTCCACGATAACTATGCGGACTGGTATATGAATCTGATGGGCGATGCCGCGCTTAATCAGATCGCGATCAAGGGGCTGAAGGACTACTCGTCATTGGATGAAACTGAGAAGGCACAATTCATCGAAACTTTCATGGCCTTTATATCATTTTCGCAGAATGCCTTTTACCAGTGGCGGGAAAAGGCATTGTCTCCTCCGCTCTGGGTCTGCTGGGAGTCGCTCGTCATGAATTTGCTCTCTTCACCTGGCGGAAAAGAATTCTGGAAAGAACGAGGATACATTTTCGGGAGCGAATACCAGAACTATGTTGCGAAGGTATTGATGACGAAGAAAGCACATCCCGAAGCCAGGCCCCTGGGTGCTTTTAAGATTGGCTGATGAGAAATAGGCCTAACCAATCGATCGAGCGAACGGCCACCCGCTTTGTGTCCACGTCTCGCGTGGCTAGAATCTGTTCACTGCGGGCCACGCGCGGTCTCGGTGGCCGCCGCTCATCTCTGTCTCGTTAGGTCTATGCAGCCGCACACTGCGATGAACACCGAAAAAGCTCAGCGATCTGGCTATCCTTCTGCATACATCTCAGGGCTGTTGACCAAGCCGGAGATTCGTCGCTGCATTGAGGCTGCGCCTTTCATTTTTCGTGATTTCTTCGGCGAGTGCATCATCACAGCAGTCTACGGTTGGGCGTCCAATCTACCGCACATTAATCTTTGCTACGTTCCGATGGATGTTGGTATCGCATCGCTCGATACATTTATCCGAGACTCGCTTCACCAGGAGATTGTTCGGCCTGGAGATTCCGATTTCTCCCTTGCCGCGCCTGATAACCGATTGGAGATCGTTTTTTGTCATGAGGGGCATATCCACGCGGGAGGAGAAGACAGCTTGTTGCGACGCCTCGCGTCCACTCCACCCTTCACTTGTTTACATCGCGCGAACCATGATATGAAGCCGTCCGAAATAGCCGACACAAAGACCTAACCAAGCGATGCAGCCAACCCCTGGCCGGCGTATGACCAAGTTTCCCATGACTCAAACCTCTTCACCCGCCGCCACGCGCGCCCTCGCCAGCGGTGGCTGATCTTGTTCTCGTTAGATCAATGAACGCACTTCGAATTATTGCACGAAGACCAGCAGTGGCGGTCGCTGCGTTGTTCCTGACCGGCCTGTCATGTTTTGGTGCGTCCGCACGAGTTACACTGCATCGAGATGCAGCGACTTTGCTGAACGCACCCGATCCGGAATACCCGCTCGAAGCGAAGCAGCGCTACGAACGCGGCAGTGGTGTGTTTCTATTGCGAGTCAGCATCCATAGCGGCCGCGTGACACAAGTCATTGTCGCGCGGTCGTGTGGTTACAAATCACTCGACGATGCCGCGGTACGAGGCTTCCTTCAGTGGAGATTCAAACCCGACGTTTTGGTTCATCGCGACATCCACAAACCTCGACTGATTCCGCCGGTTTCAGTAGGAGAATGCTTGGTATTGGTTCCGCTGACATTTAGCCTAAAGATCTAACCAGGCGATGCAGCGGTAAATATATACTTGACACACTAATTCCCTCGTGTATTCTTCGTTTCATGAAAGCGATTCCTGAGACATTGACCGGAGCAATTCGATACTTTTCCGCCGCCGAGACGTGCCACAACTTTCTTACTGAGATGCGTTGGCCTGATGGCGTTATCTGTCCTCGTTGCGAGTCTGATAACGTGAGTCACCTCATGCTTCCTCGCCGCATCTGGAAGTGCAAAAGCTGCAAGAAACAATTCACCGTTAAAGTCGGAACGATCTTCGAAGACAGCCCTCTCGGATTGGAAAGCTGGTTGCCCGCTACTTGGATGATCGTCAACGCAAAGAACGGCATTAGCTCCTGCGAACTGTCGCGCGGACTTGGAGTTACTCAGAAAACAGCGTGGTTCATGCTTCACCGTATCCGCTTGGCCATGCAAGACGGAAGCATTGCGAAAATGAACGGCACGTGTGAAGCAGACGAGACCTACATTGGCGCTAAAGCTCGCTACATGCACAAGAACCGCAGGACAGGTGTTGGCGACGCCGGTATCAAGAAAACTGCCGTGCAAGGAATCCTCGAACGAACCACAGACAAGAAAGCGTCTAGCGTGGTCTTGAAAGTTGTTAAGACAACCCGCCGTCCTGAACTTTGCGGGAACGTTCGCAACCACGTAGAGACTGGCGCGACCGTTTGCACTGATGCCCTTATGTCTTACGACGATCTGGCAAAGGACTATGACCGCAAAACTATCGACCACATGGTTAGCTATGCACAAGGCAACGTTCACACTAACGGCCTTGAGAACTTCTGGAGCCTGCTCAAGCGGGGCCTCAAAGGGACTTATGTGAATGTTGAACCCTTTCATCTGTTTCGATACTTGGATGAGCAAGCCTTTCGATTTAACGAGCGCAAAGACACGGATAAAAACCGATTCTTGAAAGCTATCGCTAACTTTGCAGGTAGACGGCTAACGTATGCGAAGCTCATTGATCTGGATGGCAGTGGTTCTCTTCCAGTTCCACCGACGACGACAGGGACGTGGCAAACGGCGTGAGAAATGACTCGGAGGTGGATAATTGAACTTGTTGACCCACCTGGTTGCTTTCTAACGCGGCTGGTAAATGAGAATCGAACGATGGAAGAACTGGCTGACGTAATTCATTCAACGTGGTCAAAGCTGCCTCTATCAGAGAGGCACCGTTCCATGCCTTCTCACATATCATCCGAGCTATCTCAGAACAATCCTGTCTCAGAATGCGCTCAAAGTCGATGGATGATGATGCATCTTCCTGAGACTCAGGGAGAGCTTGCTCGCGCGATTGTTGAGATGTTAACGGAGACAGTGCCAGATGCTTCATTGCCGTGGTACCCTTCCGAACTTGAGGCGGTTAACACGATATTGAACAAAACATTCGGGAGAGATAGGGACTTGCCGAAGTAAAATGTCGCTATTACGCTGCGCGCATGAACAAGCCTGCGCCAACGCAACCGCCGTCCCAGGTATTCCGAAAAGCGATGCAGCAAATCCTTTCCGTCCCAAAGAAGGAACTCGAAAAACGGGAAGCCGAATACCGAAAGGATCGCGGGTTAGAAAAGAAACCCGCGAAACACTAAGTTGAACGAATCCCCTCCAGAATTTCCTCTTACCAAAAAAGAGGCCGCAAAGCGACAGCTCTGCATGGCAATATGGCTTTGGTTTGAAGACCGAGACATCGTGAGTGTTCACCTGCTCACATCGGCAGGAAATCGAATCATTCTTGACCTTGCTGCGGACCAAGGGTTGCCAGCTACCCCTCCTTTTAATGAACAATATCTTGTTCCAGGGCTTGAAAAGGAAATGAAGAAGGCCTTTAGACTTACAGAAACTTTTATTAAGCACGCCAAAGAAGACCCAAACGCCGTTCACGATTTTAAGCCGCTCTGGACTGAGCTTTACTTGTTTTGCTCGATCGTGGGTTACCATAAGTTATTTGGTGATCCGGTTCCCGATTTGATGATTCTCTACACGCTCCGGCTCGCAATGATTCGACCCGAGTGCTTCGGAAAAGACCCTAGGCCTATTCTCTGCCATCAATCGCTGAATGAGCTTGAAATCGACAGACTCAAAGAGCTTTCCAATCCGGATTGTTTCGCTGAGCTTGTAAGAATTCTGAAGCTTGGTTAGTAACTCAGTCGCCGCCCTGTCCCTGTTAGTCTTACACATATAATTAGTGTGTCAAATATATAATTGCCGATGCAGCGAACGCCTACCCGTTGTTCGCTCCACATTTTCCATGACTAATCTACTTCATCTCCGAGCGACGCTCGCCTTCGGTAGGCGTCGCTGATCTTGTTCTCGTTAGATCTGTGAACGCAACGCGCAAGAACACAATTCTACTTGCTGCGCTGTTCGTCCTGACGCAGGTCTCCGATGCGCAGATCGGCGCGACGAAAACGGAGTTGGTAAAGCGCTACGGCTCGTGCGAAGCGAACCCCGCCCGCAATTCAAAGGCACCGAACATATATGACGCCGTCATTGATGTCGGCGCAGACTGCACTTTTCGCGACGGTCCGATTCGCTTTATGGCGCTGTTCAAGTCTGATCGGGCCGTTGGATTCACATTTACCAAGCAACCCTCGTTCTGGGAGTCGCTTTTTCATCCGTTCCGTTACCCCGATCTGCCCTTCTCGGACCCGGAGATTTCTACTCTTTTACACACCGCAGCTCCCACGGCTGAGTGGCTTCCCGTAGCTGGCGATGCTGTGGTTCAGCGCTGGCGCACGTCGGACTCCTCCGCAGCGGCATACTACTTTGCAGGCGGCCACAACGAGCTATACCATCTTATCGTTCAGACATCCGCCGTCGACGAGGTTTTCCGAAAGGTCGAGAAGTATTGATCCCACAGGCAAAGATCTAACCATGCGATGGAGCGAACGGCGGACCGCTGTACGCTCTACTTTTGAGATGACTTCCACACATTCACTTCGAGCGACGCCCGTCCCTCGTCCGCTGTCGCTCATCTTGTTCTCGTTAGGCGTAGAACGCGCATCGTCGTGAGCGACAAAATATCACTCGAAGGCCCTGTGGAACTCATCGACGGCAGGCTCACTCTCAAGATTCCGCTGGTGGCGGGCGGAGATACGCTTGCTCCGCTCGCACGCGGTATCGGAGAGATTGTTGGCGACGACCTCGTCATTGTCATACAACCTTGGCTCGCAGAGAAGCTGCGGATTAGCGCTGGCAGTCTCGTCCACGTCGATAACGATAATGGAAAGTTCACGATTACGCGCAGCGCAAAGAACGATGACTGCAAAGCCACACCAAACGCCTAACCAAGCGATGCAGCCAACCCCTGGCCGGCGTACGCTCAAGTTTTCCATGACTCAAACATCAACTCCCGCCACCACGCGCGCTCTCGCCAGCGGTGGCTGATCTTGTTCTCGTTAGATGTAGTCGCGCATGGATGAGCTAAAGCCAAATATGGCTGCGAGCATTCGTAAGATCCGACATGTTTTCATGCATGAGTGGGATCCGATCGGCGTCGGCGAGATGGACGACTGGCCGGAAGACGAGTACGATTCCTATGTCATGCCGATGTATAGTCTTTTGCGTCAGCACGAGGGCGAGGCGGCGGTTTCCGCTTATCTCGCGCAGGTTTACGAGTACATTATGGGCTCGCGTTTATCCGCCGAGAAGTTCATTGAGCCTGCACACAAATTTCTTCAGATCGATGTGAGTCAGGATGAGATTCACCACTAAACATCTAACCATGCGATGGAGCGAACGGCGGACCGCTGTACGCGCCACTTTTGAGATGACTTCTACACTTTCACTCCGAGCCACGCGCGCTCTCGTCCGCCGTCGCTCATCTTGTTCTCGTTAGGCCCCGATGAAGCCCCTGTTCACGATTCACGCCGGCGAATTTCTCGTTGCATCGTATATCGAGCAGCAATTCAAGAAGTATCTGGTTTGGATTCCGTCGCGCGATTCGGGCGTCGATCTGCTGCTCACCGATACCGACTGCAAGGTGGCAGTTTCAATACAAGTGAAGTTTTCCCGAGATTTCCTAGCCACGCACATGTCCGATGCTCTGCGGCCCGGACTCAAAGCGTGTGGCTGGTTCACACTGAAGCGACAAAAGATCGTCGACTCGACTGCGAAGTTCTGGATTTTCGTTCTATACCCGTTCAACCAGAAGGAAGTCGATTTCGTCATTATTCCACCGTTCGCCATTCTTGACCTGCTCACGTCAGTCCACGGCCAGCGGAACGCCTTTCAGAGCTACATCTGGGTCACCAAAGACAAACGCTGTTGGGAGACGCGGGGCCTCACCCGCGAAGAACACTTGTCTATTTCGCAGGGTTCATACCAGAATCCGGCTCGCGAGCTCACCGCGTATTTGAACAATTGGAGTCCCATTCATGCCGCGCTCAAGGCCTAACCAAGCGCTGGAGCGAACGGCCACCCGCTGCGCGTTCACATTTTTCCATGACTAAAACCTCTTCACTTCGAGCGACGCGCGCTCCCGGTGGCCGTCGCTCAGCTTGTTCTCGTTAGGCCTAAACCCGTTCGAAAATGAACGCCTTCATCAGCTATTCCACTCAGGAGAAGCAGTGGGGAGCGAATGCTCGGGTGGTTCTAGACGAGCTGGGGTTGACGCCTTTTCTGGCTCACGACGACATCGCCGTGTCACAGCAGTGGCAGGGGCGTATTCGAGAGGAACTCGGCAAAGCAAAAGTATTTGTCGCGTTACTGAGCAAAGCATACAGAGAATCCGACTGGTGTTCGCAGGAGACCGGCTGGATAGCGTCGAGATCCGAGGTCATAGTCATTCCACTTAGCATTGACGGCACAAACCCCTTCGGTTTTATTTCGCATATTCAGGCGCGTCGCATCCACTCGGATGGCGACGTGAATATCGTGCTGACCGAGGTCCTGCTTCGAGAGATGCCGCGAGTAGCAATTCCACGGGTTATTCGACGCGTCGAGGGAGCGCGGTCTTTCAGAGGTGCAGAGTCTTGCCTTCAACCGCTCGTTCCGCATTTCGGAGCACTTACGGATTCGGAGGCTTCTTCCCTCGCAGATGCCGCCACGTGCAATGGTCAGGTGTGGGATGCGGCACTTTGCCGCACCGAATATCTTCCACAGTTTTTGCGCCTTAACCGCAATCGCATTTCATCAGACCAGTTCAAGGCGCTTGCTACGAAAATTGAATTTGATGGCAACGGGGCCTAACCATGCGATGCAGCCAACCACTGGCCGGCGTACGACCAAGCTTTCCATGACTCCAACCTCTTCTCCTGCCGCCAGGCGCGTCCTCGCCAGCGGTGGCTGATCTTGTTCTCGTTAGGTCTGGGTATGTCACCTCTGGGATCACTCTACCGATATTTCATCGCCGCGAATAAGATGCGCATTCTCTTCGAGAAGGCGATGGCAGATCCGAATGTGATCAATCGTTTTCCCCATCTCGATCCGATCACCAAGATGATGATGTGGCATGTGGACGATTACGGCGTGTTCATGTTTTATTGGTATTCAGGCATCTACGTTGTTATCGAGGGTTTCGGAGAATTGCACCTTCACGACGAGAAGATTGACGAGCTCTTAAAGTCCCCGAATGTCGAAGCACTGTGTCTGATGCGGAACGCGACGTTTCATTTCCAGAAGGAGTTTTTTAGCCCCAAGATGATGCATTTCATGAAGAGTCCTGATTCGGTACCGTGGGTTCACGCGCTGACGGAAGCATTCAGCGAGTTCTTTTTGCGCGAGGTGCCTAAGGCCTAACCATGCGATGCAGCCAACCACTGGCCGGCGTACGCTCAAGTGTTCCATGACTCAAACGTCTTCATCCGCTGCCACGCGCGCTCTCGCCAGCGGTGGCTGATCTTGTTCTCGTTAGATCCACCGATGGAACGCCTCAAGAACATCGCAGTGATCGTCGGGCTGCTGTTGAGCATTACCACGTTATACAACTGGGGGTCGAAAATCTTTTCCCATGAGGTCATCGCCCATCTTCAACCAGGCGCATTTGTAATCCCTCCGCAGCTAGATTCGTTCTACTCGAAATTAGGCGAGAATCTGAAGACAGACGCTTTCGTGAAGCGTGTTCTTTTGGACAATTCGTTCAGGACAATTTATTTCCCTAAAGATACTCCTGATGATCAGAAGACGAGCATCGTTCGCGGAGTCGCTGGCTTTCTCCCTAGCGCGAGCGACATCGCAATTCCGTTCGAATTCAAAAGCATGGCGACCCTTTGGACCGGCACTGTTGTAAACTCAAGCAAAGCGAGAGCATCCACAGTGCAGTTGTACCTCAATGGCGCAAAATTTGCCCTACTCAAGCGTGACGATAACTCGACCTCACCTCAATCCATAGAGAACCTCGTCAACATTGGGGATCTTAGACCCGGTGAGGCGGTCCAACTCTCAATTTGGTCTGGTTCAGGATTCAGTTATTTCAGCTCGGGGGACATTCGGCTCACGCACGCCTCAGGTATCGGGCAAGTCGTGGTCCCTCGGCTAGTCACCGGGTTGCCTGCTCTGATCGATAAGTATGATATCATCGTCTATGGGCTGCTGTTCTGGATCTTCGCTGTTCTGGTCGTTCCTCTATCGTTCGAGCGATTATCGAAGTGGCGTGCAAGCCGCCGAAGGATCTAACCATGCGATGCAGCGAACGCCTACCCGCTGTTCGCTCGACTTTTCCCATGACTAAACCATTCCATCTGCGATCGACGCTCGCCCCCAGTAGGCGTCGCTGATCTTGTTCTCGTTAGACCTATGCGCGTTCTCATTACCGTCGTCCTTACTGGGGTCTTCTGCGGACTTGTTCGAGTTCGCGCGCAAGACGTGAAAGCGGAGGTGCAAGCAAGCGCGCGCACCCCGGAAGACGCTGCAAAGATGGTCGGCTCAGCGCGGTATCTATACCATCAGCAGGTTCATACCATGTTGCAGGCAGCGGTCGCTCCCGAGTTGATGCGGCACCACCAGCGACTCAATGGAGGTTCTGTGAAGTACGAGTTCCAGCTCGACACGCGGGGTCATCTTGTCAGCATAAGCGCTCACTCTACTAAGGGCAGTCGATGGGGCGAGCAGTTGCTCCTGCGCACCGTCCGCTCGCTTAAGTTTCCTCCAGTACCATCCGAGGCGATGAAGCAAGAGGGGCAAGAAGGCCACAAGTTTATTGAGGTCACCGGCGACATGGGGTGGAGCCCGTGAACAGGTCTAACCATGCGATGGAGCGAACAGCGGGCAGCCTTGCGATTTACACTTGAGATGGCTACAACCCTTTCGCTGCGGACCACGCGCCACCCCGCCCGCTGTCGCTCATCTTGTTCTCGTTAGATATAACTAGCGCCACGTGATCTTCCATGGCAAATCCCGACAAGCGGACCGCCGACCTCTCCAAACTCGTCAGTGCGGCTCGTGCGATTCTCACTTACCAGACCAGCCTTCCACTCGGCTGCACGCGAGTTCGCCGGATTCTATTCTGGCTGCGTCCTTACGAGCAGCCGGACCTGCCCGTCTTCGATGAGTTTTTTGCCGCCACACTCAAACTGCCGGTTGGTACAGAGCGTCTCCAATGGAGTCGAGACGAGCTGCGAGAACGCGACGTCGAGCTCGAGCGGATCATTCGCCAGTTCCGCGACAGAGTCTTTGACGCCTGCTACGATATCCTCGACCGCTATGCCACGCTTTCAGAGCAGCAACGCGAAAACATCTAACCATGCGATGGAGCCAACCGCGGACCAGCGTTATGCCCAGATTTCACTGTTTATGAACGCCACTCGTAGTTCGCGCGGTGGCTCATCTTGTTCTCGTTAGATGAAGTAGGCGAGCCGTGGTAATGAATCGCACTCTATTTCGGAATTCGAGCTCTTGAACATCGCACGCTCAGCAACTGAGCACGAAGTGAGTTGGTTCGCCCAGATGATTTCCATTAACCTCGCTATGGTAGCTGGCATATACTACTTTCTTAATCGAGCCAAGCTCACTCTAAAACTCTTTAGTTTTCTTGTTTATTCAGTAGGGATGTGGGTCCTGTACGGGGAAATGGTGGTGGAAAGCAATGTCAAAGCCGGTGCAATTGAAGCCTTACAGTCATTGCCATCATCTCAGTTATCCCGGCCGAGCGTCCATTATCTGGCGGTTCACGCCCACTGGATTTCCTCTGCGACAGCGACCACTTTTAACCTCGCCGTTTGGCTACTTTGGATTGCCGTGTTGTACCTTCTTCTCTTATCGAAGCTCCAGAATAGACCGCAACCTTTACCGTAGCCTTGATCAACCATCTAACCAGGCGATGCAGCCAACCGCTGGCCGGCGTACGATTGAGATTCCCATGACTCCAACTTTTTTTCCCGCCGCCACGCGCGCTCCCGCCAGCGGTGGCTGATCTTGTTCTCGTTAGGGCTAAATCATGCGCGCACTGATTACCTTGCTCTTGTGTCTGGCGGTCAGCACCGCTGCCCAGGCCGCTGAGGACACGACGACGTATCACAATCCTGTCGACAAAAAGGACTACAGGGCGAAGTGGCGCAACTATACAGCGGAGCCTCCCGGCACTCCTGCGCCGGAAGGCAAGGTGAAGATGGGGACCGTGCGACTGCTCGCAGAGCAGGCGCTGTTCGATCGGAACACGTCGGCCGATAAACTCGCCGAGTTCATCAAAGTTGCTTGGGATCGCGTCTCGGCCGCAGTTCCTCCGACGGCGCCGGCATTCGAGCTTCTGATCCAAATCACGCTTACCGCCCGAGCCCGACCGAAAATCGCAATGTCTTCGCAAGGCGACGCACCACAGAAGCTACTGCAAGCTATTTATGACAGTCTTGCGAAGACGCCGAACCTTCGCTCGAAGAAAGATGCACTGCCGTTTCAACTACAGTTTTTCATCCGCGACAAGCCCTAACCATGCGCTGCAGCGAACGCCTACCCGTCGTTCGTACCCCATTTGCCATGACTAAACCACTCCACCTCCGATCAACGCTCGCACTCGGTAGGCGTCGCTGATCTTGTTCTCGTTAGATGGTAAGCGCGTTACGAGCGATGGCAGTTAGCGTGCAGCTCATTTGCTGTGTCTCCGCCATCGCGGCTGATGCCGTGTTTCATGCGGAGGACGACCGCGACGAGACGCCGAAAGTTCGACAGTGGGTCTGGACGCATTGGCAGCGTCATACCCCAGCGACCGCTACTCTCAAGTGGCTCACAGTCGAGGGCGACATCGGCACGACCGAATACACGATCAGCAAAGACGCTGCCGGCGCGTGGTATCTCTCGATACACCTTCAGGGGACGGATAGGTTCGCAAAGAGCGATGCGGACGCTTGGCGTGACCGCTGGACTATCGCCTATGCTGTTGAGCGCGTGGAGAAGCCGTATCACGACGACTGGCCCGGCAAGCCGGTCGGACATTCACGTCGGTTACCTGCTACTAAATATGTGCTTGAGCTTAGAGACAGACAGAAGAATCTACTTTTCCACCTCTAGCGAGTGGCACCGTCGCCATCTAACCAGTCAGTGGAGCGAACGGCGGCTGGCCTTGCGTTCGAGGAGCTGAGTAGCTAGTATCCATCTCATGCATTCCACCCGCCATCCCCGCCGCCGTCGCTCACTTCTGTCTCGTTAGGCCTATGGACAACGTTGACATGAATCCATACCCCGCCGCAAAAGCGTGGAAGATTGAAGTTACGCCGATGGGAAAAGGGGGGCCACCCTTTACGACGCATAGATGGACGTCGCCTGTCAGTAGACTTCGATGCACAAATCCGAACTGCAAGAACGGCAATTTTCACTTCACCTCGGTATATGAGGCCCTGATTTCATCGGGGAAGCGCTCTAATGGGCCAGACGGCACGACTCTCCTTTGTGACGGGAACGAGCATGTTGCGAGGAAGCAATTTAGGAAGTGCAACAGTTATGCAAAGATTTGTGTTGAGGTCGAGTATGCCTAACCATGCGATGGAGCGAACGGCGGACCGCTGTACGCTCCACTTTTGAGAT
>JBBQFI010000018.1:0-52377 GCA_038321775.1 Chthoniobacterales bacterium | reverse complement strand
CTGATTCTCTTTCGCGGGGCCGACTTCCTCTCCGTCTTCGACAAAGCACAGCTGAACGCGCTGGGCTATTTGTTCATCCGCCTGCACAGCCAGGGAATCTTTATGAACGAGCTCTTTTGGGGTCTGTGGCTTTTTCCTTTTGGGCTGCTCGTTTTTCGCTCTGGCTTCCTGCCGCGATTCATCGGCGTTTGGCTCATGATCAATTGTTTCGGCTATGTTGCACTTTGCCTTATCGAGTTGTTCATCCCGTCCTACTACGACGCGGCTTTTCGTTGGGGGCAACCGGTCTTGTTTGGTGAATTGGCAATCATGCTTTGGCTTCTGATTAAGGGCGCAACGGTGCCACCTGTCGTCGAGCAATCCGCGCTCGCCCACGCCAACTGATCTTATTTCGTTAGGCACATGAAGCATATTCTGAAATGGATCGTCCGCGTGGCTCTTGTCCTCTTGATCCTCGCGTTCCTGTTCGTGTTCATCGCATACTGGAGATCGACTAACGACTGCGATCGACAGACCGGCGCGCCGGTTCACCCTATGAAAGCTATCCGTTACTGCGAATACGGTTCGCCCGATGATGTCCTGAAACTTGAAAAAATTGAAAAGCCGGTTCCGAAGGACGAACAGATTCTCGTCAGGGTTCGCGCCGTTTCCCTTCGATTTTTCGACGGTGGCATGCTGCGAGGCGGTGTCGGCAGACTCATCTTTGGACTTCGTAAGCCGAAAAATACCTGCCCGGGATCTGACTTCTCCGGAACGGTGGAAGCGGTCGGCCGGAACGTGACCGAGTTCAAGCCGGGTGATGAAGTCTTCGGCGTAAGGGCAGGCGCTCTCGCCGAATACATCTGTGTCAGGCGCAGCGGAGCGGTGGTTTCGAAGCCGGGCAACGCCACCTTCGAACAAGCCGCGTCGATCCCTACTGCGCTTGTCGCCTTACAGGGCCTGCGCGACACGGGACAAGTGAAAGCAGGGCAAAAGGTCTTGATCAATGGTGCGTCCGGAGGCGTGGGGACGTTTGCCGTGCAGATCGCCAAGGCTTTTGGCGCTGAAGTCACCGGCGTCTGCAGCACGAGAAACCTGGACATGGTCCGATCGATCGGTGCCGATCATGTGATTGACTACACGAAAGAGGACTTCACAAAAGGCGATGAGCGTTATGACGTGATCTACGATCTCGTCAGTAATCGTTCTTTTGCTGAACGCCGCCGCATCCTCAAGCCTGGGGGTATCTGCGTGTTAGCCGGGATAGGCGGCTCAGGAATGCACGAAGAAACTTTGTCCCGGGTGGTTGGCCAATTCACCACGTACCTCCGCTCGCGATTTGCGAACGAGAAGTTTGTCAATTTTGGCGTCGACATTAACAGCAAAGACCTCGGCATCCTGCGCGATTTGGTGGAGAGCGGAAGGGTCGTGCCCGCTCTCACGAAAATCTACCCGCTTAGTGAAACCGCCGCCGCCTACAAATATCTCGAGACCGGCCACGTCCAGGGAAAAATCGCCATTACGATCGACTAGAAGACCACTATGAATGAGACTAAAAAACAAGCTCGCATCGCCGGTCTTTGGTACCTGGTGCTCGCAATCACAGCCCCTATTGGCCTCTTCTATGTGCCGGGCAAGCTAATCGTGCCGAAAGACGCAACGGCGACAGCCGATCACATCAGGGCTTCCGCGTGGCTCCTTCGCATCGGTATCGGCAGTGAATTGTTTCACCAGGTCATTTGCATATTTCTAGTCCTCGCTCTTTACCGCTTGTTCAAAGCTGTCAGTAAGACGCATGCGCGACAGCTGGTCATCTTGGGCGCGTTGGTTTCGGTGCCGATTGTATTTCTCAATGTGCTCAACGAAATCGCAGCCTTGGTTCTCGTCGGCGGCGCCGATTTCCTGTCGGTATTCGATAAGCGACAACTGGACGCCTTGGCCTACCTCTTTGTCCGGTTACATAGCCAGGGAATTGTGGTCGCTTCCATCTTCTGGGGTCTTTGGCTGTTTCCGTTCGGAACGCTGGTTATTCGATCGGGTTTCATCCCGCGCTGGTTAGGTATCCTGCTATACCTTGCCGGAATTGGTTATCTGATTACTTCCTTTAACGCCGTCGTTGTTCCACAACTCCCGCCTGTTTTCGGGCAGCTAGCCGGAGTTCTCGAGCTGGGCGAGGTGCCAATTATCCTCTGGCTTGTAATCTGGGGAGCAAAGGAGCGACCGACCGGGCACGCGGTTTCTGCTCCCGTAGTTGCGTGAGGTACCGCCGTGCAGCGTAATGAATAAGACCGATCTGACTTTTCTGCGCGACCTCATGAGGGAAGGCAAGCTGACTCCGGTGGTGGAGAAGACCTATCCAGTTAGTGAAACGGCGGACGCGCTTCGATACCTGGAGCAAGGTCACACTCAAGGGAAAGTCGTAATAGCCTTGGATGACAATAAAACCTGACAATGCGCTGCAGAACGTCCGATACTTCAGTGCTGTTTGATGGTGACTTATCCAGATCCCTTGTTATGAGCGGCTTCTTCGAGGAGGTGAAACGGCGAAAGGTTTATCGAGTGGCAGCGGCCTACATCATTGCCGCCGGATTCATCATACAGATCGGTTCGGCCGTTTTTCCGGCGTGGGAGTTGCCAGGCTGGACATTCCGCTTGGTCGTTGTGCTTCTTTTGGGCGGATTTCCGATCTCATTAATCCTGGCGTGGGCGTTCGACGTTACGCCGCAGGGAATTCGCGCAACGCCCGCCCCCGGAACACACCGCCGTCGCTACGTGAGCATTCTTATTGCAACCGGCGTGATCGCTTCGGCTGCTACAGGTTTCTTACTTTTGCCGGGCATCTCCGCGCGCAAGATCGACAAGTCGATCGCGGTCCTGCCCTTCCAAAACCTGAGCGATGAAAAGGAGAATGCCTATTTCGCTGACGGCATGCAGGACGATATCCTGACAAACCTCTCGAAAATCGGCGACTTGAAGGTGATTTCACGGACGTCGGTTATGTCGTATCGCGGCAGCGGGACGCGCAGCGCCCGGGAGATTGGCAAAGCGCTGGGCGTGGCCACGCTTTTGGAAGGCAGCGTTCGCCGCATCGGCAATCGGGTGCGCGTGAATGTACAGCTGATCAATGCCAACGACGACGAGCACATTTGGGCGGAAGAGTACGACCGCGATTTGACTGACGTCTTCGCCATCCAAACCGATCTCGCTCAAAAAATTGCCTCCGCTCTTCAGGCAAAGCTTTCCCCAAATGAGAAATCACGTCTCGATCGCCGGCCAACCCAAAATGCGGACGCCTATCTGCTGTTCGTTCAGGCCCACGATCTCGCAGACCAGAAGGACATGTTCTGCGACCCTTCGCTGAAGGCTACGCCACTTTTCGAACAAGCCATCAAGCTCGATCCAACCTTTGCCCTGGCTTTTGCCGGGCTTTCCATGGTGGAGAGCTGGGCTTATCACAGCTTCGATCCGAAACCCGAGCGCCGGGACAAAGCGCGACTCAACGCTGAGGAGGCCTTGCGGTTGCTACCCGATCTTCCAGAAGGCCATCTCGCACTCGGATTCTCTTATTATTATGGGGACCGTGATTACGAACGTGCCCTAGCTGAATTCGATATCGCCCGACGCGACCTGCCTAACGAGTCCCAGGCCTATGCGGCCATCGGCGCCATTCAGCGACGTCAGGGTAAGTGGGCGCAATCAACCGCGAATTTGGAAAAAGCCGCCACCCTCGACCCAAAAAACACTGACGTCCTCATGAACCTTTGTTTCAGTTACATGGCCTTGCGGGATTTCGAAGCCGCCGACAAGACTGTTGATCGCATCGTGACGGCATCGCCGCAATCGTTTCAGGCACGTGGATTAAAAGGATTCGTCGCGGTCCAATCGAAAGGCGATCTTAGCGTGGCCGAAAAAACTTTTCCTTCAATCCCGGCTGGGACCGATCCGGATGGTCTAATGACAATGGCCCGGCTTTGGATTCTGAGGCTACAACGGAAGTTTCCTGAAGCGCTTGTCGTTGTGCAACAGTTTCGCGGCGAGGCATTGTCTAACGGAAGCACTGCGCCTGCCCCGAAAGCTTTCCTGGAAGGCGAGATTTATCTGCTTCTCGGCGATGAAGCAAAAGCTCGGACAGCTTTCGAGCAAGCCCGCATTCTCTCAGAGCAGCTGTTGCGCGCGGCCCCTGCAGATCCATATCGACATGGACAGCACGGCCTCATCCTGGCAGCGTTAGGTCAAAAGCAGGAAGCGATCGCCGAGGGCAAGCGCGCAGTTGAGTTGTTACCTGAATCCCAGGACGCCTTCGATGGACCGCATGCAACCGCCGCACTCGCCCAGATTTATGCCTGGACCGGGGAATTCGACAAAGCATTTCAACTGCTCGATCATCTGCTCGTTGTCCCGAATGGCCTCAACGCCTCAATGCTCAAGCTCGATCCGACGTGGGACCCGTTGCGCAAAGACCCGCGCTTCCAAGCCTTGATCGACAAGCACACTCCAAAGATCTAACTCCCCGGCTTAACATGACAATTACTACAATCGACAATTCACAACGCACTGCGGCAAAAGTCGCGGGAATCAGTGGCTTGGTCGCGGTGGCCATCGTTATTTACGCCAACTATAAGCTGCTCGGCCCACTCATCGTCCCGCGGGACGCCGTCGAAACCGCTCGGAACATTCTCGCGCACCAAACACAATTCCGGCTCGCTCTCACCGGTTTTCTTAGTTACGGCGTTGTCGTTGTCGTTTTGCTTTCCGCGCTCTACGTCATTCTCAAACCAGTAAATTGGGGTCTTGCGTTGGCCAGTGCATTATTTCGATTGGTCTTCGCGATGTTATGGCTTCTGGCAACGCTCAACATGTTGAGCGCGCTTCGACTCCTTGGGAGCGCGCCTTATCTGCAAATCTTCGAGCCGGACCGATTGCAGGCGCTGGCCAGATTGAACCTGGCTGCCAATTTCGACGATTACTACGTCGGTCTCCCCTTCTTTGGATTGGCCGCGACCGTTTGCGCCTGGTTGTGGTACAAGTCGGGATACATTCCCCGAGCATTAGCTGCTTTCGGTGTGATCGCTTCCGCCTGGTGCGTCATCTGCGCCTTTGTCTTTCTGGTTTTCCCAAACTTCGAAAAGCCAGTGAACCCCTACTGGTTTGACTCGCCGATGGCTCTTTTCGAATTGGCGGTCAGCGTCTGGCTACTGATCAAAGGACTCCGGCCGCCCGTGGCCGAGCCTACATCTCGTTAGGTTGATGAAAAGAACCATGAAATGGACCGTAGCAGTTACATCCGGAAAGATGACGCCGGTTATCGACCGGACTTACAACTTGAGTGACACCGCAGAGGCTTTTCGATATCTGGAGGCTGGGCATGCTCGGGGGAAAGTCATTATAACTGTCGATTAACTATACCAACACCGTAGCCGCGTCGCTCTGTCGACGAGAAACCATCAGAAAACCAAATCTATGAAACGTATCTTAAAATGGAGTGCCCTCTCGATCCTGATCGCACTCATCTTGTGGGGTTTTATCGCCTACTGGACGTCAACAAATGATTGCGAGCGCCTTAGCGTTGTTCCGAGCAATCCAATGAAGGCCATTGTCTATTGCGACTTTGGTTCGCCCGATGTTCTCAAATTCATAGACATTGAAAAGCCGACTCCAGCGGACGATCAAATCCTGGTCAAAGTTCACGCGGCTTCAGTTAATCCACTGGACTGGCATTACATGCAAGGCACGCCCCTGATTATGCGCGCAATGGGAGTCGGCATGCGCAAACCAACGGTTACACGACTTGGCGTTGATTACGCGGGCGTCGTGGAAGCGGTCGGCAAAGATGTAAAGCAATTCAAACCAGGCGATGAAGTGTTCGGCGGTAAGACCGGCGCCTTTGCCGAGTATGTGTGCGCTCACGCGGATCGAGCGATAACACTGAAGCCAGCTAACATCACGTTTGAGCAAGCGGCTTCTGTTCCTATTGCGGGAATTACCGCGCTACAAGCTCTTCGGGACGAAGGAAAGGTTCAGCCAGGGGAGAAGGTCTTGATCAACGGCGCGTCGGGCGGTGTAGGTACCTTCGCCGTTCAGATCGCCAGCTCAATGGGCGCCGATGTAACCGGTGTCTGTAGTACAAAGAACCTAAATATGGTCCGATCGCTCGGCGCAAAACAGGTTATTGATTACACTAAAGAGGACTTCGCCAAAGGTGCGCAACTTTACGATGTGATTCTCGACAACGTTCCCAACCATTCCTTATCCGAATGTCGGCACATTCTAAATCCCAAGGGAAGATACGTTATGATTGGAGGCGGAGGACCAGGTGATAACCGATGGGTCGGTCCTTTTGGTCGTGTCATTAATACGATGGTGTTGTCACCATTCGTGAGCCAGAAGATGGGAATGTTTATGGCAGAGCTGAATCCAAAGGACCTTGCTGTCCTGGGCAATCTCATGCAGTCCGGAAAGGTAACACCGGTCATCGATCGACGTTACAAGTTAAGTGAAGTTCCCGCCGCGCTCCGGTATCTCGAAGAAGGACATGCTCGAGGAAAAGTAGTAATAATAGTAGATTAACACCAAATTCAATTTAACCGTTGTAACGGAAGGTGACTCAATTTGGATGTTTTCTTACGGGAATAGCTAGCCGTTGCTTAGCAGACTTTGCACGTCAAGTTTCATGGCGTGACGCGCTGGAAGAAAGCTTGCGATCTGCGTCAAGGCTAGAACTCCCAGTGCCACGATCGCAAAAGGCCATAGAGTTGAAACTTCAAACGTCGTTAGCTGCGCTTGAAGCCATCGCGTCATGAACCATGCGGCGCCTAGTCCTGCAATCATACCTGTAGTCGCAAGGCGCGCGTTCTGGAACAGGACTAGACGCAGGACACTATGTGGAGTCGCACCCAGCGCGGTGCGAATCGCGATTTCCTTCTGTCGAATAGCAACCAACTGGCTCATCACGCCGTACGTTCCAAGACCTGTAATCGCGACCGCAATCAAAGCGAAGACGGCGAAGAGTACCATCTGAAGCCGAGGGAGCGCGATGTCCTGCCACGAAAGCGCGTCAAGCTTCGCCACACCGAAGGCCGCAACCTCGGAACTGGTAAGCCGGAGTGCTCGCCTTCCTGCTGCTACTGTGTCGGCAGTCGACCCTCGACCATTGAGAACTATCCAGGCGTGGCGTAGCGAAACCTGCTCGAAAGGAACATAGATCGTTTCTGCCGGCGCGAGGGCCGCTCCCGCGTCATGAACGTTACCTACGACTCCGACAATTTCCGTTACAGGACTGTTTGCTGGTGAAGATCGGCGAACCTTGCGACCTAGGGCGCTTTGCCCGGGCCAATATTTCTCCGCTGCGGCTTTACTAACCACGGCGACGGGTAGCGAACCAATTCGGTCGCGCTCAGTCATCATCCTGCCTTCGAGCAAAGGAACACCCATTGTGCGAAGATAACCGGGAGATACTCGACGGTAATGAAATATTACCGGATCACCCGCAAACTCACCTGTAGCTAATTGGACTACAAATGTACCGCCCCATTGTCCGTCTCCTACTGGTAACGTTGTTGTTAACCCGTAACTAACTAACGCGGGCTCTTTAGCCAGATTAGCTTCGAGTGCCCGGACAAACTTTACACGCTGCTCGTGCTGCGCAAAGGCTGGCTCTGGGAACTCGATCCGAAAACCAACCCGATTCGTTGCATCGAAACCAAGTTTCACGTCGCTAACCTTTCGTAAACCAATCCCAGCAAGTGCGGCGCAAACCAGGATCAGCACGGAGATCGCCGCTTGAAATGTTACCATCGCCTTTTGCCAACGAACGGCTTTGGGATTGGCGCTTCCGCCACGGGCCGGACTTCGCAATGTCTCCTCGAGCGCGAGCGACCGCGTTTGCAAGGCGGGTAAGAGTCCAACCACGATTCCAGTGATAACAACGACCAGTGCGGAGAATCCAATTGTCGTCCAGTCGATTTCCACATGACGCAAAAGCGCAGCTAACGACGCGTTTGGATTAAGGTACTTCAAACTCGGGATCACAAGAGATGCTATCCACACTGCCAGTATCCCGGCCGTGCTCAGGAGAAGGATGCTCTGAATAAGAAACTGGCGGATGATTCGCCATGCCGTCGCGCCTAATGCGAGCCGCACCGCTGTTTCACGTTCACGTTCAGCCGCCCACGCAATAAGCACGGAAGCAAGATTGCAGATTGCCAGAAGTAACAACACAACGGCGCCGAACTGGACGAACAGAACAACACCTCCCGATCCGTCGAGCAACACTTCGCGCAATGGACGGACGCGCCAACTCCATTCTTTGTTGACAGGATCAGCCTCTATCGCATGGGTGGCGAAAGTCTTTAGTTCAGCGTCTGCCGCCGAGAGTGTTACGCCCGGCGCCCGTCGAGCATACGTGGAAATCTGTCGCGCACCCGCGACATTGGTCCACATCTCTTCGGGCAAATCAAAGGGCAACCAGACATCGATTCCTGCATCGGATCCGCCAGGCAAAGCAAAATTCGGCGGCATTACCCCAAGCACAGTATGCGGCACTCCATTTAAACGAAGCGACGCACCGATCACATGCGGATCTCCATTAAAAGCGCTGCGCCAAATCTGATGACTGATCAGCGCGACTGGCGCCGCGTGTGGTCCTTCGTCCTTGGCAGTGAAAAGGCGTCCGATCACAGGATGCACCTGCATCACGTCAAAAAAACTGGCCGTGACACGAGATCCCTCAAGTCGATGAGTATCGGCTTTGTCGGCCCAATTGACGTCCGCCTGTAACGTTGCGGACAAAGCAGAAAAGGAATGCGTAGCAGATCTTAGCCGCAAGTAATTTGGATACGCGTCGGAGAAATCAACCTGACCTTGACCCGGAATATTTTTCGTCGTCGGAATGAGTACGACTCGGTCCGGATCGGGTAGAGCGAGGTTGCCAAACAAAAATGCGTGCAACACGCTGAAGGCAATCGTGTTTGCCGCGAGGGCCAGCGCCATGGTCAGAATGATTACCGCCGTCGTAACTTTGTGACGCGCGAAAAATCGCAGGGCTGTTAAAACATCGAGATAGGCGGAATTCATATTAGTATTGGTTAGGCAGCATCGTCATCCTTTAACCGCGCCGTCGTTCTACCGTTATCGCGGGACGCCGTAACAACGATAACGCTCAAGCGATGTTCTTTGACGCAACAGCTGCCGCAAGGACATATCTTGGACAGATCGTGCCATTTTTCGCCCCCTCAACTCGATTGGCGTCACCTCCCATTGGTAGGGCGTGATCGCCGAGCGCGCCGCTGAACAGTGTCGAATAGTAAGCTCTGACCTTGCGACCTTCGATCCGATGGCGAAAAAGAAGTCTTCACATCCAAAGAAACTTCGGCGTCGAAACAAACCGGGGCGCTATGTACGTAAAGAAACCCCAGCTGCAAAGCCTCGGGAAGAGATTCCCGAGGCCGATAGCGGGCCTATCCGATGCACCAGCCCGCTTTGTTACCTTTCCAAAATCGAAGACTGACTTCTCTCCTTGATCTCCGACCTCTGACCTCTGACCTCTGATTAACTCTTGCCAGAAAGAGCCAACCGCCGATAAACTCCCCTTCATGTCCCCCGTCCGATATCCCCTCCCCGGAATCGTGATAGACGAAAAAATATTCGTCGAATTCCCAATAGACCTTGCGCGCAATGGGTGATCCACGGCTCGACATTTGGAATGTGCTACACGACGGCGAGATCACGGTTACCGCTCGCGAAGTGCCAGACGTTGCGATCATGTTTATCAGCATTCCTTACGTGCGACGTCGAATCGAGCCGCTTGGCGATTCGTTTTGGCTGCGACTCGGCGGTTTTCGCGGGATGCACTTCGAGAACGGCATCGGAGATACAGACTCGGACTTAGAGAAGATAGAGGGATATGAGATTCTCGACATCTTGTCCGACACGATACCGGCAAGAATTCAGCTCGCACAAGGCACATTGACGCTCGATTTTGATTCGTTGAATATCAGTCTCGACTCCGGACAACCGGTCGCGTACGAAGAAGTCCTTCGTGTCGCGCAAGCATATTGGGATGAGTTTGCCGCGAGAACCAAACAGGTCTAACCATGCGATGCAGCGAATCGCGAATCGTTTTATCTCTAGCTGTGAGTGCATGCGAACAATCATTTCTAACTCGTGCGGTCGCTGATCTTGGGTCTCGTTAGTGTAGATGTATACGAGCTCGTGTGTTAGCAGGCGTTGCATCCATGCTGCTCGCTATATGCAGTATCTCTTGCACGACATTCCGCCCCGGCTATGCAAATCGACCGAGATTTCACATCAACGGTTCTCTTCCACCTGACGACGTACGGACCATCGTGACAGTTATCAAAAACGAAAAGAATGTCAGTGATCACATCGTCTACAAGATCGACGTTAAGAGTCCTAACTCGGGCGATGCATACACTGGTGTCTTTTACTACTGGAACAACGGGGCTGGTGATTTCCTTAGCTTGGAGAAGAAAGAAAATCATTGGATAATTACTCAGTTTTGGCGTATGGGCAGACTAACATCTAACCAGACTCCTGCCTGGCGCGCCCAGTGGGTCTCGCGCGCGTCGTGACCCGACTGTTATGTTTCCGACATCGAAGATTGATCTCCGACTAGTTTTCCTTCAATTATATAGGTCGCCCCATGAACTAGCTAGTCGCACGGCCGCAGGTGGCAGAACGATAATTACCGCGAACATCCAGAAGTTCTGATTTCATTCTTTTGTCCGTGGAACAAAGGTAGCTAGGTTTCCTCCGTGCTCATCGAGTGAGCGGTTGAAGGGTCGAAGTGCGGATGGCGAGGGATTTCTTGGGTCCTACGCCTCGGCCAAGCAGACCTTCGACGGAGCGTCAAAGTGTGCGGAATGTCAGCTTACGGGTCTCTTGCTAATGATGGCTTGTTCGCCGCCCTGATTTCTTCCCAAAGCTGTCTCTCTAACTTTTGAATTTGAACAACCTTCTCGCCCTGAGCCTTCGTCATAGGTGGACCCTTGGGGTCATTCCAGCCGAGCGTCTGATGTTGGGGCTTTAGCCCACACCACTCTTCGGCTAGACGCATCATCTTGGCAGTCTTTACCGTATCCTTATCGGCGAAGTAACCCTCAATAGTCGCGATCTTTCGAGGTGGCGCTGACCAGCAGAGGGTTGATGGTTGAACGACCAATCCGCCAAATTGTGACTTGAGTCGTTCGACCAAATTAGGGTCTAACTGCGGAAGCTGCGCTGGCGGCAATGTGATCTCTTTGACCATCTCGACTGGTAGTGGAAGGCATACGCCGTTGGATTCGCCAAAGATAACTGCTCGAAATTCGCTCTCAAACTTGTAAAACTCATGCTTATGGAAGAACAGATGATAGTCGTCGTTCCATTGGGGATTGTTGGTTTGTCCAATGAACTCTGGACAAGTCGACGATGCTTCGAAATCGTATGTCACTGGTCCGGTCGGAGCAGCATCTCCCCGTTTGCTTGTGACATAATCTGCAATTTCATCTGATTCAGCTGTAACGATAATCGCCGCGTCAGATTGCCCGTAGACTTCCCACATCCATGGACTCTCTTCGCTATAGCTCCAACATGAGATTACGGTCTCGTCGATTCGCTTTTGCACGTTGTCATTTAAAAAACTTTTCCGGACGCACTCGTTGAAGATTTCAGGGTCTCGTCTTTCGCGAGCAATCCTAAACGCGTCCCAGCAGTAGCCGAAACGAAATTCCAAGAGGTCCACGAACGTCTTGCATGGTGAAAAATACAGGATGCCATCAGCAACCGCTTTAATATGCTCTTTACGAATCAGTCTCTTAATTGGTCGCATGGTTGGACTCCGCACCATCCAATAGTGCAGGGTAGAATCAACGAAACGGAGTCAAATGTCGGGTGGCTAGCTCAGCGAGCTCAGGAGCGGAGTGGCGTCGCATCTAGCTTTTTGATCCTCTCAATTCTCAACTTCCTTCCTCCTGGAGCGGCCGATCCATTTTTATTTGCAGCTTTTTCGAACTGGACGCGCGCGAAAAATCAATTTATTCTTGCTCCGTTCTGGGGGGAACAAAGCCGCCTCTCACATCTCCCCGGAGGATGGGAGGCGGTGATCCTCTGCTGAGAGGATGAGGGTTCTTGGTTGAGTGTTGAGGGTTTATCGAACCCATGCAGGCTCGGCCGAGCAGACAAGTCATTAGCGGGAAGTGCTCTGGCATTCGAGCGGGCCGAACATATGATTGCAGGAATATGCCGCGATGTACCTGGGCCACGACCGAACCTAACATCACCTATCACGATGAGGAATGGGGCGTGCCGGTGCATGACGATGGGAAGCTCTTTGAGTTTCTGATTCTCGAAGGCGCGCAGGCAGGGTTGAGCTGGACGACGATCCTGAAGAAACGCGAGAATTATCGGAAGGCACTCAATGGATTTCGCGTGGAAAAGATCGCACGCTATGGGGCGCGCGATGTGAAGCGGTTGCTCAACGATGCCGGGATCGTGCGGAATCGGTTGAAGGTCGCGGCGACAATCCAGAACGCGAAAGCGTTTCTCGCGGTGCAGGAAGAATTCGGAAGCTTCGATGCGTATCTCTGGAGCTTTGTCGGGCGCAAACCGAAGCAGAATCGCTGGCGCAGCATGAAGCAGGTGCCGGCGAAGACGGCGGAATCCGATGCAATGAGCCGGGATTTGTTGAAACGCGGATTCAAGTTTGTCGGCTCGACGATCTGTTACGCGTTGATGCAGGCGACCGGGATGGTGAACGATCACCTAACGAGTTGTCCGCGACACGCGAAGCTCCAAAAATAAAGTGGGGCAAGTTTTCAACTTGCCCTCTTCAGGCACGCAAGTTGGAAACTTACGCCACTCTTGAGGGAGCGAAGGCGAAATCCCTGTCATCCACAGATTTCACAGATTTACCAGATTAGACGAAACAATCGGGTCCCCGAAAGAATCTGTGAAAATCTGCGGAATCTGTGGACGATTCCTCTAACCGATGACAAGCAAACCGCCGAGAACAACTTCGACGAAGGGTATGGCAAAGCCGGTTGAAGTGACGAGTGGCACAGGCAGCCATGTTTTCGACATGCTTTGCACCGTGTGCTAGACGAATGCCTGCAGATTCGGGATGCGCGAAATGCCGTGCATCAAAATATTCACGCACAGCCCGAGACGCAGCAACGCGTGCGCAAGCGAAAAATCAGTTCTGATATCGGTGGATTCCATGGTCGAGACAACCGCGCGCTGCGTTAGCCACTAATAGTTCGATTTCATCCAACGATTCGCGTTTCTTTTTCCTCTTTTCCTGCTTTCCTGATTCCATGGACCGCGAAAAAACCATCTACTTCCGCAATCTGTTTCTCCGGATGTTTGTCATCGGAATTGTTTTCGGAATTCTTCTGCTGGTCGCAACGCTCGCATTCTGGAATACCGCCGCTGGAATGGTGATGCATTTGTTCAAGGTCGATGAGAAAGAACTCGGCCGCATCGTCCTGCTTTTCTTTACGAATCTGCGGATTGTCGTTTTGTTTTTCTTCCTCGTGCCAGCGCTGGCGTTTCACTGGACGGCGAAAAAACAGTAAGCGAGCTCGTTAGGCAAGCTCATGGGCCGGGACCACGCGGCCCGCGCGTGCCAGGCGCCGGGATTAGATTCTGCGGAACACCGGCAGCTTGCAGGATGGCAGCGCCATTCGTCGGATCGCGACGCATGACAGCAAGACCAACACGTTGCAGCGCGTTGTTGCGTGCAGTTTCATCAGCAATGTTTTGAGCCCAGCTCACTGCGTATTGCGGATCGGTCGATGCGATGGAGTAGGCAAGCGCGGCGACGGCGGCATCATGAGAACTGCCGGCAGGCAAAGCGTTGATCCAGTTGGCGGCCGCGGTTGGATCGGTGCGACTCCATTGCCGCATGACTTGCGAAATGGATCGCGATTGTTCCGACGGATCGGACAAGGAAAGCGACCAGTTCGCCGCCGCGACGGGATCCTGTCCCGCCCATGTGCGCACGACCTGACCGACCGGGGAACGCCAACCATCAACATTACTTTGTGACGCCTGCGCCGCAGCGGCCTGCGGATCGTTCGCGGCCCATTGACGATAAATCACATTGCTCAACGGTTCGTTACCGGAAAAATCGCCGAACGTTTGCGAAAGCTGGAGCGCTCCCGCGGGATTGGTATCGGCGATAAAACTGAGCACACCGCGCAAAGCCATGTAGCGAAGATCGGAATTCGGCAGCGATTTCGCGCGCTCCAAGGCGGACTGCAGATCGGTCGCGGCCGCTTGTTCAAAAACATCTTCGGCGACGTATTCGTATCCGTGATTCGAAGCGGCGAACTGCAATGCTGCGTCAGGATCGCTTTGCACCCAGCGGGAAACGAGCAGACGCGAAGCGAGATCACGGTCGTTGCTGCCGGACATGCGCCGAATCCGCTTCAAGGCGTCTGCAAAATCTGCAGGCTGCAGACCACTGATGAATGCTTCGAGATCACTCGTGCGTTTGCGCCGGTCGTGTTCGGCCAGGATGGAATCGAGGGATTTCTTCGAGGCTGCGCGAGAATCGGCCGACGTTTGCTCAGCGTTCGCGGCCATTTGAGTTACATCGTCATTCCGCGCCGCGGGAACTGGCGCACGAGAGACATCACTTCCGTTTTGTTTTGGCGATGGTTCCGCGAGAAAGGCGTGATCGACAAATGCGCCGATGATAAACGCCACCACGACGATCAAAATGTGTATCGGAGTGACGCGCTTTATCACGATCGCAGTTTGCGCGAAAACGCCGACGGGCGCGACCAAAAAACTTTTGCTCGTTCAGCGATGAACTGCGTTGAGGAGCGTCGCTGTTCCTTAACGCGCATCGCTGCTAAGTTGTCGGCATGAGTGCAAATTTAAATCACGCGCCGAATCTTACGCAACGTCCACCACGCAGCCCGCGCGTGCGGCTTGGCGGTTACGTAATTCTCGCGCGCATTCTCGACAAAGGCCGCGCCGAGATCGCCGGCACCGCGGGCGAATACAAATATAACAATCCAATGGATCATCATTGGTTTCGCTTTACCGGCATCACTCAGGAAGCGTTGAAGGCGGAGCTGGAAAAAGGCAAAGGCGACGGCGAAATGCTGGCGTGGATCGAAGAGAACGCGCCTAACAAACATCAGCCATGGGAAATCCAGCAATGGAGAGAATGGTTGAACGAACGTGGTCCGGATGGCGACACCGAGACGCTGGAAATTTTTATCAAGCGCGTCGGCGACATCAGTAAGACGCGCGAGGATGTGAAGACGTGGTTCGATTATCTCGACCTCGACGATCACATCACTTTTGGCGGCCAGCCGTAAGTTAGATGGAAGGCTGATCGGCAGCGAATACGCCGCCAAATATTCAGCGTGAGCGCGAGTCGCGTTCGCGGCGAAACTCTTCGGTGACCTGTGCGACGACGATGCCGAACTTTCGGATGGTTGAGTGATTGATCATCGTCCGGCCATCGGGCTGCAAATACATCCACTGACTCATGCGCACGTTCGCGAGCGGATTGCCCGGCGAAAGAGCAAGCGTGAAACTCCAATGAAACACGTTGCCGTAGGCTTCGCCGCGCGAAATGCCCACGAGATCGTTCGCGGTCGCTTCGTAATGATGCTCATCGAGCTTTCGAATTCGCCATGATCGATGCTGCTTTTTGCCGCCGCTGAAAACGAGATCCTGTTCGAGACGCAGCGTGTCCCCTTTCCATCGACCAAGCGTTTTTGACTGCACGCGTCGCATCGGCGCGCCGGTGCGGCTTTCCATGACGCCGGATGAAGTCGTTCGTCCCGTGAAAAACTTCGTCGGCTCGAAGATCGGTCGTCCACCTTGGAACTGCGAGACCTGCATGCTCGCGCAACTCGTTAGGGCGAGAACAACGGCGCAGCAAAGAAGTCGGAGCGAGAATGACATCGTCGGCTAACCATCGTGTATGAGAGCCACAACAGGTGTCTCTTTCGCGCGGACGCACGGATAAATTACGCGCAATCGCGCCACGAAAACCGTTCTTATTTGCATAACATCCAAGGAACTCCATGAACCAATCCGGTAAACCCACCAGCATCTTCGCCATCGTCATCGGCCTTTTTCTTATTGTTGAAGGAATCTGGGGCCTAACGAGTCAGGTCGTCTTTCGCATCCTCACCACAAACCAGACGCATGCGATCATTCACATTGTGCTCGGTGGTATCGGCTTCATCACAGGTTTCATGGGAAGAGCGCGCGGATTTTGCATTTTTCTCGGAGTGCTTTTGATCGCGGTCGGGGTTCTGCGATTCGTTCCGGGCGCCAGCGAAATCGTTGTCCGAATTCTGAACGTCAACATCGCGGTCGCGTGGGTGAACATCGTCATCGGCCTTATCGCCTTGATCGTTTCCTTTCTCCCGAGGGAAGCGACCCGAGCGGAGATTCGATAATCGATAAAGGTAGCCTTTAGAACACCAGGATCGCGTCGATGCTGGCGGTGAATTGATCGCGCGAATCCTGATCGCCATACGGTCGCGTGTTATCGGTCAAGGCGGCGTCGTAGCGCACTTCCGGTCGAATCGTTAGGCTCGCGAACGGCTTGGGCATGGGAATTTTGAAGGAGGCGCCGAAGGTGATTTCATTGAACGTGCCCGCGCTGAAGAATGTGCGCGGATCGATGTTGTTCGTTTTCCCGCGCTGGAAGTCGATGAAGTCGTCATTGTCGGCGAAGCTGCCGATGAAAAATCCTTTCTCGTCGCGGTAAACTTCTTCGCGCAGACCGAGCGTTAACCAATTGTTCACTGCATATGTGAGATAAGCGGCTGCGCCATAGGCCATGGCCGAGCCGGGAATGCTCTCGTCCGCCGTGAAATTCCCTTCAAAGATCGCCGTCCATTTCTCCGTCGCCTTCCACGTGACGACGAGATCGTTCAGATAACGCAGATCGTGATTGTCGTGCGTGTTTTCCGGCCCGATATGCGTGGTCGCGAGTGCCGTCAGTTTGCCATCGAGAAGCGCCAGGCCGATTCCGCCGTGAAATCCGAGCGACGTGTTGTTATCGCTCATGCTCGTATTCACGCCGCGCGTGGCACCGGCATAAAGATCGAGGCCTTTGATCGCGTGAAGCGTGAAGAGCACGCCAGTGTGATTGAGCGGGATGCCGAAATTGAAGATGTAACTGTGCGAATAAAAAATGTTCGGGCGCGGATCGATCGTTTCCGCACCCTCGAGCGTGACGAACTTGCCGCCTTTGATGTCGAGACCGCGGGCAGTATTGGGAATGGGAACATGCAAGAGAAGCCACGCTTCCACCAAATCCGGCTGCATGATTTCGTACTGAGTATTATCGAAAAGACCGACCGAATGAATGTAACGCGCGTCGCTGCCGTAAAGGAATTGCGCCTTGAAGCCCCAGTCGAATTTATCGCTCGACTCTCCCAGCGTGCGCTCGGCCGTGATGACGGCCTGGTTAAGCAATAGCTCGTTAGGCCGATCCGTGAACAAATGCCCAAAGTTCTGCCGACTCCCCGGATCGTCGGGGTTGCCCGTCACTCCGGTCTCGATCCAACCGTAGACCTTGAAACGCGGCGTGGGCGCGACGGCATCCTGTGCCGCGACTTCGGCGGCGCACAAACCGAGAGCGAAAACAAAGAGCGCGAGGCGGCCGAGTCCCCTTCCCGGCCTAACGAATATCGAACGCGCGCCTTTCATGAAAAAAGAATATTGGGCTAACGAGAAATGTTGCTTGGCTTAAAATTTCAAACGGTTATAACCGCCAGAAACCACAATACCACTCTTATGTTCGACACAGGTACTACCGGCTTCATGCTTCTGGCCACCAGCCTCGTCATGCTCATGACTCCCGGGCTCGCTTTTTTCTACGGCGGGCTCGCGGGCAAGAGAAACATTCTCGGGATCATGATCCAGAGCTTCGTTTCCATGGGCGTCACCACCATCATGTGGTTCATCTGCGGTTACTCGCTTTGCTTTAGCGGCGACGCCATGGGTGGAGTGATCGGCGATCTCCATAAGGCGTTCATGCACGGCGTGGATTTGAATTCTCCTTTCCCCGGAAATCACAAACTGCCGGAGTTCGTTTTTATGGCTTACCAGATGATGTTTGCCATCATCACACCTGCGCTGATCACGGGCGCGTTCGTGAATCGGATAACGTTCAAGGCCTATCTCGTGTTTCTCGTTCTCTGGCAACTGCTCGTCTATTATCCATTCGCACACATGGTCTGGGGCGGCGGATTACTCGCGCACTGGGGCGTTCTCGATTTCGCCGGCGGCATCGTTGTTCACGCGATCGCGGGTTTCGCTGCGCTTGCTTCGGTTTTTTATGTCGGACATCGGCGCGACAAGGAATCGCCGCCGAACAGCATTCCGCTCATTGCCATCGGCACCGGCCTCCTTTGGTTCGGCTGGTATGGGTTTAATGCCGGAAGCGAATTGGACGTCAACGCCATCACCGGTCTCGCGTTCCTGAATACAGATGTGGCCGCATCGTTCGCGGCTATCGTGTGGCTCGCGATCGAATGGACGGTGCAACGCCGTCCGAAGTTTGTCGGACTTTTGACGGGCGCGGTGGCGGGCCTGGCCACGATCACACCGGCAGCCGGTTTCGTTTCATTGCCCTCGGCCGCCATGATTGGAATTGCGGCGGGCGTGGTTTGCTATCTCGCGGTTCATCTGAAAAATAAACTTGGCTGGGACGACGCGCTCGATGTCTGGGGCGTGCACGGAATTGGTGGCGCGCTCGGCGTGATTCTGCTCGGCGTCTTTGCCTCCAAGGCGGTCAATGCCGGTGGCGCCGACGGCTTGCTCGCGGGCGGCAGTCATTTCTTCATCGTGCAATGCGCGGCGGTTATCGGCGCATCGCTTTACGCCTTCTTCTTTACCTACATCATGCTCGCCGTGATCAATGTGTTCACGACGGTGAAAGCTTCGGAAGCTGAGGAAGACCAGGGACTGGATGCGTCACTCCACGGCGAACGAGCCTACGATTCCGGGGCGTTATAAAAAACGAAACGGATTAGTTTCGACAATCGCTTCCGAAAACGAGCGGCGATGCTGCGTCTGATGCGTATCAACCGCGAACAGTTAAACTACCTAACAAGTTGAATGCCGCTTCATCGCTTCCGCTCATCGAACACGACTTCATAATGTTTAACAGTCGGCTCGAGCTTGATCAGATATTCCGGGTCCCTCGGCAGATTGTGCGTCTTCTCGATGTCGTTTCCCGCAAACTGGTGGATCGCGTCGAGTGACTTCCAATAGGAAATAACGGTGAATTCGGTGACACCAGCCGATGTCCGCCGAAAAACCTGCACGCCCAAATTCCCCGGGATCTTTTGAATCTTCTTAACTCCCGCTTCCTGAAGGTAGGCGTAATATTCGTCCGCCTTCTTTGCCGGAGTTCGGCCATGCCACACGCGTGCGATAGCCGTTTTCTGTTTTGTACCTTGTTCGCTCTTCGCGGGAGCTCCCGCGAATAAAATGCCAGCTGATGAACACGCGAGTAGTAACGATACAAACAGCGAAAGTTGTAATTTCAACTTCATGCGTCAGACAACTTCCGAAACGCTAAGCCGATGGCTTCAAACTCTCGCACTTCGCTTGATAGCTCTCGATCAACGCCGCTATTTTCGTGTGAAAATTATCCTGAACCGAATACAAACCACCGATCGGTTCGGAAAATTCCTTTTGTTTCAATTCGTCTTCAATCGTCAGAGTCAATCCGGCCAGCGTCTCGATATTTGCGCGCGAGTGAAATTCCATCTCCTTCAATTTCGAGAGAACGGCTTCGGATTTCTCCAGATCGCCCGGAACGGTTTCCGCTTTCGCGACCGGGTCGTTCTGATCATCAGCAACCTTCTTGCCCCGTCCTTTCTTCGGCTTCGCGCCGGCGTCGGCACTCGCTTCGTGATGTTCTTTCTCCTGCTTAACCTTCTTGTCGTGGGCAACGTTTCGTGGATCGGACATCCTTACTCATACACTGAGAAGTTTGAGAATGCTCGCTTTTGTCGGCCGAAGATGATCTTTTGCACGAAGTCGTCATGAGCATCGTTGGAACAGTGGAAAGCCTTTGGCGTTATCCGGTGAAAAGCATGCGCGGCCATGAGGTCGATGAGTTATTCGCGGGCTACGCGGGTGTCTATGGCGACCGCCTCTTTGCTTTCCGAAGTTCCGCTTCGCGAAGCGGACTTCCTTACCTGACTGCGCGCGAAAAGCGCGAGATGCTGCGATATCGCCCTCGATTTCGTCAGCCGGACAAGGCAGCGCTGCCAATCAACCTGGCGGACGCGGAAAAAATGGGTGCGAATCCCGTTTCGGCCTATCCGGCAGAACTGATGGTCGACGTGGAAACTCCCAATGGCGAAACGTTCGCAATCGATCACCCGGCTTTAATTGAAATGCTCGACGCCGGCCTCGACGAGAAACACCAACTCAAACTGTTCCGATCGGACCGCGCCATGACGGATTGCTGTCCGCTCTCGATCTTCGCCGTGCAATCGGCAAAAAAACTTGGCGAAGAAACTGGCCTAGCAATCGATAAGCGTCGCTTCCGCGCCAACGTCTATTTGGATTTAACTTCCGCGAATGGTTTCGCCGAAGACGAATTCGTCGGCCATTCTCTGCGTATCGGACCAAAAGCGGTCGTCTCGATTGTCGAGCGCGATTCACGTTGCATGATCATCACGCTCGATCCCGATACCGCGGAGAAGGAGCCGGTCATATTGAAACAAGTTGCCCAGGCCCATGGCGGCACGGCCGGTATCTACGGCGCCGTGCTCGTAGAAGGAATACTACACAAGGGCGATGCCGTGGAATTACTAAGCTAACCGCTCACGCGATAAAAGTAGGAGCGATCCTCAATCAGGATACAACCGGAGTTTGTCGCAAATTCCACGTTCTTCTTCGCCTCCGGATCGGCTACCAGTTTCTTTCTGTATTCCTCGTAAGCCGCGAGGCTTTCGAATCCGATCAGAGTCATTGCGATGTTATCCGCGCCGCCATAACCTTTCTTCGGGAGGAAATAGCCTAACGGCTCGCCACCGCAGCGCTTGATGATTCCGTCCTCCATTCAACGCCGGGCATAGGTTTCGAAATCAGCGAGCTTCTGCGGATCGATGGTGTAGCGGATGCAGTGGTAGATCATGAGAGCAGGTTACCCGCGCGATGCGACAAGACAATCCATGTCGCCCTTCTGACTCGCTATGTCTGGAGCCTTGCCGCTGCGACTGGGCTTTGCCAGAGTCAGCGCATGAAGCAATTTTTGCTGGGCTATCTCATTCCGGCATTGTTTACTCCAGCTGTGTTAAATGCTGAAACCGCACCGCTCGTCGAGCAATTGGGTAAAACTGTCCTGTATGGCGACATTGCTCTTTCGCCCGATGGAACACACGTCGCGTGGGTGCAATCCGCGGCCGCGACAACGTTAAAGCAGACCTACATCCGAGAAACGTCGTGGACACCGACCGCGATGGTTAATATCGCAAACGCAGGGGACAGAACAGATTCAGCCCCGGCCTGGTCTCCCGATTCCAAAACGCTCGCGCTCTTTTCCACCGCTGGAGAGAAAGATCAGGCACAACTCTGGACAGTAAATGCCGATGGTTCCAATCCTCAGAAATGTACCCACTTAAAGGGATACGCGGCACGGCCTCGTTGGTCGCATGATGGCAAACAGGTTGCCTTTCTCTATATAGAAGGCGCGGGTGGTGGCGGTCCTTTGACGGCTGCGCCCGCCATGACCGGCGTAATCGACACCGCCTTCCATAACCAACGGATTGCGATACTCGATATTGCCACGGAAAAGGTCCGCCAGGTTTCACCCGCGAATCTACACATCTACGATTTCGACTGGTCGCCTAACGACAAAACATTTGTCGCAACTGCGGCTCCAGGCCCCGGCGATAACAATTGGTGGATCGCGCAGATCTACACCATCGACATCGCGAAAGGCGAAGCCACCTCCATCTATAAGCCCTCACTCCAACTGGCCGTGCCACGCTGGTCGCCTGATGGAAAGTCGATCGCTTTCATTGAAGGTTTGATGAGTGATGAAGGGTTCCACGGCGGCGATCTCTTTACCATCTCGGTCGACGGCCACGATGTGGTGAATCGCACGCGCGGTCATAAAGGCTCCATTAGCTCACTTTTCTGGCAAATGCCGGATCGCATTCTTCTGACGGAGACAGTCGGAGGCGGCAGCGCCTTTTCCGAACTCGAGCTTGCCGATAACTCCGTGCGCACAATCTGGAAAGGCGCGGAAGGTATTCACGCCTTTGGCAATTTCCCCAACTTTGCCCTCTCCAAAGATGGCAAATCAGCCGCCGTCGTCCGGAGCGATTTTGAAACCCCGCCCGAAGTCTGGACTGGCCCCATCCGTCAATGGCGTCAGCTAACGAGTAATAACTCTGCGCAACTTCCAATGTGGGGAAAAGCACAGGACCTTCAATGGAAGAGTGACAGCTTCGACATTCAAGGCTGGCTTATTCCGCCTAAACAAGTCGAACCCGGCAAGCACTATCCCATGGTTGTTCTCATCCACGGCGGACCTTCCAGTGCCACCACGCCGGATTGGCCTGCTTCCTTCGGAATGTCTCGCGCTATCATCGCCGCTCTCTCGTCCCAGGGTTACTACATCCTTCTCCCCAACCCCCGTGGCAGCTACGGGCAGGGAGAAGACTTCACCCGCGCGAATGTGAAAGACTTTGGCGGCGGCGATCTTCGCGATATCCTTGCCGGTGTCGATGCCGCGATCGCCCATTATCCAATCGATTCGGCCCGCCTCGGCGTGACCGGCTGGAGTTACGGCGGCTACATGACGATGTGGGTTATCACGCAGACGAAACGTTTCCGCGCCGCCGTCTCCGGCGCTGGCATAGCTAATTTACAGAGTTACTATGGTCAAAACCTAATCGACCAATGGATGGTCCCCTTCTTCGGCGCATCCGTTTACGACGATCCCGCTGTCTATGAAAAGAGCTCCCCGATTCGCTTCATCAAGAACGTAAAGACTCCCACCCTTATCATCGCCGGCGAGCGGGATGCCGAATGCCCCACTCCGCAGTCCTATGAGTTCTGGCACGCCTTGCGCACGCTAGGTGTGCCGACACAGCTCATCGTCTATTCCGCCGAGGGCCATATGTTCATCAACCCCGAGCATCAGCTCGATCGCCTCAACCAAACCGTCGCATGGTTCGATAAGTATCTGAAGTAACCGTTGAATCCGTTAGCGGTGGAAGATCCATCTACGAATAGCATCGAACGTCGAATCTAGATGGCACCGTGATTCTTCCAGTAGCTGAAGAAAACGTTCGCAATCTTGCTCGTCAGCGAAAATCGCCTCCCGGCGATTACCTCGGCCGGTTAAATGATAAAGCGCTCCTTCGTATTCGATTCTCAGGGGGCGCGCCATCCCAACGACTCTGCTAACTCCGTGCGAGATCTGTCAAGGAATTTAGACTTGACCCCATTTCTTCCCTAGCACGTAAACAAACTCACAGCCGTCGCGCGCGGCGGGATCGAAAGCGCCGGCAACAACTCATGGAACAGAGCTTCGCCGACGCCGCTAACAACCTTTTGGGCAACACGCCCTTTTAGACGCGACCCCATTTCTTCCTAAATCGAAATGGCAGCAAGCCTTGGAGGCAGCGTGGCATTTCGGACGCATGCATCTGGAGAAAAACGTAACGCGACAACGAGAAAAATATTCAGCAATAGAAAAGCAATGTGATGACGTTCGTTATCTAGCGGTTGAATGCTATAGGGTTCGATACTCGATTTCTACGCCATCAACGTTAGCCAGCTGATGTATAATACTACGATTAGCAAAATCCTGCTTCACCGCCGCCTTCGGAAGATAAACAATCAGGTTCCTATCATCTTTCCATACAGTCACGACGGTTTGTCGATCCTCAAGGCTGACGACTAATCCCTCTTTGTCGTTAAAAGCAGCTGTTGCACGCCTAATGTTTACCTGAGTTATATAATGCCCAAACGCGGCACAGTTGATGACCGTGTTCGCTACAACCCTTTCCCCCGAAGGAGAATAATCTTCAGTTTGGTTTAGGTATTTACACCGTCCACAACCCGTCAAACTGGCCAACACAATCGCCCAAATAAGGACGGCGAATCCAAAACTAATTCGATTATTTTCCGCCTGGTCCGTATGCATTGTAATAATCTCTTCCCATGCCAATCATCAATTGGTCTCTTGGGCTGTCGCCCCACGGTGCACCTGTCCAGAAATGTCCGTCACTCGGACTATAATTAGACGACGGCAATCTAAACTCTTGGTAGAAACCCGCAAATGGTTGCAATGCACCTTGAGGAAATCCCCACCCGCGGCCGAGCGCTGATCCGACGGCGCCGTAGTTGAAGTTGCCGATGTCAGTATATTGCGAGCCCAGTTCTTTGTAGTCCCATGTTCCACCGCTTGCCATCCTCGCCATGATGTCGAGCGCGTTCCATGAATGCTCCGCCGTTGCAATATTTGCTTGTATATCGACGCCGTCAGGAACCATTATCGGCTGGCCTGTATATGGATCAATAGGAATGTAGTCTCCAGGAATTATGAGTGGCTTCCCGGGAAACTGCGGCGGGGATGGTGAATCAATCCGGGGTGCTGGGTCGCCAAATCCTGTGCGAATGCTGAATCCATCGCCATGTTCTCGCCTTAAGCCATTTACGCCCGCTGGATTATTAGGCCAAAAGTCCCCGATATTTGCTAAAGTCCAGCCTCGGTCCATAAGATCTATGACTACCTCTCGGCCGAAAATGACCATATTGAAACCTTCCCAATTCTTATGTACCACCAAACCTGCTACTAATCCAAACGGATCTTTGCCGTTCGTAGGGTCATTGCCGCAGTAGCGATAGAGATTGACGTCTCCGCCGCCGAAACCACTTGGATCAGCCTCAAGAAAGCGGCCTAATCCAGGATGATAGAAGCGATGCCGATAGTCGTAAAGTCCTAAGGTTGTTAGGTACTCGCGTCCCGTAAACATGAAACGGTTGCCGACCGCACTATTGGTGAGCGGCGTACCGGCCCAATTTGTAATCTTGGGCTGACCAAATACATCGTAAGTGTATTTCTCCAAGCCGTTGTTGGCAGCGTCGAGCAGGAACTGCACATTACCCATGCGATCGAGATGATAGTGCAGAAAGCCAGTAGTCTGCCAGCGAATCAGAATCTCATCTGCGCCCGGCCCGTAGATATTGTAGGCTGTTCGGTTGCCTGCGGCATCCCACTCCAAAATCGGTTTCCAGCCGTTATAAGTGAAGAGCATTGCGACTCCGTCAATAGTTCGCTTCACGCAGCGGCCCAAACCATCGTAAACGAAAGAAGCGCTGTGGCCCGTCGCTGTAGCAGCAGTTAGCCTTCCGTCGGCATCGTGAATATACCCCCAGCCATTGTAATTGTAGAGCTGGAAGTTGCCATCATAAACCGGCGCTTGAGCGCCCACTGCCGTATACTGGTTCAAACCGTTCGGGGTATAATTGGTAATAACTCCGTTGTCGTTCATGCTGGTCCGGTTGAGACCATTCGCCGGGAAGCTATAGCTCACACTTCGGTCATAGCCAGTGGGCGCGGTATTCCAAGGCGCGTCGGCATTATAAAGGACGCTTTTTAGCTGGTTGTTATTGTCATAGCCAAAGCGCTCTCCTTTGTTCGCTTGCTCTTCCCGCCACGTATCCTGCACATTACTAAGCACGTCATATTCGTAATGACTGCGAGTTACGCTGATATCATTGGCACCGGTCTGTTCGCACAAGGTAGGTCGATTCAATTTGTCATACTGGACATTGGTCGAATCCGCGCCTTGAGCTATGTCCTGTCGCTTGGTCAGATTGCCACTCGCGTCATATGTATAAGCGAACCAGTTGGTAATATGCGCGAGTTGTTGACGGTTAGTATAATCGTAATTTAGTCCATAAGACCCAGCAGGAACAGTGAGTGTGGTTACGTTTCCGTCTATATCAACGAACGTATTCACCCGACGCGCCGGCAAACCGGACAAGGTTTGATCTTCCCAGATCTTATGATTCGCATTGTCGTATCCGAAAGCCACCTTCGTGGTGCCACTTACTATGCTCGTTACTCGGTTAGCTGCGTCATAGACGGTTGTTGAACCGACGGTTTGGCCATAGGTTGTATTCCAAGAAGCGCTGGTTTGCCTATTCCGCGCATCATACCCAAAAGTTTTGATCCAACCTATTGGACAGCTGTGGGTGGCGAGATTTCCAGCGATATCGTAAGACCAAATCTCTGAGCGGGTTGCGCCATAGTAATCCGCTGGGTATTTCTCGCTCGTTTTGCGATTCAAGAGATCGTAACCGAACAGATAAATGGCTCCTTTGGCATCGGTAAGTTGGGTCATGGTGCCGTCGAGATCGTAGACATACTGAGTCACGTCGCCGGCAAATCCGGTTGTCTTCTTCACCCGATTCATCGAGTCATAGGTATCCCACGTACGAAACTGTCCATCGGGCCGAATCTCCTTAACTACATTCCCCGCCGCATCGTAAGCCCAAGAAGTCGTTTGATTAAAAGCATCCGTCGCGGTGAGCTTGCGATTGCGCTTGTCGTAGGTGAAGGTGGAATGTGCCCCTGCAAAAAGCTGGCCCGCTTGTCCGTTGGGTTCGGTTACTGTAAGGACGTTCCCTGCAGCATCATAGGTGTAGCTAGTTGTGGCTGCATCAACGGTACCAGGCGCCTGAGCTACGGATGCGAGCCGCAAGTTGTTGTCGGTGTAGCTAAATACTCTTTTTCCGCTCGGGGCCGTCGCGACGTAAGTCAAATTCGAAGTGGTGATGTAACTATTTGTTTGCCCCCACGGAATATAACCTCGAGTAGTGGAATGGTTCAGAGCGTCCGTTGTCGTAGTAACTCTGCGGTAATCATCGTAGACATAGTTCGTGGCGTGATTAAGCTCGTCGATAACCGAAATGCGATTGCCGGCGGGGTCGTAACCATATTGGATAAACGTTGCACCGGGATGGGTCACACGGATTAACTCACCGCGTTTATTATAGGCATAAATAGTTGTATACGCTGCTGCACCTGCAGCTGTTCCTCGGCTATCGGTGACTTTCCAGAGCCGATCATAGGCATCGTAGAGATACCATGCGGTGGGGTTACCTGTGGCGTGATACGGGTCGCGATACATTGTCTTCATCCCCCGGGCATCGTAGGTAAAGGTTTCCGTCCCACCGCTTGTCATGCGGTGGGTTAAAATCTCGTTGAATGCGTTATAAGTAAATGTCTCATACCCCGTGTCGGGATAATCGATGCGCATAATGCGGTGAAGAGAATCACGAGTATATGTCGTCGTATGGCCAAGCTCGTTCGTGACTTGATCCAAATAGTATGGATTCCATGGATCGGTGTAGGCGTAGGTTACGAAATAGCGGAGACCATTGTTATCCGCGGGGTGTGTTAGCTTCGTAATTCGCCCTGTAACCCACTCTCTAACCATGTCGCTTTTATTGCCATTGGCGTCGGTGAAGCTGTTGACGTAATTATTTCCGTCGTAGGTTTTCGACATCGTGATGTGGTTATAGTCCGTCCAGCTTGTCAGCAAATTACCTGTGTAGGTGAAAGTACGCGACGGTCCATCACCGCGGGTTTCCGTTCGGGTAGTTGTATTGGGGACCCCAACTGTAGATACGTAAATGGACGAACCGTATTTTTCGCGAAGAACCTGCCCAAGCACCGAACCGGCGGTGGTCGCATAGTCATAAAACATCTTGGTCATTGGACCCGCGAACATTGGATCGTAGCAGGTATAAAGGAGTGGCGCACCGTTGGGATCGCCTACATTCGGTCCTCTGTAATTATAGGTTGCCGTATCTATCGTAGCGTCGGCATAGTACGATACCTGGCTTAAGATAGTCCAAGAGACGGTGCCCGGTGGGAAATAGGCCGATTGATATGTATACTGGACCACCCGGTTGTCGCTCGCAGTGACAGAGGAAACGACAGGAAGGCCGAAGGCTGTTCCATAGAAAATTTTTAACCACCGTCCTGCCGGCTCGGTGATAGTGACACTGCCATCCGCGGGGTGGGTGATCGTAGTGCGAAGGCCAAACGGGTCGATAATGGCCTGCAGTGCATAAGAATAGTGCCAGTAATGGGTACCGGTCTCGCGATCAACACCGTCGTCTACGAGTGTAGCCTTGAACTCTACTTTCCCGCCGTCGCTTAACTGCAGGTAGGCAAGCATCGTCGTCGTATTCAGAGGGATGAAGCGTTCGCTTACTCCACTAGGACCGCGCCAGAGAATATCGGGCGCCGTCGATTGGAAATTCACGGTGCGCCCGTCGGGGAACACGGCGGTGTAGCCAGTAGGAGTAAAATTTGGAGTTGAACTTTGCCAAACATTATCTCCTAGCGCCCAGCCGTAGGAGTGACTCCAACCGCTATAACCAAACTGAGTACTAAAGCCGGTTGTTCGTCGCGAGTGAACGCTAAAGGGTATTTTCCTACAGCCCCAGAGACGACAATATCGGTGACGCTCCGGGTAGCGTTTCCGGTGTAAGGATCATAGGAACAACCTGTACTGACGTTACCGTTGAACATACCGGATGGCCCGGTGGGATTGTCATTGGCTTGAGCACGCGCATGAGAGGCTGGTAGTGCCCAGATTGAAAGAACCGCCAGGAGGATAAAAGAATGTTTCTTCATAGGGAGAGAGGTGGAGCTTACAACTCTGGAGTTACGAGGGGAGGAGTGGCCGAATCATCCGTCGGTATTGGAATCCAGAACTGGATTGTTGAGCTGGGGTCGCCCGCCTTAACAAATACCCGGTAAAGGCCCGGAGTTGTGCCGGCAGTAAACGAGAGGGTACCTATGCCATCGGAGTTTACGGTCAAATTGTCTTCACTCACAGCGATCGAACCGCCGTCGAGTGACTGAACAATTACTGTTTGACCAGCGGTCTCCGCAGGGAAAGCGACCTGAATTGTTACTGTTTCTGAAGGATGAATCTCCACATTGGAAGTGATTCCTCCCTTCGTGAAGACGGCAACTGCACTACCGTCTGCATAGTAAATTGTGACAGGCGGCCCTTCTTGTTCCAACTGTGCAGTGGCCTCGTCCGCTGAGATGGGCGAAGGTATCGTCGGAGGGCTTACTACAACCTCTTCCGGCGGAGGAGAGTCTGTTTGTCCAATAATCGTAGGGGTAAATAAGAAGTGCGCAATCGCGACGACAGTGACACTGCTTATGAATAAGTAATGTTTGGTTTTCATATGTTAGCTTAACTAGGTGGAACGGAAGGTTTGCCAGAGCGCCTGGCGTTTCGATCAATGAGTTTAGCGCCGAATGGCGCTCGTAGTAGGCAGGGGAACCTCGGGGGATTCACAATTTCAATTTCTACCCAAATTAGATTCCGGATTGCAAGAACTATTTTTTTTGTCGAAATCGCGAAGACGGGCGCAAGGAAGGCCAGCTGATAACGCCATGCTTCGCGGTGTCTCTCCAAGGCGAAGTAACTCCATGACTAACTTGATGGGCCCTTCCCGGCCTGCGCGCACTCGCCGTCAGTCCATCCAAACTCCTGCGGGAAGAATGAGGCCAGTGAGTACGCTCCGCTCCACACCAGTGTCTTCCTGCATAAGACATGAGAGTTTACGACCAGGCTTGAGCTCGATCGCCAACCCGCTATTCTCGCCAGATATGCATCGCGAAAATTACGGCTGGTACTCACACCGACTCAACCGCGACATGGGCGTGGCCGTTTACGGCAATTACGGCTCGCCCATCCTCGCCTTCCCGACCAGCTGCGGCGACGAACAGGAGCAGGAAGCCCAGGGCATGATCCGCACTCTCGGTCCTTACCTCGACGAGGGACGGATCAGGATTTTCTGCATCAACGGCGTCCAGAGCGATTCGTTCAATAACAAAGAGGCACATCCTTTCCATCGCAGTTGGTTGCAGGCGCAATACGACGATTACGTGGCGAGCGAAGTTTTCCCCTTCATCGACTCCCAATGCCAGACTGGCGGCATTGCGATCACTACCTACGGCGCCTCACTCGGAGCTTATCACGCTGCCAACACTCTCTTCAAACATCCCGACCGCGTGAAACGTTGCTATGCTCTTTCCGGCGTCTATGACATGCGCGATTCCATGGACGGGATGTATGACGACAACTTCTACTTCAACAACCCGGTCGACTACATGGCCAACCAGAACGATCCCTGGTTCCTCCAGCAGTTAGCGAGTTGCGACATCCACCTGGCTACCGGCTGCGGCCCATGGGAAGTGCTGGGTCCGACCTACCGCATGTCCGAAGTGTTACGAAACCGCGGCATAGCTCATCACCTGGACGACTGGGGACTGAAAGGCGGTCACGAATGGCCTTACTGGCATCACCAGATGTGGGAGTACGTCGGCGCGCACTTTTAGGACTCGCCTGTGGGCCAGTGGTAGGATTCCGGCTGCAACTTTCTCAGCATTCGCAGCTGCAGCCGTCTCGCCAACCCGGCCCTTGGCGCGAAGCGGGACGAACGAATTCCAACTCTCTCGCTTGCAAAGTGCCCATTCCTCCAGTTATCAAAGACAAAGCCATGACAAACCACACTGTTGGAAAAGAATCTTCTGATAACAGTAGAATACAGGTAACCCACCCAAGCAGGCTTCAACCGATTGCCGATCATCCTGATTTTATTTCACGCCGTGGTTTCATCGCTACGGCCAGCGTCGCGGCCGCTGCGACATGGTTATCTTCACGCGGGCTCTTCGCCGCCGAGGAGAATATTGTAGCTACCGCGCGTAAGCACGCTGAGAACGCTACAATTACTGTTCAAGAGTTGCGCGGAAATGTTAGCGCACTTCTCGGCTCCGGTGGAAACATTGCCGTGTTACCTGGACCGGACGGTAAATTGATCATCGATTCCGGTTACTCCACCTCACGCGGCCACATCACCGACGCCCTCACGAAGATTAGCCCGGACTCGATCAAGCATCTCGTGAACACACACTGGCACTTCGATCATACCGACGGCAACGAATGGATGCACGCCGGCGGCGCCGCCATCCTTGCCCACGAGAATACGCGCAAGCATCTTGCCACCGCGACGCGTGTGGAGGTTTGGAAATACACCTTCCCGCCGTCACCCGTCGGCGCTATTCCCGCGAAAGTCTTCGACAAGGATAAGACGTTACATCTGAACGGAGCTACCATTGCACTCACTTACTACGGCCCCAGTCACACAGATGGCGACATTTCCTCCTACTTTGTCGAAGCTGATGTCCTGCACTGCGGAGATACATGGTGGAACGGTCATTATCCGTTTATCGACTATTCCACCGGTGGAAATATCAAAGGCATGATCAAAGCGGCCGAAGCGAACCTGGCTCGAGTGACTGACAAAACTATCGTCATCCCCGGTCACGGCAAAATCGGCGGCAAAGCAGAATTGACCGAATACCGCGAAATGCTCGTAACTATTTACGATCGCGTTGCCGCGCTGAAGAAGGAAGGTAAATCGCTCGATGAAATCATCGCCGCGAAACCAACCAAAGCTTACGATAGTAAGTGGGCGACCCCTTTTACCACGGGCGATGTTTTCACGGGATATGTCTACGCGGGAGCTGACTCCTGAGTTAATTACATCTTCTACCCGCTGAAGAACGTTTCGCTACGTATCTCCGGTTCGCCAGAGAGCAGAACCGACAATCATTCGCTGAACAGGTTCTCCAGTTTGTCGAGCGCGCTATTCCAGCCTCCGGTGTGGCCATCGCGCGATTGTCCGTTAGGCAACCGCTCGTGCGTCAGACACAGTTCCGTGCCGCCGTCGTGGTCCGATAGCTCCACCGTCACGATACTCGTGTGATTCTTCCAATCCTCATCATCGTCCCAATGCCAGGTGAAGACAATTTTCCTATCAGGCTGCAACTCGCGATACTCTCCACGCGCAGTCATTTCCTCTCCTTCCGCGTTAGTGATGTCCCAGCGATACTTTCCGCCGACGCGCACATCAGCGATGAGTTCACGAGTCTCCACATTTTCCGGACCGAACCATTCCTTCATCTGCGCTGGATCGGTCCAGGCCGCATAAACGCGAGCGCGCGGCGCTTTGATAAAACGCTTGATCTCAAGTGAAAGCTTTTCTGCTCCCTTCGTGGTCATGATGTTCCTTTCGATTGATGCTATGATCCGCCCGCGTTTCCTTCCACGACCTTTTGCAGCTCGGAAGTAATGCTCGTCCAACCCGCTTCAAAGTTCGAGCGGGCGAACGACGGCAGCTTCGGAAATGTTTCCAAGCCTTTATGCGCCAGTTTCAATCGCGTCTTGCCGCCTTCGGCAAACAACTCAAATGTAACTAACGACTCACCTTCATGTCCTTCATAGCGCCAGGTATAAGCAATCTTCTTTTGCGGAATGACCTCAGTGACCTTGCAGCGATGATCGTACGTCATGCCTTCGTGCTCGACCACAAATCCAAATTCAAAGCCCACCTCAGGTTTGAATTCTTTCAGGTCGAAATACCATTCGCGCATCTGCTCCACATTGGTGAGCGCCTTCCAAACTCGGGCCACTGGCGCATTGAAGGTTCGTTCTAGCACCACCACCTCCGCCAAATCATTTTTCGTAGTCATGTCTTTCTACTTTGTCTCCGTATTTGGTTCGATCACGCCGAACACGCTTTTTGTTCGTCGGTCTCGAATCGGTATTCCTTGTCGATCGGAACCCACGGCAGTTCCTGTCGACGTTGCGCAAGCTCGTCACTGCGCCGCGTGAGTTCCTTCTCCGCCTTGAGCAGATCCATTCGCGCTGCAAGCCACTCTGCGCGTGTGCCGGTTTTGTGTTGTTTAGTCATCGCTTCTGTCTCCTTCTTGTTAGGCCGCGTCTTCGTCGTGCCAGATCCACCACTCGTACGGCGGTGTTTGCAGATAGCCCTTCGGGGAATCCTCCCACTTCTCCTGGCGCCCGAGCGCCGTGATGTCGAGATAGTTCCAGGTGTTCCCCATCTGTTCATCGCCGCGTTCGTTAATGAAGTAGGTGCGAAACACACGGTCACCCTCGCGGATAAACGCATTCGTGCCATGCCACTCGTCCACGCCGAAGTCTTTATCGAAGTCGTCCGTCAGCGTGTACCAGGGAATCAACTCCCAACCCATCCGCCCCTTCAGACGCTTGATCTCCTTTTGCGGCGCTCGCGACGTGAAAACGAGAGTAGTGTCGCGCGCGTTGAGATGGGCGGGATGAGCTACCTGGTCGGCCAGCATCGAGCAACCAATGCAAGCATGCTCGGGCCAGCCTTTGACGTCGGGGTCATAGAAGGCGCGGTAGACGATCAACTGACGACGGCCATCGAAGAGGTCGAGCAAGCTGACCTTCCCCTTCGGTCCATCGAACTCATACTCCTTCTCCACAGCCAGCCATGGCATCCTCCGACGCTCGGCGGCGAGCGCGTCGCGAGCGTGACTCAAGGCCTTCTCTTTAACGAGAAGCGCTTTCCGCGCAGCTTCCCACTTCTGCGCTGAGACTACCTTCGGCATTTCCATTTCTGCTCGTTTCATTTGCTTTTCATTTGTTTGGTTCTTTCTTTTTCGCTTCCAAAATCTGTTCACGACAACAGCGGTAACTCCTCCGCCCGAAGTCGCGCTCGCTGCGAGCAAAGCCGCGTTGGCCACGCACAGTGGGCACATCACGCTTTTCCTTTCTTCGCTGTTGGCTTCGTCGTCTTTTCCAAATACTCAGCCAGGCGATCGAGCGATCCTTCCCAGAACTTGCGGTACTCCTCCACCCATTGCGCCGCCTGTTTCAACGGTCTCGCCTGCAACTTCATCTCGTGGATACGGCCATAACGATGGCGGCGAAGCAGTCCTGCCTTCTCCAGCACGCGCAGATGTTTAGAGACCGCTGGCAATGACATCGCATGCCGCTTCGCCAAATGCGTCACGCGTTTATCGCCCCGCGCCAGGTGCGCCAGGATCCTTCGCCGGGTCGGATCTGCCAGCGCGGCAAATGTTCGGTCCAATCTGCTGGAGGAATATTTAACCATCTGGTTAACTATTGAAGCAGACAATCGCGTTATGCAACTAAAAACTTTCGGCGGAACCCGTTTTATTCGTTCGGCACTATGACGGGCAGACTGTGAATTCAAAAAACGTCGCGCTTGGATACGCCGCGGTTACCTTTGCGCGAGAGAACCGCATGCCTAACGATCCTCAATCCGAATCGTCAGCAGGACGCCCGCCTCGTCGAGTTCGTTACCGCGGGAAAAATCCGCGCCGCTTCGAGGAGAAATACAAGGAGCACCAACCCGAGCGTTATTCCGATACCATTGCGAAAGTAATCGCTTCCGGAAAAACACCGGCTGGTTCGCATCGACCGATCATGGTGGCGGAAATCCTGGATATTCTCGAACCAAAGCCCGGCGACATCGCGGTCGATTGCACGCTCGGTTATGGTGGTCACGCGCAAGAAATTCTTCCGCGCTTGATTCCGGGCGGTCGCCTGCTCGGTCTCGATGCCGATCCGATTGAGTTGCCGAAAACGGAAGCACGCCTGCGCGCGCTCGGCTTCGGCGACGACAACTTCGCCGCGCATCGCAGCAACTTCGCCGGTCTGCCGCAGGTTCTCGCGCAAAATGGAATCGGCGCCGCCGATCTGGTTCTCGCGGATCTTGGCGTTTCGTCGATGCAACTCGACGATCCCTCGCGTGGTTTCTCGCTCAAACACGATGGCCCTCTCGATCTGCGGATTAATCCGCAACGCGGCGCAGCGGCATCGGTCCTTCTGCAAAAAATCAGTTCGGAAAAACTCGCGCGCCTTCTGCTCGAGAACGCCGACGAATCGAATCCAGCGTTTCCTCCATTGCTTGCCGGAAAAACATTCCAGACCACTCGCGCGCTGACCGATGCGATTCGCGCCGCCTTGCCGAAGCAGAAAGAAGACGAACGCGAACTTTCCGTGCGACGCGTTTTCCAAGCTCTGCGCATCGCTGTAAATGATGAGTTCTCTGCTCTCGAAACTTTCCTGCGCAATCTTCCCGCCTGTCTGAATCCCGGTGGACGTGTCGCCATTCTCACGTTTCACTCCGGTGAAGATCGTCGCGTGAAGAAAGCATTCGAAGCCGGCCTGCGCGACAAGCATTACTCCGCCATCGCGAAAGAAGTCGTTAGGCCGAGCGCCGAGGAGCGTCACGCCAATCCGCGCGCGACTTCCGCGAAACTGCGCTTGGCCCGTCGCGCCTGACCGCGAGACGAAAGTTCGAGAAAGGCTAAGTTACCGATCTTGCCAGCCCCAAAAGAAAATCATTACGCAGTCCTCGGGCTCGATCGGAATTGCACGTCCGCCCAAATCCGCGACGCCTATCGCCGTCTCGCGAAGCGTCATCATCCGGATCTCAACCGAAATTCTCCGGAAACACTAACGCGCATTCAGTCGCTCAACGCTGCTTACGAAGTCCTGAGCGATCCGCGACGTCGACGCACCTACAATCAGGAGCTCGATCTTGAACGCCAGGCCGCTGCTCCTCGACGCAACGCGAAAATCGAGCACAACATCACGCAGGAGGTGCGATTGCGAATCGAAGATTTCCTCCGCGGAACATCGATCAAGGTGCGCGTAAAAGATCCATCGAATCCCGACGGAATCGAAATCTACCCGGTGAACATTCCGGCCATGACCGCACCGGGTAGCCGGCTCCGCGTGCAACGACGCGAACCTTTCGCAAGCGGTTATATCCAGCTGCGTCTTAAAGCCCTGCCCGGATTTCGCTTCAAAGTCCGCGGCTCAAATCTTCAAACCGATCTGCGCATTAGCGCGCAACGCGCTGAGCACGGTGGAAGCGAAATGATCGAACGTCCAACCGGTGGCATGATTCGCCTAACGATTCCAAAGCGAGTGAAACGCGGCGAAGTTTTGCGCGTGGTCGGTGAAGGAATGCCCAAACCCCGCGGCGGACGCGGCGACCTTCTCGTTCGCATCACTTACCGGCCCGAAGTCCGTGTGACGCGAACTCGTTAGGCTATTCGCTCTCCGCGTTTCCTGTCCGCAGCCGAAGCCTTAGTTTCAGCCCCCGTCTTTCTTGAGCGAAGCCATGTCGATGACGAAACGATATTTCACATCGCTCTTGATCATGCGTGTGTAAGCCTCGTTGATCTCCTGGATGTCGATCATCTCCACATCAGAAACGATGTTGTGCTTTGCGCAGTAATCGAGCATCTCCTGCGTCTCCGCGATGCCGCCGATCAACGATCCGGCGATGCTTTTGCGTCCCACCACGATTTGCGCCGTCGCCAGATCGTGCGTGATCGGTTCAATCGCGCCAACAATCACCATCGTTCCATCGCGCTTGAGCAACGTCACATAAGGATTCAGATCGTGATCCACTGGAATTGTGTTCACGAGAAGCTCGAAAGAGCGCGCTGCTTTCTTCATCGCTTCCTCGTCCTTCGAGATTAACACCTCGTCCGCTCCGAGCCGGCGAGCGTCTTCTCCTTTGTCCGGCGAAGTCGTGATCATCGTAACCTTCGCGCCCATCGCATGCGCGAACTTCACTCCCATGTGACCGAGACCACCGAGACCGATGATCCCGACGTTCATTCCCGGCCCCACCTTCCAATGACGCAAAGGCGAGTAGAGCGTAATCCCTGCGCAAAGCAGCGGCGCCGTCGCCTTCAGATCGAGCTTCTCCGGCACATGCAGCACGAAATTCTCCGTCACCACGATGAAATCCGAGTAACCGCCGTACGTTATCGTCCCATCCTTCTGCTTACTATTATAAGTAAGGGTCAATCCCTTCTCGCAATATTGCTCCAGCCCTTCCGCGCAGCTCGCGCAATCCTGGCAGGAATCCACCATGCAACCAACCGCGGCGAGATCGCCCGCCTTGAACTTCGTCACGTTCTCGCCTACCGCCGTCACGCGCCCGACGATTTCGTGCCCCGGCACCACCGGGTAGATCGTGCCCTTCCATTCGTTCCGCGCCATGTGGATGTCCGAATGGCAGATGCCGGTATAGAGAATTTCAATCCGCACATCGCTCGGACGCAAGGCGCGCCGCTCAAACGTGAACGGCGCCAGCGGCGTCGTCGCGCTTTGGGCAGCGTAACCGGAAGCGGTGCGAGATTGGGTAACGTCGGATTCGGATTCGGCAGTCGAAGTTTTCGTGTTCATTATAATGACGGGAATCTAGCGGCACTCGAACAACATCGCATCGTCAGTTTTTCTTTGCTGAATTTCGCAAATAGAAGATGACGACACCACGGCCAAAGTTACAGATTCAGCGAGATCATTCTGCCATGGCGGAATATCTTTGCGCGCCCAGCCTCAACCGAAAGGAATTCACGATGTCATATATTCCCGCTCCAACCGATTCGCCTAACAAGTCCATTGCCATCGAACAGATGATCACAACCACTGCACGCCTGGGCCGATCATTCTTTTGTCTGTTTGCTGCCGCCGCCTTCACGGCCTTGAACGCCACGGCGCAAACCGAAGGCGAAACTCACGACCCCGGCGAATTGGTCGACGCCTTGCACACGGCATTCGGAAAACATCACGCCCGTGCGGTGCATGCCAAAGGCATTATCCTCGAAGGAGAGTTTACTCCCGACCCGCACACGAAGGACCTGACGAAGGCGCCGCATCTGCAATCGAAAAGCTGCAAGGTCATCGTGAGATTTTCCAATTTCACCGGCATCCCGGACATTCCCGATAACTCACCGAACGCGAATCCGCGCGGGATGGGAATCCGTTTTTATCTCCCCGACGGATTAACCACTGACATCGTCGGTCATAGCTTCAATGGTTTCCCGGTTCCGAACAGCGATCAATTCCGCGAGCTCCTGCTCTCGCTTGCCGCGAGCGGACCGGACGACGCCAAACCGACCGCGCTCGACAAGTTTCTCGAGTCGCATCCCGTCGCGAAAACATTTCTCACCACGCAGAAAATTCCGGCAAGTTACGCCACCATCGCTTACTTCGGCGTCAACTCGCTCAAGTTCACCAATGCAAAAGGCGAATCGCATTTTGTCCGTTATCAGTTCGTCCCCGAGAAAGAAGAATTGCTCACCGACGCGCAACGCGAGAAAGCCAGCCCGAGTTATCTCATGGACGACATTAAAACCCGCGTCGCCGCGCATCCGATTGTTTTCAAAATGTTCGCGCAACTCGCCGGGAGCGGCGACAAGATCGACGATCCTTCCATCGCGTGGCCCGATAGCCGGAAGCGCGTTCCACTCGGCAAAATCGAAATCAAAAAGCTGACCGCGAATACACCCGAAGAAGACAAAGCGCTCGTCTTCAGTCCCAGCAACGTGCCGGAAGGAATCGAAACCGCCGATCCCATGCTGAAATTCCGCTCAAGAGCCTACTCGATTTCCGGCGGCGAAAGACAATAGCCGCGCAAAGCTGAATGTGGGAGCGGCCTCAGCGCCGCGATGTCGCGACACCCCGACAATCGGATCGGGACACTAAGGTCCCTCCCACATTCTTGGGACATAGCACCCTTTACGGCAACGTAAACCAAATCGCCGAGTTACTCGGCAATGATCACCAATACACCTATAAGGGTGCCAACGCTTCGCTTATCACTACGTCGCTCGTTCTTTTTCTGGGACGGGGATTGACGGTCCCCCTGTTGTATGAGATCTGCTTTGAGGAAAGTATGCGAAACTTTGCCGCGCCCCGCAGAACCCTTGCGTTCTTCCTTTTTGGACTGGTTGCTGGCGCATCATCGTTCGCGACGGCTCAAGTCATTCCATTAGGCGGGGCCGAGGATGTGGCCGTTCTAGGCGGAAGTACCATTACCAATACCGGCGCGAGTGTTATTAGCGGCAATGTTGCACTTACTCCCGGGATAGCCGTCACTGGATTTCCGCCCGGCACGATCGTTAACGGAGCGATCCATGTTAATGACGCAATAGCGAACCAAGCTCATGCCGGCGCGCTGGCCGCTTTCAACCAACTCGCGAATGAGGTGCCGACAAACAACCTGACGGGAATAAACCTGGGCGGCCTGACGCTTACACCCGGTATCTATCACTTTGACACTTTCGCCCAATTGACCGGGCTTCTGAAACTCGACACCGGAGGAAATCCAAACGCCGCCTTCCATTTCCAGATCGGCACCACACTCACGGCAGACTCCGCCTCTGCGATCACACTGCTCAACGGCAATTCGGTGAACATATTCTGGCAGGTCGGCAGCTCAGCAACGATCGGCGCAGGCAGCACCTTTGTCGGAACCATCATTGCCGATCAAAGCATCACAATGAGCACCGGAGCTAGCCTTGCGGGAAGAGCTCTCGCGCTGAACGGCGCCGTCACTCTGGATAATAATATTATTACTGCACCGACACCCACGCCGACTCCGACCGCGACTCCGAGTCCGACTGCAAGCCCGACCGCGACACCCGCACCGACAGCGACTCCATCGCCAACCGCAACGCCGAGTCCATCCCCGACAGCTACTCCTGGCGGCGGAACTTCGATCCCTCCTAACGTCCTCGCGGTCGCGCGTGCGCTTGATCGCCTGGCGGCGGAGCATCCTGGTAACGAGCTCATTCAACGCCTTGCCGCTTTGCCGCCTTCCGAACTTGCCGGCGCGCTCCTTCTTCTTTCTCCGGAAGATCTGACCGCGATTTTCACCAGCGGCTTTGCCGTTTTGCATGTGCAGCTGGGTAATATAGAACATCGCTTGTGGGATGTGCGGAATGGCACGACTGGCTTCAGCGATTCCGGTTTCGCCATCACCGACAACCGCACCAGGCGGTCTACCGATGGCAAGGACATGATGAGTATGGACGGCAAAGAGGCCTTTTCCGCGGAGGCCCCAACCACCATGCGCGCCGACCCACGTTGGGGGTTCTTCATCTCCGGCAGCGGCGAATTAGTAGATGTTGAAAACACCAGTATCGCTCGCGGTTCATCCTTTGATACTGGCGGCGTCACGCTCGGAGCCGATTACCGCCTCAGCAGCCATTTCGCCCTCGGCGCCGCTTTCGGTTACTCCAACATTTCTGCAGATCTAAATCTCGGCGGCAGCATAGAAAGCGACAGCGGAAAAGGCAGTCTCTACGCGACTTACTATAATGAGGGCTTTTACGTGAATGGGATTGCCGGCGCTGGTTACGGTTCGATCGATACCCGACGCCTGACCGCAGGTGGATTCGCTCGCGGCGATACGAATCAAACCGACTTCGATGCCTTAATCGGAACCGGCTACGATTACCACATCGGTGGATTCAGCTTCGGTCCACTCGCCTCTCTTCGCTATGGCCGCGTAAGAATCGATCGCTTTCAGGAACAGGGCGCGCTCGGAGCCTTGTGGATTGATTCGAAGAGTCAGGATTCTCTGATCTCGGCTATCGGTCTGCAAGCTTCCTACACAGCGAAGGTAGGACGAATCGCACTCACACCCATGGTGCGCGCGCAATGGGAGCATGAGTACCTAACAAGTACATCCGGCATCGACGCTGGATTTACCTCAGCCGACCTGTTCACTGTTCAAGGTCCCCACATCGGTCGCGATGGTGTGCTTTTGGACATCGGCGTCTCGGCGCAACTGACGCCGAACGTGGTGATCTTCAATTACTACAGCGGTGAAGTGGGTCGCGAAAACTACGCCGTTCATAGCATCACCGGCGGACTCCGCGTGAGCTTCTGATTTGCGCAAAGGGCGCATCGCGAAGAACCGAAAAAAAACCGTTTCCAATGTTATACGTGAGTCACGTATAACATAATTAAATGACTGGATCCACGAAGACGCCACCGCCTTCCACACTTCTGCTGCTCAAATCGTAAACGAAATCGTCTCGTTCGCCGCGCGATGATTCGACCAGAACTTTTCGCCATCGTGCGTGAGCGAGCGCGCCGCGAATGGAATCGTCGCGAGGTCTTCCACCCGCGGCGTTTTCTCCCGCGGATCGAGCCGCGCCATGCGCCACTCCTCGGTTTTGTTCGGAACGTCCTTGTTCTCGCGGCCACGCAGCACATAGAGCGTTCCATCGACAAAAGTGTGTCCGCAGATTTCTTCGCCAATGTTTAACGTGCGCAAAATTTTGCCGGCATCATCGACCTGATGAATCTCCCCTTTATACCACTGACTCAAATAACAATGTTGGCCGTCAAAGCTCAGATACGACCCGGTCAACTCCGGACAGGCAAACAGCTTCTCGAATCCCTCGTTAGGCGTGTAACGATAAACGTAACGATCGTCGTTTAGTCCCTTCCCGATGGTAAACCGCCAGCCACCATTCGTAGACACTCCCGCCCAGATAACTCCGGGCGGATCGATCTCCTCGACAACCTTCCAGTTCTCCGCGTCCACCTTGTAAAGCATCCCGAGATCGCGCGAACTTAAGTAAAGCGACTCTCCATCCCACGCCAGCGCCTGCGGCGTCACCGTCAACGCCGCGCGTCGCCGGATATTCTGAATTTCTTGCATAACGCAACGTCGTCACATCGATGATTCCATCAAGTCAAAGAAAACGCGCGTCTCGTCCTGGTAAGGCGCGAGTCCGAGCCGGACTGGCATGATCGAGCTCGCCGAAGATAGCGAATCAGGAAGCCAGCTCGCCACGGCGTAGCCCGTCCACGGCGAAGGAGTGAACTCAGGAAAAAGACTCCCAATGTCAGAATTTCAGCTTTTCAGATTCTCAGCCTTTGTCTTCCTCTCGCCACTTGTCACTGCTTATGGCAGCCTTTCAGAATTCAAGCCACGCCGTAAAAAAACGAAGGCGGATCAGAAGTTCAGAGTTTCAGCTTTGTTTGGCCTGTGCCAAAGAATTTAGACTCGACCCCAGTTCCTCATTGCTAGAAATTTTCTCTCGCCCTGTGGTATTAGGGCGAACAGCATCGAACAAAAAAAATGGAAGCTTTGGGCAAAGTTGCTGGCGCTTTGTTTGCGGCCGCGGTCACGTGGGTTGGAACCTTTGTTTTGTTCGTTCTGATCGGAGGCGCCATTCTTTCGGGGAAGACAGGACAACGCACGATCACCGGCACTCCGGCATTTTTGATGGTCCTCGGGTGGTGGCTTCCCCCCGTCATTGTTTTCGTCAACATGAGCGGGATCTGGGACGCCATCGTTTCTGCGTGGCGAGAGCAAAAGTCTAGCACAGACGCCAAGGTACGAGCGGCGCGCGAAGCGAAGGAACGACGGCGCGCTGCCGTCGATGTCGAGAAAAAGGCGTTCTCGCAACAGATCGAGGATATCCAAGAATTCTTTGGGACGTTTATCGCAAACGCACAGCCACTTCAAAGAGACAAATTCGAAACCAAGGTTGAATACGCTGCACGTTTGCCTTCTCCGGTGAATCTGACTCAATCTTTCTATTTCCCACTAGCGGGAAAGGAATTCCTCTATTCGGTGGAAATGGGGATCGCAACATTCGTGAGTGCTTCTTATTTCCGACGCGATTACGCCGAACTGCGACTGCCGAGCGTTGAAGAAAGGTCTGGAAGTCACACTACATGGACCAACGCTTTCGGAGCCAAGTTTTCGGTCTCGGTAATTAGGAAGCGAGAATACGAGATTCTGATTTACAATCACAAAGCGGTACCAAAAGCATTACGGTGCGAAGACTGCTTAGGCTGTTCTGTACGTTTAGACCGAGTGTATGCGCGTGAGAATGAACATTATCTCCGCTTGGTCGCTGGCGTCAGGTTCATTGATTGGAAGCGCAATCACCACAAATCGTTTCACGAAAGACCTGAGTTCCCGATCGGTCTAGAAACGTACTGGGATCAATACCAAATCGACGGGTATCTCTCGAGCCTCCATTTGATAAACACCAACACCAGCGAACAATTGCGACATTGGCAGATTCACTGATGCCGAGTTCGCAGCCGCCGATTGCCTGTCGAGACGGATAGGGCCTTTGATACCATTCGGGAACATAATGGTTCCTGTGATATTCACCTGAGATTGTGGACTTCTACCATTGAAGCTGATTCAATCTACGTCCAGTATCAGGAACCTGGTTCGAAACTCATCGCCTGATTACGAACTGTAATTTGGAGTACGGATCTATGAACGAACACCTCCAGAGCGAAAGAGATCTCGATCCACGCGATCTCTGGCCTTTCGAGCAGGTTCAGCGAGAAACGGAGGAGTTTGAAAGAATTCTGAGGCGATTCGGAATCACAATTCTTCCGGGATCTCCGCTTGAGAGAATGTGCATGAGCCTGCTGGAGCTTGAAGAATGCAGGCAATCCGGCGGCGATACCATGGAGGATTTGCGAATTGCGTACCGTCCAGCCTTCGGACTAAATGACATTGTCCGACGGGTCGTAAGGCTACACAATCATCAAGACTTTCCAGTACTGATAGATCATCTCCATCTCCTAAATACGGGAACGGTCGCGCAGAACATTTCGGCTGTAACAGATCAAGAGGCGGCAAAAATCTTTGAGCTCTTAATTGGATTAATCTGCTTAGAGGTCGGAACAAATACGAACCTTGATAGTCCCGTGCGGTCCTATGGCGATAATCCTGACATACTGACCGATCTGGACGGCCGACGCTGGGGCTTCGCATGCAAAGTGCCCTCAGGCACATCTCCCAAAACATTGTTCCAGAGATTGAAAGAAGGGATCGCACAGATTGAAAAATCCCCCGCCGCTGAAATTGGCTGTGTAATCTTCAACCTCAAGAATTACATCGATCATGACAAGACTTGGCCGTTGAATAATCCGGACGAATATTTAGCTCGCAAAGAAAATCCTATATATCGTTGTTGGGCTAGTATCCTCAGTCCCTTAAATATTCTGCGGAGCCACGCGTGGAAATGTCAGCAGCAACTCGTTACAAGTAACGGACGCGGGAACGTGCGAGCATTGTTTGGCGGTAAGAAGTCGATTCCCGGTGCCCTTTTCTTGTTGCAGACGACGACACAGCTTCAGTACGTCGAAGGACCCGTGAACACGGTGTTAGGTTTGTTCCACTTGATGGATGAAGGAGTATCGAGTGCGGATGCTGCCGTGCTAAACAAATTGAATGATGCAATGCACCATCACTAAGCGCAGCATTCGATCGTCTTTTCCCGGTGTGGCACGCTCCCCCGGGGATTCGAGGCTTCCAACGAAGAAAAGCACGACTAGCGCTCAGAGCTCACTATCAACAGTCCTCATCGGCGTCGGCCTTCCATTTACAAAAACCACAGCGGACAATTTTCCACCTGCAATTATCTGCGTAAATGGATTCGAATTCGCTCACCACGGCGTTTGTGAAACCTGAAATGTTGAAATTTACGGCCCGGGGACAAACTTCGGCCCGCGGCATTTCGGGCAGGGATTAACGACGTGTTCGGGCACGTAAAGGCTCGTGTCCTCGCCCACGTGCCAAGGCATGTAAAGGCTCGTTGAATCATATAGGCTTGCCACGTGAGCGCAGCTTTTACGTGGTAAGATTGCAAATGTTTTACGTGTATGTCCTGAGATCAGAATCCGATTCCGGCCTGTACATTGGTTATTCGTCAAACCTGAGAGCACGATTGGCTGCTCATAAAAGAGGCGCCGCGCAAGCCACCTCCTCCCGAGGTCCTTGGGAACTAATTTATTATGAAGCCTATCTGGAAGAGGCCGATGCGGTGGGTCGTGAGAAGTACCTGAAAAGTGGAGGCGGCCAGCGCCTTCTCGAAATACAGCTCCGGCATTACGTCGCGAAGCACCCTCTTCGTCGAAAGCCATCACCGGATAATACGTAGGCCTGCCACGTGAGCTGAGCTTTTTAGTACGCCTGCCACGTGAGCGGAGTTTTTTACGTGGCATATGTTCACTCGAACATGTTTGGGCGTGTTCGGCAAGAAAAATTCTCGCCGCTGGAGATCGTCAGGAGCGGACTCCCCGTTTCCTACCTCTCCCTATATATATATACGCGGCCGCGCCCGGCCTTCCGCCGCGGAATTCTGTGTTGCACGAAGAATCTCTCAACAGCCATCTCTCAACCCTCAACCTTTTCGAGTACCTTTGCATCGCCTGGTTAGGCGCGCATGTGCCAAGATCGTGGAGGATAGAATCCCAATGCCAAACGCTAGATCGATAAGCAGGGCCTGAAAGAAAGCGCGGCCGCTCCAGAGCAAAGATGATGCGGACATGGTGAGAACGAGAACACCCAAGTAGGTCCAAATGGCGCAGGTGCTTCGAGACAGTGGGAGTAACGATGCATAAAGAAAAAGCTGTCTCAACGAGTATCGACCACTGTCGTCGGGACCGAGTGTGATCCAAAAGAAAAGTCCGACTGCCATCGCAGTGACAAACAGGAGCGCCGGCAGGATTGGTATGAGCGCGACAGAATCGGTTGCCGGGGCGGGACAAAACAGGACGAACGCCACTGGCAAGAGTCTGACGTACAACCAGCGATTGTCCGAAATGTGATCGACAATCTTCATCGCCTAACGAGACCCAAGATCAGCGACCGTGCCCAACCATGGTGATTCTGGCCACTCATCACTTGTCACACGTCACTTTTTTCCCTGCATCGCCTGATTAGATATGGTTGGCATGGATCGAAGCCAAAGTGTCGAAATAGTTTTCGACCGTATTCATCTAGTCGGCTCGATCGGAGGAGATGTATCGATCGTCATGTTCTTCGGAGAGTCGTCCTCGATCCAGGATATCTCAATGTCTTCGATGCCGTGCTCGGCCGAATAGTCGCTCCGGATGTGAAAATGGCCACGCCGCTGCTTGAGTGCCTGCAACCCATCTATGAGTCTATCGATATCAGCGGATGTGACTCCGATACCAATATCGAATGATCCTTTGCCAAGATCTCGGAGATCAACGTTCATCGAGCGATCCTCAGCATCTAACGAGAACGAGGTGAGCGACGGTGGAGAACATGGAAGGCATTGTAGCTACTCTTGCTCTGGAGACAAGGCGGGTCGCCGTTCGCTCCACCAATTGGTTAAATATTTCGGGTGGCATGTCGACGACGCTCGGCGGCAAAGACGAGAACAACGACTGCCGCGAGAAGCTGATACAAAGGAATAAAAATAAAAACAAGCGCACTCGTAGAGCTGGTGTGAATGAATAGTGCGTCGAGGTAAATGAATGATCCGAACAGAACCGCCAGTAGACAGACGACAAATGCTGCGATGAGACTGCCGCGCGTACGTGAGATCGCCGCTGCTGCTGCAAGTGCTCCATATGGAAGCAGCGCCCAAATCATGAAACCATTGAGCACTGAACGCAAGCCACCACCTCCGTGAATCATCGCCGCAATCGTGACGGCCGCTCCGAGTGTGGCAATGCTATAGCTCGCGATGCGCAGATACATCTAACGAGAATTCGGCGAACGTTTGTATTTAAAGGCCAACATTTTTTCGTCTATCACGATTCGGATAGAGGACGTCAAGATTGGGGCACGGCAGCGATTTTATCTGCGTTTGTTTCTTTAAGGCAAGCGTTAATCAGAGGTCAGTAATCTGCGAGTCGAGAGTTAATACCTTAGAGTTGAAGCAGCGCGTAAAAGAAAGCGCTCGCTCCAACTGCCGGAGCGTTACCGCTTCGACAGTTCCGACTTTTCAAGCAGCAGAGTCTTCACATCGGCGAGGACAAGGCGAGGGTCGAGTGTGCCGGAGCTGTAGATGTTTCGGATCCGGCTTTCGCGATCGATGAGAAAGACGCGCAGGGTGTGATAAAGCGGGCCTTGTGGATCGGACTCGTTAGGGCGTTTGTCGACGGCTTGATCGTAGGCGGCGAGAATTGGTTCTAACTCAGCGCGCGACTTCGCGGTGACGAAACGCCAGTCGCAGCCTGATTTTTCTTCGCGAACATTGTCGGAATACTCGGCGAGATGTTGCGGCGTGTCGTGCTCAGGATCGAAGCTGATGCTGATAAGGCGCATGTTCTTTTTTAACAATTCGTCCTTGGCGCTGAAATCATGCAGCTGACCCAACACACCAGTCGCATAAGGACATGCTTTAGGTGCGGCGCAACGAGTGTAGATAAAACTCAGGATGGTGATTCGTCCGTGCGTGAGATCGTGGAGGTTAATGGTTTTGTTATTCGTGTCGAGTAATGCGCCATCAGCGGCGGGCTTAATGACCGGTAAGGTGTAACTGCCGGGCGCAGGCGGATCGTAGTCGTAGTCGCTGTCGCGGGGGAGATCGGAAGCATTCGTTAGGCGCACGCTAGCGACGATTCCAAAAACGAGAAGGTATGAGAACGAAGCGGTAGCCCTCACCTTAATCCTTTCCCATGCCCACTCTGTCGCCCTCACTGGCGCTTCGCGTCCGTCTCTCCCCATGGGGAGAAAGAGAGAGGTGGACGCTTCTCGATTCGGTTGACCTCATAAGTTATTCCTTCTCCCTAGGGGAGAAGGTAAGGATGAGGGACTTGTTTTTAACATCTCCCGCGGAGCGGCCGATCCACCTAATGTTTCTAACATCGGTTGCGGAGCTCCGAGTGCTTTCGCTCCTCACCTTAATCCTCTCCTCCCGAGGAGAGGAAAGGCGTTCGTCGCCGTTTCCCACTGTTTTTAACATTGGTCGCGGCTCTGAGGCCTTCCTTCCAATAAGAAATCGGTCGCGGCACGGTCTCCTTCGCAAAGCTACGGCGCACCAGGAAGGCCCCCACATTACTTGGCGGCGACGGTAGTGCGATTCGGGCCGAGTTTCGTGGAACCGAAGAGCATGTGATGCGGGCGACCGAGCTTGAGCGCGGTGAAATCGAGGTCGAAGCGCGGAGTTAGTTCCTTGCCGTTCCATGCATAGGCGCGGAGGAATTGCTCGTTGTCGGCGCCTTTCTTGTCCCAATTCGCGAGGAGCGAGCTGGTGAAGTAGAGACGCTTCCCGTCCCAGCTCTCCGACACCATATTGACCTGCTTACCGATTTGCTTCTCATATATCTGTTTCGGTTTGTGCGGATCGGAAACATCGAAGACGCGACACTTGCCGTCGCCGAAAGAATCGACAAATAATGTTTTGTCATCGGCGCTCAGGCTGATGTCGACCGGGAGCACGCCGCCTTTCACGTCACCGATCGGCGCGACCTCCTTGGCCTGCCACTCGCCTTTGTCGTCCGCGTAGACGAGCCAGATCTTCGAGCCGAGCGCAGTCGCGGTGAAAGCGTAGTTATGCTTCGGACCCCAGGCCCAGCGAATCTCGAGCGGCGTCCCTGGCACCTGGAAAATCTTCTTCGGCTGGCGCGTGTGGAAATCCCACATCACCATCGTCTGACCGAAATGTTTCATCGCCTCGGGATCGGCGGTCATCTTGCCGAAATCCATCATGTAATTGTTCCAGCCGGCGAAGGATGAAGTGAGCAGCGCGTTCTTGCGCGGCAACACGCGCGCGTCGTAGCCGTAACCGTCGGCGAACTCGGCGCCGGTTGCGCCTAACGAGTCGTCCCTGGTTGGCAGCCAGTGCGTTGTGATGTAATCGCCATCGTTACTGTATTCGACCAGCGCCGTGCGACCGCCTTTGTCTTTCGCGTTGGAGAGACACGGGATCAACATGCGCCCGGGCAATGCATAGGCGCCGTGCGGTCCCATGGCGCCGCCGGTCGTTTTCTCGAAGTTATCGATCGTCTTGGTTAGCTTCGGCTTCGCCGGGTCGGTGTGGACGTCGAAGATAAACACCTTGCTGTTCGCGAGTCCAGCGAGCCAGAGCTGCCGGCGATCGTCCGTGAACCCGCCGTGATGCGCTTCGTTGCGTCCATCAACGGAAACGCTGCTGACGACTTTGCCGTAACTCGGCGAGTCGGGTTTCACATCGACGGTCACGAGTTTGTCGTTGCCATCGCCGAGCCCTTCGACGCCAAGTGTCCAGACATAAACGAACTCTTCCTGCCCTTCGATGCGCGCGAGATAGGGCGAGGAACAAGTTTCGTCCGCGCGCGTGTTCGTTAGGCCGAAGGCAAAAGTCAGCGCAAGTGCAGCGGCGAAGAAACAACGCGCAAGCGCGCTGGTATGCAGTCGAGAGATCAACAATGTATTCATATATATAGCGTGAGTATTGTTAGGAGTCAGTTGCTACGCCCGTCGATCGCGCCGGCTCTCCTTATCCCCCACCCTCAACCGCCGCTGCTCGCGGGATTGCGTTGAAAACGATTAGAGATCAGCATAAACCCTAGCGCTTTTTTCGACAAACTCTTTTTCCGTCACCTCGATTCCAAAGTGCGACGTGCAAATACCTGCGAGCCGCCAGAAAAATGGGCGGAGATCGCCGTATTTCTCGCCGTAGTGTTTCTTTACTGCGACTGTGGAGCGTCCCTGAGAATGAAATCCTGACCAGTCGAAGCGCTTTGCGGATTCGCTCCGGCAGCGGCTCTCTTTGCGGCCCATCGCGCTTTCATCGCCTCGGCGAGTTGCGCACGACGTTCCGGTGACAGATTAAGTTTTCTCTTCCTTTTCCTGGCAACGCTTCGCTCCTTCGCAACGGCCGGTTTCGTTTCACGCTTTGCGGTTGAGCGCCGCTTCTTCTTTTGCGCTGACGTCGATGGCTTCGCCGTCCCGAGAGTTTTGCCCGCTCGCGCCGCCGATTTCTTCCTGGCCTTCGCTGCGCCCGTTTTGATTGCCACTGCAAGTTTCCGTTTCAGCCGGGCTAACTTCTTCGCGCCAACTTCCATGCGAGCCTCGAGCCGACGGACCTTTTTCCTGAGGGTCTTAAGCTTCATATAGAATCAATTGTGCTCCGGCGCGCTCGCCTTGTCGATCCTCGAGAGTTGACCTAACGGAGGGTCGTTTCGAGCCCTTTTGATATATTGACGACCAACGGCATTCCTGCTCAGACTCCCGCCATGAATACCCGAAAAATGTTAGTTACCCTGGCGTTGTGTCTTACAGCGACAGCACTCTGTTTCGCCACGAGCCCACAGATGGGCACATGGCGATTGAACGAAGCGAAGTCGAAGCTGGCGGCCGGCATGGGCAAAAATACGACCGTGATGTACACGGCGGCCAAAAAAGACATGACGGAAGTCACGGTCGACGGCGTCGATAAAGACGGAAAAGCGATTCACACCGTCTGGACAGGCAAGTTCGATGGCAAGGTCTATCCGGTGAAAGGAAACGGGACCTACGATCAGGTGATGTATAAGATGGTGAACGATAACACCAACGACATCACCGCGATGAAGGACGGCAAGATGGCCTGGTCGGGCACGATCACAGTAGCCAAGGACGGGAAATCGCGTGTCGTAGCCATTCATGGCACTGACGCCAGCGGGAAGAAATTCAAAAGCACAGCTGTCTACGACAAGCAGTAGAGGATCACGCAGCAGAGCTGCGAGTTAGTGATTATTTGACGGGATGCGGAGTGCAACGCTCCGCATCCCGCATTCCGGATTTGATTTGGTAGTACGCGAGTCCGAGCCGGTCTCTCAATGCGGCACTCCAATGCGCGAGAACGGGTAGTAAATCCTCGCGACTCTACCGTAAATATTCTTCCCAGGGACTGATCCCCAATACCTGCTGTCGAAACTCTTTGCGGAGTTGTCGCCAAGAAAGAAAAATCTGCCATCGGGTACGGTGTAGGAGGCATTCTTTAATGGCGACACGCTCAATCCCGCGGGGATATACGTGACTGGGGGAATTCCGTCGCTCTCATTCAAAAGCTGTTCGTTCGCAAAGACGCGACCGTCGCGAATCTCGATCCGCTCTCCGGGAAGACCAACGAGTCTCTTAACAAACATCGGGCTTCCTTCCTCCTGAATGCCCATAAGTCCAGTGGTACGAAAAACGACCAGCTCGCCACGCTTCGGTTCGCAAAATAGATAACTGACTCGATCGACTATCACGCAATCATGGATGCCATTCGAAGCACCCGCGAGTGTCGGTTCCATCGCTGCCGTTGGCACCTTGAAGCTTTTCGCCAGAAGCTGCGGCAGAGAAGGAAGTGCACTCAGCGCCACCAAGGCGATCACAAAGCCGACGGCCAATGGCCAGGTTAGCCGGCCCGGCCTGAAGCTATCCATTAGCATCATCAGGATGCAAAACAGGCCGACAAGCAATGCTGCCCATAACATCCAGGTCGGGATTGAACGTCCGATTAAGAGTAGCGTGAACCCGGCTCCGAAAAGTTGAAGACCAATAAGCCAAGCCAGACCACGAAGCGGACAGCCGGCGCGCACAAGACCAAATCCAGGTACGAACAGGCTGAGCACCACACCGGGCCAACGCCTTCTGTTTGCGTGATGATTTTCCAATTTCAGCTTTTCAGCTTCTCAGTTTTTCCAAGACCCACTCATCACTCTTCTTCTTCCTTCACACCACGGCTCCAGCCGGACCGACGGGCGTTGGCAGTTCTTCGGCCGTTATCTCGGGCTTGTCGGTAATGAGCCTGCGCAGAAACGGATTGAGCACGACGAGCGCGAGACCGACCACGAGACTGCAGACACCGAGCGCACCGAATAGCTTCGCGTATTGAATGTTGGTGGCGAGCGTCGTGGTGCCAGTCGGCTCGGGGATCATGCCCGAGAAATCGCCGGCAAAAAGCGACGCGAGCCCAGTGACCAGCATCCAGCTGCCCATCATCACACCTTGATACTGCTTCGGCGCAAGCTTACCGATCATGGCGTAGCCGATGGGAGAAATAAGTAGCTCACCGATGCTTTGCAGCACGTAGCTAACGAACAGCCACACAAACGCACTCTTGCCATCGCCGCCAGCCAGCTTGATGCCTAACGGGAGAATAAGAAAGGCGAGCGCCATCAGGAGCAGCGACGCCGCGAACTGTTTCGGTATGTCGATGCGCCACCCACGTGCGCGCATGCGCGTGAAGAGCGCCGCCAGCAGCGGTCCGCCGACTACGATGCAGACGGTGTTGATGTTCTGAATCCATTGCGGCTGAATCCTCACTGCACCTATCATCAGGTCCACGTTGTTGACCGCGAACAGCATCAAGCCATTCGGCGCCATCTGGTAAAGCGACCAGAACATGAGCGAGCCGATCGTCAGAATCAGATACGCCGTCATGTTCCGCCGCTCGCGGCGATCGCGGTGGCGGACGGTGAGGTAGATGAGCGTGAGCGCAACCACGAAGCAAATCCCTTTGATGATCGTCTCGGTGCCGCCGGGCCGCTGGAGCATGAACCAGACGACGGGGACGAGACCGATGAGAATCGCGATACCGGCGAGCTGACGCAGCCGGAATTGTGTCGGGGTCTTCTCGAGCAGCGGGGTGTTGCGATCGGTCAGCGTCTTCCAGTTGAATGCGGCCAGGACGATGGCGACGAAGTTGCCGAGCGTCGCGAAGATGAAAAGGCTCGCGTAGCTCTCGGTCGCCTGGTAGTGGCCGGCGACGGCGAACCCGATGAAGAAGCCGACGTTCATGCCGGCGTAGTTCCAGAGGAAAGCTCCCTCGCGGCGCGGATCGTCCGAAGTAAAACGCTGGGTCAGCATCATGTTGATGCAAGTGACGTTGAGGCCGCAGCCGGTGAGGAAAAGGGCGAGGCCGACGTAGAACATCGCGAGTGTGCCGAGCGCGATGCAGGCGCAACCGAT
>JBBQFI010000017.1:0-53016 GCA_038321775.1 Chthoniobacterales bacterium | reverse complement strand
CGGGAGTACGACTCGCTCTTTGGCTTCTATGAGTATCGAGCCAGAGCGTATCATCCCGGCCTGGGCCGCTTCATGAGCGAAGATCCCAAAGGCTTCGATGCCGGGGATTACAATTTCTACCGCTACTGTGATAACGATCCGCTCGACCGGACTGATCCGATGGGGCTATACGGGATCGATGACCGAATTCCTCCGACTGAGCGAGCGAAAATCGAACGGATTCAAAAAGCGAGTGCCGGTGTTGCGAATAGAGCCGCAAATGCGATAGCCAACGCACTGGCAGGGAAGAAGGGTTCTCGCGACACGATATCTGCATTTCAAAAGCGCTTTGGTGCACTCAATGCAACACCTAACAAGATGAGGGATATTGCAGATAAACTCAGAGAATCTGCCACTGCTTTGGGCGATGACGGGCGTAAAGGTTATTGGCTTAGACCGGAGCACCTTGGCAAGCAGACCACAGTCGTTGCCGAGGGTGCCATCGGTGGAAAGACGATTTGGCTAAATCTTGATCACTCGAGTAGTAATAATTCAAGTGTTCTAACCAACGCGATTCCGCACGAGTCTCTGCATAACGCTGGATTGCATGATATTGAGGACGGCCACGGTTTAAAAGCGTATAGTGACAGCGGAAATCAAAAAGAGCGCGACTTTTTTGATAGTTTACCAGTAAGTAGGCCCGCGGACGCCCTCAGAAGTGTTGACACTGTTCGAGCATTTGAGAATTCACCCCAATGATAAAGCTATACATCGCAATTAGCCTAGTGACGGCGGCGTCTTTCAACGCATGCTCAACGCCTAACACGTGGGGGCGTTTGTCGGAAGCAGAGGTCATCCAACTGGCGGACGCACAAGTACGGAAGGATGCAGACGTGCGATTGCAAGAGTTCGAACGTGCGACACCGACATACCTTCGACGAGACGACGTTTGGAGGGTAGACTATCACAGGAAGAAAAACGCTGTAACGGGCCTCGGCGATTTCACTGTTCGAGTGGATGGCAAGACGAAGGCCACGGCAATCGTCACTGCTGATCCGGCCAGCGCCTTCTCACGTTAGACGGTATCCGCACTAACAGCGCCGCCAGAGTTTGTGGCGTGCTCCTTTGCGTTTCGGTCCGCGTCGCCTTGAGTATCGCAAAGGAAAAAATGGGGTCAAGTCTAAATTCCTTGACAGATCTCGCGCGGAGTTAGCAGAGTCGCTGGGATGGCTCGCCCCCTGAGAATCGAATACGAAGGAGCACTTTATCATTTAACCGGTCGAGGTAATCGCCGGGAACCGATTTTCGTGGGGAAGAAATGGGGTCAAGTCTAAATTCCTTGACAGATCTCGCACGGAGTTAGCAGAGTCGCTGGGATGGCTCGCCCCCTGAGAATCGAATACGAAGGAGCGCTTTATCATTTAACCGGCCGAGGTAATCGCCGGGAACCGATTTTCGCTGACGAGCAAGATTGCGAACGTTTTCTTCAGCTCCTGGGAGAATCACTAAGACGTTACCGGGTGGTGTTGCATGCCTACGTGTTGATGGGTAACCATTATCATCTGCTGGCTGAGACAGAGCTAGCGAATCTGGGGCGCTGGATGCATTGGCTGGTGACCAGTTACACGGTATGGTTCAATCGGCGGCACCGGCGGGTAGGTCATCTCTTCCAAGGTCGGTATAAGAGTATCTTGCTTGAGGGAAAGGATTACCTGTTGGCGTTAAGTCGCTACATTCACTTGAATCCTGTGCGCGGGGTGCGCTTGGGCAAAGGAGAGCTAAGTGAGCGACGGAGGCGTTTGCGGGCGTGGCGGTGGAGTAGCTACCGTGGGTACGCGGGCCTGGGCAAAGCGGAAGCGATGGTGGAAGAGGGATTAGTCTTGGGAGAAATGGGAGGCCATGGCAATAAACGGCGCGTGCAGTATCGACACTTCGTCGAAGAAGGTTTGTTGGAACCGATAGCGAGTCCTTTGGAGGAAGCCAAGTGGCAAGCTGTCTTGGGGAGTGAGGATTTTCATCAGGAGATGAAAGATCGTTTATCGGGTTGGAAAGAGAAGGAGCGCGAGGTTAAAGCGGTACGAAGTTGCCGAGGAGAGGAGGAGCCTGGAGGCATTGTGCGCCAGATAGCTCGAGCATATGGGATGGGTGAAGAGGAGGTGCGCAAGCAGCGCAGTCGCACACAAGAGGCTAAGGGTGTAGCCATGACGCTGGTGTGGGAGCTATGCGCACTAAGTCTGCGAGAAGTGGGGGAGTATTTTGATGGGATGGATTATGCGGCAGTGGCACAGCAAGTGCGCCGGACTCATTTGCGGGATAATGAACGAAGATTAGTGCTTCCTCTGTCTAAAGCGCGAAAGATATGTCAAGGAATTTAGACTTGACCCCATTTCTGCCCATGCTCCGCACTTCAAGCGCCAACCCAAAAGGGCGCGCCACCAGGCTGCACCATTTCTGCTGGGATCCAGGCCAGAACAGGCCTAGTTATCAGTGTAATATCACGGTGACGGATTGCGTCTAGCGCTCCGATTTGCTACTTCGCGTAGCGCGATTGGGATGGAGCGCGCGCAAATACTTGATCATCTGCGAATCGGAAAGGGTGTCGCGCCAGCTTTGGTCGAGCGAAGCGATTTCAAGCCATTTCTTCGAATCAGCCGGAAGTTCCCGGGCAAGGCGCAGGAATTCGTCCAAAACCTGTCGGGCTTTTGGATCGGCTTCCTTGCGTCGTTCCCGGAACGACCTTGTCAATTTATCCACGTCGATCTGCTTCATGCAGTTTGGCTATAAAGTCGTATTCACTTCGCTCTTGAGCAGTTTTCCGGCCGTGCGCCCGTTTCGGACGCAGGCAATCTTTTATAGGGCAAAAGTCATGGAGCGCGGGACCATTTGAATTGGATTGTTTCTCCTCGCAAATTCTGGGCGCGACCCATTAGATGAAACGCATTAAGGAATGTGGGAGGGAAAAGATGAAAATTTTTAGGGTTGGATTGCTATTTGCCGTTTTGCTGACGCAGAGCATCGCGTCGGCTCAAGTTCCAGAGCGTCAAATTCTCCAGATTCGCCTTCGAATGAGCGCGAAGAACGTGCATGAGCGACTAAGGACAATTGGAAAGCTGGTGCGGAAAGAGGAAAAACGTCAGGAAGTATGGAAGATCAACGATGCCAGTTTTTCCCATCTGATCGTGGGTTTCAACAAAGACGACCAACTGCGTTACGTGACGGCAGCGGCGCGGGAGGATAAAGATGCGAAACGCGTGCCGTACGATCACATCGGGGATCTAAAAAAGGCGCAGCAAGCGGGAGATCCGAAGATTAGCAATTTCAATTATCAATGGGACCTCGGTGCGGATAAGGACAATCCGCATCTGTTAGTGATAGCCATGGGCCGCGATCCGAAATTCCTTTCCACTTACACGGTCAAAAGTCTGGAAGACAAACCAGCTGCGGAAGAGAAAGACTAAGGCGCGCATTCCCAGCGTTATGATTGGTTAGACAAACGGCAATGTCGTCTCAGTAATCGCCGCTGAAATTGCTGTCGCTCCGTCAATAAAATTCCGGCGCACAATCGCGCGAATGTTTGCCGCAATTTTGCTATGCAACAGTCGACGTCGAACGAAAGAAACCGTCAGCGGCGAACTTTCTTTGTTTCCGCTCGCAAACTCCGACGTCAACCATTAGATAAAACGCGCCATGGCCGAGAAAAAATCACAACCACTTTCAGTCGTCACCGGCGGGGCCGGATTTCTTGGCTCGCATTTAACCGATCGCCTCCTCGCCGAAGGTCATCGCGTCATCGCGATCGATAATTTGATCACGGGCCACACCGACAACATCGCGCACCTTTCCGGGAACGAGAATTACCGCTTCATCAAGCACAACGTCTCGAACTACATTTTTGTTCCCGAAAAAAATGTCGATTACGTCTTCCACTTCGCCTCGCCCGCCAGTCCCATCGATTATCTCGAACTGCCCATCCCGACCTTGAAAGTCGGCGCGCTCGGCACGCATAACGCGCTCGGCCTGGCCAAGGACAAGAAAGCCACCTTCATCCTCGCTTCCACTTCCGAATGCTACGGCGACCCGCTCGTCCATCCGCAAAAGGAAGATTACTGGGGGAACGTCAACCCCATCGGGCCGCGCGGCGTTTACGATGAAGCCAAACGTTTCGCCGAAGCGATCACCATGGCCTACCACCGTTATCACGGGCTCGATACCCACATCGTGCGCATCTTTAATACCTACGGACCGCGCATGCGGCTGCGCGATGGGCGCGTCGTGCCGGCATTTATCGGGCAGGCCTTAAGCGGAACGCCGCTCACCATTTTCGGCGATGGCTCGCAGACGCGCTCCTTCTGTTACGTCTCGGATTTGATCGATGGAATTTTTCGCCTGGCCATGAGCGATTTTCACGAGCCGGTCAACATCGGCAACCCGCGCGAGATGACGATCAAACAATTCGCCGACGAAATCATCCGGCTCATCGGCGCGAACTCGAAGATCGAATACAAACCGTTACCGGAAGACGACCCGAAAGTGCGACAACCGGACATCGGGCGCGCGAAAAAGATTTTGGGCTGGGAACCGAAGGTTGAGTTCGACGAAGGCATCCGCAAAACGATCGATTACTTCCAGGACCGCCTGGAGCGCGGTGGCGGCACGCTCGATCGGTAAACCGAATGCTCGAAGCCGGCGATCGCGAATCGGATTTTGAAAATCAAAATCCCGTGTCGGAACGTGATTCGCCCATCTGTCCAGTCTGCGGTGCGCAGTGCGTGCAGGAAAAATGCAAGATCGTTTGCGTGAGCGAACAATGCGTTCATCGCATCGTCATGAACTGCAGCGAGTTCTAAAGAATTAAAGTAAGAGCAAAGCGCGGATCGGGCGCCGCGGCACACGCGACGCGGAGTTGATATCCGAATTGTATGAAAACTCTGCAATCAATCCCATGTTATCCCGACTCCGAAATCTGTTCGATTCCATACTGCTGCGTGCCGCCCAAAAAATTCTGATGGTGGTGCGGGACTAATTTTCGTTTTTGGTGCGCTGATTTAGTCGACTGATGGCAAATTATTTTTTGCGCAACGTCACCTAACGAAGTCGTTTCGACTTCTGCTCCGAGAAAGAGAGAATTGTTTTCGCGCAGCACCTCGCCGCATCGTGCACCAAGGCACAACACGGCGAGGCTGAATCTTCAAATGCGGAGCTTTACTTTGCGTCGAGCCGCTCCCTGATCGCGCGCGGCGAACGGTTGCCGGCTGCGTTTTCAAGCCGGGTCAGACGCTCTTCGCGGGCTTTGTCGCGCGCCTCGAGAGCGGCGAGTTTGCCGGCGAGCTGCGCAATCTCAGCGTCCTTTTTGCTTACGATGTTATTGAGTTCCTTCACTGCGCCGAGCGCGACGATGCCGATTCGGTCGTAGTTCAGGCCGTAGTATTCGTCGTCTTTTTGTGGCTCAACCACCATTTCCGGAAAATCCTTCATCCAATCCTGCGCGATCGTTCCGATCTGGTCCTTGATCACCGTTCCGCTTCTGGTCTTCCGTGGCGGCGGGTTGCGATCGACCATCATTTTTTTTGTAACCGGATCGGCCGAAAGCTGGGCCATGTTGAAATCGACCACACGAATATTTTTGATCTTCTCGAGAATGCCAGTCACGGGCTCAACGTCTGATTTGAGCCTCTCATCCGAGGTCGAAGTCAGACTCGTCGCATTTTGCGCGAGGTAAACGCCGGTGAGGTTCGCCGAGCCGGCGTTCGTGATATAGAGCCGATTATCCACTGCACCGAAGCGGTGGATGTGGGCTTGGATCGTGCCCCCCGCATCGACCCATTGGACCCCGTCGGACGAAGTGCCGAGAGGCTTGAAGTCGCCCCCGTTCAGGCGAACGTCGCCGCCCCCGCTGACGGTAACACCCCCCGGGGCAGAGACGAGGCCTTGCAGGAACGTTGCTGTATGAGTTCCGCTAGTGCCGATGCGGATGATCCCGGTTTCTGCCGCGACTCCTGTGTTCCCAATGTCGATATTGTTACTGCCAGTGGTCAGGTTAAAACCGGCGGCCGAGCCCAAGGCGATGTTGAAGCTGCCGGTAGTGTTGTTATAGAGCGCATTGAAACCGTTGGCGGCGTTATGCACGCCGGTGGTGTTTCTATACAGCGTTGTCGAGCCGCTGGCCTCATTGGCGGTGCCGGTGGTGTTGTTGAAAAGCGCATTAAAACCGAAGGCCGAGTTGTAATTGGCGGTGGTGTTGTGATACAGCGCGTTCACGCCCACGGCCGTGTTAAAAAAACCGGTCGTATTGCTGAAAAGGGTGCGAAAACCCTCGCCCGTATTGTAGGAACCACTCGTATCGCTGAAGAGCGCCTGCTGGCCTACGCCCGTGAGGTAGAGGCCGCTCGTGCGACCAAAGAGAGCCTGAGTTCCTTCGGCAGTATTGCCACCGGCATAACCTCCGTCCGGTGCCGGAGTGAGAGCGCGGGCAGGCGGTGAGAGCGCAAACGCGAGGGCGAGCGCGATGAGAAGAAAACCGCGCCGCCAAAGCGACCGGTTAAGCGAATCGAAGACAGATGGGATTGCATTTATTGGACGGTACATATGGGCCTTCTTTCATCTCCCGGTCGTTGGTTTTTTTGGGATTAAGCTCTGAAAAGAGCGGAAGGCGCCACCGGGAGGAGAACGTCCTGCGCCCAGTTCAGATTTTGTTGATGGAGGCGAGAGTTGCAAAAGTCTCGCGACCCTGTCAACAAAGGATATCAAAACGTTTCATGCGAAAAAGACTTTCGAGGAGCCGCCAAAGTATTTCACGGGCGAACGCATATTTTCGTGACGCCTGCAGCGCGGCGGCACCACGCTTGATTGGTAAATACCTCAACGCGACCGTTCGATGTTAACGGCTATCAATTTGCCGGCGCCGCTATTTTTTTCGCAGTGCTCGGATGTGACAAATTTTCTAATAAAGCGTTCGCCAGGCGGATAGAGGAGGCGTCAGGATTGATATACTGAATGACTCCTTGGACGCGAAAAGTTTCTCCTTTTGCGGCAGAACGGATGTAGTCGTTCCCGTCGGTTGGAACGACGACTGTGACCAGCGACGGCCCATCGCCATCCGAAAATGTCACAAGCATTTTGGTGGTCTCGGTAATGAGCCGATCATTAGCGAATAAAGACAACTTCCAATCTACCGTTGTCCCTACGTAGGATTCGGCTGTTTCGGCTCGATCAAAAGGCTGAACCGTATTCACTTTTCCAATTATCTCGCGCGGACTCAGGTTCGTGAAAGTCGGATGCGAATTCACGCGCGAGTTAGTCGTCTTCGATCTCCCCCATATCCCGAACCAGCCAGCCGCGCCCAAGGCAAGTAATAACAATATGAGGCCTATTAGTTTGACGGACTTGGTTGTTTGGGCGCTTGGTTTCATTTCACAATTTGGTTTTCCGGCCCCGCAAAATAGATATAAAACTTTTCTTCGCGCCCCTCAACTCAGATCAACATCGTTTGCACGGCGCTTGCTCTGTCGGTGGGTGACTGTTAGAAACGCGGTGGCATGATTCGAGAATTGGGCGTTCTGCTTGCGGGCTTCGCTGCGACCTGCGTGGCCACCGAAAAGCCCGAGGAGAAAGCCGAGTTGCCCATCGAGCTCGGAATCACCGACTCGATCGTCATGACCGATAAGGGCGAAATGTACATCTCATCAGCGCTAGATTTCCTCCGGCTGACCGACGGGCAACGCTTTATGATTCCGACCGAAATTGCGTATGGATTGACCGATCGTTTTCAGCTGCGAACCGAGATTCCCGTTTCAATTTTCGATCCGGATGCGGGTCACTCCGCCACTGGCTTCGGCGATATCAATTTGGCGGCACGTTACGCCGTTCGCGATAATCGAAAGCAATCTTTCGGGTTAGATGCCGGTCTGGCCCTGACGCTTCCCACTGGTGATCGACGCCGTGATTTAGGCGAAGGACGCACGGGTATCGAACCGATTGTCACGGCGAGCCAATGGTTCGGTCCAATTAACGTGCAGATGAATCTTTCATGGCGACATGCGGTTGGCGATGCGAGCGACGAACCGAGAGACGAGTTCGGGTATAACGTTGCGGCAGTCTGGCCGATTCGGCCCTGGTACCTGGTACTTGAAGGGAACGGTGAGACAACGCGCACGGTCACCAACTATCACATAACGCCCGGTGTCGTATGGAAACCTGGCGAGCATATCGAATTGCGCTTTGCCGTTCCTGTCGGATTGACCCACGCGTCGGCCGATTACGGCATTATTGCTGGCGTCACCATTGAATTTGAAGACCTCTTTAGGCACGACACGAAATTAGCAAGATGAAAGCAGCCTGGCGTAACAGCGCATTTTTAAATCGCGACGGAACAAAACGCTCGCTCAGGACTCCGATCGTTGATGACAAGAGTCCGGTTCCCACAATGGATTTTGAAAGTCTAGTGAACGCGTACTACCAGCCACTCTATCGATTCGCGTTCACGCTTACTCGAAACGATTCCGAGGCTTGTGATTTGACCCAACAAACCTTTTACATTTGGGCTGTGAGAGGCTGGCAATTGCGCGACCGCGCAAAGGTGAAAACGTGGCTCTTCACAACATTGCGCCGCGAATTTTTACAATCGCGCCGCAAGCTAGATCGATTTCCGGAGCAGGCCCTTGCTGATTGTGATCTGCCATTGGTAGAATCGCGCACAATTCTTGATTTGGACATTGACGCCGTTCTTGAAGCGCTTAGCCACCTGCCCGGAGATTATCGGACGGCGGTCTCTCTATTTTATCTCGAAGAACTTTCCTACAAGGAAATCGCAGAGATTGTTGATGTCCCTATCGGCACGGTGCAATCTCGTATCGCGCGCGGAAAAGCGAAGCTATATCAGCTTCTAAGTGACAAGCACGATGGATAGCCACAAGGCCAAAGAAATTCTCGCTACCTATCGTCCCGGTATCGACGACCTAGGCGACCCGCTCGTCGCCGGGGCGCTCGAACATGTGCGGCGTGACCCTGAACTCAGGCGCTGGTTCCAACAGCAGCAGGCTGTCGATGCCGTGCTGCGTGAAAAATTCAAAGGGATCGCCGTATCGCTGAGTTTGCGTGATACGATTTTGGCGAGTGAAAAAATTCTTCGCCCAAGCTTTCGGTGGCAGCGTCCCGGTCTTTTGGCGGCCGCGGCTGTAATAATCGGTCTGCTGGGCGTCGGCCAGCTCTGGCTCGTTAGGCAAAAGCCGGCAAATTTTGTAGCCTACCGACAAAACATGGTCGACTTCGTAAGCGCGGGTTACAAACGCGACGTTGAAAGCGAAGACTTCGAGCAACTTAGGCAGACCTTTGCGAAAAATGGCTGGCCTTCCGATTATGCTGTACCGACTGGGTTGCTGAGAATCAAAGTGGAGGGCGGTGTCCTCCATCAATGGCGCGGCCAGAAAGTCTCGTTGATTTGCATGGAAAGCGGAAACAACCGCGATGTCTGGTTATTCGTGGTTGGCCGCCAGTCAGTCTCCGGCTTTCCGGCAACGAACGCTCGCCAATCATTCCCAATCGGCAAGCTGGCCACGGCTGCTTGGAGCGACGAACACAACACGTATTTGCTGGCTGGTGAGGTCGATGAAGCCACTCTTAAAACTTTTCTTTGATCCGCGGTCCGGATTGGCATCGCAACGCTCGGGACCGCCGAAGAGATCCAGGAGGCAAAGCAACACGGCAAAGCAACACGGCAAAGCAGGAATCACCCGCCATGGCTGCACAACCGTCTGTGCGAAGCCACGGCCGGCCTTCTTATTGGATTCGTTGTTCTTTCACCCGCCCCAAAAGGCGTCATCGGAAGATCCGACTGACGACCGGTGATCATCTTGCAGGAGTCAGCGGCAAAAGTCCGGTTTTCGACGAGCACCACGCCCGCGTACAATCACAGATTATTGTCGAACGCCACGATTCGGAAAATAGAAAACGAGGAAAGCGCCGAAACCAACCATTCGCGCAACAGCGAAAGAGGTAAGCTCATGTCGGAGGAATAAGTGCAAAATATCGACAGAGATCGAGGCTACAGCGATATATGCGGTTACCGTCAACGACGCTTTCCGAGTTATCTGACTCACGAGGATCCCAAGCTTAGCATTGCTGAAATGCGGCGGCAATTCTCAAACGACTCAGAGTACGATAATATTGCCGCATGATTGACGAGGCCCAGACGCTACCAGAGCTAATGCTTTACGCGACCCAGTTCTGCCTCAAGGTTGAGAACTTAATTGCTGATTCGCCGCCCAATCCCGAACGAGACGAAGCCCGCCTAAAACTCTCGCAAGGCCGAAACATTTTGGAGCTGTTACAGGGCTCATTCAACGAGGGCAAACTCGATCTTAGTAACCCTACAGTCCACGCAGAATTCAGAGTTCTAATCATAAATCTTCTATGGGTTGCCTTTCGGATAAGGGATATAATTGATCTAAAGACCTTTCGAATCCTCGTACAGTTAGAAGCGGCGTTCACCCTCGTGTTGACTCAAAGAGCTTTGAGTTGAAACCTCCGGTACTAAAACGGGGTGATCACGCACCTGTTTTGACCTCTCCCTATGCGGATATCCAACCCGGAAGCGTTGGTGTCATGCAAAATAGAATGCGTCGCGGTTACGCCATGGAGATTACCGGCACGTTTACGAATGCGAGGGGAGAACGAAGCATAGAAACGCGCTGTCTTTACTTCGACGCCAAGGAACTCAGCCGCGCCACGAACAACCAGATCGTTCAGTGATTGATATTCGAGAGATCGCTATCGCGCGTGATTCGTTCGAGCTCTTTAAACGCTGCTAGTTTATTGCCCGAGTGAACAACATGACGACCACGTTCTGGTTTGTATGCATCAACCACGAACAGACTCGCTCCAGTCTCCGTCGTAGCAGTGCAATACCCCCATGACCATTCAGCCTTAAGAATTTTGTCGGCAATTGCCTCCCACTCCTGATACATAGGCTCAGCTTGAAACTACTAACTTTTCCTATCCGGACAAAGACAAAAGGTCCCGGCTTTATCATCATTTCAGAGGAACTCGGATTTGTGATCCCGCACTTGACGGTCTCCGACGCTATTGAGGATGCTAAACTGCGTGCGAAATCAAGACCTACTCAAGTGGATGTCTACGACCGTGAGGGCAAAGTAATCAAACGAATCGCTACAATCGCCTCTAAGCAGAGTCTGTCTGTTACTGAACGGACCGACTGACAAGCACCCGGCGGATAGTTTGCCGGAGCGGACGAGCATGATGATCATTGCTGCGCCGACTAACGAGGCCATTCTGACAGCCAGACGATTGTTATGACGAGAAAAATTAGCGACCTTGGTCGGGTTCTCAGGATCCTTGGGCGATTTGCTGCGCTGCCAGTTGGCCATTTAGGCCTGAGTCGTCGTGGCACTCGAGCGACGGTTTCCTTTAAGAACCTTGGCCAACTTGCCAACTCCTGGATTCACGAAGACAAATTCGGCTGGGCCCCTGCTGTGACTCGCGAATTGGATTTCGTGCTCGGCGCTCTTGTTAACACACTGAAGGCAGATGGCGTAAATGGATGGGACAAGTTTCGGCGTTCGCGACGCTTATCAAGCGACGCCGCTGGCTATTTTTCAATTTACTTCATGAGCCCTTCGTTAATGCGTATGACTACTGTCGCTGGCAGCAGACACCTATCAGAGCTTCATTTTAAGGTTCGTACGATTAACGCTTTAGAAAAAAACCGCATCTTTACGATCGAGCGTTTAATTGAACGAGCTCGCGAAGGAATAGAACATTTTTCTGCGGCTGGAAAGACCACCGTTGAAGATATCACTGCTGCCCTAGGGGCATTAACGTTAAGTCTCGAGAAAAACGGGAACATTGACTGGATTCGCTATGCAGCCACTCGCGGTTTTGAAATTCTCCCCAAGTCACCCCGATCAAGTTGGTCAGGGCAACTATTTGTGCGCGAGCTGCCTTCGGTTTTGAAAATGATTATGAGGCTAAACTACAAACCCCGATTTTCGAGCGCCTTAAAGCAGTTGTTTCTTAATGGATCCACCTTTGATGAACTGAGCGAGCACTTCGAACGGAGTCGGCAGCGTTTTTGCACGATTGGTGAGAATTTCATTAAGATGCTTCGCCGCCTAGTTTGGCTTAATGATTACCGAGGCTGCCGATTTCGTGTCTCTTCTGAATATCTGGAGCCGTTACGGCATTTGGCTGCTAAGCTAGAATTAGAAGGTCTCCGCCGCTTTTCCTCGGAAGAATGGCGTGAAATGTTCACAGACAAATATCCCAGTTTTTCGTTGCATCGTGATGCTATCGAAAGATTTCGGCCGGCGTCGATGAATCGGAGCAGAAGGCATCTACTTGCTTTGCGCTGGCCGGAGATATTGCAGCAAGCATGGCATTTAAAACGTGATGAGATCCTGGGCCAAGAGAGGCTTCTCTTGGAGATTTTAGGGTTTCGTATCGACTCACGCGTGAAGAAGCGCGCCTCCATACAATTACTTCGAAACGAACGGTCGATGGCGCTTCGGTCGAGCGGTACGGAGGTTGAGAGAATTCTGACTTTCGTTTACCCAAACGGCTTGGCTTTAAAGGCACTAGTTGCTGAGCTTCGCAAAAAGTTCGGTCAGAATGCGCTGGGTCAAGCTGAATGCGCGGACCTAATAAGAACTCTTCCGAAGGTTGAGTCTGGGCCAAAGAAAATATATCGGATTAAACTACAACATCTTAAACATAAGAACGATCGATGTGCGCGAGTTCTGGAAGACGAAGGGCGGGTTCTTCACTACCGCGAAATCTTCTCCCGGGCAGCGGTCTCAACGAAGACGGCAGGCGGCTTACGAGTCAACATTATGGCTAATGATTCTCGCTTTGTGGCGGTAGGCCGGTCCGGGTATTGGGGTTTGGCAGAGTGGAAAATAGAAACTGGAAGAATCGCCGATGCGGCAGCCAACGTAATGAGCACGCGCGAGGGGGCGCTTAGCGAAACGGAGATTTTTGATCTGGTACGAAGTAGAAGACCCTGCGCGAAAGGCTCGATCTCATCTATGTTAAAAGCCGACTCGCGATTTCGGAGAGTCAGCCCACTGACTTGGAAGCTGGCGAACGATTCCGCCTTCAAACATTAAGAAGTAACGTGCCCGCCATTGGAATCACGGGTGGCATTTCCACCGGCAAAACCAGTTTCTGCGATTGTCTGCGCGCGATTGTTCCCGACGCGAAATTTTTTAATGCGGATCATGCCGCCCGCGAACTGACCGATGACGATGCGGAGGTGAAGGAATTGCTTCGCCGCCAATTCGGCGCAGAAATCTTTTCTGCTACGGGCGACTTGAATCGAGCGGCGCTTCGGGCGATAGTGTTTGCTGACGCGGAACAGAAGTCTGCGCTTGAGCAGATTTTGCATCCGCGCATCCGCCAGCAATGGAGCAGTGCGGCGGAAACCTCCCGAAAATCTCGCAACCTTTTCCTGGCTGATATTCCTCTTCTTTATGAAACCCACGGTGAAACTCTGTGCGATCGAGTGGTCGCAGTGGCTTGCTCGCACGCGACGCAGTTGCAACGCCTGCTCGCGCGCACTCCGCTGGAACGCGCGGAAGCGGAACGAATCATAAGCTCACAAATGTCTCTCACAGAAAAAATGGCGCGAGCCGATCATGTGGTCTGGAACAATGGCGACCGCGCGGTTTTGCAGGCGCAGGCGAAAACTTTGGCGGCGCTCTGGCTAAAATGAATTCCAGAGACGCAAGGCGAATGAGCAAGACAAGGGCGCAATCATTTGCGCCGCGGCGGACGGCCCTGCGGTCGGTCCTTACCAAACAAATTTAGATGGACGAAAGCATGATTACCCCAACGGAAGCGCCGGCCGAAAATGTGGACGGGGTGATGCCGGTCACGCCGCCGGAACAAACGACGCCAGAACAAACAGCGCCGGAACAACGGATGCCGGAGGCAAACGTCACTCCGCCGACGCCGGTGGAGAATTTGGATCTGAACAAGGTCCAGGCGTTGACCCCGGAGGGATTCGTGGAGCTGTGCGGCCGTTTTCATTTCCGGCCGCAATCCGGTCGTTCGCATCATCAGCACATTTACGATTTGATGCGTTTCGCGCTGGCGCGCCATAGCACGGTGACAGTGGAGGGGTTCATCGAACAAACGTCCGAGACCTACGCGATGATTCGCTGCCCCCGGCTCAACTTCCTCCAGGTGCCGGAAGATGTTTTTGTTCCGCGCACGATGATCGAGCAATTTCATCTTCGCCCCGCGCAACATGTGGCAGGACGCGTGCGTCTGCCGCGCGATCGCGAGCGTTCGCTCGCGCTCGAGGAGCTTACCGCGATTGAAGGTCTGCCGCCTAACGAATGGACGGAGTTGGCCGCGTTCGACAACCTGACGCCGCAATATCCGCAAGGACGTATTCTGCTCGAGAATACAAAAACGAATTCGATCAGCGCGCGCGCGATCGATCTGCTCACGCCGCTCGGTCGGGGCCAGCGCGGTCTTATCGTGGCGGCGCCGCGAGTAGGGAAAACGATTTTGTTAAAGGAAATCGCGAAAGCGATTCATGTGAACCATCCGGAGATCGAGCTGATCATCTTGCTGGTGGACGAACGGCCGGAAGAAGTGACCGATCTGCAGCGCGAAGTCCAAGCGCAGGTTTACGATTCGACTTTCGATGAAGCGCCGCAGCGCCATGTGCAGGTCGCTGAACTTGTGTTGGAGCGGGCAAAACGTCTGGTCGAACAGGGGAAGCATGTCGTGATTCTTCTCGATAGCATTACGCGACTGGCGCGGGGTTATAATTCCATGCAACCGAGTAAAGGCCGCACCATGTCGGGCGGCGTGGAAGCGAAGGCGCTGATGAAGCCGAAGAGATTTTTTGGTGCGGCGCGCAACGTGGAAGAAGGCGGGAGCCTGACGATTCTCGCGACCGCACTGGTGGAAACGGGCAGCCGCATGGACGATGTGATTTTCGAGGAATTCAAGGGAACGGGGAATATGGAATTGCATCTGGATCGCTCGCTGGTGGAGAAGCGTCTCTACCCGGCGATTCATGTGATGCGATCGGCGACGCGACGGGAGGAGCTCCTTTACCATCCGGACGAATGGGAACGGGTGAAACTTTTGCGCAAGACCATGGCCGACCTGCCGCCAATCGAAGCGATGGAGAAGTTGATCGAAAATCTCGAGGCGACAAAAACCAACGCGGAACTTTTGCTGAGCGGATTGCGGTGATCTCGACCGCTTCGCAGCTGACGGAGCTGCTCCCGAAATTAAAATCATTCGACCGCATCGCGATCGATACGGAAGCGGACAGTCTGCATTCCTACTTCGAGAAACTCTGTCTGTTGCAGATGAGTTTCGACCAGCAGGATTATCTCATCGATACGCTGGCAGGATTCGATCTATCGCCTCTCGCACAAGCGCTGGAGGAGAAGGAAATTGTTTTGCAAGGCGCCGATTTCGATCTGCGCCTGATGCGCGGAACGTTTGCTTTCGTGCCCGCGCGAGTTTTCGACACGGTGATCGCGGCGCGGCTTTTGGGAATCAAGGAGTTCAGCCTGGCCGCGCTCGTGAAAAATTTCTTCAACGTGGAATTGGCGAAGGGTTCGCAGAAAGCGAATTGGGCGCAGCGCCCGTTGCCGCCGCGCATGGCCGAATACGCCATGAACGATACTCATTACCTTTTGCCGTTGGTGGAGAAGTTGGAGCAGCAATTAATCGAACTCGGTCGCCTCGAATGGCTGCGCGAGTCTTGCCAGCGCGCGATCGAACTGGCGAGCATTCAACGTGAGCGTGATGAAGATGAATTGTGGCGGATCGCGGGCGCGGGACCTCTGCGCGGAAGACCGGCTGCGATTCTGCGCTCACTCTGGCATTGGCGGGACCGCGAAGCGCGCGAAGTGGATCGGCCGCCGTTCCACATCTTGCAAAATCAGCAGCTCATCATGGCAGCGCACTCGTTCGACGCCGGTGAAGTGCCGGACTTTCGCCATTTTTCGCAACGCCGACGTCGCGAATTTCTGGACGCTGCGAACAACGCGCTGGCACTGCCGGAAAACGAATGGCCGGAGGTGCGACGCCGCGTTCGAACGCGACCGACGGCGACGATGGATAAACGCGCCGCGGACTTGCGCCGGAACCGGGACCAGGCGGCGACGCAACTGGGAATTGATCCGTCGTTTGTGGCGTCGCGGGCGGCTTTGGAAACGATCGCAACCGATGAAAGTCGCAAGGAAAAGCTGCTCGTCGGTTGGCAACGGAAGCTCCTTGGTTTGTAAGAAAGTCGGCGTAGCCGAAAGCCGTGCAATTTCAGAGGAGTTTCTCCTTGACGGGAAATCTGTGTAGCCTCACAAACGTCCCTCCAATCATGTGCTCAGGGAAATTTAATAAACTGGGATGGGGCACGATCTGTATGAGCGTTGCGGTAGCGCTTGCCATGTGTCCATTTGCCTTAGCGCAAACTGCCGATCAAAGTCAGAATCGGGCGGATTTGTTGCGCACTCAGGCCAATCCAACCTATGGACCGACTCCAAGTGGTGTAGAAGGCGGTTACGCCGTCGCCAGCCCTAACGACAAGGATCTTGGTGAGCAGCAAATCCTCAAGCGCGCTGAGGAATATCAACCATTCAGCGCCAGCGCTTCGACACCGGTGTTCTACACATCGAATGTCGCGCTGACCCGCAGCGGCGAAGAGGACGATGTTTTGTTCGCGCCAGCGGTTTCGTTCTCTTATCAACCGCGCATTACCAAGACGCTCTATGCGGAGCTCGGTGTGACTCAGCAATTTTTTGTCTACGATCGTTTCTCGGAATTAAACTTCGCCAGCTTCGATGCGATCGCAGGTCTCGCTTATTACATGCCGCAGTTTCATAATCTCTCGCTGCGTGCGCGCTATGATTACAATCGACTTACCGATACGGACAACTTCGATGAGTTCTTTGTTAATCACGCCTATATCCTCAGCGCGAATCTGCCATTTCGCATCGGCCGCGCGCAGCAAATCGCGGTTGGGATCGACACGGAGCTAAGTTTCTATTCGCATCCCAATGCACCGCGACGAAATGATTACTCCTTTTATGGTGGCTATTCAGTAAACCTGACTCGCTCTCTTTCTCTTGATGCGACGGGGCGAATAGCGGTGCGCGACTACCACGTGGGCGATCGCACGGATGTGAGTGAGATTCTCGCGTTAAGCGCGAACTATCGCATCAGCGAATGGTTTACTTTGAGTTTCCTCAGTTCCTTTGCCTGGAATCAATCGAATCACGATGTATTTGACTACAGCGTCGCCAACGTCGGTGGAGGCGCTGCGCTCACGATCAGGTTTTAGCGGGCATGAAGTCGCGCGCATGGTTTTCAATCGTCGGGTTGTCGGTTGCTCTCACGACTGGCTTATTCGCGGCGCAGGAAAATGCGGCACGCATGACGTATGTGTCGAAGGAGGTTCGATTCCACGGGAGGCAAAACGTTCTGCGGCAAGCTTCGCTCGGCGATATCGTAAGCGCAGGCGTCGCGATTCATAACGGAGCAAAGGCACGCAGTGAATTGATTTTCGGAAATCGAACCGTCGCGCGGCTCGGCGCTAACACGATCCTCAATCTGACGGATGGATCGGCCGGGATGAACCTCCATGAAGGCGCGTTGCTTTTCCAGATACCAAAAGGCTCCAGCACGGAGATCACAAGCGGTCCGGTGGCTATCACCAGCAAAGGCGCGACGGGAATTCTGGAACGCTATCGAGATTTTTACATCAAGGTCATGCTCCTCGAGGGGGAAGTCCGCGTTTTTATACCCGGTCAAATCGGCGAATCAATTCTGATGGAGCCCGGGCAAATTTTGATTACAAGCCCGAAGGCGACGGCATTGCCCGAGGCAGCCGATTTCGATATCGCACGCGTCGCCAGAACGTGCCGATTAATCAGCGATTTTTCGCCGCTTGCCAGCCAGGAATTAATTGCGCTGGAAGCGCGCAAGCAAATGCGCCTAACAAGTAAGGGCAATTATATCCCATCCAATCTCGTGATCTTCGGGCGCGGGACGCTGGTTAGTCTGGTGCCACCGCAGCCGAAGGAAACGGGCGCACAAAAGGTCCGCTCGAATTCCAAACCCACCCAATAAACATGAAAAGATTATTCGGAAATCTCGTCTCAATTTTTGGCTGTTTGCTTCTCGCCAGCATGCTTGCGCAGGCGGCTCAGTTAAAGGAAGCGCATGTCACCCAGGTAGTGAGTGACGTGAAGTTGTTGCCCGAGCAAGCGGCGCCACGTCCTGCGGCGATAAACGATCCGGTGCGCAATGGGACTGCGGTTCGGACCGGCACGCAATCACGGAGTGAATTAACATTTACTGATCTAACGATTACGCGCCTCGGCGCGAACACGATCTTCAGTTTCAAAGAAGGAACGCGCACGATGAATTTAGGGGAGGGAGCGATTCTCTTCCAAGTGCCGAAAGGAGCTGGTGGGGCGACGATTAAGACCGCGGCGATTACGGCTGCGATTACCGGGACGACCGGGATCGGAGAATATCACAGAGCAACGACGGAAAATCCGAAGCCGGTGATCAAATGGTTTTGTCTGGAAGGACACATCGTCCTCAGCCTAACGAACGGGAGTGGGCAGACAGTGGAACTGGAAGCCGGTCAAATGATTGTGTCGGATGGAACTTACCTTCCGAAGCCGGTCTTTTTCGACATCGCGACTTTGGTGAAGAGCTCGCTTTTTTTCCTCGGCTTCGAAACGCAACTCGCCAGTTGGGATTTGATTCAGCAAGAAATTCAGAAGCAGCTCGATTTGAAGATCGCTGGCGGGTCTGTTGATTCAACTCTTGTCGCTTATTCCGATCTAACAACTCTCACGAGCAAGATAGATCAGGCGTTGAATGCAGAGTCGCCTTCGTCCACGGAGACGCCATCTCCAACCGAAACGCCAACGCCGACGCCAACGATCACGCCGACTCCCAGCGGAACGCCGTCGAAGACCGGCACTCCGTCCGTGATCACCTCATCGACGCCCTACGTGATCACGAGCGACACAACGATTACAACAGATCCGACGATCACAACGAATGCGCGCACTGATTACGGAAAAATTTATCGCGGTTCAGTGGCAGACGGTCCGTTGTCCGCCTTTCTCTTTGGGTCGACGACTGGTATCGATCTCGTAATCGATTCCGATCCTGACTTGGTCCTTTCCTCGAGGGGACTCGCAGTTTTCAAGTTCGCGTTTTTAGAGCTAGCGGGAGACCCGACGATTTCGACGGCCGGTGGACCCGATAATCTCGTTCTCGTTGGCGTCAACGGGATCACATCAGGTGGCCCGGGTGGCGTGCTCCATTTTTCCGGGATTCAGGAACTCCTGCTCGCGACTCAAAATGGATCGATCAGTCTTGGATCGGAAATTTCATTTGCTGGTCTTCGCAGAATTTATTTTTACGCGCGCGGCGCCAATTCCATTCTCAATCTCGCATCTGATGTTACCACGACCGAGAAAATCAAATTGTGGGGACAGGGCGGGATAAACCTGAGCAGCAACCTTTCCTCGCAAGAGTTGATCGCGTTTACAAACCGCGATTTTAATTTCACTGCTGGCTCGATCGACGCGCAAATGATTGTGATTACCGCCGATCGGAATCTGAGTTTCTCTCTTGGCAGTCCATTGAGGTTCGAGGTGGGCGAGTTTGAACTAAGCGCTGGCAGAAACCTTCACGTCAACGATTCGCTCGAGATTACGTCCGACTTCAATATTACGCTGCTGGCGGGCGGGAATATTAGTATCGATGGCGATCTCAGCCTAACGACCGATCCGACTGGTGTTAACGGCGGCCGAAATATTATTGTCAGGAGCGATGGAAATACGACGATCGGCGGTGCACTCAGCCTGTTGGTCACTAATTCGAATGCTGCTGACCTTACCGGCACTGGAAATATTACTCTGGCGGTCGGCGGAAATCTCACGGCGGATTCAGTTGATGCCGTCATCGACAGCGGCGGCGGCGGCTCTATCGATTCCGCCGTCACGGCGAGCTTGCGCGCAGGCTCGATGACGATCGGCGGAAATCTCTTTGCTGGAATCAGCAACGACGCGGCGGGAAGCATGGAATCAGCGGCCCTTACGGTGAATACGACGGGAAATTTGACGACAGGCGGGAGTCTCGAACTTCGGATCGGAAATACCGGCTTCAACGACTCCGGATTCGTTGGAGGAGGAGATATTGCTTCCGATGCCGTCATTAACCTAAATGCGGCCAACATTTCGGCGGGGAGTTCTTTGCAGGTATTCATTTTGAACGATGGCGGCGGACATATTGGCGGCGACGCTCTTATCAATAGCGCAATTTCCGGCAACCTGGGCGCGCAAAGCAGTGTCTTCTTCGACATCGAAAACGCTGCCGATACGAATGGCGAAAGTCTTGTTCCCGGCGGGACGATCGACGGGAACGCTGCCGTTTCCGTTGCGATTCATGGCAATGTCACAACGCCCGATCTGCTCGAGTTTGCAGTGCTGAATAATGATTTTCGGTTCTTGTCCGCAGGCGGAACGATCACCGGAGATGCAACCGTCGATGTGAGCGCGGGAAGTATCTCTGCCGGTAATTTTTTCCAGCCGCTAATCAACAATACGAACGGCATCATCGGCGGCGAGGCGACTGTGACTGTGAATGTGACGGGAGCGACAAATGTCGGCACTCAGGGATATTTCAGAATCATCAACGACGGGGGTAGCATCGGTGGGAATGCTTTGTTCACCTTCATCAGCGGCGGCAACGTATCGATCGGCGATACACTCTTCGCAGAAATTCAAAACCGAGATGGAGGAGAGATCGGTGGGAATGCAAAATTGACTTTCACCACAAACAATCTCTCGGTCACCAATACCGGCAATTTCCAAATCTTAAGCGGGCCTTCCGGAAACGGATCGTTTGGTGGTCAGATTGGTGGCGACGCAACCATCAATGTCAACGCCGCGAATATCACAGTTCCAGTGCTCGCTGGCAATATCGACAACACCGTCGGCAGTATTGGTGGAGATGCCATTATTGACTTTGCTGTCACCGGCAACATCAACACGACCGTCGCGGGCTTCGGAATTTTTAACAGCAGCGCAGAGGTTGAGGGCACGCCGGGATCGATCAGCGGCGAGGCGGCAATTAACCTGAGCACGGGCGGGAATCTTGTCACCAACGTGCTTGTCGGATTTATCGATAATCGGAACGGGGGATCCATTGGCTCTAATGCGACAATCAATGTAACCGTTGGCGGCAATGCGACGATCGCGACCGATGCGACTTTTGAGATTGATGGCAGTGACGGTGCGGAATCGGCCGGGATCAATATCAACGGAGGCAATTACGATGCCGGAGGTACCTTTCGCACCTTCATCGACGGCGATGGAGTGATCGCATTCAACAATGCCAGCGTTCACGCCGATGTGCTCAAAGTGGGCGCGCTCGGCACCAACGGAGTGCTTAATATCGGCGGCGGCACTCTCTCGGCGGATACCGAGTTGAAACTTTATGCCTCGGGTAGCAACGGGCAGCTTAATTTCATCTCAAATGTTACTCTCGGCGGCAACAGCTCCAAGATTCTTGCGGCGAATTCGGTGACGATTTTCAACAACGTTGTCGTTACCATTGGTGGCGCAAATGCGGCCGATGTTTACACCAACCAAGCGAATTATACCGGCTCTGGCGGCAACAACTCGACGACCGGAACGTTCGCTGGCGCCGGTGCAAATCAACCACAACCACTGCCCAGTGCGCCGCCTTTTGATGATTCTGCGCGGGCGCGGGCAAATGCTCATTCTCGAACGCCATCTACCACCAATTCCAAGCGTTCGGGTGGGGGTGAAAATGTCGTCAAGAATTCCCGCACGACGGGGCGCGTAATTAATGTCAGCGATAGCGGTCAACTGCTCGCTTTGCTCGATGGAGTCGCTCCGGGCGGCGGGGGAAAGATCGCGATTCCGACAGCAAGAGGCCGGGGCAGCCGGAGAAACTCTGGACGAATGAATCTCGCTGGCCGCTTGGACGCAGATCGCTCCGCCGTGAATTTCCGGACTGAGCGTTTATTGCCGGCCGCGCGTTTACCCTAGCTGCCGGGCGCGTTGGCGGGACGCGAATAGTACGCGCACGTCTTTTGGTATCGGACGCGGATGTTTCGCGTTTTTTTTACGCAGTCTGTGAAATGGCCAGATAGGATCTGCGCCTTCGAAGGGAAACATGGACAGGGCATTCGCAGCGGGAAGGGCAACAACCCGTCTCTTTGAATGGGCAACTGAATATCGGTGGCGGCACTTTATCCGCCGATAGCACGTTGAAACTTTACGCTAACGGCAGCAGCGGCCAGATTAATTTTATTGCTGACGTCACGTTAACTGGTGCGAGCGCAAAAATTATCGCCGCGGATACTGTTACGGTAAATAACAACGTCGTCGTTACGATTGGCGGAAACCATCCCGCGGATATTTACACGAATCTGGCGAACTACTCCGCGACCAATGGCGGCAACGGCTCGACTACCGGCGTGTTTGTTTTGCCGCCAAGCAGCAGGCGGCACGCCGGTGACAACACATCTCGGCGGCACACCACCGGCGTTTTGATTTATATCCTTAAATCGGCGAAGGCGTGCAGCTAATCGCGGTGCTTGTTGTTGTCGAGATAACCGCTGCCAAGCGCGATCCCGACCGCGAGTAATCCTGCCGCCGTCGCGAACGGAACTGGATCGAACGGCGCGGGCGGTAGTGACACGACACCTTCCTCGTCAACGCGTGCAGGTTTGCGGACATAACGCCCGTGACGCGGCGCTCGAAATCGGTCGGCAAATTCTTCCATCTCAGTCGCGAGATCCGGATTCTGCATCGGAATGCCATGGCCACAGGCCACGACATTGGGGCGCAGATTTGCCAGTTTCTTTACGGAAACACGCGCACTCGCCCAGTCGTACGTGAACGGCGCGCCGGCCGATCCGAGCTCTTGTTTTCGTGTAATCAGCGCGCTCCAGGAATCCATATTCACGGTCGCGATGGCATCGCCGCAAATAAGCACCCGATCAGACGGTCGGAAAAAACAAACGTGGCCGGGCGAATGTCCAGGTGTCGGCACGATCTCCCATCCCGGCATCGCTGATAACTCGTTAGGCAATTCGCGCAAATGCGAACCTAGATCGCGTGCAAGGGTTGGGGTAAAACGAGATAAAAATGCGATCGCCCCACCGATCGTCGGATCCGGCGGCGGATAAGCGGAACGTCCGCTGAGAAAAGGAAGTTCGAGCCGATGCGCGTAGATCGGCACGTCCCATCTTTCGGCGAGAGCGACGGCGGAGCCGGCGTGATCGAAGTGCCCGTGGGTCAAAACAATCCCCTCCGGGCGGACGCCTGCGCCAAAACGCCCTTCGGCGGCTGCGATAATTTCTTCAGCGGATCCCGGTAGTCCGGCGTCGATCAACACCCACGGTCCGCCGGGGCGGCCAACAAAAAAGACGTTCACAAAACTGTTCGGCAGCCAGCCGACATCTGGCGCGATGCGTGTGATGGACCTCATACTTCGACAGCGACTAAACCACTAATTCGGGAACGCGCGAACCGTTCTACGGAATTGTCAGCGTTTCTCCAACTTTGAGATCCTGCGGATCATCAATTTTGTCCGCATTCGCATCGCGGATTTTCTTCCAGTGACCCGAAGTTTTGTAAAACTTTCGCGAAATGGAAGCGAGCGTGTCGCCCGATTTCACCACGTAACTGTGGCTCTTCGTGCCCGATTTTTTTGCTGCGGTGTTTTTTGCTCCGTGTTTATCGCGAGTCTTCTCGGGCGATCCGCCGTGCGCGACGATACGGGCGTCCTCCAATTGTTTGCGCATCGTCAGGTTCTCGTTGCGTAAGCGCGCCGCTTCCGCGCGAGGAACAACGCTATCGCCCGACAAATTCGTTAACAGCGCGAGCTCATCGCGTTTCATGAAATTCTTCACGTCGTTCGCGTGCGCGCCATCGGGCGCGATTGTGAGATAACGTTTAAAATGATGCAGCGCGTGCAGAGGATCGTTCATTTTATCGTCGTAGAGCAGGGCGAGGCGATAATGCACCTCTGCGGAACCGGCCGAGCCGTCGAGAATGGATTCATACATGCCGACCGCTTGCACGAAATCGCCCGCCGCCGCCTTTTCGTCCGCCTCTTTCATGATCTCCGTCGGGCGCGGAGTCGTCATGCGATTGCAACTGCTGCTGACGACGAAACTCAAAATCACGAAAGCAACGCGAAAGAATTTCTTTGTGTTGTCAGTGACCACAGTCATCGCCAACGTGCTTACGCATGATTAAGCACGGCTTTCAATTCTTTTTCGCGGCTTCCTTTTCGTTCCTTGCCGTTGCCAGTGCATCCGGTCTCGAACAAGGCCGCGTTTATCCGCTGGATTTTACGGATGTGGAAGGGCGACAGCTTTCCCTGCACGATGGATACGCCTCGCTGGTCACGGTCACCACGCGCGAGAATGAGACGAAGGCGCACAAAGTCGGTGATTCCGTGCCCGAGAAATATGTGGGACGCCCCAAGAATCGCTGCGTCACGGTAATTAATTTTCAGAATCAGATCCGTCCGTTTCTGCGTCGGGTCATTCGGGCGATTGTGCGGCATCGTTTTCGCGCGGAAGCCGATCAGGTGCAGCCGCGCTATCAGGCAAAAAAAATTACACATAGCCCGCGCGAAGATCTTTTCGCCATTGCAGATTTCGATGGCGACGTCGTGCGCCAACTGGGAATCGATCCGGCTTCGAACGAATTCGATGTTTTTGTTTTCGATGGACGCGGGCATCTTATTCGCCAATGGCACGATGTTCCGTCGCCGGCTGAACTCGAGTCTGCGCTGGCCTCGGCTCAATAGCGCGGAACGTCCGGATCAATCTCCTGCGACCAGGCGTCGATTCCGCCTTCGAGATTGTAGACATTCGTTAGGCCGGCGTTGCGCAAAATCGTGACGGCTTGTGCACTGCGAACTCCGCTGTGGCAGTGAACGATTATCTCTCCGTTTTTAATTTCATCAGCGCGCGCCTCGATTTCGCCAAGCGGAATTAATTTCGCCCCGTCGATCTTTGCGATCTCATATTCATACCGCTCGCGCACGTCGATCAGTGCGAATTTTTCTCCCGCATCCATCTTTCGTTTCAATTCCTGCACGTCGATCACGGGCACAATGTCAGTTGCGCGCGCCGCTCCGCAAAATTGCTCATAATCGATCGGCTCAGTGATCGTGCGATTTTCCCCGCAAACAGGACATTCCGGATCGCGGCGAAGATTGAATTCGCGAAACTTCATTTTAAGCGCATCAAAATGCAGCAATCGTCCGACTAACGAGTCGCCGATTTCGAGAATGAGCTTGATTGTTTCGACGGCTTGCAACAATCCGATGATTCCCGGCAGCACACCAAGCACACCTGCTTCCGCGCAATTCGGCACTGAACCCGGCGGTGGCGGTTCCGGAAAAAGACAACGGTAACACGGACCGCCAAGATGCGGCGCGAACACAGTCGTCTGGCCATCAAATCGAAAGACGGACCCGTAAACATTTGGTTTGCTCGTCCAGACGCAAACATCATTAGACAAATAGCGCGTCGGAAAATTATCCGAGCCATCCACGACAACGTCGTAATCGCGCACGATCTCCATTGCGTTCTCGCTAGAGAACCTTGCCTCATGCGAAATTACTTCGACGTGCGGATTTGCATCACGCAATCGGTCACGCGCGGAGTCGAGTTTTTTGCGGCCGACGTCTTTGGTTCCGTGCAGAATTTGGCGCTGTAAATTCGACAGATCGACGAGGTCGAAATCAACCAGCCCAATTTTCCCCACGCCGGCAGCAGCCAGGTAAAGCGCGGCAGGCGAACCGAGGCCGCCCGCGCCGATGCAAAGCACGCGCGCCGCTTTCAATCGCCTTTGTCCCGCAATCGTGACTTCGGGCATGATCAAGTGCCGCGAATAGCGCGAGATTTCTTCCGCGCTCAACTCGACGGAATTTTTTTCCACGCTCACGCTCTTACTCTCGAACAAGCTCCCATTTAATTCCAATAACGCGGCGGTCGATGAAACGCTTCAACGATTTTGAAAGAGCCAGATAGCGCGCGCCTTTTGTTTCTTTAAATCCGACCAGCCCAAACTCGCTTCCGCTCTCATTCGGCAGCACGGTCATGATGCGATTGTTCTTCAACAACGATTGCAGGTGGCGATCCGCTTTTGGTTTCTGCCAAAGCGTATGGACTTCGGGACGATCGCAATGCGCCACAATTTCAGCGAAACGCACGGTTTTGGTTTTCAGCACTTTCATCGAGTCGCGCCTGCCATTCGTTAGGCAAAAAAGTCCGCCAGAGAACTACGGCAAAGAGAATCAGACTACCGTTGCTGCATTCCTGCCCTGGCGGGATTCGTTAGTCCTCAGTCCATAGCCCCTGACGGAGCGCAAACCTTTCGCGAAACGACTCCCGGCGCAATCACGAATTGCACACCGGCAGAAGGCGACATTGACACGTTGGGATTGATTTGCTCGGATCGCGCGATGCGGTGGATTCTTTTTGGCGTGCTGATTTTTCTCAATATTTCGTGCGCGACTTTATCGAACCGTCGCGATCTCTATCGTCCGAATCAGGAGGATGAACCGCCGGCGTTGACGCACAGCAGCACTGTTCGAACGACGACGACGACCACCAGAACGATGAGAACGCCGGCCACGCCGATTGTCGAGCCGCCTTCGGGACCGATTACTCCGGATGACGAGCCTGTGCTGCCGCCTTAATATCAGGACACTTTTGTCGGCGCCAGGATCGCGTCGCTCATCCCGTGCAGTAATTTTTTATCGGCGGGACAAATCGTGGCGAGCGCGCCGCGCAATCGCACCTTGTCTGATTCAACAAAATAATAAGGACAAAGTCGCACTCGGCCGCGCATTGTTTTTAATTCGTTAGTCTCGCGATCCCAAAAACGCTGGTCGACGAGCCGGCCTTTGTGAAATTTCTGCATGATGGTTGGGGATTGTTCGAAAGTCTCGAGCGCGTGCCCGATTCGCTGCTGCCATTCCGAATGCGGCAGGTCCTGGCCCAACGCGACACCGCGACTACCCCAGGCCAGCGGAGAAAATCCACTGACCTTCAATAAAAGATCGCGCTCTTTTTGACTGAATCTTGCGGCTTCTTGCCAGTCGTGAATTTCCAGTCGCGGAATCACGGCATGCTGTGGCAGCGGCGTTGGATCGAGCAGCCAGCTGTAGGGAATAACCTCCTGCAGTTTGAGAAAATATTTTTCGCCAAGCTCGCGTCGCCAAAACTCACGGAGCGGTTGTAACCAGAAAAGTGCAAACCAGGATTTCTCTTCCAAATATGGTTTGAACGGCGGCGTAATTGTGACGCGGTTTTCCGCCAACGCGTTCATTAATTCACCGACGCGAGGTAAATTAGGAAGATCGAACAACTCAAAGAAGCGATAAACATTCCGCCCGTTGCGCGGCTCATAAGTTTCTGCTTCAAAAACTTTCCATTCGGTTTCCGGATATTTCGCATTCAATTGCGCCGAGACCCATTCCATTTCCGGCCGATAAGTTCCGGCCTCTTTGGAAATAACGATGTCGCCGCCCTTCGGCAGAACCGTGCGGAATCCATCGAGCATTCCTTCCGTGCCGCCGATCACTTCGTGACCGATGTTCGTGTAAGTTTTGTTTAACCACGCCGTCAGGCCGATTCCGCCAGGCACGGAATCGACCTCGGCAATCGTGTAACCATCGTCCGTTAAAACCAGATCGGGCCGGATGGCTTTCGGCAGATCGTCGCGAAATTCTTTTCGTCGCGAATATTCAATCAACTCCGCTGGCTTACCGGCATCGAGATAACGCGCGACCCACGCCGGTTGTTTTCCCTTTACGCTCTGCTGATAAAGCTGATTGCACGCGCGTTGAAAAACAAAAAGTCGATGACCGAGCTGTTCGAGTTCTTTTTCGAACTTTACCTCGATCGCAAACGGTTCCGGCGAAAGAAGAAAATCCTTCTCCGCGAACAATCCTTCCGCCGGAACTGCTCCACGGATTGCCTCGAGTTTGTCTGCTTCCGCTACGGTACTCATCGTCCGGATGCCATTCGCTTGAGCGCGAGTTTTACCAAATCTTCGGCGCTCTTAATGTCGCGTTCTTTTTCCTGCAATTCGCGCACCGCTTTGTGCGCTTCGACTTGCTTGTAACCGAGCGCGATCAAAGCGAGCACCGCTTCATTGGCCTGTTCCTGCTCAGGCGTCGGCGCGTGAGTCGAACTCGCCGCTTCCCACGCCGCAGCCACGCCGACTTTATCTTTCAGTTCCAAGACCATTCGTTCCGCAGTTTTTTTTCCGACTCCGCTGATCTTTGAAAGCGACGCCACATCGGAATTCACCACCGCACTCTTAAAATTGCCGACACTCATCCCGCTGAGAACTGCGAGCGCGAGTTTTGGTCCGATGCCGCTCACATGATTCACGAGCAAGCGGAAGAGGTCGCGTTCCGGCGCCGTCATGAATCCGTAAAGGATATGCGCGTCTTCACGGACATGCAGATGCGTCAGGATCCGAATCGGTTGGCCGGGCGAGGGGAGCTTGTCGTAACTCGAGAGGGGAATGAAAACTTCATAGCCGACTCCGCCGACATCGACGATGGCCTGCGTCGGCAATGCAGTTGCCAGTTTGCCGTCGAGGAAGGTGATCATGTTAAGGGCTGAACGTTAAATCGATTCGCGCGTTTAACAATTTCACGGATTCGTGGAACCCGCTCTGTTCATGATCAGAGTGAGATCAACCTTTTTCCCTTTCGCTATATTCACTCCATGAACGCGAAAGCTTTTCCACGACGGCGGTGGCATCGGAAAAACTTTTGCGGCCAACGTGGTCGGCACGATGACGAAGCGCGGGCCTTGTTCCTCCATAAACGGCCGCACGTCCTCTGCGTCGAGCGTTGAATCTAAAAAGCCATTCACGCGACTGCGAAAATACCAGACGAGACTCGGTTCGTTGTAACCGACAGCGCCGAATTCCATTTCCGGACGAAGATCGTTTTTCGCATCGTTGAATAATTGAACGGAAGGAAAAAATCGCGTCGTCCATGGAAAAACAAAGAGCGCCAGCGCGAGCGCAACCACAGCCATCGCGAAACCAATCCTTGTGAAGATTCGCATCGCGTTTTCTTCGCGTGACCAATGACGCGCCAGGAGTAGCGCAATCAACGGCAGCGCCGGTAATGTGTAGTGCGGTAATTTTGTCTTCACGAATGTGAAAACGAGAAAAATGATCGCAGCGCCGGCGATCAGAAATTTATCTGCGTCGTCCCGCTCTCGCCACAACCTTCGTGTCAACCACGGAAACTTAATAGACCACGGGAAGAAGCTCAGGAAAAGCGTGACGAAATAAAACGGCAGCGTGAGAACGTACATGCCTAACGAATTCCCGCCGTGTCCTTCCATGGTAGCGAGCGAGCGGCCGATGACGTGATGACCGATTCCGATGCGAAAGAATTCACCGTGCGTTCGTGTCAGTGCCGGAATTCCCCACAATGAAACGATTGCCAGCGTGACGATAATGCCGGGAAAAAACGCAAACCGCTTTTGCAGGTTTGCGTCGGACAAAAAGAATTTCGCAATCGCTATTGTCAGCAACGGCGTCCATCCAATCGGTCCTTTGGCGAGAAACGCGAACGCGAGCGAAAGATAAAAAATCCACCACCAAATCCGGTAGGTCGCGGCGGCGGGTCGCGCCGACGAATCGTTTTCGGTCTGGCCCAACGAATCTCGCAACAATTCAAATTCCGCCCAATGCGCCGTTGTGACAAAAAGCACCAGCCACATGTCCGCCACTGCGGCCTTTGCGTGCATGAACGTTTGCAGACACAGCGTGAAAATAATCGCCGCCCACCAACCAGCGCGTTCGGTTTCCATTCGCCGACCCCAGGCAAGCAACGCCACCGCGACCAACGCTGCCGCTACCGCCGATGGAAATCGTGCGGCGAAATCATTCTCACCGAATGCGCCATAACTCAGCGTTTGAAACCAATAAGTCAGGGGCGGTTTATCGAAGCGATACTGATCGTTGAAATACGGAATGACGTAATCGCCGCGTTGCCGCATTTCGCGCGCCGCTTCCGCAAATCGCGGCTCGTCGCGGTCGATCAGGGGTAGACTCCACGTTCCCGCGACGTGAAAAAGCAGGCAGCCGAGAAAGAGAAGAACGAAATTGCGGATTGCAGGTTGCAAAGCGCGATTCAAAGATAGCGCCACGTGAAAGACAAACGGGAAATTGGGTTGTGACGAGAAAGAGTTGGATCCGACTGCTTTTGTTTGTGGCGATTGCCGGAGCTGCTCTCGTCTGCGCGTTCTACTTCGACGCCCAGATTCAGCATTGGATAGCGCATCATCAAAGCCGCTCCGCGAAGATCTTCATGCGCAATGTCAGTCGCTGGGGGGATTGGCCTTCTCATGTCGTGCTTGGGATTATTCTGTTGGTAATTGCCTATTGGCGCGGTAACAAAAAATGGATGCGCATTTTCGCGACCATGCTCGTCGCATGCGCGCTGGCCGGAGCGTCCGCGCGCGTCATCAAGATCACAAGCGGTCGTGCGCGACCCAATGTCAGGAGCGAATCGGTTTGGAATGGGCCGCGTTTCAGTTCGAAGTATAACGCGTTTCCTTCCGGCCACACTGCGGCATCGACGGCATTTTTTGGCGCGCTGTTTTTTGTCAGCTGGCGCCTTGGTCTTGCGTGTTTACCGATCCCGGTTTTGATCGCGATCTCACGCATGTATGTCGGCGCGCATTATTTTTCCGATGTTCTTTTCGCTGCGATTCTTGGAATCATGTGCGCATTTCTCGCGGCGAAGTGGATTTTACGCGACACTTCCGCAGACGTTACCATCTGATTTTATTTGGCGGCGGCTTCCAGTTTCGTCTGTGCGAGCTGCAGGTTATTGCGTGCCAGAGCAAAATCCGGCCGCAGACGGATCGCTTGTTCGCACGCACTCGCCGCCTTCGTGTATTCGCCAAGCTCATTGTAGGCGGCGCCGATATTATTCCACGCTTCCGCGTAATCCGGTTTGAGCGCGAGGGCGATTTCGCACGCGGCGATCGTTTCTCGAAATCGCTTCTCGCGATAACGGTGGAGGCTAAGAGTAAGCAGCGATTCGGTTGATGTCTTGGTTAGCGAAACTGCTGATCCCGCTTGCGCAAGAAGATCGCGCGCCATGGTGTTCGCCGGGCTTATCGTCCGCGCTGCGCGCAACAGGACGAGCGCTTCGGTCGCACGTGAATGCGCCAGCAGGTAGCGCGCGTAATACGTGTAGCAATCCGGATTTGCCGGCGCCAGTCGCAGCGCCTCCTTGAAGTTGTGTTCGGCAGGAATTGTCTGGCCTGTCGCCGCCTCCGCTATACCGAGGTTGACGAAGAGGACTGGATAGAACGGCACAAGAATTTTCGCGCGATGAAAATAGACGAGAGCGCCAGTGTAATTACCTCTCGCCATCAGCGTATTGCCATAGTTCATCAAGCCGCGACCGTTTTGCGGACTCTTGATCGTCACGTCGCGCCAAAGCGTTTCTTCACTCTTCCAAACTTTGTTTCGCTGGAACGTGGCGTAGCCATTGACGCACAGAAATAATCCTGCGACACACGCGACGGCGATTCTCATCAACAACCTCCGTGTTTCACCGCGATTCAGCACAAGCGCGATCGCGCCGGCCATCGCGATGACAAGGCCGATGTAGGGGAGAAAAGTGCGATGACCGTTCATCACTTCGGCCAAAGGCAGCAGCGACGTCGGAAGAAGTGTGATGAGAAACCAAAGCAAACCAAAACCGAGCACGCGCGTTTTTTTGAAAACGGAAGCCGTAATCGCAATCGCGATGAAAAGAGCAACAAACGCGAATCCTATCCAGAAGCGTGCATCGTCCGTTGTGGTAAAGGGATTAAGGTCGTAGTCAGCAGAAAGGCCGACCGGCCAGAAGAATGTCTTGAAGTAAAGCCACGCTACGTACGGCTGCGTGATGAGATAATGGCGGGCGTTGTCCGCGCCGCTGATCCACGTGCGCGGTGTCATGTATCGCACGAGAAGCAACAGCGCTGCGCAAATTACGAATGGCGGAACGAGTTCTGCAACGCGCCTCAAAACGCCCGGCGTCGGCCGTGTTTCTCCGAGACGCGCATCATCGTTCCGCCAAAACAGCAGTCGGTAGATCGCGAAAAGAACCACGAAAATGGCGGCCGGCGGTTTTGCCAGGATCGCGATCGCCGCCGGGAATAGATATAAATAGTACCGGCGCAGATTCGGGAATGCGAAGTAGAGCGCGAAAGAGGCGACGACTCCAAGCGTCGAAATCACGTCGGATAGCGCGACAATGTAATTGATGGTATCCGCATTCGCCGGGTGCAACCCGTACCAGGCCGCGGCCGCGAGCGCGCACCACCCATTGCGCGCTGAGGTCGCCGTCGCATCGAGCAGGCGACGAATGACGAGCGCGAGCAGTAGCGTTAGCCCAACAAAAAGCGCGAAGATGGACAGGTGAAACCAAAATGGATGTAATCCGCCGCCGAGTTTGTAATCGATCGCCAGCAAGGTGGAGACGAGCGGGCGATACGATTGATTGGTCGGGAGTGAGCTGAAGGTGGTGGCATCGCGAAAGAAAAGCGGAATGTTCCGCAGCGCGTGGATCGATGCGTTGTTTTCAACTGTATGCGCGTCGTCGAAATGAAAGCTGTTGTGAAAGTGATTGGCGTACGCTGCGAGGAGCGCCACTAGCAACAACACTCCTGGCAAAACCGCGAGAGCGCGTTCGCGCATCACGTTCACTCTGGTTTCAGACATCGAGCGATTCTATCAACAGGTACGCTCAGGCGAAAATGCTAATGCGCAAAGCGTCCAGTTGGGCCGCTTCCAAGAAGTGGCGGAGGGGGTGGGATTCGAACCCACGAGGGCTTGCGCCCTGCCGGTTTTCAAGACCGGAGCCATCAACCGCTCGACCACCCCTCCATTTCGCGCGGTGCATCTGATTTTGCCACGTGCGATGCAAACGGCAACGAATAGCCTCGACAACACGATATGTTCAGATGAACTTATCACATGACGAAACGATCAAAGGGCAGCTATAAGCCCGTGATCAAGGAAGCTGCACAAAGCTTCGAACCGATGCACGGGCGTGGCGCTTCCTGGAGTCCGGCGAATCGTTTTGAAAAACTGCATGTCGATGTTACGGACATCGATGTGGTGGACCCGGTCGCGGCGTTGGAGGAACGACCGCGCCGCGCGACGCAGTTTTTTCGCGACGGAACAAAGACGATCATTGCGCGGAACGAGAGTCCCGATGTCGGTTTCGAAACGAGCCTCAATCCGTATCGCGGTTGCGAGCATGGTTGCATCTACTGCTTTGCGCGACCGACTCATGAGTATCTCGGATTCTCCGCGGGTCTCGATTTCGAAAGTCGCATCATGGTGAAGATGGATGCGCCGCAATTACTTGAAGCGGAACTGTCGTCATCAAAATGGGAACCGAGAGTCATCATGATGAGCGGCGTGACCGATCCGTATCAACCAGTCGAGCGAAAGCTAAAAGTGACACGCGCCTGCCTTGAAGTGTTCGCACGGTTTCGCAATCCCATCGCGATGATCACGAAGAATCGTTTAATCACACGCGACATCGATTTACTGAGCGAACTCGCCCAGCACAACGCTGTCGGCGTAAACATTTCGGTTACCTCGCTCGATGAAAATTTGCAACGCGTGCTCGAGCCGCGGACGTCATCGCCGAAAGCGCGGTTGGACGCGGTTTCGCAACTGCGCGCCGCTGGCATTCCAGTTGGCGTTATGGTTGCACCAATCATTCCCGGCCTGACCGATCATGAAGTTCCGGCCATTGTCGCAGCTTGTGCGAAAGCGGGTGCGCAATTTGCCGGTTACACCATTGTGCGTTTGCCGTGGGCGATCGCGCCGCTCTTCGAGCATTGGCTCGACGAGCACTTTCCCGAGAAAAAGGAAAAGGTGCTGCAACGGATTCGTTCGATTCGCGGAGGCAGCAAGCTCAATGATTCGCGGTGGAATTCGCGCATCGTCGGTGAAGGAATTTTCGCCGAACAGATCCGATCCATGTTTGAGGTTGCGTCACGCCGTGCCGGCTTCGGAGCGCGACCGCATCTTTCCACGGCAAGCTTCCGCAGACCCAGGGAGCAGTTGACGCTGTTTTAACGAGAGAGTGCGCGGGGATCGCCGGTCGCATGCATGCGTTTCTGCTTGCGCATGACTGCCAACATCGCGAAGCCGCCAATCGCGCCGAAGCTGGCCATGATCGGATACCAAACGCCCCAGCCATGGCGATCAATCATCCAGCCTGTAAAAGGGAGTGCCACCGCTGTGCCGTAGTATTGAAACGAATCGATGACGCCGGACGCGAAGCCCGCCATTTTTCTGCCGCCGATATCCATGGGCGCGGCCGCGCCGACAATGGCGTGGGTCGAGTTCGCGGTCAGCGCCACGAGCACGAGAAACAGACAACCAATAAAAATTCCGAGCGGAGTGGGTCCAACCACGCCGGCGGCAATGACAACGGCTGCGATCAAAATCACCCCGGATTCGACGAAGTAGAGCGTCATCGCCACGGGTGAGCGGTGACCCTGAAAAAATTTGTCGGAAATAAATCCGGCGCTAAACGAGCCGGCGATCGCGACCAACGGCATGAGATTTACCGTCCAAAGAACTGCGGCCGGTTTGTCGGCCAGGTTCAGTTTCAATTGGTCGTGAAAATAAAGAACCATGAGTTGATCGGAACTATTCCGGACCGCGCCCGTGCATCCATAGGCGATGGCGTAAAACCAAATGAGCGGATGGGTGAAAATGGTGGTGAATGATTCGCGCATCGTCGTGCGGCTGCTGATGTCTCCGCCTTTGCTCACATCTTCGATCAAACCGTGATAGCCAGCTTCCTCCGGCGTATTTTTGACAAAAATAACCAACATAATTGCGACGATGGCGACGAAGAGCGGCGGAATGCGAAAGAGCCAGTGCCAATCATTTTTCGCCACGACCCACGCGCCTATGGTGAAGCCAGCCAGGATTACGGGCGCGAGATTGTTGATCGCAAATTGTCCGAGCTGAATCATGAAACCGAAGATGCCGGTGAAAGTGCCGCGCTCGGAGCGGCGAAACCAGGCCGCATTCATTTTCACCATGCCGGGTGTGCCGAAGGATTGCATGTATCCATTGAGCAACCAGATCGCCGCAAAGGTGCTGAAGGTGCCGGCGAAAGAAGCGAAACCGAAAATCAAGTTGATCGCGATCGTGCCGGCGGAGCCGATGAGCATGGCAGTTTTGCCGCCGATGCGATCGGTGAGCAGACCATTCACCAGTTGACCAGTGCCGTAGGCAATCGACCAGGCGCTGAGCATTCCGGTGATTTGAAAAGTGCTGAAGCCAAATTCCTCCACCATCCCGGGAGTAGCGAAGCGGAAGTTGTATCGGCACATGTAAAACGACGCATAAAGCAAACCGATGATGAACCAATTCAATCCGCGCCGCGCGCGAAAGCCGGGCGGGTATGGAATAGCCAGCAAGGACATTCGGCAGAAAGAATGAGAACCGCACTCTCACGAGACAATGAAAAAAGGAACGACGACAGATTCAAATACCCGGTTGCCATTCCGCGGTGTGTCCGCAACTTCCGTCTCGTATGTCACTCTCCATCGATACACTCCACATCGGCATGAAAGTGCGCCATCCGGCTCACGGTCTCGGCATTGTCAAAGCGCTCACAGAGCACACCGCGGATATTTCGTTCGACGACGCATTGCGCACCGTCGCGCCGACGCAGAGCGATTTGGAATCGGCCGATCCAACCGCGACGTTAACCGAATTGCAGATGCCGCTCTCGAGTTTAATCAGTGAAATCGCGCAGGCGACCGTTGACTCGTTAGGCTTGGAAAAAACGGAAGCGATCGTGGAAGGAATCGCCCAACGTTGGGAAGGCGGACGTCTCGTGATCGAGCCGGCGGATACGACGCTGCAGTCGAAAGACGTTCCGCTGGAGACGTTCTTTCACAAGATCGTCATGATTCGAAACAATTTGCGTGTGCTCGAACAGAAGGTGAACGCGAGCGAAAAACTGACTGACGCGGATAAGTTCGATATGCAGCAATACATCACGCGCTGCTACGGATCGCTCACCACCTTCAATATTCTCTTCAAGGACAAAGAAGATCAGTTCAGCACGAAATGACGTCGGTCACGCGATCACAATTGTTTTCGTGTTAACGAATTCGTGAATTCCTTCCGCGCCTAGTTCGCGGCCGAAACCCGAGCGCTTGATTCCACCAAAGGGAAGCCGCGCGTCGGAGGCGACCATGCCATTGATGAAAACCATTCCTGACTCGAGCTCGGAAATGAAAAGTTCCTGTTCGTCTTTGTCGTTAGTCCATGCGCTGGCGCCGAGACCGAATTGATTGTTGTTCGCAATCGAAATTGCTTCTTCACCGTCGGCCGCGTGAAAAAATAACGCGACTGGGCCAAAAACTTCTTCGTGAAACGCGGGCGCGTCGGTTGGAATATCGGTGAGCACGGTTGGCTCGTAGAAAAATCCGTCGCGTTGAATGCGATTTCCACCGGTAAGAAGTTTCGCCCCGGCTGCGATCGATTTTTGCACCTGATCGTCGACACCGCGCAAAATACTTTCGGTCGCAAGCGGACCGATTTCTGTTTCGTCTTCCAGCGGATCGCCAATCCGTAGCGCGCGAATTTTTTCCAGGAAGCGCTTCAGATATTCATCGTAAACTTTTTCCGCCACGATGAAGCGCTTCGCTGCGATGCAGGATTGCCCGGTATTGATTGTTCGCGCCTTCACGCCGATCTCGACCGCGTTCTGCAAATCCGCGCTGGGCATTACGATGAAGGGATCGCTCCCGCCTAGTTCGAGCACCGCTTTTTTGATGTGACGCCCGGCAATACTCGCAACTTCGCTGCCTGCGCGATCGCTTCCTGTCAGCGTTACAGCTTTCACGCGCGCATCTTCGATCACTGCACGCGTTTGATCTGATTCGATGAGCAGAGTTTGGAAAGCTCCCTCATCAAAACCAGCGCGCCGAAAGATATCTTCAATCGCAAGCGCGCATTGCGGCACGTTCGCGGCGTGCTTGAGCAGGCCGACATTTCCAGCCATCAGCGCCGGCGCGGCAAACCGAAAGACCTGCCAGAAAGGGAAATTCCACGGCATGATCGCAAGAATCGCGCCGAGCGGTTCGTAGCGAACGAAACTGCGCGCGGCATCTGTTTGCGCCGGTCGATCTTCCAGAAAACGTTCAGCGTTTTCCGCGTAGAATCGGCAGCCGCGTGAGCATTTCATAACTTCATCGACGGACGCGCTCAGCAATTTTCCCATCTCGAGTGTGATCGTGCGCGCGAGTTTCTCTTTTTCCTGCTCGAGCAACGTCGCCGCTCCCATCAACCATTGCGCGCGCTGTGCGAACGGAGTGCGTCGATGTTTCTCGAAGGCTTGCTCCGCGCGAGCTAATGCGGTTTCGATCTGCGATTCACTGAAGGCAGAGAATTCCTTCAACGTTTCGCCGGTTGTCGGATTGATGGATGCAATCGCCATTTATTTATAATCGCAATCCTTTTGGAATCAGGATGCGGTCGAGTAAATCAAAGAGCCATTGTACGACGAGAGCAAGCAACGCCGCCGGAATGGCGCCCTCCAGAATCGTCGCATGATCATTCAGATTTAATCCGCTCAAGATTGGCTCGCCCAAACCTCCGGCGCCGATCAGCGCGGCGAGCGTCGCGGTTCCGATATTTATGACGGCGCTTGTTTTGATGCCGGCGAGAATCGTGCGCGAGGCAATTGGCAGATAAATTTTTCGCAACCGCGCTCCCGACTCGAGGCCGAGCGCTGTCGCGGATTCGCGCAGTGAGGGCGCAATGTCCTGCAAACCTGTTGCCGTATTGCGAACGATCGGAAGCAAACCATAGAGAAAGAGCGCGGCAATGGCGGTGCGCGGGCTGATGCCGAAAAACGGAATCGGGACGAGGAGCGCGAGTAATGCGAGCGATGGAATTGTTTGCATGATCCCGGCAAAGGCGAGAATCGAGTGTCCCATCAAACCACCGCGACTCGCGACGATGCCGAGTGGCACGCCCACGATCACGGCGAGAAGGAGCGAGAAGCCGGCGAGTTCGAGATGACGCGTAATCCAGCGTGTGAGTTTGTGCGAAAGTGATTCACCGGTTGTCGTGGAAATCGCCGATTCGTTAGGCTGGAAATAAAGAGCAGCTGCGCGCGCGTAATTTTTCGTTCGCTCCGCTTCGGCATTCAGCCGGATCATGCGTTTTTCATCCAGCGTTCCCTCGAGTTTGCGGAGCGCGGCAATCGCAGTCGGCGGTAAGTTGAGTCGATACAGGAAGACCGCCTTGTATTGCGGAAAGAATTGCAAATCATCCTTTAGCGCGACGAGGTCATACTCTCCGATTTTCGCATCGGTCGAGTAGGCGTCCTTCACGTCGATCGATCCATTCTGCAGGGCGGCATAACCAATCCCGTGATCGATGCCCACGACCTGTTTTGGTTGGAGATCGTAACGTTGCGCCAGCGGTCGCCATCCGTCCTGGCGATCGAGGAACTCGTGCGTCAGGCCGAACTTTAACTCCGGATGATTTCGCAGATCGCTGATCGTTTTGATTTGTAACCGCTGCGCTTCACTTCTTTGCATCACGAGCGTGTAGGTGTTGTTGAACCCGAGATCATTTGTCATTCCGACGCCGGACCGCGACAACGTCGTGCGCATCTCATCGAACGAGACGTCGCGATTTTTCAAAATCTCTTCGCTGATCGTTCCGGTATATTCCGGATAGAGATCGATTTGTCCGGTGCTCAGTGCCTGCCAGAGAATGATCGTGCCGCCCATGCCCGGGCGATGTTCGGTATTCACGCCGGCGTTTGTGAGCGCGCGCTTTGCAATTTCGCCGAGCACGTACGATTCAGTAAATTTTTTCGAACCGACGAGAACTGGATCTGCGGCGATCGCTTTGCAAAAGGCGACAACGAGAAAAGCGACAAAGATTTTCTTCATAGCGAAACGAGGCTGCGCTGCGCGTTGATGAATTCGGTGACGAAGTCATTCTTCGGACGTTCGCGCAAATCGTCGATGGAGCCCCGCTGCACGACGCGTCCTTCATTCATCAAAACAATGGTGTCGCCGAGATAAGCGGCTTCCGCCAGATCGTGCGTGACGAGAACGGTGGTTTGTTGCAGCTGCGCGAAAATTTCCTTCAAATCTTTTTGCAACGCTGCACGCACCAGTGGATCCAGCGCACCGAGCGGCTCGTCGAGAAGCAGTAGCTGCGGTGAAAGAACGAGCGCGCGCATCAAGCTTACGCGCTGACGTTGACCGCCGGAAAGTTCGATAGGATAACGATCGAGCGCATCCTCTGGAAAACGCGTGAGCTCGGAAAGTTCGCGCAAGTGTTGATCCATTTCCTTTTCGGATTTGCCCAAATGCCGGGGCATGAGGAGCACATTGGAGCGAGCGGTGAGATGAGGAAACAAACCGCCCTCCTGGATCACGTAACCCACGCGGCGCCGAAATTGCAGAAGCGTTTCCCGATCGACTTCCGCGCCATCGAAATGGACGGACCCGACATCCGGTTCGATCAATCCAATAATGAGGCGCAACAAAGTCGATTTGCCGCAACCGCTCGGACCGATAAGCACGGTCGTCTTACCTTTTTCAAACTCGAGATCGACGGGCGCGACCGCGGTGGTTTCGCCGTACCGTTTACCGACACCGATGAGTTGAACCAGCGCGCTCACAGGCGGCTAGTTTTGCGTCGTGAAATAGAAGACTCCAAACAGATGCGCGTCGTCTGTCCACATGTGTGCGAGACGAAATCCGGCCTGGCCGGCGAGCTCGGCAAAACCTTCCGGCGTATGTTTGTAGGAAAATTCCGTCACGATTGTTTCTCCGGCGCGGAAATGAAATTCGTGAGCTGCGATGCGAATCGTCTGTTCCACTTCGCAAATAAGATGCATCTCGATTCGTCCTGCTTCGGCGTTGTAAATCGCGCGATGCTTCCAATGTTTGAGGTCAAAATCCGCGCCGAGTTCGCGATTCGCGCGCACAAGCAGGTTAAGATTGAATTGCGCAGTCACGCCTTGCGCGTCGTTGTAAGCATTTTCGAGAATCATGCGGTCTTTCTGCAGATCGACGCCGATTAAAAGTCCGCCTTCTTTGTCGGAAACACGCCGAATGCGATGCAAGAAATCGAGCGCTATGTCCGGTTCGAAATTTCCAATGGTCGAGCCGGGAAAATAAACAACTTTGCGCGCGGGAATTCGTTTCGGTGTCGGCAAAGTGACCGGCTGCAGGTAATCGGCGCAGACGGGAAGCACTTCACAATCCGGGAACAATTTTCGAAATTGCGCGCTCGATTGAAGAAGTTGCTCTTTCGAAATATCGACCGGCACATAGGCGATCGGTGCCTGCAGTTCATCGAGAAGCAAACGTGTCTTCGTTCCGGCACCGGTTCCCAAACCGATCAACTCAATTCCAGCGCCGAGATATTTCGCGATATCACGGCCTTGATTTTTGAGAATCTGGAGCTCCGCGCGCGTGACGTAGTATTCGGGCAGTTCGCAAATTTTCTGGAACAAGTCCGAGCCATGTTCATCGTAAAAAAATTTACACGGCAAAGTGCGCGGGGATGAGGATAAGCCCTCGATCGCTTCGGCGAGGAAATCCGCAGCCGCAGGCTCGAGATCGAGCACTGTTTCGGTGGAAATGTGGCTCACGGATCGCGCGCCAATCGAATTCCGGTGAATTGCCAGCGCTTCTCCGGTTGAAAGAAGTTGCGATACGTTGCTCGAATATGCGTGCGTGAAGTCGCGCAAGAACCGCCGCGCAAAACATATTGGTTACACATGAACTTTCCGTTGTATTCGCCGAGCGCGCCGGGCGCGGCATGATAACCGGGGTAGGGGGAGTAAGAACTGCGCGTCCATTCCCAAACATCGCCAAACATTTGCGTCAAATTTTCGCCGTGAGATGATGATGCCGGCGCGGGATGAAAGCGCTCGGTTTCCACAAAGTTGCCTTCCATCGGAAGGTTGGCGGCCGCGTGTTCCCATTCAAATTCAGTCGGCAGCCGCGCTCCACTCCAATTCGCGAAGGCATCGGCCTCAAAATAACTGACGTGCGTGACCGGCTCGTTTTCATCAACCGGTCGAAAGCCGGAGAGCGTAAAATTCCACCACGCGCCGTCGCGTTTTTCCCAGTAGAGCGGCGCTTCCCACCGTTGTTCGTTCAAGGTCGTCCAGCCTAACGAGAGCCAGTATTCCGATCGCGTGTAACCGCCCGCTTCGATGAATTCGATGAACTCGCCGTTCGTTACGGGCCGGGACGCGAGTGCGAATGCGGGGACGAGCGCACGATGACGCGGGCCTTCGTTATCGTAGGAAAATTCCGCGCCTTCATGACCGACGGAAATAATCGCTTCGTCGAAAGGAAGGAATTTTTGCGGAGAAACGCCCTTTGATTTTTCGCTGCTCGTTCGGGCTTCGAAAATCGGATGCAGCGGGTTTTGCGCGAAGACGTGTTTGATGTCGGTAACGAGAAGTTCCTGGTGTTGCTGCTCGTGATGGAATCCGAGAATCAAAACCGGCTCGAGTTCCGCGAGTAATTTCTCGTCCGCGCTAGAAATCAAATCGATCACGCTGTCATCGATGTGTTCCCGGTAACGACGAGTTTCGGCCAGAGTTGGTCGGGAAATCAGACCGCGCAGATCCCGCCGATGCATGTTGCCCGCGGCATTATAATATGAATTAAAAAGGTAAGCGTATTCGGGAACGGCCGGTTGATAATCAGGCGCCCAAACTTTGAGAATAAAAGTCTCGACGAACCAGCTCGTGTGCGCGAGATGCCACTTTGTCGGACTCACGTCCGGGATCGATTGCACAACGCAATCTTCCGGCTGCAACCCACCGGAAAGTCGCGTCGAAAAATTCCGGATCTGCCGGTAACGCTCGATCAGATTCGAAGCGCGCTCCGATCTGGCCGACGTTTCTGCGATAGCAACGTTGGCTTGGCTCACGATTCTTCCTCTTTTCGCTCTTCGATGCGCGCCTCCAGCATCTGATCGTGCGTCGCTTCTTCGACGCCATCATCGACGAGTTGCTCGCCGAGATTTTTGTCTTCATCTTCGCCGCTCCGCGGAGCGCGATGACCGGTATCGCCCGCGACCATGTCCCATTCCTCGACAACTTCAGCTGTGCGGTCGTTTTCTTCCGGAGCGTTCGAAGGCAGCTCGCCGAGCAATTCGCGATGGGCCTGTTGCCAGTCGCCCTCGGTAAATTCGTCGGGCTCGCGCTCATCGATCATCGCGATTTCACGCGCGCGTTGTTTCACCAATTCAGGCGAAGGCGCTCCGAGCCCGTTGCCATGCACCGATATTTTGCCGTGGTTCGGTTGTGAGTGGTCGTTCATAAAGAATAATACGAAATGAAGATGCTTTCTGTTTGTTCCGCAATAGCTGGATGGACCGGAGGCAATCAGCAGGAGAGTGTAAGTGCTTGGAAAAGGTAAGCGTGCGAACAAGCGTGGTCCAACTTCAAAATGGCGCTCGTATCGCGCTGGACGAATACGGCGACCCGGCGGGACGACCCGTATTTTTTTGCCACGGCTGGCCCAGTTCGCGGAGCATGGCGGTGCTTACCGACGACGCGGCGCGCGAGCTTGGAATCCGCATCATTTCGCCCGATCGACCTGGGATAAACGAATCGGAGTTTCAAAAAGAGCGCACGTTGCTTGACTGGCCACTGCTGCTGCAGGAACTCGCGACGCAGCTCGACATCGATAAGTTCCGCATGCTGGCAATTTCCGGCGGAGCGCCCTACGCCTACGTGAGCGCATGGTCGATGCCGGAAAAAATCGAAGCGATTGCGATCGTGAGCGGCGCGCCGCCGATCAGCGAACTAACCGGACACGATGGTTTGCTCAGGCTGTATCGCTGGATGCTTGCGCTTTATCGAACGCATCCGGAAATGTTGCGGAGATCTTTTCAAATCGCGCGACCGTTCGCTTCCCGGCGAATCCCGATTCGCCTGCGTCCGATGTTTTTGAAATGGTTGCAACCTTGTGATGCAGCCGTATTGCTCGACTCGCGTTCTTTCGAAGCTTGCTTTGAAAGTCAGCGCCAGGCCTGGCGCACCTCGGCGGAAGGCGTGATGGCGGATGCCGAAATTTATGCGCGCCCGTGGGGTTTTGCGTTGGAGGAAGTGCGAACTCCTGTGCGCTTATGGCATGGAAAAACCGATCGCACTTTTTCGTATCACCTGGCGGAACAAGTAGCGCAACGATTGCCGAATTGCCGGGCTCGTTTCGTCGAAGCCGCGGGGCACTACTCCCTTCCGATTCGACATATGCACGAGATTTTATCCGATCTTATTTCGGCGTAATGGCGACGGCAGCGAGCGCGTTTTAACTGGTTAGGCTGCAGCACCGCCGTTTCTCGATTCAATTTTCCCGTGCGTGAGGCATGGCTCTCGCTAAACATTGAGTGTGGAAGATTTCACGGCGGGAACGACAGCGGCGCAACCGCTGCGCAAACAAACGACTCTCGGTCCGGAATGGGATGCGCGCGTTCGTCAATTGGTTAAAGATTGGGGCGCAGAGCGTTCGCCGGAATTGATCGAAGAGATGATCATCACATCCTTGAAGATGGGACACGATCCCGTCGGGACGGCCGATCTCAAGTTGATGAATCGTTCGCTGAAAGAGATGCGTTATGCGGCGAAAATTTTTGCGCCGTATGCGCATCATCGAAAAGTCGTGGTGTTTGGTTCGGCGCGGACGCCGGAAAGCGATCCTGCATTCCAACTCGCGGAAGAATTTGCGCGCGAGATGGCGGCGAAAGATTACATGGTCATCACTGGCGGCGGCGGTGGCATCATGGGAGCGGCGCAACGCGGCGCCGGACGTGAACACAGTTTTGGTCTGAACATCCGTCTGCCATTCGAACAACGTGCCAACGCGACAATTTTGGGCGACTCGAAGCTGATTAATTTCAATTATTTTTTCACCCGGAAGTTGAACTTCGTGAAAGAAACACACGCCTTTGCACTTTTCCCGGGTGGCTTTGGGACTCTCGACGAAGGATTCGAGGTTCTGACTCTAATGCAGACGGGCAAGGCGAGAGTTATTCCGCTCGTCATGCTCGACAAACCTGATGGGACCTATTGGGAAACGTGGATGAAGTTCCTAACGGATCATCTTTTCAAACTTGGCTTCGTTTCGCCCGAAGATTTCTTTTTCTTTAAGCTGACGCACAGCGTGGCCGAAGCGGTGGGCGAGATCATGCAGTTCTACAAGAATTACAACTCATCGCGCTGGGTCGGCGATCATCTTGTTATTCGGTTAATGCATCGCATCTCAAAGCGCGCGCTCGCCGAACTCAATCGACAATTCGCTGATCTCATCCGTGCGGGCGGAATTACCCAGGGCAGCGCGTTGGATCAGGAGAAAAACGAGCCGGAACTTTGGGATTTGCCGCGATTGGTTTTGCAACCGCACCGCCACAACTTTGGTCGGTTCCGTCAATTGATCGATGCGATCAATCTCGCGGATCCGCAACGCTAGCTCACGGGGTTGCGGCTTTGCGCAGCTGCCGTTTAGTTGTCGCTGGATTAACCTTGACTTGGGACAGTCGAGAAAAATAGCGTCGTCCTTCATTCATCGCACCACGATGAATCGCAAAATCTGCGGGCTCACGTTTAGAGATGAATGCAAACCACCCAACCACCAAAAACCAAATGAAACTAATACCATTACTCGCGATGGCGATGGCGCTATCGCTTATGACAGCTCCTTTCGCGCGCGCTCAGGAAACAGAGACTCCGACCGATACCGCTTCCCCGACTCCGGCGGAAAAAGCTGAGACGAAGAAATCAGAGGAGACGACGAAATCGGAAACAACCGATGCGGAAAAATCGGCAACGCCCGCGGCAGAGAAGTCTGCGCAAAATAAAGAGAAAGCTGAAGCCAGTTCTGCCAAGGCGTCGACTTCTGACGCCAAGCCGATGGCCAAAGGCAATATGGAGGCGCAGCTCAAAGACATTGAGAGCAGATGGGAGGCAGCATTTCAGAGCCATGACGCCACCGTCGTAGAGGGAATACTCGCCGATAACTACGTTCTCACGAATGACAAAGGGAAGGTGCTCAATCGCCGTGCTTCGCTGAAGAGCTTTAAGAAAAACGATGATAAGTTGGAGAAGGCCACGAATTCAGACATGGTCGTGCATCCGATCAATCGCGACGCCGCTGTCGTAACCGGCATGAGCCGCGAAACGGGTAAGGACAAAAGCGGAAAAGCGTTTGATCGCACCTACCGTTGGACGGACACCTTCGTGAATCACAATGGAAAATGGCAATGCGTTGCCAGTCATGTGACGTTGACGGCACAGAAGTAGTTCGGACGAAAATTCTTTTAAGCGCGGCGCTGTAACAACGGCGTCGCGCTTTTTTTTGGGACGACGAATTAGCTACTTCGTTTCCGATTGCTTCTCCAAAATGTAATCGTGAATTGTGTTTACACTTTGCAGGGCTTTGCTCGCCACTTCAGAATTTGGCACACCAACTCCGAATGTTTTCTCCATGCTCACGACAAGTTCAAGCGCATCGATTGAATCGAGGCCGAGTCCGTTCGGACCGAAAAGCGGCAAATCATCGCCGATCTGATCGGGCGTCGTTTGCAGCATCAAGTTTTTGACCAGCATTTCCTTGATGCGTGTGCGGAGGTCGGAGTCGGACATACAGCGGTTGCGAAGGTGTAGTAACTCGCTGCGAAGTCAACCTAATCGCGCAGGCACGACAGCTGGTCGGGCCGGCTTAATCGCTCGAAGGCGATTCGAACTAAATCTGATCTGCCTTTTCGCCCGGATTGACCGTTTGGTTCGGGTCCGGATAGGCAGCGCTGCCAGGGGAGCCAGCGGGCGCATTCTCAATCCGCGGCACTGTCGCTTGCGCTGTCCGCGCGTCTGGTCTCGCCGGATCGTTTTTACCCGCGTTGTGCAACTCGTCGCTAAATTCGTCCTTCGCTTTTTGAAATTCCTTCACGGCCTGCCCCATGCCACGCGCCAGCTCCGGTAATTTCTTCGCGCCGAAAAGCACGAGGACGATTAGCAAAATAACGATTAAATCTGGACCGGCCAAATTCATGAAGCTGGCAATCAAGCTCATAATGAATCAAAGCATCAGACTGTTCGGCGAAGTTGCAAGGCTTTTCCGCGGACCATGGAAGAACGCCCTGCGCGTAATCCCAATGAGTTACATTAGCTTTTTCCTTTGATCATTCGCTCGCCCGACGCTATTCGAGCGCGTACATGAATCCATCAGTGCTTCCGAAATAAACGATGCGATTCACGACCAGCGGCGTGGAGAAAATCGCGCCGACCGCAAATTGTCGATCCGCCGAGACGATCGGGTCCTCGCGCCAATTGGAAAGGAAAACAAACGGTCCATTGAACGTTCGATCTGCATTAAGAACCCAACCTCTATTTTCTTTCGACAGTTCGGTTTGATATTCCCACAACGTGTTACCCGTTTTCGCGTCGCGCGCGACGAGACTTCCATTTAACACGCCAATCAAGACAACGTCGCCAGCGACTGTTGGTGACGAAAACATATAAGCTTTGTCCTTCTGGTGAAGGATTGATTTGCCGGTCGCTGCATCGAGGACGTGGTAAAGACTCGAATCGGATGTGGCGAAATAGACTTTGCCTTGTGCCACTGCAGGCGACGTGATGACCCAACTGAGCTCATTGTTGAATCGCCACTTTTCTTTTCCCGTCGCTGCGTCGATCGCATACAGGTTAGAATCACGGCATCCCGTATAGACGACACCGTTCGCCACTGCCGGTGAAGATTGAAAGCCAACCTGATTGTGAACCAACGGATCCTCGCCGCCATGAAATCGCCATTTTTCCTTACCGGTAGTGGCGTCGACTGCATAAAAGTAACTGTCCCAACTTCCAATAAACAAAACGCCATCCGCGAAGGCCGGGGATGAATGAACTACATCGCCGGTTTTGAATTTCCAGCGTTCCTCGCCGGTCACGGTATCAACGGCGTACAAATTTCCGTCACCACTTCCAAAATAGACGGCGCCTTGCGCTACGACCGGGCTGGACAGAAATACATCAAACGGATCAGCGATGGTTTGCGTTTTTGGCTGGAAGCCGTGAATGCCTTTCGCTTCGAACCGGCGTTCGCCTTCGGTTCTGAACTTCCACTTTAGTTCGCCAGTGTGCGCATCGAGCGCGTAGAACTTCCCATCATAGCTGCCTATATAAACGGTTCCATCCGCTACTGCGGGAGTTGCTGGCACTGGACCTCCCGTCGCGCGTTTCCAAATCTGACGACCAGTTTCGGCATCGACCGCATAGACATTTCCGTCGTCCCCACCAAAGTATAAAATTTTGTCGCTCCAAACCGGCGAGGAAACAATGCGATTTCCAGTGGGAAACTTCCATTTTATCCGATGAAATTCTCGAGGAGCCGTCCCGGCACACAATCCGGTATGCGCGGCATCGCCTCGAAACATCGATTGTCCCCGACATAATGACGCCAGTGTGAAACTCGTTAGGTAAAAAGCGAAGTGTGATATTTTCATGTATTTTCTCTACTTGGCTCGATGAAGATTGAGCGGGATCTCCGTCCCGTTTTGAATAACGACGCCTGCGAGTTCGCCGTTGCGCAATCGGCCTTCATAGCTCAAGCCGGTCTCATGTGAATCGACCGTGAGAAACCGCCCTTCCAGTGTGACAAGGTCGACCGGTAGATTGTTGACTCGTTTACCGACAATTACGAAATCTGCCGTCCCACCTGTGTCTGCGTGGCTTGCGAGTTTGAGCGTGACCTGCCGCTTATATCCGAGTGCTTCATATTCGCCTCTCCACTCGCCTTCGAGTTCCTTGCTCAAGGGAGAACTTCGTGGCGCATCTTCTACCTGAGCAGGACCGGTCTTTTGTAACGAGAATGGCGCGGAGTTACCTCCTTCCAGAAAATTTCCGGCCAAAGTGCTGTGGCCTGTCAGATGTCCATCTAGCTTTGCTGGGCCGGAGCTCTGTGGTGATAAGAAACCCTTGACGGTGCAACTAAGATCGGAGCCCTTCGCCATGATGTCGGCGAGCGCCGCGCCTTTCACGTTCAGTCCCGGGATAATGATCGAACCTTTCCACGTCCCACCATTGTCCTGCGCGAGATCAACAATCAATTGTAGCTCTCTTTCGGGAATGTGAAGTTTCCCTTCCCATCGCCCCGCTGCGGGTTCTTCGGCGCGACATACAAGCGCGCCAGTGAGTATAAAAATTAAAGTTAGTTTCATATTTAGTCCTTGGTTGAGCTTGATCATCGCGGGCAAACTGGCTGACGATGATTGCAATGCGCGTGCCAGCATCGGGCTTCGGGCACAAACAGTGGAACGCGCGCAGGTTACAAGCGAAGTGAGATCATCCTCAACATCGCAACCTTCCCGCCGTTGGGATTTTGTCGTATCGTTTTCGGGAAAAACGAACGGACATCTGTCCGACAGATTCGGACTCAGACTGGAACCTATGTTATAGCACAGAGCGGGTCTGGACTTGTAGCCTTCAATTCGTTAGGCCAACTAGTGCTGCTTTGTGCTCTGTTGCAGCGAATCGCATAAGTCTGCGAAACGAGCGAGTCGACCTTGCAGATTACAAGGATCAAGTAAAGAAGCGCTGGCGCACGATCCGGACGTCGCGAATTTCTTCGCCTCGGTATTGTTACATCAGTCCCAACGTTTGCACGGTCGGTTCGTCCACTGCGCCGGTAATAACCAAACCATAGTCGCGTTGAAAGTTAGCCAGAGCGGCACGAGTAGCAGGACCCAGCGAGCCCGTAATTTGTCCTACATAATATCCTGCTTCGCGGAGGGCCTGTTGCACGTTCACGATAACCTGATCTGGCAGGAGGTTTCCATACGTATAGATAGGTCCGTCTTCATCGTAGTAGTTGTAGGCGGGATCGTAACCGTAAGCTGGATACCAGTAGCCAGCGTCCAGGTAATAGTAACCCGTGTTCACAAACACGATGGTTTGGCAATGGCGATGCCACCAGTTGCGATCGTGGCTTTCGCGTCGGCATCGTTTCAGGGCGTCGGCGTAGCCCTGTCGATTAATGTTCGATCTTTGTGGGCTAGTCCCGGTATTTTGTGGGCCGGCAGCCGGTGCACTTACCTTGCGACCGCGCCTATTTACAAGCGGCTGTGATTGGTCTTTTTCCGTCGATCTCGGATGGTTCAACGCCAACCGCTCGCGCGGGATAGGTTGCGCGAATGCAGGGTAATTCCGCGGAACGTTCAAATTGGATTGCACGCCGATCTTGGCTCTACCCGTGTGAGCAGGCACATTTCGGACACCGGTCCTGGCGGGCGCCACGGTCGCGTGGCCTTTCGACGGCGCCGAAGCGGTACGTTGCGACGCCGGCGAACCTCGGACGAGGTCTTCGGCGGTAATCGCTTGTGTCAGGACAAAGATAAGAGAGAACGCAAAGGCGGCGGATGTTTTCATTTTTTAACTCCTTTCGCTATTGGACAATACCAGAGCTCTTTTTATTCGTCGATCCTTTTGCCTGGCTCGCCAGTAAATAACTAACCCAGCTAGAACGAGAAAAAGCGATCCGCCCACGAGTTTGAACTCGTGGACCCAGACGTTGGAAGTACCTGGCGGGGGAATCACCGCAACGACCATGGCAAACACAGTGATCAACAAACCGCACAAACCGACCACGAGCGCGCCCTTTGAACCGCCCGGGAACACGAAACGCCCTTCTTTCGCTTCCCGCGTACGATGGCAATGCACCATTAAGCAAATAAAAAGGTAGCAGTAAGGTATGAAGTAAATGAGGAGGGACATATCGATTAAAATAAGAAATGCTCGCTCGACGGTGGTGCCTTTGCCGAGCAAAGAAAGGATGAGCAGCAGCGCTGCGACAGGGGCTTGGACGAGAATAGCTATATAAGGCGTATGCCAGCGCGGGTGAATGCGCGCAAAAGAGCGGGGGAAATAGCGATCAAGACCTATCACAAAAGCGACGCGCGCTGAACCTGTGAGCCATGCCCCGACACCGCCAATGCGGTTGATGCTCAGAAGAAGCGCCGCGAGTGGCGCCACCCACCACCATGCACCGCCGAAAGTGTGCATACCATGCGTGATTGCCTGTAACGGCCCTGCTACAACATTGATCTCAGCACGCGGCACCAGCCATAACATCGAGCCGGTGCCACACAGGTAAATCACTGCGACTAGAGGAGCGGCTATATAAATGGAGCGCGGTAGATTGATCTGTGGCTCCCGCACCTCGTGACCCATCGTCGAGGAAAGCTCCAGGCCAGTAAACGCAAAGGCGATCGTAGCCCAAAGGTTGAGCTCCGGCAGATTCGTTAAGTCTGGCTTTAGCTGCGCAAGAGTAAATGTATTCGCAGGAGTTTTCGTGGCCGCCGCGAAAATTCCAAGCCCAACTACCAGGAGTCCCGGTAAGTAAACACCCACGCCACCGATGTTTTGTAACCATTTGCCGGTGCCTACTCCGATCACATTCAAAATCACTGCCAAAGCCAGGGCAATCAACGTAAAAGGAAGAACATAAGCCCAACTATCGGCCAGTCCTGTTTCCCCCTTGCCGAAAATATAAGTAGCTGTCACAGCTGCTGCGACGAGCAACGTCGGATAATACAGCATGTTGTTTATCCAATAGCACCAACCGCAGATGAATCCGTGGCCTTCTCCAAATTCTCGCTTTGTCCAAGCGTAGATCCCGCCTTCATCCGGATAACTGGCGGAGAGTTGGACCACAGCGAGACCTTCCGGGATGAAGAAAAAAACCGCGGCTAATAACCACAAGGTCAACGAACTTGGTCCCGACTTCGCCGCTGTGGCGATCCAGGTTATTCCGATCACCGCGACAAGATTGAACAGGACCAGATCGCGCAATCCCAGCGCGCGTTTCAGCTGAGATATGGATCCATTAGGCATTGGGTTGAGAGCAGCGACCTGGATTAGAGAATCAAGGGGAATTCTTATTGGCCAGAATTTACTCGACAAACAGAAATTAATTTTCTATTTATGCAGAACAACTAAAAATCGCACTACGACCGGTGCAAATCGGAAATCTGAAGGGGGGCAACAAACGGAGCGCAAACGATTCGTTGAAGGAGGTGTTCTCACCTCTGGAATACGCGGCGCAAAACTTGCCAGCCATCCCTCATTAAATGTATGAAAATATTATTACTCGCAATCCTATTTATCAGCGCGTGGCTGTTGCCGGCCAACTCGGACGGCGCTTCAGTCATCGTTAATGGGCAGACAGCCGGCCCAACCCCGTTTATTGCTAACGTCCAGCTCACGGCGAATCCGCCGGCATCGGTTAAAAGTATAAACTTTAAGATTACTCCAAAAGCTGGGTCGGTCACGCGGCCCGTAAACGTAACCAACTCCATCGATTATCTTCGTAGCCGGGGCTACTTCAATTCGCAAACTGGCGCGATCCTTTTGCCTGTTTTTGGCCTTTATGCGAATTTCACAAATACGGTCACCCTCGCGTATACATTTACCGATAACTCGGTGCAGATGGCGACGGTGATGATTTCTACTTCCGCGTTCAGCACCAGCTGCGGGTATAATACCCCGACAGCGGTGCAAGCAAGGACCGGCAGCACGGCGCTTAGCTATGATTACATGATTTTGAAAAATACGTGTGGGAGCTATTCGCCCATCATAATTGATACTGATGGCCAGGTCCGATGGGTAGGGACAGCAGGGGTTACGAATCTCGCTTCGGGGTTATTTCAAAACTCCATCTACATCGTGAACGCTGCGGTTATTTACCGCATAGAGTTTGATGGGACATTTACTCAGTTGCGAAATTATAGTAGCGACGGCGTAGTTGATTTTCATCACAACATAGACTTCGGGAAACGTGGAATCTTATTGGGCGTTGACACCGCCGCCCAGACCGAAGCCGTGACATGGGAAGTGGATGGCCTGGGCAACATTCTCAAAACTTGGAATATGGCGGACATCATCACGGCTGCGATGACAGCCGGTGGCGATAATGCCAGCTTGTTTGTAAAATCATCTCCGAACGATTGGTTTCACAATAATGCGAACACATACAAGAGGTCCGACGACTCTTTACTCGTATCCAGCCGCGAGAATTTCGTGATTGCCCTTGATTACCAAACGAGCGCAATCAAATGGATTCTCGGCGATCCGAACAAGCATTGGCATCAGTTCCCATCGCTGGTTGCGTATGCCTTGACCGCGGGGACTAATACTCTCTATCCGATTGGCGAGCACGCCATATCCATCACCCAGGACGATAATCTGTTGTTATTCGACAACGGTAAATCCAGTCTCAATCACACTCCCGCAGGATTAGATCGATTTTACAGCGCGCCTCGGAAGTTTCAGATTAACACACAATCGAAAGTCGCGACCGAACTTTGGAACTACCAAGCTAATCAAAGTTTTTACAGTCCTTTTTGTGCCAGCGTTTACGAAGATAGTCCTCTGAACTACCTGGTTGACTACGCCTTTCTTGGAAACTCCGCTGCCATGTATACAGAAGTGCTAGGGCTGGACTCTGTCGGGAATAAGATCTTTCATTACCATTATCCCGCCCTGGGCTGCGACATCTCCTGGAATGCTTTTCCGATCCACTTTGAGCAAATGTCCTTTACCACTCTTGCTCCTCCTACAGCCGTTTCTCGAAAACCCCATGGCGCGGCTGGGTCGTTTGATATAGTGCTCCCGGTAGCCGGTAACGCTGGGGTTGAATGTCGCTCTGGTGGCACTAACGGTGACTACAAGATTGTAGCTACTTTCGCGGCTCCTGTCACGATTACGAGCGCTAGCGTGACTCCGGGCAGCGGTGGAAGCGCTTCCCTATCGGGCAGCCCGGTTATCAGTGGCAATAATGTGACGGTGAACCTGACCAACGTGAGTAACGCGCAAACGATCATGCTAAAT
>JBBQFI010000016.1:0-58809 GCA_038321775.1 Chthoniobacterales bacterium | reverse complement strand
GTCAACAGTCTTGTTTTTATCCTTGACGTTCAATTGACTTGACAGTCCTCCGCCATTGGAATTTGGAGTGGTGCTGGCGTTAGGGTCAGGTGTTCCGTCCGGAACGGGTGTTGGTTCTGCGGTCGGGGCGGTCGAGCCCGAGCCCATCCAACTGGTATCCTGAGTCGCGTTGGGATCGGGTGTCGGATCCGCCTCGATATTCGGTGGATCCGCATCCGGAGGCGTAAGCATCGGATTATCATCCTGCGCTTTCGCCATACCTGCGATGCCAAATAAGAAAATGCCAAATATAACAGCGCGAATAAATCCACAGGTCTTCGCTCGGGGGAAATTTCTCGAACAACAACGCGATTCTTTAGCAGCAATCAATGGGTTAAGAACCTGCGGTAGGTGGGCGCTGATAATCACGGATTTCGTTTTCATAGGCGGCGCGGGATTTCCATAAAGGCAATCAATATCGACCCCACTCTTTTTGAGCTAGACAAACACTTAGCGAACACATAAAAACACTTAGCGAACACAATAGCGTGTTCAGAATGCGATTTCCTAACCCCCGGCCCATGATGAAATAAATGGCTCGCCAGAAAGTTCCCCGCAGTCTCACCAAACTGCCTCATCGCTCATCCTTCCCCGAAACCGGAAACGTCGGGGATCAGCTTCTCCATATTCTCCGCGGTGTTGCGACCAATAATCAAACGAAACAGCCGCAGTCCTTCTATTCTCTCCGCGAGATAGCGGAGCAATTCTGTGTTCCCTTATCGACAGTGGCCGGAGCCTATTGTCAGCTAGAACGAGAGGGCCTCCTTAGCAGAATCCGGGGTTCGAGAACCATCCTGCAAGGATCGCAGTACGATCGCCGTTTAAGTGTCCGCGCCTTCATCGGTCTACCCGCATCCTTGGCCGCCTTTGTCACGATCCAGGATTACCGCATGTTCTTTATCCGAATACGGCGGGAACTTCGCGTTCGGGGATTTGCTACCGCGATGCTATTCTTCGAACCGGAAGAACTTGCTACGGATATTGTTGCTGAGCGACTCAAAGCTTACGAAGTCGATACCATTCTCTGGTTCCTGCCAACACTTGCAGCGCGACAAACCGCTCTGCGACTGTCTGACGCTGGCATTCGAATGCTCGGAATTACGCAGGGAGAAACCTCAACTTTCCATTGCCGGTATGAGCTGCGGCGCCAGGCAGCTGTGACGGACATTCTGTTCCAGTGGAAGACGCGTTATGCCGTGAAGAAGATCACGATTGTCGAATCCAAGGAGCAGCGCTCGTCAATTACTCAAGATATACTAAAAGGAGCAAGTGAAGATTTAAACCTCGACTTCGATGTTATCACCCTAAAGAACGACGATACCGGTTCCTTCATTGCCACTCTTCGGAGGACCAAAACCGATGGAATTGTCTTCTCGTCTTGTGGCGTGGCCTCTCGACATGCTTTCAGAGATCCAGTTGGCCTTGTGAAATTAATGAAGACCCGGCGCATCGCCTTTCTTGAGGGACCGGTCAATATGCCATTTGCACAGGTACCTGAAGTATTGATTGACCTTGTTACGCTCGATTGGCAGGTCGTTGTTTCGAAAATAGTAGACGATTTAATTTCTCAAGCGGCTTTCAAGAACGGGACAAGAGTTGTTTTTGAAGCTAAAGCGCATTTACGAGTACCATTGTCTCAATTCGCCCAGCGATTGTAGCAAACTTCTGTTTCCAAATTGCGTCTGCAATTCTCGAGTGATGTGAGGAAGGCGCGAATAACTAGGCCTGTTCAGGCCTAGATCCCAGCAGAAATGCTGCAGCCTGGTGGCATGCCCTTTTGGGTTGGCGCTTGAAGTGCGGGGCATTGGTCGAAATCGTTTCCCAGAAAAACAGTCCGACGCCGGCAAGGATCAACCAGGGAGCGTAAGGCTGAATGGTATTGAGAAAATCGATGATCGGCTGGGTAACGGCCAGTTTCTTATCCGAGAGCATGACCTGAGCGATCATGGCCGTGCTGGCAAGGGAAAGGACGAAGCTAACGATCACTGTCCTGATGCTTACTCCAAAAGCCAGGGCACTTACCACACCGCCCCAAAGCAGGTAGCGCTCCTGCATCTGGCCAAGAAGCGCAAACATAACGAGCCACGGCGCAGCCAGCGCAATCAGCATGCGTGGATCGCGATGACGGGCGTGTCGCGCCGCGCCTAATGCGCAGAGAGATAGCGCCGCAAGATAGAGTAACCGCAAGGTCCATTGCAGGTTCAAGGTAAAGCTTGCACCGCCGACGTGGAAACTCCACAAGGCGTCCTTCAACGACCAGCCGCGAGCGGCAAGTAACGAAGGCAGGTTGTAACAGCTACTAATGAAGAGGTATGGGTAATGTTCGGAGCCATAAAGGAAACCTACCCTAAGCCATGCATAGCTACCTCCAAACGCTCCAGCTATAAACAAAGTAACCGCCGTTAGCCCTGCACCCCAGGCGGCGGCGTAACGCGGACGTCGCCAAAGCAGCAGCGCCCATATCACAACAACGGCTGAGGCAACGACAGGCCAGCCAGCGGAGTTACGCAACAACCATGGTGAAACAATGAACGCGGATGTGGCGGCGAAACTGCAAAGAACGCGCAAAGAAGAAGTCCAGCGCTTCTGCCAGAGCGGCCAGAAAAGAAAGAAGGGTGCGACGAACAAGAGCTGACCTTTCAGCATTGCACCAAATGCAAGCAGGCAGCCACAAATGAACCAGCGTTTGGTGGAAGCTGCGAGCGCAGCGAACAAGTAGAATGGCAAAATCCACGCATCCCATTGCGGCCAGCCATGCGCATCGAGGATCATGGAAGGATCGAACCATGCCGCCAGCGCCGCCCCTGCGCCGCAAAGCCATCCTCGATAAAGCAGCGGCACGCGATGAAGAAAGCGCGAACCAGTAGCTCCCGAGGCACGATGAACCCAAAGACGTGTCAGTAAAAATATCGCCACCGCCGTGGCGAGTTCACAAAGGATGTTGAGGTGTAACAATGGTTTGACGTGATCGGGCTTTACTTCTTTCGCGTCGGGAAAATTGCTCTGTACCTGCCTCGCCCAAACAGACATCACGAGCAGACGTAAGGGAGGATAATCCAGATGATAGTCGTGGGCGTAGGCCTCGCGCTCCACTCTGTCGTAAAGCGCAAAATAACCCCGAAAGAAATCCGGCCAGGAAGGAATCGCGTTCGCGCTGGATGAATAATGCCGCGCTTCGACCAACGTTTGGCTGCCCCAGTAAAACCCGTTCCCTATGTCGTGCTCGTAACGGACGTGTCTTGTTTTACCCCAGGTCCACTGCCGGATCTCAAGGCCTCCGAGGAAGGCCGCCGCTACAAATAGCGAAATAAAAAGCCAGCGCGCCGATTTAAAAGTCATCCTGGAAAGCCCTCACACTGCATCGCAACCCTCATTTATCAAATATGGAGACACAGGAGAGATGCGATTGGTTACGAATAGCGGTAGACGCAATCGCGCAGGAAAAATTCGCTAGATTGCGTTCTAATTTTCGAACCGCCGAATTTCGGAAACGAAATCGTCTTGCATCCGGACCGTTCAACGCCAGTTTCCTCGTTCACCGCTCTCAATCCTATGTGCTTTATCTCACGCCTTTTGCTTTCTCTCGTCGCCGCCTCCGCTTTCACCATCAATGCCTCCGCGCAACAGCTACCGGACACGACGCGCCTGCTCCGTTTTCCCACAACTAACGGGCAGCAAATCGTCTTCTGTTACGCCGGCCAACTTTACACCGTCAGCAAAAACGGCGGAGTGGCGCGTCGCCTAACGAGTGGACCAGGATACACTTCCTTCCCGCGCTTCTCGCCCGATGGTGCGCAGCTCGCCTTCACTTCGCAATATGACGGCAACACCGAAGTTTACGTCATGCCGGCGGACGGTGGCGCGCCGAAACGATTGACCACCACGGCGACGCTAAGCCGTGACGACATTTCGGATCGCATGGGACCGAACAACCTCGTCATGACGTGGGAAAACACGAAACCATTGGTGGTCTTTCGTTCGCGCAAGAAATCATTCAACTCATTCATCGGCGATCTTTTCTCGGTAGGGATGGATGCGGAATTGCCGCAACAACTGCCCGTGCCACGCGGCGGATTCACCTCATTCTCTCCGGATGATTCGAAGATGGCGTTCAACCGCGTCTTTCGCGAGTTCCGCACTTGGAAACATTATCGCGGTGGCATGGCGGACGACGTTTGGATTTACGATTTCAAAACCGGCACGACTGAAAACCTGACCAAGAACGAAGCGCAGGATATTTGTCCGATGTGGGGTTCGAACAACAAAATCTATTTCGCCTCCGATCGCGATGGCCGGATGAATCTTTTCTCGATCGACCTAACGAGTAAAGAAACAAAGCAGCTCACGACCTTCAAGGATTTCGACATTAAGTTTCCGTCTATCGGCAAGGATGCGATCGTCTTTGAAGAAGCGGGCTATATCTGGCGTTACGACATCGCGAGCGGCCAGGCGGCGGCGGTGCCGATTCAGATCAAGGAAGACTTTGCTTCAGGCCGTTCGGCATTTGTCGATGCATCCAAGCAGATGCAGTCTGTTAATCCCGCACCGGATGGCGAACGTGTGATCGCGGTGGCGCGCGGCGATATTTTTTCTGTGCCGGCGAAGGATGGCACGCCACGGAATTTAACGAAAACTTCCAATGCACACGAGCGCGACGCAGTCTGGTCGCCGGATGGAAAATGGATCGCCTATAACTCCGACGTCACGGGAGAAAACGAACTCTATGTTGGTTCGCAGGATGGCAAAGGTCAGCCGCAACAAGTAACAAAGGGCGCTGACACTTACTATTATCAGCCTGTCTGGTCACCCGATAGTAAGAAGCTGCTTTGGAGCGATCGATTGCAGCGCCTGCGTTATGTCGATGTCGCAAGTAAATCGCTCACGGAAATAGACCAGGATAAGTATGGCGAGATCGAATCTTACAATTGGTCGCCCGACAGCCAATGGGTCGCGTGGTCGCGCCCGGAGGAGAATAATTTGCCGAAAGTGTATCTCTTTTCGCTCGCGAACAAGAAGCAAACGCCCGTGACCGACGATTGGTATGGTTCGGGGAACGTAAGCTTCAGCGACGACGGCAAATATCTCATGCTGAGCTCGGCACGGGATTTCAAACCGACATTCGGCGAGGAGGAATTCGAAAATGTTTATCGCAACATGCAACGGGTTTATCTGGTCACGCTCTCCAAAGATACGAAGTCACCGCTTGCTCCGCGCAGCGACGAAGTAAACAAGGGCGACAAGAAAAAGGACAACGACAAAGCAGAAGAGAAGAAAGAGCCTAACGATAAAAAGGCTGGCGAGAAGGATGCAAAGGCGAAGAAACCGGTCACGGTAAAAGTCGATACCGACGGGATTCACGATCGTATCGACGGCTTTGCCATCCAGCCTGGAAACTACAGCAACATCCGCACAGTAGACGACCGGGTTTTCTACCTCCGTCGTACGGCAGCTGACGAACAAGGCGAAGATGCTGAAGCAAGTCCCGACCAACTGAAATACCACCTTTGTTCCTATAGCCTGGAAGATCGCAAGGAAACTGTGCTCGGCGACGTGAATAGCTATCAAATTACCTTTGATGGCAAAAAGATGCTGGTGAAGATCGACAAGGATTACGCCATGATCGATCTGCCGAAAGACAAGATCGATACCAAGGATCATGTGATCAAGGCCGGTCCGCTCGACATGCAGCTCGATCGCCACGCGGAGTGGACTCAAATCTACTTCGAAGCCTGGCGGCAAATGCGCGACTTCTTTTATTCGCCGACGATGAACGGCGTCGATTGGAAGGCGATGCGCGACAAATACGCGGCGCTTTTGCCCTTCGTGAATCATCGCAACGATCTCACCTACATTCTTGGCGAACTCATTGGCGAACTGAACAACGGTCACGCCTATGTCGGCGGCGGGGAGCGGCCGGAAACGCCGCGGGTCAAACTGGGATTGCTCGGCGCTGAGTTTTCGCGCGATGCGGCGACGAAGGCTTACCGCATCGACAGGATCCTGCCGGGTGAAAACTGGGACAAGGAAACTCGTTCGCCGCTTACCGACATCGGGCTGAACGTTAAAGCGGGCGATTACCTTCTCGCCATTAACGGCATGCCAGTTTCGACGTTGCCGAATCTTTATGACGCGTTAATCGGCACCGCGGACAAGCAGGTTATCCTGACAGTTAATTCGAAACCTAACGAGCAAGGCGCGCGAGATATCACGGTTGTTCCAACCGAAGACGAGTCGCCGCTTTACTATCTCAGTTGGGTCCAGAAGAACATTGATTACGTGGGCAAGAAGACAGGCGGCGAAGTTGGTTACCTTCACATTCCCGACATGGGGCAGCCTGGCTTGAACGAATTCACCAAGCTCTACTTCCCGCAGATTCGCAAGCACGCACTCATTGTTGACGTGCGAGGCAACGGTGGCGGTTTTGTTTCGCCATTAGTTATCGAACGATTGCGTCGCGCGCTCGTAATGGTAGAAATGGCGCGCAATAGCGCTCCGCAGCCTAATCCGCCACAAACTTTTCTCGGCCCAATGGTCACTCTGATCGACGAATTCTCGGCGTCTGACGGCGACATCTTTCCGTATCGCTTCAAGGCAATGGGTCTCGGCAAATTGATCGGCAAACGTACTTGGGGCGGCGTGATCGGGATTCGCGATCCGCTTCCGCTTGCGGACGGCGGGCAACTTTTCAAGCCTGAGTTCGCGCCTTATTCAAAGGACGGCAAGACCTGGGTGATCGAGAGTCATGGCGTCGATCCCGACATCGTGGTGGATAACGATCCCGCAAAAGAATTCCACGGTGAAGATCAACAGCTGGACCGCGCGATTCAGGAAATCCAGGAAGAGTTGAAGACGAAGCGTTACGAACTACCGCCGGTCCCGCCTTTCCCGAATCGGAATCCAGCAAAGCAACCGTAAGAAGTTAGCCCGCTCTGCGGGGGCGGCGTTGTGTCGGGAGTTGGAGGCCAACGCAGGCGAGAAGACAGCAAAGAACGTTTGTCATTCCTCGTGGAAGCGAGGAATCTTTCGCCGTTACTTCACCGATCCGAAACAAATAGAACTCTTCGACTTCGCTCCGAATGACAGATAAAAAAGTGCCTCGCGTTCTCTCCGGCATCCAGCCAAGCGGCGTTCTGCACATTGGGAATTACTTCGGCATGATTAAGCCGGCGATCGCCTTGCAGAGCGAGGGCGAGACATTTTACTTCATTGCCAACTACCACGCCCTAACGAGTGTGCGCGATCCGGATACGCTGCGGGCAAACTCGCGTCGCGTCGCGATTGATTTCATGGCGTGCGGATTCGATCCGGAACGAGGCGTTCTTTTTTTGCAAAGCGATGTTCCGCAAGTCACCGAACTGAGTTGGATCCTGTCTACGGTCGCGCCGATGGGCTTGCTCGAGCGCGCGCATTCCTACAAAGACAAACTGGCGCGCGGAATGTCGGCATCGGCCGGGCTCTTCACCTATCCCGTGCTCCAGGCCGCGGACATTTTGATCTACGACTCGGATGTGGTGCCGGTGGGAAAAGATCAAAAACAACACATCGAGATTGCGCGCGATCTTGCTGTGAAAATGAATGAGACCTACGGCAATATTTTGAAATTGCCGGAGCCGCGCATCCAGGCCGAGACCGAAACCGTCCCCGGAATCGACGGCCAGAAGATGAGCAAAAGCTACGGCAACACGATCGATATTTTCGGCGACGAAAAGGAAACGCGAAAGCGCATCATGAGCATCGTGACCGATTCGAAACCGGTCGAAGCGCCGAAGGACCCCGCGACTTCAACGATCCTCCACCTTTTCTCGCTCTTCGGATCCAAAAATGAAATCGCGGAGATGCGAGAGAAGTTTCAAAAAGGCGGAACTGGTTACGGCGATTTCAAGAAACAGCTTTTTGAAAAGCTGTGGGAATATTTTTTGCCGATGCGGAAACGCCGGGAAGAACTTCTGGCAGAGAAATTTTACGTCGACAATATCCTCGTGCGCGGCGCACAACGCGCGAACGAAATTGCGAACGATGTCATGACGCGCGTGCGAGCCGCGGTCGGATTAAGTTAACTCCGGCCGCGTTTAATGCGGCGAGGCCGCGGCGGAAGTTTTCGGTGGTGCGCTCGCCTTTGGCGGAACGGAAGCTCGCGGAATCGGCGTGCCGGCCAAAACAGGCGTCGGGATGGGTGTCGGATTCAGCTTGTGATCCATCGCCTCGAGCCGCTTCTTGCGATTGATCGCGTCCTGATTATTCGGTTTTAGCTTGAGGACAGCGTTCACATCAGCCAGACCCGGTTCGATTTTGCTCGTCGTTTCGTAGACGTAGCTTCGACCCAGCAACGCCTCGATGTCTTTCGGCTGGTTTTTGAGAATCGCCCCGTAATCGGCCAGCGCCTTGTCGTTTTGTTTCAGCTGCATGTAAACAAAAGCGCGGTGGCTTAGAGCCTCCGCATCGTTTTTCTTGTCCTTCAACACCTGATCGTAATCTTCGAGCGCCTTGTTCCAGTCATCTTTGCGCGTGTAAGCAAAAGCGCGGTAGCGATGCGTGGCGGCATCTTCTTTCAATTTCAATGCTTCAGTGAAATCTGAGATAGCCCCATCCCAATTCTCTTTTTTCATCTCCACCTGCCCTCGTCGCTGGTAGGCGATCGCGAGATTATAGCGATCGTTCGCATCGTTACCGGCGCGCTTGAAACTTTCGATCGCTTTGTCCCAGTTGCCGGCCTTGGCGGCTTCTACTCCTTCATGGCTGGCAGAATTGCCGCCTGAAGATTGTCCGCCCGAGTCCTCGGTTTTTTTCGACTTCGCCTCCAGCCGTGCCGGAGACAACGCTAAAGCTAAAGCAACAAAGGTGAAGAGAAGTGCGTGGAAAATTTTCATAAGCTTCTGATTTCTAAGCAAACCAAACGAGTCGCAGATTGTCTCGCAGAATTTTTTGACGTGCAACTCTGCCATCAATTCGATTTTCGGCTACGAATTAGATACGAATTCGGTTAGGGCGGCGGTTGTGTTGAAGTCGAGGCCGCTTTCGCGGACACGCCGCTCTCGTCCACACGAACGATGCGCATGGCGCGACCCGTTTTTTCGTCAACGTCAATCAATGCACCACGCAGCCGTACTTCGCCATCGGCTACGGGAAATATTGCCGGCAGGTTGGAAGCGAAGCGCCTAACGATCGGTTCGACCGTTCTCCCGAGAATCGAGTTCACCGGCCCGCACATTCCGGCGTCGCACAAGAACGCGGTGCCGCCGGGAAAAATTTGTTCGTCAGCAGTTTGCACATGCGTATGCGTGCCGATGACGGCCGAGACTTTGCCATCAAGAAAACGCGCCAGCGCGATTTTCTCGCTCGTCGTCTCGCCGTGCGCGTCTACGAAAATGATATTCGTTTCCGTGCGCATTTGCGCGACGGCGTTTTCAATTGCGGGAAATGGATTATCGAGAATCGGCTGCATAAATGTGCGCGCCTGCACGTTGATCACACCCACTTTGCCCTTCGTCGTCTCGAGCACGATCGCTCCCGCGCCCGGTGCTCCCTGGGGATAATTGATCGGCCGCAATAAACGCGGCTCGGTCGCAATAAACGGAATTACTTCTTTTTGGTCCCAGATATGATCACCTGTAGTGATGACCGAGACGCCCGCACGCAACAAATCAATCGTGATCTTCGGCGTAATGCCGCGACCGCCCGCCGCGTTTTCGCCGTTGATGACAATAAAATCGAGTGCGAATTCCTGCTTCAATTCCGGCAATCGCGTGATAACGGCGGTCCGGCCCGGTTCGCCAACCACATCACCCAGGAATAGAATCCGCAGCATTCCCGCAGCATCGTATTAAAAACTCTCAAGCCAAAGCCTGATGTTTCATTCTTCGCAAAAACATTCGTTCGCGCTGCTGTTTATTCTCAGCGCAATTTTTTTCCCACAAACGCACGGCGCGGAAAACTTAAGTCCGCTCGGAAGTTCTCCAGATTGGGATTCGCTCGAACGTTATCAGGAAACGATCACGCACGATGATTTCGTGCGCTTGCTGCAAAGTGTTTACTGCCCCGCTGACGCCAGCACTGCTGTGATCAAGGTTGAACCGGAATTTGCGCGCATCGCGACGATGAAAAACCCGGACGCACATTTCACCCTTCGGTTCGCCAAGAACGAAGCGACGCGCCATCCGCTCGGCCGCCCGTGGATGACGGTACAAACACTTCCGCCGCGCAAACCTTCCGGTCCGTTATCCGACTTACGCATCGCGCTCGATCCCGGCCATCTCGGTGGCAATTGGGCGAAAATGGAGGAACGCTGGTTCAAGGTCGGCGATGCGCCGCCGGTGCAGGAGGGCGACCTGACCTTGCGCGTCGCACAAATGCTCGCGCCGCGTTTACAACAACTCGGTGCCAAAGTTTCGCTCGTGCGCGATAACCTGGAGCCGGTGACACCGAAACGTCCGAATGATTTCGAGGAACTCGCGAAAACGATTTTGAAAAAAGGCGGCATCGTCCAGCCACGCGAAGATTTCGTTGGTCTGGCCGATTCGGGGAAGGAACAGAGCGTGAAATGGAATCGCGAAATTCTCTTTTATCGAAATAGCGAACTCCGGGAGCGCGCCAAAGTAGTAAACAGCCGGCTGCGACCGGACGTCGTTCTTTGTTTGCATTTCAATGCCGAAGCCTGGGGCGATCCGGATAAACCGACATTGATCGACAAAAACCATCTGCATCTTCTCGTGAACGGTTGCTATCTCGCTCCGGAACTCGAGTACGATGACGAACGTTTCGAAATGGTGCGGCGATTATTGAGTCGCGCGTATCTCGAGGAAATCACGCTCGCCGAAAAACTCGCGGAAACTTTTGTGAAGAAAACCGGGCTGCCCCCTTACGAATACATCAAGCCCATCGCCACAAAAGTCGGCACGAGCGGATACGTTTACGCCCGCAATTTGATGGCGACGCGTCTTTACAAATGTCCGACCGTTTATCTTGAGCCGTACGTGATGAATTCGCAGGAAGTTTACGCACGTATTCAAGCCGGCGATTACGAAGGCACGCGCGATATCAAAGGCAAACAGCAGCCGAGCATTTTTCGCGAATACACCGATAGCGTGGTGGAAGGTTTGCTCGAGTACTACAAAGCGCGGAAATGATTTAGCTCTCTCTCCTGCTTGTCATTCCGAGCGTAGCGAGGGACCTCGCACACGCAAATTTCGCGGGGTTCCTCGCTTCGCTCGGAGTGACCGCGCGGCGCCCGCTCAGCAACGTTGTTCTATCTGCCGCCATCACGTTGTAGCTGCAGCGGCCACTACAATCGCGCCACGGCTTCGCGAATATCTTCCATCGTCACGTCGCTCGTTAGGCGCGCGGAACCAATTCCGGACGTGACGACAAAGCGCACCTGTCCGCGCTCGAACTTCTTGTCGAACGGCAACGCGCGCAGAATTTTTTCGCGCGAGATGTTCGCCGGCAATTTCGTCGGCAGTTCGAATTTATTGAGTAGCGAAACAAGTCTTTCTCGCTGTGCCTGCGGCAACCCGGCCTTTCGCACTGAGATGTCGCATGCCGCCACAATTCCCAAACTGATCGCCTCACCGTGCAGCAGTTCGCGATAGTTGCCCGCCTGCTCAATCGCGTGGCCAACCGTATGTCCGAAATTCAAGAGCGCACGCGTTCCGTTTTCGTCGCGTTCGTCCGCAGCGACAAATTCCGCTTTGATTTCAACATTTCGCCTAACGAGCGATGCCATGTCGTTCGCCTTGTCGAAATGTTCCAGCGATTCAAGCAGCGCGGGATCGCGAATGATCGCGTGCTTGATCACCTCCGCAAAACCCTGATTCATTTCGCGCGCTGGAAGTGTTTGCAACACGTCCACATCGGAAATCACGAGCACCGGATGATGCACTGCACCGATTAGATTTTTTCCGGCCGCCGTATTTACTGCCGTCTTTCCACCGATCGAGCTGTCCACTTGCGCGAGCAAAGTCGTCGGCACCTGCACACATGGAATGCCGCGGTGATAAATCGCCGCCACAAATCCGGCAAGATCCCCCACGACTCCGCCGCCGAGCGCCACAACGAACGAAGTCCGATCCAAGCCCGCGGCTGTCATGCGATCGCAAATTTCGCCGACTTGTTCGAGCGACTTCGATTTCTCGCCCGCAGGAACGACGATGAGCGTTGGGTGAAACCCCGATGACGTTAGATTCTCGATGATCTGACTCGCAAAAAGCGTCGCGATATTGTGATCCGTGACGACAGCGCAAGACGCGACCGCGACAGTTTCGCGAACAATGCTTCCCACTTGATCGATTAATTTCGAACCAACGAGTACGTCATACGAACTACTCGACGCGCGGACTCTAATCCGATCCATCAAATGATTAAGGGCTCCAGCGATGATCGCCGGAAGGATCGGCTGTCGTTTTCTGATCGTTCACGAAGGTGGTCCAGAGGAAATTTTCCGAATGCCAATCCGCGCAAACCGCGTTGATTCGCTTCCTTCCGTTGTGCGTGCCGTGACCGGTTGTGGCAGAGCTACCACCGGGCGAACTGGCGTTTTTAAAAACTGTCACGCCGGGCGCACTTGTTCCCGCGCTGCCGCTAAAGACTACCGTGTTCGCACTCGTTTGGGCTGGAGCAAATATTATGAACGCTGATGAGTTTGTGACTTTGTCCGCGAGAATCCCAGCGACATTGTTCCCGTTCAAACCGTAACTCACCGGAGCAGTTGCATTATCTTCAGACGGCGATCGCTGATCGAACGGCGACTGAAATATTTTCCATGCGCTTAGATATTTGGGATGCAATTGGTTCATCCACGGCAACGTCTTGTCGAAAAGCACACCGTCGTTGTCATTCATATACATCTGGGTCGCTAATCCAATCTGCCGCAGATTGCTCATATCCTGCACGACCTTCGCGCGTTCCTGGATGCCGGTATATGCCGGAAGAGCGATCCCAGCGAGCACCACGATAATCGTGATGACGACGAGCAATTCGATAAGCGTAAAACCGTGTGGGAGAATCTTGTTTCTCGTCATGACTTGTCGAAAGCTATCGACGCGTCGCTTCGGACGAAAGCCAAAACGTGAATGGTCTTGTGTTCGCTTGACAATCAACGATGATTTTTTCGTAACTAACTTATGGCCGATCCAGTTGATCCAATCCCTCCGACTTCGGTGCCGCCGCCGTTGCCGACCGATCCTGCGATGAAGTCAGGAACCACTGGTCTGCCTTCGAACGTCGCCGCCGCCCTCGCCTGCATTCCACTCATTGGCGGATTGATTTTTTACATTCTCGAAAAACACGACAACTTCGTACGCTTTTACGCGATGCAATCGATTCTGTTTGGCGGCGCGTGGTTTCTCTTCAACATCGCGTCAAAAATTGTTTTCCTGATTTTTTCCTCGATCCCAGCGATCGGCGGTCTGCTCGTTTTTCTGTGGGCCGTCATTCAGGCGATCGTGCAACTGGCGTTTCTCGTCGTCATGATCATTGCCATCGTGAAGGCGTTCAGCGGCGTGCGCTGGGAAATTCCGTATATCGGGCCGATCGCGCGTAAACAAGTCGGCGAACCGACAATCTAAATGTGGGAGCGGCCTTAGCGCCGCGACAGTCAGAACACTCAGGTCCCTCCGACATTCCCGTTTCCAAGAAGTTTCACGATCACTTCCGTGAGAATCAACTCGTGATCGCGTTGCGTGCTCACCAGTTGAACATTCGCTTCGAGACAAGCCTCCAGCCCGGCGATGAGTTGCTCGGTTTGAAATCGGTGCGCGTATTGCGCAGCGATTCCCAACGCATAGCCATTGATCGAGCCATCTTTCTTCCGAGGTAAATGCTCCGTCGCGCTCTCCGGCAAACGACCGAGCGCGGAAATGAAACTATATGGAGCGGACGGTCGAGGAATTCGATGACGCTCCATCAGATCTTTCGCAACCAGCAAATTGCGGACGGTCGGCAAGAGGGCGACGAGCAGCAATCCAATGGCCGATTCTCCCTGATCGAGCAATCGCCTAACGAGTTTGAGGGCATGTTCCAGATCGCGAGCGGCCAGCGCATTTCCCAATTCGAAAATAACGCCGACGCGCGAAAGCGGCACCAGCTCACGCACGTGTTCGGCGCGCACCAGGCGCTCCGTGCCAAGATAGAGATCGATCTTCTCCAGCTCGTTTTCGATCTGGCGCGTATCGCCGCCCGTCAGCAAAACAAAAAGATCGAGCGCTTCATCCTCAAAATGCAATTTTCGTTTTTTCGAACGGGCACGAACGAGTTCCGTTGCTTCTTCCTCCCAACCGCTGCGACTGGCATCGAGCCGATCGATTATCTGTATTTCAGAACGTTTGCCTAACGACTTGTAAAAAGAACGGCGTTTGTCGACTTCCGTCGCGCTCAGGAGAAATATCACGTCGTTTCCCAATCCGCCCTCCAGCGTTGCGGTCAGTTGCTCCAGCGCGTCCTGCACGCTGCTCGCCCGACCCATGATACTGTCGCCGAGAAAATTCGCGCTTTTGAGCCAGACTAATTTTCCGCCGCCAAAGAACGGGAGCGTTTGCAAAGCTTCAGTTGCAGCTCGAATGCGCGACGCCGCCTGCTCAGCATTGTCGGCGCTTCCGTCAATAATTTCCAAGCCAAAATCGCCCGCGTCCGGCGGAGTAAGTTTTGCCGCCAGCTCCGCGGCGACGCGTTTTACTTCGCTCTCGTCAGAACCGACCACCGCATGAATCTTGGCCGCCGACGCTGCGGGTTTCGTTTTTGCTTTTGGCATCCCGACTTGTTTTCGCATCGCGCTTGTCAGATGACAAGCAAGCCGCACGCGTCGCCCGGATCTATTCGCTGTTTACCTGCTGCAACGAGCTGCCGAAATCTTTTGACGCGTATTCGCGAAACTTTTCCTCGATCACGCTAAGATTCGCAAATTGTCCGAGGTAAATGCGAGCGAAGGCCGCTTCGAATGGTTGGTGACGCGCGAGAGCATCAAGCAACGAAAGAAAAGCCCGCTTATCCGTCGAAGCGAGAAAGCGCACGAGCTTTTCCGATTCGTCATAAAATATTCTCACGCGATCGTTCGGCGGATGTGTGAATGCGACGAGCGTTGCGAGCGGAATTAAATCCTGCACGGCGATCGCCTCAGATTGTGGTTTCGCAATATAGCCGCGCGCGCGCTGATAAGCGGCGGACGATCCCTTTGAAACGTACTGGGCAAATCCTTCATCGAGCCAGCATGGAATTCCGTCGGAATAAAATCGATGCAGGATCAAATGCGAAATCTCGTGCCCGAGACTGTTATTGGAAAATTTATAGCCCGGATTGCGGACAATGAAGAGGCTTCCTTGCGAATGAATTCCACCCGACCAGGGTTCCAGCGCGCCTAACGACTGAAATTGTCGCCAATCCTCCGGCCGTTCGAAAATGTAGATGTGCGATTTCGTGTCTCCCGACGGTTGGTCGCGTTCCAGTTCCTTCGTAATGACGCGATAATGAAACTCCGCCTCGATTGAAACGGGCGTGGCCACATAACTGTGCACGAAGTGATAAATGAAATGTTCGGTCTCGCCGTGCTTCCATTGCTCGGGATTAATTGCGAGCGCCTTTTCTCCAAGCGGATTCGGATCGCGCTGGCTGAGTGAAGAAAATTCGACTTCGGGAAGGGAATTCAGTTGCGCGTTCGCAGAGAGCGTTACGAAGCAAAGAGCCGACAGCGCGCAAGCCAGGATTCGAACCATTTCACCTGCGATACAGCTACAATCGTGCGAGCGGAGCCCGCTCTGGAGAACTCAATCTGTCTGCCGATTGATTGAGCCTTTTCGCGATGCGTCCGAGGGCAAATCTACACGCGGGAGCGACGGCGACCGGCATTGCGCGCGTATTTCACAGGTCGGCGCTTCGGCTCGATTTTCGTCAGGCCCGTGCCGCTTTTCACTTCCATGATTTGATCGCGCAAAAGTGCGGCGCGTTCGAATTCAAGATTGGCGGAAGCCTGCTGCATCTCATCTTCAAGTTCGCGCAGAAGTTCCGTGAGATTGAAATCGCCGCCAGCTTCCTGAATGACCGAGGCTGCAATTTCACGACCGCGCAAAATCGTGTGCAAACTTTCCTGCACAGCGCGGCGCACCGTTTGCGGCGTGATGCCATGCTTCTCGTTGTATTCCATCTGCTTCGTGCGTCGATAATCGGAAATCGAGATTAGCGCCTGCATACTTTGCGTGATTGTGTCCGCGAATAAAACGACTTCGCCATTGATGTGACGCGCCGCGCGACCGGCAGTCTGGATGAGCGAAGTCTGGCTGCGGAGGAAGCCTTCCTTATCGGCATCGAGGATGCAGACGAGCGAAACTTCGGGAAGATCGAGGCCTTCGCGCAAAAGATTAATGCCGACAAGAATATCGAAGTCTCCGGCGCGCAAACCACGCAGGATTTCAACACGCTCGATTGTGTCGATGTCGCTGTGCAGGTAGCGAACCTTTAACCCGACGTCGCGCAGGTAATCAGCGAGATCTTCCGCCGTGCGTTTGGTGAGCGTAGTGACAAGAACGCGTTCGGATTTCTCCACACGCTGACGGCAAAGCTCGATCGTGTCATCGATCTGGTGCTGGAGCGCCTTGAGCGTAATTCTTGGATCGAGCAAACCGGTGGGGCGAATGATTTGCTCCACCACGAGCGGTTTGCCCGGAATGTGGACATCGAATTGATCTGGAGATTGATCGGTCCTTGAGATCTCCGCTGGGATGGCATCGCCATTTGTCGTCACGAGGCGTCGCGCTGCACCGGCATCTTCGCCGGGCAAAACGAAGGGCACCTGTTCATCTTCACCGATGCGTGCGCGTTTATGTGGGAAATAACTGGTGTTGCCGACAATGCTGTTCTTGATTTCAAACTCCGCTGGCGTCGCACTGACGTAGATGACCTGGTTGGTCGTCTTCATGAATTCGGGAAAGTTAAGGGGACGGTTATCGAGTGCGCTCGGCAAACGGAAGCCATACTCCACCAGCACGGTCTTCCGCGACTTATCGCCTTCATACATTCCACCGATCTGAGGAATGGTGGCGTGCGATTCATCCACCACGAGGAGATAATCTTTCGGGAAAAAATCGAGAAGCGTGAACGGCTTCGATCCTGGCGGACGGCCGGAAAGGTGACGCGAATAATTTTCAATCCCGTTGCAAAAACCCATTTCCTGCAACATTTCGAGATCGTACTCGGTGCGCATTTTCAAGCGTTGCGCTTCGAGCAACCGGCTTTGCGATTCGAGAAGCTTGATGCGGTCGTCGAGTTCGGCGCGGATCGTAGTGAGCGCGCGATTCAATTTATCCGCGGGAGTGACGAATTGTTTCGCTGGGAAAAAGGTCATCACGCCTAACGACTCGTGCGGATGTCCGGTCAGCGGATCGAAGCGCGTGATCGCATCAATATCGTCGCCGAAGAATTCGATGCGCACCGCTTCTTCATCAGCCGTCGCGGGATATACTTCGACGACGTCGCCGCGCACACGAAACCGTCCGCGGGTGAAATTCATGTCGTTACGTTCGTAAAGCATGTCGACGAGCCGGCCGAGCACAGCTTCCCGGCTGATTTGCTGGCCCCGTTTTACCGTGAGCAACATCCGCGCATAATCTTCCGGCGACGTGACGCCGTAGATGCACGACACACTCGCGACCACGATCACATCACGGCGCGAAAGCAACGCACTCGTCGCGCTCAAGCGAAGGCGTTCGATCTCTTCGTTAATCGAAGAGTCTTTCTCAATGTAAGTGTCGGAACGCGGGATGTAGGCTTCGGGTTGGTAATAATCGAAGTAGCTGACGAAATATTCGACCGCGTTCCGGGGAAAGAATTGTTTGAACTCGGAATAAAGCTGCGCGGCGAGCGTTTTGTTATGCGAAATGATCAACGCTGGCCGATTCAACTCGCGGATGACGTTCGCGATCGTAAAAGTTTTTCCTGAACCTGTGACGCCAAGCAAAGTCTGATGACGATTTTCCGCTTCAACAGACTTCAACAACTTCGCGATCGCCTGTTCCTGGTCGCCGCGCGGCTTGTAGTTCGATTCGAGTTGAAACGACATCGTGCACTATGCCTCAAGGGGACCAAGGAAACAATGAGACCAAAACTTCGACCCGACTCTATTCCTCAGATTCGCGTTTCCAATCGAGCGGGCGGGCCGTCTCAGCAACTCCAGGTCAGCGACGGATATGGGAGTGTAGCGCAAATCCCCGCACGCTTGCGAGTTTCTCCATGCGTTGCTAAAAGCTTTCTTGGCAATGAAAGTTGACGCTCTGCGATCGGTTCCCCTTTTCCGCAACCTTGATGACGCGGCTGCGTTCGAGCTTTGTAATCTCTTGACGGTGCGGGAAGAAGCGAGCGGAACGACGTTGTTTTATCGCGGCGACCCGGGCGACGCAATGTATCTCATCGAAACCGGACGCGTTCGCATCAGCGTGAAAGACGCCGATGGCCACGATGCGACGCTCGCGGAATTGCACGATGGCGAATTTTTTGGCGAGATGGCGATTCTCGACGAGCAGCCGCGCTCTGCAGACGCGACGGTGACCACGAACACGCGGCTCGCCGTTTTATCGCGGAACGATTTCCGCGGGTTCCTGCACAAAAACCCGGATATCGCCCTCGGAATTCTCACGGCGATGATCCACCGGCTGCGGCGCACGGACGAACTGTTGCGTCATCGGGTTTCGCGCAACGTTAATGAAGAAGATGCCGCCCATCTGACTTTTTCCGATCGCGCTGCGGATATGATCGCGGAGTTCGGCGGCAGCTGGAAATTCATCATCTGTTCCCTCGCCTTCTTTGTTGTCTGGGTGTTGATAAACACTTTCCTCCTCACACGAACACCATTCGATCCATTTCCCTTCATTCTTCTCAATCTCGCCTTGAACATGATCACGGCCCTGCAAGCTCCTATCATCATGATGTCGCAAAATCGGCAGGGACAAAAAGATCGGCTGCGGGCGGATCTCGATTATCGCGTGAATTTGAAAAACGAGCTTCTGCTCTCGGAGGTCCAGCAGCGACTTTCTGCCCTTGAAAGTGTTCTCCACGCCAAGTCGCCTGATTACGTCGAATCTGCCAAAACAGATTGACCCGATCGGGCATATGCAGATCGGCCGCGAACTCTTGATGGATGGTAATCCGTGAACGCGCGCAACTTCTTCGGCGAGCTCAAGCGGCGCAATGTCTACAAAGTCGCGGTTGCGTACGCGGTTGTCGGTTGGTTGTTAATCCAGATTGCGACGCAAGTTTTTCCTTTTTTCGACATCCCAAGTTGGGTCGTTAGGCTGGTCGTCCTTCTGATTATGATCGGTTTTCCGATCGCGCTCGTGATCGCCTGGGCTTTCGAACTAACGCCCGATGGAATTAAACGGACGGAGGTGGCCGATGCGTTACCCGGAAAAATTCCCCACAAACATATTTGGATTTATGTGGTGGTAATCGGTGGAGCAATTTCGCTCGGCCTCTTTTTTCTAGGTCGTTATTCCGCAACAGTCGAGCGGCATGCCACTGCTTCCCCGCCGGAGAAATCGATCGCAGTTTTACCTTTCGAAAATCGCAGTCCGGATCCCGAGAACGTTTACTTCGCCGAAGGCGTGCAGGATGAAATCCTGACGCGGCTCGCGAACGTAGCCGATCTGAAAGTCATTTCGCGCACGTCCACCCAGCGATTCAAAAGTGCGCCGGAAAATCTCCCGCAAATCGCGCGGCAGCTCGGCGTCGCGCATATTCTGGAAGGCAGTGTGCAGAAGTCGGGCGAACAGGTGCGTGTGAATGTGCAATTAATAAACGCAGCGACCGATGCGCATTTGTGGGCCGAAAGTTTCGATCGCAAACTGACCGACATCTTTGCCGTCGAAAGCGAAATTGCGAAAAACATCGCGGACAAGTTGCGAGCAAAGCTCACTGGTTCCGAAGCGCACGCCATAGCGACGCGACCCACCGAGAATGCGGAAGCTTATCAATATTATTTGAAGGGAAGATATTTTTGGAACAAACGCACGGGATCCGATCTGCAAAAAGCGATCGAGTATTTCAAGAAGGCGATCGAGAAAGATCCAAACTACGCGCTCGCTTACGCGGGACTCGGCGACTCTTATATTTTGCTCTCGGGCTTTGGCGCCGCGACTCCGCGGGAATCTCTGCCGCTGGCTGACGCGGCAGCAAAGAAGGCTCTGGAAATCGACGATCTGCTCGGCGAAGCGCACGCCACGCTCGGATTTAGTTTGTGTGTTTATCACCTCGATTTTGCGCGCTCGATTAAGGAATTTGAACGCGCCATTGCGTTGAGCCCGAATTACGCAACGGCCCATCAATGGTTCGGGAATTCGACTTTGGTCGCGGTGGGCCAATTCGATCGCGCGATCGCGGAAGGAAAGCACGCCGTCGAGCTCGATCCACTTTCGCTGATCATTAATGCGGACCTCGGCGCCGATTATTTGTCCGCTCGACGCTGCGATGAGGCGATCGCGCAACTCCGGAAAACCATCGAGATGGATCCGCGATTTTATTACGCCCACTGGAATCTTGCAGAAGCGCTCGAATTAAAAGGCCAGATGCACGAAGCTTTCGCTGAATATAAAAAGGCCGTCGAGCTGGACGACGATCCATTTGTTCTCGCGTTACTGGCGCGCGCGTATGCAAAACTTGGCCAGCGCGATGAAGCGTTGAAGATTCTCGCGAGATTGCATCAGCTCGCGCTCGATCACTACGTTTCCTCCTACAGCTTCGCCATCATCCACCTCGCGCTCGGCGAAAAGGAAAAAGCGTGGGAGTGGCTGGACCGGATGTACAGTGAGCGCGCCGGTCTTGATCTCGCTTTCATCAAAATCGATCCAATCCTCGATCCGTTGCGAAGCGATTCGCGTTTTGAAGCGCTCGTTGCGAAAGTGTTCGCGCCGAAGGACGGTAATTCTTCGCCGTGAATCTCTCCAACTTTTTCACCGAGCTAAAACGACGCAACGTTTACAAAGTCGCGGTCGCTTACGCGATCGTCGCCTGGTTGCTCATTCAAGTCGCGACGCAGGTCTTTCCGTTTTTCGAAATCCCAAATTGGGCGATTCGCCTAGTCGTTCTGCTTCTGGCTCTCGGTTTTCCCATCGCGGTTATTCTGGCGTGGGCCTTTGAGCTTACACCGGCGGGAATTAAGCGCACGGAAGACGTTTCGCCTAACCAATCGATCACGCCTCGGACAGGAGGCAAGCTGACCGGAATTATTGTTGTCTTTGCCCTTATTGCGGCTGGCTTGCTCGTTTATCAATTCACGCGGCCGAAGCAGGTCACGCTGCCTTCGACGGCCAGTGTCGACAGCAAATCAATCGCAGTTCTTCCGTTCGAAAATCTGAGTTCCGATAAAGAGAACGCATTCTTTGCGCAGGGTATTCAGGATGAAATCATCACAACGCTTTCCAAAATCGGTGGCCTTCGGGTAATTTCGCGCACATCCACAGCGCGTTATCAAAGCAAGCCGGAAAATCTGCGGCAAATCGCGCACGAATTAAATGCAGCCAATATTCTCGAGGGGAGCGTGCAGAGATCGCACGATCGCGTGCACATTAACGTGCAGCTCATTCAGGCGGACAACGACGCACATCTCTGGGCGCAAATTTACGATCGGCAGCTGACCGATATTTTCGGCGTTGAAGGTGAAGTGGCGAAGAGTATTGCCGATTCGCTAAAAGCTACTCTCTCGCCGCAGGAGAAAACCCAGATTGAAACCAAGCCGACCGATAATGCAGACGCTTACGTTCTCTACCTGCGTGCCCGCCAATACCAAACACGGCCGGATACTTTTTTTCAGGATTTTCAGAGCGCGTCGCAACTTTATGAGCAGGCGATAGCGCTCGATCCTAATTTTGCGCTGGCGCACGCACGCCTCTCTGTGGTGACGAGCAACATTTACCATTGGTTTGAACCAACGGAAGCGAACGAGCAAAAGGCGCATACGGAAGCGATGGAATCGCTGCGCCTGCAGCCGAATCTGGGCGAAGGGCACACCGCACTGGGATTGTATTTCTATTATGAGAAAGCGGATTACGATAAAGCAGCACAAGAGTTCGATCTCGCCACGCGCATAATTCCGAACGATGGCGACGTCCGCCTTTACATCGCGGCGGTGCTGCGGCGGCGAGGGAATTGGAACGACGCACTCGCAGGTTACAAACGCGCAGAGGAAATTGATCCCCGAAACCCATCTTCCCTTTACGATTCAACCCAAACTTTCTTAGGACTGCGCGATTGGAATGGCGCGCTCCACGTTTTCGCCCGCCTGCTCAAACTCGCTCCTGATTCCATCACCGCGATGATTCAGCGTGGTTGCATTGAGTTTTTTCAGAAGGGAAGCACGGCGCCGATCAAAGCAGCGCTCGACAAAATTCCATCTAACCTTGATCCGGATGGAGCGGTGACCCTCGCCCGATGGGACGTGAGTTTGATGGACCGCGATATGGCTGGCGCGGAAAAGGCGGTGACAGCCTGCCGTCTCGATGCCGTTCTGTCACAGCAAGGCGTGCCGATTCCAAAAAGTTACTTGCAGGCATGTATTGATCTGGCCCATCACGATGACGCACGTGCGCAGATGGAATTTGAAACCGCTCGGCCCAGCTTGGAAAAAAGTATCGCTGATAGTCCGCAAGATGGCCTGCGACGTGCGCAGCTCGCATTGCTCTACGCATTCATGGGCCGGAAGGCGGATGCGCTTCGCGAAGCACAGCGGGCGGTCGAGTCGAGACCGCTTTCACGAGACGCGATCGATGGCGCGGTTGTGCTCGGGTTCCACGCTCTCGTTCTGGCGCGCACGGGCAAAACCGATCAAGCCATTTCCGAAATCGAACATCTCCTCACCGTTCCATTTGCCGTCGATTATGCGGCCGACAGCATTACTCTTTCGGATTTACGGACACGCTGGGAATGGGATCCTCTCAGACACGATCCGCGTTTTCAGAAAATCCTGACTGGCCCGGAGCCGAAGACAATTCACTAACGGCACTTCATGCCCACGAATTCGCCATCGGGTTTCGAGCTCGAAATCGCGCACGTTCTTTTCATGGACGTCGTCGGCTATTCCAAATTGTTGATCAACGAGCAGCGCGACATTTTGGACGAACTCAACCAGATCGTTCGCAAGACAGAGCAATTTCGAAACGCGGAGGCAGTCCAAAAATTAATCCGACTTCCCACGGGTGACGGAATAGTACTCGCGTTTTTTACCAATCCCGAAGCGCCGGTAAAGTGCGCCCTCGAAATCTGCGATGCGTTACAAAACAATACTCATATCCGGCTGCGCATGGGAATTCACAGCGGTCCGGTGAGCAGGATCACCGATGTGAACGACCAATCCAACGTCGCCGGCGCCGGTATCAATATCGCGCAGCGGGTGATGGATTGCGGCGATGCGGGCCACATCCTGCTTTCGCAACGAGTCGCCGAAGACCTCGCGCAATACAGTCACTGGCGTGACAACCTGCACGATCTCGGGGAAGTCGAAGTCAAGCACGGCGTCAAAGTTCAGGTCACAAGTCTTTGCACCGATGAAGCCGGCAATCCCGCGCTGCCGTCCAAACTGGAACGGTTGCGTGAAAGCAAGGCCACCGAACGTGCGGACGCCGCGACGCGATCGAGTCGATTTAAAAAGCGAAAGATTCTTTGGTTTGCTGCAGCCTTAATGGCAATCGCGGCCGCTCTCATTCCATTTTTAATTCCGCGTCACAACAATCAGTCCACGACTTTTGTCGCGCCGCCAAAAAGTATCGCCGTTCTTCCATTCAAAAATCTCAGCGACCAAAAAGACAACGCGTTTTTCGCTGATGGTTTGCAGGACGATCTGCTTACCAGCCTGGCGAAAATCCAGGACCTCATTGTGATCAGTCGCACGAGCGTGATGAAATATCGCGATAGCGGTTCGCGTAACATCAAGGAGATCGCCCAGGCGCTTGGCGTAGCGAATATTCTCGAAGGCAGTGTGCGCCGCGTCGGTAACCGCGTGGCCGTGAACGTGCAGTTGATTGACGCAAAGCGCGATCGTCACTTGTGGGCGAACCGCTACGATCGCACCCTTGCCGATTCGTTAGGCATCGAAGGTGAGCTCGCGACCAAGATTGCGGATGCGTTGCGCGCAACGCTCACACCCGAGGAAAAAGTTCGTGTCGCGCAAAAACCAACAGAAAACGCGGAAGCCTACGATCTCTACCTGCGCGCGCTGCCTTACGAACAAGGTCCGGACACCTTGCTCCAGGATTACAAGCGCGCCGAACAACTCTTTACGCAGGCGATCGCATTTGACCCGAATTTCGCTCTCGCGCACGCGCATCTCGCTTCCACCTATGCGGAGATTTATCATTTCCACGAACCGCTTTTGTCGTGGGCGATCAAAGCGAAAAACGCGGCGCAGACCGCGCTCCGTTTGCAACCGGATCTGGGCGAAGGCCATTTTGCCCTCGGTCAATGCATCTATTGGATCGATGGGGATTACGTCGGCGCTCTCGCCGAATTTGAAACCGCACAAAAACTTTTGCCTAACGACGGTCAGGTCGGAAATCTCATTGCCGCAATAGAGCGCCGGCAGGGCCGTTGGCAGGAATCGCTCGACGCATACGGACGAATCGCGCGGATCGATCCGCAGAATCCAAACATTGTGCGCAATCTCGTTTTCACGAACACCGCGTTGCGTCGTTGGCCGGAAGCAGCGCGCGCCGGCGATCGTCTGCGCGCGATGGCGCCCGATTCCGTGGTCGCGAAAGTCCAGCGCGGTTACGTCGATTTCTGGTGGAAAGGAACTACATCGGAGTTGAAATCGCAGCTCGCACAAATTCCTTTTGGTGTCGACCCGGATGGCATCGTGACTTCATGCCGCTGGGAATCCGCGATGCTCGATCGCAATTTCCCCGTCGCGGAGCAAGCGTTGAAAAATACTGCTCTCACAACAGTCGATTATCTCAACGGCGGTGGAACGCCCAAAAGTTTTCTTGCTGGCTGTATCGCATTGGCCCGAGGCGATACCGCGGCGGCTGCAAAAAATTTCGAATCGGCGCGCGGCGTTTTCGAAACTGCCGTGAAAGAAGCGCCTGATAGCGCCGAACGACATGCGAATCTCGGATTGGTAAATGCATTCATGAATCGCAAAGAGGAGGCGATTCGGGAAGGCCTGCGCGCGACCGAATTAAAACCGGAATCAAAAGACGCCACCGACGGCGCGCTCATGCAGGCGTATCTCGCTTTGATCTATGCGCGTGTCGGCGAACGCGATCTTGCTCTGCCGTTGCTCGAGCGCTTGCTCAAAACACCGGGCGCGGTTGATAGCGCCGATTACAGCATCACCCTTAACGATCTGCGCAAACGCTGGGAATGGGATTTGATTCGGAATGATCCGCGTTTCCAGAAATTGGTTGCTTCCACGCCTAACGAATCGTCAAGCAAACGATAAAAGTCAGCGCAGGATTTGTTCGGTGTGACGCGGGGTCGGATGCGGAATGCTTTGCAACTGCACTTGAGCGATGTGCATGAAGACAATAAGGGCAGCGGCGAGGCCAAAATACATTCCGCCCATAATCCAGCGTTGCGCCGACGGTACTTCAAAGTAGCGCTGCTCTTCCGCGCTGCGTTTGCGAAAAAGCGAAAAAACTCTCGGCAACGACATGATCAACACGAGCCAGATGATGAAGTTCGGATGAGTCAGCCCAAGCCACCCCAGTAGGACAAAACCGGGCAGCCAAAGCCATGGCGAAAGCGCGGTGACGATTCGGCCGCCATCAAGCATACCGACAGGCGCGAGATTAAACAGATTCAAAAAATAACCGATGTAAGCGAGCGCAATAAATAACGGGAAGTTAAAATGCATTCCGACGGCATGACAGAAAAGCGCCGCCATCGAACCAAACATCGGTCCGCCGATTCCCACACACGCTTCCATCCAGGCGTTGCGCGGCGCTTCTTTGAGAAGGATGAAGGCGCCAAAAAATGGGATGAACATTGGCGCGCTCACTTTGAGTCCGAATTTTTTTGCGACAATGAGGTGGCCGCACTCGTGCAAAAATATCAGGATGACGAATCCAACGGCGAACCTCCAACCCCAGACCATTGCGTAAACGCCGACCGTGATCAGCATGGAGCCGCCTGTTTTCAACAAGATCGGCAGAATGAATTTTATTTTTGCGAGGAACTTGAGAACGATGGCGCCGGCTACGCCGATCGGGCCGAGCGTCTTCTTTATTTTGCTGCCTCTTGTTTGAGGCGGCGGGGCGAGCTGAGTCTCAGTCGAGTCAAAGGCCATATTGAAAAAGCAATCTACACAAATTCGAAACGGCGGGCGAATTCGCGCGCGCTAGCTCAGCGCGTTTCTGAGGTCGTCAAAAGCTGCGCCAAGATGTTTGAGCACATCGCGTGGCAAAAGCGATTCCTCGCTGCAATTACCCTGAAAGACGGAAATTTCCGCCGCCCGTCCGCAAAGCCAGGAACCAACTCTAGCCGCATCGTAAGGCGAAAGCTTTTGACCGATCAACGCTGTGCAAACGCCCGTTAGCACATCGCCCATGCCGCCGGTAGCCATTCCGGGATTTCCAGTCGTGTTGTAACTAAAAGGACGGTCGCGTTCCGCCACAATGGTTCGGCTACCTTTAAAGAGAAGTGTGACGGGAAATTTGCTGCAAAAATGTTTTGCGATCTGCGCGCGTGTTTCTTTTCCCGTTTTTAGGAGACGCTTCATTTCGCCGGGATGCGGCGTGAGCAAGCGCGGTCCTTTGCATTTTTTCAGGACAGACGTCTTGCCGGAAAGAACATTCAACGCATCGGCATCGACCACCATCGGTTGCCGCGCGGATTGAATAAGGCCAATGATTTCCTCTGCGTGCTTTTTTCTAAGGCCAGGCCCAATGCCCCACACGTCAACCGATTCGTTAGGCAAATCAGCATACGAACGAATCGCTTTCACCATCGTTTCCGGCGCCGCCGCCGCGGCCACCATTTCGTAGATTTCTTCCGGAACGAAAAGCTCTACCAAACCGGCGCCGGCGCGCAATGCGCCTAACGAACACATGATCGCGGCACCAGTAAAACCTTTCGACCCAGCCACGATCCCGACACGAGAGAATTGGTTTTTGTGAACATCGTATCGGCGGCGCGGCAACAGGGTTTGCAACGCGGCAGCTGTCGCTACGACTTCGTTCCTTTTCTTTTGCGAAGCCGAGAGATTTGCGAGAGGCACGACTTCCAGCCGGCCGACGAAGTTCGCCGCGTGGTCGGCAATCAAGCCGCGCTTCGCGAAACCAATTGTGACTGTAAAATCTGCGACGACGCAATCGCGATCTGCTTTTCCGGAATCGCCATCGATTCCCGTCGGGAGATCGATCGCAAAAACGTAAGCGTTCTCCCTGGTGCGCAGCCGGTTAATCTCGCGGCAGGCTTTACGTATCGGTTCGCGCAAAGGCGGCTTTGCGCCGATCCCAAGCAGGCCATCGAGGATAATGAAATGTTGGAACGGCTTCGGTGGCGCGCCTGTCGGGGGGATAAGGCCCATCCCACTTTGAGAAGTGCGGAGCTCCCGCAATTTCTTTCGCATCAAATCGCCGCAATCCTGTTCTTCAAAAAAGAGACGCGTCTCGACGTTCCAACCATTTCGCACCAGATGTTCCGCGGCGACTAAGGCGTCACCCGCGTTGTTGCCTTTACCCGCGAAAACAATGCAGCGTCCCGGCTCCGGAAAAAAACACTTGACCGCGCGCGCGATGCCGGCGCCCGCTTCATCCATGAGCGCTTCCGCTGTGATGTCGCGATCAAATGCAGCCTTTTCCGCGGCGCGCATCTCCGCGCCAGTTACGATCGGCGAGTCCAATTAATTCTCCGATTTCTTCGTGCTCTTTTTTTTCTTGCTGCTGCTTCCGGAACTCTTCGAGGATTTTCTCTTATGGGAAGATTTGGACGATCGCCGGTGATATCGAGACGTGCGTTCTGGCGGAACACGCACGAAGTCTGTGCCCATATATCCGTTAAAAGATTGGCGCTCTACTTCCGTCGCCGCCGGATAGTGTCGAGACGCCGGCTCGCGCTGCACTAACGGAGGTTTTCCTGCTATTCCTCGCGTGATTTCTTCCGCTAACTTTTCCCGGTAAGCGATTGTTTGCGCGAGTCGGGCTTCGGTCGGGTTCGTGAGAAAACCGCATTCCACCAGCACGCCCGGGATCGCTGTTTTGCGCAACACGTAATAACCACGCCGCCGAATCCCGCGATTTTCTGAAGGAGCGCCGCCGATCAAATTTTTATGAATGTTGGACGCCAGCGTCGCGCTGTCGCTTCGGTAATAATAAGTCTCGATTCCATTCGCCCCGGCGCGACTCGCGGAGTTGAAATGAATGCAGACAAAAATGCCGTTGCGATAAGAATTGGCTATGGCCACACGCCCGGGGAGCGGAACGAAGACATCGGTGTCGCGCGTCATCACCACGATATAACCGGCCGCCCGCAACTTGGCTCGCAACCGCAGCGCCACGTCGAGGGCCATGTCTTTTTCCGGCACGCGCTGGCCCGGAATTCCACCGCGGTCGAAACCACCGTGGCCGGCATCAATCACCACAATGGCAGCTTTCGAAACTCTCGATCCTTGATCGCGTGTATTCGATTTGCTTTTCGCCCGCGCGAGGGCGGTGGTGCCGAAAGCGAGACAAAACGCAGTCACCCAAATGAGAGCGCGCTGCAGAAATCTTTGATTTATTCTCGAAATAAATTGCATCACGTGTGATTGGAAACGACGACGATCCGTCTCATTGGCCTAACGAACGGCCGCCGCCTGGATTATTGTTCCTCCTCTTTCGGCATATTCGCAGGCCGGGAGGAAAGCTTGGGCGCAGCACCGCGCGCAGTTTGCGTCGCCGGGATATCGCGCATTCCGCCGCTCACCGCGATGTCACCTCCGGAAGACCGTCGCAACTGTGGGCGAGTTTTCGTTTCCATGAATGTTTCCTGTTTGAGCAGTTCGCCATTGAGACCAATGTGCGAGTAAGACCAGGTTCGCGGCGCGCTGCAATGCAGAATGTGCAATTGATTGGCGCGGTCGATTTCCTTCTGCGGTTCGTCGTAAGCGATGATTCGCCCTAACGAGTAGGTGGAATAGACAACGCCCGTGTCTTTATTTTCCACACGAATATAAAGGGAAGTGTGATCGGCGAAACGATTGCTCAAAAGAGAATAAGTGTGGGGACTGCCGGCCTCGGCATTTCCTTCCGGCACGCCCACGGTAGTCTGCCAAATCGGACGCGCGTGAATGACCTGAAATGCTTTTGCAGACGAATAGAAAAATTTATTCAGATCCGCGAAGTAAACATTGGCGCGTACATGATAAGTCCCGGGATCGTGCACCGGATAGAGTGGAGTTAGATCAATTTTTCGCACAACCGTTTTGCCCGATTCTACCAAGAGTGGCGGATCGGCTTTCGACGCTTTCGCCATCCCAATCGTCTGGCCGTCTTTTCCGCTGACTTCAAATCCAAACCAGTGCTGGCCGCGATCGTCATGCAGCTCTACGTCTCGGCCAGCCAGATTGGTAATGGCCAGAGTCGCGAAGACCGGTTCGTAAGCGATGTATTGCAGGCGTTTCAATTTCAATTCCACTTGAATCTGAGCATGCACCGAGCCCGCCAGAAAAATTAGGGCGGACAAAAGGAGGATGCTTCTCTTCACGGCGCGTAAGGTAATCGACATGGTTGGAGATAAAAGCGACGCCGTCAGTTCAAAAAAAGAACGCCGCTCGGCCAGCATCAATTTCGCGGCGTGACCTTTCGCTGTTTACTGCGGAGCACGGCTTCGATCAACACTTCATGCCACGTCCGCGTGATCGAGCGTATCGGAATCGTGACCGAGCTGTCGAAAGCGAATTCCACCGAACTCCATCCTGCAATTTCCGATAGCGCATCTTTGGCTTCAGCGTCGTCGGTCTCCGCCTGGAGAATTGCGCCCCCGCGCAAATAGACGACGCCAATCTTCTGCGCGCAGACCATTTGGATGGCGCCGCTCTTGCGGCTCAGGCAGCACATCTGCAAAAGATCGACCGCGTGAAATAGATCGCGGCCTTCCGTCGCTGCTTTTTCCGCGCGCGCAATCGCCTTTAACATCCGCTCGCCGTCGATGGGCTCCGGGAACACTTTCGTTTCGTTGACGTCCAAACGTTCTTCGGCCGCCGAATAGTTCGGGAAAAAGGCGGTCTGCAATTTTGGAAAAACTTCGCTGAACGATCCGCCAAGCGAAAATCCGTCGATCCTTTCCGCGTCTAATTGCGTCAGCAAAAATTCGCATTGCTGTTTCTGTCCGGCCCAGGTTATCGCTTCGTCGCCGCTAGAGACAAGGTCACACTCGTGCGCCGTATAATCCTTCACCACTTGCAACAGCTGTTTGCCGAGATCGGCATCGCTGTGCACGATGAGCAATTGCATCACTGCGTCGGCGCGGTGAAAGGCGGTGGGAAAAGACTCAAGAGCCGATTTGGATCCGCGCGGACTGCCTGCAACTGGTCCTTGTAGTAAACGCGCACGATATATCCGAGATATTTCCGCGGGCCGGTTTCCGCCGAATCCGGCGGCGGCGATTTCGCCGGTCGAGCTTTCTTTCCCGGCATCGGCGGCGTCACGGCAGAAGCGGCCGCGGTCACCGCCGCATCAGAAGTGAGCGCATCTTTTTTCGCACGCAAATAAGTCACGGCGAGGATTTCCGGATTCGCTTCCTGCCAATTATGATTGGGAGTGAGCCATTCATAACTCACATCCGCATCTGTTAGAACGACGCGCTGATTGTTGTCCGCGGTGTCGTAGAAAAATACCTGTATCTTTACTTTCGTATAATCGATCGCAGTCTCAGGCCGTTTTTTCACCGCTACGCGTAAGACCAGATGCATGTCGGCCTCCGCATCGTTCGTCTGGGTCGGCGTTACTTCGGTAATTCCGAAAGTAGAACCGTCAGGAATTCCATCGGCGCCGAAGGGCAATGCCGCTGCGTTGGGCGTGCTCGCCGTCGAAGGAACGCCCATCTTTAATTTCATATCCGCCAATTCATAGAGCGCGCCGGCGGATGGACCGAGCTCCTGCACGCGCCGCCATGTTTCATTCGAACGGTCAAAGAGCTGGATCGATTCGTAAATCATCGCGATCTCCGCGAGAGCATTCGCGTTCTTCGGATCCTGCTGCACGGCTTCCTGTAAACGTGCGAGTGCCGTGGTCGTATCGCCGCGCTCACGAAGTTTCCGCGCCTGACGCAACAAACGATCAGCTGCCGAAACGGAACCCTGCGTCGCCGCGACGGTCGGTGCCACTGAACTTTGCGGAGTGGTGGCTACGTTTGATTCTTCCGTGGCGGGAAGCGTTGATGTCGAAAACGAATTTGTTGGCGGTTGCGCCAGTTTGTAGGCGGCATGCGTTTGCGCCGCATAATAATATGCCACGGCTCCGAGCTGAGCCACGCCGAAGAGCGCGACAAAGCCAAGCGCTACCGCGAGCGTTTTATCGGAACGCAAGGCGGAAGAGAATGGCAGAGCATGCATGGTTTATCCTGAAATTCTGTAAACGCGCCGCCGCGCTGTCAACTCAGCGCGAAATATCGGCCTGGCTCAGTAATTTAAATCCTTCACCCAGCAGAACGGAAGAGGCGCATTCCGTATCGTCCAAATGCAAAGCGAGCGCAGCGTAACCGCGCGGGCGCGTAAGCAACGGATAAGTAAAATGCACATTCACTTCCGCCATCAGGAGCGCGGCCAGCAATTTGGAGAGCTGGGTTGCGACCTCGTGCATTTCCACCACCACCATTTCGCAAACGCCAAAGGGTATGTTGTTTTTCTTAAAAAGCTCAAGGACGCGATCTGGATCGCTCACGACGATGCGCGCGATCGCAGAGTCGGTCGATTCCGAGATGCTCAACGCCACGACCGATGTTTGGTGAAGATTGAGCAGCTTCACAATGTCGAGCATGGCGCCGACTTTGTTGGTCAGAAAAATTGAAAATTGTTTTACTAAGGGCCCGCCAATTTTTGAAGTTGTTTCGGGCATTTTTGTAGCCATGAGAAAATCCTGCGTGTTCGGGTTAACGTCATTGCGCAGCAGCTTTTGCGCAACGGGGCGAACTATTTCGCTGCGAATGTGCTGATTGCAAATTCAAAGTTCATCCCGGACAGGCGCTCTTCCTCCTGTTAAATCCACACTTTCTGTCTACAGTCGGTCCTTTGAAATGGACGAAGAAAGTGATCTGATCGCGCTGCGCCGGGAAAAGCTCGAGAAATTGCGAGCACTCGGCGTCGCGCCTTTCGGAACGGCATTCGAAACGAGCGGAAGCATCGCGCAGGTGCATGAAAAATTTACCGAGGGCGAAACGCTCCGCGCCGCCGGCCGCATCACTGCGCATCGCAACATGGGCAAGAGCCACTTTGTCGATCTGCGCGATTCGACCGGGCGCATACAGGCTTACGTTCAGGCCAAGGAATTAGGATCGGAGATGATGGAAATCTTCGATCTGCTCGATATTGGCGATTTTATCGGGGTCGAAGGCGAATGCTTCGTGACAAAGACAGGCGAGCCAAGCTTGAAGGTTCGCAAGCTGGAAGTCTTGGGAAAATCTTTACGGCCGCTTCCGGAAAAATGGCATGGCCTGCAGGATGTGGAAGCGCGTTACCGGCAGCGTTATCTCGATCTCCTGACTAACGAACAATCGCGAACCGTCTTCGAAAAGCGGATCGTAATTATGCGCGAGATTCGTCACTTTCTGGAAGAGCGCGGCTTTCTCGAAGTGGAAACGCCGATGTTGCAGACGGTCGCGGGTGGCGCCGCCGCGGAGCCATTTCGCACGCATCACAAAGCGCTTAGTCTCGATCTTTATCTCCGCATCGCGCCTGAACTGTATTTGAAGCGACTGCTCGTCGGCGGTTTCAACAAAGTTTTCGAACTCAATCGCAATTTCCGGAATGAAGGCATTTCGCGAAAACACAATCCGGAGTTCACCATGCTCGAGGCATATTGGGCCTACGCCGATTTCGAGAAGATTGCGGATTTGGTGGAAGAACTAATCTGTCATCTCGCTGAGATGCTGGAGGGACGGGCTCTGTCCCGTCCCAATATCGATTCGCCGGAAGGACGCGTTTCTGCGCATCCTAGGACGGGACAGAGCCCATCCCTCCAGATCGAGCATCGTGATGCGGAAGGAAACGTCGCGCGCACGATCAATCTGAAACGTCCGTGGCGACGCGCGCGTTATCGCGATCTTATTCGCGAAATCGATCCGCAATGGTTCGATTACGACCCCGATAAACGACGCGAACGCGCCCGGGAACTCAACGTCGAGATCAATCCGCGCATGGCCGATTACGAAGTGACGCAGCAGATTTTCGAAAAATTGGTGGAAGAAAAAACATTCGATCCACTTTTCGTGACGCATTGCCCAAAGGAGTTGGTCCCGCTGGCCAAACAAAATCTGGAGGACGAATCGTTAGTCGATGTTTACGAACTCATCATCAACGGCCAGGAACTTTCGCCCGGTTATTCCGAGCTCAACGATCCGATCACGCAACGTCAGCGCTTGATCGAGCAGGCCGGCGAAGAAACGCAAAAGATCGATGAAGAATTTCTCCTCGCGCTCGAACACGGCATGCCGCCGGCCGGCGGCTTTGGTCTCGGCATCGATCGCCTGACGATGCTCCTTACCGGCGCGGAATCGATTCGCGACGTGATTCTATTCCCGCTGTTGAAACCGAAGCGGGAATAAGGTTCAGACCAAATCGCACGCGTCAGCGGGCATCCAATGCGCATCGCGGCCGTCCCATTTCACGTTGCAGCCGATTGGATTCGTCACCGCAGCGCTAATTGGTTTGCCCGAAAGATGTTCTTCCAAGGCCTGTTCCAAATCCTTCGTTGATGCCCGATCCGCCTGGCGTGGTTTATCAAGGGCGCGGCCCGTATAAATAAGTTTGCGATCGCGATCGAAAACGTAAAAGTGCGGCGTACGTAAGGCGCCATACGCACGCGCGATGTCCTGCGATTCATCGTGCAGATAGAGCCACGGGAATTTGTTTTCTTTCATCCGCACGACCATGTGCGCGAAATCATCTTCCGCATACGTGTTCTCGCTGTTGGAATTGATCGCGACAAAACGCACGCCGCGTGGCGCAAATTTTTCTGCGGTCTTTCGCGTCGATTCATCGGATCCGGTCACGTAGGGGCAGTGATTGCAGGTGAAGAAAACAACCAGCACCGGATCGTTGGCGAAGTCTGAGAGCGAGTAAGTTTTTCCATCCGTCGCTGGCAAACTAAAATCGGGCGCGCGATCGCCAATTTGCAAAGTAAAACTCATATCTACTGGCTAGCGTCCCATGGACGTTTTGCAAATGCGGTTGATGAAATATACCAACCGCGTGCTAAGTTTAACGGAAATGGATACGCCCGAAATCACTGCTTACCTCAAGACCACATGCGGCTGGAGCGCCGGAGTCCGCGCCGTGCTCACCAAATATAATCTCAAGTTTACCGAAAAAGACATCATTCAGAATCCGGCTTTTCGTTGGGAGATGGAAACGAAGAGCGGCCAGCCGCTTTCACCTTGCGTGGAGATCAACGGCAAAATGCTTCCCGACGTGAGCGGAGAAGACGTCGAAAATTATTTGATCGCAAACAACCTCGTTGCCTCGAGCGACGCGGAAACAGCTGTTCCAACGAACGCTCCCTGCCCTCCCGAGCAGCATGAAGCTGCCGTAAAACTGCGGCTCTAGTCGTTGCACCGTTGAGACGGGAGCGTGAAGGCGATTTTCCGCTTCAACCTTTCATCGCTTTAGCTTTTCGACGATGAAACTTTTCGCGCGCTATCCTCCGTCGAATAAACGCGAAGGCTCCAAGCGCAAGCGACGCCGTTTCCTCAATTGGAAGCTGGCGCTGCTCCTGATTCCTTTGGCGGTCGGTTTCGGCGTCATCATTTTCTTTGGCGCATGGGCGCAAACTTTCGACATGAAACGCCTGGGCGAAATGCCCGAGCGCAACACGGTCTTCGATGTTGATGGCAAAATCTACAGCCGCCTCGCGGGAGCGAATCGATTAAAAGTCTCGTTCAATGAAGTTTCGCCGCTATTCGTCGACGCGTTGATCGCGCGCGAGGACACGCGTTTCTTCGAGCATAGCGGCGTCGATTGGCGCGGTATCGTGCGCGCGGTTTATCGCGATCTTGTCACGCGCTCAGCCAAGGAAGGCGCCAGCAGCATCACGCAACAACTCGCTCGCAATAGTCTTCCGCTCGGCGGCCGCACCATTACTCGCAAAATACTGGAAGCGATGGTCGCGTTTCGGATCGAGCGCGAATACACGAAGCAGCAAATTCTCGAGCTCTACATGAACCGGATTTATTTCGGTTCCGGGTGCTACGGAATTGAAACAGCGACGCAGGCCTACTTCGGCAAGGACGCATCGAAACTGAATTTGTCGGAAGCCGCTTTGCTCGCCGGAATCATTCGTGGACCGAATCGATATTCGCCGCTGAAAAATCCCAAGGGCGCGGCGATCCAGCGCGACACCGTAGTCGACCGCATGTTGGAGTTGAAAAAAGTTTCCGCGACGCAAGCGCAGGAAGCGAAACTCACAAAAGTCACCTCGCATCCGAAACGGTTGCCGATGATCCAGGAAAATTACGCGATGGATGCGGTCCAACGCGACCTGAACCTGCTGCTGACGCAGGATCAAATCGATAATGGCGGTCTTTATATTTACACCACGCTCGACTCCAGCGTTCAAGCGACGGCGGCGAGCGCGCTGGAAATGCAGCTCGGCAAAATAGAAAAGCAATCCAACTTTCGGCATCCCCAAAAAGCAGATTATCGCGCGCCCGACGACGGGCCTGATGCCGCGATGCCGTATCTGGAAGGTGCACTCGTTGCGATCGACAATGCAAGTGGCGGGATTCGCGCACTCGTGGGCGGACGCGATTATGCGCAGAGTAAATTCAATCGCGCGCTCGCGCCTGCGAATCGTCAGATCGGTTCTTCCTTCAAGCCGTTCGTTTACACTCTTGCTTTCATGCACGGCATTTTGCCCGGCGCGAACATCAGTGACGGCCCGATCCAGCCGGGAGAAATTACCGGCGCAGGCAACTGGTCGCCGGGAAATTCCGACGGCACGTACGGCGGAGTGGAACCGGCGTCCTACGGTCTGATCCATTCGCGCAATACCATGAGCGTGCGCATCGGCGAATTCGCTCGGCTCGATGATGTGCAGAAACTCGCCAGCACGCTGGGACTAGGGCAAAACGTTCCGCACGTCCCCGCGATTTACATCGGATCGTTCGAGACCGATCTTAAAGATTTGACCGCAGCCTACACGGTTTATCCAAACGCTGGCGTGCGCAAACAAGCCTACGTCATCGAACGCATCGACGATCCCGATCACAATCCCATTTATCGCGCCGCGCACGTTTCGTTGCCCACTCTCGATCCAAGCGGATGCTGGATGACGTCGCAATTGATGGAGGAAGTGATGACGCACGGCACGGCGGCGAGTGCGCGTTCGTTAGGCTTCAAGTTACCGGCAGCGGGAAAAACGGGAACGACGAACGATTACAAAGATGCGTGGTTCGTCGGTTACACGAGCGCGTTGACCTGCGGTGTCTGGGTTGGTTTTGATCAGCCGACCACAATCATTCCGCACGGTTACGGCGCGGCGCTCGCGCTGCCGGTTTGGACTCAAGTGATGATGAAAGCATCGCAACGTTATCCCGCGGAGGAACTGCAACCGACCATGCCGCTTGCGCGTGCAGTGGTTTGTTCGTTCTCCAACCAGCTCGCGACCACCGGATGCCAGGCCGCGGGCACTGCATACGAAATCACTTTGCCAGCCGATAAAGTTCCAACCGTTCCCTGCCAGGATCACGGCGGTGGACAAACGCAGCTTGTGCAAAAATTGCAGGATGCTGGACAAAAAGCGGCTGCGCTTCCCAACAAGTTCATTCAATCATTTCGGAAATTTTTTGGCGGCGGACATTAAACGCCATCTTGCCTAACGAGTTGTTCGTAGTCTGCCGGCGTGTCGATATCAATCGCGCCGCGAGGAAACTGATATTCGGCGACGTTGTCTCTGTGATCGAAGATGACTCGTTTGGCACCCGCCTCATCGTCGAGCGCGAATAGTTCATTAAAATATGCGCACGCGAATAAAGCGGGAATGCCCAGCGTTCCAGCATAAGCAGAAGCGACGATCGGCTTTTGGGTTTCTGCCTGTCGTGTTTTCAAAGCCGTGATGGTTTCGGCGCCGACTAGCGGTTGATCGCAAGTAAGCAGAACAATCGCCTCGATATTTGGATTGGCAGCAACTACTGCGCGAAGACCCGCACGAATGGAATTCCCGATGCCGCGATGCCACGTCTCATTTTCCACGAGAAATTGTTTGGTCTCGGCCAGTTCTTTTGAAATACGATCGCGCTCTGCGCCCACGACCACTGCGATCGGCTGACAACCAGCCGTTGCGGCCGCCTCGACCATGTGGCGCAATAATGTTTTGCCTCGAAATTGCAGCAGCTGTTTCGGTTGACCGAGGCGCGAGGAACTTCCCGCCGCGAGAATAATCGCGCCGACTCTTTCCATTCGCCTAACGAGTCGTGGCCGCGACTTTCGGCAAATTATAACTGATCGCGTGAATGGGCGCTTTGCGATTGCGTAACGATTCGACCGACGCTGCGGCAAACACGCTTTGTATTTCAGCGACGATAGCGAGCGCGATCTCCTCCGGCGTTTCCGCGCCGAGATCGAGCCCCGCCGGTGCGAAGAGTTCCGCATCAATTGGACCGGTGAGATCGAACAGATCGGCCAGCAATTGATCGCGTCGCCGGCGCGGACCGATCAAACCCAAATAACGCAAGCCCAACGGCACCAACTTCTGCAGCGCGGCAAAATCGCGACCGTAGTTATGCGTTTTCACAATCGCAGCCGTCCACGCATCGAGGATTTCCGGAAGTTGCGTGACGTTTTCGGCTTCGATGAGTTGCCAACCAAGCAACTCGCAGAGCGGACGAAACGGAAGTGTGTCATGTCCGCTTCCGATGACCAAGAACTGAATCGGCGGATCGATGCGATGTTGAAAAGAATCGACCGAGATCTCCTCGCCTGCTTCAGCGATTCGAGTCTCCATCTTGCACGAGCGGTCGCTGAAATTGGTAACGGCCACGCAGCTTCGGCGGAGAGCAAAATGTTGCGCAAGATCGTCGAGAAATTTCTCATTCAGTCGCTCGATAAAAACTTCGATGTCGCCATTACAACCAAATCGACGACGCATATCAAAGGCGACCAGGCTGGGTTCGCCCGTTTCAATCACGTCGCGCGCAAGCAGCGAGACTTCTTCTTCCAAACAACCGCCGCTGAGCGATCCGACCGCGAATCCATCACGACCGATCAGCATGCGCGCACCAGGACGACGATAACTCGAACCACGTGCCCTAACGAGTGTCGCGAGCGCCAGCGATTCGCCTCGCCGTTTACTGAAAGCGTTAAGAATGTCCGGAATTTCCTTCATGCGCAGGACGGCAATGCCATTGCTAAATTAGTTTATCCGGTGTGATAGGCAGATCACGCACCCGTTTTCCTGTGGCATGAAAAACAGCGTTCGCCACCGCGGCCGCTGCACCCGTGATTCCAATCTCACCCATTCCACGCGCCCCAATCGGATTGAATGCAAAATCGGGTTCGCCGACAAAATAAACTTCGATCGGCGGCGCATCGGCGTTCACGGGCACGTGATAATCAGCGAGGTTCGCTGTCGCCGGCATTCCGGTATGCGGGTCGTAGACGGTTTCTTCCGTGAGCGCCATGCCGATACCCATGATGGTGCCGCCAAGAATCTGGCTACGCGCAGGTTTAGCGGTGACTACGCGCCCGCAATTCATCACTGCCACCCACCGCGTCACCTGCACGCGTGGCAGCAAAGCATCGATTTTCACTTCACAGAAATGTGCGCCCCAGGATTGAAACGCCATCTTCTCGTTCTGTTCCGGTGGCTTCAACTCGGTCTGCACTTCGAGCGAAGTTTTTCCCGCGCGTTTTAGGATGTCGATGTAACCGTCGGATTTATTGCTGTCGGTCTTCAAACCAATGCGACCGGGAGCAACCATGGCAATGTCCTCGGCTTTTAAATTATAGAGCGGCGATTTCGAATCTTTCACCGCCATTTCCGCGAGCGCTTTGTGCATGAGCTTCGCGGCATCGTGAATCGCGATCCCAACGGAGCCCGTTGAATTCGAACCGCCGGCCACAGGACCAAATGGAAAATCCGATTTGCCGAGCTCGAAGGTAATTTTCTCAAAAGGTAAGCCGAGCTGCTCCGACGAAATTTGCGTCATCGCCGTGTAAGCGCCCGTGCCCAGATCGTGCGTCGCGCATTGCACCGTCGCGCTGCCATCGACGCGCAACTGCACCTTTGCCGCAGCGGGCATCGTGTATGCCGGATACGTCGCGGTCGCCATCCCCCAACCCATGAGCAGATCCCCGTCGTGCATCGAACGCGGTTGCGGGTTGCGTTTTGCCCATCCAAATTTTTCCGCGCCGAGTTGATACGCTTCCTTTAAATGCTTGGCGCTGAACGGCACGTCTTTGATCGGATGTTTATCTGCGTGATTCGTTAGGCGCAATTGCACCGGATCCATTTTTAAGGCGTATGCCAGTTCATCGAGCGCAGACTCGAGCGCATAACTCCCGGGACATTCACCGGGCGCGCGCATGAATGTGGGAGTCGCGATATTGAGTGGATAAACGGTTTCCTCCACGCGGATCGCGGGACTCGCATACGTCACGCCGGTCGACCGCGCGCCGCACGATTCGACATATTCGCCCACCGGCGAAGTGAGAGTGCCGGTGACGTGATGGATCGCCTGTAATTTTCCGTCACGCGATGCCGCCAGCGAAATTTTTTGTCGCGTCGGCGTGCGATGTCCCGTGCCGGTAAACATCTCCTTGCGCGAAAGATGAAATTTTACCGGAACACCGGTTTCTTTCGCCGCCATGGTGGCGAGGAGGACATGCGGCCAAAGCGCGCCTTTGCAGCCGAAAGCGCCGCCGACAAATGGACAGATGACGCGGACATTTTCCAACTTCAAACCGTAAGTGCGCGCGAGAATGCTCTGGACACCTTTCACAAACTGCGTCGCATCCCAAACCGTCAATTTGTCCTGGCCATCCCAGGCCGCAATCGTGCCAGACGTTTCGATCGGATTGTGTGTCTCCGTCGGCGTAAGGTACGTTTCCTCAACTTTTACAAAATCCGCATTGCGCATCGCGGCATCGACATTCCCTTTGTTGAGTTGAACATCATCGCCGTGATTTTCCTTTGGCTTTTCCCCCTGATGCTCGGCCGCTTCCATCGTCAGCACGAACTTCTCCGGCGCATAGCTCACGCGAACTAACGACGCGGCATAGCACGCCTGCTCGATTGTCTGCGCGACAACGAGCGCAACGTACTGGCCCGCGTACGAAATTTTGTCGTCACTTAACGGATTCCGTTCTTCGTTGCGAATGCCATGACTCTGACCGCTCGGATTAGCTTCTTTTGGCTTCGGCGCGTTTTTGTGCGTGAGGACTTTGAGCACGCCCGGTACGGACTCCGCCGCCTTCGCGTCAATCGATATGATCGTCCCTTTCGTTACGTTGCTAACAACCGGCCACGCCTGCGCGCATCGCGGCACGTCGAACTCGACGGAATATTTAGCGCTGCCGGTCACCTTCAATCGCCCATCCACGCGATTTCTCGACGGCCCCATGATGTTGGTTACTTCCATAAGATCAACCTCTCGATGCAGCCGTAGTCAGCGCGCGAACGATCGTGCGTTTCGCCAGTTCGATCTTAAACGAATTGTGTTTGTAGCCTTTCGCGGCCGCGAGTTCTGCGTTGGCCGCGTCGTGAAATAATTTATCACTCGCCTTCGCACCGGTTAATTTTTTCTCGGCCGCTGTGGCGCGCCAGGGTTTGTGCGCAACGCCACCCAATGCAATGCGCGCGCTGCCGATTGTGCCGTCGGCACCAAGATCGAGGGCAACCGCCGCACTGACGAGCGCGAAAGCGTAGCTCGCGCGATCGCGCACTTTCAGATAATGCGAACGCACGGCAAATTTCGAGGCCGGCAAATCGACGGCCGTGATCAGTTCGTCAGCGCCGAGATTCGTTTCGTGATCCGGCGTGTTTCCGGGAAGGCGGTGAAAATCGACGAGCGGAATTTCGCGTTCGCCCTTCGGTCCCTGCACGCGAACAATCGCATCGAGCGCCGCGAGTGCGACGCACATGTCGCTGGGATGAACGGCAATGCACTGTTCGCTTTGCCCGAGAATCGCATGCATGCGGTTGAAGCCATCGATCGCGCCGCATCCGCTTCCGGGTTTGCGCTTATTGCACGATGGGAATGCAGGATCGTAAAAATAATAACAGCGCGTTCGCTGCAAAAGATTTCCGCCAACCGTTGCCATGTTGCGCAACTGCGGACTCGCACCGGAAAGAAATGCTTCGCTCAAAACCGGATAGCGCAATTTGATCAGCGGATGCTCAGCAACATCAGAATTCCGCGCGAGCGCGCCGAGGCGAACGCCTTTGCCGTCCGGCAATTCCTCGACCTGCGCGAGTTGAATCCGATTGATATCGATCAACTGCGCAGGCGTTTCGACACCCATTTTCATGAGGTCGATCAGGTTCGTTCCGCCGCCGAGAAATTTTCCCTGCGGTTTTTTTGCAATGTCGGCCACCGCCTGTTGCGCATCACCGGCGCGTGAAAACGTAAATGGATTCATGCGTGTGCGCTCGTTTTGGATTTCGCGTCTTTAATCGCGTCGAGAATATTTGGATACGCGCCGCAGCGACAAAGATTGCCGCTCATCCATTCGCGAATCTCCGGATCGCTCGTGGCGTGACCTTCCTGTAATAGCGCGACAGCCGAACAAATTTGTCCCGGCGTGCAGTAGCCGCATTGAAAGCCATCGTGCTCAATGAATGCTGCCTGCACCGGATGCAGCTCGTCGCCCTTTGCGAGACCTTCAATCGTCGTGATCTCATCGCCTTCGTGCACGATCGCGAGACTGAGACACGAATTAATTCGGCGACCATTCACCAAAACCGTGCACGCACCGCATTGACCATGATCGCAGCCTTTTTTCGAACCAGTGAGATGCAAATGTTCTCGTAACGCATCGAGCAACGTCACGCGCGGATCGAGCTTCAGGGCGAAATCCTTGCCGTTGATCTTGAGATGGACGTCCATCAAATCTTTCGCTGCCGCAGTCGCGCCAGACTCAGCCGCTCTTGCAGATGAAATTGCCATTAGTTTTGGTCCCAGAGTAATTGCGGCGCTCGTGCCGGCGATTTGCTTGAGGAATTTCCGCCGCGTCGCGGGATTGCCGAAGATGAGCGCCTCGTCAATTTCATCGGGATTTCGCGGATTCAGATCCGGCACGTCTTCGTCATCCATCATTTAATAATCGATGTACCGATACTAATCGGTTGGCAAAAACAATTCGGAATCGGTCGCCATCCGGCAGGTAGGAGTTTCACCTACAAAAAAATGCGCCCTCGCTCCAATTGTGGCGAAGATCGCGGGTCCGATATTTTTCGACACAAAGACCAACTGATCATGCAAAAAAATCAACAGAGTTCGGAATTCAAAATGGAGTTTTGTCGATGATTCGGCCACTTATCGAAACCGATGGGCTCGGCGCGGCAACGGATGAAGCGTTGATGAAAGCGATCACCGACCGCAAACAACCTGCTCTCGAAGAACTGTACGGCCGCTACGGCAAGACGTTGAAAGCAGTAATTACCCACGTCGTGCACGAAGAGGCGGAAGCGGATGATGTGTTGCAGGAAATTTTTCTACAGATTTGGCGGGATGCGTCCCATTACTCGCCGCAAGCGGGAAAACCGCTGGGCTGGGTGGTGACGCTGGCGCGCCGGCGCGCGATCGACCGCTTGCGACGTCGCCAGGCCTATGGTCGCGCCAAGGACCGATTCGAAGAGCATGTCGAGCAACAACCGGCGCCTTGGAAACACAGTCGGATCGATCGGGATATTTGCGCGGCGGATACGCGTCGTTTTCTCGAACGGCAAATGCGAAACCTGCCGGATTACCAGCGCGAAGCGATTGAGCTCTCGTTTTTCGAAGGGCTGAGCCACCGTGAAATCGCGGCGAAAACCGACACCCCCTTGGGGACGGTGAAAACGCGACTCGAACTCGGACTGCGTAAATTGACGAACTGCGTCCGACCCTTACGCCACAAGATTTAACGCTTACTCGTTAGGGGCAATTTGCTCGGCGCCGTTTTTATCCGGCGCTTCGTCGAGCTGCTGTTGAAACCGGCGTTTGCGGCGGTTCGCTGGCAACGGTGAAAGCGTCATCGTGACATTGCGGCCCGCGATTTTCGGTTCCATTTCCACTTGCGACATGCCCGCCAGGTCATCGCGTACTTTCATCATTAACTGCATGCCGAATTCCTGGTGCGCCATTTCGCGACCGCGAAATTGTAATTGCACGCGCACCTTGTTTCCCTTGTCGAGAAATTCTTCGCCGTGCCGAATTTTCGTCAGGTAATCGTGATCGTCGATGTTTACGCGAAACTTGATTTCCTTCAGTTTGGTTCCCGAAGTCTTTTTGTCCTTTTCCTGTTTGGAAATGTCGTAACGGAATTTTCCGAAATCGACAATTTTGCACACCGGCGGATTCGCCGTCGGAGCAATCTCCACCAGATCGAGACCAATACTTTGAGCTTTGCGCAGCGCGTCGGACAACTTCATCACGCCCAACTGCTCGGCGGTTGTTCCCATGATGACCCGCACTTCGCGGGCGCGAATTCGACCGTTTACACGAATTTGTGGTTGCAGATTAAATCAAAGCTCCAAGGCAGCGCAGCGCGGAGTGAACCGCAACGCCGTGTTTCTGTTCTTCGCACAATTTCGAGCAACGAAAATTCATTCCTCGAACACTCCAGCCTCGTCACGGCTGCGAAGACCGTGGCGACGAGTCCGCGCTTTTGCGAACCGATGGGAAGTTGTAAGCAACATTCAGATACTAGCAAGACGAATCTCGCACACACCAATCCAAGATTCGAGATGAATCTTCAAGCCGGCGACGATCCGAAGTGGGCGGAGTGCGTTTCGTAGAATTCAATATCGTCAAGCATCGCATCGAGCGCTGCCGCCAACGGTTCCACCTTAGCGAAGCCGGAAAACACGGCGCGGTCACCGATTTCGCTGTGAAAAACGATCGTAGGACGCTGCGTGACCTGCAAGGAATTGAATTCAACCGAGCTCGCCCGCACCCCTGCTTCGACGGTTGGAGATTTTGCGCGCTCTAATAATTTTTTCGCGTCAAGGCCGCCGGCCTTGGCGGCAACAGCGGCAGCAATTTCCCAATCGCCCAGCTTTTTTCCTTCGCGCAAGGCCGCATGTGCGATCGCCAGGCGCACGCGATCATCTTTCACTCCCAAATCTTCCGCCGCTTTGGCCACGCAATTCGGCGCAAGGTATTCGCCTCGCTCCGGATCGAGCCAATTGGAATTCAACATGAACGGCGAACGCATCATCATTCCGCTGCGCCGATAAAACCATTCGAGGTGCTCGCGCGAAGGCGGCAGGCCCGACTTATCCATGAGCGCGACCTTCCATTCAAAATCGACTTTCCCATTTGCGTACCGCCGCTTCAATTCTGCCCAGGCCGGCTCGGCCCAGGAACACCAGGATGAAACAACATCGAGATAGTTTGTCGCCTTGATACGCATTCGGTATTTTCGCCGGGATTTCTCACCGCGAAAGAAAGGATTCCACTTTTCGACGTTAAGTTTGTTCCAAATTTCCGAGGCTTCGTTCCGGCAAAAAATACATCACGGCTGGGAGCGCGATCAGGATGAGCGCAAGCGGAACATAAAGAAATGCGGCTCCAACTGCGCCGATGTAAATGATGATCGCGGTCAGGTTTTTGCGCGCCATTTTTTTGTCCAAGATCTTGAATTCCGGATCCCGATGGTGGCGAGCGATGGAAGCGCGCAAAATGAAAAAGGAAATGGCACCAATGGTAGAAATTGTCGCGTACAGCGCGACGGGAAACGGAAGAAGATGATTTTCGCCAAGATAAACCGTGGCCCACGGCACAACTGAAAGCCAAAAAAGAAGATTCATGTTCGCCCAAAGAATGCGGGCGTCGACACGCGTGACGAGTTGAATGAGATGATGATGATTGACCCAATAAATGGCGATGATAGCGAAGCTGAGCACGTAGGCGCAAAAAGTCGGCCACAGCCTAACGAGCGATCCAACGTCGGGATCGTGTGGCGGTTTTAGCTCCAGCACCATGATGGTAATGATGATGGCAATGACGCCGTCGCTGAATGCTTCGAGCCGATTCGTTTTCATCGGGACCAGACGGAATCATCCCACCACAGCGACCTTGCTCTGACAAAAAGCTTCCGTGGCGATTGAAATTGTTTTCGCAACCTCATGAGTCGAATCGTATCCGTTCTCATTACACTCACGCAAATGATTAACACTCTTGGCCAGTAGCGATGAGACCGATCCGTGTCGAGGTGAACGATCTGATGCAAAAAGGCTACGCCTATTTTCGCACGAAACCGAAGGGCAAAGATTTCCAATCAACGTTCCGACCTCAACTCACACCAAAGCAAATGCTGGCGCTCGGTGTCTTCGGCGGAAAATATATGACAGATTGCCGCGATGAATTTCCATTGGACTGGTTTAAGCGCGCAAAACTTTGTCACGAAGAACACGATCCGAATTTGAATTATTTTAAAGTGAATGCTTCCAACTCACTGGCCGAATGGCAGGATAAAGGGTGGATTTATGCGGAAGATCCACGCGGTTGGTTTCAATGGTATTGCCGTTATTACATGGGCCGAAGGTGCGTGGATGATTTGCGCCAAATCGGGCGCTGGCGCGCGGTGAGGAGGCATGTGGCCCAACTCAAGAAGAATTGCCGGCGTGGTGATCTAAATTGCAGAAAGAAGCAACGGCAGGCATTGCTCCACTGGGCATACGATTCGCGCAAGCTGTAACTAAAAAACTATGATCAGAAATTCATGACGCCGGAAGAACGGAAGCAACTTACTGCCGCAGCTATGGAAGTGGCGAGAAAGGCTTATGCTCCCTACTCAAAATTTCGCGTGGGCGCGGCGGTGCTAGGAGACAACGGAACCTATCTCGGTGTGAATGTGGAAAACGCGAGCTACGGTCTGACCTTGTGTGCCGAACGAGCGGCGTTATCGGGGGCGATCTCAGCCGGCGAAAAAAATATTCGCGCGATCGCCATTGCGTGTCTGGATGCTTCGACCGAGACGACAATGATGCCATGCGGGGCCTGTCGGCAATGGATACTCGAGCTAGCTCCCAAAGCGGAAATTCTGATTGCGGGAAGCGATAAATCTTATCGAATTGCAGAGCTACTCCCCGAACCTTTTAGCTCCTTAGACACCTAAGTTTGAAATGCAGATCGGGTCGAATTTCCTAACAATGCCATTGCGGATTTAAAAAGAGTCTTATGACGGCCAATGCATTCAAATCCGCGCACGCGAAATCAAGTGCATGGTACGCGCTTTGGATTTATCTGCCTTACTCACTCCTGGCGCGCGCTTACCGGGCACAAAGCCGCGCGTTACGTGGAGTAAAAAATCCGCATCAACAAAAGACGCGCTTGCGCCGCTCATCATGGCGGTCGCTCCTGCCGTCTAAAACAATACGGCTCGTTGAAACAAAACAAGTGAAGGGCAATGTGCGGATCAGTGAGCTGGCAGTTCTGGCGAAAGCGGCCGCCACCGTCTCGCCAGGGCGCTTCATCATCGAAATCGGAACGTTCGACGGACGCACAACCCTCAACCTCGCGGTGAACTCTTCGCTCGAAGTCCGAGTCGTCACTATTGATTTGCCCAAAGATTTCGTTCCAAAGTTTCCCATGAATATCGGCGAGTACAAGCTTGCGAATAAGCCTATCTCCGGTGCGCGCTATCGGAATTGCGATGTCGCCTGGTCTGCCCATGCGTCGCGCATCGTCCAATTGCTGGGCGATTCTTCGAGTTTCGATTGGTCGCCGTATCACCAAAAGGCAGGACTCGTTTTCGTCGATGGATCACATACCTACGAGAATGTTTGCAGCGACTCCGCCATCGCATTCCGCCTTGTTGCTCCAGGCGGGGCAATTATCTGGCACGACTACGGAGTTTGGGAGGAAGTAACTCTCGCGCTCGATGAGATCGAGGTATCCAGGCAAATAGGCTTGCGTCATGTTCGTGGAACCAGCCTTGTATTTTGGAAACAGACAAACGCAATTCAAACGTCTCTGGAACATTCTGGAAGGAGCGAAGTATCACTGCACTCGCCGTCCCTTAGTCGTTAGGTTGTCTTAAAGTTATGAACTTGCGGGTTGGCACTTCAGGTTTTCAATATTCCGAATGGAAAGGAACCTTCTATCCGGAAGATCTATCAGCGGCGAAAATGTTGCCCTTTTACGCCGAACGATTTTCTACCACTGAGATCAACTACACCTTCCGTCGCATACCAAGTCCGAAGACAATCGAGAACTGGTGCAAACTGACGCCGGAGAAGTTTATGTTCGCCCTGAAGGCGCCACAGAAAATCACGCATTTTGCGAAGTTAAAAGGTTGCGACGATACCCTGACTTATTTTTACAAAGTCGTCTCCGGATTGCGACAACGCTTGGGGCCCATCCTGTTTCAGCTGCCACCATTTCTGAAGAAAGATACTTCGCTGCTTGGTGATTTTATTCGCTGTTTTCCCAGCGAAATGCGCGCCGCCTTTGAATTTCGACACGCGTCGTGGTTCGACGACGAAGTTTTCAACGAACTGAAAGCACACAACGTTGCGCTTTGCATTGCCGAAAGCGACAAGCTCAGCACGCCATTCGTCTCCACGGCCAATTTCGGCTATTTACGACTACGTCGGGAAGATTTTACTTTCAAGGACGTAGAGCGTTGGGTCCAGACGGTCAAGCGCGATGGAACTAACTGGACTAATACCTTTGTCTACTTCAAACATGAAGAGAGCGGTATCGGTCCTAAGCTAGCTCTGGAAATGCTAAGACTGTTTAGCCCACCCTAACCACTGTAGCCAAAGTTACTAGTCCTTCTGGTAGACATCCACAGTCACCGTCGCAATAGCGCCGGTAGACTTTTTAATCGAATAGGTCGTTGTTCCTAGCTTTGTATATCCGACAGGTGCTGGCTTGCCTTCTCTCACGGTAAGGATTCCGAATCGGAGAGGATCGGCCCCTGCCGGACCTTGAGGACCGACTGGACCCTGTGGGCCTTGCGTGCCGGCGGAACCAGTAGCTCCAGCGGGTCCGGTAGCGCCGGCGGGGCCCGTGTTGCCAGTGTCGCCTTTAATTCCCTGTGGACCAGCTGAGCCAGTTGCGCCGACAGGTCCTGTCGCACCTGCGGGACCAGTTGCACCAGCTGCGCCTTGCGAACCAGTGGCACCTTGCGAACCGGTCGAACCAGTCGAGCCCGTTGCGCCAGCAGGTCCAGTGGTACCAGTTGCACCAGCCGAGCCGGTGCCACCAGTCGCACCCGTGGGACCTTGCGGGCCGGTAGGACCGGTAGGTCCGGGCACCGCCGCGGGAATGAAAACATCAAAAGACGCGAGGACGCTCGATGAAGTAGCTCCCCCTGCGACAAAGAGATTGGTATCGATAACGCCCGCTAGCGGAGTATATCGAGGGGTGGGCTCAGAAGGACCCGAAGTCCACGAGTTCGCTACAGGATCGTAAATCTCTACTACGCCCGTAAGAGTATTGCTACTCGAGCCTCCCACTGCATAAAGTTTTCCATCTATAGTGCCGACGACTAAGCCATTTCTGGGTGTCGGCATCGGGGCGCCAGTTGTCCAAGTGTTTGTCGAAGGGTTATAAATTTGGAGCGCACTTGAATCCGCCACCCCGTCAAATCCGCCCACGACATAGAATTTGCCGCTGATCGCTACAGAACCGGGTGCTTCTGTGGGAGTCGGAATTACAGCCCCAGTCGACCACGTATTAGTAGGCTGATTGTAAATTTCCAAAGTATCGATGTTCGCACTACCAACCAAGGCACGACCGGAAGTTACATAGAGCTTTGTGCCAATGACGGCTGAAGCCACGGAACCTCTCGAAACTGTGGCTGGCGTACCGGTTGTCCAGTTACCAGTGGAGGGATCGTAGATTTCCAAAGCAAGTGTAGAAGCACCCGTGCTCTCGTCGGTAAAACCTTCTGCGACGTAGAGTTTGCCACTAATCACCCCCGCAGCCATGCCGCTGCGGGCACCTAGTGGCATGGGATTTCCGAAGGCCCAGGTATCGGCGGCCAAATCATAAACTTCCAACGACGCAGTTACGCCACCCGAATTTGCTCCGCCTGCGACATAGAAGTTTCGACTGATAACGCCCGTGGCGGCTCGAGCGCGCGGATCGGGCATCGCTGGAGTGCCCGTCCAAGTGCCGTTTTGGGCGAACAAGCCACGCCCAAACAGCGTGCAAAACAGAATGATGGCGAGTGTAGCAGTTCTCAAATTTATTCTCATGTTTTCGGGGTCCCTAAATTATTATTTCCCTGTCCCTAATGTTTAAGCGTTGAAAAGGGAATTGACCTTACGAAAGTTCGCGAACGCGAGTCAACACTTTTACTCATTTATTACGCATTAAAAAGAATTTGGCGCTGTCCCTCTCGCAATCTCCGGAGCCACGCTGCATAAATACATTGCTGCGTTTGACTTTCGTTGCGGGTGGGTTGCCTTCTTCTTTGTTACCTGCTGACAAAATTGTTTCAGCGGCGATGCAATGCACGCTGTGAAAAATCATTACGCGCACCATGGAATCGCGGACAAGCGGCCGCCCCTGAAGATCGGTGCATCGCATTCTCGTTAAGGAGCAGGAGAACGGGCAAATTCTTGACCCCGCTATCATTGACAATGATCGATTGTTGTAGCTAACTATTTCCCCTTCCTCATCTATGCGTCCCATCTGGAAAGGCAGTATCAGCTTCGGTTTGGTTTACATTCCGATTTCCGTTTATCCCGCCACGCGCGAAGAGAAGCTTAGCTTTCGGCAACTACGCGCGTCGGATCATAGCCCGATCCGTTACAAGAAGGTGGCCGATGCCGACATGAAAGAAGTCTCGGCCGATCAGATCGTGAAGGGGTTTGAGTACGAGCGCGGACAATACGTCATTTTGAAAGAGGAAGATTTCCAGAAAGTCCGCATCGAATCGACGCATTCGATCGACATCACGGACTTTGTCGATCTCGAACAGGTCGATCCAAAATTTTTCTACAAACCTTATTTCCTCGAACCGCAGAAAGGCGGAGAAAAAGCTTACGCTCTCTTGCACAAGGCGCTCAGCGGGACGGGCAAGATCGGCATCGCGAAAGTCGTCATCAGCAATCGTGAGTATTTGGCGTCGGTAAAACCGGACGGGCTATTTTTGATTCTGGATCTGATGCATTTCGCGAGCGAAATTTTGAGTCCGGAAGAATTGAAGAACGGACCCGTCAACGCGATTACGGACAAGGAACTCAAGATGGCGCAGACGCTCATCGACAGCATGAGCGGTTCGTGGGAGCCGGAAAAATATCGCGATGAATATCGCAGCGCGGTCATGGAAATGATCGAGCAGAAGGCACAGAAAAAAGAAGTCGCCGCAAAACCCGTTTCCGCTCCGAAAGCAACGAACGTTGTCGACCTCGTCAAAGTTTTGCAGGAAAGCCTGAATCGCAATCAAGCGTTGAAACCAAAACGCGGTGGGGCGCGCAACGGCAGCCGGTCCACCTCTTCACTCGTTAGGAACAAACGCCGCGCCGCGGCGTGAGTCTGAAGGGATGACCTCCGTGTCGTCCTAAATTCCAAAAGACGCGAAAAGTGCGTCTTTCTAATTCGTTAGGCAAACGACGAGCGGCATCTCCCCTCTCGATGCGAAAACGCTGCGGACTTTGCTGCGTGAGTTCGAGTCGTTTATTCGCTGAGGGCCTGATCGACATGGCGCATTTTCAGAAATTGAGCGATGAGCGCAACCCCAGCTGCCCAGCCAAAATCCAAGCCAAACGAGTGCGACATTAATCCGAGAGCGGCTCAACAACTGCTGCAAAGAAAGCGATGGTGGGAAGAGGGAAATTAGGGACATCTTGTTGTCTGGTGCTTTGCTTTTTCGCAGCGCTTTCGGCGTCGCTCGCGCGTGGCGAACGCATCAATCAGGAAGGCCGCATTCTCGGATCGGTGCCGGTGGTTACGATCCCGACTTTATTTAATACACCGCAAGCCGACGCGATCGTGTCCGCGATGCAGATCATGCCAGTGACGAATCCGTGGAATGAAAATGTCTCGAACCGGCCTGTCCTCACCAATTCAGCGGCGATGATCGCGCAGATTAAGTCCGACCTTACAGCGAGCCGGCAAACTTTGCGTCCGTTTTACGAAATGAACTACGTGCTCGTGCCGAACAATCAGCCGCGCGTGACGATTCCATTTTTCAATTACCCGGATGAATCCGATCTCGACGGCGGCACTTCTCCGAATGGTCGCTATCCGATCCCATCGAACATGCCGGTGGAAGGTTGGCCGAAGGAAACCGGAACTCTCACGTTGCAACAATGGCAGATGGACGCGAACAACGATGGCGGCGATCGGCATTCGATTATCGTTGCTCCGGGTGTCGGTTCGATCTGGGAAACGTGGCTGACAAAATTAACCGGCAGCGCCTGGCAAGCTTCAAACGGCGCGAAGTTTAATTTGAATTCCAATGCGCTGCGCCCTGCGGGATGGACATCGGGAGATGCAGCGGGATTGCCGATGTTTCCCGCGGTCGTTCGTTACGATGAATGCAGGCGCGGCATGGTCGAGCACGCGTTGCGTTTGGTCGTCGCGAAAACGCGCGCCACATATATTTATCCGGCGACGCATTACGCATCGTCGATTTCAGGGAGCTCGATAAATTATCCGGCGATGGGTCAGCGATTGCGACTCAAAGCGAGTTTCGTCATTCCCAGCAATTGGACAATCGAGGAAAAAGCTGTCCTGCGCGCCTTGCAAAAGTACGGCGCCCTCGTCGCGGACAACGGCAATTTCTTTTCCGTTTCCGTTTGTCCGGACAACCGTTTTTCCGACAGCGCATTCGATCATCTATCGACCGTGGCGATTGATAGTTTCGAAGTCGTGCAGACAACCAGTGCTACGCAGGGACCACGTTCTGCCGGTGCGCCGACCGTAAACGCCGGAGCGGATCGAACGCTCAATGCCACCGGCACAACAACGCTAAATGGAATCGTGAACGATCCGAGTCAGCACGCGACCGTTAAGTGGAAACTTTATTCCGGGCCGGCCGCCGTCACGTTTGGCACTTCCGCACAAGCCAGCACCACGGCCACCTTCTCTTCATCCGGCATATACACATTGATGTTAAGCGCGGACGACGGCGTGCACGCCGTGGCCTACGATGCCGTCATTATTGCGGTGGGAACAGCGCTGCCGACACCAACTCCTGCTCCCACTCCGATTCCCGTCTCGTTAGGCAATGTCTCCACGCGACTTCAAGTCGGCGTCGGCAATAATGTTTTAATCGGCGGGTTCATCGTTAGCGGCATCGGCACAAAGAAAATCATCGTGCGCGCTCTCGGTCCATCACTCATCGCCAAAGGCATCTCGAATGCACTCATCGATCCGATCCTCGAACTGCACAATTCGCGCGGCGCTTTGATTTTCAGTAATGACAATTGGAAAGACACGCAGGAGCAATGGATTCGCGATTCAATGGTCCCGCCGACCGACAATCGCGAGTCAGCCATCATCGCCAATCTCGCTCCGAGCCGTTACACCGCGATCGTTCGCGGCAAAAATAACTCCACCGGTATCGCCCTCGTGGAGGTTTACGACTTGCAGACTAATTCCACTTCGCGACTCGCGAACATCAGCACGCGCGGATTCGTCAGTGCCGGACAGAATGTCATGATCGCCGGTCTGATCGTGGTCGGATCGCAGCCGACAAAAATTCTCTTTCGCGGAATGGGACCTTCACTCAGCGCGGCGGGAATCACGCAACCGTTGCGCGATCCGAGACTGGATCTCTTCAATGGTCAGGGCGCGAAGATCGCCGGGAACGACAATTGGAAAGATTCACAGCAAGCCGCCATTGCCGCGACCGGAATTCCTCCGAAGAATAATTTCGAATCGGCCATCCGCACCGATCTCAGCCCCGGGCATTACACTGCAATCATGAGCGGAGTGAGCGGCGCCACCGGTATCGGCCTGATCGAAGCCTACAATCTCCCCTGATCGAAAACGGCGACGCGTCGGATCCTATTTTCCGATCAAAATAAAGACGCCGGCAATCAATGCGAGAATCCCGAGCAGCACGACCGGAATCGCGATCGTGAATGCGGTGGCGATGCCATAGACAATGAGAAAAATGGCAAGCACGAGCATCCCGATGTTTTTGTTAAAGTTCATGGCTGAATCTTCTGAGGCCGGTGCCGCCTCTGTCACGACAATTAATTAGGCACGTGAAAAACATCCGCCTGCAACTCGCTTCGGATCGGAGTGTTCCGCCGGATGATTTCGCTGAGCGGTTGGTGCTCGAGGAGAAAAGCGATCGGGCGCGGCAGATAGGTTTGATACCAAAAACGATCGCCATCACGCGTACGTTCGAATTGATCCTTTAGAATCGTAAACGTCGTTTCACTCACCATTCTTCCCGGCATGTGTTTCTCCGCGAGCGCGCCGACCCAGACATCGACGTGGTCCGGTGAAGCATAGGCCGCGGCGAGACGCGCCTGCACCGCCGCATCCGGATTCATCTGCGCAAACGTCGCGTAAGGATGCAATCCGTAATTCATCCGCACCTGATTATAACGCGGCAAACCGTGATCCCGTCCGCGTTGCATATTCAACGCCGTCAGATCGAATCCGCCAGCGCCGGGCGAACCGAAAAGGAAATTGCGCACTTCGCTGATGACGAATGAGTCGACTTCCTGCGGACGCTGTTTTGCCAGACCGCGCAGGTACGGTTCGATCCCGGGTCCGATGATTTCCGCTGGATTAAAGAACGTATTCGCGAGTGAAATATTGCCCGCCGCGATGGTGTGATTGTTTTTGTCCAGCCGCAGCAGCGTAGGCGAAAGCAAAGTGTGACCAACGCGAAACGCCGCGCCGGAAAAAACATTGGCGATGCCCGCATTCACTTCGCGCCGATAACCGCGATAAGGTGCGAGTGCATTTGGCCCCAGCAATGTCGGAATGAAATCGCGATACGTCACGATCTGTATTTCCGCGCCGACAATGGCGCGTGCGCGCAGATAAATTCCCTCATCATTCAGGTACGGTTGCAAGATTCGGAAAACATCCGCCCAAAAATTATGCTCGCGCAAAAAAAGCGTGTGCATCGCTGTCAACCCGACTTGCTCGTTAGGCCGAAGATCTCCCGCCAGGAAATATCCGCCCGTGCCATCGGGTAAATTCGGAAAACCATTCACATTGAACGGCAGAAGATTGCCCGCGCTCGTCTTTAACTTTCCACTGCCATCAAGCCGCCGCAGTTCATGCGCGCGCGCTTCATCGGAACCGTAAACCTGCGAGGCGTCGATGTAGGCCGTGTTGACGTTCACCTGCTGGCGCACGCCGTTCACCATGACGTAGAGCGAACGATCGAGCTCGATCGTTTGTGTGCCCGATCCCGTCGGGTCGAATTGCGGATCGCCCTGCGGCACTTTGATATTGAAACGCTCGATCGGATCGATGCTCGGCGTCAGGTCGAGATCGTGATCGAGAAATTGTCCCCATTGCCACAGGTAATCGGCCACATTGCGCGAGTTCGGGATCGACTGGCTTTGCGCGACAACCAGATTGCTGATCTCGCGCGCGCTCTTTTCACCTGCACCTGCCGGTGAATTTTTGCCATCGCCGTAAGCGAGAGTCGTCGTGCGCAGGAGCGGCGTATTCGCGGCGCCACGCAACGGATCGATCGGATTGTTGCGCGATCCATCAATCGAACGGAATTCGAACGGGAAAATAGCCGGTGCGCTTGAGACTTCGGGCGATGTTTGATGCGTGAGCTGGCTCTGCCGCATCTTTGGTTGCGCGAAGGTTTCCCCGGAAGCAATCGCAGCGGTCGCAAACAACGGAATCAGAAAAAAAACTCCAGGACTTCTCATATCTATTTAGCGTGAACGGAAACCGCCGTTTCCTTCAGGCGAGATGAACAGAAGAGCGTGCCGTAGTCACGCCGAATCGCTGATTTTTTTTCGTCGCCAGGGCCAGCATTCCTACTTCAAGAAATACCCGCATCCGGGCCAGCTCAGCTTGGAGTTCGCGCTTGAAAGATCGATCACGCGGTGGGTGTCCCGAAACATAGCCGATCTCGCTCGTTAGGTCGTTGTTTCTAACCGCGAGATTGCCCCAACCGATCACGCGATCGCGCCAGAGCAGCGGCAGCGCGTAGTAACCCAGCTTTCGTTTCGCCGCCGGCGTGTAAGCCTCGAAGTGATAAACCCAGTCCCATAAAAGCTCGAAGCGCCTCCGATCGTGCACCACCGGATCGAAAGGCGCCAGCAACCGCACTGTTTCCTGCGCGCGTGCTTTTCGCGGCTTCTCCTCGTTAGGCCAATACCAGTCGATCCCATCCACCCGCGCGTGTGCCAATCGCTCTCGCGCTCGTTGCAAAGCCTCGGTGATTTCGCCCGCCCATTGCGGCACGGCATAGCGTAACCGTCGCACATAGAACGAAAGACTCGCGCCCGGCAGCGGCATATACAAGTTCACCGCCACATCTACCAGCGCATCGATCCGCGCCTGGCGCGTTGCTTCGTCCAGTGACGCGCCGTCATGCCGATGCATGCGATAAACCCGGATGCCTTTCTCGCGTCGGGCCACCCGGAGCAGACCGCGATAATGCAGCGCATCGAGCATCTTCGTCGTCGCATGCGACGAGCCACCCCAGTAATTCTTCACCGTCCCATGCGCGAAATGCTTCTCCACCTCGCGTGGATGCACCGGCCCTCGTTCCGTTACGAAAGCGAGCAACATCTTTTCCTTTTTCCGCTCCGCCGCCGTAAGTGCCTGGTTCCCCTCAGCCGGCACTTGCAGATGCGGCCGCGGATGCATCAATGCCTGCAGCTCGCGGGTGACAAAACCATACGGAATGAAGAAATCCTCCTCGATACCTAACGACTCGTAGCGCCGTTCCAGATCGCCCGCGCGATAACCCTTCACCCGATGTCGCAGAATCAGATCCTGCGCGCGTGCCGGCGCACGAATCGGATCGGCCTGCACGAATTGCATTCGCGCCAGCGCTCGCGGCAAAGTCGTGGGTGCAAAGAGTGAGCGCGCCACCGCAAACCGCCGCAAATCATCCAGCGTCATCTTAGTTTCAACCTTCCAGTGTTTCCGTTTTCCGCTTTTTGTAATTGCCCTGCCTTCGGCGGCGCGCAAAGATTTTCAAATGGGCATAGGTGCGAGAGGTCGCCAGTTGAACTTCAGGCCCAGCACGCGAGACTGACGCCGTGAAGAAAAAAGCCAAGAAGACCAGTCGCGACGTTGTTTCTCCCTTTCGCAATAAGCTTTGGGACTTGTTCAAAGAGCTGGCCAAGGGAATGGACGGCGCCGATGTCGTAGTCGCGCTCAAGCAGGCGGGCGAGGAAATCTGGGCCGTGGGCATCGATGGCACCTACAGCGACATGCCCCAGCGGGATCAGGAGCAGGAGCCGCTCGGGAACGCCTTCGATATTGCCTGGCTCACAGTTGTGTGCGTGAAACTCAAAGAGATGAAGCAGGGCAAAACGCCAAAGGTCCGAATTCATGCCTAACGAGGAAGGTGGTTGGAAGTTGATGGTTGTAGAGGCGCTCGCACCGGCGTTTGGCACAAACACCGCTACAACTGCGCCCTCTTCGAAAATGAATACGAAGAGTTTCCGCCGTTCCATTTCAGCGTTTCAGCTTCTCAGAGTTTCAGATTTTCCTTAGTAAGACTCATGCGACGCTGCGCTTTCCTCACTCTCGAAGACTCGACCGGCTACGTTATCGACGATGAATTAGCTTACGCGCCGCTGGCTGTTCTCGGCTGGCAGGTAGATACAATCTCGTGGCGGCGTACTAATATAGAGTGGCACTCATACGACGCAGTCGTGATCCGATCGACGTGGGACTACGTCACCGATCCGGACGCGTTCCTTAGTGTTCTTGGCGAGATCGAACGTTCCGGCACCCCGCTCTTTAACGGACTTGATCTCGTCCGCTGGAACATTCGCAAAACCTACCTCCGAGACCTGGCCGAGCGCGGCGTCCCTGTTGTGCCGACGATCTTTCGTGAGCGTCTCATGCCTAACGAGTTGTCGGGTTTAATCGAAGAAGTCGGAACGGCGGAAGTGGTGATTAAACCGGTTGTTGGAGCGAATGCCAGCGGCGCCTTTCGTCTCGACGCGCAGACAGCGCGCAGCCGAGCCGATGAAGTCAGCGCTTATTACAAGGACCGCGCGTTACTAGCGCAGCCGTTTCTATCCGCGATCACAACGGAGGGCGAGTTCTCGTTGTTCTACTTCAACGGCGCGCATAGCCACGCCATCCTGAAGTTACCGAAGGTCGCCGATTTCCGCGTGCAGGAAGAGCACGGCGGAGTGATCCGAGCCGTCGAAACCAATGATGCCTTGCGTGACGCTGGCGATGTAGCTCTGCGCGCAATCGGTGCAGTGCCGCCACTCTACGTCCGTGCGGACTTCGTGCGTGCGAATGATACTACCAGCTACTGGCTGATGGAGATGGAACTCATCGAGCCATCGCTTTATCTGCGCATGGACACCGGAGCCCCAGATCGTTTCGCACATGCGTTGCACAACCGGCTGAGGTATTAGAATCAGGAAAAGTGGAAAGCAGGAAAAGACCAATCTGTTTCGGATTTCTTTCGTGCATTCCTACTTTCCTGATTCATCTCTCTTCCTGGCTTTCTGTAGCGCATCGAGCATTACACCAGCGGAATCGATCAAGGACAATTTCGATCTCCTGCGCGGTGCTCATGGGCTGTAATCCTAGCCGGTTGAGGCTATGGCGCAAACAAGGCAGTGACCCAGTGACCAGTGACAAGTGACAAGCTAAGAAAGAGGTCAGAGCTTACTGACGACTTCGGGGAAGCCGCGTTGCGGCTACAAAGGTTGGTTTGTCTGGAGAGACGACTCCGCAGGAGTTTGCTCGTCGCCTTCGGCAGTGGCAGACGAATCGGCGGACGAAGAGTCGGAAGCGTTATCCAGCTTGCGCTGTTTTTTCGCTTCTTTCTTCTTTTGCTTCTCCAGTTCTTTGCGGCGTTTTTCGCCGGAGTAATTCGGTTTGGCCAAAGCTTATCTCTTTGGTTTCGGAGTTGACCTGGCGGCTGTCGCCGCGTTTTTCTTTTGTGCCGCATTCGCAGCTTTACCCTTTTGCTGCGCCTTTTGCTTCTGGTTCGCCTTCGGAGATTTGTCGCCCATGATGCCTGAAGGTCGATGGCGTAGCTCCGCTGTCAATGATCGCCCAGAAGCTTTGGAACTCGCGGCGGGCGCGGAGGCGACGACCAGGTAATCTCCCCCGGGTCGAGCAGAAGGGCGAGTTGCTGCCGCCGATCTCGCGCCTGGCGCCTAACGATCGGTATGGGCACTCAGTTCTTGCACAGCCTGCCTGCAGCGAATAATGAGGTCGGTGAATTTTTGCGGCTCGCCCGTGTCGGCCGGCGGCAGGGTGCCATGGTCGCGCAGCGTGCTGAAAATCGTTTCACCTTTCTCGTACGATTCGCGCGCCTCGGACCAAGCCTCGGTCCGTTGCGCCGCCGGCTTGCTTTTATCCGCGCCG
>JBBQFI010000015.1:0-65256 GCA_038321775.1 Chthoniobacterales bacterium | reverse complement strand
GCCACCCGTAGGTGTCTGGACCGTGTCTCAGTTCCAGTGTGACTGGTCGTCCTCTCAGACCAGCTACCCGTCAATGCCTTGGTGAGCCGTTACCTCACCAACTAGCTGATAGGCCGCGGGCTCCTCAAAAAGCGCCAGGTTGCCCCGGCTTTGATTTCAAGACGATGTCGTCTCTCATCACATGCGGTATTAATTCGCCTTTCGGCGAGCTATCCCCCACTTCTCGGCAGATTGCCCACGTGTTACGCACCCGTTCGCCACTAAACTTTTTCTAGTATTGCTACCAAAAAAAGTCCCGTTCGACTTGCATGTCTTATCCACGCCGCCAGCGTTCGTTCTGAGCCAGAATCAAACTCTCCGTAAAAAACGGTGAGACCTTTCGGCCTCAAAGTTTGCGTCGAGTGCCGCTAAGGCACCGACAAAATCTGACCATTCGATAATCTGTCTCCGCTCGTAAGCGGACACAGGTTCGTCCGATCTTAAACTAAGATTCCCTCCACTCTTGCGAGTTTCGGGAAAATTTTTAATCAAAGAAAATCTAACGAATAACGCACAATTCAATTTTCGCTGACTTACACATTTCAAATTCCGTTTCCTCGGAAGTCATCACACCATCGCTTTACGCGCCGGCGGACGATCCCTCAGTCGTGCAACAGAATTCAAAACCAAACTATCAAAGATCAACCGCCCTCACCGGTACACGGCAAAATCCGACCCGTCATCGCTGTCTGACCGAATCGGCTCGACCATGAGCCATGAAGAACACTCCGGGGATTCCGAAGTCCGCTAGTCGCGGGACTCAGAGAATACGCGAGTCGCGCAGCGCGTCAAGTCGTGTTTCAATTCTTCTGACCCTGTTTCAATTTCTTTTTGCACGAAGTCGGCGGTCGCCATTTCCTCTCGTAAAATTACCCCTTAGCGAGGATTGTAAGCCGCTTGCAACATGATAATTCGTTGTTCGCGGCGAGAGACCTATCGCCGTCCCGAGCGATAGGCGCCGGGTGAGATGCCGGTTACTTTGCGAAATTCACGGCCCATGTGTGCCTGGTCATGGAATCCGCTTCGGGTGGCGATTTCACAAAGTGGCCTTTTACTAAACGCGAGTGCGCGCATGACGTGGCGTACGCGATGATAGCGAATTGATTCCCCAACGGAACTGCGCCGAAACGTTCGAAAGGCGGCGGCGAGGGTGGCACGATGCACACCGACAGCGGCAGCTACGGTAGTGAGGGAAATCGGTTCGGCATAGTGGCGCTCAATGGTCGCGGCAGCTTCACTGAGCCAAGCCGGCTCGTTCGGTTCTATTTCGTGCGGCCGTCGTGCGAGAACTGACAGCGAGAGTATGGCCCATCCTTCGAGAGCGATGCGGCGGGCTTCATCCAGTCGCGTGAGCTCCCGACGAATTTCCTCAGCGCAATATCTGAGCGTCCCATCACCGGCAACCGGACGCGGGGCGGCGATGTCGATCCAGCGTTTGGGATCGATCGAGATGAGCAAGGTGAGGACGTCCGACTCCGATGAAAAAATGTTGGAATGGAATTCACCAGGGGAATGAAATTGCAGCGCTCCCGGATAAAATCGGTGATCGCAGCCGCCCGCCCGCTCCACATATTCGCCTTCGAGGACAAAACAAATCTGCCCAGGTTCGTGTTTATGATCCTCAAGGCGGAGGCCCTTCGGCATGAGTATTTCGGAGACACGAATTCCGTCGAGCTGGCAAGAGCGGAGCTCAGTGCCGAAGCTGTGGGTCCCGTCGGCAATACCCATATATCTAATATAGAGCACGCGGGGCGGGCGAAGCGAATACCAAACGAGACGACGCCTGTCCTATACGAGACGGACGTTGCCGCTAGATTTGTTCATGCGATGGCAAATGATGGGTCCGATTGCTCGAGGCGTTGCGGCAATGATCGTCGGCTATGCCGTCATTGTTTTGCTCACGTCACTGGGTTTCAACGGCGTACTGGGCGGGCGCTCACTCTATGGAGGTTCGCACTTCATTCTTGCGGCAGGAATGCTCGTGGCCGTTATCGCGGGCCTCGTCGGAGGCTACGTTGCGGGTCTGATCGGACCGAGCCGAGGTTTGCTGAACGCTTGTCTGGTTCTCATCCCGCTGACTGGCGATACAATTTTTGTCTTGTTCTTTTTCAAGCGCAGCAATGCTCCTCTTTGGTTCGACGCGCTGGCCAGCGCAACTCTGATGGCGTTTACCCTGGGCGGTGGGCTTCTAAGAGAACGAGTCTCGGCAGCGCGAACCAATAGTCGGACTCCCGACCGCGATTGAATCAAGGTAGACGCAGAATGTCGTATTTGTGCGACAACCAACTCTCGCGCTTCCGTTGACCGTCTCGGAGTATGACGCGGCAGCGCGTGCGTAAAAGTGCAAGTCCCGTCCGCCAATTCGGTCGCCGCGGCGACACGAATCCCTCCCGTCGCCGACACCGCCTTCCAATCCAGATCGCCCTACACCCTTCCCACCAAATGCGAACCCAACGAACGGCCTCTCCAAACTCGACTGGATCCGCCTTCACTGCGCTATGGCGTGACAAGTAACCAGTCAGGTCTCATATCCGAGCCAATTACCGTTCATCCATCGTAACCGGCTTACGATAACCGACAGTTTGCGTGTCCCGCAGCGAGCTGTAGCTATCCGAACTCTTCGAGCTTGCACGATCGACACCTCGAAAAGCCTTGGCAATCTCAAGCTAGTCCACTATGAAATTGCGCGACTATGTCGGACGAGGAGAGAAACGCATCGGAAGACATTGCGAGAGGCACAATGAGAGAGCGTCCTTCCAAGTGACATGCGCGTCTCAGTCTTGGAGGCGTGCGGCATGCGCGGTATGTATGTTCCTCCTCGTCGGTCTGACCGCTTGCTCTCGCTCGTCTAATCGAATTGAGAAGCGAAGTTCCGATCTGGACCGCATTGTGTCCGGAGACGCGCGCGTGGAGACGCTTGCCGGAGGTTTCGGTTACACGGAAGGGCCAGTCTGGATGCGCGAGGGCTTCCTTCTCTTTGGCGATCTGCCGAACAACGTCATCCGCAAGTGGACTCCGGGAAGTGGCGTCACGGTTGTGCGTAGGCGCAGCGGTTATGCCGACGCGGACAAGCCGCCGGGGTATTCCATGGGCTCGAATGGAATGGCGCTCGACGCCGAAGGTCGACTGACCATCTGCGAGCCCGGCAACCGACGTGTTACTCGCCAGGAACCGGATGGCCACCTGACGGTTCTCGCGGATCGTTATGAGGGCAAGCGTCTGAATAGCCCTAACGACCTGGTCTACAAGTCGGATGGCTCGCTCTATTTTACTGATCCGCCACACGGCCTCGTCGATGAGGACCAAAGCCCTGCGAAGGAGCTCGACTTCAACGGCATCTTTCGCGTCGTCGGAAGCGAGATCCAGTTGATGAGCAAAGAGATGAAGCGGCCTAACGGTCTCGCCTTCTCACCGGATGAGAAATTCCTCTACGTCGCCAGCTCCGATTGGCATCGGAAGATCTGGATGCGTTACGAAGTTGGCTCCGACGGATCGCTCGCCCACGGAACGGTCTTTCTCGATCTGACCCGCGAGCTAGGCCAGGCGCCCGATGGGATGAAGGTGGACCGCGAGGGAAACCTCTATTGCACTGGACCCGGTGGGTTATGGATCGTGGCGCCGAGCGGTAAGATTCTCGGCATCATCCGCACCCGGATCGAGCCTTCCAACTGCGCCTGGGGCGACGCGGATCGGCGCACTCTCTACATCACCGGTCAGAGCGAGCTCTACCGCATCCGTCTTGCTATCGCGGGTGCCGGCGGCTCGCCGTAAACTAACGAGCAGGTGGTGCATCCCGCGCGTAGTTTTACTCCTGAAGATCAACTATTCGTTGCCTCAGAGCTTCGCTGAATTCTTACGAAAGGCGAGCTTGCGTGACGGCGGCAACTTGTTAGGCACTTGCCGAGTGCAAAGCCCGGGTCGGTCTATCATCATCCGGTTTGGCGTCAGTCAGGTATTTGGCGCTGAGGTAATGCGCGACGGGCGTGTCGCGCGCCTCCAATGAGAACGCGCACGCGATGCAATACTTGTTGTTCCTCAAACACCTGCACAAACGGGTATACCGTTTGTTTGAGCCAATTGCCCGGTAGCTGCCACCATTGAAGATTGTCTTCGGTGGGAAATCGCGAATCATCAATGCCTGTTTGAGGATAGACATTAGTGGCTCGACATGCTGTGCCAAAGAGGTAATCGAACATGCTGAGGTGCACGCCAAAATTCTTATCGAGATGTTCCGGTTCTGCGGAGTGGTGTACCCGATGGAATTGCGGCGAAGTGATGAACCAGCCGAGCCAGCCCAGGTTCATTTTTATGTTTGAATGGATGAAGCGGTTGTGGAGGGGGAGATACAAGCCGATAACCGTGACAGCATAAATATTGGGTAACTGGAAAAGGAAGAAGGGAAGGAAGGTGAAGAGCGATTCGAGGATTGCATCGATCAGGTGGTCCCTGTCGTCGGTGAAGACGTTGAGTTCCTTCTGGGAATGGTGAACCGCGTGAAAGAGCCAGAGGATGCGGATCTTGTGACGGAGGAAATGGTTAAACCAAAGAATAAACTCGCCTAAGAGAAGAGCGGCGATCAGCCGCGTCCATATTGGCCATGCCGAAATTGCACCGATGTTGAAAAATTCAGGATGAGCATCGAAGGGCCGTTGGAGCAACCCTCCAATCGGGTAGAGCAGCAGGATTCTGACGGGAGCGAGTGCGACAAACCAAACGGCGTCCTGCAGAAATCCTTTGCCGATTAGGGGCTGTGAAGGATTGCATGGAAAAAGAAGCTCCAGCAGCAGCAGAAAAGGCACAAGGAGGTACAAAGCTGGGTTGTGGTAAAGCTCACCCACAATGTTCCTGATCTCTTGAGGAAACCATTTTCGATAGGTTGCCTTTAAACGAGAAACCGGATTGAGCTGCACGCCGGGGTCCGACACCGACTGCACAGTTTGGGCCGCCGGCAACCTACGGTCTTGATTCGAGGTTATTCCGGTAAAATACGCGAACGCGAAAGTGATCCAGACAAGGCCGGCTACGGCAATAAGGTTCGGGATAACGGGATAATTGTCTGTGAACCGGATCCACCACGGCGACAGTTTCCGGGGTTGGAATAAACTGTCACAAATCGCCCGGAGGATCATGTTTGAATTCTGGTCTCCTGCTCAATGGATTGTTAGGCAGGACTGTTCTTTTATAAGTTAGTTGCATCAAGAAAGTCAATAAAACAGACAGTCTTCCACAGGAGACTACCGACCATTGAGAACTGACCTTCGCGTACCCTTGGAAACGTCGTCGCGTGTATCTCAGACTTCTATAACGTATTTCGAGAATTCGTGTTCCCAGAATGTTACGGTTTCGGTATAGCGCACGCCGGCTTTTTCCAGAACTCGAGCCGAGGCGATGTTCTCCGGCATGGCGAGGCCAATGATTCGTTTGAGTCCTAGCTCCGTAAATCCGAGACGGATTGATGCGAGCGCGGCTTCAGTTGCCAGACCCTTTCCCCAATAAGCCGGCAGCAGACGGTAGGCGACGTCGACTTCGCTGAGTTCGTCCAGATATTTTAAACCGGCAAAGCCGATCTTTTCGCCGGTGCTTTTGAGGATGCAGGCGCCGCGGCCGAATCCGTGCTTCTGATAATCAGCGATCGGATGTTCGAGCAATAGCTGTCGGGCTTGATCGACACTCTCCAATTTCTTATCGGGGACGAACCGTAATACCTCCGGATCGCTGTTCAGTTGGAAGAACGCTTCTGCGTCATCTTCGACAAACTCCCGCAGGAGTAGTCGCTCAGTCTCGAAAATGACCCTCATTACTTAAGAGTGACAAGTGACATGTGACATGTGACAAGCAAAGAGTTCGATTGCGCGATTTTCATGTGAAGATGAGATCACGCGAACTTCCGCGGGGTCGCGCGCCCGGCAGAATAGCGACGCGTCCCGCCTCTGATAATTCGGAATGTAGAGGACTCTTATCGACTGTCGGCGACCGTCTGCGCGCCGGGTTTTTGCAGCGACACCTGCGCGCCGACTTTCTGGATTTGCGCAGCCTGTTCCTTCAACATTTTCGTGAGAGCGCCGATTTCTTTCTGCTGTTGCGCAATGGCAGATTGAAAATCCTGCTGTTGTTGCGCAGTAGCAGCATGGAAATCTTTTTCCTGACGCGCGACTGTGGTTTCAAGTTCTTCGACCCGGTTATGTTCTTTCAGAAATTCGTTGAGCAACATCGCATTGACCGCTTCGTAACGAACCGAATAAATCTCGCCTTTGTCATCGCGCGCCACGAGGTCTGGGTTCACCCTGGCTACTTCCTCCGCGATCAAACCAAACTGAGCTACCTTTTTAGGATCCAGCTCTTGTTTGTAACGGAAAGTAACTGGCTTGAGCGCAAGAATCGCTTCACTCTGTTTGTCCATTGCTGCGATGTCTTCCTTGAAGCGCTTGGAAGAAGGGTTGGTGCCTAATTGCCCGCTGGCGCTGACAAACACTTCGACACCACCCGCGACCACAGCATTTCTTACTCCGGCGACAAAGGCTCTGGTTTGCGCGGCACCGATGCGGGTGGTTCTCGCCTCCGCAGCTACACCGCCATTGCCAATATCGATGTTACTACTGCCTGTGGTCAGGTTCGTGCCGGCACCAAAACCCAGGGCAATGTTACTTGTACCTGTACTATTGCGGAATAGCGCCTGGAAACCTTCCGCCGTATTCGCAGTTCCCGTTGTGTTAAAATAAAGCGCGTCGAGCCCGATCGCCGTATTGTAGCTGCTTGTGGTATTGTGAATGAGAGCGTTGCCACCGATTGCTGTGTTGAAAATACCCGAAGAGTTGCTATAGAGCGCTTTGTAACCGTCGGCGGTATTATAGGCGCCAGTAGTGTTACTAGAGAGAGCATTGGCGCCGGTGGCCAGGTTGCTGCTCCCGGTCGTGTTGCGGTTGAGCGCGCTGGCACCGGTAGCAGTATTGTTATTGCCGGTGGTATTGGAAACGAGCGCTGCCCTGCCCACGGCAGTATTGTTATCGCCGGTGGTATTGGAAAAGAGTGCATCCCCACCGCTCGCCGTGTTATTATCGCCAGCGGTATTGGAAAAGAGCGCTCGCTCGCCGATGGCAGTATTGCTAGAGCCGACGACGTTGCTAGAGAGCGAATTTGCACCCAGGGCTGCATTTGCGAAACCGCTGGTGTTACTATTCAAAGCATTAAAGCCGATGGCAGTATTGAAGTCGCCGCTAGTGTCGCTGGCGAGTGCGCCGGTACCAAACATCGTGTTTGCCGCCGGCACGCCCGCGCGGGCAACGAGAGATAGCGCGCAATAGCCTAGAATCATTGCTGTAAGCAACGGAAGACGCGAGCCGAGCTGGCCCAGAAGGTGAAGTGAAGGCGGGTGTGTGGTGATATGAGGATGGTTATTCATGGCAAGCGTTCTTTTTTTCTCCCGACGTTGTTATTCTGCTATCTGCAACGGGTTAGACGTCACCGGGAATCTAACGCCTAAACCGAGCAAAGTTTTCTTAGAATGACGATTGTCCGAGCCAGATCGAGAGACTGTCAAGATCAATCGTGGCGGTGCTGCGCGCTACAATAGTACTTTTACTTCGAGGAAGAGCTACTCTTCATTGGCTGCAACCTGCGACGCCGATTTGCCAAGCGTTGCCGGTGGTATTCAGGAAAAGCGCGGACCGTTTCCCATATTGTAGGTCCCAACGGTGTTATGATAGAGGGCCTTCACACCTAACGCCGCGTTGTAGCTCCCAGTGGTGTTACTATAAAGCGCCTGCTCTCCATTCGCCGTGTTAAGTCCACCGGTAGTGTTGCTGGCGAGAGCCAGCGTCCCGGTAGCGGCGTTGTAGTTGCCTGTCGTGTTATTATAGAGAGCGGAATTTCGCACCGCGCCGTTTTGCGCGCCGTTGCAGTTCGTCACGGAAATTATTGAGACGAAGAAGCTAATTTTAGGCCAAAGCCAGGGCATTTCGTGGTCTTTTTGCACGAATCGTTTCGCTACGAGCGGATATCTGGGAACATTATTTGTTTCGGCTGCGCCGCGGGCCAGGCTGAATTTTGCGTGATCGAAAGGCGAAAGAACGAACGCCTGCGTTCGAACACGATTTTATTAGCCCTCGATGCTGCCCGCTTCGCGATTAACTTTTAGAGACGAGTTCGATTCGCTTTCCATTATGAACAGAAGAGTGATCTCCATGGTCTTACTTTTCGGGCAAGCATCCACTGCGGGAGTGTGGACGAAAGACAGGACAACCGGAGCAAAAAAATGAAACACCAACAATTGAAAAACTTAATCAGCGTGTTCGCAGTTGTCGCCACCGTCCTATGGTTGGGTGCGTGCGTCACTCAGACGAGCAATGTCGCCGATACCAACATGGATGGGGCGCTGCTCGCCGCTGGATTCAAGTCCAGACCTGCTGTGACACCTGCGCAACGCCAGCAGCTTCGCGCCTTGCCCGACAATCGATTCACAAGAGTGAAACAGGGAAGCCAAACCTACTACCTTTACCCCGACAAAAATCAGGGGCGCCTCTTTGCCGGCAACGAATGGGCTTACCGCGGCTTTGTTAACAACGCCAAAAACAACGAGCTACGCAAACAGGGTGCTTTCGTTTTCGAAACAGATCCGAGCGACCCGGCAAATCCGCGACCCATCGTGATCTGGCATGGTTGGTCGCCATTTCCGGAATGGCGATAGCCGGATCGCTTCTTTGTCGTTAGGCTGCACCGAAGCCAAAAACCAACCGCCATTCAGAGTGAGCCAGCGGGCGGGTCAACTCTACAGAAAGGCGCCTAACAACCGGGTTAGGCGATGCCGCCTTTTTTGAACAGGAGGTGCGCCAGTCTTCTGCTGGATTGAAGCGCAACGGGTCACGTCTGCTTCTCGTTGCGACTTAGCGGGTGACCGTTTTCCGGCGCAAGGCGAACGCGGCGAAAACGCCGAGACCGAGCAACGCCCACGTCGCGGGCTCGGGCACAGCGACGGTGTCGAGGGCGGCAACCTGATCCGCGGTTAAGACGCCATTATACAAACGAAGGCGAGCAATATTGCCCTGGGTCGATTCGTTAGTGAGAGCGCCGCCGGTTCCGGTGGCGTCATCTTTGAAGACGGTAAGGAAAGCGTTCGAGCTAATCATCGAATCGCCCAGAATGGCGAGACCAGTGCTATCCATGAAGGAAAACGCGAGCGTGCCGTTTTGATAAATGCTCACCAGACCGGTCATGCCATCGCGAGTCAGGACGACCTGTGGGTAATCGAGCAGGGAAACGCCGGCGCCGCCGATACCCAGAATGTTAGCGGATCCATCGATGAAGCTAAGGACGCCGGTCGCGGAATTGATGTAGAGGCCAGCATCAGAGCTGAGATCTTTGAAATCGAAAATCTTGGTTGCCGCCGCGTCAGCCGCGGAAAGCTGAAAATTTGCGAGCAGCACGACCGAGTAGTTTGAAGAACTGACGAAGGGATTGGTCTGCACTTGCGCACCGCCTTGAGAAAAATTCGGAGTCGAGCCGCTGGCGGCGATGCGGTAAATCGGAGTGTTGGGAACGCCGCGGACGGTGTCGGTGCTGAATCCGTTATTGGCGCCGATCGGCATCAGCGGCCCGATCGAGCCGACGGAGGAGTTCAAAGTGTTCCCGATGAAATTGTAATCGGCTTCGACGGTTTGAGCCCGAAGTGAGGCCAGTGAAGTCGCGAGTGCGAAGACGATCGCGGCAGAGCAGACAAGGAAAAAAATTATCGAGAGGTGCGGAAAACAAGAGCTCGCTGTCACTATGCAACATCGCCGTTTCCGCTCGCAAAGATCGAAGCGAGGATAGTTGCAATGGTCGCTACGATCGTTCGAAGTCGAATGGCAGACATGTTGTGCATCACGACGAGTTCGCTTTATCTTCATTGACATGCGCAAGTTCAGCGATTTGGAATCAAATAAATCCAGATTGGCTTTTGAGGAGACCCGAATCGTTAGACCAACGACGACCCGGAGTTCGTGGTTCAGAATTCGAAAACACGCCCGTCGCGTTGACAGTAATTTCCAAGAAAGTAGTTTGCTTGATGGCTGAGGAATCTTCGAAACGACTCGCGAAATACGATGGCGTGACGCGCCGTAAATTTCTAGGAACGACTCTCGCTGGCGGAGCTGCTCTTCTGGCAGGAGGATCACTCGTTAGGATGCAGAAGCTTGCGGCCGCGACGACGGGTCCGGCTGCAAAGTCTTCGTTCGCCATTGCCGGCGATCTTCCGGTTCATCGACTTGGTTTTGGTGCGATGCGCCTGACGGGCGAGGGCATATGGGGTTGGCCGGCCGATCGCGAGAATGCGAAGAAAGTTTTGCGACGCGCGCTCGAGCTCGGTGTGAATTTTATCGATACGGCCGATGCCTATGGCCCAGAGGTAAGTGAGCTGCTCATCGCGGAAGCGCTTCACCCTTACCCGGCCGGGCTGGTCATCGCGACCAAAGGAGGCAATACCCGGCCAGGCCCTAACCAATGGGTGCCGGACGGCCGGCCCGAATATCTGACGCAATGCGTCGAGAAAAGTTTGAAGCGACTAAAGTTGGACCGGATCGATCTGTATCAACTGCATCGCATCGACGCGAAAGTGCCGGTGGAAGAGTCGTTAGGCGCGCTGAAGAAAATGCAGGATACCGGAAAGATTCGGCACGTTGGATTATCGGAAGTGACGGTGAAAGAAATTGAGCGCGCACGAAAAGTTCTTCCGATCGTGAGCGTGCAAAACGAATATAATATTGGCTATCGCGCGGCGGACGACGTGCTCGCGTATTGCGAGAAAGAAAACCTCGGATTCATCCCGTGGGCGCCGATTGGTGGTGGCAGAGGCTCGCTGAGAAAATTGGACACGCTGGCCGCCGAAGCAAAACGTCACGGGGCCAGTGTCCCGCAAGTAGCGCTGGCATGGTTACTCCAACGCTCGCAGGTAATGCTGCCGATTCCTGGCACATCGTCCCTTGCGCATCTTGAGGAAAACATGGCTTCCGCCAAACTCCAACTCACTCCTGCGGAATGGAAGACGATGGAAGGTTTGGCGAAGGAAGCGTGACATCAGCGGACGGAGACGAGCTTCCGCAGCTTTATCGTTTCGATTCCGTGCCGCGCTCGGCATACATCACCACAAATTGGTTATTTCCGGAAAAAGTTTCGACCAGAGCGTAGTCCGAGCCTTTGATGGACTGCACTGTGTAAGGCTGGCTTTCTCCATTTAGGGAAACTTCCGTTATTGTTCTGCTACCGAATAGTTTTGGAATCATACAAGTTAATCCCACGCCAGCTATCGGAACATGCAATTGAAAGGAGAGTTGGTTGTTGGACCAGTTAGTCTCGACAAATTCAGCAACGTCCCGTCTTTGGAGAAACCTTAGCGTCCGCCTGGCCGTCCACATCGGGATCTTCCGTAGATTGGCATAATCCATAAGCAGCAGACCTTCTGCTCGCGACCAGTCCTTCCATCTGTCGGTGTGAAGATTTATATTGATGAAGGTATAACCTTCTTGATCGAGGCTTCGGTCCAACAGGGTTTTGAAATTGCGAAAGAGATTTCCCTTGAGCCATTGCTCGTCCGGAAGCTGCGTAAGCGATTCATAGATATCGAGCACTTTCCCTTGCGCATTGATGAACTTCATCGGTAAGCCGCTGCCGGTGAAGTTGCCGATCGGTCCGAGGAAATGTCCCTGCTTAGAGTCCTGGTCGAAGTGGTAGAGATTGCAGTCGAGTTGGATTCCATATTTCGATTCAATCGCGGCCTGAGCTGTGAAATCCTGTTTGCCGTCGGCGTCCGTTCCGGACCAAACAATCCAGTGATTGCGCACCGTGTGCATTTCCTCGCCGTATCTTTCCTTTAACGCGTTAACCGTCCACTTTACCTTGGCGTTCATCACGTCATAAGTGGGATTGGTAGCATCGGGCGTGTCATCGATGTGACCTGATATCTCGAACCCATTCGCAATCCATTTTTTTACTTTCTGCGCAGAGATGTAAGGGCTCTTCAAGTAAAGCGTCATTCTTGCGCCCTTGGATTTGATGTCCTTGAATTGAGCGTCGAAGTCTGCTTCAGATGAGTCTTCTCCATCGGCGGTTAAGAGGATCAGACTTTTGCTAAGGCCGGGAAAATACCAGAGGCGTGGCAGCGGTTTCTTGAATGAACTCAAGCTTTCAACGGCGTGGGACAACAACCGCATCTGCTCGTCTGCTTGATTGAGAGCATTCTTGAGCGGATCGACCCAGCCATCCGTGAACATATCGGCGGCTCTAATTCCATTGATGCCATCTTTCTCCAAGCCGGCGTATCGGTAATTTCCCTGGCGAGTGAGGACAATGCTTTTGGGCAGGTTGTAGGTAAACGCAACGGCATGTCCTTTGCCGAATTCGTAGCTAACGACAGCTGGCTTACCTGTAGATTTGGTAGCATTGCTATATAATTCGGCGATAACGTTAGCGCCTTTTAGGTCATACTGATCGGCTTCGCCGTGAAACTGGAGCGTGTCGGCTACAAGGCCTTTCCCGATCTCGTTCTCTTGTCCAATTTTCACATAACCATCTGAAATCTTGGGATCACTGGGATAAATTCCGAATACAGGAGCAAGTTCTTTGTCGGGGCGAAATGCGATCAGGTTGCCGCCGTCATGAACGTAGTTGCTGAACAAGTCTCGCTGAGCGGAATTCAGTTTTGTTTCAGTCAAAATCACGACATCAAAGCGATTCAGGTAATTGACGGTTAAGTCAGAAGCTGAAGGCGACTCCACTTGAAATTCATTGAAGCCTTCCGCTCGAAGGATTTCTTCGGTATAAGCGCCAAATTCCGCGAGATTCTCCAGCACCAGGATCGGAGCTTTTGCGATGCCTAATGCATGGATACTGCTTGCCCCAATAAGCAATGCGACCGCCAATGGAGCGATCGTTTTCATTTTTTCCCTAAATATCCTCATGTTGGCTTTAACAAAATCTGAAACACTGAACCCGACAGGAAGCATCAAGCCGGTCGCGTTCCTGTTATCATGCTCGCCCTAAGATTTCGCAAAATTCTTTCGATCCACGTGTGACAAACTGGAAGCATGCAGGCATTTTCGGGTGGAACATCGTCCTTCGCGATGTCCGATTGGCGTCATTTTTTGCAGGGATTAATGACTGGCCGCCTCGGATCCCTGAAAGAAATGTGTTTCATCGAGCACAAAGATCGGTTCAAATGGCCCACCTCGCCGCGAGGTGACAGATGCCACCGACTCGCTCTGACATCCAGCCCGCCGTTGGTGCGACGGAGCTTGAGCCTTCCGCAGCAACCCCTGCTCCTGCAACCGGCAAAAATACCTACGTCCAAATACTAAAGTCTTCGGCCATGATTGGCGGCTCGTCGGTATTGAACATCGGAGTAGGGGTTATTCGGACGAAGGCAATGGCGCTGTTGCTTGGTCCAGCGGGATTCGGCTTGATGGGATTATACAGCTTGGTTCTCAGTTTTGCGCAAAGTCTTGCGAGCATGGGCATCAATAGCAGCGGAGTACGGCAAATTGCTGAAGCTGTAGGTTCGGAAGATGCCGGCCGAATTGGACGGACCGCGATCGTGTTGCGGCGGACCGCGGTCGTGATTGGTGCACTTGGGGCCATTTTGCTCGTTACATTTTCGAAACAAATTTCCCAGCTGACTTTTGGTAACACCAGACACGCCGGTGCCGTGGCCATGCTATCGCTCGCGGTGTTTTTTCTCGAGGTGTCAGGAGGACAAGCCGCGCTGCTACAGGGGATGCGCCGAATTTCCGACATGGCCAGAATGGGGATGTTGGGAGCAATTTTCGGCACTGTTATCAGTATTGTTCTGGTCTATTTCTTTGGCGAGAATGGTATCGTCCCATCGATCATAAGTGTGGCGGCGATGACGGTCCTCACCTCGTGGTGGTACAGCCGGAAGGTGCAGATTCAGACCCAGCCAGTAACAATCTCGCAATGGAGGCAGGAAACCGGTGCGCTGCTAAAACTCGGCGTCGCATTTAATGCCAGTAACATCCTAACGATGGGGGCTGCTTATGCGATACGACTTATTGTCTTACGCAAAGTCAGCTTTGAAGCTGCGGGCTTATATCAATCTGCCTGGGCTATCGGTGGGTTATATGTAGGTTTTATTCTGCAAGCCATGGTGGCCGATTTCTATCCTAGGTTGACTGCTGTCGCCAAGGATGATGGGGAGTGCAATCGCCTGGTAAACGAGCAGGCGGAAATTAGCCTGTTATTAGCTGGGCCCGGAGTAATGGCGAGCATGACCTTTGCACCATTGGTCATCGCGGCATTTTATACGACGAAGTTTGCGCCGGCGGTAGAACCTCTGCGTTGGATCTGTTTTGGCATGGCTCTGCGTGTCATAGCCTGGCCCATGGGGTTCATCGTTTTAGCAAAGGGTGTGCAATCCATTTTTTTCTGGACCGAAGTTGCTGCGACGGCCGTTCACGTCGGGCTGGCCTTTTTGCTCGTGAGTTATTTTGGTTTGGCGGGCGCCACGATGGCTTTCTTCGGGCTATACATCTGGCATGGCATTCTGATCTATATTATCGTTCACCGGCTCAGTGGTTTTCGCTGGTCTGCAGTAAATCGGCGATGCATGTTGTTGTTTGTTCCTGCGATAGGCATAGTTTTTTGCGGGTTCTATCTGCTGCCTTTCTGGCTCGCGACCGCACTCGGAACGCTGGCTGCTTTCGTGACAGGTATTTATTCGATCCGAACACTCATCCGTATGGTCCCGAGGGAACGAGTACCGCGCTCCGTGCGGCGGTTACTACTCGGATTACGATTTGCACGTTCCACCATCACTAAGACGAAGGGTGTTATTCACCGAACTTTAGGACTGAGATTTACCGCAAATAGATCTTGAGTTCCAGACCAATGCCAATGCCAAATCCAACCGTTAGTTTCGTTGTCCCTTGCTACAAGCTAGCCCATCTTCTACCGGAATGTCTGAATTCCATTCTTGGTCAGACTTACAGTGACTTCGAAGTCCTTATCATGGATGACTGCTCGCCGGATAATACAGAAGAAGTGGCTCGCTCGTTCCAAGACCCGCGAGTGAAGCACATCCGCAACGACCCCAATCTGGGTGCACTGCAAAATTATAATAAGGGAATTAGCTTATGCCGCGGCCGGTATGTCTGGCTCATTTCGGCGGATGACTACCTGCAGCGTCCTTTTGTGTTAGAGCGCTACGTTGCTCTGATGGATGCGCATCCGCGGATTGGTTACACGTTTTGTCCCGCCGTGGGAGTGATTAACGGAAAAGAAACCGGACGTCTTGACTATTCCGCCTACGGCGAGCGCGATCGCGTTATTCGCGGCCGCGTTTTTCTCCAAACATTGCTCGGTTACAACCTGATCCTGGCGCCGACGGTGATGGCACGTCGCGAATGTTACGAAAAGATCAGCCTTTTTCCGATCAATCCGGTGTGGGCTGATGTGCCGATAGATCTGATTTGGGGTGGCGACTGGTATTTGTGGTGCATTTTCGCTCTTCATGGCGACATCGGCTATTTCGCAGAGCCGATGGTCTGTTATCGAGAGCACGACCTGAGTAGTACGAGTATCGTCACGAAAGAAAACATGGAGAATTGTTTTTACGCGGAGGTTGCGGTGCTTTGGAAGATCAAGGAGAAAGCGGACGAAGCCGGTTTTCGAGACGTATCGAAAACGTGTCTGCTCGCGGTTGTTTATGTATATGCCTGCCATTTGATGACGAAGCAGTTCCGATCCGGCGTTTCGACAGTCACAATGACCCAATTCGAAGAATCACTATGCAGGAACACTACAAGCGAGAGAGAACGAAACTGGGTTCGCGGGCGGGTGCTGGCGGAGATGGGCGCGAAGCATCACGAGCGCGGGAATGTTGCTTCGACCAGGGAATATTACGGTAGGGCTACTGACGTCGACTCTTGGTTGATAAAGGTGCAGGTAAAGAAGTTGCTTCTTTCACTTGGAAAACCGGGAGATTATTTGCGAAGAAGCTTTAGCAGGATTGCTTGACGCGAAATCCGGCGGATCCATTCCGCTCGATAATCGGTCTACATGATTGCATTTGCCGGCTGAATTTCCGTTACTTCAAACATGTCCAACAAGCGCACAAAGAAGAAGCGAACCGTCGCTTCAGTTCATGGGAAGGTGAAGGTGAAACCCGATCCATCCTTCGAGTTGGATCTGTCCCGACATCTGCGGACTACTTATACGCCGTCGGGCCTTCTCGAACATTATTCACGTTTCGCAAATGCCGATGGCGAGTTGGACAACCTTATGCGTCGCGCTATTTGGCGCGCCGTTGCGCGAAGCTTCGGTCACGGAGTGCGCATCGGCAGCGGCGTCGGCTTCAAACATTTGGAAACCTTTGAGATTGGGAACGGCGTTTTCATCGGCGCTCAGACATATATTCAAGGGCGCTTCGACGGAGTAACGAAAATCGGTAATCACGTTTGGATTGGACCGCAGGCCTACTTCGACGCACGGCACCTGACGTTGGAAGATCACGTCGGGTGGGGGCCGGGCGCTAAAGTGCTGGGTTCGGTTCACACGGGGAGCCCGATCGATCGACCGATCATGGAAACCGATCTCGAAATCCGTCCCGTTCGCGTGCAAGCTTGGGCAGATATCGGAACAGGCACGGTGCTCCTGCCTGGTGTGACCGTGGGCAAAGGAAGTATTGTTGGAGCCGGAGCGGTAGTCACAACCGACGTTCCACCTTTTGCCATTGTTGCGGGCGTGCCGGCCAAGTTTGTCCGCTGGCGAGAAGGGTACGACTCAAAAAAGGAAACGGATACTCATAAAAAACGGTAACTACACAAACCACAAACGCGCATTGATTACGGGTGGTGCGGGTCTGATTGGCTCTCACATTGCCGATCGATTGTTGGCGGAGGGAATAGAAGAGATTGTGGTGATTGATAATTTCACCCGGGGTCGACGCCAGAATCTCGAATCGGCAATGACTAGCGGAAGAGTGACGCTTTTTGAAGGCGATATTTGTGACACCGATCTGCTCGCGCGGGCGATGAAAGGCATAGATATCGTTTTCCAAGAGGCAGCGATTCGCATCACTCAGTGCGCGGAGAACCCACGGCTCGCTCACGATGTCTTAGCCACGGGCACTTTCAACGTCCTTGAAGCAGCTGTGTCGGCGAAAGTAAAAAGATTTGTCTCGGCGTCTTCGGCATCCATCTATGGACAGGCCGAAGAGTTTCCGACTAACGAGAAACACCACGGTTACGGAAACAGAACAATCTACGGCGCAACCAAGATGTATAACGAAGGATTGCTGCGCAGCTTCCATGAAATGTACGGATTGAACTATGTCGCGTTGCGTTACTTCAACGTTTATGGCCCAAGGATGGACGCATTCGGTGCTTATACGGAAGTGATGATTCGGTGGATGGAGCGATTGGCGAAAGGGCAACCTTGTTTGATCCTTGGTGATGGCAGTCAAACGATGGACTTTGTTTATGTCGACGATATTGCGCGCGCGAACTTGATGGCCGCAAACTCTTTTTTGACTGATGAAGTTCTCAACATCGCCAGCGGCACAGAGACTAGCCTGACTGAACTGGCCGCCGCGCTCGGCCGCGTCATGGGTGTCCATCTGGCTCCGGAATATGGACCCGAACGAAAGGCGACCCCAGTGTGGCGACGCTTGGCGGATGTAAACGAGGCGGAACGTCAAATCGGTTTTAAGGCGGAAGTGTCTCTTGAGGACGGCCTGCGCGAACTCGTGAAATGGTGGTCGCGCGAGACGAAAACTCCGGTACCCGGCTTGCAGTGAGGTTCAAGTAGTCGCCTAACTAACCCAGGAAATTATGATTCCGATTGCCAAACCTTGTCTAGGCGAACCGGAGGTAGACGCCGCTCGGCGCGTTATTCTTTCTGGTTGGATTACCCAGGGACCCGAGGTCGCTGGGTTCGAGCAAGAATTTGCCGCGAGTGTCAACGCTCCTCATGCTTGTGCCGTATCGAATTGCACGACGGCGTTGCATCTGGCGTTGCTCGCCGCCGGAGTCGGTTCCGAGGACGAAGTGATTACCGTCAGTCACTCCTACATCGCGACGGCGAATAGCGTGCGCTATTGCGGGGCGATACCCGTTTTTGTGGACATCAATCGGGACACATTCAACATTGATCCCGCACTTATCCAGTCTGCTATTAGCCCGCGGACAAAAGCTATTTTGTGTGTGCACCAGATTGGGATGCCATGCGACCTTGCGCAAATCGCGCCGATCGCTGAGAAGCACTCCATTCCGTTAATCGAGGACGCAGCGTGCGCGATTGGCAGCGAAATTCTTTGGAACGGAAAATGGGAACGCATCGGCAAACCTCATGGCGATGTGGCGTGTTTTTCTTTTCATCCGCGAAAATTATTGAGCACTGGCGACGGCGGAATGTTAACGACCAGGCGCAAAGATTGGGACGCGAAATTCCGTTTGTGGCGGCAGCACAGTATGTCGGTTCCGGATACTGTGCGTCACTCCGCCGCTGAGGTGATTTATGAAACTTATCCGGAGATCGGCTACAATTATCGCCTGACAGACATACAAGCGGCGATCGGCCGGGAGCAGTTGAAACGTCTACCCGAACTGATTGGCCGCCGTAGGGAGCTGGCATCAGCGTATGGCATGCTGCTGCGAGATATTCCTGGTCTGCGTTTGCCTGTCGAACCGGAATGGGCCCGCAGCAATTGGCAAAGTTATTGTGTTCGTTTGCCAGCAAATGCGCCGCAGAAAAAAGTTATGCAGTTCATGCGGGACAGCGGCGTCGCCACGCGCCGCGGAATCATGTGCGCACATCGTGAGCCGGCTTATCAAAAAGAAGTCTGGCGCTCAGCAGGACAGCTCACCGAGAGTGAACACGCGCAGGACGAATGTATTCTTCTGCCGCTTTACGATCAACTTACTCATCAGGAGCAGCAATTCGTAGCTTCACAACTTCGTTCGGCGCTAACTGACCTGAGTGTTGCCTGACACTACAGGTAACGCCTTTTCAAAATTGATGGTTGGCCGGTCATATTGCGATTTAGCTAATAAGTGAAGCACCTACTAGTTGTTCGACATATTTACAGTCGAGGTGCAAATTCCAATCATGAAACGTTTGTCGAATTTCGTTAGCCTTCATCCCTATTTCAAGGTGCATCCCGGAAAATTGGAGGCTTTTAAAGCTGCGCTTCCAGCATTCGTCGAGAAAACGAACAGCGAAGAGAAGAATCTCTTTTACGGATTCACGATCAACGGCGACGAAGTCTTTTGTCGCGAAGGTTACACGGACGCGGATGGAGTTCTCGCGCACCTCGATAATGTCGGAACGCTGCTCAAGGAAGCACTCAAGATATCTGACTTAGTCCGAGTAGAATTGCACGGGCCCGCGGCGGAGTTAGAAAAACTAAGAGGACCGCTCGCGCATCTCAGTCCGGCGTGGTTCTTCTGTGAAAGTTGAATGGACCGACAAGTAGATTCCGCCCCGCTCATTAACGTCGCCGACTATGCGTGCGCGGCGCGGGCTAAACTTCCTCGGGAAGCTTTCGATTACTATGAAGGCGGAGCGCTCGATGAAATTACTTTGCGGGAGAACACTGCTGGGTGGGAACGACTAAAACTTTACTACCGCGTGCTCGCAAGCGTAGGGAAACGCGAGATTGATACGACAGTTCTCGGCCAATCCATCTCAATGCCCATTGTGGTTGCGCCGACCGCATTTCACAGGCTCGCTGGTGGAGAAGGGGAGATCGAGACGGCAAGAGCGGCGAAGGCGGCTGGAACTTTGTTCATCCTTAGTTCGCTCTCGAATACCGCGATGGAATCGGTCTTTGCGCAGGCGGCGAGTCCGCGCTGGTTTCAACTTTATATTTATAAGGATCGCGGAATCACACTCGAGTTGGTGCGACGGGCGGAGGCGGCTGGGGCGGAGGCGATCGTCCTGACCGTGGATGCGCCGGGACTGGGCACGCGCGAGCGCGATGCGCGAAATAGTTTTCGACTGCCTGATGGTATTGTGGTGGAAAATCTCGCGCCGCTGGGGAAGGGGAAATTTCCGGAAGTGAAAGGTTCGGGACTTGCCGCTTACGTACGAGCGAACTTTAAGGAAGATATTGGATTCGATGATTTGGATTGGTTATGCCGGTCGACGCGATTGCCAGTGATTGTGAAAGGCGTGTGTTGCGGTGATGACGCGCAACGTGCGGCGGAACATGGCGCGAAAGCTGTGGTGGTGTCGAACCATGGCGGGCGACAGCTCGATACCGCGCCCGCGACTTGCGAAGTGTTGCCGCACGTGGTCGATGCCGCAGGGGATCGCTGCGAGATTTATGTCGACGGCGGAATTCGCCGCGGCAGTGATGTTCTGAAGGCGATTGCGCTCGGTGCGCAGGCGGTGTTGGTCGGACGGCCGGTGCTGTGGGGTTTGTGCGTCGCAGGAGAAAAAGGCGCGACGAATGTTTTGGAGATTCTGCGGCGAGAGCTGGATGAAGCGATGTTGCTTTGTGGTTGCACAAAACTCAGCGACATCGATCGGTCGTTACTTAAGCCGGGTTAATTTATTGGAAGCGCCGACGAGCGAGCGCGCTAAGAATTTAAAGAATGAACCCTGCGAATTGTTCGACGCCGAATTTTCCGTTTCCTCACTTTAGGTTAACGTAAGCGACGATGAACGCGGAAGAGCTTCGATCTTTGCAGGCGCCGTTAAAGGAGCGTTACCGGCAGACGCCCGAATCCGCATTCGTCACTCTAAAAGCCGAAGGGCAGCTGGGCGAAGGCTTGAGCTGTAAAGTCGCGACGAGCAAGGCAATGGTTGAAGCAGGATTGCATCCTGCGACAGGCGGGAGCGGTTCGATGGCCTGTTCGGGAGACATGCTTCTCGAAGCATTGGTGGCGTGCGCGGGTGTGACCATGGGCGCGGTCGCCTCCGCGATTTGCGTTGAAATTAATAATGGAACCGTGCGAGCGGAAGGCGACTTGGATTTTCGCGGAACGTTAGGCGTGGCGAAGGAAGCGCCGGTTGGTTTTCAACGGATTCGGTTGCACTTCGATCTCGAAACGAATGCGGGTGAGGAAGAATTGGCGACTCTGCTTCGACTGACGGAACGCTATTGCGTGGTTTTTCAAACACTTCAGCGAGCGACAGAAATTAAAACTTCGCGTAAAGTGATCGCGCCAGAATCGACAGGAAAAAGCTAAACTCGCACGAGAGAATACTATGCCACTCTACATGGACCGTCACGACGTCGAAGGCGCAACGCCGGAAGCATTGAAGGAGGCACACCGCAAAGATCTGGCGGTGCAACATAAGCACGGCACGAAGTATCTGAACTACTGGCACGATCAATCGCGCGGATGCGTTTTTTGTTTGGTGGATGCACCGAACAAGGAAGCCGCTGTGCAAGTTCATCGCGAAGCGCACGGTCTTCTCCCCGTAGAAATCATCGAAGTGGATCCGGCGACGGTGAAGGCCTTCTTCGGCGACATCAAGGAGTCTCCATCACTCATGTCGATCGCACCGCTGCAATCAGAAGAAACTCAACACGGCACCGCGTTTCGCGCCATTTTGTTTACCGATCTCGAAGGTTCAACGACATTCACGAGTGAGCTCGGGGATGCAAAAGCGATGGAGTTGCTCCGCACTCACAACGCGATAGTTCGCGGAGAGTTAAAGGACCATGGTGGTCGCGAAGTGAAACATACTGGCGACGGGTTCATGGCCTGCTTTGCCTCGGTGCGTCAAGCGGTCGAATGCGCGATTGCCATCCTCCAGTCATTCGATTCTCACAACAAAAAGAATCCAGAGAGTGCTTTATTTCTCCGGATTGGTCTGAGCGCGGGCGAACCTGTCGCGGAAGATCAGGATTTATTTGGCGCTACCGTTCAATTGGCCGCCCGTCTCTGTGATTGCGCCCGACCGGAACAGATTATGGTTGCGAGTGTCGTGCCGGAACTTTGTCTCGGTAAAAAGCTGACCTTTAAAAATCAAAGCACGCGGGAACTAAAAGGATTCGATCATCCGATGAGTGTCTATGAGGTCGAATGGCGCGAACAACGCAAGGCTGACGCTTGACGTTGCAACGGTAACGTCGACAACCTAACCAGTCGACACTTGAGGCTCGCGTCGACGCGGAATGCCGAGGCTGTCGAAGATTGTGCGCGTGGCGTCGGAGCGATTGAGTGTGTAGAAGTGGATTCCAGCAACGTTGTTATCCAAAAGATCGTGGCACTGTTCCAAGGCGAAATGAACGCCGACTCGAGTGACCATCTCGCGATCGTTTCCGCAGCGCTGTAGAGCACGCAAAAGTTTTGCCGGGAAACGCGCACCGCCCGCGAGTTCGGCAATGCGCCTGAAACCGCTCATGGATGTGATCGGCATAATGCCGGCAATAATGGGGACGTTGATTCCAGCGAGCTGGCAACGTTCGCGGAAATCGAGAAAGTCGCGATTATCGAAAAACAATTGCGTGACGATGTAGTCAGCACCGGCGTCGACTTTGGCTTTGAGGTGATCCATTTCGACCAGCCGATTTGGCGTGGCGGGATGTCCTTCGGGAAAACCGGCGACGCCAATGCCGAAACCGCGGGGATCGGGATGCGTGCCTGAGTCGTTGAATTTGCGAATGAATTTTACCAAATCGCTCGCATTTCGAAACGAGTCCGCGGTTTTATCGTAGACGAGGCCGTGCGGCGGATCGCCGCCTAAAGCGAGAATGTTGGCGATGCCCGTCTTTGCATAGCGACGCAAAATCGAATCAATTTCTGCTTCGGTATGGCAAACGCAGGTCAGGTGCGGAATCGGATTCAGCTTCGTCGTGGTCTTGATGCGCTCGACGAGATTGTGCGTGAGATCGCGCGTGGAACCACCGGCGCCATACGTGACACTGACGAAATGCGGCATGTACGCTTCGAGCTCGCGAATCGTCTGGTAAAGAGTCTCAGCCGCCTCCGGTGTTTTCGGCGGGAAGAACTCGAACGAAAACGTGGGCGAATCCCCGCGCATGATGTCCGTGATATGCATTGCTTGGCTAAAATGGTTGGTGCGACTTTCGGTTAACTTGTGGATCAATCAATTGCGTTGTGGATGACGTGGCGATTTTGTTGACCCAAACGCCGTGTCATCATTCTTCGCCGTTAGCTCCCGCAAAAAGATTCTGACGACGAATCAAAGAATGATTCATCGGAAAGTTATACCTGTTAGTTGACCGCCGACGGTTCCTGAGGAATCGCCGGGTGGGCTGCGGTGTGTAATGCGTCGTAGAGACGATGCAAATGCACGGGCTTGGTGAGAATCGCGACTACTCCGAGTTCTCCAACTTCGCATGATGGAGGACAGCCAGTGACTAGAATGATGCGAGCGGACGGATCCTTGGCAAGGATGTGCCGGCAAGCCGTCACGCCGTTGAGTTTCGACATTCTGTAATCCATTAGCACCACATCGGGATGGTGCCGCTCGTACGCCTGGATTGCTTCCAAACCGGAGCCCACGATCTCGACGACTTCATTCCGGCACTGAATCACCAATTCGGCCAATAAAGCTGCAGCGCTTGGTTGATCGTCGGCGATGAGGACACGCATGGTTACCGCTTTGGCAGAAGTTTCCGTGCCAGCCGGACGTGCGGCTCACTCTCTCGATCGCGCATAACGCATTTCGCGACCGCGACCCTCACGATACGCGATTCCATTGCGATGAAATCGCGTCAAGCTCTCGCAAGTTTGAAATATCGGGACGCTTGATCGATGAAAACAATCACAGCCGGACTTGCGTTCTTTTTCGGCGTTGCAATTTCGGTGTTCGCGCGGGATGCCGTCTCGCGATCGCAACGCTCGATGCTCCAACCGGAACACGAGGTGGCGGTAAAACCAGCGAAGTTTGACGAGAGCAAATATCTTACCGGTGACTTTGGTGAAATTCTCTGGGATTGTCTCCACGATTGCCGAAGTGACGAACGTCTCGCGCATCTGTGTGACTCTCGCGGAAGAGGGCGGCGTCTTGTGAGATCAGGGCACGCTCGTAACGGCGCCGGCTCCGAAGGTGGAAGGAAAGATACGGTTGGAGCGGGTGATGCGTTTATTGCTGGACTCGTGGTCGGCCTAACTAACGGGACTGATACGCGAAAAATCTTGGAGAATGCGTGCCGTCTGGGTGCATTTGTCGCTTCGCATTACGGCGCGACACCGTTATTGACCGAAGAGATCAAAAGGCTTTTGTTTGATCTGACGAAATGATTTCCGCGAATCCAGACGATGTTGAGTCGATCGATGCCATCGTTGCCGCAGCTTATGACGGAGTATCAGGTCCAGCAGGAAAGAAACGCGACTGGGATCGCGAACGCTCCCTGTTTATTCCAGGTGCGCGTTTAATTCCCACGGCGGCGAAGGCCGGCGAGGCCGAGGTCAATCTCGCGCCGACGATTCTCGACGTGGAAGGATACATCGCGCGAGTCGAGCCTTACTTCGAAACCGTCGGATTTTACGAGAAAGAAATTGCGCGGTGCACCGAGCAGTTTGGTCAGATCGCGCATGTATGGAGCACTTACGAATCGCGACACGAGCCGGACGATCCCGAGCCGTTCATGCGTGGGATTAACAGCATTCAGTTATTCTATGATGGCATGCGTTGGTGGATCGTCACGATCTACTGGCAACACGAGAGCATCGACAATCACATTCCGAACAAGTATCTCGAAACCATTACTTCGTAGGATCAATCCGATGGAGACGCGGGGGTTGGAGACGGTGGAAAGTGATGCGAGCACGCAGCTTTCTTGGCCGCGCGCTGTTCCTTAACGGTCAAAGGACGCGGAGGCTGCGGATGGGTATCCCGATATTGCTTGGTCGCGATGCCAAGAACCAAAGCGCACAAGACGAAAGCGATTGTCCTCTTTTCTTCTGGCGTGAGAACAAAGATTTGGCGGTGCGGAGGTTTCTTTTTTGCGGTCATGTTTTTCTGCGCGGCCTGACGTGAACGGAGCGATACCGGCCACGAATGTTCTTATCGTAAAAGCGAGCCTTCGAATCAGCCGCGAGCAGCTGGCGGTAGGTGGTCCGCGGAACTTCGAAGTATCGATAGATCGCGCCATTAACGAATTCAATTTCCAGGGCGTGCAATCGTTTGCTGTAACCGACGGTGGCGATCGCGGTCGAATCGATCGGCTCCCGTCGAATGTGGGAGACAATCGCGTCGGGAGAATTCTGTTCGTTAGGCCGTACAGCCAGAACGTTAGACGTGCCGGAGGTCAGCAGCGCGATAGCAAGAAGGACGGGGGCCACCTTCATCGAATATCAGTCTGCCACGGGACAGACAGTCTGGTCGAGCGAAGAAACTACCGTCGGATTATTTTCCAGCTGCTACCGGCGGGACATCTGCGCGGAGTTCCTTTTTCAAGAGGCTACCCCAGCGGTCGTTATAAGGATGAACCTTTCTGACGGGATACTCATGCTCTTCTATCGGATATCCTTTATTCGCCCAATCGAAGATGGAGCCTTGCAGATTTTGTACGTCTTTGAAACCGGCATCCTGCAACGCTTTGGCGAACACGGCGGAGCGATAACCGACCGAGCAATAGGTCACGATCGGCTTGTCGCGCGGAACGGTGATGGCAGTTGGATTGGAGCCGGGTTCCACATGTTGGGCGCCGTGAAGGTGACTGATGTCGTATTCCTCTTTTGTACTCACATCCAACAAAATCGGCTGGGCGCGATGCCGATCGCCTAACCACTGCGAAAGTTGCTCGGAATCTATTCGCCGAACGTTTGGGAAATCATGCCTGATTTTGAAGTTTACGATCGTCCATTTGAGGGCCTGTGAATATGCGGTGGCGCCGGTTGCCAGTAAGAGTGCGATACCTAACGAGTAAACTACAAGAGCCCGTGGATGCATGGAATCAAGGCGCCAGATTGTCCGCAGACTGAGGAGTGCGCTCGGGCACGCGACCATCGGGAAGACGCCAGGGACGTTGCTCCCGAAAGGGCAAGACGAACAGTCGGACGAAAGTGAGCTCGTTTTCATCACGATAACTCGCAACGCCGATTGTAATGTTATCCTGTGGAATATCGCGCCGCAGCGTGCGGTGGAGTTTGTCCCACCAGCAGAAGATCGTGCCCCAGTTCGAGTTCGTTTCGCGCTGCACGATCGAATGGTGTATGCCGTGCATGCGAGGCGTGACGACGATGTGATTCAAAAAGCGCTCAAACGCGATCGGTAATCGCCAATTCGAATGCTCGAAGAGATTGGTCGATTCGAAAAGGAACTCGAACACGACAAGTGCCCAGAGATCGATACCAAAGAACGACACAACCGCGATGCGAAAGGGAACCGACATGATGACTTCGCCGAAATGGAAACGAACGCCGGTGCTAACATCCATACAAAGGTCGGAATGATGAACGTTATGAAATCTCCACATGAAGGGAACAAGGTGGAGAGCGACGTGCCACCACCAATACATATAATCCATCACGAGCACACCGACGATAACGAGTAACCAATGCGGCAATTCGAGCGGTAACCAGTGCAGTAATCCGAGGTGATGGTTTGCCGCCCAAACCGAGGTCATGAGCGGGATCGGGACGAGCGAGATGCGTGCAAGGGCAAAGCCCACGCCTGAGAACGAAATGTTGCGCACAACGCGCCGGACTAACGAGAGGTGACAACGCCTCAACGGAAATTGCCATTGCAGCACGACCAGCAGCAGAAACACGCTGGCAAAGAATGGACCGGCGAAATGCTCGAGAATGGGTGGGGTTTTTAGCACAAGAGTGGGAGCGGCGATTGAGCTATCCGATTCTCAACCTCGGGGAATTGAGCGCACTGCAGGGTGTTTGGAAAGAATCAAGAAATTGAAATAGTGCGGCGCCTGCGAACATTACCGAATTGTAAGACTGCAATGCTTGCCCTCGGGCCAGGAGGAGGAGCAATATCGCAATCTAATTTCTGATTCACCGTAAGAAAGAAAGAATTGTCATGCAGCATGATTCCTGGCGCGTTTTGTCTCTCCGAGCTGAGTCTTCGGTGCAGAGATCCGCAATCAAAACCGGGACTTCGTGCAATCACAAGCGACCTGAATCACGAATAGAAAGCGACCGCGGTTTTACCGACACCTAACATGAACCCACATCATAATTCCAAATCAGGATTCTTTAATCCACGCATTCTTCTCGCCCTTGGACTCTTCTCTTCGGGCATATCGCTCGCGATGTTTAGTTTTGCGGGGCCAGCGCTGGACCGAGGAATCAAACCATCCGCGTTAACCGTTTCGTCGACTCCTACCTTTGGACATCCGATCATCAGCGGAATCGGAGGAGTGGGGTTTGAGCAGGATCTGCGATTGGATCCTTCAAACGGCAATCGTCTTTACACCAGCGCGCCCGGTACGGCCTCGGCTAACACGAGCTGGATCTGGCACTCTCTCGATGGCGGTAAGACATTTAAATGGGTCGTCGGCGCAACGGCGTTGGAAGGCAAAGTAACTGTCTGTAATGGCGGCGGAGATACCGAGCTCGGTGTAGACATAATGGGCCACCTTTATTTTAATGACCTCACACTCGCTAATTTTAGCACCGCACGTTCGGACGATTTCGGAGCTACTTTCACGTGTAGTAATACAGGTGTCCCCGATACCGCGGTCGATCGGCAGTGGTATTCGATCGATGGCGATCCAACCGCAGGCGGGAGTCTTTACCTCGCGAACGACGAGATTGGACCCGGTGGGGCAATGTGCGGAGGAAGCACTGGCAACAATGTCCTGGTCATGTATCGCTCGCCGGTAAGTGGTGTTGGCGCGACTGCTGGCATTACTTTTGGCCCGGCGAACCATGTTACAGCCGACCTTTCATGCGACGAAGCAATTATGGGCAACAATGAGATAAGTCCAGTTGCTACAACGCTAGGTCAGCCGAATGGCCTGGGAGGTTACGTAACGCTGTCGACACCGGTGAAGCACGTCTTTGTTATTCACGATAATGCGGAACTGACCAAGATTCTGATCGGTCGTTGTTTTCCTGTCGCATTCGGCGCCCCTGTTGCCAACGTCAGCGATCCTTCCGGCTTGAATTGCACCGATCTATTGGTGGCGGACCTCGGAGTGAATACTAAGACCGGCGGAGATTTTCCTACGATGACGATCGATAAGGCCGGCAACTTATATGCGGTCTGGGAACAAGCGCCTATTAACGCGAGTAGTCAGATTACAGGCGACACGGTGTTAAAATATGCCTATTCGACCAACCAGGGAAATACCTGGTCCGCGCCCATACAAATAAATACATCGGGATCGCCCGTAGGCACTCTCCATACGAACGTCTTTGCCTGGATGGCGGCGGGGGACGATGGCCGCGTCGACATTGCCTGGTATGGCACACCTGGAGCTCCCACCTTCCCATCTAACGGCCCGGATTCTTGCGGTGCGAACTGCGACTGGAGCTTATGGATGGTGCAGACGCTCAATGGCCATGCAGCGATACCGACGTTCACCGCTCCCGTTCAGGCCGGAGCGCATTTTACGCATCGCGGTAGTATTCAAACCTTGATGGGTGGGCAGAACGGCGATCGATCGTTAGGCGATTTCCTGCAGGCGCGTGTCGGTCTGCGCGGTGAGCTGGAGGTAGGCTACGCCGATTCTAACAATATCACAGAAGCGTTCGCACCTCACGGAATGTTCGTTAGGCAGAACGGCGGACCGGGTCTGTACGCCGCCACTTCGCCGATTAATATTCTCGGCCTGACGGCGTTCAATTCGGCCTCAGATCCAAGCGGTGATGGCAAGTATGAAGTCAACGGTCTTAGTAACGCCAACATGCCGCAGCTGGACATTCTCAACTCGAGCATTACTAAAATAACGACCACCCCATGTTCGCCTGCGGCTCCTTGTTATGAAGTCGTGATGAAGCTGAATAATCTCAGTCTCGCACCTACCACCGCGCAGGACCCGGACCCGGATTTGGTCTGGCTCACTCAATGGCTCGTTCCGTCCACGACAAATGCCAATGGGGGAAGGAATTTTCACGTCTACGCCGAGTCGCTGAATGGCGCTGCCTTACAGTGTTATGTTGGAGAGAACGCTGCTACTATCGTAGGCGGTGGCGTGGAATTGACTTATCCGGGTGGTGCGGCTGCTCTGCCCGCGGCGAACTGCAAGTCGACTCTGGGAGCAAACGGTACAATCACGATTGACGTTCCGATTTCCATGGTCACCGATGCTGCCGCCATCGATCGGCGTTTACATGAAGTGACGGCAAGCACCATGACCCTCACGCAGCCAGCGAATACCGTGACCTCAGTTGGTGGGATTGGCGGCTCACTCTTCAATCTCATCGACGTGGTGCAGGGCTACACTTTCGATCCAGCATTGGTTAAAGCTGTTTCGCGGAAAACTCATGCCGGCCTACCTTTCGATGTTGACCTGCCTTTGGGCGGCACGCCAGGCATAGAATGTCGGCAAGGGCAGGGCGCTGGGACCGACCAGCATCAGGTCGTGGTGAGTTTCGTTGCGCCGGTGACAGTTGCTTCTGCCAGCGTCACGCAAGGCACCGGATCGGTCTCAGGTGTTAGTTTTGCAGGTAACGATGTCATTGTTTCGCTCAGCGGTGTCGCTAATGCACAAACGATCGGGATAACTCTCTTTGGTGTAAATGATGGTACAGGCGCAGCGAATATCGTTGTCCCCATGAGTCTCCTTCTGGGCGATACGAGCGCCAACGGCTTAGTTAACAGCTCGGATGTTAGCCAGACCAAAGGACAGAGCGGAACGGCTGCGAGTGCGGCGAATTTCCGCACTGACGTGACAGTGAGCGGATTGGTAAACAGCTCGGACGTCGCCATAGTTAAAGCGCAGTCAGGCACTGCGCTCCCGTAAGACTGGATGGGATGAGGTTGCTCTGTGCGTGCGGTTGCGGATAGATGAGTTGTCTCAGGCAAAGCCGGGTTCCACACTAAGACTCTTGCTGGCCTGCAATAAGATAGATGCTGGCGATAGCGAGAAGAATTCCAAACGCTTTGCGGAGTGTGAGAGGTTCGTGCAGAAAAATCAGACCCAGCACGGCACCTCCAACGATGAACATTCCATAAATTAGAACATCGCCGCTCGCCGGTCCCATTGATAAGGCGAGAAAGTAGGAAGCAACGGCAATAGTAAGAGCCATGCCAGTTGCGACGGCGAACGCTCGCCGCGAAGGAAAGTGATGCAGGTGGCGGTTGTTACTACCAATGGCGGTCGCGATTACGAGTTACTTTTCGCTTGTCAGTTCGCTCGTCATTGATCAGTTATTGAAACCGATGAAACAAATTCCTCTCTCAGTCGTAATCCTGTTGTCGATAGTATGCGGACTTCGCGCGCAAACTGCGCCCGACGCTGCCGAACTCACAAAGCTACTCAAAGATTTTCTGGCCGGCGCCGGCCAAAACGACGTCGCCATGCATGATCGCTTTTGGGCTGACGACTTGATCTACACTGCGTCAGCCGGCCATCGCAAAAGCAAAGCGGACATTATGCGCGAGCTACGCAAAGAAGGACCGCCCAAACTCGGCGACGAAACCGTTGTTTACACAGCTGAAGACATTCGGATCCAACAATACAGCGACACCGCCATCGTCGCTTTTCGGCTCGTCGCGACGAACACTGAGAAAGATGGAACGAAAAAGATTACCAATTATCTAAACTCAGGCACGTTTTTAAAGCGCGATGGCAAATGGCAGGTGGTCAACTGGCAGGCAACGACAATGGCGAAGCCAACGGAGAAGGGGCCTAGTGAATAGTGTTGATGCATCTCGACACATTGAGGGCGTTCCATTTACTTTGACTACTTTGGCGCGATGAAGACACTTGGTTGCGTTTCGATTGGTTCGCGGAGCTTCCGTCATCGCCTTGTTTTTTTCAGCGTCGCGATCGCTTGTGCCATCACCGCAACAACGCAAGCTGCTCCGAGTGACGATCCTGTCTGCAAAGTCGTCCTCGATGCCGTAGCCAAACTCGGCGCGACGCCGAATCATCTTTACACCACGATGACGGGCGACTTCATGCCTGGCAAAACCCAGGAAAGCGAAAGCATCACCACAGGTGGCGTCATTTATATAAAACTTCACGACAAGTGGACGGTTAGTCCGATCACGCCCAGCCAGATGGCGAAACAAAAACAGGAGAACATTCGGAACGCCAAGGTTTACCGGTGCCAGCACGAGCGCGATGAGAGCATCAACGGCGATGGAACCGCGGTTTACAAAGCGCATAGCGAAAGTGACGCCGGCATTTCAGACGCAGAGATCTGGATCTCGAAATCTCGCGGTCTTCCGGTGCGCGAAAACATCGAGTTGGACTCAGGTAAGAGCCACATGTCGGTACGTTTCGATTACTCCAACGTCCAGGCGCCGGCGATAAAGTAGCCGATCTGGGTCGCTTTTCTTGCGTAACGCGCGAACGCCTTCTTTCTGTTGCGCGGAGCAGTGTCTCGGGCAATTTGATCGATGCAAAAGATTACTCCCTTCTTGTGGTTCGATCATCAGGCGGAGGAGGCGGCGAAGTTCTACGTATCCGTGTTTAAGAATTCGAGGATGAAAGAGATCTCTCATTACACCGGCGAAGAGCCTGTCGGTAAGAAAGGCTCTGTGATGACGGTAGCGTTCGAATTGAACGGACAGGACTTCGTGGCTTTGAATGGTGGCCCGAAATTCAAATTCACCGAAGCGGTTTCATTCGTCGTGAACTGCGAGACACAGGAAGAGATCGACTATTACTGGGAGAAACTCACGGCAGACGGCGGGGAAGAAGTGCAATGCGGCTGGCTCACGGATAAATACGGTCTTTCCTGGCAGGTGGTGCCAGCGAAGATGCCCGAGTGGACTAAAGATGCGGCCGGATGGCAACGAGTCGTACGTGAGATAATGGAAATGAAGAAGCTCGATGTCGCGACGTTACAGAGGGCTTATGACGGGAAGTAGTCTCATGCGCCGACTCTCCGCCGCTTCCGCGATCCTGATCGGCGGCGTCATCGCCGGCGTGCTCGATATCACCTACGCGATTGTTTTCTCGGCCTGGCATGGTGTGCCGGCGGTGCGGATTCTGCAATCCGTCGCCAGTGGACTGCTCGGTAAGTCGGCCTTTAGCGGAGGATGGGAGACAGCTGCGCTCGGCTTCGTTCTCCATTTCTTCATCGCTTTTTCGGCGGCGACAATCTTCTACTTCGCCTGTAAGGGTCTGCCGGTCCTTATTCGTTATCCGTTTTTCTCCGGTATATTCTATGGTCTCGCTATCTACGCGGTCATGAACCTTGTAGTCCTTCCACTGTCCGCTTATCCTCGCAAGGTTACTTTCCCACCGCTCGTTCTGGCGACGGGGCTCTTCGTGCACGCTTTTTTTATCGGTCTTCCGATTTCACTGGCTGTGCGTCGGGCGCTGTTCGCGGACTTGCGCGACGAAAGACGTCAATGAACCTGCAGTGATCAATTGGGATAAACGATAATCCTATGGAGACGAAGGACACAGAGGATCATCCTGGCGTCGTGGCATTCCCACCGCTCATCTGGCTGATTGGTGCTGTCATTAGCGTGCTTCTCCATTTTATTATTCGTTTCCGAATGATTACGAAGTATAGCGTTTCTGTCTCGTTAGGTATTACATTCGTGACAATCGCGCCTTCGCTGGCGCTCTCCGCTTTGCGTGTCATGAAGAAAGCAGGGACGAATGTCGATCCCAGCGAACCTGCGCTAACGATTGTGCGGAACGGTCCCTATCGCTTCACGCGCAACCCGATGTACCTGGCGCTCTGTTTGCTCCAGGTGGCGTTGGGATTTTTCCTCAATGATTGGCTCACGCTCCTGTTCGTGATCCCGCTCGCCCTCATTCTCCACTTTGGTGTGATTTTGCGCGAAGAAAGATATCTCGAGGCTAAATTCGGCGATCAATATGTCGCATTAAAACGGACTGTGCGGCGTTGGCTCTGACAATCCGATAAGAAATACGCAATGAATTGCGCGCTCTCCTTAGGATGTTAGTGATTTAGGAGCGCTGGATTCGTTCAAGACTTCACGGAGTTTATTCGCGAGTCCGGAAGGTGTGAATGGTTTTTGCAGGAAGGCAATTCCATCATCCAGAACTCCCTGATGGACGATTGCATTCTCAGTATAAGCCGAAGTAAAAACGATCTTGGTTGTGGGATGTAACTGCATCATTTTATCGGCCAACTCACGACCGTTCATTTGCGGCATGACCACATCAGTCAGGAGCAGATCGGCGAGCGGCACGGTTGTATTACCACCTGGGGACAGTTCAATTTTTCGCCACTTGTTTACTTATGAGCGCGAACCATGTCGAATCACCCGGTATATTGCCCGTCGCTTCCTCCGAAGTAGGGAAGCCAGGCGCGATCAAACGGTAAATCGCGCAGTTGGCGTCAACCGCAATCTGGCGTCAGCTGTAATCCGATCTGATTAGGGAAAGACTAGGCTATAATGAGCAGGCAACGTCGGTCCGTATGCGGTGCCGATAAAAGTCGAACCATCCAGATACCAAAGCGCGGTTTGTCGTGTGGCGGACCGGAACAAAACATAGTCCGGCTTACCATCACCATTGAAGTCAGCAATGCCTTCCAGCATCCAACCGACCGGCAGATTCGGACCGAACACTCCAGCGGTATGAGTTACGCCATTGAGATACCAGATTGCAGTCTGGCGGGTACTGGCTTTAACAAGGACGAAGTCGGGTTTGCCGTCGGCGTTGAAATCCACCGCATCCGGCACCGCCCAACCAGCGGGAAGGATGGGACCCGTGGCTCCTCCGGCATAAAGTGTTCCTTTCAAATACCAGGCCGCAGTTTGTCCGCTAGTGGGATTGAATAGAACGAAATCGGGTTGCCCGTCGTTGTTCATATCGGCAACTGCAATCAGCCGCCAGCCCGCTGGAAGTGTCGGAGCGAAACTAGTTCCAATTTCGACGTTGTTATTGAGGAACCATACCGCTGTTCTATGCGTGGTCGGATTGAAGAGGACGTAGTCGGCTTCGCCATCGAGATTCACATCCGCAACGTAGGTTACTTCCCAACCGGCTGGCAGGCTTGGTCCAAAGGTACCACCTAAAAGGACATTGCCGTGCAAGCGCCAGATAGCTGTCGCATGGTTGATGGTGTTAAAGAGCAGGTAGTCAGAATAAGTGTCGCCGTTAAAGTCGCCGCGAGGGGCGGGAAGACCGAATTCGAACGCACCAATGTCCGGCGCACCGACGCGGGCATAATTGCGTTGATCGTGCGTGGGAGCGACGGCCATATCTGCTGTGTTGATCGCGGGACTTCCAGCTAACAAAGCATGCGTAAGAGTGGGACCGCCATTACTGGCGAGTGGGCCAAGTTTCACGTTTACGTTATCGTGCCCGGCACCGAAGTTACAGGAGTTATCGGAAGAGAGATTCGAATCGTTTGTGTCTGGCGCCTTGGCGAAGTTGGCGTTGGCGCCAGTGATGCTATTGGCAATGATGACGTTCCTTAGATAAAGATGGTTCGCAGGATCGTTAACATTGGTAATGCCAGCACCGGTGGTAGAGCTGCTGGGCGCGGAGTTATTAAAAAAGGTGACGTTCGTGAACGTCGCGGTTGACTTGTAGTTGTAAAAGCCGGCGCCTTCGCCGCCCGTATTTCCCGCGACGTTTCCAGAAAAGGTAACGTTAGTAAAAGTAGCAGTCGCGCCGAAAGCATTCTCGAATCCTGCACCGCCACCTCCGGCGGTATTACCCGAGAACGTTACATTAGTTAGTGTGGCTACAGAGGTAGAGCCGTTGTTATCGATACCGCCGCCACCGTTACCGCCAGCGGTTTCTTTGTTCCCCGAAAAGGTAGAATCGGTGGCATTCACAGTTCCGCCGAAATTTCCGATACCCCCACCGATGGAAGCCGTGTTTCCCGAGACAATCGTGTTGGTGCAGCCGACTGTCCCGACCGAGCTATAGATGCCGCCACCCAAACTCGTCGCCTTACTGTCTCGCACTTTGGAATTTTGCAGTGACAAAGCGGATCCGCTTCCAACTACGGCAAACGAGCCGCCGTTGAGTGCCATGTTCATGTAAAAATCGGAACCTGTAACTGTCGCGGCCGCGCCGCCTAACAAATAGATCGCGCCACCTCGCGCCGCGTTGGAATCAGAGCTCGAGACGCTGTTACCGTGAAATGAACTGTTCTGGATTGTGATTACCGCAGTAGCGGTGTTCGCATAAATGGCGGCTCCGTTGCCGGAGATATCACTGGCAAACGTGCAGCCAATTATGTCCACAGCATTGGTCGTCGCGATTCCACCGCCGCCTCCCGGCGCATAGGAATTTCGAATCGTGGTATGGTTGAGCGAGAGGCTTCCGCTGTTCAGAATCGCGCCGCCTTCGCCGTTAAAATAACCGCGTTCCAAGATGATGTTTCGCAAATTCAAAACACCGCTGGCATCGACGATGAACGGCCGTGCTCCGGAAAGGCCGCTGATGATGATATTGTTGCCGCCATCGATCGTCACATTGTTGGTGATGTTCGGCAGCCCGCTCGCAAGCGTAATTGTGGCTGGCCCGCCGACGAATGTGATCGTGCCACCTCCGCTGCCGATGAGAGCCGTAAGTTTTGCCCGAAGTTGATTCGAGCCGCCGTTGTCCCCGAAATCGCTTACGACCTGATCGGCAAAGAGCGTGCGGAGACAGAGCGCGAAGGCAATGGAAAATATCAGCAGATAACCAGGCGTTCGTTTCATGTAAGGTTGGTGTTGCCCGGGTATTTTCCTGCCCTTCCGCAATCGGTGTCAAGATAACTACGCGGCCCGAGCGAGCCGCGTGGGACGTAACGGTGGCGTAGAAGAAAACCGGCCGCCGCCTGTTGCGCGCTATTAGAAAGATCAGATGACGCCGCTTGGTGCGCGAGAAGCCTTCAGCGGGCGCACGGGCGCAATCTTAACGACATTTTCCGGATCGTAGTCGATCAACTTCAACCAATCCTCGATGATGTCTGTTGGTGGGAAGATGTCGTTCTCAGTAAACTCGGCGATGAAAGACAGCTGCAGATCGTTTTCGCGAATGCCTTCCTCCTGTTGCGTGGCGATGGCGCGTTTGATCGCGATGCCTTTCGCGCGTTCCACGATCGACGCAATGATCGCGCCGCTTAGTAAGTCAGCGCGGTATAATGTTTCTTTGCGACCGCTGCGAAGAGTGACTTCGAGGAATTTGTTTTCTTCACGACGTGCAAACTGCCATTCGAGAAAACGATCGATGAGTCGATTGAGCGCTTCGCCAAGATTGTCGGCCTCTTTTGCGAGCGCGCCGTCGTAGGGAAGATTTGGCGTGAGATAAATGCGATAAATTTCGCGCGCGCCTTCTTTGTTTGGGCGATTCACTTTTATTTTTCGATCGATGCGGCCGGGCCGCAAGATTGCGGGATCGATCAAGTCGGCGCGATTCGAGGCCAGGATAATGACGACGTCGTGCAGCGAATCGATTCCATCCATCTCGGAGCAAAACATCGGGACGAGAGTGGAAAGAATGTTCGAGTAACGCGATGCGCGGCGCGTGCCGAGAATGCTTTCCGCTTCGTCGATGAAAAGAAACGGCAGAAAACCCTCCCGACGCTTCTCGCGCGCGGTCGAAAAAATATCGCGTACGATGCGCTCTGATTCGCCGACCCACATGTTGAGAATCTCCGGACCTTTCACGTGCATGAAATATTCCTGCATCTCCTCGCCAGATTTTTCGCGCAACTTTTTCGTCAAATTGTAAGCAGTCGCTTTGCCGATAAGCGTTTTGCCACAACCCGGCGGGCCGTGCAGAAGAAAACCTTTCGGCGTGGCATGCTGAAATTTTTTGAAAAGCTCCTCGTGCAGAAGCGGAAGTTCGATTGCGTCTTTGATCGCCTGCAACGCTTCGTCCTGTCCGCCGACTTTTTCCCAAGGTAATTCCGGAACGCTATCGAGATAATGTTCACGCGATTCCGGGCGCGAAAGAACTTCCAAGGCCATGCGGTAACTCGAATCGACGCGCACTTCGTCGCCCGTTTTCAGCGGAGCTTTTACCAGTTCGGACGAACGCTCCAAAACCACTGATTGCAATCCGTGTTCACTCCCAACGCGCAAACGATCGGTGCCGATCACTTCAGTGATTTTTGTTACTGGTCCCGCCGTCTCATAGCCGAGATCTCCCACGATCACGTACGCTTCGTTGACCAAAACGCGCGTTCCTTTTTTCAACTTCGCAATTGGAATGCGCGGATCTACGTTGCAATAATAATCGGAACCGCCCACGACAATTTGCGCCGTGTCGCGCGATGGACTTCCGAGAAAAGTTCCGATGCGGTTCGCCGGCGAAGTCACTTTCTTTATGACTTCCTCAAGTTTCTCGATCATCTGACCGGCTTCGGCAATTGTTTCTTCGTGCCGAATAATTTCGGGGCGCAGCGCGAATAATTCCTCGCGCACCGGATCGGCCACGGGAACAGAAGCAAGGATGCGATCGAAGGCCTCGAGAAGACTTAACTTAAACTCGGCCGGTTCGGGATGAAGTTCCCCAAATTCTTCGCTTCGTTCGTCACTCATGCTGAATCCTCCCAATCATTCCCTCTGCCTTTCATTATAACTTTTTCACTCACCGAGCGCAAATGTGAGGGCGTTTTCGTCGTCGTTTGATTCCAGTTTCGAACAGGCGAATGCTCAGAAAATTGGTTGAAGCAACGAACCACGCGACCTAACCTGCTGGGCTTTTCGCGAGGAGTCTTAGCTCAATTGGTTAGAGCGCCGCCCTGTCACGGCGGAGGTTGCGGGTTCGAGCCCCGTAGACTCCGTAATTATTTAGTGTTGGAATCGAGTCCCGCTCAGGATATTGCATTGGCTCCAAATGACGGAATCGAATCCAGATCCCTTGGAACCGGAAATTCGTCGCGCCGCGGGACGTCTGGATCCGAGCGCACGGTCACGAGGAATTGCCGATACCGGGGGCAAGACGCGGGGAAAAGCGTACACGGAAAAGCCAAATTTCACTGATAAAGATTCCGTTCCTAACGCGAAGAAGAAGCGAGTGCCGTTACTGGCTGTCGCATTCATCGCGGCCGCGCTCGTCTCCGGATTCATTTGGAAACAGGAGACCTTGCCGCACTGGATGCATCCGTGGACGGCTTCGCAACAAGAGCAAGTCCTGACGTTAACTCCTGCCGACATCGACTACGCCGCGACCGATGCAGCCCGCGCCGCGCTGGCGCGCGGAGAAATTCCACCAGTTCTGGCGAATGCTGATGCGACCACGCGACAGAACATTCTTAACGGCAAGGAGAATCTCTACACGAAACGTCTGCTCCAACAAAACCAGAGTGGAATTCTTGTGCATGCTCGTGTTTCGAGCGGCGGCGTCTTTCTGGGCGAGGATTTGCTAACTCCGGAGCGTCCTCAAGGCACAACGTTTCCAGCCGGTCCAGGCGCGCCAGCCCATTTTCATTTCACGGTCGAGCAAGCGGGTCCGAATGGTGTCGTGAGTTGCTGGGTGAAATCGGTGAACGGCGGCGTGGTCACGACCCGGCCGATGGCGGCGGGCGAAAGCGCCGACCTGGAGGCAATCACGCAATGAACATGCAACCAGGGCGCGTCATCAAAATCGTGAAACGGGAAAGTCATGAGGAGATTTTGAAAAATCCTTATTTGCTCGTGATGCTCGCGATCACGATTTCCGGCGCGATTTTCGGATTGAACAAAGCCAATCATCTTTTCGCGCCTTTATTTTTTATCGCGGCGATTGCGGGAATGGGATGGCTGGCGTGGCAGCAACGGAACGCGGAGAAAGCGGAAGCGAAAGCGCTCGATTACACACAGCTCGCGGCGACCGATCTAACTTCCTTCGCACCGTGGTTGAAGGAAAATGTGCGTGGTCAGGATGAGACGATCGATTCCATCCTGGCCGAACTGCAAGGTAATCTTTCGCTCGCCACGGCAGGCCGCACGCTCGGCGCTTTTTTTCTCGTTGGGCCCACCGGCACGGGAAAAACTTTTCTCGGTCAACTCGTCGCTGAGACACTTTATCCCGAATCGGAGCCGATCATTTTGCGGATGAATCAATACAAACATGGCGACGATGTTTTCACATTGATCGGTCCGCCGCCAGGCAGTCCGGGTTATGAGGTTGGCGGTACCCTTACGCGTCCGGTACTGGAAAATCCGCGGCGCGTCATCATTTTCGACGAGCTGGAAAAAGCGCACCGCGATTTGCAGCATTGTCTCTACGACATTCTCGATACCGCAAGTTGCCGCGAAAAAAGCTCCGGCCGTACCGTGGATTTCAGCGGATGCGTTTTCTTTGCGACGTGCAATGCGGGAGTGGAAGTCTTACGCGCGTTGCGACGCGACGGTCAACCAGATCCGGTTAGCTGGCTCGGGAAAAGTCGCGATGCGCTCGTGGACGCCGCTGGATTCGACCGCGCTTTTCTGGCGCGCTGGTCGGCGATTTATTTTATGGACGAACTTTCGCCGCTGCACGTTGCGGAGGTCGCCTGTCTGCAACTCGCCCGTCATTGGCGCACTTACGGCATTGAGGTCAAACACGCGGCGCCGGAATTGATTTTGGACGCAGTGCAACGCAATGAAGAGTTCAAACAATATGGTGTGCGGCAACTCGGCGCCTATGTGCAGATGAAAACGAGCGCTGCTATCGGCCAGGCGCGAGCGCGCGGCGCCAAGCAAGTCGATTTAATTGTTGGGCCTAAAGGCAATCTCGAAATTTCGGTCGCGCCAGAATAAATGAACTGGCGCGCGCTGTTGCAAAATCAGTGGTTTCAGTTGTGTCTGCTCGTCGCTGCGCTCTCTGGCGGCGTGATGATCTACAACATCGCGGCGAAACCAGGCTCTTCAGACAGCGTGACGGATAAGGGAACACCGACACCCGGACCCTCGACTCCAGCAAATGTTCCGCGGCGCACCATTACCAAGATTAAACCCAAAAAGCGCGGCCAGTGGGTCGTCGATTCTTCCGGTGCGCGCGATGCCGATAGCGACGATATCGAAACGGTAGCAGCAAGCCTGTCTGATGGTGACGTGGTAAATTTGCGACCGGGAATTTATACCGGCAATTGCGAAATCAACGTCAGCGCACGTTTTGTCGGACCGCCTGCGGGAAAAGGCGTGGCGACAATTCGCGGAGTTGATGCGCAGCGAGCTGGCCTGACAATTTCCGGCAAGAAAGTGGGATTCGAAAATGTCTCGATCAGTTTTGAAGCCGCGGGCGATTCTCCCGCCGTGCAAATTTCACGCGACGCGAATGTGGAGATGACGAATTGCGCGATGAGCACGCAAAGCAAGTTTGGAGTTTTAGTGAATGAAAGCGCAACACTCGCCGCGCAAGGGATGGAATTTCGTGCCGTTAACGCCGGCTGTTGCCTGAAGTACGAAGGGACTGCGCACGGCACGCTCACGCGCTGCAGTTTTCTCGCAGGGCGTTGGGGAATGGAAGTGATCAATGCCGCGCAGGTGCAAGGGAGCAATTGCACCTTCCAACAAATGGGACTCGTTAACGGAGCCGGTCTCACCCTCGGGGTCGTTGGCGGCCGCGCTTCGCTCACGCTCGATGCTTCTCAATTCGACGGCAATACGGCAACCATCATGGCGGATGAAGGTGGAACGATTCATTTAACTGGCAGCGCTTTTCACAACAACGGCGTTACCGGCGAAGGAGAAAATTCCAGCTCAGGGATGATTTGCGCGCAGCATGGATCGAGAGTGTCCCTGAAAGACGACGTTTTCGAAAACAATCGCCAGGGACTCGTCGCACTCGCTGGCAGCAGTCTTGTCCTCGAACGCTCACAAATGCGCCGGACCGGACTCGTGACGGAAAATAAAAAATTGAGATCCTATTGCAACGCGGTAGGCGCGAACGACCAGGGCACGACCGTAAATGTGATGGGCTGTAGCATTGCCGATTCGCTCAACGATTCCTTCAATGTGAGCGGTGGAGCGACTTTGAAAATGGTTGAAACGACGATCACCAACTCGAATATCTGTGCGATCTCGCTCGGCTTCGCCGATACCCCAGCCTCGCAGGCGGTGTTGAACAACGTTCGCATTAACGGCACCCATAACGATGCCATCTATGTCAACAGTGGTAGCCAATTGGAAATGCAATCCTGCCAAATCGCCAATAGCGATTTCTTCGGCGTCGATGCAGAGGATAATGGAACGCGGGCTAAGATTACCGCTACCACCATCACGGGCTGTAAGATAATGGGATTGAACGCGAATCTTGGCGCCACGGTTGAGGCCTTCGGCTGTACGATGGAAGCGACGACGCGCGGCGCGCAAGCCGGTTTGCCTAACGACCCACAGAAAAAAGGTTCGATTTTTCTCACGAATTGCACCGTGCGCGGCAATTCCATTTTCGGCGTGGGCGCCTGTCGCGGTTCGACGCTGGTGATGAAGGGCGGTTTTTTAGGGAACAATCAGCAAAACACCTGGCACGAACCGGGCGGTACCGTGCGCGTGGAGCGCTAATTCAGTAACGGAATTTCAAGCTCGCTCACTTGGTTTAAGCGGGACTAAACTTACGACCATGGCCGATCCAATCGAAAACATGACCGACTGGAACCAGCTCAAGGCGATGCTGGACAAGAAGGCCGACGAAACCACCGGCACGAAAATCGACGAGGCCGCGCTGCTTGCGCATCTGCGGACGCGTGTCAAAGGCCAGGACGCCATCCTCGAAGACGTGGCAAAACTGATTCGTCTGCAAGCGGCCAAGAAACAAAAGGACAAACCGATCGCGAATCTGCTTTTTCTGGGACCAACAGGCACGGGCAAAACGGAACTTGCGAAAGCGATCGCGGAATATTTATACAAAGACGAAAACGCCATGTTGCGTTTCGATTGCTCGGAATTGAGCGGGCCGGAGTCAAAAACGCGGCTCGTGGGCACGCCGACCGGTTACATCGGGAGCGAACAAGGCGGACAGCTCACGCGGCCAGTGATGGCCAATCCACGGCGTCTTATTCTTTTCGACGAAATCGAAAAAGCTTATCCGCCCGTCTTCGATCTTTTCCTACAACTGCTCGGTGAAGGCCGGTTGACCGAGCAAGGGAGTGGCAAAGTGGTGAACTACACGCAATGTCTTTTTATCCTAACGAGTAATGCGCATGCGGAAGCGATCGGAAAAATTCAGGCAGAGATGACCGATTACCACGAGATGCTCAACGCCGTGAAGGGCGAACTGGCGGAAGCCAAAGTGTTTCGACCCGAAATTCTCGGTCGTATCGACAAGGTTTATGTTTTCCGACCGCTTGAAGGAATGGTCGTGGCGGAAATTGCGCTTCTGAAAATTTCGAAGCTCGCGCGTGAGTACGGGCTTGAGATCGAATTCGTCGCGCCAGAACTAATTATTCGTGCGCTGATGGCCAATGAGAAAGTGAGTCGCTTCGGTATTCGTGAACTTGAACGCATCTTGTTCGATCTCTTTGCCAGTCAATTCATCGAGGCCAAAGAGGGAGGGGCAAAACGGGTACGGGTCGAGGTCGAAGATGGAAATGTTCGCGTGGCTCCGGCGGCATAGCCTTACCTGCCCGAGCTTGTAGGAATTGTCTGAGGGAACGGCACGAAGAATGCAGGTAAAACGCCTGACATCGAACTCAGATAAGGCGTTTCGCTGAAGAGGTTAAGACGATATTGATGGGTTCGGGCCTCAACATTCACATGATGCCCACTCGAACCAACGCCCGCGAATTGATAGCAGAGAAGTGACAATGGTTGACGCCGTCCTCCATTTCCTCATCGTGGGCGGCCTTCCGATATTCCGAGTGGGCATGGAAGAAATCATTTCGCGAAACTTTAGCGGTTCAGTGCGGTTCGTGGAAAAAGGGCGGGACGCGCTGGCTCTTTGCGCGAAGGAACATTTTGATCTCATCCTGCTCGGCGTCACGCATCCGAAACAAAGCGGGTTGGATCTAATGCCGGACTTTCACAATTTGTGTCCGAACTCTCCTGTTCTTGTTGTCAGTTTGTTGGCGGAAGAAGACTTCGGCGTTCGTGCGCTCAAGGCGGGAGCGGCTGGTTACATTTCCCAGGCCAGTTCTGTTGAAGAATTCATCCTCGCCATCAAAATGATCCGCGCGGGTAATAGGTATATCAGTCAGGCGCTTGCGGGACGAATGGCGGACTCGCTGGCAAAATCTTTTAAAGAAGTGCCGCATGAATCTCTTTCACCGCGTGAGTTCGAAGTTTTTCTACGTGTGGCCAGCGGAAGCAGCGCCAAAGAAATTGCGCAGGATTTGTCACTGAGCGTCAAAACCATCAGCACTTATCACACGCACATCTTTGAGAAGTTGCGTCTTCGAACCGATGCCGAACTCGGGGCGTATGCGTTGAGGAATCGGCTCATAAGCTAGGAATTTTCCTACCCCTGAATCAGCCGTTCTGAAGGCAAGACGCGCCGGTTCTTGCTTCAAGTCGAAGATGTCATCTGTCGTGGATGGGCAGGGCCGGTCAGAGCGACGACACACCAACGCATGAACATTCTAATCGTCGACGACATAGCTACGAATCGAAAGCTGATATGCGCGATGTTAGAGGGAGAGGGGCATGTAACTTTTAATGTCAACGATGGGGTGGAAGCGCTGGCGGTTTTGGAGCGCGAGAAAATAGACGCTGTCATCTCCGACATCCTTATGCCGAACATGGATGGTTATCGGTTTTGCTTCGAGATGCGCAAAGACGAACGCTGGCGCGATATCGTCTTCGTTTTTTACACCAATACCTACACTTCGGAGGAAGACGAACGTCTGGGGTTCGATATGGGTGCCGACAAATTTCTGCGAAAACCAGCGTCCGCCGAAGAGCTTTGCGAAGCGTTGCACGATGTCAAAAGCCGACCGCTTCGGGTGCAGGGTGCAAATGCTAGTCCGCCGCGAGAACTCGATCTGATGAGGCAATACAGCCAACAGCTCGTGATGAAGCTAGAAGGACAAAATGCCGAATTGAGCGCTCGCACCATCGCCTTGGATAAAATGCGGATCGCCGCAGAAGACGCGAACAAGGCAAAGGATCGATTTATCGCTGTGCTAAGCCATGAATTGCGCGCTCCCTTAGCGCCGGTTCTCGCAGTCGTAAGCTATCTCGCCAAGAAAACTTCGACTCTCCCTCACGAATTACGAACCGAGATGGAGATGATTCGTCGCAACGTCGAATTAGAAGCGCGATTAATCGATGACCTGTTGGATGCCACAAAAATTGCGAATGGGAAATTGCAACTGGACCTCCAACCGACGGACGCGCATGACGCGATCCGGCAAGCATTGGACATCTGCGCCGAAGATATCAAAACGAAAAAACTCGAATTGTGGCTGCATTTGGACGCTTCAGCTCACCACGTCCTGGGGGACTCTATTCGACTGTCTCAGATTTTTTGGAACCTCATCAGCAACGCGGTGAAATTCACTCCGGCAAATGGGCGGATCAGCGTTCGATCACGAAATGAAGGAGATGAGGAGTTTGTTGTTGAAATAGAAGACAATGGGATCGGTATCGAGACGGTGGACCAACCGCATATCTTTGATGCTTTCCAGCAAGGCGGGCACACCGTTACTCGAGAATTCGGTGGATTAGGCCTCGGCCTCGCCATCACCAAGGGCCTTGTGGAATCGCATAATGGCCAGCTCTATGTTTTCAGCGAGGGTCAGGACACCGGCAGCCGCTTCAAGCTCGTCCTTCAAGCGAAGACCAAAGAGAATGTCCGCGCCGCAGTGGTTGCGCAGGAGGAGAAAGAGACAATCCCACTTCGACTTCTGGTGGTTGATGATCACGAAGACACGAAACGCGTCCTTAGTCGCCTTTTAAGGAAATCGGGTCACGAAGTTTTTGCAGCAGGCGATGTAGCGTCGGCGCTTGAAATATTGGAGCACGAAAATGTCGATGTGCTCCTGAGCGACCTTGGACTGCCAGATGGAACCGGCCACGATTTGATGGTTCGCGCCAAGGTACTTCAACCTTTGGCGGGGATCGCGATTAGCGGATTTGGTTCAGCTGAAGATGTCGCCCAGGCGCTCAATGCTGGATTTGCGCATCACCTTGTCAAACCCGTCAACTTTGAGCGACTCGAGGGTTTCTTGCGCGAAATGACGCCGACGGGACGAAGTACATCCATCCGAAAATCTGACGCGCTGCAGAACGAATTCCTGGACTCCAAACCTTTCCTAAAACCAGGTGTTCCGCTCGGAACGGATAGGACTCCCACTATCTGGCACTTGAACGGCGCGACTAAGCAGGTGGCGAAGTGAGGCCTTCCGTATTGCACGAAAACTTTCCCGAACGCAGAGGAACAATGATCGTTTGGGGGATCTAGTGTTGTGAGCGAAGAGAAAACAACATCAATGGGTGTGGCGCCAAACGATTTCGTGCCACCCTGTTTGGGAATGGAAATGCCCATATTCCCCACCCTGGAAAAAATGGATCGGCCTTCCGAGCGTCAGCACAACGAAATTCTTCTTAAGACCGGCGCCTTGCAGAACGCCATCTTTAACAGCGCCAATTTTTCCAGTATCGCGACCGACGAGCGAGGCGTCATCCAAATCTTCAATGTCGGCGCCGAGCGCATGCTAGGCTACGTGGCCGCCGACGTGGTCAACAAAATTACTCCCGCCGATATTTCCGATCCGCAGGAACTTATCGCGCGCGCCGGCGCCTTGAGTACCGAGCTCGGCACCACTATTACACAGGGTTTTCAGGCTCTTGTTTTTAAAGCCTCGCGCGGGATCGAAGACATCTATGAACTAACCTATATCCGAAAGGACGGCAGTCGCTTTCCGGCGGTGGTGTCGGTTACGGCATTGCGCGACGATCAAGACGCAATCATCGGCTATCTGTTGATCGGCACTGACAACACCGCGCGCAAGAAGGCGGAAGAAGAGCTCCTCAAAGCGGGGGCGTTGCAGAGAGCGATTTTTAATAGCGCCAACTTCTCCAGCATCGCCACTGACGCGAAAGGCGTCATTCAGATCTTCAACGTCGGCGCCGAACGTATGCTGGGCTACACCGCCGCCGATGTGATGAACAAGATTACCCCCGCGGATATTTCAGATCCGCAGGAAGTGATCGCACGCGCTAAAGAGCTGAGCGTCGAACTAGGAACCCCGATCACACCTGGGTTTGAGGCGTTGGTTTTCAAGGCCTCGCGCGGAATCGAGGACATTTACGAGTTGACCTACATCCGTAAGGACGGCAGTCGTTTTCCGGCGATCGTGTCCGTCACGGCGCTGCGCGATAACCAGGACGGCATCATCGGCTATCTGTTGATCGGCACCGATAACACTGCGCGCAAAGAGATCGAAGCAGATAAGACCAAACTCGACCAGCGCCTGCGCGACCAGCAGTTCTACACGCGTTCGCTTATTGAATCCAATATCGACGCGCTGATGACCACGGACCCGGCCGGCGTTATCACCGACCTCAACAGACAGACGGAGGCGCTTACGGGCTGCACCCGTGACGAACTCATCGGAGCGCCCTTCAAGAATTATTTCACCGATCCGGAACGCGCTGGAGCTGGCATTAAGTTGGTGCTGACAGAAAAAAAAGTCGCCAATTACGAGTTAACCGCACGCGCCCGCGACGGAAAAGAAACCGTCGTGTCCTACAACGCCGCTACCTTCTATGATCGGGACAGGAAGTTGCAGGGCGTGTTCGCCGCCGCTCGCGATGTTACCGAACTCAAACGTTTCGAGCGTTCGCTTCAGGAAGCCAGTCGCATGAAAAGCGAGTTCCTCGCGAACATGTCCCACGAACTGCGCACACCGCTCAACGGCATTATTGGATTTTCCGAATTCCTCGTGGATGGCAAGCCCGGCGCGCTCAATCCCAAGCAGAAAGAATATCTGGGCGACATTCTGAACAGCGGTCGGCATCTCCTTCGCCTCATCAACGACGTGCTGGACCTGGCCAAGGTCGAAGCCGGCAAGATGGAGTTTCGTCCGGAGAATTTCATCCTCGCGCAGGCCATTGAAGAGGTTTGCGCCGTGGCTAAAGCTATCGCGCAGAAAAAGCGCATTCAGATTAATGTCGATGTCGCAAACGAACTCGGTGGCGTTGCGCTCGATCAGCAAAAATTTAAACAGGTCCTCTACAATCTCGTCTCAAACGCGATCAAGTTTACAGACGATGGTGGCCGGGTGGGTATCAGAGCTTCTCCATGCGAAACAAAACGTTTCAGGTTGTCGGTGACAGATAGCGGCATCGGCATCAAGCCGGAAGACATCGCGCGGCTCTTCCGCGAATTTGAACAACTCGAGTCGGGTGCCTCGCGTCACTACGAAGGAACGGGTCTGGGCTTGGCCTTAACGAAAAAAATTGTGGAGATGCAAGACGGCACGATCCATGTGCAAAGCGAAGTTGGAAAAGGCAGCACATTCAGCGTGGTTCTGCCGCTCTCGATAGCGCAGATCAACCTGTGAACTCGCTTGCCGAAACGCCAGTAAGCCGCGGCCACGATCAAGGCCAAATCCTGGACAAAGCGTGCATCCTTGTGGTGGACGACAATCCCACCAATCTCAAGCTTGCTTCCGACGTGCTGGAATTCGCAGGTTACCACGTGCTCCAGGCCGCGGACGCGGAGGAAGCCCTGGATATAATACAGCGCGTTCGACCCAGTTTGATCCTGATGGATATCGCTTTGCCGGGGATGGATGGGCTTACTCTAACGCGCCAGCTCAAAGCGAACGCCGAGACTCACGACATTATCATTGTCGCCCTGACCGCCTTCGCCATGAAAGGCGACGACGCCAAAGCAAAAGAAGCGGGCTGCGATGGCTACATCACCAAACCAATCGATACTCGCGAACTTCCGGAGCTCGTCGCTGGATTCCTGAATCAGGCTGTCGCTGCTCCGAATATTTGAGCTTCATCCAACGTCGAACGCGCAAGGTTCGATTCGATATTGGACACGTTTGCACGCGCAATTAGTCTGTTGAGATACAGAGAAAATTAAATTGCGTTGTCGCGCTCGCATTCGCCACTGGATACCTCCAGGCCGCGCCATTGATTCCAACGAAACAAGGAACGAGTTGGAAATATGATGTGACGGACGAGGCCGGCGGAGACAGCCCTGCGACAACATCGCAGATCCAATATCGCATTGAGGGAACGCAGCAGTTTGGAGGAAAGGAACTGCTGAGACTCAAGACCTTCGCCGGTGATATGGTGACGAAAACAGAACTCATCGCCGTAGATCAGACTGGCATCCATTCGTTCGCGCATACCGGCCGGGACGGCGCCATGATCGGATCCGTCACGCCGCAAATCATCCTGCCGGCGAAATTAAAAAAAGGCGCGAGCTGGGATTGCGTTGATGAGATTGCCGACGTGCGCATCAAGCAGCATTTCACCATCACGGATGTAGAAAAAGTCTCCGTGCCGGCCGGAGATTACAAAGCCTTTCGTCTGCATTGCGAAGAGTCCGCGCCGATGTCGGTAACGATCGATCGCTGGTTCGTTGACGGCGTCGGGTTCGTCAAAGAAATCGCAACTCTGCGTTCTCCGATGGGAGATTTGCTGCATCGACGGACATTGGAATTAGCGAAACTGCCGACAGCGGCGACTAAGGCGGACGTCATTGTCAAAAAACTTGTGGTCGGTGTTTCCAGTCAAGCAGTTGGCGATTTCGGAACGGAATTTTCCAATGCCACACAAAATCTTTATGCCCGTTGGGAAGGACATGATTTGCGCCACGGGGCCAAAGTTCGTGCGGTTTGGATCGCGGAAGATGTCGGCGACATCGCGCCGCCCAATTACAAAATCGATGAGGCATCGGCCACAGCCACATCTTCAGATGCGCACGGCTTGTTTACTTTGTCGCGTCCTGATGACGGCTGGGCGCCGGGAAATTATCGGGTCGAATTTTATCTCGACGAAGCGCTCGTCGAGACCGTGAAGATCAAGATTAAGTAGACGTCGCTACAGGAATTTCAGCTGCACTTCATCGGGCGGCGCGACTTCCGCGAAACGCACTCCCACGCCCATCAAGCGCACGTTTTTTCCCGTGCGAGTGAATGCTTCAAGCAGGAGCGTCCGAAAATTCTCCACGGTCGGGAGCAGTCCTGCGCGCTCGACCGTGGTACGCGTGAAATCGGCGAATTTTAGCTTCACGAAAATTTTTGTGATCGCTCGTGTCGGTTCCTTTTGCGCCAGCTCCGCCATCAATTCTCCAAACAGTTCGCCCAATTTCGTTTCGCATTCGCCTAACGAATTGAGATCCCGGACGAAAGTCTCTTCATTACTGAGCGATTTGCGCTCGCGATCCGGCTCGACCGGTCGATCGTCAATTCCACGCGAGAGATCGTAAAGTTCGATTCCAAACTTACCGAAGCGTTCCTGCAATTCCGCGCGCGAAAAGCGCTGCAAATCTCCGCAAATCTTTACGCCGAACTGTTCGAGCCTCTGCTCCGTCACTTCGCCGATGCCCCAAAGTTTGCGCACCGATAATTCGGCCATGAAATCCGGCACTTCTTCCGGCGTCACTTCAAACTGACCGTTCGGTTTTCTGATCTCGCTCGCGATTTTGGCGATGAGCTTATTCGGCGCGATGCCAGCGGACGCGGTCAGTTTCGTTTTGCTAAAAATCATTTCGCGAATCACTTGCGCCAGCGCGCCCGGCTCGCCCGGATGCGCGCTGACATCGAGATACGCTTCATCAAGCGAGAGCGGTTCGACCAGTGGCGTGAAGCGTTGCAAAATCCCGCGAATAACCGCGGCTTCGCGCCGGTAAACATCGAAACGCGTCGGTAGCACGATCAGTCTCGGGCAACGTTGCAACGCCATGAACGTCGGCATGGCCGAGCGCACGCCAAACTTGCGCGCCTCGTAATTGCACGTCGTTAAAACGCCGCGTCGATCGCGCGATCCGCCCACGCCGATTGGTTTCCCGCGCATCTCTGGTCGATCGCGCACCTCGATGGCTGCATAGAAACAGTCCATGTCGAGATGAATGATCGCGCGCGGCGATTGCTCGTTTTCCACATGAGAACCTCGCGCAAAATTCTGCGGGCGCGACGAGACATCGCTCGTTCGCTGAGTGCCGAAAACAGATCGATCGCGGAGCGTGCTCCGCCGTTATCAGACCGTCGTCTTGGCCGCGCCCTGATATTGCGCACTACCGAATGCGAGGATCGGCAGAAAGATAATGCCCAGAAGAAGAATGCCGATTCCGAACCCGGCGCCCTTGCCGAAACTCTTGGCCAAATCAAGGCAGAGAATGATCGCGATGATGAAGTTCACAAACGGAATGAGCATCAGGAGCAACCACCAGCCCGGCCGGCCCACGATCTGGCACAGAACATAAATGTTGTAGAACGGAATGATGCTGGCCCAGCCTGGCTGGCCGGCTTTGGTAAAAATTTTCCACATCGCCACAATCATCACCACAGCGATGAGGAGCCCGACGATCCCACCGACAGCGCCTCCGGCGGCCGAAGGCTGGTAATCGTTTTGTGCGAGCAAGGACGTATTGAATGTCACCGAATGAAAAATGGATGTCATAATTGGTTAGGCGTGAAGTCTGCAGCCTAACGAAAGGCCGCCATCTCGCAATAGAAACTTCTGCGCGGCAAAAAACGGCAACTGCGTCGCCGCGAATTGCTTACATGCGGGAAAGCCTGACAAGGCTCGAGCTTGTAAACGTGGATGGTCGCCAGCGATTTGACTTCGTCGCTCCGCTTTAGAACTTCGAGTCTCATGAATCTCACCTATTACGGTCACGCCTGTTTCGCGGTGGAAGTCGCCGGCAAACGAATTCTGTTCGACCCTTTCATCAGCCCCAATCCCCTGGGGAAGGAGATTGACGTTAAGAAAATTGAGGCGGATTTCATTCTCGTTTCGCACGGCATGGCGATCACGTTGCCGATGTTGTCGACATCGCGAAACGCACGGAAGCGCTGGTGATTGCACCGTTTGAAGTCGGTGAATGGTTTGAGAAAAAAGGCGTGAAGAATGTGCAATCGATGAATCACGGTGGCGCGACGAAGCAGGATTTTGGTCGTGTGAAACTAACTGCGGCGATTCACAGCAGCTCGATGCCCGATGACAGCTACGGCGGAAACCCGTGCGGCTTTGTCATCGAAACGCGCGAGGGCAATTTCTATTACTCCGGCGACACCGCGCTGACGTACGACATGAAGTTGATAGGCGAGGGGACAAAAATAAACTTCGCTGTCCTGCCGATCGGCGATTTTTTCACGATGGGAATCGACGACGCGCTGCGCGCGGCGGAGTTTGTCGGCGCGCCAAAAATTGTCGGCGTGCACTACGACACATTCCCGCCGATCGAGATCGATCACGCTGCCTCGTTGAAGGCAGCGCGAGATGCGGGCAAGGAATTGTTGTTGCCGAAAATCGGCGAAACAATTTCGCTCTAATCGCTTCATCCGCCTAACGAGTCAGGCGGCAACCTTGTTGCCGTAACGTTTTCGTCACGGCAAACGAGTTGGTGCGTTGAGTCATCCCACGGTCGGGACGACGAATCCCGCAATCGAACATTTGCGGAAGCATCGACTGCCTCACGTCACGCCGTAAAACACTCAAGTGTAGCGGCTTGTGCGAAGCGCATTCCACTGGCACACCCTTTGCAATAGCGATGCGGGTCAGAAGGATTTTGAATCCATATGAACGACTCGTGCATCTCATCTGTAATGCGAGCCACGCGTCGTTTTTGCGGATTCGCTACCAACCACCACGCTTATGTTCTTTGATTCTTTGCTCCAGGATATTCGAATCGGCTTCCGCGTTTTAATTAAGGAGAAAACATTTTGTTTTCTCGCCGTCCTCGTTCTCGCGCTCGGCATTTGCGGCGTGACCACGCAATTTACCGTCGTCAACGCATTCGTTCTGCGCGGATTTTCGTTTCCGCATCCGGAACAATTGATGAGCGTCGGCCTGATCGATCCCCAGGCCACGCCGCAGAATAATAATTTCGGTGCCGGAAATATTCCTTCGGACCAGGATTACGAAGACATGCGCGCGGCGCAACAGTCGTTCTCGCAAATGGCCGCGTTTCTGAATGGATCGACCATCAACGTTTCCTACCGCAATAATCCGCAGCGCTACACCGGCGGATACGTCACCGACGAATTTTTCAAGATCATCGGCGTTTCCCCGATCATGGGGCGCGATTTCAATGCCGAGGACAACAAACCTGGCTCGGAAAAAGTCACGCTCCTCGGCTACGAAATCTGGCAGCGCGATTTCAACGCCGACCCGCACATCGTCGGCCAGGCGATCCGGATCAACGGCCGCGCCGCCACCATCATCGGCGTGATGCCGCCGAACTTTAAGTTCCCGGTCTCCGAGCAACTCTGGGTCCCTCTATATAATGAGTTCCCGCTCAAACCCCGGGCCGATCTTACGGCCGTCGGGCCCGGCGTGATGGGCCGCTTGAAACCCGGTGTGAGCCTCGACCAGGTCAACGCCGAATTTGTCGGGCTCGCGAAACGCATGGCGAAAGACAATCCGAAAACGAACGGCCAACTCGTCTCCGCGAATGTGCAACCGCTCATCAATACCTTTACCGGCCCGCAATTGCGCCAAACCGTTTACGCCATGCTCGGCGCTGTCATCGTCGTGTTGCTGATTGCCTGCGTGAACGTGATGAACATGCAGTTCGGACGCGCGGCCTTGCGCGCGAAAGAACTCGCCATTCGCGGTGCGCTTGGCGCAACGCGCTGGCGTCTCGTTAGGCAAATGATGACTGAAAGTTTCCTCGTCGCGGCCATGGGAGCGGTCGCGGGCGTGCTCATGGCGCAATGGGCCGTGGAAATACTCATTCGCGCGACGAACGCGCTTCCGTTCCCGCTTCCGTATTGGGTGTCGTTCACCATCGACGCCAAGGTTCTTCTTTTCACGCTCGGCATTGTTTTCTTCACGACCATTCTTTCCGGGTTCGTGCCCGCGTGGATCAGTGCGCGCGCCAACGCCAGCGCCATGATGAAAGAAGGCGGGCGCGGCAACAGCAGCCGTCTCGTCAACGTCATCACGCGCGTTCTCGTGGTCGGACAGATTGCCTTGACCGCCGCTTTGTTGATCGCTGCCGCGTTGCAAATCAAATCGATCCGCAATCAAACCACGCTCGATTACGGCTACAACGAAAACGGCGTTTACTCCGCACGCATGGGATTGATGGACGGAGATTATCCGACCACTGAAGCGCGCGAACAATTTTTCGTAAGGACTTTGCGCGCGCTGCGCAGCAATCCCGCATTTGAAAACGCTGCTTTCACCGGCCGTTTTCGCATGACCTTCGGCGGCTTCGGCCGATACGAAGTGGAAGGTAAAAATTACATCACCGATAACGATCGGCCGCAGGGCAACTTTGAGTTTGTCTCCGATGGTTACTTCACCACCATCGGCTTGAAAATTCTTTCCGGCCGCGATTTCACTATCGATGACAACGACGCCAAACAGGCGGTCGCCATTGTCAGCACCGGTTTTGCCCAGAAATATTTCGGCCACGATAATCCGTTAGGCCGTCGCGTCCGCATCTACAATCCGGCCACGTCGCAACCGTGGCGCACCGTCGTCGGCGTTGTTCCCGACACGCTCATGCAAGGTCCGTTCAACCAGCAGACCGATAACACCGGCTTCTACGTTCCGATTCTTGGCGTCCCGCCTTCGCCGCAATTCGTCACCATCGTCGTCAGTCCGCATCGTGGACAAAACGCGGAGACTCTGGCCGCGCCGCTCGGCAAAGCGATCGCGCAACTCGATGCCAACTTGCCGACTTACTTCGGCGGAACGCCCGCGCGCTTGCACGATGAGATTCTCGGGACGAATCGCATCTCGGCAAACCTGTTCATGATCTTCGGAATCGCCGCCGTGATTCTTTCCGCGGTCGGTCTCTACGGCGTCATGAGTTTTTCGGTGAATCAAAGGACACAGGAGTTCGGCATCCGCATGGCGCTTGGCGCCGATGCGCGCCGGATTCTTCGCCTCGTTATGCAACAGGGCGCTGTGCAATGGCCATCGGACTCGTTCTCGGCGTGAGTGCAGCTGCGCTTCTGCTCGGCGTGCTCGCAGCTGCGGCGTTGCAAACCATTCTCTTCAAAGTCAACGCGCTCGATCCCTTGATTTATTGCGCAGTCGCGACGCTTCTGACCGCAGTCGCGGCGGCGTCATGCTTTGTCCCGGCTCGCCGCGCCACGCGTGTGGATCCCATCGTCGCGCTCCGCGCCGAATAAACACGCGAGCAATTCGCTCGCTTGACACGAATACTGATTGTGATTCCGGTCTATCGAACCGGAATGCTATCCATTTATGAAAACGAAATTTTTCCTGCTTGCCGCCGTCACTCTCGCTGCCATCTCTTTTAACTCCTGTAGGAGCAACAAACGCGAAACCATGACTGTCATTCCCGCCGCCTCCGCTCATCCAACCCCACAGGCATCTCCTTCCATTTATTAATTGACGAAGATTCCATTTACCTTGGGAGTGGTCGGGCACTTTGGCCTCGCCGTGCGCGATCCGAAGAAAAGCGCGAAATGGTTCGAGCGCGCTCTCGGATTAAAAAAGCAATTCGATTACGATGAAGGTGTCGGCATCGGAAACAAAAACGTCACGATCGCTTTGTTTAAAGGCAAACCGACGCCGGGCGCGATCGATCACATGTCGTTTCATTTGCCGAACATGACGTCATTGCGAAAAGCGCTCACGCATTTGAAGAAGCACAAAGTCGATCTCGAAGATCCCGGCCACGAGATAGGTCCTGAAGGTCCCGGCTCAAAAAACATGGGCCTATGGTTTCACGATCCCGATGGCTACCGCTGGGAACTCAGCGTGCAAGGCGGCAAATAAGGAGGGACGACCTCTGTGTCGTCTATTCTTTAACTAACGAATCAGGAAACCAGGAAACCAGAAAGAGACCTGGTAGGGCGCGATCGCCGAGCGCGCCGGTTCCCGCTTCATAAGTCTCTTCCTTTCTCAATACTCAACCAAAGACCTTCAACCATCCTTCCGGGCGGGGGCGACAGCGTGTTAGTCAATCAAGACCTTGTCCGTTACATTTTCACTAATTCGACTCGCCGATTCTTGGCTCTGCCTTCTTCGGTTTCATTTGTCGCGACCGGGCTGGCATAGCTCACGCCGAAGGGAAAGAGTCGCTGCGCAGAAACGTTGTAGTGTGAAACAAGCTCGTGCACGACAGCAGCGGCGCGACGCTGCGAAAGATCGCGATTGGCTTCGAATGCGCCGACGTTGTCGGTATGACCACCGACAAGAAGGTTTAGTTTTGGATCGGCCTGGAGCAGCTTCGCGATCTCAGCCAGTGTTGGAGCCGATTCCGGTTTTAGCGCGGTTTTGTTCGTATCAAAGTAGATACCATACAGAGCTACTTTGCCGGAACTGCCGATGCTCCCAGCCATCTTCTCCGCGGAGACTGTCACCATCTTTTCTTCCATTGGCTTACTCTCGATGATATCCACCTGCACCGCCGTCTGTCCTTTCGCGATCGGATACTTGGTCGCTCCGTCCTCAAACTCCGCGGCGTAAATTGCTACGTATGTGTCATCGAGTTTGTAAGCGGCGTAACTCGCCTTGGTATGACTGTAACCAAAGAGTTGTCCGTCGAGGTCGTCGTATTGCGGGACGCCTCCGAAGTCGTAGCCAAGCCCATCGGCATTCATGCCACTAAAGAGCGTCTCGGCGCCTTTGGCTTTCAATTCGTTCTCGTAATTCTTAAAAACTTCCAAGGCCGACCGTCCGACTGGAGCCATGTAGGTGATGCGCGTGATTCGTCCTTCGACAGACTGTTCTTTTTCAATGCGTTTACCCTGGCTCCCATCGGCGGAGGGATTAAGTGCCTTACCCAAGATGAGCTTGTAGGCATCGTACGCTTTCTCGGTATACGCCACGATCAAAGAGGCTTCGTAGCGCTTGAGAAGCGGATGATCGTGGCCCGCCACGTCTTTCGTGACGGTATCGCCCGATTGAGCGAAACCAATGGAAGCGAGAAGTAAGCAGGGCAAATAAATAAACTTACAAATAAAGTTTTTCATAATCTATGTGTTCAATGAGAGGGCCGAACTGCCTATTGAGGTTTTGCCTGGATTAATCCAAGCATAGCCCACATATCCGATTCATGCGGTGTGTAAATTTTGACCGCGGAAGAGTTCCGCGCTTCGGCGTCACACGTCACTTCCTTATGTCGGCATTTCAAAGATCGAATCAGGAAAACAGGAAATCAGGAAAAGAAGTCGATCGGCAATTTCCTCCATATGAATCAGGAATAGAGGAACTCAGGAAAAGGTTTCTGCTCCTGCTTGTCACTGGACACACGTCACTTGTCACTGCCTTTTTCGCCGCACTTGCTGGCGTTGGAAGTATGCGGTGTAGCCCGAGACGAAGAGCGCGGATACGCCGGCCAGGGTGGCAATGATTCGTTTCGTATCGGCTGTCGCGCACTCGCTCTTCCTTCGCCACGGATGAGCTGTTAGTGACGCCGCTGCTAATGCCAAGCAATTCGTCGATCGATCGCAGCTAGTGAGTCTAACTTCTCTTTCTTCCGCCTCTTTGCTTGTCACTTGTCACTGGTTTTTGCCAGCTTTTCAGTTTTCAGCTTTTGTTTTCCTCTCCTCTCGATAGTAAGCTCTAGCACTTATTCGACCCCTTTTTCAGCACAAGCCATAAACGCCGTGTCTTCCGAGCCTTCCTCAGACCTAAAATTCGAAATCGGACATGTCTTGTTCATCGACATTGTCGGTTACTCCCGGCTCCTGATCGAGGAGCAGAAGGAGCGGCTCAACCAGCTCACTGCGATCGTGCTCGCCACCGCACCGGTGCGGGAAGCGACGGACGAACAACTTGTTAGGTTGCCGACCGGCGATGGGATGGCGCTGGTCTTCCGCCACAGCGCAGAGGAACCGGCCCGCTGCGCACTCGAGATTGCCGAAGCGCTGCTGAAACACCCGGAGCTTCCGGTGCGGATGGGCATTCACAGCGGACCGGTGAGCGAGGTGATCGACGTGAGCGGGCGCAGCAACATCGCCGGGGCTGGGATCAACATGGCGCAACGGGTAATGGATTGCGGCGACGCCGGGCATATCCTCCTCTCGCAGCGCGTGGCCGACGATCTGGTGCAATACCGGCAATGGGCGCCGCGGCTGCACGACCTGGGTGAGTGCGAGGTCAAACACGGCGTCCGGCTTCATTTGGTGAATCTCTACGCGGAACCGCTTGGCAGTGCCGCGCGTCCGAAGAAATTTCAGTCGGCGAAGGGAACGGCGGCACGACGCTTCAGCGTCGGATTGATCGCTGCGCTCGCGGTCATCGCGATTGTCTCCGTCGGCACCTGGTATTTCACGTCCCATCGCACACCGACAACGGGCGCCGCCATCCCCCAAAAATCGATCGCGGTCCTGCCGATGGTCAATTCCACCGGCGACCCAGCTAACGAGTATTTCTCCGACGGGATGTCGGAAGAATTCATCTCCTCGCTTTCGCGTCTGCCGGACCTGAAGGTCGTCGGTCGCACCTCGTCTTTTCAGTTCAAAGGCAAGACCGATGACAGCAAGACCATCGGCGAAAAGCTCGGCGTCTATTATCTGCTCGAAGGCAGCGTGCGTAAATCCGCCGATCGGGTGCGCATCGCGGTGGCGCTGATTAAATCCGGCGACGGCGCCAATGTCTGGTCCGACTCCTACGATCGGGAACTGAAGGACATCTTTGCGCTGCAATCGGAGATTGCCGGCGCGGTGGCGAAGGAGCTCAAGGTCGCGCTGCTCGGGAACGACGGGCAGGCCGTGCCGTTGATTACCGCAGCCACGCCTTCGAACCAGAACGTCGAGGCCTACAACGCTCTCTTGCAGGGAAATTTTTACTTCAATCGCCGCACCGCCGACGACATCCGGAAGGCGATCGACTACTACGAAGAGGCGATCCGGCTCGACCCGCTTTACGCGCTCGCCTATGCGAAGCTGTCCTATTCGGCGGAACATCTGGTCACCCGTATCGGCGGTTTTTCGCCGAAAGAAAACCCAGAGCTAATCGCGAAAGCGCGTGCCACGGCAGAGAAAGCGCTCGAACTGGATCCGAATCTCGCCGAGGCGCATTTGGCACAAAGCCGGATCCTGACGGACCTCGATTTCAATTTCGCCGACGCGGAAGCGGAACTCCGACGGGCCGTCAAGCTGGCGCCGCAGAATGCAGCGGCGACGGGAATCCTCGCGACACTGCTGTCCTATCCCGGCCGGCTCGAGGAAGCGATCGCGCTCGAGCAGCGGGCGATTGCGCTCGATCCGTTACGCGCCGCATCCCAGTCCAACCTGGCCGCCTTTCTCACCGCGCTTGGCCGCTACGACGAGGCCGAGGCTGTGCTGCGCAAGGTCATCGCGCTGCAGCCGCAGTCCGCCACGAGCTACGAGTATCTGGCGATCATTCAGATTCTGCGCGGCAAACCCGCCGCCGCAGTGGAATTGGCGAAAGAGGAAACCGATCCGTTCTGGCGCACCTATGCACTGGCGTTGGCCCATTTCGCAAACGGCGACAGTGTTGAGGCCGACGCCGCGCTGAAAAAACTGATCGACGAAGATGCGGACGACGCCGGCAGCCAGATCGCCTCGATCTATGCGTTACGCAAAGAACCGGAGAAGATGTTCGATTGGCTGGAGCACGCCTGGGCCACGCACGACTCGGGCGTGACCGATTCGCTGAGCAATCCTTTCCTGCGCGCCTACAAGGACGACCCGCGCTTCATCGCCTTCGCCCAAAAGGTCGGGGTTATGCCGAAAGCCGGCGGCAAGCAATGAGCGACGATACGAGTCTCCACCTTTTCAATCGGACTTGTCACTGGCTCTTGCTACCTTTTCAGCGTTTCAGAATTTGAGTTTGAATCAGGAAACCACGAGGCCAGAAAGATTTGGTAGGGCGCGATCGCCGAGCGCGCCGGTTCCCGCTTTGTAAGTCTGTTTCGTTAGTGCATCAGTTCCGGTCGTGTATAGAGAATCAGGAAAACAGCTCGCCACGGCGTAGCCCGTCCACGGCGAAGGCGGGGAACTCAGGAAAAGGAATTCTGATCGCGATCCAGATAGAACGCCGGCCATGCAGACAACAAAACTCTTTTCGCAGATTAGAAGTTGTCGCCATCCAACAAGAAAAGTTTCTGCGCTAACAACGAAAAAGTTTTTGCTGGTAAGAAGTCGACGTGATCTGGATAGAACGCCGTCCATGCTGGTGACGAAATTGTTTTCGCAGGTTAGAAGTTGCCGCGATCTAATAAGAACGCCCGCCGTGCAGACAAGAAATGCCCCGTACCTAAGAAGAACTGTTTGTCCGCAACCAGGAAATCAGGAAGAGAATGCAATCGACAGCTCCCTGCATACGAATCAGGAAAACAGCTCGCCACGGCGTAGCCCGCCCACGGCGAAGGTGGGAACTCAGGAAAAGGGTCTGCTTTTGTTTATCACTGGTCACTCGCTTCGATTTGTATGTCGATACTCACTTTCCATCTTGCACCAAACTCCGATCTGTTAGCGCCTTGCTTGCGCCGATGGCCTCAATTGGTTAGGATAAATTCGTGAGCACCGCACAGGAGATCGAGAATGCCATCAGCTCGCTCCCGCCGGCAGAACGCGAGAAGCTAGTGCAACACCTTCCACAACTCTTCCCGGAATTTGCCGGAGATACAGAGTGGGAACGGATTACGCGGGACGAACGTCCGCGTCCAGAGTTAACCGAATTGTTGAATCGCTATGACACCGATCTTTCGGAAAACCCGGAGAAGTATCCGAGAGTGGCAGAAGATGTTCTGGATCGGCACTCACAAAGACTTTGATCGGCAATTCCCTGGTAACCATTTCAGCGTTTCAGTTTTCAGCTTTTAATAACTGCCGATAGTAAGCTCTGGCCCTTGCTCCTTCTTCGGACTCAAACGCGATCCTGCTCGCGGATCATACGCCACCTATCGCGTTTTTGCGGAAGATTGCGGATCGCGCCCAACAACGCCGGGGAAGTTGGGATAGTGCGCAACAAATAATGTGGTGGTGCAACTACCAGCCGATTAGATTCGAGTGATGAATATCAAGCCAGTCGACCGAACGATAAAACAGCTGCTCGATTCGGGCTTCTATCGGATCCCTCGGTTCCAACGTCCCTATTCTTGGGACAAGGAGAATGTCGAGGATCTTTGGTCGGATGCGATCGCCACCGATGATCCCGATTACTTTATCGGTTCGTTTGTTTTCTACAGATCGCGTGACCATGGAGACACGTATATGGTAGTCGATGGACAACAGCGTCTCACCACGCTGACTCTTCTTTTGGCCTCTGTTCGTAATGCTTTGGATGCCATCGACAGGGAGAGCCTGGCCCTGGGAATTCAAAAATTAATTGAACGACCCGACATAAATAACGATGTCCGTTTCGTTCTTCAAACGGAAACCTCCTACCCTTACCTACAGGAACATATCCAAAAACATGGCGAACCAGAACTTCCGCCGAGCGCTGGAAAGGAGGAGGAAGCTCTTCAGTCGGCATATCTGTATCTGGACAGCAGAGTTCAGGCAGCCGTAGAAGCCGTCGAAGTCGACTCCACAGTTCCTGCACGGAATAGGCCGAAGGCGAAAGAAGCGCAGTTGCTTAAGATCAGAGATAACGCACTGAGGCTTCAGTTGATCGTCGTCGAATTAACTACAGAAGATGACGCATACCTGATCTTCGAAACACTCAATACTCGCGGCAAAGATCTCGGCATCTCCGACATGGTGAAGAATCACCTAACTCGCATGCTGAAGCCTAGGAACAGGGGTGTTGATGTGGCGAAGGAAAAGTGGAATCGAATTCTGACCCTGTTTGATGCTTCCGCCGCCGATTTGGACGCAAACGCTTTTGTTTATCACTCATGGTTATCGCGCTACGTATACCTAGGCCGCGAGAAGCTGTTTCGCGTGCTTCGAAAGCAAGTAACGAAAAGCGGTGCCGGAAGATTTCTTGAGGACCTTCTAAGTGACGCGTCGCTGTATAGGACGATTTTCGAGCCCACGTCACGGAGGTGGCAGAAACAAGAACTGGACATTTTGGCGTCGCTTGTCGCGTTAAACATCTTTCGGGTTGTCCAACCGGTTCCTATGACTTTGGCAATTCTGCGGGCGTACTTCGCAAATCACCTCACCCAGCGCCAGACGCGAACCATACTTCGGCAGATGGAGAATTTTCATGTGCTGTTTACCGCAATCACTGCGCAAAGAACAGGTGGCGGAACTGCGCGGATGTACGCAGCCTCGGCCGAGGCCCTGACCGCAGCGAAAAACAATAATGGTCGAGCGCAGGTACTCGCCGATTTCCGCGCGAAACTACGCGAGCGAAAACCAAGCTATCTAGACTTCGAAGCTGGTTTCGCCCAACTGGAATTCCTTTCCTCAAACACAAAACAAAAGGCGCTGGTTGCTTATCTACTGCAGCGCCTCGACGCATTCGGTAGAAGTGCGCCGGTAGCATATGAAAAAATGACTATAGAACATATTGCAGCTGAACGGCCGAAATCCGGTGCAGCGATTTCTAACTGTGGGGAAATAGGTAATCTTCTACTGCTCTCCGAGTTAGAGAACACGCGAATCGCAAATAGTGACCTGCACACAAAGCTGACGGCTTACCGCGCAGAACATGTGCCGCTCGATCCGGTGTTAAAAAACGCAACCAGATGGACGGAAGCTGAGGTGAGTGCTAGGACACTCGAACTAGCGAAACTCGCATACAATGATGTTTTTACGGTCTGATCTGCGAGGCTCGCGGCTAAAGGCGACTGCCGCAGTTCTCTCGAAATATCGGAGCCCTACAAGGAACTGCAACGTCGACGATGCGGTGGAAGACTTGGGCGAAATGGCGTGACCAGCGGCGGAAAAGGGGGTCAGAGCTTGCTATTTGACACTGGCAGAGAGGGTTGAGGCCTGTTCGGCCTGCGTACGGCCTACGGCGTGACGGGTGGTTGAGAGCTGAGAGGCTGATGGTGGTCATTGCGACAACGGTAAGTTGCGCGATTGCTCTCGGCGCGGAGAGTCTGGGCATGAGCGACAATCTCCTCTCACGATTCCTACGCTATGTCCGGGTGGATACGCAATCGGACGAGACCAGCAAAACATTTCCAAGCACGCCAGGTCAACTGGTGCTGCTGGAGATGCTGAAGCAGGAACTAAGTGAACTAGGAGCGGCGGACGTCGAAATGACAAAGCATGGCTACGTCATGGCAAGCATCCCCGCTAACACGCGTAAGACCCGCATGCCGACCGTGGCCTTTTTCGCCCATGTGGACACGGCGCCAGACTGCTCCGGCAAAGATGTTAAACCCATTCTTCATCGCAAGTACGATGGCAAAGTCATTAAGTTCCCCGATAACTCTAAGCTAACTCTCGATCCCGCGACCTCGCCGGAGCTTCGAACGGCTGTGGGCAAAGACATAGTTACCGCCAGTGGCACCACCTTGTTAGGTTCCGACGACAAATCGGGCGTGGCCGTAGTCATGACTTTGGTCGAGCGGTTGCTCCAGGAGAGAAAGCGGAAGCGCGGATTGATTCGAGTCTGCTTCACTCCTGATGAAGAGATCGGCCGGGGCGTAGACAAACTGGATCTGCGAATGCTAGGAGCCGATGTTGCTTACACTCTCGACGGCGGTGCGCCGGGGGAGATTTGTTGGGAAACCTTTTCTGGCGATGCGGCAGAAGTCATCATCGATGGCATCACCACCCATACGATGGAGGCGAAGGCTAAAGGAATGGTGAACGCGGTCTACCTCGCGGGCAAACTTCTCGCCGGTTTACCGCGCGAGCGTTGCGCGCCGGAGACAACCGAGGGGCGAGAAGGCTTCATTCACCCGACCAATGTCGAGGGCCGGACGGAGCGCGCGGTCGTGAAATTCATCCTGCGCGACTTCGAGCTAAACGGTTTGACAGAGAAAGGCAAAATTCTGCAAGGACTTTGCCGAGGACTACAAGCGACCGAGCCGCGGGCGCGCATCCGCTGCAAGATCCGCAAACAATATCGCAACATGGCTTACTGGTTGCGTAAGGACATGCGCCCGGTTGAGCTGGCGCGCGAGGCCTTCGCAGCAGCGGGACTCAAACCGTATGACCACCTCGTGCGCGGCGGCACGGATGGTTCGCGTCTTACTGAGCTAGGCCTTCCGACTCCCAACTTGTTCTGCGGTGAGCACAACGCGCATGGGCCGCTGGAATGGGTTGCGGTGCAGGATATGGAGTCGGCCGTAACCGCCTGTACCTATCTGGCGGAGTTATGGGAAAGAAAAAACTGACTTCCAATCTCAGCGTTTGAATCTTTTCAGCTTCTCAGCCTTTCATTACTATCGACACTCGAAACGCTATTGTGCAGCGCGCGCGCGAAACGTTCCGGCGCTTCATTATCGGTGCGCAGGTAAAGCGATGGCGCCAAAGTAAAAAGCTGAAACACTGAAATTCTGAAACGCTGAAATGGAACGACGAAACGCTGAAACGCTGAGTTCGCGTTAACAGTTATCCGTTATTGGTTATCGGCCGACGTTTGCGCATCGATGAGAGTCGCGGCCTGAGCTATACATACTGCGATGAATCTCGATCATCTCGCGTTCGGTTGGTTGCTGCTCATCTTTCTCGGCGCGGCGACGGCTGTCTGGGTAGCGGGGATTTATGTCTCGAACACAACGGATATCCTCTCCCTGCGCTTCGGCCTGGGGGAAGCGCTGGGCGGGATGTTACTTCTCTCGATCGTGACGAATCTGCCGGAGATGGCGATCACAGCAAGCGCGGCGCTCCATCACGATCTCGGGATCGCGATTGGAAATATCCTTGGCGGAATCGCGATCCAGACGGTGGTGCTGGTGGTGCTGGATTTTTTTGGGTTGGGGAAGAAAGACGGGCTGACCTATCGGGCGGCTTCGCTCGGGCTGGTGCTGGAAGGGTTACTCGTGATCGCCGTCCTGACGATGGCGATTCTGGGACATGAACTGCCGGCGACTTTAATTTATGCACGAATGACGCCGGCGACGCTGGGGATCGTGCTGGTGTGGTTGCTCGGGTTGCATCTGGTGAGTAAGGCGCGCAAGGATCTGCCTTGGCAACAGAAGGGCGATGCACCCGGCGGGCAGGCCGAGCCTCGCGGGCATTCGAAGAAAAAGAAATCGGCGACGAAAAGGATGAGCACAGGATTGGCGCTCGTCATTTTCCTGGTGGCGGCGGTGGTAACGCTGGCGAGCGGAGTGTCGTTGGAGTTGAGCGGGGAGGCATTAGCGAAACACTTCGGGATGACCGGGGTGATCTTCGGCGCGACGGTGCTGGCAGCGGCGACTTCGCTCCCGGAGGTCTCGACCGGGCTGGCCGCGGTGAAGCTGGGCGATTACAAACTGGCGATGAGCGATATCTTCGGCGGGAACGCTTTCCTGCCGGTGCTCTTCTTCATGGCGACATTACTCTCGGGGGAAGCGGTGCTGCCAAAGGCGCAAAGGACGGATATTTATCTGACGGCGCTGGGAATGTTACTGACGTGTGTCTATCTCTGCGGCCTGATCTTCCGGCCGCGCCGGCAGATTGCGCGGATGGGAATTGATTCGCTGGCCGTGCTGGTGATCTATGCGGTGGGAATCGCGGGGTTATTCGCGATCGCGCCGGGATAGGGGAGTTGCCTAACGAATGCGTCGCAACGGGCGCGTAGAAAACGCTGAAACACTGAAATCTGATCCGCCTTCGTTTTCTACGGCGTGACTCGAACGCTGAAATGGAGCGGGACGGAAAAAGCTGAGCGTCTTTGGTTGAGTGTTGAGAGTTCTTCTCTTCAATCCCTCAACAATTACCTCTCAACCTTCAGCTCTAACCTTCGGTCATGAACGCGGTCTGCCGTTGACAGTTGGGCTAAGCGACCGACGTTGGCGCATCATGGGCGACAAATCTCCGAAGGCGAACCAGAAGCAAAAGGCACAGCAGAAGGGCAAGGCGGCAAGCGCGGCACAAAAGAAAAACGCGGCGAACGCGGCCCGCTCGTCCCAGAAACCAAAGAAATAAGCTTTGGCCAGACCGAATTATTCCGGCGAAAAACGCCGCAAAGAGCTGGAGAAACAGAAGAAGAAAGAAGCGAAAAGACAGCGCAAGCTGGGAAACGCGGCCAACCCTTCCGCAGACGAGCCGGCGGAAGGTGGGGAGCAGAGCCCCGCGCAGCCGTCCGTCTGAATACCTAACGACCAGTCATCGCCTCGAGCTTCTCGGGATAACGCGCGCCTTGCACCTCGATCTCCGAGGCCGCGGTTTCAACCTCCCGCAAATCCTCTGGCGTGAGTTCGACTGAGAC
>JBBQFI010000014.1:0-66915 GCA_038321775.1 Chthoniobacterales bacterium | reverse complement strand
GCAAGCTGGTGGTTTGGTCTCTTCCGCTTTCGCTCGCCACTACTGACGGAATCGCTTTCGCTTTCTTTTCCTCCGGTTACTGAGATGTTTCACTTCACCGGGTGTCGCGATGCTCATGCTATAGATTCACATGAGCTCGACCGAACATTACTTCGGTCAGGTTATCCCATTCGGAAATCCCCGGGTCAAAGCGTGTTTACCGCTCTCCGAGGCTTATCGCAGTTAGCCACGTCCTTCATCGCCTATTGGCACCAAGGCATCCATTATGTGCTCTTTGTAGCTTGATCAATCTGTTCCGGTCTTTCGACCAGAGATTTTTTGATAACTGAAACTCTCACGGGTCTGGAGATCTTAACCTCCAAACCGTTAATTTCAGACTCAGCTCTAAAAAGTTGTATTTACTACCCTGTATGTAGATATCAAAGAACCAGCGTTCCGCACATTCGAGCGACAAAAAAAACTCAACCCTGCGCCGACGATAATTTCGTTTCCGAGAATCATAGCCGGGACAAAATTGAGCACCAATTTGCAGTCCCAAATGTACAAGAACGAACTCCTTCATTAAAGGAGCCCCGCGTCAGGCGGGACGTGCAAAATAGCCAGAGGATGAGATTCGTCAACTCGCAAAAACGACTTTTTTTAGTCTTTTTAGGCAGGTGATCTCGATTGGCGAAGTTCCGTCAGCGAACGAAGGATTTTCCGAACTAAAGTTTTCGTGTCAAAGCACGGTGTTTCCCCGCGATTTTTTGCAAAAAATGCTGCTCGAACCGAATCGCAGTTTTCATCTTCATGAATCTGCGTAATCTCCGGACGTTTGAATTCGCCTAACCAACGCAACGATGGCCGCGCGCCTGACCAGATTCGTCCGATCACTTTCGAGCTCGGCATTGCCCCGCACGCAAGCGGGTCTGTCTTGGTGGCGATGGGGAACACGCGTGTGATTTGTGGAGTGATGATTGAAGAAACTGTTCCGCGCTGGATGAGGGAACAGAATGTTAGCGGCGGCTGGCTGACGGCTGAATACTCGATGTTGCCCTATTCGACCACGACGCGGAAACCGCGCGATATCAGTAAAGGAAAGCTCGATGGGCGTAGCACGGAAATTCAGCGGCTGATCGGCCGCGCCTTGCGTGCCGTGGTCGATCTGGAAAAACTGGGGTCACGGACGATGTGGGTGGATTGCGATGTTTTACAAGCGGATGGCGGAACGCGGACAGCGGCGATTACCGGCGCAAGTTTGGCGGTTGCGGTCGCTTGTCGAAAATTGGCGGATGAAAAAAAGATCGACGCGCCGCCGATTAGAAAATTAATCGCCGCGATCAGTGCTGGAGTTTTGAATGGCGTCCCGGTGATCGATCTGAATTACGAAGAAGACAAAGCGGTCACGGTCGATTTTAATCTGGTTGCGACCGAAGATGGTGAACTGGTCGAACTGCAAGGCTCCGGTGAAGAATCGACCTTTTCGAATGAAGAACTAAACGGAATGCTCGCACTCGGTCGTAAAGGAATTGCGGAATTGATTGAAGCACAGCGCGCGGTACTGGCACGCTTAATGGTACATTCAGGCGAATGGAAATATTAGCGCGGCGATGAAAAAAGCACTCATTACCGGGATTACCGGACAGGATGGAAGTTATCTCGCCGATCTTCTCCTCGAAAAAGATTACGAGGTGCACGGGATTATCCGCCGAGCGAGCACATTTAACACAGCGCGCATCGATCATCTTTACGCGGATCCGCACATTAACGGCGTGCGGTTATTTCTGCATTACGGCGATCTCGCTGACTCGGTAAATTTGGTGAAACTGCTTTACGAATTGAAGCCGGACGAGATTTATAATCTCGGAGCGCAAAGCCACGTCCGCGTTAGTTTCGATATTCCTGAATACACATCCGACGTCACTGGCGTGGGGACGATCCGCATTCTGGAGGCGATTCGCGAAACCGGCATTCGCTCGCGTTTCTATCAGGCATCGAGCAGCGAGATGTTCGGCAAAGTACAGGAAGTTCCGCAAACGGAAACAACGCCGTTTTGGCCCCGCAGTCCTTATGGCGTGGCAAAAGTCTTCGCTTATTGGGCGACGGTGAATTATCGCGAGAGCTACGGCTTGCAGGCAAGCAACGGCATTCTTTTCAATCACGAAAGCCCGCGGCGTGGCGAAACATTCGTCACACGCAAAGTCACGCGCGCGGTCGCTGCGATTAAGCACGGCCTGCAGAACGAATTGTTCCTTGGCAATCTCGATGCGAAACGCGATTGGGGTTACGCGCCCGAGTACGTCGAAGGGATGTGGCGGATCCTGCAGCACGATGAAGGTGACGATTTTGTTTTGGCGACGAACGAGACCCACACCGTGCGCGAATTAATCGAGACCGCTTTTGCTCACGTTGATCTGGATTGGAAAGAGTACGTGAAACATGACGACCGTTACGAGCGGCCCGCGGAAGTGGATTTGCTCATCGGGGACGCCACGAAAGCGAAGAAGATTCTCGATTGGGAACCGAAAGTGCGTTTCCATGAATTGGTTCGCATCATGGTTGACGCGGATATGGAGACACTTTCGCACCGCGGCCCGCAAAAACGTCTCGGCAAGCTGCCTTGAGCGAAGCAATTCGCCTAACGAGCGATGGCGCCGGCGAACGGTTCCTTCATCAGCGCTAAACGACCGCCAGGCGGAAGCACCGCTGGAACGACCGCGTGTAGCGTCGTATTCACGATCGAGACCTCAGCGCCAATGCCGATCGTCTCGTAGAGCTGTGCGACGTCGCGTGACCGCATGCGCACGCAGCCATAGCTCACCGGGAATCCAATGTTTCGCTCTTCCGGCGTTCCGTGAATATAAATGAAACGTCGATACGCATTTTGATTTTGCGGCTCTGTGCCACGTAGCCACAAGATGCGTGTTACGATGGGATCTCGTCCCGGAGCATCTACGGGAATGACTTCGCCCGTCAGGCGGCGATCCTTGAAAACTGCTCCAATTGGAGCTGCGTCTCCGATTTTTGTCGCCACTTCCATTTTGCCAAGAGGAGTGCCCCATCGTCCGGCCGCATCCCCGAGGCCAAATTTCGAAGTCGAAACCGGATAAGTGGCAAGGGGAACGCCTTTGTCTAAGACAGCCATCTTTTGTTCCGGAATACTGATGACGACACGATGCGCCGTATCGACAGGAGTCGCGCAGGAAACGACAAGGAGCAAAAGCCCGAAAGCGCCAGTAGCGAGAGCGAGAAAACGAGGAGCTGATTTCAGCATCAGGTAAACCGAAAAAACTTTTCCGCGGTCTCAGTAGTCGCGTCTGCGATTTCCTGCAAGGTCAAACCGCGCGCGGCGGCGATCGATTCAGCAACGAGTTTTGTATGCCAGGGCTCGCAACGTTTCCCGCGAAAAGGAACCGGCGCGAGATAGGGACAATCAGTTTCCACCGTGAATTTCCAAAGCGGAATTTGTGCCGCGACGTCGCGCACACTCGCCCCGTTCTTAAACGTGACGATACCGGTAAACGAAACCAGATGATCGAGCGCGATGACTTCCTCGGCTTGTTCGCGGGTTCCGCCGAAGCAATGGAAGACTCCGCGTAATTTTCCCGTGTGAGGTTTCATCATTGCAAGCGTGTCGTCCCAAGCGTCGCGTTGATGGATCACCACATTTAGTCCGAGTTCCGCAGCGAGATCGAGTTGTTGCTCGAACAAGCTCGCTTGTTGTGCTTTGTAAGCGCCATCGTGGATATCGGCTTCGATTTCGTCTTCCGTCGAACTTTGTAACGCCTTGGCGAAGACTTGCGCCTTGCGTTCTTTGGATAATTCAACGCTCGGCAGTCGATGATAATCGAAACCGGTTTCGCCAATCGCCACGACGCGCGAACTCTTTGCCAATTCGCGCAACGGAGCCATCACGTCCTCATCCGCTTGTTCGGCAGAAGTCGGGTGGACGCCGATGACCGCGAAAATATTAGGATGTTTTTCCGCAAGTTCGACTGCGCGCCGGCTGCTCGCGATCGAAGTGCCGATGGTAATAATGCGTGTGACCCCGGCTTCTTTCGCGCGTTGGAGAACTTCGTCGAAGTCGTTCGCGAAATCGGGGTAGTCAAGATGTGCGTGTGTTTCGATTAGCATTTTTGTGAAACGAGCGGAACGCCCGTTAGCCTAACCAGACAGAATGCCTGTCCTTCCCAAATATCACCATTCGATGACCGTGCTCGCCCATGTTAGCCCACCGCCGAAGACAACCATCAAAATGTAGTCGCCTGCTTTGATGCGTCCGGTGCGGTTTGCTTCGTCCAAAGCGATTGCTACTGCCGCCGCGGAAGTGTTCCCGTAACGATCGAGATTGACGTAGAATTTCTCAATCGGAATTTTCAAACGATCCGCGATCGCTTCAATAATCCGCACGTTTGCCTGATGCGGAATGACGCACGAAATATCGTCGATCGTTAGCCCCGCCTTTTCGAGCGCCTTTTTCGACGCGTCCAACATTGCGATGACAGCCTGCTTGTAAACTTCCTTGCCCGACATGTGAATCGTCTGCAAATGATCGCCCGCGTTTTCACGCGTGATCGGAGTCTTGCAGCCGCCTCCGGGCATAAATAAAATATCCGCGTATTGACCGTCGCTGCCGATGTGAGTGCTGATGACACCGTGAGTTCCGCCGCCGCGATGACGCAGAATCGCCGCGCCCGCGCCATCGCCAAAGAGCACACAAGTGTTGCGATCGGTCCAATTCGTGATCGACGTCAATCGTTCAGCGCCAATGACGAGAACGGTTTCGTAAGTGTGTGAAGTGATAAATTGTTGCGCGATCTCGAGAGCAAAGAGAAAACCAGCGCACGCCGCAGAAACATCGAGGCACGCTGCCTTCGTTGCGCCGATTTTCGTTTGCACGAAACAAGCGGTTGCCGGAAACACCATGTCGGGCGTCGCCGTCGCGACGAGAATCAAATCGATCTCAATGGCTTTGATTTTAGCTTGCTCGATTGCTTTGAGCGCGGCCTTCGTCGCCATGTCGCTGGTGAATTCATCTTCGGCCGCAACACGCCGCTCTTTGATGCCGGTGCGACTGACGATCCACTCGTCAGTCGTCTCGACGATGCGCGAGAGGTCTTCGTTGGTGAGAATTTTTTCCGGCACGTAACTGCCGGTACCGATGATCGAGACTGTCCGCTGTGATTTAGCGGAGTGCGGGCTCGAGCGGGGCTGTCGTTTCATTGTACCGGCGAATCTCCTCGACGATATGCGGATTCACCTGCTGTTCAATCGACTCGGCTGCCACGCGCAGCGCATTTTTAACCGCAAGCGGTGTGCTCGCTCCGTGCGCAATGATACAAATTCCATTCACGCCCAGGAGCGGGCTGCCGCCATATTCTTCGTAGTTCGTTTTATCCTTGATCGTGTGAAAAGCGTCGCGTGCGAGGAAGGCTCCGGCTTTCCTCATCGGTGTGCGCTTGAGCTCGTGTTTGAGCCAGGCGAAAATTGCGACCGCAATCGATTCCGACGTTTTCAAAATAACGTTGCCGACAAAACCATCGCAAACCACCACTTCGACCGGATCTTCAAAAAGGTGACGGCCTTCGATGTTACCGATAAAATTGAGAGAACTTTTCTTCAACATCTTGAAGACTTCTTTCGTCATTTCGTTCCCTTTAACGTCCTCTTCGCCGAGCGAAATCAAACCGACTGTCGGATTTTTGTATCCCAGAACATGACGAGAATAAACCGTTCCCATGAACGCATATTGCAGAAGGTGTTCGGGACGCGCGTCGATGTTTGCGCCCGCGTCGACCAGCACAAAAACGTTTGTTTCCGTTGGCAGAACCGCTGCTATTCCTGGGCGGTCAATCCCGGGCAACGTCCGCAATTTAATGGCGCTGGCAGCGACCGCAGCCCCCGTATGTCCGGCGCTGACAACCGCGTCCGCTTTCCCATATTTTACCAGATCGACAGCGCGACTGATGGACGAATCTTTTTTTCGCCGGACCGCTTCCACCGCACGATCGCACATGTCTACGACTTGCGTCGCATGGACGATCTCGATACGACGATCATTGCAACCGAGCTTTTTTAATTCTGATTCAATCTGCGTGGCGTCGCCGACAAGAGAGAGATTGTTGATATGAGGATATTCGCGCAGAGCCATTACTGCGCCAGCAACCAGGTTCGGCGGACCAAAATCGCCTCCCATCGCATCTAAAGCGATCTTCATCGGGGCGGCAGTCTGCAAATTTCAGCGGTTGAATGCAAAGCGAAAATTTAAGTCGAGCGCTGCGTTCATTCGCAACAAATAAATTGCAGCAAATCATTTGCCGCTGCGAGGCGGCGTTACAAATCGGTAGAAATTATTTTGCCTCGACCGTTAACACCTGTCGTCCCTTGTAATAACCGCATGAAGGACACGCTGTGTGTGAGGCGACGCTGCTACCACATTGCGAACATTTGTTCAGCAATGGTGCGCGCCAGCGATGCGATGCCTTGCGCGTGCGCAGGCGCATCTTCGAGGTTTTGCGTTTTGGAACTCCCATACGAGCGGATCAGGAAAGCAGGAAATCGGAAAAAAACAACCTGTCGTTACTCTTTGACCTTCAATTTATCAAGCGCGCTCCAGTCGGGTTTCCGTTTCGCAGGCTCCGCGGTCGTTTCGGTGCGAGGCGCTTTGCAGACCCGATCGCCTTCGCGGTCGCAGTGCGGATAAGCCGGCACATTCAGCAAAATATCTTCGCGGATGAAGGGTGTGAGATCGACCGTTTCCGGCCCGTGCAATTCCGTATGCAGGGCAAATGCCGGCACGTTGATTTCGTGCACAAATTTTTCCAGACACGAGACGCAGCTCACTTCGATCGCTTGTTTCAAGGTGCCATTTGCCCAAAGCGCTCCTTCGGAAATGCCAAGGTCCAAATTGTAATGCAACGGACCGATGCATCGGATTCCGTCTTTCGCCAATTCCGGAATCGGACATTCTTCTTCCCCGTCAAGATGCAACCCCGATTCGGAAATTTGTTTGAGATGAATTTTCATTTCTCAAGCTTTTTTGCGAATGCCGTCATCACGCAGTCGGGCACAAATTTACCGACATCGCCGCCCAATCTCGCGATCTCCTTCACGATGCGCGAGCTCAGATACGTGTATTCCTCTTTCGGCATCAGAAAAATTGTCTCCACTTTTGCCTCGAGCTTTCGGTTCATGAGCGCCATTTGAAATTCAAACTCAAAGTCCGAAACCGCGCGCAAACCGCGAACAACCGCGACCGCTTCGCGCGCCACGGCAAATTCGACCAGAAGACCGTCAAGCGGCGCGATCTTCACGTGATCGCGATCGCCGATGGCCTTTTGCAAGAGCTCGAGCCGCTCCTCCAAAGTGAAGAGCGGATCTTTCTGATCGTTGTGCGCGACGGCGACGATGACTTCGTCGAAAAGTTTGCGAGCCCGCTCGATGACGTCGAGATGTCCATTCGTTACGGGATCGAAACTGCCGGGATAGATGGCGCGCCGCATGTCCCGCAAAATTGCAGAGGAAAAAGAAAATGAAAAGCGACATCGTTGTGAGCGATTTGCCTTCACCGGTCGAATCTGGAAGTTAGATCGTTATTCCATGGCCGAGCAATTTCACCGCTCCATCGCTGTTGCCAGCACTTTTTCTCCTCGCTTTCTGCAAGTTCTCGCGGAAGCAAAACGAATTCGCGATCGTCTCGATGCGAAGCTGAATTTGATCTATGTCGGCCCGTGCAGTGAAGAGACGAAGAAGAAGTTTGGCGACGCTTTAGCGCAGCTCGATCTTCCCACAGAGTCGAACATCTATTGCCAGGAAGGCGAACCAGCCACGGCGATTCTGCGCGCAGCTGCTGATAATAACGTCGATCTTATTGTCGCGGGCGCGCTGGAGAAGGAAGTGATTTTGCGGCCGTTTCTGGGCAACGTCGCCCGCCGCCTCGTGCGTGATGCGGAGTGTTCGGTCATGCTTTTCGTTCATCCGGAAATCGAGCCCAAGCCGATGAAGAAGATCGTGTTCATGGCGGATTACTCGGAGCACGGACAACGAGCATTTCACATGGTGCTCCAGCTCGCTCAGCGCGAAAAATGCGAGCGTCTCTACGCGATTCGAGTTTATACGACGTTTGATGAAGCGCGTGCCTCGCGCCGATCAAAGACGTCAGCTTCCCCCGAGCCGGCGCGGACGCTCGCAGAGGAAGAAGCCGCGCTGGAGCAATTCATTCTTGCTGCGGGTCAGACCGAAGTTCCGATCGAAGCGCGCTGCGTGCGTGGAAATACCGCTTATGCCGCGTCCGATTTTGTGCAAGCGGTCGAGGCGGATTTGCTGGCGGTACCGGTGTTGCCACAAACTGGCACGGAGAAAAAATTGCCGGCAGCAATTGCCTGGGTCACCGATGTGATCCCGTGCAATCTCTGGGTTATTCGTTAACGCGGAAAGTTTGCGCGAGCGATGAACGAGGCGCCGCCATTGCAACAATTTGGTGCGGCACATCTGTGCGCGATTTTTCTTACGCTCTTTATCCCGGTCGTTTTTGCGATCGCTTTTCGTCGCACGAAATCCGTCGCGCTTGATCGCTTCGTCCGTTTTTCTTTGGCGACATTGCTGATTGGCAATTACATCGGTTACGTCGGCTACCGCTGGCAGCATGGTTACGGTAATTGGCGCGAAATGTTGCCCATGCAGCTCTGCGATTGGACGATGGTTGCTGTTCTTGTCGCGCTCCTAAAAGAGAAACGCGAGCTGTGGCTCGAAGTCGCATATTTTTGGGGAATTGGCGGAAGCATGCAGGCGATCATCACGCCCAATCTGCAATTTGGTTTTCCAGATTTTCGCTTCTTTTCCTTTTTTCTCGATCACGGTGCGATCGTAATCGGCATTATCTATTTGATGTTGAGCCGAAGATTTCGGCCCGTTCTTGCTTCTGTCTGGCGAACACTTTTTTGGTCGGAGGTTTATTTGGTCGTCGCGCTCGCGCTCGATCAGATAACCGGCGTGAATTACGGTTTTCTTTTGCACAAACCGGAGGCGGCATCGCTCTTGAGTTTGTTGTCGGACTGGCGACCGCTCTACATTTTGCAGATGAATCTGGTCGCGTTTTTCTTTTTCGCCGTGCTGTATGCGCCGTTTGCGATTTTTGATTTTACGAAGGCACAAAAATTGTAGGGCGTTTCTATGAAACGCCTTATAAAAGATTGGCGGCTGATACAGCCTCCCTACAATTTATTATCGTGAAGTCTAAGCCGCTTAAAATTCAAGACGTCTCGATCGGCGGAAAGGAACTCGCGTTTATTCTCGGTCCTTGCGTGATCGAGTCGGAACGGTTCGTTAGGCGAATGGCGCAGCGTATTTCGGAGATTTGCGCCCAAGAATCCGTGCCGTTCATCTTCAAAGCTTCCTACGACAAAGCGAATCGGACATCGGTGCGCTCTTATCGTGGAATTGGTGTGCGCGAAGGCTGCGAAATGCTCGCTGCAATCGGAAAGGAATTTAAAATTCCGGTGACAACGGATGTGCATTCGCCCGAGGAAGCGGAGATCGCCGGCGAAAAAATCGATTTGCTGCAAATCCCGGCGTTCCTCTGCCGCCAAACAGATCTGTTAAAAGCGGCGGCGGAAACAGGCCGGCCTATCAACGTGAAGAAAGGCCAATTTCTCGCGCCGTGGGACGTGCGGAACATCGCCGAGAAATTAACCGAGTTCGGTAACGAAAAGTTCCTTTTCACCGAACGCGGAACAACGTTCGGTTATAATAATCTCGTGGCCGACATGCGTTCGCTTTACTGGATGCGCGAGTCGGGATACCGCGTGATTTTCGACGCGACGCATTCTGTGCAGCGACCAGGTGGAGCGGGAGATGCGACATCGGGCGACGGCAAACTCGCACCAGTGCTGGCGCGCGCGGCGGTGGCGGCCGGTTGCGATGGAATTTTTCTCGAGGTGCACGAAAACCCGGCGCGCGCGCTCTCGGATGGCGCGAATCAGATTCCGCTAAAGCAGTTGCCGAAGCACCTTCGCATGTTAAGGGCTATCCATGCTACCGTTTCGTAGCGGTCGCGTCCGCACTGGGCGCGCTCTTTTCGTTCTTCTTCTCATTTGCGCCCTTGGCTCAAACACGGTGTGGGCGGAAGGAAAGGGAAAAAAGCACAAGAAAAAACTGGAGGAAGCGAAGGCTGCTCAAGAAAAGAAAGACGACGCGAGTAACATTCCTCTTCCGATCGGCCACGAGGCCAAAGGCTTGGTTTTACCTGATTACGATCTGCGTGGTCGTCTCAGTAATCGATTTGACGCCGGGGTTGCAAAACGACTCGACAACATTCATCTCGAAATGCGCGATCTGAAAATGACCACCTACACCGCGGAGCAAAAACCGGATTTGCAAATCAACATGAGCAGCTCAGTCCTCGATTTGAAGACGAGAGTGATCAATTCACAGCAGCAAACCACGGTGCATCGCGCGGATTTTGATATCGTCGGCGACACGATGAAATTCGACACGACAACGCGACAAGGAACGCTGGTCGGTAATGTCAAAATGGTTATCAGAGGTCAGTCTCAGCTTTCGCCGAAGGGGAGCGAATGAAAATTCGGATATCGGCAGTGGTAATTATTTTCGCGATGGCGAGCGCTTTACTTCTTGCAAAGGATGCCGAGAAGGAAAAAGCGGCGAGCCCTTCCCCCAAGCCGGCGAAGGAGAAAGCAGCAAGTGGAAAACCGGCGGCGTTCGATCTGAAGAATCCTACGGAGCTGGTCACGACCGAGATTTATGCCGACGAAACATTCTTCGATTCGGCCCATAATATCGGCAAATTTTTCGGCCACGTGAAGGTAAGGGATCCGCGTTTCGCTTTGCAGTCGGACAAATTGACGGCCTACATCAGCAAAGCGAATCAGGGACTGGAAAAGGCGGTGGCCACGGGCAATGTAGGGGTTGTTCGCGATCGACCGGATCCGAATGGAGGCCCGCCGCAGCGGTCGATCGGGTTGGCGGATACTGGAGTTTACACGACAAATGACGGCATCGTGCAGCTCACCGGAAACCCTCGAGTGCAGCAAGGAATGAACATGCATATTGCCAGCAGTCCTGATACGGTGATGATCCTGAATCAGGAGGGCCAACTGACCACGCGCGGACCGAGTCGTACCGAAATTCGACAGCAACCATCACCGTCGCCCTCCGGTTCTCCGTCGGGTTCGCCGTCAGCTTCCCCCAGCGCAACGCCCAAAAAATGACGACCGGAACACTGCCGGCGACCACGCCAGGCCCAGCACCGCAGCAATCGGCGAAGGCGGAAAATGTTTTGGTCACGGATCAACTCGTGAAAATTTATGGCGGCCGTGCGGTTGTGAACGGGATCAATATCAACGTTCGCAGCAACGAAATCGTGGGATTGCTTGGTCCGAACGGCGCCGGCAAAACGACGAGCTTCTACATGATTGTCGGACTCGTTAGGCCCAATAGCGGGACCGTCACGTTTTCCGGAACCGACGTGACGAGATATCCGATGTTTAAGCGCGCGCGTCTGGGCATGGGTTATTTGCCCCAGGAAGAATCGATCTTTCGCAAGATGACGGTGGAACAAAACATCCTCGCGATTCTTGAAACCTTGCCCATGAGCAAATCGGAACGGCGAAATCGTTGCGATCAATTGCTGCATCAATTTGGAATCGAACGCATCGCAAAAAATCAGGCGCTGACTTTGAGCGGTGGCGAAAAACGCCGGCTCACCATCGCGCGTTCGCTGGTGACGGAGCCGAAATTACTCATGCTCGATGAACCGTTCAGCGGCGTCGATCCGATCGCCGTTTACGATGTGCAGCAGATCATCGTCAATCTGCGGAAATCGGGCCTCGCCATTATGATCACCGATCACAACGTGCGTGAGACGCTTTCCATTGTTGATCGCGCTTATCTCATCTTCGAAGGACGCGTCGAGAGCGAAGGAACAAAAGATTTTCTGATCAACGATCCGATCAGTCGCCAGCTTTATCTCGGCGAACGTTTTCAAATGTAAGAGAAAGGAAATCGTGTGTTAACCGCCAACGCTCATCCGCCCGTCAAAATCACTGGTCGCCACTTCGCCGTCACCGAAGCGATCAACGATTACGTCACGAAAAAAATCGAGAGCCTTCATCTTGATTATCCGAAAATCATCGAAGCCCACGCGATTCTTGAAGTCGAAAAATATCGGCATTCGGCAGAGATCGTTCTGGTCTGTTCGAATCACATCACGATCGAAGCGTGCGAAGAGACCGACGACATGTACGCGGCGATCGACCAGGTCACGGACAAAGTCGCGCGCCAGATGCGAAAGTATAAAACGCGGCTGATGCGCAAACACCGGCCACGCAAAGATGTGGTGCAGCATCTCGAAGAACACGTGCTCGATCCCGAGCCGGCCGAGGATGAGGAACATCCGCACCATCCGATTGTGCGGACCGAACGTTATCAGGTGAAGCCGATGTATGTGGATGAAGCGGTGTTGCAGATGGAAATGTCGCACCGCCAGTTTTTGGTTTTCCGCAATGCGCTTAGCTCCCGGGTGAACGTTCTCTACCGACGTAAGGGCGGCGACTTCGGATTGATCGAGCCCGCGACCGGTTAGGCCGCCTTTAAAAATCCACCGCTCCAGAAAGAGAATGCTTTCTGGAATTCTATCTGCTCCCGCGATACATCTGAAATCGCGTGATGAATCGGAGCACAAGCATTCAGACAATTACTTCGACGAGCGATCTGCGGAAAAACGTTCCGGTAGTTACGATCGAAAGTTTTTACAATGCACACGCGGAGAAGCTTCAACTTAAGCTCGAAGGCAAACGCGTCGGTTTTAATCGTAAGATCCGCGAACCGACCATCAATCGTCCCGGTCTCGCGCTTTCCGGTTTCTACATTTACTTCGCGGCGAAGCGTGTGCAGGTTCTGGGCGCGGCGGAGCAATCGTACCTGAAAAGTTTGCCTCTGAAACTTCGCGTTGAGCGCTTTCGTCTTCTTTGCGAGCAAAAGATTCCGTGTCTGGTAGCTTCGCGTGGTTTTCATCTTGCGCCGGAACTGCTCGACGTCGCCGATGAAGTAGGCATCGCTGTTTTTCGCACGCCGATGATTACAATGAAGTTCATCAACGCGGCGACGATTGCGTTGGAACTGGATTTTGCTCCAACCGTGACGGAGTTCGGCAGCATGGTGGACATTCTCGGTATCGGAGTGCTCATTCGTGGATCGAGCGGTGTCGGTAAAAGTGAATGCGCGCTCGGTCTGATCGAGCGCGGTTACAGTCTTGTTTCCGATGACGTCACGCGCATCAGATCGTTGGAAGGCCGCGAACTGATGGCGACCGCGCCTGATCTGACGCGCTATCACATGGAGGTGCGCGGCATTGGTATCATCAATGTTATTTCAATTTTCGGCATTGGCTCAGTCCGCACGGAAAAGCGTCTTGACCTCGTTGTCACATTGAAAGACTGGCAAGAGCTGGAAGAAGTGGATAGGATTGGACTCGATCAGGAGTTTTACGAAATCCTGCAACTGCCGGTCCCGCATGTCACGATTCCGGTGCGACCAGGGCGCGATATCGCGCGCTTGATCGAAGTAGCAGCGATGGATCAAAAGTTAAAAGCGATGGGACATAACAGCGCAGTGGAATTCAATACAAAGTTGCTGGACTTAATGGATAAGAGCTGATGGGACTTCTGAATCGCAAAGGCACCGGATCTGAACAGGGCCAGAAAATAGAAAAAGATATTCCGATTGTGAATCGTCTCGGGTTGCATGCGCGTCCCGCCGCCATGTTTGTCCGCATTGCGAGCCGTTATCGTTGCGAAGTCTGGGTGGATAAGGACGGCGAGGAAGTGAACGGCAAAAGTATCATGGGTTTGATGATGCTCGCGGCCGGACAAGGCTCCAAGCTCCACATTCGCTGCGAAGGCGAAGACGCGAGCAAGGCGATGCAGGATATCGAAGAGTTAATAAAAGCAGGCTTTAACGAGGATTGACATTGACGCTAGTCTCTCACCAATGAGCGACAGGCGCGTGCAAGAAGAACTTCGTTTCACTGGAGTGGGAGTAGCTCCCGGCATTGCGCGCGGCCGTACGCATGTCGTTCGTGATGAAGTGGACGATGTCGCGCGCTACGGCATCGAACCAAGCCGCGTCCCGCAGGAGATTGCGCGTTTCGAGACGGCGCTCATGCAAACGCGCGCTCAAATTCTCGAGATGCAGCAGAACATCGCGGAAGCAATCGGCGCGAAGGACGCGAGCGTTTTCGATGCGCATCTGCTCGTGGTGGAAGATCGCACTTTGATTGATGAAGTTCTGCGCAAGCTCGAATCCGACCGCTGCAATGTGGAATACATTTTCCAGGAAGTGGCAAGACGTTACGCCGATACCTTGAGCAAGATCGACGATCCGTATTTGCGCGAACGCGCAGTCGATATCCAGGACGTGACACGTCGCGTCATCCGAAATCTTCAGGGCAAAGCATCGAAGCCGTTCCTCGCCGTGAGTGAACCGCACATTCTCATCGCGCATAATCTGACGCCTTCCGATACCGCCACGATGGATCGGCATCGAGTTTTAGGAATGGCGACCGATCTCGGCAGTCGCACTTCGCACACTGCGATCATGGCGCGTTCGCTCAACATTCCGACGGTAGTTGGCCTGCACGATATTTCCGAGAAGCTCGAAACCGGCGACGAAGTTTTGCTCGATGGTTACAACGGGATTCTCATTCAGAATCCGACGGAGGAGACGCTGCGGCACTACACAGAGCTCGAATCGACAAAGGAGCGCGTGGCCGCAGCGCTTGCCGGCCTTCGTGAAACGAAATCGACCACGAGCGATGGAAGACACATTGTCCTTTCAGCCAACATCGAATTACCGAGCGAGTTGGTTGCGGTGGCGGAAAACGGCGCGGAAGGAATCGGACTTTATCGCACCGAGTTTCTTTACATCAACCGCTCCGATATGCCTGCGGAAGATGAGCAGCACGAAATTTATCGCAAAGTTGCCGACAGTGTCGCGCCTCATCCGCTTATCATCCGAACGTTCGATCTGGGCGGCGACAAAATCGCCGATGCAATCAAAGCTGATGATGAGTTGAACCCCTTTCTAGGTTGTCGCGCGATCCGCTTTTGTCTCGATCACCCGGAAATTTTTAAGGTGCAGTTGCGCGCAATCTTGCGGGCCAGCATTTCGAAAAACATCAAGATCATGTTCCCGATGATTTCGGGAATCGCGGAACTGCGCCGCGCGATCGCGGTTTTGGATGAATGTAAAAAAGAACTGGGCGACGAAGGAATTCCGTTCGACGAGGAGATGCAGGTCGGCGCCATGATCGAGATTCCCAGCGCCGCAATTTCTGCCGACACGCTCGCGCGCGAAGTGGATTTTTTCAGCATCGGCACAAACGATCTCATTCAGTACGCCATTGCCGTCGATCGCGTGAACGAAAGCATCGCGCATCTTTATCAGCCCACACATCCCGCGGTATTGCGCTTGTTGAAAATGGTCGCGGACGCGGCGCACGCGAACGACATCTGGGTCGGTGTTTGCGGTGAGATGGCGGGCGATATTGTGCTCACTCCGCTTTTGCTCGGCCTCGCGATGGACGAATTGAGCGCCAGTGCTTCGCTCGTTCCACGGGTAAAATTAGCGGTGCAAAGATTGAGCGCGAGCGAATGTGAAGCGCTCGTTCAGGAAGCGTTGGAGATGGAAACGCCGGCGGAAATTCTCGAGCGATGCCAGGCGCTCGCGCAAAAACATTACGCGGATCTTTTGTAGCTACTCTTCTTCGCTCGATTCCGATTCCGATTCCGTTTCAGGATCGGGCTTGAGGCCTTCCTCTTCCATCTTGCGCAGGACGTCGCTCATATCATCGACTTCATCCCAAACTTCCTGGCTCACGTAAATGGGCGCTTTTTGCTGTGTGGCCATGGCGATGCAATCGCTCGGTCGCGCATCGAGTTCGATGATTTTTTTCTGCTGCAGTTCGTTTTCCGCTCGAATAATAATGCGCGCGTAGTAGGTGGCGTTTTTTAAATCGTTAATGATGACTCGCTCCACATGCGCGCCGACCGCGGTCATGAAATGCCCCATGAGATCGTGCGTCAACGGGCGCTCTTTTGTGATCTCGCGCATGAACATCGTGATCGCGCTACCGACCGTTTGGTCGACATAAATAATAAACACCTTGTCGTGATTCCCGAGAAAAACAGCGCATCCTCCGCTAGTGGGCAAGACCGCCCGCACCTGCACCTCAATCACCGTTTTATCCATCCGGAGAAACGGTATGCGAGGCGATACGAAAAACAAGCATCCGACCCGGACAACGCGCGCGAAAAATTCTTTCGTCCTGTGCTTGCATGTCGTCCGCGGTAATTGATGATGCGCATTGCTACCGTGCCAGCCCCGGAAAAAATAAAAAATGAATGGGACGTGGAAGCCGCGATCGCGACTTACAACGTCGATCGCTGGGGTGGTGATTACTTTACCGTCAACGCGGCGGGCAATGTCGTGGCGCGGCCGCTCCAGGAAAAAGGCGGTTCCATTGATCTGCTTGAAGTAGTCAACGAAGCGCGCATTCGCGGGCTCGGTTTTCCGCTCGTGATTCGGTTTCAGGATTTGCTGCGTCACCGCGTGGAAGCAGTCAATTGCGCGTTCGAGAACGCGATGACCGAATTCAGTTACAAAAACGTTTATCGCGGCGTTTTTCCGATCAAGGTCAACCAATTGCGCGAAGTGATTGAAGAGATCGTCGATGCCGGCGCGCAATTCCACTTCGGTCTCGAAGCCGGGAGCAAACCGGAATTGGTCGCGGCGCTGGCCATGCACAAGGACCCGGAAAGTTTGATCATTTGCAACGGCTACAAAGATCGCGCGTTCATTCGCATTGCGCTTCTCGGACGTAAACTCGGCAAGTCCGTTATCATCGTTGTCGAAAAACTGGAGGAACTCGAACAAACAATCCGCGCCGCCCAGGAAGTCGGCGTCGAACCGCACATCGGCATTCGCGTTCGTCTCTACAGTAAAGGATCGGGGAAATGGTCGCCGAGCGGCGGCGAGAACGCGAAGTTCGGTCTCGACACCACGAGTCTGGTCGCGGCGAGCGAGATGTTGAAAACGGCTGGGCTTTCGCATTGTCTCAAGCTCGTCCATTTCCATGTCGGTTCGCAGGTGCCGGATATTTCCACGATCAAGCGCGCCGTTCGCGAAGCCGCTCGTTATTACACCAAACTCGCCAAGCTCGGGCACGATCTCGGTTATCTCGACGTGGGCGGCGGACTTGGTGTCGATTACGACGGTTCACGCAGCGATTTCGATAGCTCAACAAATTATTCGCTCCAGGAATATGCCAACGACGTCGTCTGGAATATTGCCGACGTTTGCGATTCTGAGGGTATTCCGCATCCGGCGATCGTGAGCGAGGGCGGGCGCGCAATCGTGGCGCACCATTCCGTCCTGGTCGTTGAAGCATTCAGCTCCATCGAAAAAACGGCGCCGAAGTTGAAGGTCGAAGTCGCGGAGAAAGATCACAAGCTTGTCGCTGACATTCTCGATGTGAAACAGCGTCTCAAGCGCGGCAATCGCATCGAGAGTTTGCACGACATTCAACAGATCAAGGAAGAGTCGCAGCAAACTTTCGATCTTGGGCTGCTCGATCTCGAGTCGAAAGCGAAGATCGATACGGTTTACTGGCAGCTTGCGCAGCAAATCGTGAACATGCATCGCGGTCTGCGTTTCGTTCCGGAAGAAGTGAAGGAACTTGAGATCTCGTTAGGCGATCAATACATCTGCAACTTTTCTGTCTTTCAATCCCTTCTCGATCATTGGGCCCTGGGGCAACTGTTTCCTATCATGCCGATTCATCGTCTAACGACTGCCCCGGACCGTAATGGCATGATCGTGGACATTACTTGCGACTCCGATGGCAAGGTCTCGAAATTCATCGACCTGCAGGATGTGAAGTACACATTGCCTTTGCATCGCATCACTCCCGGGGAGCTTTATTACCTCGGTGTCTTCATGGTGGGGGCTTATCAGGACATCATGGGGGATCTGCACAATTTGTTTGGCCGCGTTACCGAAGTGCATGTCTTTCTCGATCCGGACGAGGAATCCGGTTGGTACATTGAAGAAGTGATCGAAGGCAGCACGATCGGAGAAGTGCTTTCCATGACGCAATGGGACAAAGTCGAGCTAATGCGGTTGCTAAAAACACAGGTTGATACCGCGATTAAAACCGATCGCTTAAAGCCTAATGACGGAATGAAATTGCTCTCGGACTACGAGCGTCTTCTCCAGGAATACACTTATCTTTCCCTGAACGGGAGCAAGCCATTGCCGCAACCGGGAAATTGGTTGCCTCTGAGTTGATTCAACTCGTTAGGCGCGACCGCGCTCTTTCGCGTCTGAAGCTGTGAAAATCCAGATCGTAACGCGCAAGGAACGCTGGGGCCTGTCCGGTATTGGTTGGATTTTGGTTATCGCGATCGTGATTCTCACGCCCTGCGTATTGGCTGTAACGATTTATCCTTTTCTTGCCGTAACTCAGCGTGTGAACACCGATGTTCTGGTCGTTGAAGGTTGGGTGAATGAATTTGGAATTCGCGCCAGTGTGGAAGAGTACAAAACCGGCCGCTACCATTCCATCTTTACCACCGGCGGACCTCGGCCCGGCGCTTTATCCGATTCGGATACTGCTGCGGCGACAATGGCCGATTGGTTGCATTACCGAGGCATTCCGAACGAATTTCTGCATTCGGTTCCCTCGCACGAAGTCGGCCGTGACAGAACTTTCCATGCGGCAGTTGCGTTGCGGGATTGGCTTCGCCAACACAAGTCAGAAATTCGGAACATGAATGTCGTAACAGAAATGGCGCATGCCCGACGTACTCGGCTTCTGTACCGGGAAGCATTTGGCGACAACGTCGCGATCGGCATCATCGCAGCCCAGAATCAAGATTATGATCCGAAGCGGTGGTGGTGCTCGAGTGACGGAGTTCGAGATGTTATCGGAGAAGCTGTCGCCTACACCTACGCCAAACTATTCTTTTACCCGACAAACAAGGGGTCTAAGGTGGCCCGAAAAGCACCCGAGTAGTGAGAAGTCGATCGATCCTTTCGCACTGCTCGCCCTTCGCTCTTGGCAGGATTTGCTCTGACTTGATATACTCGGAGTCATGCTGTCTCGCGTTCCCTCCTCTTTCCTTGGATTACTCCTGATGGTCCTTCTCGCGCTTTGGCCACTCGGTCCTACGTTGGAGGCCGAAACCAAATGGCGCAAATCTCCTAAGCCGAAGTTTCCGAGCGAGGCTCTGAAGGCCTTCGTTGAGGGCTCGGTCGCGGTTCGCGCTGTTATTGCTTCAGATGGTAGCGTAGTCAACGTCGACGTTATGAAAAGCAGCGGGGACGCGCAGCTTGATAATGCGGCTGTCCAGAGCGTCCTGAAATGGAAGATGGAACCCGCGTCGATCACCCCGGCGGATTTGAAGGAAGGACATCGCATTGTTTTTGACTTTGCGCAGGAAGCAATGCCAGCAGCCATTTACCGAGACCGCCTTGCATGGTTCGAGGGCAAATCAACAGGCCCTTGGGTTTTTGCGCCGTTTCCCGCTTATCCAGAAAGCGCTCGTCGCAGACGCGAGCAAGGTCAGGTTCAACTTATCGCGAGGATCGGTACAGATTGCCGGGTCGCGGAAGTACGAGTTTCCAAGAGTTCAGGTTACTCTGATTTGGATAATGCTGCGATGACAGCGACTCGCCACTGGCGGACCCATAAGCAGTATGCTGGAAAGCAAGTCCGCTTTCCGTGTACCTTTACTTTGCGAACCCGGTAAGGTCTGCCGTTTTCTTATATGCCCATTAGGCTGTACGCGTAGGATCGCTTGTGAGAAAGGTTATGCTCGGGGGGGGACTTGAACCCCCATGCCTTTCGGCATACGCCCCTCAAACGTACGTGTCTGCCATTTCACCACCCGAGCTGGGAGCAGAAAATTGAATCAGGAACTCAGGAAAGCAAGAAGCGTATTCGCCCGCGCATTCTGTTTGCGCTCAGCATTATCAAAAAAATCGAACGGCGGTAAAAGATGAAAGGACTGAGTCTTGCTCTTATCTTCCGTCGTGGAGCTGGAAAAAAAAGAGCCGGACGGAAAAGATTGGATCAAGCTCGATCTTCATATTCATACGCTCGACGATCCGAAAGACACGATCGATTATACCGCGCACGAATTGCTCGAGCGCGCGCGCGCGCTGGGCTTTCACGTCCTCGCTATCACACTGCACGATGCCGTTTTTAATCGCGCGGAAGTCTTCGCCGATGCCCGCAATATGGGAATTCTTTTGATTCCAGCGGCGGAGATTCGATTGCAAGGAGCAGATGTTGTTGTTCTCAATGTGACGCCAGAAGAAATTGCGCGACTCCATGATTTTGACGATCTGCGAAAGCTGCGGGCCCAGCGCCGGGACTCCATCTTCACTTTCGCGCCGCATCCGTTTTATGTTGTGGGGGCATCGATCGGTGGTCGGTTGTTCGATAAAATCGATTGTTTTGACGGGATCGAGTGGTGTCACTTTTACAAGGGCTGGTTCAATCCCAATCGACGCGCCAGGAGGGTCGCGGCAAAATACGGCAAGCGACTGATCGCCACTTCGGATGCACATCGCCTCCATGCTTTTGGTTCGCATTTTACCAGCGTCCCGCGTCCCGCCGAGATCACGGCGGAAAGTATTTTTTCCGCGCTCCGGACCGGGCCAATTCGCCTAACGAGTCCTCCGTGTTCCATGGCGGAAATCGTTAATGCCTTCTACTTCGTCTTCATCAAACATCCGCTGAAGCGATATCGCCGGGCCTTGCCTGGCCGACGTGGGCGAGTGGCTCATTCCCACAATTGCGCACGCCAGTCTTGAATCGGCGCAGCAAACGTGGCACACCGTTGCATCGCGGTGTGAATATTATGAAGACCATCCTATCTTTTTTCTTCGTCCTCACCTTGGCCTTGTCCGGTTGCAGTCTTTTCCACAAGCACCACTCAAAAAACGCCGCTAAAAAGAAAGCGGATGAGCAAACACAGGATCAATCGTCGCAAGTCGATTTTCAGGCTTTCGTCGGTCGCTTGCACAAAGCGGTTAGGGCCCACGATGCAAACACGCTCGCACCGATGATGACGGAAAATTTCGGTTATCGCTTGAATCCCGTCGGTTCGGGACCTGGCGTTTTTCAGTATTGGGATGAAAACAATCTTTGGGAAGAACTCGACGGCATCTTGTCGGAAAAGTTTGTGCCGAAAGACGACTTCATGGTCGCTCCTCCGCAATTCGCTGATGAAAATTTGAATTACGATGGCTATCGCGCCGGCATCGTGCGCGTCAATGGCAGTTGGAAATTCGCTTATTTCGTCAACGGCTGAGGGAAGTGACGAGTGACGAGTGACAAGCAAAAAGGCGGAGAAGAATCTCGTCACTCATCACTGGTCACTTGTCATTTCCTCGGCTTGCCGCATCGCGAGCCATTTGTTTTTGTGCACGAATTGCTTCAATGCCTCGACGGCAAATCGGCGGAGTGCGCAACGACCTTCGCGCCCGACGATCCAATGTTCGCCGGACATTTCCCCGGCAATCCGCTCGTTCCTGGGGTGATTTTAACCGAAGCGCTCGCACAGACCGCGGGAATCGCGGCTGCGTCCGGTTATGCTGAAGATCAGCGTCCGCTTTTTCTTCTCTCGGCAATTCGTTCCATGAAATTTCTTCGTGCTGTGCGACCCGGTGAGCGGATTGTCCTGCGTGCTGAAAAACTCGCGCAGGTGCATGACCTGCTGCAATTCAAAGTGGATGCAACCGTTGACCTTTCCACTGTCGCGCAAGGAGAACTCGTGTTGAGTGTTGCCGGCAAGACTTCTGGCTAGCAGTGAAGACTGATCGTCTTCTATTATGTCTCGCTTGTGTTTTCGCAGGCGGTTGCGGTTTGTTTTCCACAAAACCCGCGTTGCCCAGACAAGCGGATCGAGATGTGGCCGCTGAACCTTCGGATCAATGGACACTTGCCGTGCAGAGTGCCGACATCATTTATTTCCCGGTCGAAGCACTCAGCGTAGCTTCGAATCAATCAGCCGTGAAAATGGTGCGTGCCTTGCGGAATAGCGGAACGGCTTTTTCAATCGGGTGGGTGGGAATTGAGTATGGAAACGGAACCGACAGCGAGTCGCACTGGAGCTACTCCGGCCGCTTGCGCGATCACTGCAAATTAGTGATGCGCGAAGCAATGGATGTTCGCCAACTCTTTCTCGGATTGCCTGCGCCCATTCGTAGCAAGCTACAATCAGGATACGTTCTTGACGGCGATGATAAGAGGATGCTTCCTCGCGGTTATCGCATGCCGCCTGGAGGTTTGGACGACTTTGCAGAGCAGCTTGCCGCGGTGCGCGGATTACAGGAACGCGATATCGAAAACCTGTATCGCACGCATGTTGCCACAGAACAGTTTGCGGCGGAAAAAATTGTCTCTTTTACGCGGGAGAATAAAGGCGGCAAGTTGCTCGTGTTTGCGCGGCGTCAGGACCTGGGTGGTGCTTTTGGTCTACCAGCTTTTGTTGCGCAGAAAGTGAAAGTGAAGCAGCTCACCTTCGACCTGGATCGGTCGCATGCTGTACGATCGAGACTAGTTAGTTTATCGTTTGTTAACCGTGAGTTGATTTGGTTCTAGGTCGTAGATTGCTCCCCACGATCCGCTGGCAACTGGGGTCATTTGTCTCTCCCACGGACGCGAGCTTGTTGTGTAGTTCGTCTTTTCTTCACGTCCCCAAAAAAGGTAACGAGTTTTAAGACCGTGAGCGAGCTGGCGCCAATTCGGCGCCCCGTTCATCAGCGCCGTGAGCTGGTCGTTTACTTTTCCGTAATCGAATCCTTGCGTCCAGAGATGGCCCGGGTAACCAAGGATGACTTTTCGCCCGTTCAACAAGAGCGGATGGTTATAGGTAGGAAACGCGGCGAATCGTGCTTCTATCGGCAGCTTTCGAAGGCCAACGGCAACTCCATCAATTTCGCTGCGCGTGGCGAAGTCATAACCCGGCGCAGCTAGCCCGCCGAAGAGACTAACGAATCCCGAGCCAAAGAGCATCACACAAACGCCAGCTCTGATTGATTCCGGCCAACGTGCGATCAGGTCTTCCCAAAGAAATGGCAGAACCATGAAGTAAGACCAGATGATGATTTTTGTATTGTCCCAATCCCACGGCGCGGTCTTTACGAAACAGGCTAGGAGAAAAATTGTGGCTGCGGGAATTAAGAAGGCGAGATTGGTTGGCAGTTTGAAAATAGAACGCTCGCCGCCTTTCCACCAGCGCCAGGCAAAGATACCGATTAACAATAAAACAAGCGGGAGCCAAAGTCCGAAGTTTAAGAACCAGAACTGGAAAAACGGTCGACCGAAGTCGTTATTCGGTCCCACGGGCTGAACCCAGCCGGCTTTGAATGCCAGGATGGAACTCGCCTGGAAATGATCGGTAATTAACCACACAAAAAAAGTAGCAGGCACTAACGCGCAACCTACAAGGAGGAGCAGTTGTTTTCGCACAGTTGCGCTTCCAATTAAGAACCAAAAAGCGAGCGCGATAGAAAGCGCCAGGAACGTATGCAAATGAAAGAGCGGCATCGAAGCATAGAGCGAGCACTCAAGCCAAAAAGGTAAGGCTGCGCGCGATGAGTCGGCTGGGGATTGACCATCGCTGCCGAAAAATTTTGCACGCCACTGATAAAGAAGCAGAACGCCAACCGGAATGGCATAAAGCAATCCACGTTGAGTCACGAACATAGCCAACGGAATGCTTTTCCATGCGATCCATGGTTCGCTCTGGAAATCGGACCAGGTTCGCGTGGTAAAGATCTGAAAGCCGACTAAGCCACCGTTAAAGAGAAAACCGGCAATGCCAAAGGAGCCGGCCCAACGCCAGAAGGCATAAAAGGTTGCAAGCGATGTAAGCAAACCAACCCAGATCAACCCGTGTCGAAGGTCCACTCCGACTAACAAGAGCAGCGCGTTGAAAAGATCGATCCCGGCCGGATAACGAACGGAACTGAAAACGTAGATTGGGTTCTCTGGCCACAGCGCGATGCCGTTGGCGAAGTTGCGGATATAAGTGATATGCAGCGCAATGTCGCCAAGGTTATTCGTTGATTGAATCTTTAACTGATCGCCCTCAATAAAGAGCAACCAGCAAAAGGAACGGATTGCGAACAGTGCGAAACAAACTGCCAGCAACCAAAACCAAATCGATTTACGACTTCGTGGACTAACTTGTTTCGCAGTTTTTCGCCCCTCCTTTGATCGTTTTGCTTCTTTTCCGACGGGCTCAAGCCGAAGGTCTGGATCGCATATTGTTCGGTAAGCGAAAAAGGCGGCGAAAATTCCGATGCACAGAGAAAGTAAAGCTGTCGCTGTGCTTAATCCGCCAAGAGCGATGCCGAGCAGTAGCGCGCAAACGGTGGCGAAATTAACGAAAACCAACCCAGCGCCAAGGCATTTCATCTCGTATTAGCAGCTCTTACTTCGCGCCGTGAAAGTCAGGCTGACGATCTTGAAAAAATTCCTTAAAAGTCTTGGCGCTAAGATAGAGTTTAGAAGTGTCCTGGTAAGGACGAATAGTTAGCGGCATTGTGTAATAGGGATCGTGCAGTTTCTTTTCCACTGCCGCAATACGATCTTCCTCCACGAGAAGAAAATCAGCGTCCACCTTGTCTGGCAAATTGTCGTGTTCATAGTAGCCGATCCGCGGAAAATCCCCAAGAATCCAAGGAAATGGATAGGCGCTGGTGCGAATCATGTGTCCAACAAGTTGATAATAAATGGGATTGCGATGAGCGAGTTTTAGCAGCGGAGTCGTGAGTTCGCGGATGTCTTTGTAGGTTTGGACATAGACGTAGGGTTCGGAGTCTGTGGTGTAGCGGAAATAGTTCAACCAAGTACACAAACCTAACGAGATAGAAAAAAGGATGGCGGCAATAGTGTTACGGAGTCTTTCATATCGTAAAGGTACAACCGAAATAAGCGCACCGAAAAGAAACAAAAATGGCCAGGTTATGCTAATGATACACCAGGGCGTCTTATAGTTAATGACACTGTAGACGATAAGAACCCCAACTGCGTAGATGGCAATTGCTCGTAGCGTGAAGTTACCAATACAGGCGCTGCCAAGGCCTAAAAGAATTGCGAGACTGATGGCAGACGGCAACCAGAAAAGTGGGTTGTCGATTCCCAGGCTTATAGAGTGAGTCAACATCAGAACGCAGAAGATCGATTGAGCAACGACTGCAGCAATGATTGTCAGGACAGCGATCTTGAGAACGATTGGATTTCGAATCCAAAGACTTCGTAAGCAGTACGCAAGACCGACGGCCACCGGCCACTCATACCGACCTATGAGCTCAAGCCAGTAATACCAGGGCTTTTCGTGGCCATTGCCGTTTGCACCGGTCTGAAACCAGGTCGCGAATGTTTGGTAGATGCCCTTAAGTCCTTGCCAGTTAAAAAACGTGCCGGAGTAGAAGAAAATAATCAGACCCATACCTGCCGTGATTACTGCTATTAGATCGACCCTGGTCCATCGCTGCCGCGCGATTGTAAGATTCTCCATCGGCACAATCTTGTGTGATAACCAAAGTGCTGGCACGGCCAAAACTGCGCAGGCGAGATGAATAATATAGGTCTCTTTTGTTAGAACCATTCCGGTCAGACCCATGCCGGCAAACCAAAGATAATTAGTCGTGCCGAACTTCCAGAGCCCAAGTAATCCCAAAGCAAACAACATCGTAAATAAGAGCAGCCAGACTTCGTGAATGGAATATCGGCCGTAAAAAACAAAGCCGGGCGAAACGGCCATGGCGAGCGCGGCTAGGCGCGCCACATTTCGGCCGACCAGGATCTCAAATTTAAGGACGAGGTAAATAGAGGCAATGCTTACAAGCACGACCGGCATCCGTAATGCCCAAAGGTTTCGGCCAAAAAGCGTTTGCGAAAGAAACAACACGTAGAAATGCAGCGGTCCGTGGTAGTTCGTCGGATCGTACCGGTAAAAACCGGTTTTGGTCATTTGATCGACGAACCAACCGTTGATGCCTTCGTCAAAATGCGGCGGCTTAATGCCGAGCAATAGGATTCGTAGAAACGCGCCGAGGGCGACGATCAGCCACGGCGTCCAATCCATTTGCGCCGCGCGCTCCCGCCACGTCGGAAAATCTGCTAGCGCGGTCGGATCAGTGCTGCTAGTACGCGCTGCAATGCGTGTTTTAGTCACTGGTGGCTGTGGATTCATCGGGAGCAACTTTATTCGCTACATTTTGGAACATTACAAGCCGGCCTCGGTGACAAATGTTGATGTGCTGACCTACGCTGGCAACCTCGCCAACCTCAACGGGGTAGCCGAGGATCATGGCGACCGCTATGAATTCTTTAAAGCAGATATCGCAAGCGCCGACCAAATGGATGCCCTCATGACGGAGCATTCGTTTTATGCCGTGATCAACTTCGCCGCCGAATCGCATGTCGATCGCAGTATTAATTCGCCGCAAAACTTCGTTCACACGAATGTCGTCGGAACGAGCGTTCTTTTGGATTGTGCGCGCCGGCATGGCGTCCAGCGCTTCGTTCAAATATCAACCGATGAAGTTTACGGTTCGTTAGGCAAGGATGGAAAGTTTACCGAGCAATCTCCGCTTGATCCAAGTTCGCCTTATTCGGCTAGTAAGGCCGGTGCCGACCTTGTCGCGCTGAGTTATCATAAGACTTATGGCCAGGAAGTTCTGGTAACGCGTTGCTCAAACAACTACGGCCCGTATCAGTTTCCGGAAAAATTGATTCCGCTCATGATCGTCAAGGCGATGCGCGATGAACCGCTGCCGGTTTATGGCGATGGTATGAATGTGCGCGATTGGATTCATGTGGAGGACCATTGCTCGGCAATTGTAGCAGTGTTGTTCGAGGGTAAGCCGGGAAGCGTTTACAACTTCGGCGGCGATAGCGAGATGCCTAACCTGGAAACGGTAAAGCTCATTCTGGATAAGCTTGGGAAACCTCGCAGCCTTATTTCGTTTGTGATTGACCGGCTTGGTCATGACCGCCGCTATGCGATCGATTCCAGTTTTGCGAAGCGCGAGTTGAATTGGAAGCCGCTAAATAATTTCCGTGAAGGACTCGAAGCGACGGTCGATTGGTATCTCAACAATCGTGCTTGGTGGGAACCGCTTCTGGAGCGGACGGGCCGGTATTAGCATTATTAGCATTAGTAGAAGAGTACGATCTTAATCTGAACACGGACGGGAAACTCGCGAACGTTCCGACTCAGGATTAGTGCAAACGAACGACAATGTCTTGATCGGAGGATTCATCATTGTTGGGACCGGAAAACAAAAAGTAATCATCCGCGCGATTGGACCGTCTTTGACTCTTTCGAGAAGCTAGCGAACCCTACTCTGGAGCTGCGAGATCCATTTGGAGCACTTGTTAGCTCCAATGACGACTGGCGTTCGACGCGAGAATCCGAGATTATTGCTACTACAATACCTCCTCAGAACAACGCAGAGTCAGCGATCGTCGCCACTTTGGAGCCGGGCCCCTACACGGCTATTGTGCGTGGGGAAGAATGGCAGCTCGGGAATAGCTCTGATCGAGGTTTATGCTATCGACTAGTTACTCGACCTATAGAGTAAGTCCCATTTTCGGTAGCCTGATTAACTGATAGGTCTGATTGTCCGTTTGAGATCGACTTGCACGGCGTGCGCGGGCATCGATTGAATCGTTGAGTTATCCCATTAGTTGGAAACGTTTTGCATAATTTCGCGCACGATCGAACGACGATCACTTAGATCTCAGCAATCGCTTGGCGAACGGAGGGTCAGCCGGGAGTCGGCCCGTTTTCACATTACTAATTTGTAATCTTAAGAAACGTGACAAACACGTTAAATAAGTGAGTATCCGCGCAGACCAATGCATATACGACACTTATTTACCTTACTATGAAAAAGAAATTTATTTCCAAATCGGCCTTCTTTAATCCGCGCTTTCTCTTGAGTTCTTTCCTTTGTTTTCTAGGAGCTCTTATTGCCCTGGTTGCCTTCAGTATGTATTCGGGACCTTCGGCTTTAGCTCAGAAGCCAAAGGGGAACCAGAAAGTTATGAGCAAGGGAGAGTTGGTGCGAATGATCGGACCTGTTTCGCAAGATCGAGATCTGCGCGCGCTTCCTGAGATTCCGCAACTCGAGGCGGAGAACGAGCAGCCCTTGCGGCGTCACCCATTTACAAGACCGGGAAAGATAACGACGAATGACCCAATTCGGGCTGTAAGAAAAACGATCGAAGCCATCGCTATGCCGACACCATCGGCGACGTATCCTGGCATCACATCGGCTCAGAGCGCATGCGGATGCCTACCTCCCGACACGGACGGCGATGTGGGACCTAACCATTACATTCAAGCTGTTAATTCTCGTTTCAAGATTCTCGATAAGTCGGGAAACGAGCTTCTGGCTCCGACGACTTACAACACCTTCTTTGCTCCTTTAGGCGCCGGTAATCCGTGCGGCAACAATCAAAATGACGGCGACGCTGTCGTTTTCTATGATCATCTCGCTGATCGCTGGGTTATCAGCGACTTCGCCTTTCCTGCGTTTCCTGGCACCTCATTCTATCAATGTTTCGGCGTGTCCAAGACGAGCAACCCAGTATCGGGTGGTTGGTGGCTTTACGCCCTCCAAGTGGATCCATCTAATCCAACCTACCTCGGCGACTATCCCAAGTTCGGGATGTGGCCCGATGCGTATTATATGACGGTCAATATGTTCTCTAATAACACGACGTTTAACGGCGTGCGTGTTTATGCGCTTCCGCGCAACGATATGATCAATGGCACTGGCGCCCCCAACCCTGGCGCGATCGCCTTCTCAATCGATCCTGCGACTCTCGGTGACAGCTATAGCCTTGTGCCGGCGAGCTTCCGAACTGGAAGTCCTCCCCCGGTAGGTACGGCTGAATATTTACTCGCGGTAGATAGCCCTTCCGCTGCCGGCGTAGTCCAAACCCAGGTTCATGTGTGGCGCTTTCACGTTGATTTTGCGATTCCAGCCAACTCTACTTTCGGATCTGGCGCAACTCATGCAGCGGACGCAAACATTACGGTTAACGGCTTTGTTGATGCATTCACTACGACCAGCAACCTCGTACCCGAACCCGTGGTCACGACCAATCGTTACCTTGATACCCTTGGCGACAAGATCATGTATCCCTTGGTTTATCAAAACCTTGGCGGTACGGAGTCTTTGTGGGCGGATCAGACAGTTAACAACAATCAGGGCGGTACCGGTCCGACTGGAATTCGCTGGTATCAGTTCAATGTTACGGGCGGAGTTATTCCCGCGACGCCAGCACAGCAACAGACGTGGACCAATGCTGCCGACGGCCTATGGCGCTGGATGCCGAGCATTGCGCTGGACGCACAAGGTAATATGGCGATTGGTTACACGGCTTCGAGCACCACGACCGAGCCCTCCATCCGATATGCAGGTCGTCTTGCGGGTGATCCGCTGAACAGCCTCACGGAAGGCGAAGCGATCATGCAAGCAGGAGGCGGCCATCAAACTAGTACCAGCGGACGCTGGGGAGATTACAGTTCTCTCTTCGTTGATCCGACAGACGGGCTGACCTTCTGGCATACGAACGAATATTATTCTGCAATAGCCGCTGCGGCTTGGAATACACGCATCGGCACCTTTAAATTCACGGCGCCGGCCGTCGTCAGCGCAGTCTCTCGTAAAAATCACACCGGCGTAATGGACTTCGATGTTCCTCTGCCACTCAGCGGGGACCCCGGAGTCGAAGACCGCACAGGCCCAACCGCGGGTCAGCATCAGATCATCGTGACTTTTGTGAATCCCGTCACCGTGAGTTTCGCATCAGTCACATCTGGTACGGGCACTGTTGCTAGCACGTCGGTAAGTGGCTCTCAGGTGACGGTGAACTTGTCAGGGGTAACTGACGCTCAACGTTTAACAATCACACTAGGTGCAAACGATGGCGTGAATGCTGGCAACGTAGCTATTCCAGTAGCGTTCTTGTTGGGTGATACGACCGGGGACGGTAATGTGAACTCCTCCGACGTTTCCCAAACCAAATCGCAATCGGGATCGGCGGTAACAGGGTCCAACTTCCGCGAGGATGTTAATACAAACGGTTCGGTTAACTCTGGCGATGTCAGTCTAGTAAAGTCCAGGTCCGGTATGGCGCTGCCGTAACGGTCTGCGCAGAACATCTTTAATTGGTGTGTCGCCGGGATCGGTAATCGATCCCGGCGGCTCGCTTTTGGGCCTCATCACACCTCTTTACGGCGCGCACCCGCGCACAAACGAATCAAGCGGAATCGCCCTTGGCCGCCAGAGGTGAAGACATTCAGCGTGATTGAAGTGATATCGCGCACTTGCTGGATGCTGCCGTCTGTGTTTCATCTGGGCGCAGCAAAGCAAAGTTTTTCACTGAGTCTTTTTCTTGGAAGCAAAACAAAAAATCGTGATCATCGGCGCGGGGGGCCGGCTTGGCGCGGCGCTTTTGCGGGAATATCAACAACAGTTCGACGCGATCGGATTTAATCATGCGCAACTCGATCTCGGAAATCTTGATCAACTTTGCGCTACGCTCGCGCCACTGGAATTCGATGTTCTCATCAATTCTGCGGCACAAACAAATGTCGATCGCTGCGAAACGCATCGCGACGAAGCGTTTCTCTTGAACGCCGAAGCACCGGCCGTGATGGCCGAGGTTTGCGCAGAGAAAGGCGCAAAGATGATTCACGTCAGTACAGATTACGTTTTCGACGGCAACAAGCGCGAGCCGTACACTGAGGAGGATTTCGCGAAACCGATCAGTCTTTACGGCGAATCGAAGCGGGAAGGGGAGCGGCGCGTCCTTTCGGTGAGCGATCATCATCTGGTTCTGCGCGTTTCCTGGGTATTCGGGCCGAAGCGACCCAGCTTTGTCGATCAAATGCTGCAGCGGGCCCGCGAGAACGAAAGCATTTCGGCCGTGTCGGATAAATTTTCCGCACCGACTTATACGCGCGACATCGCCGAAATGATGCCCGCGTTTTTTGATGCGGCGAGCGCGAGTGGCATCCTCCACTTCGCCAATGCAGAAGCCTGCAGCTGGCAGGAGTACGCGCAATGGGCAATCGATTGCGCGGCCGGTGCCGGAGTGCCACTGCGGGCGCGCACTGTTGGCTCGCTTTCCGTGCGCGACATGAAACAATGGGTCGCGCACAGGCCCGTTCACACCGTGCTCGCCACAAAAAAATATGAGCAGCTTACGGGCAAGGTTCCGCGCCATTGGCGGGATGCAGTTGCCGAGTATGTTACCGAGTTTTATTCCTAACCATGAGCTTCACAAAAAATCTCCTTATCTTTTCCGTCATTTTTTGCCTAACGACTGTGGCGAATGCGCAGTTGAAATTTGAACAAAGCGCCGTCGAGCTTCATCCTGGATTCAACGACGCCAACGCGGTCGCGCATTTCAAATACGAGAATAAAGGCTCGAAGCCGATCCACATCGCTTCGGTGCAAACTTCGTGCGGTTGTACCGTCGCGACTTTGAAATCGAAAGATGTCGCGCCCGGCGACAAAGGCGAAATTACCGCGACGTTGAGTATCGGCAGTCGCACGGGAACCCAACACAAAACGTTGACGGTGGCGACAGATGATCCGGCTAACCCGCAAACGGTTCTGACACTGAACGCCGTGATTCCGACGTTAATGGAAGTTCAGCCGCTTTTTGTTTTCTGGAAGCAGGACGAAAAGATGAAACCCAAGACAATTACGGTGAAGGCGGCAAAGGATTCTCCAGTCAAAAATGTGACCGTGACGTCATCCGATCCGGACATTACGGCCAAGGTTGTAAAAGGCGACGGTGCGAAGGAATGGAAAATCGAGGTGTTGCCGCAAGAACATTCCAAATTGCACAATTCAACACTGACAATCACGCCCGAAGGTCCGAAGTCGCCCGCTAGGCTCTTCTACGCTACCGCACGCGTGATCAGTCCCAGCGCCCAATAAGTAGTGCGCGGTTTTCCAACGAGACAGATTTTATTGCTGCTCGTGCTCGCCTTCGTGCCGGCGATCGGAGAAGCGTTGTATTTCCGCGGGCGCGTCTCGTGGCAATCGCCCGTCCCGTCTTCCGAGCGGGTGACGGTAGAACAGGCGAAGAGTTGGGGATCGCGAGTGCTGTGGATAGACGCGCGGCCGGATCGAGAATTTGCGCATGAGCATTTCCGAAGCGCGTTGTCGTTAAACGAAGATCGCTGGAATGAACAGTTGCCCGATGTTCTCGCCGCCTGGTCGCCGGAAAAATTGATCGTTGTCTACTGTAGCGCGGAAGGCTGCAGTGCGAGCCGCGCAGTGGCGGAACGTTTGCGCAAGGAAGCACAACTCAAGAATGTGTTCGTGCTCGATGGCGGCTGGGAAGCATTGCGCGCCGCGGAAAGATGAACTTGTTCTGGCGCATCGTCGATTTCGTCGTTGGCGGAATTTTCATTTATGCCGGCGTATTAAAGGCGATGGAACCAATCCGTTTCGCGAGCGACATCGAGAACTATCATGTGATTCCATGGGCACTTGGCGTTCGACTCGCGTTCTATTTGCCGTGGCTGGAAATTTTGTGCGGCGCCGCGGTTATATTCCGACGGTTGTACGCAGGCGGTCTCGTTACTCTTCTGGCCCTCACGCTTGTTTTCATCGGCGCAACTATTTCGGCGAAAGTGCGCGGAATTGATATCACCTGCGGATGCTTCGGATACGCGAGTGATAACCTTGGCTTTATAGCTCATCTCGCGCTGAATCTTATTATTCTGATCGGTGTCGTTCTTCTGCTGCGCAGAACAGCTGTTAGCACAGAGGCTCGGTCGTAGAATTGCGCAACGGAACTGCGAATTGAGAACTCCCTTCTCAACTTTCTGGAATGCGTTTCGCGGAGTTTCGGGTCGTGACCGATGGAAGTTGCTCCATTTGTTGCCGTCGATTTTTCGCAGCGAGTCGCGCAGTGTACCTGAGGAATCATGCGCGTTCGATTCGCTCGCCGAATATGGAGCCAAATATTCGCAACTCGCGAAAATGTTGGGTCGCCCCGAACAAATACCGCCGATGGGCGAGACGGAATTCCTCGATGCCATGGTGCACCGAACTATTTGGTATCCCGGCGGGATCGGAGTGAACGATTTCTTTTTCCTTACGGCGTTAGTCGGCATTCTGGCGCCACCCCGTGTAATCGAGATCGGAACATCTACAGGATTTTCCGCTGCAATCATCGCGGCTGCGCTAAGTCGTCGACACGGCAAAGATGGCGCCGCCTGTGTGGACACGATCGACCTTAATACTCAGTGGTTCGTCGACGAGACAAAGCTTTCCGGTTTCGAAATTCAGAGTCTCTTCCCCGATTTTGCGAGCATGATTCGGCTTCATGTTCCGCACGATTCCAGTTTCGTGGCCAAACTTTCGCAGCCTAACGAGTTAAAGGTTGCTTTTATCGACGCGGATCATCGTCATCCCCGGGTTCTGCTCGATGTCTTGCGCGTCGCGCCTTTTGTCGACGCCGACGGCTGGATCGTGCTCCACGATATTCACCTTGGTTCCCTGGGGAAAAAAATGAAGGCATCAGGAGAGCCGACGCCTTTCGCCATGCCGTATGGGGCTGAATGGTTTTTTCAAAACTGGCCGTTCCGCAAAATTGACGGCGGAAATATCGGTGCAATCCAATTGCCTAACGACAAACGAGCGCTGGTGCCGTTTGCCTTACGACTGATGTCGCTCCCGTTTGAGATCGAAAACAAAGCGGCCGTGCGCGCTCGCGCCGCGATCCACCGAAGTTTTGCTCAGCTGCTTTAGCCGCGCAGCCCGCGAACATAGCGAATCACTTCAAGCGCGAGATCTTGAATGCGCTTCGTCACCTGTCGATAGGGCTTGCCATCGTCGCCGAACGCTTCGCCCGTAGCGAAAACAAATCGCGGGATGATCGTGCAGCGAAAGTCGAGCATGAGACTGTTCGCATAAGCCATCACCGACATGTAACTGCCTTGTCCGCCGGCCGCGCAAAGAAAACCGACAATCTTCTCGTTCCACGCTTTGCCAGTCAGTTCGATCATGTTTTTGGCTGCAGCGCTCACATCGAAATTATAAACAGGAGCCGCGATTAAAATTCCATCTGCCGCTGTGATCGCTGCCGCAATATCTTTCACGGCGGGATCGGCGTAGCAGGTATCGGCATCACAGATCGGCAGATTCAGTTCGCGCGTATCGAGCCAGCGACAATCAACATTCGCCTTCTTCAGATAATCAAAGGCGAGCTGTCCCATCTTCCGGCTGTTGCTGTCTGGATTTGCGCTCGTGCTGATTACGAGAAATTTCATGGAGATTGGATTTTTGCCGACACGGAGAATCGGATTTAATCAAGACTGTGCTGAACATTCGACCCGCGACAAATGAAGATCGCGATGCGATCTGGAATATTTTCCACGCGGTCGTTGTTGCCGGCGACACCTATTCCTTCGATCCCCAGATGTCGCGCAAAGATGCGCTCGACTACTGGATTCGATCCGACACGCGCACCTACGTCGCCGAACAGGACGAGAATGTTGTCGGCACTTACTTATTGCGGGCGAATCAACCCGCGGCCGGCGCTCATGTTGCCAACGCTGCGTTCATGGTCGCGACGGTTGCGCGTGGCTTCGGCGTTGGACGCGCCATGGCTGAACATTGCCTGAGCGAAGCGCGCCGTGCCGGCTTCCAAGCGATGCAATTCAATTTTGTCGTCTCGACCAACGAACCGGCGTTACACCTTTGGCGAAATCTTGGTTTCAAAATCGTCGGAACGTTGCCGGGCGCTTTTCATCATTCTGCGCGAGGATACGTCGACGTTTATGTGATGTATCGTTCATTGCAAAACCCATGATCGCCGTTTGCGATCAGGCTGCAAAAAACGCGGATTTTCCATCGAAACCTTTTAGCTCGTAGTCACCAAGTCGCCGTGCCGGCATCAAGTCTCCAAGCTTGGCCTGCGCTTTTTCGCTCAGTCCGCAGCTTTCCCCTAACGAACCCGCAAGTTTTTCCAAGCGAAAAATCAGGTTCACTTCTTTCCCCATTAAACTTCCTTCGCCCATCGATGCGACACCACCGATCGACACCTGTCCGAAATGCACGACGACACGAAACTCCGGCGCATTTTTTTTCTGCAGCTCTTTGAAGGCGGAGAGAATCGCAGCCATTTCTTCAGGCCTGATCGCGTTCTCCGTCCAGTAGGCCAGAAAACCGTCGCCGAGATATTTATTAATCGTTCCGTGATGCTGCTCGATAATTTCTTTGCAGGCCGCGATCCATCCTCCGATCAGAAGATCGAGACCTTCACTGTGCAGGTTGCGACTTAACGTCGTGAAATTGCGAATGTCCGCGACGAGCAACCAGCAGGGAATATTTTCGATCTCGCGCACTGTTTGCTGCGCTGCCATTCGTCTGTATTCGAGCGGCGCAACGTCCTGTCGGAATGTAAAAACGCGATCGCCAATGCTGATTTGATCGTTGTCATTCAAGCGCACCGGTTGCTGAACGCGCCGCTTGTTTACGAACGTTCCGTTGCTGCTGCCGAAATCGATCAACCAAAACTCGCCCATGTTTTGCAAATGAATGACGGCGTGTTGTCGCGATACTTTCGGCGAATCAATCACGATCGTGTTAACGTCGGCCCGTCCGAGCGAACAACTTCCCTGGAGCTCGTGGATTTCGCTATCGACTGTTTCCAGCCACGCTCCTTCCTTCGCGGACGCGTCCATCACTTGCGCCTAACGAGGAATCACTCCCACTCGATCGTGCTCGGTGGTTTACTCGAGATGTCGTAGACGACGCGGTTGACGCCTTTGACTTCGTTGCTGATGCGATTGGAAATGCGCGCAAGCAGGTCGTAAGGCAGGCGCACCCAATCCGCGGTCATCCCATCCTGACTTTCGACGACGCGTAGCGCTACCGTGTTTTCATACGTGCGCTGATCGCCCATGACACCGACCGATTGCACCGGCAACAAAACGGCGAACGATTGCCAAACGCGATAATACCAATCGCTCGCTTCCATTTCGCTCGTCACGATCGTATCGGCTTCGCGCAAAATGCGCAGACGTTCCGGTGTGACCTCGCCGAGAATGCGCACAGCGAGGCCCGGCCCGGGGAAAGGCTGGCGGTCGACGATTTCCTTAGGCAATCCAAGCTGCCGTCCAGCCTGGCGCACTTCGTCCTTAAATAATTGCCGCACCGGTTCCACGAGTTCGAAGTGCATTTTCTCCGGCAGCCCACCCACATTGTGATGGCTTTTGATTACGTGCGCGGGATTCCCACCGATGGAAACACTTTCGATCACATCGGGATAAAGAGTTCCCTGCGCGAGAAAGCGGTAGCCACCGTCCTTGTCGTTGCCTTCGGCTAACAATTCTTCGGTCGCGTGTTGAAATACGGCGATGAATTCGTTGCCGATGATTTTGCGTTTCGTTTCCGGATCGGTCACGCCTTTGAGCGCATTTAAGAAACGCTCCGAGGCATCGACGTATTTCAATTTGATGTGAAAATTCTCGCCGAAAACGCGCTGCACCATTTCTTCTTCGCGCGCGCGCAACAATCCGTTGTTCACGAAAATGCAAGTGAGCTGATCGCCAATCGCCTTATGCAAGAGCGCAGCCACGACAGAGGAATCGACCCCGCCGCTCAAGCCGAGCACAACTTTTTCTTCGCCCACCTGTCGCTGCACGCGCACGCAAGTTTGCTCGATGAACGACCCCATTGTCCAATCCATCGCGCAGTGGCAGATATGGAAGACGAAGTTTTGCAGGATATCCTTGCCGCGCGGTGTATGCGCGACTTCAGGATGAAATTGCAGGCCGTAAAGTTTGCGCGCCGGATCTTCGATGGCGGCGAATTTGGAATTTTCTGTGTGCGCAACTGCGCTGAACCCCGGTGGAAGTCCGGTGAGTTTATCACCGTGACTGCTCCAGATATCAATCTGCGGTCCGACTCCATCGAAGAGCGCGGAGCCCTTGTTGACGTGCAAAAGGCCAGCGCCATATTCGCGTCGTGCGCTGAATTCGACCTGTCCCTGCAGATGATGCGCCATGAGTTGCATGCCGTAGCAAATTCCGAGAACGGGAATGCCTAACGAGAAGATCTGCGGATCAATCTGAGGCGCGCGTTCGTCGTAAACGCTGGCCGGGCCGCCTGAGAGAATGATGCCGTTCGGTTTTGATTCGGCCACTTCAGCGGCCGTGATATTGAACCGAACGATCTCGGAATAAACCTGACATTCGCGAATACGGCGTGCGATTACCTGAGTGTACTGCGAACCGAAATCAAGAATTAGGATCTCTGAATGAGCGGCAACCGCTTTGCTCTTCACGGTGGCGGCGGCTCTTGATTGTGCTCGATCGGAATGCTTGGATCGTTCCCGCGCACATAAGGATCGTCACTGCGATCGCGCGGGCCGATCGTGCCTTCACCTTTAAAACCACGTTGCAAACGCTGACCTACTTCGTCGGGCGTTTGTTGTTCGAGTTCATCGGCGCAACTGCCGAACATGAGCGCGCCGATCATCGCCAGGGAAGCGAGCGCGCGTTTCATTCGTCAAGATTAGAAGCATGCTTTGTTGTTGGCAAGAACGTTGCGGGTTGAATCGTTCGAAAGTTAAAGCGATGGAGCCGTTGTCTGTTTTAACGTTTTGAGTGCTGCGACAAATCGATGATCGAACCCGAGCTTTTATTGGAGGGATATCGGCTCGGCGTTTTTCCCATGGCAATGGAAGATGGGCGCATCGAATGGTTCTCACCGGAACCGCGCGGAATTCTTCCGTTGCACAATTTTCATATTCCCCACGCCCTCGATCGAACGTTCCGCAAAAATCTTTTTGAGATCCGGATCAATACTCGATTTGCTGAAGTGATGCAGGCCTGTGCGCAGCGGCCGGATACGTGGATCAATCACGAGATTATCGAAAGTTACACACGGCTGCACGAACTCGGTCATGCACATTCAGTCGAGGCATGGGCCGACGGTAAACTTGTGGGCGGCCTTTACGGCGTTTCGTCCGGTGCGGCATTTTTTGGCGAGTCGATGTTTCATCACGTGAGGGACGCATCGAAGATCGCGCTGTGTGGGTTGGTCGAGCGGTTACGCGCAAAAAAATTCACCTTGCTCGACACACAATGGCTCACGCCGCACTTGCTGCAATTTGGCGGCATCGAGATTCCGCGAAGTCAATATATGCATCTGCTCTCACGCGCCGCGAATCTGCCGCGCACTTTCGGCGTGCGAAAAACCTAAGGGGCGTCCTTTTACTTCTTTGCCGCGGCCGCCGCCGGCAATTTATCTTTTTCCTTAAATAAAATCTCGCCGCCGCGTTTTGTTCCGATCAAAAGAAACGCGTTACCGTTCGTTAGGCCGGAGAGTGCAAAAAGCTTTCCGTCTCCGCGCATCCAAAGGCCGGCCTGCACCAGGTTCGGATCCTTCGAAGTATCGATCTTCTGTTTTTTCCACGAGGACGAGCCCTGGTTGACCGAGAGGATGCCGTTCACGTCCGTTTCGGAAAGGCGGCCACTGCTGCGCATGATGAATTCGCCCTCACTCCTTGCGCCATCGAACAACGCGAGGATCACGTAGCGCTTGTGCCGATAAATGGCGAGCTTGTGCGGTGGCGTGAACTGAATCGCCTTGTTGGTGTCCGCACCGAAGAGTGTTTCGTATTGTTTTTCGCCGTCAAAAACTCGGGCGTGCGCCAAAGCAATAGTCGTTAGGCCACAAGCGAGCAGGAAGGCGCGGCGCAGTATTTTCATTGGCGGATTATTGGTGGTTAGGGGGATTTGTTCAATTTCAATTTCGCACCTGTTCGCCTAACGAGCGTGCCGTTTGCGCAAGAGAGGGCGCGAGCGCGCGTGTGGAGCGATCGGCCAGGAACCATTGCAGAAATGGCGAGGCGTTTATTTCGGGAATCTTTGCGGTCGCGGGTTCGGGAATTCCGAGAGCATTCAAATGCACACGGCCCACGCTTTCCGCGAGATCGGCCGCGAGAGAACGAAATTGTTCGTCCGCCGCAAAAACTTCCCAGACGCGAATCATGCCATCCAGTGAGGCGGTCGCGATTTGTTTTCCATTTGGACTGAATTTCGCCGAGGTCACGAGTTGTTCGTGACGAAATGGATCGCTCAGGGAGCGGCCGGTTTCCGGATCCCAGAGCCGCGCGGTTTTGTCGTACGAAGATGTGATCACACGCGTTCCTTCGCGATTGAACGCCGTCGTTGTCACGCCATCATCGTGCGGCAGCGGTTCGATCAAGGCGTGTCCGTTTGCCGCATCCCAAATGCGTGCCGAACCGGGCTTTCCGAATTCGCCCGCCGCGGTGAGAACCCGGCGGCTATCGGCGCTAAACGCAGCCGAAACAACGTACGCGTGGTGCCGCATCGGCGTGCCGATCGACGCGCCGGTCTGCGCATTCCAGATGCGCGCGGTGTTATCTTTGCTCGCAGTCACGATCAGTTTTCCATCGGGACTGAACATTGCGCTGACCACACCGGCCTCGTGGCTGCCCTCCATGGCCACGTCGTGACGTAATGGCGAAAGAATTTCCTTTCCGCTTTGCGCGTCCCACACGCGCGCGGTGTTATCCGCGCCGGCCGTGACAAGGCGGCGCCCATCTGGGCTGAAGTTTACCGACGTCACTGCGTCGGCATGTCGCAAAATTAACGGATCGCGCGGCGCGTTCGTGTTCCAAATGCGCGCGGTCTTATCACTCGAAGCCGTCGCGATGTGCGCGCCATCGGGACTAAACGCGATCGCTTGCACGCTATCGTCGTGTCGCAAAGGCTCGCCGATCGGTGCGCCCGTTTTCGCATCCCATAAGCGCGCCGTTTTATCCAGGGAACCAGTAAGCACCTTGTCGCCATCAGGACTGAACGTCGCGCATTGCACGGCGTCGTCGTGTGGCAGAGGCGGCGTGATCGGCTGGCCAGTTTGCACGTTCCAGATACGTGCGGTGTTGTCTTTCGACGCCGAAAGAATTTTGCTGCCGTCGCCGTTAAACTCGATGGAAGTGACACCATCCTGGTGCGACATCGTTTGCACGAGCGCGCGGCCGTCGCGCACTTCCCACGTCGCGCTCGTCCCGCGCCCATCGTAATCGCCCGCAATCGTGAAAACGTTTCCGCCGTCGCGGCTAAACGTCGCCGCCAGTACCGCCGCGTCGTGCTGCATCGGCTCCGCGATTTCCCTTCCGGTTTTCGCGTCCCACAAACATGCCGTGCGGTCTTTGGATGCAGTTAAAATTTTCGAGCCGTCCGCGTTGAAGACGACAGAGTTCACATAATCGCCATGATGCAGCGGCGCCGCGAGCGCTTCGCCTGTCTGCCAATTCCACAGCCGCACCACGTTATCCCAAGTGGCCGTGAAAATAGCCGCGCCGTTCGGTGTGAAACCGGCCGACTTGATCGCGCCTTCGTGCGGAATCGCCGTGCCTAACGACTTCCCGCTTTGCACATCCCACACACGTACCGCTTCCCATGTCGCGATGACGAGATGGGTGCCATCGGGGCTGAACGCCGCGTAATTGACCTGGCCGTCAGCTTGAATCGGTTCGCGGGCCGCTAGCCCGGTTTTGCTTTCCCACAAAAAACCTTTGTCGTTGCTTGTAGTGACAATTGTTTTGCCGTCGTCAGAAAAGACCGCCGATTCGAGACTGCCATCGTGTTTCATGACTGGGCCGATCGGCTGTCCGGTTTCCGCACTCCAAATGCGTGCCGTGTAATCATAGCAGGCGATGAGCACCGATTTTCCGTCGGGACTGAAAACGACCGAGAACGCGGGCGATTGTTGCGTGAGCGGCGGCGTCAGCGCACCGCCGGTTTTCGTGTTCCAAATACGCACCGTGTTGTCGTAGGAAATAGTCGCAGCCTTACTCGCGTCGGGACTAAAGCTGGCGGTGAGGATGGAGGCTTCAAAAGGAACTTTCGGTCCGATCAACAGCGGCCAGTTTCGTTGTAGCAATAATGCGCTGATCATATCGCTCGCCGCGCGATTGGCGGGATCGACGCGCAAAGCGCGCGCGAGATAAGCCAGCGCATGCGACGCGTCGTTGTTTTCGAGCAACCGACCGGCTTGGAAAAAATCGGAACGGCTGAGAGTTTTTTGCGCGGCCGATTTTTCCGATTCGGCGCTGCGCTGCGCTACCCGCGCGCGTCCCTCGCCGCGAAAACCGAAGAACGCACCGACGCCGGACAAAATCGCCAGCGCCAGAAAAACCGCGGCCAGTGTCATAAGCGCACGCTGACGCCGGCGCGCTTTCAGTTCGAAAGCGTGACGCGAACGCTCGATGAAAGTAATTTCTTCCGCGGTGAGATCAGAGCGATGATCCTCAATGAGCACGAGCGCGTCCTGCAAGGCGCGCCCTTCAAGCAAATACGCTGCCTCCTGTTTTTGCTCGTTCCAGAGCGCGACTTCCTGTGCGAGCCGCGCGCGTCGTTTCAGGAAATCGCTTTCGCCGTGGAGCCAACGCCGCAGACGCGGCCAGCTCGTGAAGAGCGCTTCGTGCGCGACACTGACCGAGCCGCGCATGTCGTCCTTCGTCGCATCGGCCACAAAGAGACGATTCTTAATAAACGCGTCGACAAAAGTTGCGGCCGCGGGCGAAGCGGTGAGTTGACTGTAATTGGCCCAGCGCCGGGTAAAGGTGGAATTTTCCTCGAGCGAAAGCGTCACGATTCCGCGCATCACTTTCCCGAACGCCTCCTGCGCTTCCGCGCCTAACGAGCGAAACGTTTCTTCCGCTTTAAGTCCAAGGGCGCCCCGGATCGTGCGCAGTTTCGCATAAGCGGAAACGGTCAATAACGCGGTCCCGTCCGGTTGCGGTTCGCGGCGGCGATAAATTTCATCGAGGGCAAATTCGAGGAGCGGTAACGCCTGTGGATTGCTGGAAGCTTCGTCGCGAAGGATTTCATCGAGCCCGATGTTTTTCTTGGACCGTTCCTGGAAACGCAAGCCGGCGGCGAGCGCAGGCAATCGGATCATTTGGCCGAGCTCTTCGCGTGTCGGTGGCCTAACGATATATTCGCCCGCGCCTTCCATGAGCTCGACGAGCTGCGGCAGCTCGCTCAATCGACCATGAAAATCGCTGCGCAAAGTGGCGATCACCGAAACCAAACCGCTGCGCGCCATAGCGTCGATCGCAGCGATAAATTTTTCGCGTTCTTCCGCCGAAACGCCGGCGGTGGTAAAAATTTCCTCAAGCTGATCGAGGATGAGAACCAGGCGCGCCTGCGGTTGCAGAATGTGCGCGGCCATTTCCTGCAACTCTGCGGCTTGAGCGAGATCGCCGGATTTTTCGAGATCGGTAATTTTCGCCTGCAGCTTCGCTTCTTCGCGCACGCGCGCCTCCGTCGTGACAAGGCTAAGGCCGGCTTCGATTTTAAAAACGGCCGCGGCGGGCGAACTGCGCAACTGCGCGGCCAGTTTTGGCGCGTCGATTTGTTGCGCCGAAACAAGTTCGGGCAGAGCGCCATCGCGCAACAGTCCGGTCGCCAGCTCGAGAAACAGGTCGCCGCTCTCAAATTTCGGTCCGACCACGGCGCGGCGCCAAAGACTGACGCCTTCCACCACACCGGGCTGGACCATGCCTGGCACCACTCCTGCCCTAACGAGTGATGATTTTCCGAGACCGCTTGCGCCCGTTACCAGGACGAAGGCTTTTCCGTTTGCGGCCTGGCTGCGCAACGCGTTGCGCACGGAGGTAGCTGCTTCCGCGCGCCCGAAAAAAATCGGGGCGTGTTCGAAATCGAAATAACCAAGGCCGCGGAAGGGCGAACCTTGTCGCTTGATGTCCCAGGGCCAGCGAATCTGTGAAGATGCCACTTCCTGCGTCGCATCAGCGAGATGCGATCGCACAAGTTTACGCAGGTGTTTTTCGAAAACCGCCTCGAATTCCATCGTGCGCGTGAATTGATGAAACGCGCCGGTAAAAACTCCTTCACGTTGATCGATGAACGTTCGAGCAAAGAAGTCGTCCACCTTCCGCCACTCGTCCTCTTCCTTACGGCGCGCCTGGGGATCGCGAATGCTTGCCTTGGGCGGTTCCGCTGTCTTGCGGTAAACCATGATGTCGGGAAAACGATTGGTGCGTTTCCGGCCTTCGAGCGCGTTGCGGAATTCGAAGAGCGTGCCGGTGGGCGCTTCGCCTGTTCCACTTTTGTATTTGCTGTGCAGGCGCGAACCGAGTCGCGACCACAACATCAGGACAACGATTTCAACTTCCGCCGGAAGCGGAATCTGATCCTGAAACGCCCGTTCCGCGGTGAGCGGCAGGTCTTCCCACAAAATCGGTTCGAGGACAGCGGCACCGAGAAATTCGGCCTGCAATCTTTCTACCACGCGTTCGCCGGCGAGCCGTTCTTCCGTCAGGTCGCTCGGCGAAGAAATGAAAATGCGAATCCGCTTCCACTTCGATTCTTGTGCGGCGGTTGCCATGATCCGGCACACAGTCTAACAACAAAGTTTTCCTTTCGCGATGATTCTTGCTCCGCGCCGGGAATTTCGCATAGTGACGCTCCGGTCGCGCACAGCGCGCGAGGATTCATCACGGCTGGGTAGCTCAGTTGGTAGAGCAGCGGACTGAAAATCCGCGTGTCGGCGGTTCAATTCCGCCCCCAGCCACCTTTTCGCTTTGCGTTGCTCCGGACTACGCGGCGTAGCTGAAACGAGGATGCAGTTGCTTGAGCACAGCTGCGGCGTAGCGCTGATCCTCTTCGGAAAGATATTCTCGATACCCGCCAATTTTTCCGCGTCGTACTTTAAACGACTCCGGATCGGTCACATCGCCCGGCTTCAAAATTTTAGAATCGAAGGCCCCGGCTGCTTCCAGTTTTTTCATATTTTCGAAATCGGAAAACGCGAGCGCATGAGCGAATGCATCCGCGTCCGGCGCGACTTCACCGAGGTCCGCCAGGAGAGTGCGAAACGTCTTGTCCGGTTCGGCGCGCAATGTTTCGTAGGTGACGAGCAGGAAATTTTTACGGCGTCCGAATTCCTTCAGCCACCGGTTCATCGTCTCGACAATTGCCTCAATCCCGAACGCCTGATCGCGCAAAAGTTCGCTCAGGCTTTTTTGTCTTAACTCGTTAGGCGTATCGGAGGAGCGGCGCACCAGTTGCACGTAATGGGAAACGAAAGCATCACGCGGATCGCGCGCGAGAAGAATGATCCTGGCGCGGCGAAGTTCGCTCGCCGGGACCAGATACTTCCCGCGCACCTTGTCCCAAAGATCGGCCTTCGTGCGTTGCTCGAAAAGATCGTGCGTATAAATGATCCGCGGTATCCCCGGCAGCTCGTACTTTTCTGGTTCCAGTGTGAACGGTTTTCCAGCGCGTTTGCAGTAGTAGGCGCAGAGGAATGCACGTACCCAGGTGCGGCCACTTTTCGGAATGGAAACGACAATGGCATCGCCGCCGGATAACAAGCGGGCGCGGCTGCTGAAATTGAGTCGGATGGGCGACACGTTATGAACTGCGACGCGATCGCATCGAATCGCGATAAGAATAAAGGCGCGATTTCAAATATTCGCGCGGAGTTTCGTAACGAATTGGACGAAGAAAATGGCGCAGCTCGCGCCGATCCAGCCGCGGTTTGTATCCAAAAATCGGCATCAGTTCGCGGCAATGCCATTCCACCCATCCGATCTCATCGCGCGAAAGTTCCGTTTCCCATCGTGTCAAAGGTTCGGTGCTGATCTGCGAAAAATCAGTCTCGGCGGCGGAATTTCCGCGCCAGAACTTTCCGACTTTCGTCGGCGTCAAAACCGTTTCTTCGTCAAAACTAATTTGCAGGAACGAACAGACTTTCTCCATACATTGGGCGGGATCGAGCACGAGTTTTTCATACGGCACGACAAACGTCCGCGCGTCTTCCCCCCGCAACGAGTTGGCTGCTAACGTCGCAGCCCTTAGCCAGTGCGAAACGCAGTAGTAAATGGAAAAGCGCCGGAGTTGTCGCGTTTTCTCCAAGGCGATTTGTGCGGCTAAAATTGCTCGCGGATCGCGCATCGTGAGAAGCACTTTTGCCTGCGGGAAGCGATTGAAGATTGCGGGAAGATGATTGCGGTTGGCGGGCGTTTTTTCCACCCAGCGCTTAATTGTATCGAGCGGGCGGCCGATCGTCTCGGCGTATGATTCGAGCATGAGAATCAGCAAATCTTTTGATGCGTTGGCGGGATCGAATGCGCGCGCCCCGAATAAACTTAAAAATGTCGAAGTCGGAAAGTATGAGTAATCGCGTTTACCCCATTTGCATGGACCGCCGAAGACGACATTGGAAAGCGAATCTTTCGTTAGGTAATCGAATTGTTCGCGGCGCGACCGTTGGCCGTATTTTGTGAGAACAGTCGGGAAGTACGCGGTCTCTTCCGGAAGCACGAGCAATTCCGGATGATTATCGAGCAATGCAACGAGTAACGTCGTCCCCGATTTCGCCTGGCCCGCAATCAAGCAAGCTCGCTGATCAAATTGGAGATCCTCCGTCATGCAGCAAAGTCGTCCGGCGGCGTCGCAAACTCCGCAACAACATTCTTCGTCACCTTGCTCCATCAAGGAGCGCGGGCTTTTCAAACGCCAGGTCATTACTCCATCTCTCAAATCCCAAGAGAGCAATCATCGGCACGAAACTTGACGGCTTAAAGCCGTCAAGTTTCCCAGATGGCTTCGATGAGAGCGGATGGCAATAGCTCGGGCTCGGCGCCATCAAACGAAAAAATCCTCACGACTCGGACGCAGTTCCAGTTCGAATGTCCACGCACTGCGATCCTGCTCGATCAAATTCCAATAGGTTTCTGCAATTGCGTCCGGATCGAGCATCGGCTCCTTCGTCGCGGTCGCCTTTTCAGTGTTACCGATGATCCCATCAATCACGATGTGAGCGACGTGAATGTTTTGCGGCCAGAGTTCGCGCGCGAGAGAATCGGCCAAGCCACGCAGACCAAACTTCGCGCTCGAAAAATCCAGTGCTCCTTTGCGTCCGCGAATGGAAGACGTTGCGCCTGTAAAAAGAATCACGCCGGATTTAGCCGCCAGCATGTCGGGCACTGCTTCCTTGCAGCAAAGGAATGCCCCGTAAGTAGTCACGCGCCACGCGTGCTCAAATTTCTCCGGCGTTAATTCCGCAATCCCGCTCCAGGCCGAAGCGCTGGCGTGATTGATCAGAATATCGATGGCGCCGAACTTTTCGCGTATTTGCGCGAATCCGCGCGTCACTTGTTCCGCATCCGAAATATCCGTCGGGACGGCGAGCAGTTTCGACCCGCGATTATCAGCTGCGAGCTTCTCGAGATATTCGCCGGAACGCGCAAACATCGCGACGCGGCAACCTTCGCGCGCAAACTTGCGCACCAGCGCCGCGCCCAATCCCGGACCCACGCCCGCCACAACCGCCGTTTTGCCAGAAGCGCTCATTACCGTTAACTAGCGTTAACACTGGCACGCATTGCAAGTATTTCAGATTAACTAAAACGATGAGCGATTTTCTTTTTGCGCGGTCGCAAATGGCGATGTCGCTCGCGTTTCACATTATCTTTGCCGCGATCGGTATCGGGTTGCCGGTATTAATGGCGGTCGCGGAAGCCGCCTACCTGCGCACAAAAAAACCGGTCTATCTCGATTTGGCGAAACGCTGGTCGCGCGGCGCCGCGATTCTTTTCGCCGTCGGCGCAGTGTCTGGAACAGTGCTCGCGTTTGAATTGGGATTGCTCTGGCCCGGCTTCATGGAAAAAGCGGGGGCGATTATCGGGATGCCATTTTCCCTGGAAGGCTTCGCGTTTTTCGCGGAGGCGATTTTTCTCGGCCTCTATTTATATGGATGGAATCGTCTCTCGCCGATTTTGCATTGGGTCTGCGGCATTTTGGTGGCGATTGGCGGAACGCTCTCCGGGATTTTTGTGGTCACGGCCAATGCCTGGATGAATGCGCCCGCCGGTTTTCGAATGGTGAACGGCAAACCGACCGACATCGATCCGATCGCGGCCATGCTTAATCCCGCGAGCCTGCATGAAGTCATTCACATGACACTCGCTGCTTTCATCGCGACAGGATTTGCCGTCGCGGCCGTGCATGCATTTTTTCTGCTGCGCGATCGCGAGAGTGCGTTTCATCGCAGCGCGCTTGGGATTTCGCTCGCTGTCGCTTGTGTCTGCGCGCCGCTGCAAATCGTGAGCGGCGATTTCAGCGCGCGTAAAGTTGCCAAGTTGCAGCCGGCAAAACTCGCCGCCATGGAAGCGCATTATCATACGCAAAACGGCGCGCCGTTAATCATCGGCGGTTTGCCTAACGACAAATCGGAGACAGTTGCAGGTGCATTGCATATTCCGCGCGGATTGAGCCTGCTCGTAGCGCGCGATCCGGATGCACGCATCACCGGCCTGGAGGAATTTCCGCGCGATCAATGGCCCGACGTGCGCATTGTGCATTTGTCCTTCGATCTCATGGTCGCGTGCGGGCTTTATCTCCTCGCGCTCTCCATTACCGCAGCATGCCTTTGGTTGAAGAACCGCCGTCTGCCTGATCGCGGATGGATTTTGCGCGGAATAATCCTAGCCGGGCCGCTCGGTTTTCTGGCCATGGAAGCCGGATGGACGGTAACGGAAGTCGGCCGCCAACCGTGGATTATTTATAACGTGATGCGAACGCATGAAGCAGTCACACCGATGCCCGGCATCGCGATTCCGTTTTTCGCGTTCACTGCGCTCTACATTTTTCTCGCGATCAGCGTTTTCTTTTTATTGCGTCGACAGTTTCTAAGATCGCCCGAAGCGGCGACCGAAAAAAGCGCATGACTCTGGAATTAATCGTCGCGTTTTTCATGGTGGTTTCGCTCGTGATTTACGCGCTCATGGGCGGCGCGGATTTTGGCGGCGGAATGTGGGATTTCCTGGCAACCGGTCCGCGCGCGCAGCGACAAAAGGAAGCAATCGCCGAGGCCATCGGCCCGATCTGGGAAGCGAATCACGTTTGGCTCATTCTCGTTATCGTTTTGCTCTTCACCGGATTTCCGCCGGCATTTTCCGCGATGATGACCGCGCTCAACATTCCGTTTACCCTCATCCTGATCGGAATCGTTCTGCGCGGTTCCGCGTTTGTCTTTCGCAAATACGATCGCGATGTCGCCGTCGTGCAACGGCGCTGGAGCGTCTTGTTTGGCGTCTCGAGTTTTTTCACGCCGTTTGTCGAAGGCATCACCGTGGGCGCACTCGCGACCGGAAACATCCGAATCGTTGATGGAAAACTAACGAGCGGCTTCCTGGCGGGCTGGCTGACGCCGTTCGCTTTTGTCTGCGGAATTTTCGCCGTCGCTCTCTTCGCGTTTCTCGCCGCGACTTATCTGACGGTCGATACCAGCGACGACCCGGAATTACAAAACGACTTTCGACAGCGCGCGATTTGGTCCGGGCTTACGCTTGCGCCGATTGCGCTCATTGCATTTCTCACCGCGCGAAAAGACGCGCCCGATATTTTCGACGGCCTGACGCGATGGTGGGCGCCGCTCTTGTTAGGCTGGACGAGCTGCTTTGCCGTCGCCGCGCTCATCGCGCTTTGGCGCCGTCGCTATGTCTTCGCGCGCATCGCTGCGATTGGTCAGGTCGTGTTGATTTTGTCAGGTTGGAGTCTGGCCCAGTATCCAAACTTTGTGACGCCTGACCTGACTTTCGCGAACAGCGCTGCGCCACAGGCGACGTTGCGACTGCTCATCATCGCTCTCGGCGCCGGCGCCATCCTTCTCCTGCCGTCGCTCTATTTCCTCTTCCACATTTTTAAAGGCGACGAGACTCGTTAGGCGAAACGATTGCAATTGCGCGCCAGCCGCGCTATCTTCGTTTCTCTTAAAAAGGGGGCGTACTGGTTTCGACTCGTTGTTTGAAACGCAGGCGGCATGTCGAGGATGGTTCGTTGGCCTCGTTAAAATCCGGACCAAAAAAAATAAATGCAGATCACCAAGATCTCGCTCTCGCGGCTTAATTGACTGCGATGTCCCGGGCTTGACGCCTGCTACGGCTCGGGACATGGACAGCAGGCTAATCGGACGGCGGAGTGACCGCGCCGGACGGTGAAGGAATTCGTGGACGCTCGGGAGACGAAGTGTGCCGGCGCAGCCTTCGGCTCTTTAAAAATAAATCACCGGCTAAGCATGTAGAAGCTTGTGCGGATGGCTTCGAGGACAGGGGTTCGACTCCCCTCGCCTCCAATTTGATTATGATGACTTCGCCGTTTTTCCTCGCTGCGATTCGATGATGTCGCTGCTTGCGAGCTGCGAGGTCTCGAGTCGCCGCTTCTGAAGCGCGAGGTCGAGAACAAATTGAGGTTCGGGAAAAAGAACCGATCCTGCTTTTTTAATTCGCGGTGTGTCCTTGCTAAGGAGGACGAGGAAAATTCGGGACTGTAGGAGGGAAGAGGCGAGGGGACTCGGTGAACACTGTTCCCCGATCTACGATTACGGCGCAAGTCTGCGCAGAATTCGTTAGGCGAGAACAGCGTTTTCAGCATAGAATTTTTTTTAGAAGGACGGATTGTCGGTTCGATCAGACACACGTGGCGTCTGAAGAGGTGTGAATCTCTTCCGGTTTTTGCGGACACAAACCCTGATCGTTTCTGGCTTTGTTAAAAAGCTATGTCATTCCGAGCGCAGTCGAGGAATCTCTCATTGTTGATGTTCCAAGCGCAGATGAATAGTAAGAGATGTCTCGACTTCGCTCGACATGACAGCAGGCAGCTTTTCAACAGAGCCACCGTTTCTTGAAAATAACGAAAAGCACACCTCGCGTGTGCTATTCTTTCGTCCGAGCGTATAAGCGATTTAAGAAATCGGAATCTGCGGCAATGTTGAAAATTGCGCTGACCACGCGCGTGCTGCGAGGTGCACGTTCCGCGGCAAACACCAGCGCGGCGGCGATCCACGGTGCCATGCAATACGGACAGGTGATAAGATCGCCGACGGCTTCTCGCAAGCCTTCGCAGCGCGCTTTTTCTTCGACTTCGCCCGCTCCGGCCGACGCCTTGAATTTCACAAACGGCGCGCGGAATGGACTGGTCACGAGATCTTTCGACGCGATGCGGCTGAGCTTATGTGTGGCGATGCTAAAGAGGAGCAGATCAGTGGCGCTTAGGTCCGGCAAATGTTTGGCTTTCTGCTTGGAGGCCACAAAAGCGCTGGCTAATCCGACGGTGAAGAGAGCTACCAGCGCGGCATAACCACCGAGAGGGCGTTTCGTGGTGGAATAACCGGAGAACCAGCCAGTGCCCTTCCCTTTGAGTGAACGGGTACTGACGGAGGATTTCCGCTTTATCGTCACGAGTCGCCAAGAAATCTCTCGGCCGCCGCGCGATCGCCTCGAACTGCTAACAGATAGGATTGGCCGTTTTCAGTCCATGTCGCGGTCATCCAATCGTTTTCCGCAGCGAAGACCGGCGCGGAAGCACTGCCTTTAGTGGGCACTGATTTTGCGTCGGCGACAAACAGATGCGCAAGGCGATCGCCACCGATCTTGAAACAAACGAGCGACACATCGTGCCTTCGAAAACGCAGGACACGGCAACCAACCGGTTCATATGCCTGTAGATTTTTCGGCAACGCGAATTGCGCTGGCGCGTCGGCTTTCTCCAGGAAGGTTTTTAAGCGCGCCAGGTCGGACGATTGCAATTCGAGATTCGGTGGAACCTTAATGAAGCTCACCATTTCTTCTCGATAATCTGCCAGTGAAACAGCCGTCTGAAACGGTCCGCGCCACGAACTGAATATCACGCCGAGGACGACAATTGACGCGGCGGCCGCAAGGACAGCGCGGCTCCAGCTGGATCGGACCACCCGAGTTCGCATCGGCGCGGGAGATAAGAGCCGCGACTTCAGGTCAGCCGGCAACTGCGTCGAGGTTAGTTTGGCCGCGATAATCGCATCAAGCTCCCGCTCGGCCTTCCACCATTGCGCCAACTCGGGATCGGCCTCGACTTTCCGCAGCGCCTCCTGGAGTCGTCCTTCATCGAGCGCCGGCTCTTCAGGGCGATGAAGGCTCAAAATTGAATAAGCTTCCCTGTTATCCATGGGCCTGTCCCCCTTCGATGCGCACGATTTTACGCGCTTCGAGCGCGGTGGTATCGCTCAACGCCGTGCGCAGCTCGGCTTTGCCGCGCGAGATGCGGGACATGACCGTCCCAATGGGAACGGCCAGAATCTCGGCGATCTCGCGATAGGAATGTTGTTGCATGTAAAACAAAGTCACCGGTGCGCGATAGCGTTCATCAAGCAGATGTAAAGCCTTCTGCACAATCGCCGCATCGATTGATTCGACCACCGAGGGCGCGATATGCAACGGTTCGACGAAATCCGCTTCGTTTTCCGTTTCGACAAAGCGAGCGTCGTGCCGCTTCTTTGCGAGGAAATCGCGGTAGAGCGTAGTGAAAAGCCAGGTTTTCACTTTCGATTTATCGCGCAGTTGGTGGCCCTTCGCCGCCCAGGTGCAGAAGGTTTGCTGCACCAGATCGCACGCGTCCGCTTCCTTGCGGCTGAGCGAAAGACCAAAGCGATAAAGCGGCGCATAAAATTTCTCGACCAACTGCTCGTTATCGCCTTCCGCCACAAAACCTACCTAATCGTCCTGTTGCACGACGCCAGCTAAAAATATCGGGCAGCGTGGCAATCTCAAGTTGAGCGTGAGAGGCCGGGGTGGCGCCGTTATTCCAAAGCGTGAAATATTCCCAGAGAACGGCGCTCTCACCAATATGAAAACGAGCTTGCTTCTCGCAATTTTTTCCGCGGCCAGCCTTGGCGGCGCGGCCACTTCCGTCTTTGCTCTCGAATTGGAAAGCGCGCCGGCCAAAACGCATTTACTCGAACTCTACACTTCGGAAGGTTGCAGCAGTTGTCCGCCGGCGGAAGCGTGGTTGAGCAAACTCAAGAGCGAGCCGCGGCTTTGGCAGGATTACGTGCCGATCGCTTTTCATGTCGATTACTGGGATCGGCTTGGCTGGCGCGATCCCTACGCGTCGAAAGAATGGACGGCGCGGCAATATGCTTATTCCGCACATTGGAATAGCAGCAGCGTTTACACGCCCGGCTTTGTCCTCGACGGCCGCGAGTGGCGCAGCAGCGGCGTTCCCGGTGCTGCATCGGATACGCCGGGGGTCTTAAAGCTTTCTTCGACCGATGGAGAGACCGCGCGCGTTTCTTTCCAGCCGGCCAATGGCAAAGCACGCCCGCTTGATCTACATCTCGCGCGGCTCGGATTCGATCTGACCGTCAATGTCAAGGCCGGCGAAAATAGCGGACGCAAATTGCTGCACGATTTTGTCGTGCTCGGACTCAGGACGGAAAAGATGCCGGCCGGCAAAGCGGAAGTGCGCTTGCCGGAAGCCGGCGCGCAGCCCGCGGCAAATACGCGCGGCGCGATCGTAGCGTGGGTGACGGAACCGGGCCAGATCGAGCCGATCCAGGCGATCGGCGGTTGGCTACGATGACGCCGATCCGCGATTACGCGCTCATCGGCAATTGCGAAACGGCGGCGTTGATCGGGCCGCAGGGCGATATCGATTGGCTTTGTTTGCCGGCGTTCGATGCCGGCTCGGTTTTCGCCGCGCTGCTCGACGAGGAAAAAGGCGGAAGCTTTGCGCTTTCGCCGGTGAAGCCATTTCGCGTCGAGCGAAAATATCGCGAAGACAGCGCCATCCTGGAGACACGCTTCATCACGGCCGAAGGTGTCGTTAGGCTAACCGATTTTTTCGTGATCGCGCGAGCGCGCAAAGCGCGCTTTTACGACTTCACCACTTTGCATCCGACGCGCAAACTGGTGCGCCTGCTCGAAGCTGAAGACGGCGCGCGCGTGGCCATGCGAATGCGGGTAAGCGCGCGACCATCGTATGCGCGGAAAGCCGCCTCCTGGCACCGCTGCTACGACGGCGGCTTCGAGATGGAGGCAGCCACATTTTATAGCAACGTGCCGATCGAAACGAGCGATGATGACTTGTTAGGCAATTTCGTCGTCGCGCCGAACGAACCGTTTTACGCTGTGCTCGACTACAGCGACGACCAACGCTGGCCCGATCTCGCGAGCGTTCGCGAATGGCTGCGCGTAACGACGGCGTTCTGGCGCGAATGGAATCTCTTCAATTACTATCGTGGCCCGCATCAGGAGATCGTTAGGCGGAGCGCGGTGACTTTGAAATTACTCACCTACGCTGCGACCGGCGGGTTTGTCGCCGCACCCACCACCTCGCTTCCCGAAAAAGCGGGCGGAGAATTGAACTGGGATTATCGCTACACCTGGTTGCGCGATACCGCGCTTTTTATTCAAACGCTCTTCGGCCTCGGTTATTCCGGCGAAGCAAACGCTTTTCTTAATTTCGCGGTCAGGAAATGGATGGAGCGAAAGGAGAAAGCGGAAGCCCCTAACGAACAATCGAGCGTCGATGTCCTCTACCCTGTTTGCGATGCGCCCATCCCGCCGGAAACCAATCTCGATCATCTCGCCGGTTATGCCGATTCCGAACCGGTGCGCCTTGGCAATGGCGCGCTCGGGCAATTTCAGCTCGATAATTACGGCCACGTCCTGCAGTCGTTTTATTTTTTCCGGCATACCGGCGGCAAGATCGATGGCGACAAACGCAAGATGCTCACGCGTCTGACCGATGAAGCGAAGCGCTTCTGGCGCCGCGCCGATAACGGCATTTGGGAAGTGCGTGAAACGAGCCAGTTCACCTATGGGAAAATCATGTGCTGGATCGCGTTGCAACGGGCGCGCGAACTCCTCGGTGACGATGATGGCGAGCTGGAAAAAGTCTGCGGAGAAATACGCCGCGAGGTCCTCGATCACGGTTTGGTGACGAAAGACGGCGCCCAGATCCTCTCGGCAAAAATGGACGCGGCTTCACTCGACGTTTCCAGCCTGCTCGCTTTCACCACTGGTTTTCTCGACGTGCACCCGGCCCGGCCGACGCGCGAAGCGATTGAGCGCGAGCTCGGGCGCGGTCCGCTTTTTTATCGGACGGAAGGAATGCCGGGGAAAGAAGGCGCGTTCCTGATTTGCAGCTTCTGGTGCATCGATCATCTGATCCGTGAAGGCCATCTCGCTCGTGCGGAAGAGATGCTCGAGGCCATCATCAAACTCGCCAGTCCGCTCGGTCTTTATTCGGAAGAAATCGATCCCGAGAGTGGCGAATTTCTCGGGAATTTTCCGCAGGCTTTTTCGCATCTCGGTTTGATCCAGACGATTCTGAATCTGGAGAACGCGAAAAAGAAACGCGGGTTTCACGCGTTGCCCGATCACGAAAAATTCGAACGCAGCGTCGGCCCCACTATCGGATGGAAAGGTGTGATCGCGGGACTTTTCCGGGTGCCGAAAACCGCGGTGCTGTTCGTTTCCAACGCCTCGAAGTGGCGGGAATAATGTGAGGGGCGACCGCCTCCCATTCTTTGAAAGAAGAACCTGGCTATGAAACTAACGACCTGTTTATTCGCCGCCGCGCTTGCCTTGTGCAATTTTGTGTCGGCCCAGAATCCTATGAGCGACAAAATTGAAAAGACGGACGCGGAATGGAAGAAAGAGCTGACCCCGGAGCAGTATCGCGTGCTGCGGGAGAAGGGAACAGAGCGGCCGTTCACCAACGCTTACAACGGTCTGCACGATCACGGTATTTTTAAATGCGCGGCTTGCGGGAAGGAGCTTTTCAGTTCCGATGCGAAATTCGAATCAGGCACGGGCTGGCCCAGTTTTTATCAGCCGATCTCGAAAGACGCGGTCGAAACGAAAGAGGATAAAGGATTTTTCTCCACCCGCACCGAAGTCCTGTGCGAACGCTGCGGCGGACATCTCGGCCATGTGTTTGACGATGGACCAAAGCCGACCGGATTGCGCTATTGCATGAATTCGGCCGCGATGAAGTTTGAGAAGCAGCCGTAACTAACCGCACAGCTTCGCCGCGAGCCACATCGCGAGCAGCGGCGCGATGAAATAAATCCACATCGCCTTCCAGCTTTTCGCCGGGATGGCGGAGGCGACGCTGCGCGCGGGATTCAAACTCATCCCGGAGAGCGGCGCCTCGAAGGTAATGTAAAGGCAGAGGAGAAATCCGGCGAAGTAACCGAGCGACGGTTTGAGCAAATCGCTGTGATAAACGAGTCGCAGCGTCGCCAGTAGAATAAATGAAATGACGAATTCGGCTGCGAATCCAACCGCGACGCCCGGCTTACCGGGCTCGGTCACGACAAAATTTACTTTTTTATGCTTGCTCGCTTTCCAAAACGGCGCTGCCGCTATTAGGACGCCGAGCAATCCGCCGAGAAATTGGGCGATGATGTAGAAGAACGCGTCCCACGGCTGGATGCGATGCAGGTAAAGCATCGCGAGCGTAACTGCGGGATTGAACTGCGCGCCCGATTGCCGGCCCCACGTGCAGTAAATCAGGATCACGACCATGACGCCGATGCCGAGGCCGACGAAGAATCGGCGCAGCAGCGGAGAGCCGATCGCTTTATGCAAACTCGAACGCGTATGTTCCAACACGAGCGCGAGAAGCAACGCGACGATCATGAAGATGCCGAGCTCCGCGCCTTCCATCAGGTAGCGCGGCCAATGCTGGCGCAAGGCTTCCATCGCATATTCGCCGCGGGCCGCGCCGCTCGGTCGTTGCTCGATCGCGAAGGCGTGGCCGTCCGGATCGGAGCGTTCACCGACGATGTCGTGTCGCGTCGTCAGGAGATCGACTTGCCAATGTGACAAGTCGTTAGGCGAAGATGTTTTGCGGAGAATGTTTGTGGAGCCCGGCGTTTCGTATTGCAGAAGTTCGAGCCCCGGACCCTTGGCGCCGCGTAAACTTGTGATGCGCACGCGCGCCCCCGCCACACCGCTCAGCAGTTCCTGTTCGCCGCCGTAGTTGAAACTGTTTCCGATGACGGTGAAACCAAGTTGGTCGCGGTAGAAAGCGAGACTGCGTTTCATTTCGGTGACGACGACCGCAGAGTGATCGATCCCGCGAAAAAGCGCACCGCTCCGGCGATGCCAGCGCGGTTCGCCTTTGTTAGCCGGGAAGTGAATCAATTCGAGGAAATGGCCGTTCGGGTCGCGGAAGTAAAGCGCGCGGATCTTTGCCGCATCGAAATTCCAATTGGGCAAAGTTTGCACGCCAGTAGAAACGAGCTGCACGTGGTGGCGTTGCAGTTGCGCATAAGCCGCGTCGATGTCGCCGACCACGATGGCGATATGTTGGAACGTTTGGTCGTTTGCGGGTAAATCGCGCGGGATAGGCCGTCCTTCCGTCGCCGCGTGGCGGAGGACCAACGTTTCTTGGCCGAGTTGAAGGCGCGCGCGCGACTCGTCCGCATCTTTTAACTTGAATTGCAATGTGTCGGTGTAGAACGCAACTGCTCGAGGAAGATCGGACACGCTCATCTCGATCGCCGCGACCTCCACGGCGGCGCGCAAAGAGAACGGTAATAAGAATGCCAGCGCCCCGATGGCCCATCTGGGTAGCGCGCGCCTCCCGCGTGCTGGTTTCGGCGTCCCGCCGAAACAGGCTTTTTTAAATATGGCTCGCACAGGAAGCATGGGTACGCCTGAGAAAAGTCCTCGATGGCGAGACGCCATCGCCAGCATGCGAGACGCGTGCGCTACCCGGAAGAGTTCGCCGCGCCACGAGCCTCATCCCAATCGCTCGAGGATGTGATCGCCCACGCGCAACGCATTCGCTGCGATCGTAAGCGACGGGTTGACCGCGCCGCTCGAACAGAAAAAACTGCCATCGACGACGTAGAGATTATCGACGTCGTGCGCCTGACAAAAAATATTCAGCACCGACGTCTTCGGATCGTCGCCGAAACGACAGGTGCCGTTTTGATGCGCCACGCCCATCAGCGGGATTTTATTTTTCAGATAAAGCGAAAGCGGGATGAGCTGATCGATCGCATCGACCGTTTTCAATTCTTCCGTCCAACGCGCGATCAGGCGATCGAAGTGTTCGTGATAACGATCGCGCTGGCTGAGTTGAATCTGGCCGTCGCGCGTGAGTGTGACGCGATTTTCCGGATCGGGCAGGTCTTCCGCGGTCAGCCACCAATCGACGGAATGTTTGGTCATGACATCGAGCGCCACGCCGGGCGTGAAAAAAGGCGCGTCGCCCGCGATGATACCTCGGTCGGTTTTTCCCAGGAGCTGGATGTGTCCCATGGGAAACGGGAAGTCGTCATCGCCCCAGTAAAAATCGTTCATCGCCAGAGTTTTTTGGAAAACGGTGGGATTCTTCTTGGTCGTCATACCGAGGATCGCGCTGTTCAGATGTCGCATGTAATTGCGGCCGACCAGATCGGAGGAATTCGCCAGACCGTTCGGATGTTTATCCGACGCACTCCCGAGCAGGAGCGCAGCGGAATTAATCGCGCCGGCCGCCACGACTACGATGTCGCCGCGAAAATGATGCGTCTCGCCGTCGATCTCCGTCTCTACCGTCGAGACCTCGCGCGCGGAACCATTCGTTAGGATCTTTTTCACCCGCGCGTGCGTGAGCAACGTCACATTGCTTTTCTGCATCGCGGGCCGGACGCCATTGAGATCGGCGTCGGCCTTGGCATCGATCAGGCAGGGAAAACCGTCGCAGGTATTGCAGCGAATGCATGGGCTGTGGAGCGGATCGGCTTCGTTGCGCTTCAGAGCGAGGGGCAAATGAAATGGATTGCGTCCGCGTTTCTGCAACCGTTCGGCCAGCTCGAGAATGCGCGGCTCATGCGCAAAGGGTGGGAACGGATATTCCGCGCTCATCGGCGGTTCGGTTTCATCGACACCGCGTTTGCCGTGGACATCGTAGAGCGCTTCGGCCTGGGTGTAATACGGCTCGAAGTCGCGATACTTCACCGGCCATTCCGGCGAGATGCCGCCCCTGTGCTGCACCGTTTCGAAGTCCCGCTCCCGCAAACGGAACGATGCGGCGCCATAAACTTTTGTGTTCCCACCGACGAAGTAACCGGTGTGCGCCATGAAGGGTTTGCCGTCGCGATCACGCCACTCCTCCTTCGTGTGGTAGCGCATCTTTTGGAACACTTCCTTCGATTGCCAATTCTCTTTTTCGCGCGGCAGAAAACCTCCGCGCTCGAGAATCAAAATTCGCTTCCCACGCGGCGCGAGCCGTCGCGCGAGCGTGCCGCCACCGGCACCAGTGCCGATGATAATTACGTCGTAAGAATCACTCGCGTTCATGAATCAAGACGCCGCGCGCGCTGCACCGTTTGATCGTTAGGCCAATTTCCAGGTCAGCCCGCGCCTAACGAGTTCAACGGTGACGCCAAAAATAATGTGCGAAACAAATTCGTTACCTTGTTCCCGGAAGGTCATCACGGCCGGCGAAGCGGAAAACCCGGCCAGGGGCAAGAAGATTTCGTGCACGCCTAACCAGAACAAGACGCCGAAAAGTGAACCGCAACCCGTGCGCAAAATCGGGAAACGTTCCGAGACGACGACATAGATCGCGGCCGCAGCCGCGCCAAAACCGAAATGCACAAAAGGCTCGGTCAGTTTCCGGGCCGACTCCGCCATCGGTTCGCCAGTCGCGAGGACCGAACCGTAATCGATCATCTTCCCCAACGGCGACAGTTCCCCGGGCAGCCGCGGCGGTGAAATCAATTCGCAAATGGTTTTGACACCGCTGGCGACGAGACCGGCGACCAGCCCGAAGACAATCGCTTTGCCAATGCTAAGAGCATCGCGTGATGAAGAAGGTGGCTGCAAGGAAGAGGACGCAAGCATATTGATTTGGTTAATTGTTTGGTTATTCGCTCTGCTCGTTAGGCGGAAAAGCGGGCCGCGCGTAAACGCTGAACGTAGTCGCGCGACTTTTGCCGGTATTAGTAAATCGATGTGGCGTTTTCGCGGGAACGAGCACGGCGTCTCCGTCTTCTAGTATGGCTTGTTCGTCACCGATCTCCGCTCGCAGTTCGCCGACGAGGAGAATGAGCGTCTGGTCGCTATCCTTGTGTATGCTCGGCTTCTCGCTGCTGGATTCGCCCGGCTCGAGTGTGAGCAGACCGGTTTGACTCCGCTCCGTCGTCTCGAGAACACGAAAGCCGCTGCCGGCTGCAAAAATATGGGTCACGTTCATGAAAAAATTTGGATGGCTTCTCTCTTCGAGTTGCATCCGCGCGTTTTATTCCGGCGAGCCTTCCGAAAAAACTCTTTGGGAATAAGCAATGCGCCAAGCCGCTCACATCCGTTTCAGATTACATTCGATCCGATCTAAGAGAAGATATCCAGTAAACCGAAACGCTTCTAATTCTGCCCGCGCCGCAATTTTTATGAAATCTAAACCAGAAGTCGTTGTCATCACCGGCGCTTCAGCCGGCCTCGGTCGTGCTGCGGTGCGCGAGTTCGCAAAACGCGGCGCACACATCGGCTTGATCGCGCGCGGCCGCGATGGACTGGAAGCGGCGCGCCGCGAAGTCGAACAAGCCGGCGGACGCGCGCTCGTTCTCGTGGCCGATGTCGCGGACGCGGCGGCGGTAGAAGCCGCGGCGGAAACAGTCGAGCGCGAATTCGGCGCGATCGATATCTGGGTGAACAACGCCATGGTGAGCGTGTTTTCGCCGATTAAAGAAATGACGGCGGAGGAATTCCGGCGCGTGACCGAAGTTACATATCTCGGCGTAGTGCATGGAACGCTCGCCGCCTTGAAACGCATGCTGCCGCGCAATCGCGGCACGATCGTGCAGGTCGGTTCCGCGCTTTCGTATCGCAGCATCCCGTTGCAGGCGGCCTACTGCGCGGCCAAGCATGCCGAGCGCGGCTTCACCGATTCGCTGCGCTGCGAATTAATCCACGACGGCAGCAAGGTGCATGTGACGATGGTGCAGATGCCGGCGCTGAATACTCCGCAATTCGGCTGGACGAAAAGCCGTCTGCCGCGAAAGGCGCAGCCTGTCCCGCCGATCTTTCAACCGGAAGTAGCAGCGGAAGCGATTTACTTCGCCGCCCATGCGAAGCGGCGCGAGCTGTTCGTCGGTATGCCGACGGTGGAGGCAATCGTCGGCAATAAAATCGCGCCTGGTTTGCTCGATCGCTATTTGGGCAAAACGGGATATGACGGTCAACAGACCAACGAAGCGGAGAATCCCGATCGGCCTAACAACTTGTTCGAACCAGTGCCGGGCGATCACGATGCGCATGGCCGATTCGATGACCGCTCCTCCGCCGAATGCAAACAACTTTGGGCGACGAAAAATCGTGGAGCGCTGGCGCTAGGTGTGGCCGCCGTCCTCGCACTTGGCTGCGTTCTATTCACGGAAAGGAAAGAGTAACGCTTGCAATAAAATTCGTTCTGCGTGCTCTCAACAGTGGGAGGAGCTGCTAAAATAAAAACAAATTTATGACTAAGATTTTCCTTTGCCTGTTAGCCGCTACATTTCTTGCGGCACCATCATTGTTCGCTGCCGGCGACCCGGATGTCTCTCCTTTGACGCCCGAAATCAAAGCCAAGCTTCTTGCGAGCGTGGTCACAATGGTGGCCGAGGTTTCTCTCACGCCGGAGGGTGTAGCAAGAGTGAAATCGGAGGGACCAGCCTATATCGCCAAGTCCCGCAAAGAGCCCGGCTGCATCCAATATCAACTGCAATTCGAAGCTAAAGATCCGGGACACATTTTCTGGTACGAACAATATGCCAGCCCCGCAGCCTTCGATGCGCACGTCACCTCTGCCTACTCCAAGGCGTGGGTAAAGATGTTAGAGCCACTTTCCACGAAACCGATCGTCATTCATTTCCTGAACAAGATCGAACACGTCGAAAATTAAATTTCCGCCTCGTCAAAAAATGACACCTAAAGAGCTGAGCAAAGAATTGCGCAAGGGTTCCGGTGATTTCCTGGAGGAACGGCGTGGCGTCATCGCGCTTTCGCTCACCGCGATCGGCTGCATGGGTCTGATAGCGCTTTACCAAACGGGCATCATCCGGCGTCTGCCGGACTTGCCACTGCCTTTGATGGATGCCGAAAAGGTGGACGCGTCGGACGAAGCTTACTCGCACCTGCAAATGGGCGATGCGATCATCGGCCTCGGCAGTTACGCCGTCACCATGGGACTGGCCGCGATGGGCCCGAAGAATCGCGCGCAAAAGCAGCCATGGATTCCGCTCGCGCTGGCCGCCAAAGCAACCACGGATGCGGCGCAGGCGGCGAGGCTAAGTTATGATCAATGGGCCAGACACAAGGCCTTTTGCATTTGGTGTCTGATCGCAGCGGCGGCGACATTCGCGACTGTGCCGCTGGTCTTGGGCGAAGCCGCCGAAGCGGCGCGTCAGCTGAGTAAACGGTTTCGCTAGAATCTGAGCTGACGGCGCGGGCCACCTCCAGCAATCGGGCGTATTTCAATTCGTTAGGCAGTCGCGTCTCGGTCAGCCCGCTTTCGCAGCGCGGCGTGCGGGAACGATTCACGAAGGCGGCTCAGCATCAGGAATCCGTGAGCGTCGATGTCGCCCCAATAAAAGATCGCGCGCGACCTTCTCCCTGTCTCTGAATGATGTTTTGGTGTCTCGTATGAATGAAGAAACCAACCGCGAATGCTGCTGACAATCACAACGACCCACGAACCGGCGACCGATCTCGGTCACTTGCTTCGGAAGAATCCCGCGCGTCCGCAAAGCTTCGATCTGGCGTTCGGGAAGGCGCACGTGTTCTATCCCGAAGTCGCCGAACAGCGCTGCACGGCGGCATTGCTCCTCGAAGTTGATCCGATTGGGCTGGTCAGGAATCGTCGCGGTCCCGCCGGAGAGGGACGAAGTCTGGAGCAGTACGTGAATGATCGACCGTATGTCGCGTCGTCGTTCATGAGCGTCGCGATCGCTGACGTGTTTGGCAGCGCGCTGGCAGGCAAAAGCAAAGAGCGTACGGAACTCGTCGAGACGCCGATTCCGCTCGCCGTTAAAATTGCTGTTCTGCCGTGCCGCGGCGGCGAAGACTTTCTGCGACGATTGTTCGAACCGCTCGGCTACGCAGTCACAGTCGTGGGATTCGTGCTGGACGAGAAATTTCCGGAGTGGGGTGCCAGCGCATATTTCACTGTGACGCTAAGCGCGACGGTGCCGCTTCGGTTGCTGCTCACGCACCTCTACGTGCTGATTCCGGTGTTGGATAACGACAAGCATTACTGGGTCGGCGACGACGAGGTCGAGAAGCTCTTGCGTCATGGCGAAGGATGGCTTGCGACACATCCCGAACGCGAACTGATCACGCGGCGATATCTGAAGCATCGGCGCAATCTCGTGGACGATGCGCTCTCGCGTTTGACCGACGACGACAATCCCGACCCTGACCAGGCCGAGCAGCTTCATGCCGCGGAAGAGGCTCGGGTCGAAGAGAAGATTCTCCTGAACGATCTGCGCATCGGTGCGGTGTTGGCGGCGCTCAAGAATTTGGGCGCGAAACGCGTGATTGATCTCGGTTGCGGCGAGGGTCGATTGCTCCGCGAGCTGTTAAAGGACAAACAATTCGAAGCGATCGTCGGGATGGACGTGTCGTATCGCGCCTTGGAGATCACGCAGGACCGACTGCACTTTGACCGCCTGCCGCCAAAGCAGCGAGAACGCATCCAGTTGGTGCATGGTTCGCTGACCTATCGCGACAAACGTCTCGCAGGCTACGACGCTGCGGCCGTGGTTGAAGTGATCGAGCATTTGGATCCGCCGCGGCTCTCTGCTTTTGAGCGAACGCTGTTTGAATTCGCGAAGCCACGAACCGTTGTCCTCACCACTCCGAATGCGGAGTACAACGTCAAATGGGAGACGCTGCCGGCCGGCAAGTTCCGTCACAAAGACCACCGCTTCGAATGGACGCGCGAGCAGTTTCAATCGTGGGCGAACGGCATCGGTGAGCGGTTCAATTACGCTGTTCGATATCTGCCAGTCGGCCCGGAAGATCCTATTGTCGGCGCGCCGACACAGATGGGCGTCTTCGAAGTACGATCATGAAGATCACACTTCCTGAATTGTCGCTTGTTGTACTGATTGGCCCTTCTGGTGCCGGCAAGTCCAGCTTCGCGCGCCAGCACTTCAAACCGACGGAGGTTCTCTCGTCGGACTATTGCCGCGGATTGGTGTCGGATGATGAGAATAATCAAGCCGCGACTACAGATGCTTTCGAAGTGTTACACTTCATTGCTTCGAAGCGTCTCGCCGCGGCCAAACTGACTGTCGTAGATGCGACGAACGTACAGGAGGAGGCGCGCAAACCGCTCGTCGCGCTGGCGCGACAATATCATTGTCTGCCTGTTGCTATCGTCTTTGACCTTCCTGAAAAACTTTGTCAGGAACGCAACAGCGGACGACCCGACAGGACGTTTGGGCCTCACGTCATTCGTCAGCAGAGCCAGCAACTGCGTCGCTCGCTGCGGAAACTTCAACGCGAAGGATTTCGACATGCGTTTACGATGTCATCCGCCGGGGAAGTCGATGCTGCGGTCGTTGAGCGTCAACCGCTCTGGAATAACCGCCGAACCGAACACGGTCCTTTCGACATCATCGGCGATGTCCACGGATGTTTCGACGAACTCGTGACGCTGTTGGCGCAGCTCGGATACGAACCGCAGCCCGGCGGCAGCTATTTACATCCACAGAGGCGCAAGCTGATCTTTGTCGGCGATCTCGTTGATCGCGGACCGAAGATTCCGGAGGTCGTCCGTCTCGCGATTGAAACTGTCAAAGCTGGCCAGGCGTTCTGTGTTCCGGGCAATCATGACATCAAGTTCATGCGAGCCGTTTGGGGCAAGAACGTGCAGATCAAGCACGGCCTCGCCGAGTCCTTGCAGCAGTTTGAGAACTACGAACAGGGTTATCACGGGTTCAGCCGGGTGGCGGCGGAGTTCATTGATGCACTCGTTAGTCATTACGTCTTCGACGAGGGCCGGCTTGTCGTTGCCCATGCCGGAATGAAGGAAGAGATGCAGGGTCGCGGCTCCGGTCGTGTGCGTGAATTCGCCCTCTACGGAGAAACCACAGGCGAGAACGACGAGTTCGGATTACCGGTTCGCTATAACTGGGCCGCCGACTACCGCGGACGAGGAATGGTGGTCTATGGGCACACGCCCGTACCGGAGCCAGAATGGCTGAACCGCACGATCAACATCGACACCGGTTGCGTGTTCGGCGGAAAGCTCACGGCCCTCAGATATCCGGAGAAGGAGTTGGTTTCGGTAGCCGCGCCGGAGACCTATTGCGTTCCGGCTAAGCCCTTCCTTCCGTCAGAAAGAACAGCGCCACTCACGAGCCAACAGCAGCTCGATGACGTGCTCGACATGGATGATGTCCTCGGGAAGCGGATCGTTTCCACGAGCCTGCACCACAACGTCACCATTCGTGAAGAGAACGCGATAGCGGCTTTGGAAGTGATGAGTCGCTTCGCCGCCAATCCCAAATGGCTCATCTATCTTCCGCCCACGATGTCGCCAACGGAGACGACGACGGAACCAGGCCTGCTCGAACATCCGGCTCAAGCATTTGCTTACTATCGACACGAGGGAATCGCGCAGGTCATTTGCGAGCAGAAGCACATGGGTTCGCGCGCGGTTCTCGTCATCTGCCGCGATGAAGACGCAGCACGCACTCGGTTCGGAGTCCTTGGCGAAAGCGGGATCTGTTACACGCGCACCGGACGGCGCTTCTTCGACGATGAAGTCGTCGAACGCGAGGTGATCGGCCGCGTGCGCGCAGCACTCGACGCGACGAATTTCTGGAGCGAGTTCACAACTGACTGGGTCTGCCTCGACTGCGAACTCATGCCGTGGTCGGCGAAAGCTCAGGAGTTACTCCGCCAGCAGTATGCCGCTGTTGGCGCGGCATCGCGTGCTGCTTTACCGGAGGCGATTGCCGTGCTCGAACAAGCGAAGGGAAACGGACTTGAGGTCAGCGGGTTACTCGATGCCTACCGCGAGCGTAAGACGATGGTCGATCAATACGTGGAAGCATATCGCGGCTACTGCTGGCCGGTCGCGTCCGTCTCTGATCTTAAGATCGCGCCGTTTCATGTACTGGCGGCAGAGAGCGGTGTCTTCACCGACAAAGATCACGTCTGGCATATGGAGACGCTGGCGAAGATTTGTGCAGCCGACACCGAGCTTCTACTTCCGACGCCATATCGCCTTGTAAATGTGACCGATTCGGAAAGTGAACTCGCGGCAATCCGCTGGTGGGAGGAGCTAACTGAACGCGGCGGCGAAGGGATGGTGGTGAAACCTTTGAACTTCGTCGCGAAAGGGCGCCGCGGCATCACTCAGCCGGCAGTTAAATGCCGGGGTCGTGAATACCTGCGCATCATCTACGGTCCCGAATATACATCGCCGCCGAACCTTGAGAGACTGCGATCCCGCGGATTGTCCGCCAAGCGCTCGCTTGCGTTGCGCGAATTTGCACTTGGTGTTGAAGCCCTCCAACGGTTCGTCGAACGCGAGCCCCTCCGGCGCGTGCATGAGTGCGTATTTGGAGTTCTCGCCCTTGAAAGCGAGCCGGTCGATCCGCGTCTGTGATGAAGTGGGACCGAAATGTTACGCGCTCATCCATTTTCCTGTTGGCGGGTTTTTGTTTCCGAGCGGACGCTCACCAGCGTTCCGCCTAGCGAGGAACTGCGGGAATAAATTGCACTCAGTCGATCTCACAAGACTTGCATGATTGCACCAGTCTCCGATCCCATCACCGTGCCGCACGAGCCGCCCGCACCCGAAACGAAACTCCAGCGTGCGGGCGAAAAAGTCTGGCGCAAACTCAGCGGCAAATCGCCCGGCGGCGCGTTCGGGGCGCCGGGCTTGGAGCCGCGCTGGACGCGGAGCGCGAAGGATGGAATCGGCACGGCTTATCATTCGAGCTGCCGGCTTTGGTTCACCATTTCGCATGGGATCATCAATGAAATTTATTATCCGCATGTCGACCAGCCGAACACGCGCGACCTGCAATTTCTCATCACCGATGGCGAAACTTTTTGCCACGAAGAACGGCGCGACCTCGAGCACAAGATCGAGTATCCGGAAGACGGCGCGCTCCTTTATCGCCTAACGAATACTGATCGCGAAGGGCGCTATCGCATCATCAAGGAAATCGCGACCGATCCCCATTCCTCCGTGCTGCTCATGCACACACGGGTGGAGATTCTCGACAAGTCGTTAGGGAAGAAGCTGCGCGTCTTCGTTTTGCTCGCGCCGCATCTCAAGCGCGAGGGGTATCATAATTCCGCCGCGATCTGCAACAACGGCGGCCGAAGTTTGGTACGGGCCTGGCGCGACGATCTGCATCTGGTCATGGGTTGCGCGCCGGAATTCATTCGCCGCTCGGTTGGCTATGTGGGCGCGAGCGATGGCTGGCAGGATTTGCAGAATTTCGAAATGGATTGGGAATTTCCCGAGGCGCGCGATGGCAATCTAGCGCTCACCGCCGAGCTCGATTTGAGCCACGGCGGCGAATGCACGCTCGCGGTCGCGTTTGGCAAAACGGAGCAGAGCGCGACGACCAAGCTGGTGCAGTCGTTCGCTGCGCCTTTCGCGGAACATCGCGCAGCCTTCATCGAACAATGGAGTCGCGCCAGCACGTCGCTCGATTTGCGCGAGCACACCGGCGATGGCGGCAGGTTGCACGGGCTCAGCCGTAACGTCCTGCTCGCGCATGAAGATAAAACTTTTCGCGGCGCGATGGTGGCCTCGATGAGCATTCCGTGGGGCGAGACGAAGGGAGATGATGAAATGGGCGGTTATCATTTGGTCTGGCCGCGCGACCTGATGCAAAGCGCGGTCGGTTTGCTCGCCGCCGGCCAACTTGATACCCCGCGCTCCGCGCTCATCTGGCTGGCCTGTTTGCAGGATTCGAACGGCGAGCTGCCGCAGAATTCCTGGGCGCGTG
>JBBQFI010000013.1:0-73523 GCA_038321775.1 Chthoniobacterales bacterium | reverse complement strand
GCATGCCAGCGTGACCCCGATCTCACGGGCCAGGTCCGTATCGCGCGGATCGAGGATGGTAGCTTGCTCGAACTCCGGGATAGCCTGCAGGAGGTTGCCCTGCCGGCGGTGGACGCGGGCCATGGCTTTCAAGACATTGGCATCGTTAGGCAGACTCTTTCGCGCGGCGCCGAACTCGGCGAGCGCGGCGGCGTAGTCACGCTGGCCCCAATAGTGGACATAGCCCATGGCCAGATGCGCTTCGGGCAATTCCGGCTGAAGGGCCAGGGCACGCGTCGCGGCCGTCCGTGCCGTCTCCATCGTCTGCGGGCTGGGGTCGATCCCGAACCAGAAAGTGGTTGCTTTCAGATAGGACAATTGCGCGTAGGCCAGGGCAAACTCGCGGTCGGCCGCGATCGCGCTCTCGTAGGAAGCTCCCGCCTTGCGCGCGATCTCGCCCGGGTCCTTCGCGTTGGTCCAGAAGAGTTGATTGAGGAAATACTCCGCCTTGAGAAACTGATCGTAAGCCTGCGGATTTTTCGTCGGCACGCGCGCGATGCGCGCGGACTCCGCCGGCAAGAGCTGGGCCTTGAGCGCATCGGCGACGGCTTGCGCGACCTCGCTTTCCACCGAGAAAATATCCTTGATGTCGCGGTCGTAGGTCTCCGCCCAGAGATGCCGGTCTTTGCTCGCGTCGATCAATTGCACGTTGACGCGGACAGCGCCCCCACTCGCTGCACGCTGCCTTCGAGGATGCTGGCAACGCCGAGTTGTTTCGCGATTTCCGGCAGGTTCTTTGGGCTGCTTGCGTAGCGCCTGGTCGAGGTCCGCGAGATGACCTTCAAGGCACTAATCCTGGCGAGCCGGGTGAGGATTTCGTCCTGGATGCCATCGACAAAGTAAGCGTTCTCCTTGTCCTCGCTCAGGTTCGCAAACGGCAACACCGCGATCGACTTGTTCGGGATCGTAGAGGCCGTCGCCGCCGGCGTTGTTAGCGGACCTTCCGTTCCCTTCGGCTGCAACAATCGAAAGACGAACAAGCCGGCCGCGACTGCCGCAACCACGATGGTCAGGGCGACGAGCTTCCGCCCGGTCTTACGCGTAATGGACTCGTTAGGTAGGACGTCTTCCGCGCGCTTGATCCCTTCCGGCGTGAGCTCGAAGGCCCAGGAAAGGACGAGCGCGACCGGAAAACCAATGAGCAGCGCGACCACCACCAATTGGACCGCCCAATTTGGAATTTCGAAAAATGGAAAGACCTGCGTCGCGATTTGAATGAGCAGCCACGCGACGACCGCATACGCAATCGCCATTTTGTAAACGTTACGTCGCTTCAGTTCGGTGAAGAAGTTGCGCGAGTTCACTACGACATGCCCACCTGCCAGAGGCTACTCAACATTTTTGATCTTCACGATGCTGCCCTTTGCCTGCGGGTCCTTAGGATCCTTCACCACCGTGACGTATAATTCCTTCCCGCCTTCACCGAATGCGACGTTGGTCGTGCCATCACCCGCGGCGATTTCAAAGACGTGTAGTAGCTTGCCCTCGGGCGATAGCTTCAGGACCTTGCCGCCGAACCATTGGGCCACATAGATGTTGCCCTTGCCGTCAATCTTCATGCTATCCGGTCCAAGCCACGGAGAGTCGTTCTTGTTTTTTGTGAGAAGGTTGAGGAGAGCAAAATTTGATCGGTGACTCAGCGAACCGTCGGCCTCGATGTTGAATTTTAGCATGCAGTTGCTGACCGTTTGGCTGACGTAAAGGGTTTTTTGGTCTGGAGAAACACCTATCCCGTTGGCGTAATTGAGATCGCCTGCGACCTCGACCCATTTCTCATTACCAGGCGCAAGATAGAGAATTTTTCCAATCACCGATGTTGGTACCGGCGGATCGGGATAAGGACCAAAGACAGTGGCATACGCGCCGCCGTTCGCAGTCACCACAACATCGTTTATGCCGCCGACGAATTTCTTGCCGTTGCTGTCGGCGTCCCATCGGCGCAGTTGCTTCCCGGTCATGTCGAGTTCAATGATTGCTCCGGGATCATTGGTGCACGCGAGGAGGAATGTTTTCTGTTTGGTAAGTGCCAGCCCGTTATGCCCGCAACCCTCAGTATGATTCAACACCGTGTTCGTTTTGCCATCCCACTTCGAGAGCGTGTTTGAGACCCACTCAACATAGTAAAGGTTGCCGTCAATAAATAATGGCCCCTCAGGCCCACGGAGATTACGTACGATGGTTACTTCGTCGGCATATGCTGCTATAGCCGCCAACAACATTGTGCCAATGACCAAGCAGATAGTTTTCATTTCTATTCCTTTTCGGTTAGCAATTTTATTTCTCCGCGATGCTTTAGTTTTTGAATCTGCTCGCTCTGTTCACTGATGAGCAACTTCGAGTAACCGACGATATCGATGAAGAGCACGTGCCCGATCTCGAACTGGAAATTGTCTTCGGACTCAGGCGTCATCTTTACGGTCGCGGCCGATGCCCAGTCATGGCTCGAAGTTCTCTTTCTTCATCAGTGCGATGAAACGAGGGTGGCTGCGAAGCGGATCGAAAATGCGATCCATTTTGAGATACATCATCCACTGCGAGTCGTCGGCGCTGGCTTGTTCCAGCAAATCCATTGCCCGATCGAGCTCACCGAGACCGAGATAGACGATCGCGAGATTGAAGGGTGGCACGTAACCGTGCACGGTCTTTTTCTTCAGCTCTTCCATGATCTCGAGCGCGCGTGTGCGATCACCTGCCGCACCGTAGGCGTAACCGAGATAGGCGGTCGCGAACGGCGGTGCTTCCATCGTCGCCGCTTTCTCCAGTTCCGGGACGGCCGCGCGGACATTCCCCTGTTGCAGGTCGATCCAGCCAAATTGCATTTGGGGGAAGAAGAAGGTCGGGTCTAACTCTGCGCCTCTCCTCGCTTCGGTCTTGGCCGCCTCGAAATCGCCCTTTCCGGCCAGCGCCAGGGTATTGTCGACGGCGATGGCCGGATCGAGCGGATCCAGCTCCTCGGCGCGCTTCCCTTCGGTAATCGACTCGTCGAACCGGCCCTCACATCCGAGACTCAGAGCCCATTGATCATGGGCAAAAGCGTAATTCGGATTGAGCGAAATGGCTTGGCGAAATTCCTTGTCTGCACCGGTCCAATCATGCTCATACCAGCTCTTATAATTGGCTAGAGAAACATGCGCTTCGGCGGAAGCAGAATCGAGCGCCAGCGCCTTCTCCGCCGCTGCCTTGCTTCTCGACCCCGCTTCCCTGGCCGTAACGACTCCTTCATTAAAAGCCGCCCAGAGATAGGCGTCCGAAAGTCCCGAGTAGGCTGGCGCGAAGTTAGGATCGAGGGCGATCGCCTGCTCGAATTGCGTAATCGCTTTTCCGAGATTTTCGTCGCTCGGCCGGTTAAAGAAATAGCGACCCTTGAGATAGGCGTTGTGGGCTTCCGGATTTACGTTTTTTGCACTCGTTAGGCGCGCCTGTTCGCGCGGGGTCAGGCGCACATTGATCTCGCCCGCGATAGCCAAGGCCAGCTCATCCTGCAACGCGAGCACATCGCGCGAGTTGCGCTCAAAACTTTTCGCCCAGAGGTGTTGGTCGGCGCGCGCATCGATCAGTTGCGCGGTGATCCGTACCTTGTCGCCCTGCCGCTGGACGGAACCTTCCACCACCGCATCGACATTGAGCAATTTCGCAATCTCCGGAGTGGGCGGTCGCTGCTTGCCGGTGAACTGCAAGGTCGAGCCGCGGGAGATCACGCGCAGTTGGCTGATGTTCGCGAGATCAGTGGTTAACTCATCTGTCATTCCTTCCGCGAAGTAGTCCTGGCTGGGATCGCCCGAGTAGTTATCGAGCGGGAGCACGGCGATCGAACGGATGACGTGCGACTCGTTCGCTGGAGTCGAAGCTGGGCCGCGTCGAAGCACGAGGTATCCGATCAGGCCGAGGAGCAGCAGCGCGCCAAGTGCGAAAGCGAGGATAGACTTAGGATTGCGAGTGTTCGACCGGCTGACCTGGGCGGCGGACTTCAGCCTGGCCGGTCGCTCCCGGTTACCCACCTCGTGATCGTAAAGGTTGAACACCGTTAACCGCACCCCATGTTTCACCTCACAGTCGCCGAGGTCGTGCAAGAGCGGTTGCCAATGCCCGTATTGTTCCAGGTCCTCCGCGGCGCGGCGCGAAAGCAGAATGTGACCGGCGTCGCCGCAATCCATGACCCGCTGGGCCATGTTGATGCCGGCCCCGGCCATGTTGGCTTGTTCGTTTAGATCGACAACTTCATTCACCGGACCGCTGTGAACGCCCATGCGCACGCGAAGTTCGGGATGGTTCTTGAGCTCTTTACTAATTTCGAGCGCGCACAGAACCGGCGCTTCCGGGCTGTTCCGAAAAACGAGCGCACCACCGTCCCCTGTCGGTAAGCGCAGGAGCTTCCCTTCAGCTTCCGCGAGTCGGACCTGCTCCGCACCGCGCACGATTTGTTTCAACTTTTGGATCTGCTCGCTCTGCTCATTGATGAGTAACTTCGAGTAACCAACGATGTCGATGAACAGGACGTGCCCGATCTCGAATTTCACATCTGGTGAAGAATCGGTAGGCATGAGATTTTATTTCGGCGCGAGGGAGGCGACGATTTTTTCGAAGCGCGGATCGCCGCGGAGCGGGTCCCAGAAGGGGAGCAGCTTTAATGCGCCGTAGGTCGCAACGACGTATCCGCCCGGTGATTGGGCGTTAGCCGCCAAGTACTGCAAAGCGGTGTCCTTCTCGCCCGCCCACGCAGCGATGATGGCAAAATAGATAAGCATCTGACTGCCACCGGTTGAATCTTTTTCGACGGGAAGAAGTTCGATCGCGCGCCGCCCTTCGCGCAACGCCTCTTCTTTTCGCCCCAGAGCGGCGTCGATCAGACCCAGCACGCAAAGCGGCGGCCCGTAATCTGGCTGCGCTTGCACGATCTTCTCCTGTTCAAGACGAGCCTTGGTAAAGGCGGCCTGTGCCCTCGCCTCGTCTTTCATCATTCGCGCCAGCAACCCCTCGCCAAAGCTGGGGCTTAAAGTAAGAGGGCCGTCGTTCCAACACGAATTGTCGCCCAGCGCCACCAGGGCCCGCTCTGCTGCGGTGGGATCGCGTTCCGCCAGCGCGCACTGAAACCAGATATCGGCGGCATCAGAAATTGCGCCTGGACCTTCGGCGAGAATCGAATCGATCGTCTCGTGCAACGGTCGCGTCTCGGCTTTCCAGTCAAGGTCGACGTAAGCACGGTTAGCTTTCGTGGCGACATCGTTTGGAACAATAGTTAAGGCGCGATCGAATACGGCAGCCGCTTCTGGATAGCGCCGCAGAAACTGGTAGCTGAGGGCAAGCTGCTGGAGCGTAAAAGGGTTGCGCGGATCAAGTTCCACTGAGCGCTCCAGATTACGCACTCCATCTTCCGGTTGGCCGCGCCGGCGCAAAATGTAGCCGGTCAATTCGAAGATGCGCGGATCATTGCGTAAACTGCGCCGCGCCGCTTCCAGCTCGGCCAGCGCGCCGTTGTAGTCGCGCAGGCAGGAATAGAGATAGTTCGCCCGCGCCAGATGCGTTTCGCCGGCATCTGGCCGCAGCCGAGTTGCCGCTTGGAGAGCCGCTTCCGCCGAGGCCAGCCGGGCAGGAGTATGGTCGCCTAACACCGAATACGCGAAACCATGAGCAAGGACGAGCTGGTAGTAAGCCTCGAAAAAGGCCGGGTCTCGTGCAACCGCTTGATTAAGAAGCTCAACCGCCTGTCGCAGAATTGGCTCTTGGTTAACATTGAAACCGAGTGAGAGGAGCAGAGTCTTGGCCCGGGTGTAGAGATCGAAAGCGGCCAGGTCGGTGGTGGGCGGCTTTTCGATCGCCGCCTTCTCGTTAGGCGAAAGTTTTGCCTGCAACTGATCGGCAATGGCTTTGGCAATCTCGCTCTGGATGGCAAACACATCGGCCAAATCGCGATCGTAGGTCTGGGCCCACAGATGCGCGTCGGTGCGGGCATCAATCAGCTGCGCGTTCACCCGAATCTTGTTCACCGCGCGCTGGACACTGCCTTCGAGTAAGTGGGCCACGCCCAGCTGTTGCCCAATCTCGCGCAGATTGCGCGGCGCCCCGCTCTTGTATTGCATCACCGAAGTGCGGCTGATCACTTTCAAGTCCGCGATCCTGGCCAGGTCTGTCAAAATTTCATCCTGCACGCCATCGGCGAAGAAGGCGTTTTGCTTTTCCTCGCTCAGATTCTCAAATGGCAGGACCGCGATACTTTTTTCGGGGACCAGCGCGGCCGTCGCCTGGTTGACCCCATGACGCGACACGAAGCGGTCGGTCAGCAGCAGCACCACTGCGAACGCCAATACGCCGATGATCGCGAAGTCGAGCTTGCGCCCGGTGTGGCGCGTGACCGACTCGGCCGGGTCGATCTCGCTTTTACGCTTCAGGCCCTCCGGCGTGAATTCGTAGAACCAGGCGAACGCGATCCAAAACGGAAAACCAATCGCTGCAGCGACCAGAAACCAGCGCGTCGTCCATTCCGGTGTGCCGACCGACGGGCCCAGTTGAGAGATGCCCTGCGCGAGCGCCCAGATGGCGCCGACATAGAGGATCGCCGCACGAATGACATTGCGCCGCTTCAGCTCCTCAAAAAAATTTCGCAAGTTCATGCCCAGCTAGGACTTGTCCGCAATAGCTTTAGTTCGCCGCAAACAGGCCGCACAGCAAAATCGGGACGACCAACTCGTTCGTGAGTTGATTGATTAGTCTGCCAGCTAAAGGGACAAACGTAATCGGGCGTCGTGATTTGGAATTGTTATTGCGCGCTTAGCTCGCTAATTTGTATTACCAAGCACCAATCAGAAAGAAATCTTTATGGCCGACACATACGTTCCACTCATCAGTTCCGGCACGGCGGGTCCACTCGGCGTGCTGCATCTGCCGCGGTTGTGGCAAAAGGTTTCTCTCGAAGAAAAGGGTAAACTCGCCTCCGGTTATCCTGGAATCGGGCGAGGTTACGACGCGATGACTTGTGCCGCGCTCGGACTGGATGAAGAGGCGGTGAAGGATTACATCAAGCAGAACAAACCGACTTATCCGGAGTTCGAAGCGTGGGTAAAGAAGAACGCGAAGTCATTGAATCGCGAAGCGATCGAGAAGCACAATGCGGCAGTGCGCGGTTACAATCATGATGACGATACGCGGAAAGGGATTCTGGGATCGTGCGGCATTGCCGATGATGGTTCCGCGGCAAAGGACGCCATCAATCTAAACAATCTCGACGATTGGTACGAGTTTCATCAAGCGGTGCTGAAATAGACTGAGAGCGCGGCCATCTTATTTATGATCGAGCAAGACTGCTCGATCCGCCCTAACCGAAACACCGCTTGTTTTAAACCGAAAGCGGACGATAGTCGCGCCGTTATTGGATAGTTCTGTTTCGTTCGTGCATGGTAAATCGTTGGCTGGGATCCTCTCAGTAGTGATTTGAAACCCGACTCTCGGGAACGGCTCTGAAGCTGGCAGTTTTTTTCCAAATCAAGTCACTATGAAATTATACGTTGGTAATCTCTCTTTTGAGACGACAGAAAATGATCTTCAAGATCTCTTTGAACAGCACGGCCAGGTTAGCGAAGTATCGCTGATGATGGATCGCATGACCGGCAAATCGCGCGGTTTCGCATTCGTCACCATGTCCGACAAAGCCCAGGCCGATGCCGCCATGGCGGCGCTTAACGGCAAGGAAGTCGGCGGTCGCACGCTGACTGTCAACGAAGCACGCGCTCGCGAAGAGCGTCCTTTCGGCGCCAAGCGCCCTTTTGCCGGCGGCAACCGCTCGTAAAGATTGATTTCGCGGCCGGCGCTCATTTACGTGAGCGCCGGTTCGCACTCCCGAATAAATATGAAGGCTGATAAAGCGATCGAGATTGAAGGAACAATTACTTCGGTGTTACCGGGCACGATGTTTCGTGTGGAACTGGCTAACGCTCGCATGATTCTCGCTCACATTTCGGGCAAGATGCGAAAACGTTTTATCCGGCTCACGGTCGGGGACCGCGTGAAAATGCAGATGTCCCCCTACGACATGGAAAAAGCGCGGATTGTTTACCGGCTCTAACAAAAACTTTATGCTAACCAGATCAGTTAAAGCACCGACCGGCCCAGTAATTAAACGCATCCTCGTGCGATGCCCATCGACGGGGAAACTTACGGCGACCGGGAAAACGGTCGAGGAAGCATTGTGGGAAAAAACGAAGCTGAAAAAGCCGCGTTTGTCCTGCCCACATTGCGGTCAGGTCCATATGTGGACGAAAAAGGACGTCGTTCTCGCGCGGTAGAATTTATCGCCGGTAGCAACGCTACCATCCTCCTCTCCAGAACATCTTGCGCGTATTGACGGGCGCGCGCGTCGCGTGCGAGCATTCCAACATGCCGCCGACGACCCCAACGAAAGCAGCTCCTGCTTTTCGTAAAACGACCGAGACTTTCGTCTCCGGCGCGAAGACGTTGCCGCAGCCTTACTTCATCTCGGCGGAAATCTTTGCGGAAGAACAAGAGAAGATCTTCGCGAAGCACTGGGCCCTGGTTGGGCATCAAACTCAAATCGCCAAGCCCGGCGATTATTTCGTCGCAGAAGTCGCAGGCGAAAGCCTGATCGTGGTGCGTGATCAACGTTCGACGATTCGCGGGTTCTACAATGTCTGTCGCCATCGCGGAACACGATTGTGCGAAGGAGCAACCGGCCGGGTGCGCGCAATTCAATGTCCGTATCACGCGTGGACTTATGGACTGGATGGACACTTGATCGGTGCTCCGCACATGGATGATGTTCCCGGCTTTAATAAGGCCGACTATTCATTGCACGCGGTAGACCTGGCATTGTGGGAAGGATTCATCTTTGTGAACCTAACGAGCGCACCAACCGCGCTCGGCAAATGGTTCGCGCCGTTGTCGGGAAAATTTTCGCATTGGAACTTGTCCCAACTGCGGTCAGCGAAAAGGATCGAGTATGATGTGCGGGCGAATTGGAAGCTGATCTTCGAAAATTATTCGGAATGCTATCACTGTCCCGGCGTCCATCCGATGCTTTCGAAAGTGTCGCCGTACGATTCGGCGGAGAACGATCTTGTAGAAGGGCCGTTCCTCGGCGGATTCATGTCGATCACGAAAGGCGCCAGCCTAACGATGAGCGGTAACGCCTGTGCCCTCCCCGTCGGCGACATCAAAGGCGAAGATCATGACCGCGTTTTCTATTACTCCATTTTTCCAAACATGCTTCTCAGCATGCATCCGGATTACGTGCTGGTGCATCAGCTTTGGCCACAAGCGCCGGGACACACGCTGATCAAGTGCGATTGGTTTTTTCATCCAGATGCGTTCGCGCGTGAGGACTTTCGGCCTGACGACGCGATCGAGTTCTGGGATACGACGAACAAGCAGGATTGGCACGTCTGCGAACTAAGTCAGCAAGGCATTGCATCGCGTGTCTATGAAGCCGGTCCTTATTCACCGCGCGAAAGTATTCCCGCGGCGTGGGACCGGGAGTATTTACGGCACGTCAGCTGATCGGTGGAACGCGCAGTCCCTTGCGCGTTATTAAAGTGTGTGGGCGAATCCGAGTAGATTAACATCGCCCGCGGAGCGGCCGATCCACCTAAAGCCCAAGGAACTCGCGCGCGGTGCCAGAGAACAGCTGCCTCTGCTCTGCGGCAGAAAATTTCATCGAGTCGATAAGCTTTCCGGGCTCTGCTTCGCCTAACGGAAAAGGATAATCGGATCCAAGCGCGACGCGTTGTGTTCCAAAAAGTTTTATAAGAAACCGAAGCGCATCGGGATCGTGGACTAACGAATCAACGTAGAAACGCGCCGGAGTTTCGCCCTGTGCGAGATAACTGCGCGGGTTCACTTTGTTGTCGACGGCGCACAAATCTGGTCGCACGTGAAACGCGTGTTCGATACGACCGATGGTGAACGGAAACGCTCCGCCGCCATGCGCGAAGGCGACGCGGAGTTTCGGGAAACGCTCGAAGACGCCGCCGAAAATCATCGAGCAAATGGCGAGCGATGTTTCTGCGGGCATGCCGACGAGCCACGGCAGCCAGTATTTCGGCATGCGCTCTTTGCCAACCATGTCCCACGGATGAATAAAGACGGCAGCGTTGAGTTGCTCGGCGGTGCTCCAAACCGGTTGCAATGCTGTGTTGTCGAGATTCAGAGTATCATTTTGTCCGATGTGTGCGTTCGCGTCGACGTGGGTGCCGATTTGTGCGCCACGCAATCCGAGTTCGCGAATGCAACGTTCCAATTCACCCGCAGCGAGATCGGGATCTTGCAGCGGAATCGTGGCCAAACCCGCAAATCGCTGTGGATGAGCGCGCACAACTTCCGCAATGTGATCGTTCAATCGCCGGGAAAGATCGAGCGCGTCTGCTGGTCTCGCCCAATAGCTAAACATGACGGGCACGGTTGAGAGCACCTGCATGGTAACGCCGGATCGATCGCATTCTTCGATGCGACGATTCGGATCCCAGACGTTATCGGTGATTTCGCGAAAAACGTGATCGCCCTTCATCATGCGTGCGCAACACGGCTTGTAATGATCCAGCCTAACGAATCCGCTGTAGCCGTACTTCGCATCGAGGTCTGGCCAATCGTGCGGCAGAATGTGCGTGTGCAAATCGATCTTCATCGTGAGCGTCCGGTACGACCACTCTATTTAACCTCTGCTAAAACGCGCTACAAAAGTTCGTTTTTCGATCATGATGAAAACGCTGGACATCGCGGCGAGCCGCTGCAATTTGTCCGCGGCCGCACAACGGCTTTCGAAAATATGGACCGCAAGAATAACGACGAGCAGGCGCTTTTCCCGGAGCAGGCGCTTCCCAGTCGGTCCGTTTGTAACTATTGGCGTCGCTAAAATCTGACGTCGTCACGCATCCGTAACTTCCACGGAAGCGGACACCGTCCTGATTAATCGCGCATCCGCTCGCTGGTCCATTCGAGCTGCGCGCGTCTCATTCTGCCTGTCGCGTTTTCACCAAATTTAAAACCATGCATCTACAATCATCATCTCAAGTCGCCCAAGAGTTGGATAACTCCGACTCGTTAGGCCAATTTCGTTGTCGCTTTTATTATCCCGAGGGACAAATTTACCTCGACGGAAACTCCCTCGGTCTCCTCTCCCGCGACGCCGAACGAACGCTTTTCGCTGTGCTGGAGAAATGGAAAACGGGCGGCATTGCCGGCTGGCTCGAAGGTGATTCGCCGTGGTTCACCATGGCCGAAGAGCTGGCAGAACGTGTGGCGAAACTTGTCGGCGCGGCCGGTGATGAAGTCGCGATCGCAAATTCCATGACGATCAACCTGCATCAGTTACTCGCCACACTTTACAAACCGAAGATGCAACGGAGAAAGGTCTTGATCGATGCGCACAGTTTTCCCACCGATCGTTATGCGTTGCGAAGTCATCTTCGACTGCGCGGGCTCAATCCCGACGAACACGTTGTCATCGTCCCCGCGAACAAATCGCGCTTTCTCGATGAAGCGAGGATCGAAGAGGCTTTGTGCAATCCCGAATTGCAGATGGCGCTTTTCCCATCGGTCGTTTACACGACGGGACAGCTTTTGGATTTGAAGCGACTCTGTCGGGCCGCGCGCGAGAATGACGTCATCATCGGTCTCGATCTCTCGCATTCCGTCGGAGTGATGCCGCATGCGCTTGATGATTGGGGCGCGGACTTCGCTGGCTGGGGCCACTATAAATTTCTCAATGCCGGCCCCGGCGCGGTGGCAGGTCTTTATTTGAATCGGAGACATTTCGCGCGCAACGGCATGGTGGCCGCCGGCCTGGCCGGTTGGTGGAGCGTGCACAAGGAAAGCATGTTCGAAATGTCGGACGAATTCTTTCCCGGCCTCGGCGCATCCGCTCTGCAAATCGGAACACCCGCGGTCTTGAGCATGGCGCCGATCGACGGCGCGCTCCAACCGATTGAAGAAGCGGGAGTCGAACAGATACGAGCAAAATCCGTCGCGCTAACGGAGTTCATCATTCAAGCGGTCGATGATGAGCTCGCTGATTTCGGATTTAACATTGGCACTCCGCGCGAATCGGAACGTCGCGGCGGTCACGTGTCGATTCAGCATAAGGATGCGCAAGCGATGTCGCTCGCGTTGCGCGCACGCGGAGTCATCCCCGATTTCCGTAAACCGGATGTTATTCGATTCGCGCCCTCGCCTCTTTACAACACCTTCAGCGAATGCTGGGAGGCGATTCAAATTTTGAAGGAGATCGCGATCACGAAAGCCTTCGAAGAATTTGAAGACGTTTCCGCATTGGTCACATGATGCACGCTTCATCTTCCGCTTCACCGCTCGATCCCAGCCGGCGACGGCCTTCATGGCTGCTGCCGACGCCGGCGCGACGCGATGAGATTAATCCGGAAACGCCCGTTCGTGCGCTTCTCATTCGCCTGATGCGCGGGGAGGATTTGTCGCGCAAAGATGCAGCGTTGCTTTTCGGTGCGGCGATGGACGAACGAGCGACCGATGCGCAAATCGCCGCCGCTCTCGTCGCGCTCGCCGTCAAAGGCGAAACGGTCGACGAACTCAGCGGGATGGCGGAAGCGATGCGTGCGCGCGCGGTGCGCATTCAATGCAGGCACGAACGCTTCATCGATACGGCGGGGACCGGTTCTTCTTATGCGAAAACATTTAACGTCTCGACCGCGGCGGCTTTCGTTGTCGCGGGCGCTGGTCTGCCCGTGGCGAAACATGGAAGCCGCGCCGCGACTAGTCTTTCGGGCAGCGCGGATGTGCTGACGGAACTCGGCGTCAATGTGCAGATCGATGCCGAGACTTCGCAGGCGTGCTTGAATGAACACGGCATCTGTTTCCTTTTCGCGCCGCTTTACCATCGGGCGACTGCGCGCGTGGCCGATATTCGCCGACAGCTCGGAGTGCACACCACCTTCAATCTGCTCGGTCCCCTAACGAATCCAGCAGGCGCGCCGCGACAGATCATCGGTGTCTGGCATCGATCGTTGCTCGAGCCGCTCGCGCACACGCTTGTCTCGCTCGGGACGGAACATGCCTGGGTTGTGCACGGACAAGATGGGCTCGATGAAGTCACGACGAGCGGTGAAACGATGGTGGCGGAAGCGCGCGCGAACGATGTGCGAACTTTTACGATAACACCCTCGGATTTCGGCCTAACGACAAATGATAATCTCGCGGAACTGCGTGGCGGAAGCGCACGCAACAATGCGGAACTTATTCGCGCGGTTTTCCGCAATGAGGCCGATGCGCGCGTCGAGGCCGCGCGCGATTTGATTATCGCCAACGCTGCCGCCGCAATTTTCGTCGGCGGTTGCGAGACCGAGTTGAGCCGGGCCGCAGAACGCGCCGCTGAAAGTATTCGATCCGGCGCAGCTCTTGAAAAACTGGAGGCACTCTGCGCGCGCACGAACGCGATCGCCACCGAATCATGAAGAACTTCCTGGATGAAATTGTGCAGCGACGCCGCCAGCAATTGGCGAGCGAGCGAACGATTTCTCGCGCACGTGTCTTTTCGAAAACGCCGCTTCGTTTACGAAAGGCGCTGTCGGAAAGCGATGATGTTAACATCATCGGTGAGTTCAAGCGCGCCTCCCCTTCGCGCGGTCTTATCCGCGAAAATGCGCAGCCCGCACCGACTGTTTCTCTCTATGAAAGCGCGGGCGTGTGCGCGATCTCCATTCTGACCGAGCCAGAATATTTTTGTGGCTCGCTCGACGATCTGCGCGCAGCTCGAGCAACAACGCGCCTCCCGATTTTGCGCAAAGATTTCATTATCGATGAATCTCAAATCGACGAAGCAGCAGTTGCGGGCGCTGACGCGATTCTCTTGATCGTCGCTGCGTTGCAGAATCACGAGCTCGTGCGCTTGCGTGAAACGGCGGAGGATCAATTAGGATTGGATGCGCTCGTGGAAGTGCACACGAGAGAAGAAATGCTCCGCGCGGCAGATTGCGGAGCGACACTAATCGGGGTGAACAACCGCGATCTGCGAACTTTCGCGACGTCGCTCGAGACTTCCGTGCAATTGGCTGAGTTCGCGCCCCACGGATCAATCTTGGTGAGCGAGAGCGGTCTTTCGTCCCGAGCCGATATCGCGCGGCTAACGCAATGTGGTTATCGCGGTTTCCTAATCGGAGAAGCGCTCATGCGCGCGAACGACCCGGTCGCATTGATCCATACTTTGCGCGGCGTGGAGGAAGGAAATCTTCGTCATGTTTGAATTTGGCGACGAGGTGGCAGTGAAGATTTGCGGCATCACGAACATCGATGATGCGATGTCCTGCGCTGCGGCCGGAGCCGATATGCTAGGTCTGAACTTTGCGCCGCAAAGTCTGCGTTGCATCTCGCCTGCAAACGCAGCGGAAATAATCGCCGCGACGCGCCGAAAATTTCAAACGATGAAATTCGTCGGTGTCTTTGTGAATCAGGATTCCATATTTGTGGAAAACGTCGCCCAAGATCTCCAGTTGGACGCCGTGCAATTGCATGGCGATGAAGACGAAAACTACGTGCGCAATTTGAATACGCCGTTTGTCATCAAAGCGCTCCGAGTTGGTCCACAATTCGCGATCTCGAGCGCCACCAAATACGATTGCGATGCCATTCTGCTCGACACCTGGAGCGCGCACAGTCGGGGCGGAACGGGCGAGGTTTTTCCGTGGGACGTGGCCGCGACGGTACGTCCTCTCGTTAGGCGGCTTTTTCTTGCGGGCGGCTTAACGCCAGAGAATATTTCGACAGCACTTCGAGTCGTTAGGCCCTTTGCCGTGGACGTCTGCAGCGGAGTCGAGGATGCGCCAGGACGTAAGAATCACACCAAAATCCTTCGCTTCCTCGAAGCGGTGCGGAAAGCGGGAAAAGCGACGGTATGAAGAAATTGCGCTCTGAGCCTAACGAACAGGGTTACTGGGGCGATTACGGCGGTCGTTTTGTTGCGGAAACATTGGTTGCGCCATTGGAAGAACTCACCGCCGCGTTCCAGGCCGCCAGTCGCGATCACAGATTTCAACGCGAGCTCACTGATTTGCGCCGTGATTATTCCGGTCGGCCGACACCGCTCAGTTTCGCTGCTCGACTGACCGATTACGCACGAGGGGCGCGAATTTTTTTGAAGCGCGAGGATCTGCTTCATACCGGCGCCCACAAAATCAACAACGCGCTCGGCCAGGGATTGCTCGCCAGGCGCATGGAAAAAAAACGCATCATTGCGGAAACCGGGGCCGGTCAGCACGGAGTTGCGACTGCCACTGTCTGTGCGCTGCTCGACCTCGATTGCATCGTTTACATGGGGACGGAGGATGCGCGGCGACAGGAGCCGAATGTTTTGCGGATGCGATTACTCGGAGCGGAAGTGCGCCTGGTGGAGAGCGGTTCACGTACTTTAAAAGACGCGATCAACGAAGCGTTACGCGATTGGGTGACGAATGCGCGCGACACTTACTATCTGCTCGGCAGCGCGCTCGGCCCGCATCCCTATCCGCTGATGGTGCGCGAATTTCAGAAAATAATCGGGGAGGAAACGCGCCAACAATTTCTCGCACGAGAAAAAAAGTTCCCCGACGCGCTCGTCGCGTGTGTCGGCGGTGGATCGAACGCAATCGGTTTTTTCCACGCATTCCTGTCGGACACAAAGGTGCGGCTCGTCGGCGTAGAAGCGGCAGGCAAAGGGAAACGATTGGGACAACATGCCACGCGCTTCCTGCGTAATGGCGGCGGAAAACCGGGGGTGCTCCACGGAACGATGAGTTATGTTTTACAGGACGGTGCGGGACAGATTGCGGAGACGCATTCAATCTCGGCGGGATTGGATTATCCCGCGATCGGCCCGGAGCACGCGTTTTTGCGCGACTGTAAACGAGTCGAATATGGTTCGATCAGCGACGCGGAAGCGCTGAAAGCGTTCGAGCTTTTGGCGAAACTGGAAGGAATTATTCCGGCGCTCGAATCCGCGCATGCCGTTGCTTATGCGATACGGCTCGGTCGAAAAATGTCGCGCAAGCAGACGCTCGTGATCAACCTTTCCGGACGCGGAGACAAGGATCTCGCCAGCGTGTCGCAACTCGTTAGGCCATGAGTTTGCTCGAGGACCGCTTTCGCGCGAAAACGGGTGGCGGCTTTATCCCGTTCATCGTGGCGGGGGATCCGGACTTGCAGACGAGTGGAGAATTGATCTCCGCACTCAGCAAATTAAATCCGACTGCAATCGAAGTTGGCGTCCCGTTCAGCGATCCGACCGCGGATGGTCCGGTGATTCAACGAAGCGGTCAACGTTCCTTAAAGAATGGGACAAACCTGAAGCGCATTCTCGCGTTGTTGCAGCAGACGCGTCGCACCGATCGCGCGCCGATTGTTTTATTCGGTTATTACAATCCGATTCTGCAATTTGGGATCGAGAAATTTGTCCGCGTGGCAAAGGAGTCGAACGTCGCGGGAGTCCTGGTGGTGGATCTGCCCGCGGAAGCAGCTGCTCCTCTGCAAGCCGCGCTGCGTCAGCGCGGGATCGATCTAATTTTTCTTGTGGCGCCTACTACCAGCGATGACCGCCTAAAAAAGATCGCGGCGCTCGCGAGTGGTTTTATCTACGCGGTCTCCCGGACCGGTGTCACTGGGAGCGCGCATGAGTTAGCCGATGAATCGCAGCGACTCGTTAGGCGCATTCGCAAGGCAAGCGACCTGCCGGTTGCAGTTGGATTTGGGATCACAAATCGCGCACAGGCGCGTCGTGTCTGTCGTTACGCAGATGCGGCGGTTGTGGGCTCGCATCTGGTTGCGACGATTGAAACTGCGCCGGCCAAGGGAAGACCAAACCGCGCTGCAATTGTCGGCAGCGTGATTCGCTGCGCTCGCCAATTCTGCTAAAAACGTCGTCGCTAGAACGGCTTCACCGGTTCAGGCTGCGGAACCTTCGTCCCGCAATTTTTGCAGGTGCGCCGCGCATCGTCGTTCCAAAAATCGAGCATGGCCCGGCTGAAATGCTCTACGATGTCGCCGCAATCGAAGTCGATATCTTCCACGAGGGCTCCGCAATTCTCGCAATAAAAGATGACATGCTCGTGTTCTCCCGGCGGACGACGACGCTCGACTACGACTCCGACCGTATCGGGCGGGCGCACCGGCGCGTGCGGAACATTCGGTGGGATGAAAAATGTCTCCCCTTCCCTAACGAGACGATCAACGATGCGATCGCCTTCACGGATGCGCACTTTGATGTCGCCTTTCAGTTGATAAAAATACTCCTCCGAATCGACTTTGTGAAAATCGTTCCGCGCGTTTGGTCCTTTGATCACCATGACGAAGAAATCGCGGCCTTCGTAAAGGTAACGATTGCTTACCGGTGGCTTGAAGAGGTGGCTGTTCTCTTCGATCCAGTTCTCCAGATTTACCGGCGGCCGCACCACTGAGGCAGCGTTCGTTTCTGATTGTGGTTGTTGAGCAGCGATAAACGAAGCGTATTTGCGTCGACTCGCAGCGTCAAACCGATCCGCACTTCAGGGAGCGCTTGGTTTTCCCGCGAGAACATCTCGCACCGTGCCCAGCAATCTTTTCGTGTCGTACGGTTTTGTGAGGAAATTCTGGATCCCGAGGGATTCCATCTCTGGAACGCGCGGCTCCTCGCCCTGGCCGCTGGAGGCGATGAAAACCATTTCCGGTCTCATCCTCTTGATTGCGCGGACGAACGAAACGCCATCCATATACGGCATCGAGATGTCAGTCAGGACCATCGCAACTTCTTTAGGACAGATTCCCGAGCTCTTCGAAAATGGCGTTTGCGGCGGCCATGCTGGCGTCTTCTTTCCCGAGCGCCGCGACAATACCGTCAAATCCCGACACCATGTGCGAACGGGCAGCGGGATCATTCATTAAATCCAAAACCGCCTTGGCCACGATGTGGCCTTTGACCCGATTTTGGATGAATTCGGGAACGATTTGCTCATTCGCCAAAACATTGGGCATTCCGAGATACTTTACCCTAACGAGCAATCGTGCGGCCAGATACGTAAGCCACGCAACCTTGTAAACGAGCACAAAAGGCAACCGGAAATACGCCGCTTCCAGCGTAGCCGTGCCTGAGGCGACGATTCCGACGAAGGCGCGTTGCATGATTGCGGCCGTTTCGCCCACGCCAACTCGCGTCTTGTCGCGAGGCAAAGAAGATCGCAGGAGCATTTGCTGAATCTCGGCGGCAAGCGGTTCGGAAGCCGCGGCCACTTCGAATCGCGCGTTTGGCCGCTCCCGTGAAATCTCTCGCGCTGCCGCAATCATCGTCGGGAAAATTTTCCGGACTTCGCGAAATCGACTACCCGGAAAGAGGCCGATCAGATTTGGATTTCGCGTCGAATCGATCTGGCGACGCCCAAGATTCTTGACCATGGGATGACCGACAAAAATTGTCCGTAAGCCCGATCGATTATAGAGCTCAGCCTCGAACGGAAAGATGCAAAGCATCAGATTGAGCGTGCGCGCCATGGCACGAATGCGCCCGCGATTCCACGCCCAAACCTGGGGGCTAATATAATAGATGATCTTTTTCCGGTACGATCGCTTCCTTAAAGCGCGCGCCAGACGCAAATTGAAACCCGGATAGTCAATCAGAACGACCGCGTCCGGTCGCATGGCGGCGATTTCATCGAGGGCATTACGAAATTGCGTTCGGAAATAACCGTAATGCTTGATCACTTCCCAAAGACCCACGATGCCCGCCGCATCGATCCAATCGATGAACCCCTCGCTTGCGGTTGCTTTCATTCGCGGGCCGCCGCGGCCGCGAAAAATGAGAGCGCGATCCGTCTCATAAAGCGCACGCATCAGCGCTGCGCCGTGTCCATCTCCGCTCGCCTCGCCCGCTACGAAATAGAGAGTCTTAGACACTGCGACTCGCTTCAATTCGTTTTGTGATCTCAACAGCGAGCTCGAGTGCCGCAGTCGCCTGGAATCCCGAAACACGCGGCGCGCGTCCGGTGCTCGCGCATTCGATGAACTCCGCGAGCTGGCGCTTCAAAGGTTCCTCGCGTTCGATTTCAACTTCATCGCGCACAATCTTGCCGCCTTCGCGCCGATAGATCTCCCCGCTTTGATTTTGATAATCGAGCGAGAGATATGCGTCTTCCTGGAAAACGCGAATCTTGCGCATGCTTTCCGGGCTGATCCGACTCGACGTAATATTGGCAACACAGCCATCCTCAAAACGGATACGCGCATTCGCAATGTCTTCACCCCGACTCAGCACCGGCACGCCCACCGCATCGATCGTTTCCACCGGCGAACGAACCAGATGCAAAATGATTTCCAGATCGTGGATCATAAGATCGAGCACAACGCCGATTTCCGTGCTGCGATTGGGATACGAGGAAAGTCGATGCGCTTCGATAAATCGCGGATGAGTCAGTCGAGCTTCCAAGGCGCCGAGCACGGGATTGAAGCGCTCCACGTGTCCAACCTGAAGAACGAGATTCTCGCGCGCCGCCAATTCGGCCAGCTCGGTCGCGTGCACCGGATTTTCTGCGATCGGTTTCTCCACCAGCAAATGTCTACCGCGGCCTAACAAGTCCCGACCGATCTCGTAATGCGCATTCGTCGTTGTGGCGACCGAAGCCGCGTCCACTTGTTCCGCAAACTCTTCGAGCGACGAAGCGGCCCGAACACCGAAGTCCTTCGCAATTTGCTCCGCCCGCGCTCGATCGATGTCGTAAACCGCGGTGAAGTCCGCTGATGGAAGCTCCGCGTAAAGCCGGGCGTGATTTTTACCGATATGCCCTACTCCAACGACTCCGACGCGAATTCTCTTCATTCGTTAGGCAGAATTCTTCAAGAACCACTGATAGCTGCTGGCAATCCCTTCACGCAAAGTAATCGAAGGCCGCCAGCCGAGATCCCGTAGTTTTGAAACGTCGAGAAGTTTTCGGGGCGTTCCGTCCGGCTTGTTCGTATCCCAGCTCAAGTCGCCGTCGAATCCGACAATCTCGCAAATCAACTCCGCCAGTTCGCGAATGGAAATGTCCTCGCCCCAGCCCACATTAATGATTTCGGGCGAGTCATAGTTTTGCAGCAGAAAAAGGCAGGCTGCCGCGAGATCGTCGACGTGCAAAAATTCGCGGCGCGGTTTGCCCGATCCCCAAACCACCAATTCCTTCGCGCCATTAACTTTTGCTTCATGCGCTTTGCGCAGCAACGCAGGCAAAACGTGGGAAGCAAGCAGATCGAAATTGTCGTTAGGCCCGTAGAGATTTGTCGGCATCGCGGAAATAAAATTCGCATCGTATTCTCGCGCGTAAGCCTGGCACAATTTGATGCCGGCAATTTTTGCGATGGCATACGCCTCATTCGTTGGCTCGAGCGGGCCGGTGAGAAGCGCGTCTTCACGCATCGGCTGCGGCGCGTGTTTCGGATAAATGCAGGAACTGCCAAGGAACAGAAGCTTGCGCACGCCGTGATCGTGCGCCGCTCGGATGACGTTATTTTGGATCTGTAAATTCGTTAGGAGAAACTCAACCGGCAGATCCTCGTTCGCTTTGATGCCACCTACTTTGGCGGCTGCGAAAACAACGACGTGCGGTTTTTCTTTCGCAAAAAAATCTTCAACCGCCTGCTCTTTCGTTAGGTCGAGCTGAGTGCGATCGCGTTTCAGCAAATTGGTGAATCCTGCTTTCTCGAACTGCCGCACCAACGCGCTGCCGACCAGACCGCGATGCCCGGCCACGAAAATTATCTCCGCCTTGTCTGATCCCGTCATGACCGATTAGCATTTTCTTTTTTGCGGCATTAAGCAATCGTGAGTTGTGCGCAGGGAAAAATCACGCCTGGCGGTGCAGAAAACCTATAAGCTGTTTATCGGCGGTAAATTTGTCCGCGGCGAAAATGGGCGCGTCCTGCCAGCTCTTGGCTCGGGCGACTTCACGCTCGCAAACTATTGTCGCGCTTCCCGTAAGGATTTCCGTGACGCCGTCAAAGCGGCGCGCGCCGCATTCGCGGAATGGTCGAAACAAAGTGCATATCTGCGCGGCCAGATTCTGTATCGCGCGGCTGAGATGCTGGAGATGCGCCAGCGTGAACTGCAGGAAGAGCTGGTCCGCGCGAATGGCCAGCGAGAAAAGCACGCGCGCGAAGAAACCGCGCTGACGGTGGACCGGCTGGTGCATTATGCGGGCTGGACCGACAAGTTCAGTCAAATTTTCGGCTCCGTGAATCCGGTCGCGAGTTCTCATTTTAACTTTACCACCCCGGAACCGACCGGAGTCGTCGTTGTGATTTGCCCGGACGAACCACCGCTACTCGCTCTAATTTCTCTCATCGCGCCCGTTATCCTCGCGGGAAACACGGTGGTCGTCCTCGCTTCGCCGACCAAACCTTTGCCGGCGCTGACGTTTTCAGAAATCATCGCGACGAGCGATTTGCCGGCAGGCGTAGTCAATATCATTGCGGGCGATCGCGCGGAACTGGCGCCCCATTTCGCGAGTCATATGGATGTGAATGCGATCGTGGATGCGACAGGCGATCCGAAGATCGGGAATGAATTGCAGCGCGGCGGCGGCTTTAACGTAAAGCGTTACGTCCAGCGCGAGCTCGCGCCTAACGAGTGGAGAACCAGCGCTGCGGAAAATCCATATTGGATTCTCGACACCGTTGAAATGAAGACGGCCTGGCATCCGATCGGTCTTTAGAGGCAGTGCGCGCACTGCTTCTTGTCCTCGACAGCGTCGGGATCGGTCACGCAGCGGATGCCGCCAAGTACGGCGACGAAGGTGCCAATACTCTCGGGCACATCCTCGAACACATGCCGCGTTTGGCTTTGCCGAATTTGTATTCGTTAGGCCTGGCGGAAATCCTGGGCAAAATGCCAACAACACTCCGCGGCAGTTTTGGGAAAATGCAGGAACGTTCTGCAGGCAAGGACACGACAACTGGTCATTGGGAAATTGCCGGTGTGATTCTCGGTGAACCGTTTGCAGTTTACGAAAATTTTCCCGATGAATTAGTGCGGGCGATTGAAATCGAGGCCGATGTTCGTTTCATCGGCAACTACGCGCGCAGTGGCACGACGATTCTCGAAGAGCTGGGCGCGGAACATTGCCGAACCGGCAACCTGATTCTCTACACCTCCGCCGATTCGGTGTTACAAATCGCCGCGCACGAAGATGTCACCCCGGTCGAGCGACTTTACGAAATCTGCAAAATCGCGAGGCAACATGCCGATCAATTCCACATCGGGCGGGTGATCGCTCGACCTTTCGCAGGCTCGCCGGGAAAGTTCGCCAGGACTGCACGACGTCACGACTTCTCCATGCGTCCGCCGCGCACGATTCTTGATGCTGTTCGAGAACGAGATTTACCGGTAACCGGCATCGGAAAAATCAGCGATATTTTCGCTGCCCAAGGGATCAGCACTTCGCATCCGACCGCTTCTAACGAGGAAGGGATGCGGCGCATCTCCGAATCTTGGGCCGAAAACCAAAGCGGCCTCATTTTCACCAACCTTGTGGACTTCGATATGCTCTACGGACATAGACGTGATGTCTTGGGCTATGGGGGCGCTTTGGAGGAATTTGACCGCTGGTTGGGCGGTTTCCTGGCGACAGTTCTGCCCGACGATCTCGTCATTATTACAGCCGATCATGGTAACGATCCGACGTCTCGCGGGACCGACCACACCCGGGAACAGGTCCCGCTGTTCGTCCTTCACGAAAATAAACGACGTAATCTCGGAACGCGTACGACTTTTGCTGATGTTGCTGCCACCCTGGCGAAGTTTTTCCAGTTGCCCGAGCCCTGGCCTGTCGGTTCGCCCTTTATTGAATGAACGCTGAAATGCACATCCCGAGCTTGATCGAGAAAAAGCGCGACGGTCACGAGCTGACCGCCGAAGAGATCGATTTTCTCGTTTCAGGTTTTACGCACGAAGAGATTCCTGACTATCAAATCAGCGCCTGGCTCATGGCGGTTTTCTTCCGTGGAATGAGCGCGGAAGAAACGCAGCACCTAACGACCGGCATGATGGAAAGCGGCACAATTTTCGAATATCCAAAGGATTCGCCACCGAAAGTCGATAAGCACTCTACCGGTGGCGTCGGCGACAAGGTTTCGCTCGTGCTAGCGCCACTGCTTGCCTGCGACAAGCTCTGGGTTCCGATGATTTCCGGACGCGGTCTCGGCATCACCGGCGGCACGCTCGATAAACTCGAAAGCATTCCGGGATTCAACGTCAGTCTGAGCGAGAAGCGGGCAATGCTACAGCTTGAAAGCATTGGCATTTTTATGATGGGCCAGTCGGCCGACGTCTGCCCTGCGGACAAAAAATTTTACGCGTTGCGCGACGTGACCGGCACCGTTCCATCGCAGCCACTCATCGTCGCGAGCATCATGAGCAAAAAACTAGCGGAGAGTCTCGATCGGCTCGTGCTCGATGTGAAATTCGGTAGCGGCGCATTCATGAAGACGCAGGCCGAAGCCAAAAAGCTCGCCGCTGCGATGACGAAAGTCGGACAACGAATGGGCGTGAAAATAAAACATCTGCTCAGCCCGATGGACGAACCGCTGGGTCGCACTGTCGGCAACGCACTTGAAGTCGCCGAATGCGTGGAAGTCCTGCAAGGTGACGGACCGAAAGATCTGATCGATCTCACGCTCGATTTGGCCGGACTTGTGTCCATTGTTCCACGCAAACAACTAGCGGCCTGGTTGAAAGACGGAACAGCGTGGCGAAAATTTGTCGCCTTGATTTACGCACAGGACGGAGACGCTTCGGCACTTGAGCAAATTTCTGAAATTCACCGCGCCCCGATTGTACATCCGTTGCTCGCGCGTTCGAGTGGGACGGTAAAGAAAATGGATGCCGAAGCGATTGGTCGCGCGTCCGTTTTCCTCGGAGGAGGCAGGCAACAAGCCGATGACACCATCGATTTCGCGGTCGGATTTTCTAACATCAAGAAAATCGGCGAACGTATCGAAGTCGGTGAACCGTTCATGCAGGTGCACGCGCGCAGCGACCAGACGCTTGCCACTGTGCTGCCGCTTTTGGAAAAAGCGGTTGCAGTTGCCTGACGTTGCAAATCCGCAGCGGTCTCTTTGGCCTTGCTTGAATCGAGCCGCGCCTTTTCAATTCGCGAATGCTCCAGGCCGCCGTGCTGGGTATCGCTTTTGCGATCGTGACGAACGTTAGCGCGAAAGAACCAATCCCGCCGACTCCAACATCACAATCGCCCGTCGACGCGTTAATTCCGTGGCTGCTGCAGGAAAATCGCGAACTGCGCGGCATTCCGTTTAGCGAAGTCATCTTTGATGCGACCGGAAAAAAAGTAATCGCCATCGATCCGAAAAACGAAACCGATCAGCGCGTGATCAAACAAATCAGCTGTGTGCTCGATGAAGTAGTTAGGCGAATGAATGACCCGAATAGTCGGATTAAAGACATCGCACGCATCAATGAAGTGAGTAGTCACTTCGAAGACATGATCCGGGAATTATTGAATGCGATACCCGGTCTGAGTTGCGATATCCCGCGCACAGCTGCAGGTGGGACGCAAAGGTCAGGCTATCCCGATTTGCGCCTCGTAGATTCCGAATCGAAAAGAATTTTCTATCTCGATCCAAAACTCTACGTCGTCGGAAGTCGCGACAGCAGTTTCCGCACGTTTTATTTCGAGCCAAAGATTGCGACCAACAAGGTGCTCGACGATGCCGTGCATTTCATTGTTGGTTTCGAACACGAAAAGCGCTCCGCCGAAGGCTGGAAATTCACGCGCTGGGACCTGGTCGATCTTTCACATTTTCAGGTGAAACTGAAGGCTGAGTTCCAGGGAAGTAACCACGACATGTACCGACCAGAGGCCGTCATCGCCACGAGCGCAAAATGAAAGTGCGTTGGCGAAAGCGAATTCTACTCGTTGCGTTTTTGATCGGCGTGACTGGACAATACGCGCGACTGTGCGCCGAAAGTGAGGCCGAAGAAATGGGTAATCCGCGCGAAATCGCGGAGCACGCCAGGGCGGCCTACGAAAAAAAGGACTACGCCGAATTCGCAAAGGACATAGAGCTGGCTTATCGGCTCCGGCCAACGCACGAAACTTATCTTTACAATCTCGCCGTCGCTTACGCGTTGATCGGCAAAAAGGCGCAGGCGCTTTACCTTCTCGGCGAAGCCGGAAAGATGGGGTTCGTTTATCCGAAGATCGCAGCCGATCCAAACTTCGCCGCACTTCGAGAATCCCCGGAGTTTGAGAGCGCACTTCGACAATTAGCCGAAAACCAAAATCCGATCGTTCGCAGTGAAAAAGCGAAAATACTGCACGAGAAAGGTCTCGTTCCGGAAGGCCTCGCCTACGATCCAGAAACGAAAACGTTTTATGTCGGGAGCGTTTATCGGAAAAAAATCGTCGCGCTAAAGGACAACGGCGAAGCAACAGATTTTTCCAAGGCGGAGGACGGACTGTGGAGTGTGCTTGGCCTGCGCGTAGATGCGAAACATCACTTCCTCTGGGCTTGCACCGCCGCGCAACCACAAGTGGCAGAGATTAAAAAAAGCGATCTCGGCAGATCGGGCATGTTTAAATACGACCTCGAAACGGGAAAATTGCTTGGCAAATTCCTGCTGCCTGTCGATGAAGAAAAGCACTTGTTAGGCGATCTCACGCTCGACGATGAAGGGAATGTTTATACGACCGACAGCATCGCGCCCGCGGTTTATGTTCTAAAAACTGGAAGCGAAACGTTTCAGAAAATCCGCACCGGCGCACCATTCATTAATCCACAAGGTCTCGCCATGGCACCCGATGGCCGGCATTTGCTCGTCGCGGATTATTCGCGCGGGCTATTCCTTCTCGATCTGAAATCGAGTGAGATCATCAATCTTGCGCCGCCGCCGCATGCCAGTTTGCTTGGGATTGATGGCATCTATGCGGTGAAAAACGGCATCATCGCTGTGCAAAACGGCACGACCCCGAACCGAATCATTCGTCTAACGCTCAATAGCAATTGGCGACGCGTGGAAAAATGCGATGTGCTCGAGGCGAATAATCCGGACTTTGACGAACCCACTCTCGGTGTCGTGGCGAACGAGCGTTTTTATTTTAACGCGAATAGCCAGTGGGGTGCGGTCGATGACAACGGTCGTATCGGGGCGCCTAACAAATTGCAGGACGCACTTATCCTGAGCATCAAGCTCTAACTGGCGATCGACGGCGGCCGTGAAATTCCGTTGCCGAAAAAATGCGCACGGCGATGTTACTTGTCCATGATTGCCGAGGCAGCCGACGTCTTGCAGTTCGACGCGATTGACGATGTCCTAACCGACATCGCCGCGGGGCGCATTGTCATCGTGACAGACGATGAAGACCGGGAGAATGAAGGCGACCTCATCATGGCGGCGGAAAAAGCGACGCCGCAGGCCATCAATTTTATGACCATGCACGGGCGCGGATTGATTTGTGCGCCGATCACCAACGAACGCGCTGAGGAGCTCGGACTTTCGCGCATGGTCGCGCAAAATCGCGAAATGCATCGCACTGATTTTACGGTCTCGGTCGATGCGGCCAAAGGCGTGACCACAGGAATCAGCGCGCACGATCGCGCGGCGACCATTCAGACCATCGCCAATCCGAAAACGATGCCTGAAGATCTGGTCCAACCTGGTCACGTTTTTCCACTGCGCGCAAAAGATGGCGGCGTGCTGCGACGCGCCGGTCATACCGAAGCGGCAGTCGATCTCGCGCGCATGGCTGGTCTTCAACCGGCGGGCGTGCTTTGCGAAATTTTACACGATGACGGCACGATGGCGCGTTTGCCCGAGCTGATGGAGTTCAAGAAGAAGCATGGTCTCCGCATGTGCACGATCCAGAATCTGATCGCGTATCGGCGCGTGCGTGAAAAACTGGTCGAACTCGAACAGGTCGTCTCGTTGCCCACTGATTATGGAACTTTCGAACTGCACCTTTATCGATCCAAACTCGATGGCGCACATCACCTTGCACTCGTGAAGGGAAAGATTTCAAAGGATGAACCGACGCTCGTGCGCGTGCACAGCGAATGTCTCACGGGCGATGTGTTCGGGTCGCGCCGTTGCGATTGCGGAAATCAACTGCACGCTGCCATGCGCCAAATTTCCGAAGAGGGGCGCGGCGTGCTCGTTTACATGCGGCAGGAAGGACGTGGCATTGGCTTGGCCGCGAAAATTCACGCCTACAAATTACAGGAGGACGAAGGACTCGACACGGTCGAAGCAAACGTGAAGCTTGGATTTCCCAGCGATCTTCGCGATTACGGTTTGGGCGCGCAGATTCTGTTCGATCTCGGTGTGCGCCAGTTTCGTTTCCTCACCAACAATCCGAAAAAGGTCGTCGGTCTCGAGGGTTACGGCATTCAAATGATCGAGCAGGTGCCGATTCGCACCGAGGCGAACCCGCACAATGCAAAATATCTCGAGACGAAGAAATTGAAGATGGGACATTTACTTTAATGGTCTCATTTGCCTAACGAGAGCTGGCCGTGAGCATGTCCAGGATTGTTCCTTCGCCACGGCGGTCCGTCGCCGCCAGGCGTTTTTTCACCATCGTGGCGAGCCAGTTCAACGCTGCGTATGTCCAGGGCCTGGTCGATCACGCCTCCGCGCAACTACGCAAATCCGCCCCTTCTGCGACGATTGCTGTTCTTGAAGTTCCCGGCGCATTTGAAATACCGATCGTCGTGCGCGAACTCGCACTGCAAAAGAAATGCGAGGCCATCATTGCTATTGGCGTAATTCTTAAAGGTGACACGACTCACGCCGAGAATCTGAGCCGGTCGGTAACAGATGCGTTGCAACGGATCGCAATCGAGCAACGTGTACCTGTTATTAATGTCGTTTTGAGCATGGAAAACGAAGAGCAGGCACGCGAACGTTGTCTCGAGGACAAGATCAATCGCGGAACGGAAGCGGGCAGTGCCGCTGTCGCCATCGCCGATGTCATGGCCGAATTGCGCGAAAAACAAAATCATGGGTAAACGTCGAGCGGGCCGGCAAGCGGCCGTACAATTTCATTTTTGGCGCGATCTTCAGGGTGGCGACATGCCTGAGCGGATGGATGAATTTTGGGAATTCTGTCCGGCGACGCCGCGCGTGCGAGAGTTCGCCCAGCCGCTCATCGAAGGCATGCTTACGCATCTTTCCGACATCGATGAACGCATTCGTCGTTATTGCGAAAACTACGATATCCGCCGCATTTCCGCGGTGGATCGTAACGTTTTGCGACTCGCAATTTACGAGATGCTGTATCGCGACGATATCCCGCCAGTGGTCTCGATTAATGAAGCAATCGAATTGGCAAAAATGTTTGGCGGCGGAGATTCCGGGCGCTTCGTCAACGGCATTCTCGATCGCGTGAAGGACGATCTATCGCGGCCGTTGCGCGAAGCGGTGACGGCGAAGGATGGCGAAACTCAGAAGTAAGTTCGCTGTCGTTTTCGCTCTCGTCGTTTTCGTGCGCAGCTTGGCCTAACGAATGAAATTTTTTCAGAACATCATTGAGAAATTTACCGGTCGACCGGTTGATTGGGATGAGTTGGAAGAAAATCTCATCCGCTCAGACATTGGCGTGCCGATGACGCTGCGCATCGTCAAGTCCCTGCAGACACGCGCCGCCACTTCGTCGATCACAGCAAAAGACATCGTTGAAGTAGCGCGCGAAGAGATCGCACGCATTCTCCTAATCGCGCCGGCGCCCATTCGCCCTCTGCCCGCAAAACCAAAAGTGATTTTGATTGTGGGCGTGAACGGAACGGGCAAGACAACTTCCACGGCGAAGCTTGCGCAATATTTCAAAAAAAATCGCCATAGCGTTTTGCTCGCAGCCGCCGACACATTTCGCGCGGCAGCGATCGAGCAGCTGGGTGTTTGGGCAGAACGCCTCGGCGTGGAAATGATTCGTGGTCAGTACAACGCGGACCCCGCGGCCCTTTGTTACGAGGCCTACCAATCAGCCGATCGCCGTAACATTGAGTTCCTGCTTTGCGATACCGCCGGACGTTTGCACACCAAAGCAAATTTGATGGCAGAATTAAACAAGGTGAAACGCAGCATCGCGAAACACGATGCGAGCGCACCGCAGGAAACATTTCTCGTGGTCGACGCCACGACCGGTAGCAACGCATTGTCGCAGGCGCGTGAATTTCATCTGGCTATCGGACTAACCGGCCTGATCGTGACGAAGCTCGATGGCAGCGGCAAAGGTGGCATCGTGATTTCGATTCAAGACGAGCTCGGCATCCCGACGCGTTTCGTTGGCACGGGCGAAAAGCTGGACGATTTCGCGCCATTCGACGGCCGCGAATTCATCGCGAAAATGGTGTGACCTGGCTGCCTTAATCGACGGATGGAAAAAAGAAAGTGAGCATTCCTAGCAAAACGATCGCGGTCGATCCCGAGCAGGAAATCGGAGTGGTGTCAGCGAGCGGAATCGCCGGATTTATCGGCAAATTCACCGTGCTCCGAGGAGCGCAGCGCGACCTTTGGATCACCTTCCTGATCAAGTTCCTCCTCTACACCGCGTACTCGATCACGAACAAAACGATGGTCCTGTGGCTATCGAAGGATCTCGGCTTTAGCGATCAGGCGGCCGGCGCGCTCGTCGGTTGGTTCTGGGCGCCGGCCATGACCGTCTTCACCCTTCTGGCCGGCTCGCTCACGGACGCGATCGGACTTCGCCGAACTTTCTTTCTCGGTGTCGGAATTTGCACGATTGCGCGCAGCGTGATGGTGACGACCACCACTCCCTGGCTTGCGCTCGCGTGCGGCGTTTTTCCTCTCGCGGTCGGCGAGGCACTTGGCACTCCAGTGCTGCTCGCGGCGACGCGGCGTTACTCGACCACGCGACAACGCTCAATGTCATTTTCCATCATCTACATGGTGATGAACATCGGTTACGTCACCGCGGGCTGGATCTTCGATTACATTCGCAAACTCGATCTGCATTTCAGCTTCTTTGGCCTCAATCCATCTCCGCATCAGCAGCTTTTCCTCGTTAGTCTCGCCTTCGAGATCCTGATATTTCCCGCGATCTATTTTCTGCGGCGCGATGAAGATTCGCCGACGTTCGCAGCCCACGCGCAACAAGCCGGCGGTTTCGTTAGGCGAATCGCTGTGACCGTTCAGCAAAGCGCCGCCGACACAATCCGGCTGTTTCGGCGGTTGTTCGGTCAATCCGCTTTCTTCCGCATCCTTGTCTTCTTTCTCCTGATCGGATTTCTAAAAGCGATTTTTTTACAGATGGATTACGTCTTTCCAAAATTCGGCGATCGCGAACTCGGTCTGCATGCGCCTGTCGGCAAGCTCGCAAACATCAACGCCATTCTGATTATTCTCCTGGTGCCCACGATCGGCGCCCTGACCCAGCGCTTCTCCGCCTATCGAATGGTCATCGTTGGCGGCGTGATTTGCGCCGCAGGCGTATTCATCATGGCTCTGCCAACGCAGTGGTTCATCCCCGCGGCGGAAAGCGCTCCCGGGCGATGGCTCGGCCACAGCTATCTCGGCCTGCAAGGAACGGTGCATCCGTACTACATTATGGCCGCGCTCTACCTCGCGGTTTTTTCCATTGGCGAAGCCTTTTATTCGCCGCGCGTTTATGAATATGCTGCCGCGATCGCACCGAAAGGCCAGGAAGCTTCCTACGGCGCGCTGGCCTACCTTCCGTTTCTGGTCGGCAAACTGCTCGTCGGCACGTCGGGCTGGATCCTGGCAACGTTCTGTCCAGCGACAGGTCCGCGGCGTTCTGGAACGATGTGGCTGATCTTTGCGCTCGCCGCGTCCGTTGCGCCGATCGGATTGCTCGTGTTCCGCAGTTACATCCGTGTTCCAGAAGAAGGACGGGAAGATTAGCGGGAAAGGAGCGGACTTTCAACCTAACGAAACTCAAGAGTGACGCGCCCGACTGCAACGAAACGAGACGTCTAATTCAACAGGACGGGACCATCCTGCTGCGGCAAAATCCATTGTCGCAATCTTGGAACGCGCGTAAATTTCTCACGTGATTGAATTCCCTAAACGCCCGCGACGATCCTCGCGCGGATTGCTCGTTTTCTGCGCGATCGTTTTCGTTCTTCTCGCTGGGATCGTCATGTTTCTCAATCGCGCGCGCGGACAAAAAGAGAACGAATCAGAAAAAAACAATGCGCCGGTTATCACCCAATCCACACCTTGACTACACCTACTCCTTCATTAAGTCCTGAAACGTCGGCAAAAATGTCCGAGGAAGAATTGCGGAAACAATTGACGCCGGAGCAATATCGGATCACGCAGATGTGCGGCACCGAGCCTGCTTTCAACAACGCATATTGGAATGAGCACCGCGCTGGAATCTATGTCGACATCGTCACAGGCGAGCCGCTATTTAGTTCGCTCGACAAATTAGAAAGTGGCAGCGGCTGGCCAAGTTTCACGAAACCGATCGAGAAAATACACGTGACCGAAAAATCCGATCGCAGTTTCGGCATGGAACGCACCGAGGTTCGTTTCAATAAAAGCGATTCTCATCTTGGCCATCTTTTTGACGACGGGCCGGGGCCAACCCATCAGCGCTACTGCATTAATTCCGGTGCGCTGCGTTTTGTGCCGGTTGAAAAGATGAAAGAAGAAGGCTACGGCGAATACCTCGCGCTCTTCGAGAAGAAGAAGTAGCACAACAACGCCGACGAAAATTTGTGCCTAAGATAGAAGCTCCGCCCAAGCATTCGGCACATCTAAGCTTATGGCTTGGGTTGGTCGCCGCTCTTTTGGTCGCGTTCGGCTCTTTTTTCATCAGCCGTGCGCACGAACAGAACAAGCACAGCGAGAAATTCAACTGGATGAAACCGGTCCCGACCGATGCTCAACTGCGCTCGAAATTGAAGGAGGAGCAATATCGGGTCACGCGTGAAAACGGAACTGAAACACTTTTTCATAATCAATATTGGGAGAACCAACGTCCGGGGATCTACGTCGATATCATCACGGGCGAGCCGCTATTTTCTTCACAGGACAAATACGATGCGGGATTAGGACTGCCGGCTTTTAGTAAACCGATCTCGCCCGAACACATCGTGGAGAAGAGCGATACGTCGCACGAGATGCAGCGAACGGAGCTTCGCGCCAGGCACAGCGATTCACATCTCGGTCATGTTTTTCCTGACGAACATTCGTCCACTGGCCGTCGCTATCTTGTCAATTCCTCCGCCATGCATTTCATCCCTCTGGAGAAAATGGATGAGGAAGGCTACGCCGATTTTCTCCGATTCTTCCCGGGCCACGAAGAAAAAAAGTAGCGACAAATTTGAAAACTGCGCGCGCGAGTTTTTCTCGGCGTAATTAGTCGTTAGGCCAAAAGTTTCTCGAATCTGGAATCGCCACGCAACGGGTCCCATTCCCGCTCGGCCCGCAACATTCCGCGGGTTGGGCCGTTTGGTACTTCGCGGACCGCCCTCAATTGTTCGAACGCTAGTTCGTGCTCGCCAAGCTGGGCGTAAATCATTGCAAGATTCGTTGCAATGACAGGACCATCGAACGCATCCTGCGAAATCGGCAGAAGCTCAAGGGCACGGCGGCCTTCACGAATCGCTTCTTCTTTTCGTCCAAGAGCAGCGTCGACCAAAGCCAGCATCATGTTTGTCTTGGCGTCGTCCGGCCAATGCCGCAAATCATTCTGCACGGTCGCACGCGCTTCGGTAAAAGCGCGCTCGGCCGCTGCGTTATCCTTCTCTCCCGCCGCGATCAATCCTTCGTACCACGATCGAGGAAAACTGTAACCGTCAATCGAGGCGGCCATGCCGCTAAGGCCCGCATCATTGTAGGTGTCGCGCGCCGAAATGTTGAGCCAATGCGCGGCCGCGGCGTAATCGTGTTTCATCAGATTCAAACGCAATGCCACCGTGGTGACCGCACCTCCCGGATCGAAGTCGCGCGGAATATTGTTCAGAGCAGATTCCAACATTTCGACGCTGCCATTCTTTTTCAGGTCGATCGCGGCTTGTGCGATCGCAAACAAGTGGGCGTGCGGATTACTCGTTAGGCCATCGGCAAAAGTTCGCGCCGCTTCGTCAAAGCGGCAGAGGCAAAAATATGTTTCCGCCAGATTCCAAAGGACGGAGCCATTGTGAGGATCGAGCTGGCACGCCCGCTCGAAATTATAAACCGCGTTTTCCCATCGTCCCTGGCGCCGATCAATCGCACCTATTCCATCCCAAACCTCCGCATCGTTCGGCGTCGCCCTCAAAGCCACCGCGAGTTCGCCGCGGGCACGATCATAGTCGCGATATCCGTAGTAGTAGTGGTAGGCGAGCGCGAGATGCGCGTCGCCGAGTTCCGGATGGAGACGCAGCGCGGTGTCAACGGCCGCCTTCGCTTTCGCGAGGCGCGCCTGCGTTCGATCAAAACCAAACCAATAAAGCTCATTGTGAAATCGCGATGCGAGACTGTAGGCAAGCGCGAATTGCGGATCGCGAGCGATGGCCTGGTCGAGCAGGCGCAGAGCTTCCTCCGCACTCTCTCGCGGATCGCGGGTTCCGCTCCAGCGAAATAAATCGCGCGCACGGAGGTAAAGATCGTACGCATCCAGATCGGAAGTGGGATGCAATTGCATGCTCGCCTTTTCGCGCGGAGAAAGATTCGCGCGCAGAGACTCAGCAATTTTTTCCGCGAGCTCGCTTTGCACCGCCAGAAGATCCGTCGCTTCGCGATCGAACGTCTCGACCCAAACGTGGGCATCGGTTAGGGCATTGATCAACTGCGCGTTAATGCGAACGCGATTACCCGAACGCCGCACTGTGCCTTCAAGAATGTGCGCGACCCCGAGCGCGGTGCCGATCTCGCGCAGATTGCGCGTGCCACTGCGATACTGCCTCACCGAAGTCCGGCTGATTACCTTGAGATCGGCGATTTTTGATAGGTTCGACAAAATGTCGTCCTGCACACCGTCGGCAAAGTATGCGTTTTCCTTGTCATCGCTGAGATTTTCAAACGGCAGCACCGCGATGCTCTTCTGGGGAATTTTCGCCGCTGGACTCGGCTCCGGCGCAATATTTTCCGTGCGCTTTATCCCGTGTGTCGTTAGGTCAAACGCCCAGGATAGAAGTAACGCGACCGGAAATCCGAGCACGGTCAAAATGATGACGAGCCGTATCGCCCAGTTAGGAACGTCGAGAAAAGGAAAAGTCTGCGTCGCGATCTGAATTAACAACCAGGCCGCGACGCCGTAAGCAACGGCAACGCGATAGACCTTGCGTCGTTTGAGTTCGCTAAAGAAATTTTGCATTTGCTAACGGATTTGTAGCGGCGGTCTACCAGAGTCGCAAATCGAAGCGCGGGAAGTATGTCGCCAGGATTTGCTAGCAATGGGTAAACATGAAATAGGAACGCTCACATGCATCAGTCTGCGACAGATCGCCATGAAGAACGCTCGGCTCTGCTCGCTGGGTTTGCCGCCTTCATTACCTGGGGACTCGTGCCGGTTTATTGGAAACTGCTCAAAACTGTTCCGGCGACCGAAATCCTCGCGCATCGCTTTGTTTGGACAATGGCATTTCTCATTTTGCTCCTGAGCTGGCAGCAGCGCTGGCGCGAAGTGCTCGCCGCCGCTCATTCGAAGCGCGCCATGCTCTATTGCCTAACGAGTGGAACAGCAATCGCAATCAATTGGTTTCTCTTCATCTGGGCTGTCAATACCGGACATATTATCGAAACGAGTCTGGGTTATTTCATGACTCCGCTCGTCAACGTGCTTTTCGGCGCACTATTTTTGCGCGAACGACTCACCCGCTGGCAACTTCTCTCGGTGCTTCTGGCTACGATTGGCGTCTTGAATCTCACGCTGGGTTACGGGCGTTTTCCATGGATCGCCCTTTCGCTGTGCTTCAGTTTTGGGCTCTACGGACTGCTGCGAAAAAAATCCGGCACCCGGCCCGTTCCCGGATTGTTTTTCGAAACAGTCGCGATTGTTCCCCTTGCCCTGATCTATCTGTTCGTTCTGCAGCGGCGTGGCCAACTCGTGTTCGGCCCGCAAAAATTATCGCTTTCATTTCTCCTTTTGATTTCCGGGGTTGTCACCGGTCTTCCGCTTGTCTGGTTCGGTCATGCGGCGCGGCATCTTCGCCTAACGACCGTTGGATTTATGCAATATCTCGCACCGACCTGCACATTTTTCCTCGGCGTTTTTCTCTATCATGAAACTTTCACGCGCGCCCACCTTATCACCTTTGTCATGATCTGGATTGCTCTCGCCATTTTCACGGTCGAGGCCGTCTGGCGTTGGCACACAGGGCGCGAACGCGAAGCAGTGCCACCGTTGGCCCGGCCTGTCTAAGCACGGTTTGCTACTACCGTGCGATTCCGTACGTTGCGCCGCCGTGAAAGAAGACGATTTCCATTACGCGATTGAAAACACGCAGGTCATCCTCGCGCCCGACCAGCAAATCGCCACCTTCGGCAGCACGAGCTTTAATTTCTATCTCATCTCTGAATTAATGGATCGCGTGGACGAAGTGCGCGTCCGCAACGGAACGATTCACGCGGAACGTCCGCAAATCCTGGCCCCGGAACATTACTACCGTTTGCTCCTGGAAGGTTTTGGAGAAAAAGCGGAGCGCTACATCGATCAGCTCCGCGAACAAGCGCGCCAGATCGCGGTGCTGCGTTACGGCTTTCAGTTTCGCAAGACCGACATAACGGAAAAGACAATACGCGATTCCCTCGATGCCGTGATCGCGCGCACGAAATCTCAGGTGGAAAATTCGGCGGAGCCGCTGAGCGCGGTGATTCAGGGAGTGGACGATGCGTGGGAAGTTTGTCTTTTGAAATTCACCATCGACATGATTCAACGTTCTTCCGGCGGAAATATTGGCGACCTCCACAAACGTGGTTTGATTTAATCTGGGTAGCGCACGCGTCTCGCGTGCTGGCGATGGCGTCCTCGCCATTGCGAACTTCCCTGGCGATGCACGGCCAATTCGGAAGTCTCCAGCGTTTAGTAAAGATCATTTCGGCGAGACGCAGAAACCAGCACGCGAAACGCGTGCGCTACCCAGAATTCTGCGGCCTGATCGTAGGTCTAACGACGCCTAAAGAGTCTGATAGCGTCGCATCAATTTAAAGAAACGAAGTGTGTCGCGTAGCGGATGAATGCTGCTCACCTCGTCGGAATAAACCGTTGTGATCGGCACCGAATCGATCCGGCAATTTTTGCGGCTGGCCACGATTAACATCTCGGTCTCGTAATCGAAGCGATTAGCGCCGCTCAGGAGATCGGGAATCAAATCGCGATGCAACATGCGAAACCCGCATTGCGTATCGGGAATCTCCTGTCCGCAAACTCGGCTTATTTTGTTGCTCATATATCGATTAACGATGCGCCGCACGAGCGGCATGCGAGCAATATCGTTCATGCGATTTCCAACAATAAGCTTCGTGCCATTCGCGGAGACAGCCGCTGCGACGAAGCGCTCGATTTCTTCGGGACGATGTTGACCGTCAGCATCGAGGACGATGACGAACTCCAATTGCCGATCCAGCCAATAACGAAGTCCCGTCCTGATCGCTTCGCCTTTGCCGCGATTTTCAGAATGAATGGCGACTTCCGCGCCAGCTTCTCGTGCAAGATTGTGGGTTTCATCACCGGAGCCGTCGTCGATGACCAGAACGTGATCGAGTTGTTGTCGCGTGCGCCGCACGACATCGCCGATATGTTTTTCTTCGTGAAACGCCGGAATGACAGCGGCGACGATTGATCGGAATGAGGAGTTTCCGATCTGCTCCATCGTCAGCGGACGACTGGATGAAAGTCCGCCGCGTGATAAGAGCTGCGCACGAGCGGACCGGAAGCAACATGCGCGAAACCTTTGGCTCGCGCGATTTCGCCATAGGATTCGAATCGCTCCGGCGTGACGAATTCAACCACCGGCAAATGCTGTGCGGTCGGGCGCAAATACTGGCCAAGGGTGAGAACCTGACAGCCGATCTCTCGCAAATCGTCCATTGTTTGGAAAAGCTCCGGTTCAGTTTCACCGAGACCGAGCATGACGCCACTCTTCGTGACAATTTTAGGCGCGAGCTCTTTCGCCTTCCGTAAAACTTCAAGCGACGTGCGATATTTGGCGCGCGACCTAACGAGTGGCGTGAGTCGTTCGACCGTCTCCATGTTGTGATTGAAAATTTCCGGAGCGGCATCGAGCACAGTCTGAATGCATGAATCCTGCGCGTGAAAATCCGGGACGAGCACTTCGATGATGATCGAAGAATCCATTTCGCGAATGGCAGTGATCGTGCGCGCGAAATGATTCGCGCCGCCATCTTTTAAATCATCGCGGGCAACCGCTGTGATGACGACGTGTTTCAATTTCATCCGGCGCACGGCTTCGGCGACTCGCTGTGGTTCGTCTTCCTCAAGAGCGAACGGTTTCGCCGTTGCGACCGCACAAAACCCGCAGGCGCGCGTGCAACGATCGCCTGCGATCATCATCGTCGCGGTTCCCTGACTCCAGCATTCCCATCGATTCGGACACTGCGCGCTCTCACAAACGGTGTGCAAACGTAAATCGGAGATGAGCGCCTTGGTCGAAAAGAAAACAGGATTGGACGGCAAGCGCACCTTGATCCACGGCGGCTTGACCGCCTGGTGCAACGAAGGATCAATTTTCGCGCAGGACATCGGGGCGAAGTTAGCGAGCGCGGTGTTGAAAAGCAACCCGGCGCGTTAGAGCTTGGTCCGCCCGGAAAGCGCCTGATAAAGCGTGAGTTCGTCCGCCGATTCGAGGCCACCGCCTGCCGGTAACCCATGCGCAATGCGCGTGAGCATGACCGGTTTTCCTTTTAGAGACTCGACCAGGTAATTCGTCGTTGCCTCTCCTTCCACGTCCGCGGCGAGAGCAAAGATAATCTCGGAAAAACTTTCGTTCTCGACGCGCTCGAGTAATTCTTTGATGCGCAAATCGTCGGGCCCGACATGATCGAGCGGCGAGATGCGGCCGCCTAACGAGTGATACCGCCCCCGAAAAGCACTCGTTCTTTCGAGTGGCAGAATGTCGGTTGCTTGTTCCACGACACAGAGAATGTCGGAGGTACGGCTTGAGTCCGTGCAAATTTCACAAAGCTCTTCCGTCGTAAAGAACCCGCAGCGTTGGCAGGGCCGGACGGTGGCGCGGGTTTCCGAAATCGCGCGCGCGATCTCCTGCGGCTGTCCACCGCGAGCCTGCACAATCCAAAGGGCAATGCGTTCCGCAGATCGCGGGCCGATTCCCGGCATTTGTCGCAATTGCGCGATGAGATCCCTAATCGCGCTCGGATATTCCGTTCTCCTCAAGTGGGCAACTCACTGTGCGCCGGCGATTCCGTCAAATGCAAAACCAATGGCTCGAGCCGGCGGAGATACAATTGCAGCGGCGCATCATCGTGCCCATTTTCGCCCCATGATTTTTGGAAAGCAGCGTACGCTTCTTCCCAACGTCTCTCGCGATAATAAACGACACCGCTCCAAAAGTTGTCGCGGCGCTCGACATCTTCTGCTTTCGCACTTTTAGCGAGCGCCAAAAGTTCGTAAATCTCAAAGCGTTCACGCGAAGTTGCGCCGCCGAGAAAATCGATCGGGCGGGCAATAGTCGCTTTCTCGGCGAGCTCGAAGGTGCGCGGGCCCAGCAGAATGTGTGAACCGTAAATGCGATTAGCGATGCAGAAACGCCGCGCCAACTCAAGCGGCTCGCCCATTGGCACAACTTCGGTGTGGTGATCGTTCCGAAAACGCGCGGCCACAATATCCCCGGAGCACAGGCCGAGATGCAATTCGCACTTTTCAAAAACATCTTTAGCCGATTTGCGCAATTCGCCGAACGCTTCTTGGAGTTGCAACGCCGCGCCCGATGCGATCTCGGCATGATTCTCGGCATCCACCGGAAATCCGAAAATCCCCACCACGCCTTCGCCATCGGCTGATTGAATATAAGCGCCCTGTTCCAGAAATATTTCCGTCGCAAAACGAACGAACTTATCGAGCATCGTCGCCATATCTTCAGGCGCTGCGTCCTCCGCCAACTCATGTTTGTTCGCGATATCGCAGACCACGACTGTTGCCTCATGGCTTGTGGCGCGCGATTCGAGCGGGAAATCAGTGGCGGCAATTACGCGTTCCAGCTGCTGGGGCGAAACTTGGGCGGAAAACATATCTGTCGCCATGCGCGCACGACTGCCTCGCATAAGAAAATGATAACAATATGCGAGAATAAAACTTCCGGCCGCGGCGAGGAGAGAAGGCAGCGGCTGAAAGAAAATGTGATAGAGCGCGCAAACGAGCGTGATGCCGATCAATTCAATCAGAAGCACAGCGATCAACCACCACGCCCAACCGCGGCGAGCGCCCTCGACCGTTACCCATGCCGAACCAAACGCCAGGGTCGTGATAAAGAGATATTGCCAATGATTTGAGACAAGCTTCGTAATGTTGCTCCGGCCCATGACGAAGTCCGTGAGTGCAAATTCCGCACGAAACAAAATGCCGTACGCTTGCAGGGCACAGAGAGTGCCCGCCACGAGAAGGCCAATGATGACGGTAACGATGATCGATCGTTTCATGCGCACTGCGCGTTAGCCCGGCGTTTTTCCAACGGCATTGCCGGGATAGTAGGAACTCACGACAAGATCGCTCAGGAATTTGTCCGGAGCGTCAATCGCCGCGCGATTCAAAACGAACTGCTTTCGCGCTGTATTTTTTTCGATAAGACTGAGGCCAAAATGAAAATCCTTGAACAGATGCGCACACAATTCCTGCATCGTCATGCGTTCGGTCTCAGCGCGCTCGATCAGGCGCTCGACCGCTGATTCATCAAAGACAATCTCGATGCCGTGTTCGCGGCCGAATTGATCGGCGAAACGTTTCGCTGCGAGCTTCATCGCAGTTTCTTCCTGCTTGTGGCCCTCAGCCATGAGCCGCTCGAGAACGCGCTTCGGTTCACGCACCAATTCCGCCGAAACACGCAGTTGACTCAAACCGGTGCCGGCAAGGTGATATTTGTAATCGCGGAATAGTTTTTCAAAAACCGTGAGCAAACCACGCGCGCCGGTTTTTTCTTTGGCCGCAGCTTCGGCGATCAAGCGCAACGCTTCGTCTTCGAAACTGATCTCGAGCCCATAGGCGCGAAACGCCCGCTCGTATTGGCGCAAAATGCTGCCTTCGGAAAACTTCATGATCTTGTAAAGATCGTCGGCGCCGAGTTCTTCGCAGACCACACGCACCGGCAAACGTCCGATGAATTCCGGCTCGAAGCCGTAAGCGACAAAATCCTGCGTCGTCACGAGCTGGAACAATTCGTTATCCATCACCTGGATTGGTTCGGCGCTAAAGCCGATCTGGCCTTTGGTGATGCGCCGCGAAACCTGTTCCTTCAAACGCTCAAACGCTCCGCTCACGACAAAAAGAATGTTCCGCGTGCTGATCGTCTCGCGTTTGGCTTTGCCGCCGCGTCGTTGAAACTCAAAGGCCGCTTGCAATTGTGACTGCAAATCATTCGCGCTCCGAAGAGGAACATCTGTCTCCTCCATTAACTTCAACAACGTCGTCTGCACGCCGCGCCCACTCACATCCCGGCCAATCAAATTTCCTGCGGACGCAATCTTATCGATCTCGTCGATGTAAATAATTCCGAACTGCGCGCGATTCACATCGTCGTCGGCCTTTTGCACAAGCTCACGAACCAAATCCTCCACATCTCCGCCCACGTAACCGGTCTCACTGAATTTCGTCGCGTCCGCTTTGACGAACGGAACCTTGATCAACTCCGCGATATGTTTGATGAGATACGTTTTTCCGACACCGGTCGGTCCAACCAGGATGACGTTTTGCTTCGCGTATTCCGTCTCTTCGGCGCGCGCTGAATCTTCTTTCTCCAGCCGGCGCAAATAATTGACGTGGTTGTAATGATCGCACACCGCAATCGAAAGCACCTTCTTCGCTTCGTCCTGTTGGATGACAAAACGATCGAGGTGCGCCTTAATGTCGCGCGGCAAAAAATTGAAGGCAAAGTCGTCGTCGGAAGTTTGCGGCGGCTTCTCGTCACCCGCCGCCTCCGCTGCTTCCGGCTCGGTAAAAGTGGCAAACGAGACCTTGTCGCCGAAGTTCGATTTCATGAACTCGGTCAACTTGGTTTTTAATTCTTCCGGAGAAGGAAAAGACGGATTTTGTTCCATGGCAGAGGCGCAAGCAATATCACGCGTAGAATCGATCAACGCAAAGAAGTTGAGACGGCGCGGCGTGCATATTCGTTCGAAATAATCTCCGCAGGGATCGCGGGCTCCTGCCCGAAAATCTCACTGACCCTGCGCGACGCGCGGTCCGCCACCTGCGAAAATTTGGTCGAGATCGGCAAGCACTTTCTGCGGGCCGAGATATTCCTTGCCCGCGTAGCTGTCGCTCACAACCTTCCCGCTCCCATCGAGCACCACCAGGTCAGGAATGCCGCTCCCGGCATATTTCTGGAGGGCCGCTTTGCCGCTCAGTTTTTGATAATCGATCGCGGGCCACGGCATCTGCGCTTCTTTCAAGTAAGTCTCAAATCCAAACTGCGAACGATCGCTACTGACGAAGATGATCTCGAACTCCGGATGTTGCGGCGCGACGCGGTTGTAATACTCGACCAACTGCGGCGTGAATTTCCGGCACGGCGCGCACCAGTGCGCAGAAAAATAGAGCGCGATTAGTTTTTTCTTCTCCAGCGCTTCGTCGTCAAAACGATCGACGGTTCCATTTTTCCACGAAACCAGGTCGCCCTTGAGCAACGGATACACTGCATTAGGACCCGTGGCTTGTAGTGCGGAGACGCCGGTGGGTTGTTGCGCGAGTTGATGTTGATAAAGAGTATCGAACTTTCGCGCTTCTTCGATGGCGGCAGCGCGACGCTTGTTTTCTGCCGCCATTTGTTCCTGCAAGCTCGCGGCTTCTCCTGCGGGAACTGCGTATGTTCCAGCCGTCAGAGCGCTGAGCAATGCTGTACTGGCGCCCGATTGCGTGAGCATTTTTTTAGTGGCCTCGTCGCAAGTATCGGCAAAATGGCGAACTGTCAGTTCGCGCATAACCGCGTCGTTCGAATAGCCAGCGCGCAGCATGAGACCGACCTCTTTTGCGGTAAGCGGAATCGCGCGACCGTGAATCACTGAGATGGACGAAACAATGAGCAGAATGCAAAGGAGAGTGCGCACCCCAATTTTAGGAGCAGAAGATGCGCCAACGATCAGCACAATTCGAAGCAAAAGCGCCTTTCGCCTAACGAGAAGTTGATTTCGATTTAAGCAGCGGAACGAGGGGACGATAATCGGCTCGCCGACGCGGCCTCTTCGCCTAGTTTGTGGGCTGCCTCCGTCTGTCCAGTTTCGCTGGCAAAGACTGCTGATGTCCATTTCCGATCCGCCGTATCTGATACGGCTGGTTTGATGAAAGAGACCGAAACGGTCAACAGCGTTTGCGGGGAAAATTTCACCCAATCCAGCTCGCTCGTGCCGAATGGAGCTTTCAAGGTCAGACGCTTTTCTGAGGCGCGGAGGAGACCGATATATTCAGCGCCGCCGAGATCCACAAGTTGTCCCGAAAACCCCGTGCGGTTGATGTCCTGGATGAGTTGCTCCTTCCACTGCACTAACCAGTTCGCCATCTTCTCGGCATTTTGTTTTTCATTCTGCAGCGTGGGTTCTGTGACTTGCCCGCGCGCAATATTGTTACGCGCTCCTACGAAATCGTAAACCAGAACTTGCTTATGAAAGGCCGCCGTTGCCGCAGACCAAACCGGCGCTTCCTTTTGCAGAAGCTCCTTTCGCTCTCGTTCCCGAACCTCCCCTTCACCCTTCTCTTTCTTCGAAAGCTGGGAAGCTAATTCCGAGGTTTTCTTTGTCACCTGGTCGGCCAGCTGGCCGCGCGTCTGCAATTTGCTTTTGATCGCTCGCAAATCTTCGAGCGATTTCTTCAACTCGACCGCGCTCCCGTTGCTCTTTGTCTCGCTCTTCCACGAATCGTAAAGTCGAAGATCACCCAGATATTTTTGTGCGATTGGTTTGTAATCCGCGATCCAGGAATATGGCGGACGCGGTTCTGAGCGAACGAATTGTTCGAAGAGCTCAGTAGCTTCAGCAAAATCGCCCTGATTGAAATCCTTCAACGCGAAAAGCAGCAGGCCAAAAGAATCGACTGAATTGCTGCCGGCATTATCTTTTGCGTCTGGGTTAATCGACTCTGAAGCGGTGAGTTTCTTCGCGGTCTCGACAAAAAAATCAGCGAGCGAACGATCGCCCCGTGAAGCCGCCAACGGCTCGCTCTTCTCTTCGGCCCGAAAATATTCAAGCGCGCGCTCGGGCTGTTGATTGAGGAAAGCGGCCAGACCGGCATGCAGTCGTGTCCAATCCAACATTGGCCGTGGTACCGTTACTTCGGCAGCCAGCTTGTTAAAAGTCGTTAGGGCATCGCTGTATTTTCCGGCGATCAATTGACTCCGCGCTTCCTCATAACGTTGCTGCAAAGCGGAGTCGATTGCGCTCGCATTGTCGAGCGCTGCTTTTTGTCTGCTCAATGTTTCGGGAAGAAACAGAACCCCGAGCACCGTAAAAGCTGCAAGCGCAACTGCGGCACAGATAAGGACGACGCAACGTCGCTTTCGTTTGCCGGCCTGCGCCAGTTTCTGCGCAGCGCTTTCCAGTTGCCCGACCAATTCCGTATACGACGCAAAGCGTGCATCGGGATTCGGCGCCAGCATGCGCTCGATGATGCGAGACGTTTCGCGGGAAACTTTGGGCGCAGCCGCCCGCAGATTAACCGGCCGACTTTTTAATTCGCGCAGTTTCTTCGCAGAATTTGTTTCTTCCTGGATCGGCGGATGACCTGCCAGTGCATGAAATAGCGTTCCACCAAGACTGTAGATATCGCTGCGGAAATCTTCCGGCTCATTGTTTAATCGCTCCGGCGCGACATAATAAGGCGTGCCCCAAATCGCACCTTCGGTTTTCGGTTCGGCTGCGCCGGCTAATCCAAAATCGACGATCTTAGCCGTGCTCGCGTCCGCGAAAAGAATGTTGGCCGGCTTGACGTCGCGATGGATGAGACTTTTGGCGTACGCCGCCTGCAAACCCTTGGCCACCTGGATCGCAGTCTGCAAAATCTCTGCTTCCGGAAGTTGTTTTCGCTGTTCGATGAGATCATCGAGACTGCCTTGATCGACGAGTTCCATGACGAGATAAAACTGGCCGTGGTCGCTTCCGAACGAGAAAACTTTGACGACGTGCGGATGATTGATCGACGCAGTGACGCGCGCTTCCTGTTGCAACTGCGCGGTGTAGCTGGCTTCTGCGTCGCGCCGCAAAATCTTGAGGGCAACGAAGCGATCCAAACTGGTATCGCGCGCTTTGTAAACGGAACCCATACCTCCGACGCCGAGCGTTTCGACAAGAACAAAATTGTCGAAAGCCCGCTCGACGCGGAGTTTTTCGCCGCATTGGGGACACGGAATGCGCGCGAGCGGCTCAGCGTTGCTCGTGTCGGCCTGCGCCCCACAAGCTGGACAAGTTTGCACTTGCGCGGCGGGCTCGGTCTCGGACATCAACCGATAGTAACATTCGAAATGAGCGGAGCAATGCCAGCCAATCGATGAACGAACCGATTAAACTACAAGTGCCGATGAGCGGCCGAGGTTTGCGGCTCGATCAATTTCTTGCTCAGGAATTACCGCAATTTTCACGTTCGCGCCTTCAAGCTTTGATCCGCGCAGGTCACGCCACATTGAACGGGAAACCGACGCGGCCGCGCGAAATTTTACGCACAGGAGATTTGATTCAACTGATCGAGCCGCCTCCGGAAAAAATTGCGACCGAACCGGAGAATATTCCACTCGATATCCTTTTTGAAGATGAAGACCTGCTCGTGATCAACAAGCCGGCGGGAATGGTTGTGCATCCGGGCGCGGGAAACGCGCATCATACATTGGTAAATGCGCTGCTCGCGCATTGTGCCTCGCTTTCCGGTATCGGCGGAAAAGAACGGCCAGGAATTGTTCATCGCCTCGACAAAGAAACGAGCGGTTGCATCGTTGTCGCGAAAAATGATGCGACCCACCAAAGTCTTTCGCGACAATTCGCGCAGCGGACCGTTGAAAAAATTTATCTCGCGCTGGTCGCAGGCACGATGCGCAAAACTCACGGAGTGATCGACGCTAATATCGGAAGGCACCCGGTGCAGCGCCAACGCATGGCCGTGCTGAAGACGCGCGGCCGCACCGCGCGCACGGATTATCGCGTGTTACGATCCAACGGCGGAGTCAGTTTAGTCGAATGCATTTTGCACAGCGGTCGGACGCACCAGATTCGCGTCCATTTGCATCATCTTGGTCATCCCGTCCTGGGCGACAAAGTTTACGGAGCTCAACGAACGGAAACTTTTTCGCGTCAAATGCTGCACGCGTGGAAGCTCGGCTTTCATCATCCGGGCAATGACGCATGGAAAACATTCCAAGCTCCTTTGCCCGAAGATTTTCTCGCGGAACTCAATTAACATTCGCAGGAACGTCCAACTCTACCGGAGCAGTCGCGGCCGCTTTCGGGCGCTTGCGAATTCTCTGCAAGCCAATCCGATTCGCCGCCACGTCGATTAATTCAGCAACCCGCAATTTCAAACGATGCGCACGCCAGAAAAGAAAAATAAGAAAACACGCGAACGGAATGATGCTCCACAGATCGATGTCGGAACGACCCAGTTGGCGATAAATCACGATGCTGAGCGCCACCAAATTAATGATGACGGTGGTGGCGACGTATCGATATCGCAAAGCCGCACGGGTCAGCGTTTTCAGACCGCCGTGATATTCCGTCACCGTTTGCAGGGCGATGCTCCACCAGAAATTTCCGTAAACTTGAATGTCCCATTCGTTCCAACCGGTATCGGTCGAGTAGCGCCAACCTTCCTCCTCGAGCAGTGAAAGAACAGATGTAAGCAACTGATTCCGGTCTCTCCCCTCTTCGCTCCAATAAGTGAGACGTCGCTGCCTTTCACCCTTGGTTGCAGGCGCGGGCAATTGTTCGTGCATGCGAATAACGGCGCGCGGTGTGCGTTTAAAATGCAACCAGGTGAAGTAACGCGACCAGCCACGAACGAGCGGTTGTGCGAAAGCGAGAAACATAACGAGCAGGCGCGCGGGAATGGTGTCGAACTTTGGTTCGATCCGTGCGCGCAACATGTAGGAGATCGCGACGCAAAGCGTGCCGCCAAACATCAGATACGGAACGATGCGGAGCACCGGCAGAAAAATTCCCAGACCGAAAAGAAAAATCGTTAGGGCAAACCATTCGACGCTGCTCAAGTACGCGGCCACTTCCGACTGCGGCGTGGGATAAATCGACTGGAATAATCCTTCGCCGAAAATGCCGTGATAGATGATCGGCCGCGAAATGAACCAGCTGAACCGCGGCGTTCCGTAAATTTGCCCGCGCCATTTTGCCGTGCCGGTAGGTCCGAAAAAAATCAGATGCTTGAAGCGCAGCATCGATTCAGCTTCGCCATAACCCTCCTGTTGTTTGCGGAAGGCGCTCAGCGTGAAGCGCCGGTAATGCCAGACAATCGCGGTCGGACTGAAGGCGACGTTGTGACCTTCCTGCTGCACGCGCCAGCAGAAATCCACGTCATCGCCCGCCTTGCGATATTCCGGATCGAAACCGCCGATACTTTCGAAAGCCCATCGATACCAGGCCATGTTACAACCCGGAATGTGTTCGGCGATGGTGTCGGTGAGAAGGACATGGCTCGGACCGCCCGGCGCGCCGGCGACACAAGCTTGAATCCAATTCTGCGCCGGTGGCGAAACATTCGGTCCGCCCACTCCCGCGTAATCGCCGCTCAGCAAAGTGCCGATGAGATAATAAAGCCAGTCGGGATCGACCATGCAGTCGGAATCGGTGTAGGCAAAAACTTCGCCTTTCGCCGCGGTCGCGCCGGTGTTTCGCGCATGACTCAATCCATGATTCGTTTGCCGGATATATTTTACGTTCGGAAATTTCGCGGCGATCTCCGGTGTGTTATCGGTCGATCCGTCATCGACCAGAATCACTTCGTAAGCGGGATAATTGAGTTTGCCTAACGACTCAAGACACGGGTGAAGAGTTTTGGCGCCGTTGTAGGAACAGACGATGACGGAAACGAGCGGCGTTTGAGGTAATCGCCGGTGCGGTAATGCCGAATTGTCCTGCCCCAATTTTTCGCGCAAGGCGAAGAATGATTTCTTCGGCTCGCGCGCGCGCGTTACGAGACCAAAAGCCCAATCGGTAATTTCCTGTTCGCCCGTGAACCATTCGTCTGTCCAGGCGAAAAAGATCGTTCCCGCTAATCCGCATTTCACGACGCTGTCAACGTGCCAGCTGAGCATTTCCGCCTGCTCTTCTTGAGGATGCCGAATCGTATCCATGCCGAATTCGCCCAGAATGAGCGGTCGATCTTCGGCGAGATTTTGCAGACGCAGAAGGTAGCGTTCGAAGTCGCACTGATCGTGCAGGTAAACGTTGAAACAAAAGAAGTCTACGTTCTGCGGCAGCAAGAATTCCGTCGGCGGAAAACTGGCATAGGAAAACAAAACGTCTTTATCAATCGCACGAGCAATCCGAATAAGATGCTCGACGAATTCGGTGACGCGGCGCACCCCGAGCCAGCGCACCATCGTCGGCGAAATTTCGTTCCCCACCAAATAACCAAAAACTGCGGGGTGACCGGCATTCGCTCGCACCGCGGCCTCGACCGAACGCGTGATTTCATTTCGCGCCGCTCTCTTCGAAAGAAACTCAACATGCTTGGCCCACGGCAACGTAATCAGAACGCGCACTCCGGCCTGGGCACATTGGTCAAGGAACCAACGCGGCGGCATATGATAAACGCGCACCACGTTGATGCCGATCTGGCGCATCTGCACCAGATCGCGCTGCACCTGCTCGGGCGTGCCGAGATAATGACCTTCGGCGTCCGGCCGGAACGGACCGTAAGTGACACCTTTAAGAAAAAATTTTCGCTCGCCTTCGAAGAAAAACTTTCCGACTGCGCGAATGCGACCCAACGTCGGGGAATTCACAGCCGCTTCCTAGTCCAAGCACCACGCGGGCGCAACAAGTCGCGCTAATTAGAAATATCAGCCAACGCTTCGTGCACGATGGCGGAGGTCTTTTCTACATCGGTCGTTTGATGCGCGGTGGAAAGAAAACCGGTTTCAAATTGCGATGGCGCAAACAAAACGCCGCGATCCAGACAAGCGTTGAAGAACCTGGCGAACTTTTTGAGATCGCTTTGTTTCGCGCTTTCCAAATCGGACACCGGTCCCGCCGTAAAGAACAGGCAGAACATCGAACCGATGCGGTGAAAGGTCGCAGCAATCTTCAGATCCTGCAGCGTTGCCCCCATCGCGGACTCCAACTCCGCGCCAATCTTTTCCAACTGCGACCAGCCATCGATTCGCTCAAGCTCGCGCAATTGGGCAAGACCCGCCGCCATGGCGAGCGGGTTCCCGGATAACGTTCCGGCCTGATACACCGGGCCGATGGGCGAAAGTTTGTCCATGATTTCCGCTCGTCCACCGAAGGCGCCAACCGGCAATCCACCGCCAATTACTTTTCCGAGCGCGGTCAGATCAGGACGAATGCCATAAATCTCCTGCGCGCCGCCGCGCGCCACGCGAAAACCGGTCATCACTTCGTCGAAGATCAAAAGTGCGCCGTGTTTCGCGCATTCGTCGCTCAACGCCTGCAAAAAATTTTCACGCGGAAGATAAAGGCCGGCATTCGCAGGAATGGGTTCGAGAATAACGGCTGCGATCTGTTTGTTGTTTTCACGAAACGCCCGCCGCAACGATTCGATATCGTTGAAGGGCAACGCGATGGTCAAGTTGGCGAACTCGTTAGGCACGCCTGCGCTGTCCGCGCAACCGTGGGTGAGCGCTCCACTGCCCGCACGCACGAGTAACGAATCGACGTGGCCGTGATAACAACCTTCAAATTTAATGAGCTTGTCGCGACCGGTAAATCCACGCGCAAGCCGGACACAGGACATCGTCGCTTCGGTGCCGCTGTTAACCATGCGCACTTTTTCGATCGAGGGAACCCAGCGACAGATCAGTTCCGCCATTTCAACCTCCAATGCGTGCGGAACACCAAAACTGACGCCGCGTGTCGCAGCATCACGCACAGCGTCGATCACTACACTAGGCGCGTGACCAAGAATAGCCGGGCCCCAGGTGCCGATGTAATCGATGTATTCCTTTCCATCGACATCCCAGATGTGTGCGCCCGCGGCGCGTTCTGCAAAAAAAGGATCGCGGCCGACAGAACGAAATGCCCGTACCGGTGAATTCACGCCGCCGGGAATTCGTTTTTGCGCTTCGGCAAAAAGCTGTGCTGAACGCGATTTCATACTGAAATTAAACGTCGAACATCCAACCTGAAACGTCCAACACGGAAGCAGTTCCATCATTCTTCATTTACTTCCAACTCGCTGCGTTGACACAAACTCTTCACGCCCGATAATGGGCTTCTCAAACGGCGGGGTAGCCAAGTGGTAAGGTCGGGGTCTGCAAAACCTCTATTCGCGGGTTCGATTCCCGCCCCCGCCTCCAGTATTCGCATGCTGCGAGCCGTGACTGTTCGGATCAATAATTGTCTTTAGTATTTCTCGCATGGGAGGACCAAGCGACATCAGTCATTCTGTCGTCATAAAAGACGGCGATCTATTTTTTTTGAGCGAGCCAGATGGAAGCGTTCCGCTCACAAGAGATAATGGCTTCGGCCTGTACTATCACGACTGCAGATTTCTCAACGGTTACGAACTGACCATCGACGGACAAAAACCGGGATTGCTCGCCAGCAAAGCCGCGTACGGATACAAGGCTGCGCTTGTTCTTTCCAACTCGCAGTTTTCTTCCGAAGATCGAACCTTCCGAACGCCTCCGCTCAAGATTCGCTGGTCACGCATGATTTCCGGCGAACAACTGACGTTATTCGATAGAATCACTTTTCAAAACCTAACGAGTGAACGGATAAGTTTCTCTTTCTCACTCAGTTTTCGATCGCAGTTTGAAGATCTGTTCGCGATCCGCGGGTATTCTCAAAAAACACGCGGCGTGCTTCATGATCCGACATGGAAAGACGGAGCGCTGCATTTTCTCTATGAAGGCGCTGACATCATCAACCGTGAAACGATCATTCATTTTTCGCCGTCGCCCACCGAGACACAATCGGAATGTGCGTATTATGCCGTTGAGCTTTCCTCGGAAGAACGAAAGCGTTTTTTTGTGTCGTTAGCTATTTCTGAGTCTGCAAAACAATCGGCACGCGTGAGAGCCGATGCCAGGCGCATGATGCATCGGGCGTCGCATTCAAAAAATAAACCGGCAATTCGCAGCGATAGTTTTTTTCTCAACAACGTCATGAATCGGTCGTTGCGTGATCTTGAGATGCTGCAAAGCCATCTTGGTATTTACACTTACTTTGCGGCGGGCGTGCCGTGGTATGTCGCGCTCTTTGGTCGCGATAGCATCGTTACCGCTCTTCAGACACTCGCCTACGATCCTGAAATCGCCGAGCAGACCATTCGCTTGCTCGCAGCTTATCAAGGGAAGGAACCCAATCCGTGGCGTGATGAGGAACCGGGAAAAATCCTGCACGAACTGCGCGTCGGTGAAATGGCGCATCTCAATGAAATCCCGCACACGCCTTATTATGGAACGATCGACGCGACACCGCTTTGGTTAGTGCTTATTGGTCGCCATGCCGCGTGGAGCGGCGACTTGCAGGTTTTCAACGAGCTGCGCCCGAATATCGAGGCCGCATTGAACTGGATTGAACATTACGGCGATTTCAATCGCGACGGTTACGTCGAATATAAATGCCGGAGCGAAGGAGGACTCGTTAACCAGGGATGGAAGGATTCCGGCGACGGCATCGTCAATGCCGACGGCTCGTTAGGCGTGCCGCCCATCGCGCTCGTGGAAGTGCAAGGCTACGTTTACGACGCAAAAATATTGATGGCATCGCTATATCGCCGCGCCGACGAAGAAAAGCGCGCTACGCTTTTAGAGAGCGAAGCGCAACAATTACGCGAACGTTTCAATCGAGATTTTTGGGTCGCCGATGGTTACTTCGCTCTCGCACTTCAAGAGGGGAAACGACAAGCGGCCGTCTTGTCGTCCAATGCCGGGCACACTCTCTGGTCGGGTATCGCTGAACACGATCGCGCCAAACAATGCGCCGATCATTTGCTTTCGCCGGAAATGTTCAGCGGTTGGGGCATCCGCACGCTTTCTGCCGCAAGTGCCCGTTATAGTCCACTCGCCTACCATCTCGGCACGATCTGGCCGCATGACAATTCTCTGATCGCGGCGGGTTTCAAACGCTACGGTTTCGATGACGCTGCCCTGCGTATTTTTAACGGCATGCTCGAAAGCGCCGCGCGATTCGAAAACAATCGCCTGCCGGAACTCTTCGGCGGATTTGCTCGTGAAGCTGGTCGTGCTCCAGCTGCCTACCCAATCGCATGCCAGCCGCAAGCATGGGCAGCGGGGACAATTCCATATTTGCTCACAGTAATTCTCGGACTCGAACCGAATGCATTTGATCGCGAATTGCGCATTGTGCGACCGAGGTTGCCGGAAAATATCGACCGCGTTAAAATTGACCAACTATGTGTAGGCGCTGCGCGAATTGATCTTCTCTTCGAGCGTCATAACGGCGTTGTCGTCGCGGATGTTCAGAAAATCGAGGGCGACCTGCAGCTGGTCCTGGAATCGTGAGAACATTTCTGCACGGACCGTCGACAAAAACATGGAGCCTAGGGGATTCGAACCCCTGACCTCCTCAATGCCATTGAGGCGCTCTACCAACTGAGCTAAGACCCCGTTTTACCTATGAAAACCGCGTCTGGATTCAAAGCGTAAATATTCGCTTGTCCACCGATTTTATCCACCGTATGCTTTGGACCGTATGAGAGACCGAAAAGCAGCCGTTGGAATGTTTCAGAAGGTTGGCGAATGTCTTTACCGCTATTCATCGAATGGCGTTTACTATGCGCGGTTAAAAACGGGCGGCAAGGAAATCCGCCGGAGCCTCTCAACAACTGACCGCGATCTTGCCAAGCGCAATCTCGCAAAGTTCAGGGATGATCTGCGCCAGGTCGACAGGAGCAAAAGCAAGATCACGCTCGCAGAATTGTGCTGTCGTTATCTCCGCACGGTCCAGCATCAAAAGTCGAAAACCGTTGAGCGAAAAACGCACATCGTCGCTCGAATCAAAAACCATTGGCCGGTCGGCTCCGGTTGTCAGGTTAGCAAGATCAAACCTTCAGATGTTCAATTGTGGCTGGCGCGATACAACTTTGGTCCGGTCTCGCGTAACCTCCATCTTGCGTGCATCAAAGAAATTCTGTCGATGGCGGTCGGGGACGGAATTATCCCTGCCTCCCCCGCAGCTACCCTCAAAGCAATCAAGCTCGACAAACCAATTCGTAAGACTCCTACTTTCGAGGAATTTGGCGCGATCGTAGAAAGCATACGGTCGCAACAATTCAACGCTGATGCTGAAGAGAGTGCCGATTTCGTTGAATTTATTGGTCACGCCGGTCTCGGACAGGCTGAAGCGAGTGCGTTGCGTTGGTCGGACATTGATTGGCAAAGGGATCAGATCGTGACCTTCCGACACAAGACAAAGTCGGGCTTTGCAATTCCTCTCTATCCGCAATTACGGCCGGTCTTGGAGCGAAGATATTCCCGGAGAACACCGGGTGACGATCAAGTGTTTCGCATCAAGGATGCTAAAAAAGCAATCTCGGCTGCGTGCGGTCGCTTAAGCCTGCCTGCTTACAGTCACCGCTCGTTTCGCCGAATGTTTATCACGCGTGCAATCGAAAAGGGCGTTGACGTGAAGGTTATCGCTGAATGGCAAGGCCATAAAGACGGCGGGAAACTGATTTTGGGCACATATTCGCACGTGAACGCCGCACACTCGCAACGGATGGCGAAGCTGATGACTGACCAGGAGCCTACTAACGTGGTCTCTCTCGAAGGGCGGGTAGCATGAGCCTGTCTGACGACCAGAGCGCGGAATTAGATGCGCAAGTCGATAGAGCTTGGCGAAAATGTCGATACGGCAAGAAATACTCTCCAGCGTATGAGGTAGCGCACCGAATAAAGTGTATCCGTCACATTTTACGGGGAGAACAAAGCCAGGTACGACGGTCTTTCGTAAGGGCTAAAAACCTCCTGCTGCGCGTCCCCCAACGAGTCAAATCTGACGACGACTATGGGGTTCATGTCCTCAGGCCCGCAGACAATGTCGATACCTCTCTGTATGTGGCGTGCGGTTTCGTGTGGCCAGCCGCGGCGTGCCTCCTCTTTAGCGCGCTAAGGAACACAAAAGAACTGCGTCAAATCGCCGACGCTCTGGACACGAAGGAAACGGATGATCCTCGCCAAATCAAAATCTTAAAAGCATACGAGGATTGCATCCACGGAAGATATGACCCGACAATAGCAAAACGAACCGAATGTTGTGTGACCTCCTATGTGCCTACTCTCGCGCAGCTACGGGATTGCTTTGCAAAACGTTTCGGGACAGAGTGCTGGAGGTCGGACTATGCCGTTCGAAAAACGCTGAAGCTACTGGGTCTACCACTATCAGCTGGTAAGTGCGGTCCGCGAAGAGGTTCTGGTCAGTTCCTCCGGAGCAACCGAAAGGGCAACCGAAGAAGGTAAGGACGGTTGCTATACAAGGTGTGGCCATGGGCGTAGCTGGCGCATCATGCAAGCCAGTCCAGCGCCGCTCGGCGCATTAAAGATTAAAGATGCTGCCAAATATCTTGGTGGCATTTCAACCATCAGTGTCCGTCGCCTCATCAAGCGAGGACTACTCAAACCTAACTACGCCCTGCGGCACATTCTTATTCCGGTCACGGAGTTGGAGAGATTCTTGGAGGCGCATCGATGACGCCGGTGCAAATCGCAAAAAGTCATTGCGCGAACTATCAGCCAAACGGCTCCTGTCTCGGTGTCTATTACAACGATGATTTGAGTATCAGTCGCATCGCTGGGCTACGACGATGCCTATTAGGTGGACCAATCCGACGCTGTCCGTATTTCGAGGAGTGCGTCATGCCGATGAAGCTGGAAAACCGAAGCAGAGAGATGCAAGACCGAAAGCGGGCTGAATTTGAAGAGGGTCTTCATCAATACCGGATGGCAGTCGCAGGTATTCGGGGCAAGCGATTGTGCCGGGACTGCCAGCAAAGAGACACTGGAAGTAGAAGCCGCCAATTGTGTAACGAGTGCCGGTCGAAACACAGGAAGGAAACTTACCGCAAATCTCAGAGACGATCTAGAGATGCAAAATGTCAACATTCTTCAGTCGTAAGTAGTTCATTATCAAACACTGAAAATGCGGCTTTGACGGCGTCCGCTATGACCATACCGCCCATTGCGGCGCATCGTTGACATGACAGCAGAAGAACTAGGGCAACCGTTCGTAGATGCCTCAATCCCGATACACGCGACGCCATCTTCTCTTTCGGTCGATCTCAAGCTTCCATCGTTAGCGAACTCCTTTTGCCTTGTAGGTCAAGCGAAGCGCGCAGATTTGGTGTGGACCCGGTCAGGATTTCTCGCGCTTTGTGAACACATGCTTAACGGAAACCCACTGACGCATTTTCTTGCCGCTTGGGAAGACTCCAAGACGGGAAGATGTCGCTTCGGTAAACCTAATCGCGCACGAGCGGACAAGCGAGCAGGTTGGGCTTGGGATACAATCACAGGTAAGGCGAAAACGAAAACCTCTCTTGGGTTTTATCCTTCGAACGAAAACAAAATGACCTGCTGGGGCGCAATCGACTTCGATGCCCACTACGGAGAACATGAGCGCGCACGAAGGTGGTCGCTAGCCGCGTTTCAGCTGCTGCTCACACACCCGCAGCTCTACCTCGTACTCTGTACGTCGGGCGGCGGCGGTTTCCATCTGTTCGCATTTACTAGCGAGCGTTATCCTGTCAGCCAATGGATTTTACTATTGAAACACGTTTGCGACTGGATTGGCGCTGAGATGGCACCGGGAGTTTGCGAGATTTTCCCGAATGAAAAAGCTGAGTCGCAACGAGTTGGAAAAGGCATCAGGGCTCCGGGAACGTTCAATCCAAAAAACAATAGCTACTCCCTTATCGAAGCCGATACAGCTAAAGGTCTAATTGAGTTGTTGCCCTGCACGTGGTTGGGCGGTGTAGGGAAAGCAACGACCGCGGCCGCTCGTAACGGCGCAACAGTTTCCCTACATAAAAGTACAAATACTTACTCTCTTAGCACGGAGGCGATAATTGAATCGCTGATAATTCGGTACCCGATAAACCAACTTGGCACCCGGAACGGCGTACTGATGAAAATTGTCGGGGAACTCGTACACAAATTCGGCCGCGTGGTCTCCGAACGGATTGTCATTGGGCATTACAATCGTTATCAGTCGAATGTTCGCACTCCGTTAGAGGAACATCTGCGCGAGTTCGGCGCGGCGTGGGAAGGTCTCGTAGAAAAGATTGTTAACTCCATCACACCGGCAGAGAAAGAGAAATACAACAGTTTACGCTCTGAGCATCAGCAGGAAGGTTTCCGCCTCATTCGCTCGTTCGCTGCCGTAGCCGCACACAATTGTCAGGCTAATTTTCCGCTAAGTCGCAACAGCCTCGCCGACCGCCTGAGCATTACCCCGCAAGGGGCTGGAGGTATAGTTCGGTTCTTTGTCGAGTCGAGAGTAATAGCTCCGACACAAGTGTACAAGCCCCACCGATCGTGTGCTTATTACCAATGGCTGTTTCGCGCCTGATTTGATCCCGCTTGCCTTGGCAGCTTGTCGTCTGATATAAGCAACTAAGAGTCTACTTTTAGCGCTTATGAAGCCCCTCGAATCACCCTGGAAGGTAAGAGCTTTACCAATACGAAAAACCAAGTACGCAGCCTGCGCATCTTTCATTCTGAATTTAACAGCGATGACAGCAATCGTTTGGGCAGGATGCAAAACCGATTGTCGTGACGAGTATGATTCCGAAATCGAATCTTGTCATTTGCTCTACGATGAGCCAGATGATTCGGATAGTCTAAAAATCTGCATCGACAATGCAAAAACAGAATACGATTCATGCATCGAAGAGTGTGACAACTGATAGCCTTCTACAATACCGACCCTTTAATGTAGCCATGTTTTCCAAAAAGGTACCTTTTACGATTTTGATTGCAGCTTTTCTTGTTGGCTGTTCGTCGACGGGCATTGTTTCAATGGGCAGGGACACTTATATGGTCGCCTACCAAGGTTCTACACTACAGAGCAAAGCTTCGTTGGAGGCTAAATGTCTTAACGATGCAAACGCATTCTGCGCAAAAAAAGGCTTGGTAATGGTTCCCATATCGAGCTCTGGGCGAAATGGCCTTCCCGTTCCGTTTGGAAAGGGAGGGACTTGCGAACTTGTCTTTAAAGCCGTTCCGCGAGGCAGCGCCCTCGACTTATCCCCGCCCGAAATGAAGCGTTCGATCGAATAGCCTCCTCCGTACGAGAAGCGTTCAAAACAAAAGCCCTTATACTGCTTAGAAATGATTAACAAATGCTAATACCTCGCGATCTCGCACAGAACAGCGAGAAACAGTGATTAGCCTCAGAACAAGCCAAGGCCCGGCGCGATCGGTCGCAGACTATTTACCCACTTGCAACTTCTGTTCGCGCCTTAATACGATCGAGAAAATCCTGACTAGTGATAAAGAGGGCGCGCTCCTTCGCGATACATCGCGACACGTGAGGCCAAACAGTCGGTTTTGCTTGCCGCTCCAGCCGTTAAGCCTGTATTAATAAAGCTATGGATTTACCCCAAACTAAATCAAAGGTAAAAGGAGTCGTTGACATAGTATTCTTGGTTGATGTTACCGGCAGTATGCAGATCTGCATCGATGCCCTAAAATCAAACATTTCGGCCTTCATCGATTCGCTAACAACGAAATCTCCCAACAATGAGAGTCCGGTTAGGCACTGGCGCGGGAGGGTGTGTGGATTTCGCGACTACAAAGTCGACAAAGAGCCATTTCTAGACAATCCGTTTGTCGAAGATGCAGGGCAACTGCGAGAACAGTTGGCGCTTCTTACCGCAGACGGGGGCGGAGATGAGCCTGAGTCGCTCTTAGATGCTTTATACCGCCTTGCAACTGTTGGAGAGACCGAAAAATCGGCCCAGACTTTTGATCCTAACAAATGGCGCTATCGAAGCCAGGCAGCAAGAATTGTCGTTGCCTTCACAGACGCTTCGTACCATGAGATCATGACTGAACCGAGCGGAGGGGCTGTAGACGAAGTGATCAACGCTTTGCACGCGAATCGAATTATTTTAAGCCTTTTCGCACCTGACATGGAATGTCACAACAAACTAAGTCAAGCCGACAAATCTGAATACACCGCGATACCATGGGATCAATCCTCTGCCACAGGTGCTCAAGCAGCGCTTGCCCAATTTACGTCAGATCAGACAAACTTTAGAAAGACGCTCGATATGCTTGCCAAGAGTGTCTCAGCTTCCGCGCAGACGGAAGCCCTTTGACCCTAATGCCAGGCCGTCAAACTGCCGACGTTGTTTTCTGTATCGATGCTTCCGCGTCGATGAAGCCGTGTTTTTTGGCACTACAGCGCCAAATTCAAAGCTTCGTGCGTGGACTTGGATCCAATAATCAAATAAAATGGGATGTCCGATTTGATTTTCTCGCCTACAGCGCAGGGACCGGACAGCGGGGACAAGGAACGGTCTACGTATTAAGGTCATTATACGGTACGGGAACAGACGTAACGCGCGGTTTATATACTAGCCAAACTTCGACACGCTTTTTCACGAGTGATTTGGAGGAGTTCGCTCGAGGGATCGAGAACATCGAGGTTTCTGGGGATGAAGCTTCATTTGTTGCCTTGGATTTGGCACTGGACTACCCATGGCGCGCAGAATGCGCTTGTCATCGGGTTGTAATCCTTATGACCGATGAACCGCTAGAGACAGGACTAGAAGTCGAATCGCAGGTAGCGAAAATCGGTGAACTGATCGACAAGATTCATAGTCTCAAGGTAAAACTGTTCCTCGTCGGTCCCCCGTCGGATGCTTTTGACAAGTTGTCGGCCGCCGATGGCAGTGAATATGAGGTCGTGCAAAGTACCGAAGACGGACTGCAAACGGTAGACTTCCGAAAGGTTTTGGAGCAGATGGGAAAGTCAGTATCGGTCTCGCAACCACAGAACTTAACGACGACAAGTCCAGCCCATCGAGCCCTGTTTGGTCAGTCCGGCTGGACCGCTGTCGAAGCCAAAATTACTGGTAGGTAGCTCATGCCGCGTGTACCGAAAGCGGGCGACGAGATTGGGGGTTACAAGCTTATCCAGCATCTTAACACCGGCGCGATGGCGTGGTCTTTTTCGGCACGTTCTCCGGAAGGAGATAAAGTATTCTTCAAAGCATACAAATCTCCCGCCGTGGCAGTGCAGTGGTTCCACCCTTACGTTGTGTATCAACAAGAACTGAATCGTAGAGCACGCGAACCGGGCCTGAAAAGATTCTGCGTCAAGCAAGTGGCCTCTTTCGTCCACACCTTTGGCATTCCGACCTTCTTTCAAGTCTATGAGTTCGTCGAAGGCGGGCACGATTTAGAAACCGTTCTAGCTAAGATTCGAAAGGACCCTTCCTCTCTTTCTTGGAATCAACGCCTAATTCTTGCGAAAGTGATGATGGCCGGCATTCACCAACTTCACGAGGCGAAGATCGTGCATTGTGACCTAAAACCCGCAAATCTTCAGATGATCATAGATCCTTCAATCGAGGCTCATTACCAACTCAAGCTAATTGACATGGATTTTTCGGTCTTGGCGGATCGCAATGCGCCGTGGAATGGCATCGCAGCTTACGTTGGCACTCCGCGATATTTCTCGCCAGAACACTTACGAGGAGAAGTACCAAAGCGTGCTTCCGATATTTTTACCTGCGGAATTATACTGTATGAATTGCTCGCCGCCGGCCATCCCTTTTCGGCTGAGACCGACGAAGAATACTATGCAAAGATCAAGGCGAATGATCCGCCAATGCCAAAGCTTGTGGGTGCACTGCCGAGAGAGAGTGCGACAAAATACTTATCCGAGGTTCTTCAACGTTGTCTCACGCTTGACTCTGCGAAACGTCCAACTGCTAAAGAAGTCAATCTCGCGCTCAATGGAAGACAAGCAGATAGTACCGAGGTTGTAGCCCGCGCGGGGACGATCCGCCTAACAAATGGGGTAGGAACCCCGCTGTCTTTCAACATTGCCGCTTGTGTCGGCAGGGACCTGCTGCGGCAGTTTGGCGAGGCATCGCGCTTTGCCGACGATCATCAATTCACGCTCGAACCTCGTGATGGCGAATGGTGGCTAGTCCCTCGCCCCGAGACCATGAACTTTACGCTGTACAATGAGAAGCCGTTAGATCGTCCTATCCGTCTCAACCGAGGAGATAAGATTGAAATTGGCAGTCGCGCAAGTGGCCGGACCGTCCTTCCGTTAACAGTCGAGCTTTAGTTCAAGGTTATGTGGAAGTGCTCAAGATGCGGGACCGAAAACGAAGACGCCGAGCGATCCTGTCGTGGAATGTGCGGGTTTATTCGCTTTGGTAGACTTATCTTAGCGGCGAATGAAGGGGCCGCGGACATAAGAATGAATATCGATACACCTGTAGGAAGGTCCCTTCTGAGCCGTGTGGTCGGCGATGAAGCTCGATATGCTGCAGAATGCCAATTCCATTTAACCCGTTGTGAAAAACGTGCGGCATGGGTGATTTCCCAAGACCCTAATGCCGTTAATCCGACGCAAGTTAATGGCAATGTTGTTCCGTTAGGTGGTGTTCCGCTTTCGACCGGAGATCGCATCACAATCGCAGCCGACAAAGCTCCGATAAAGGTTAAAATCGATTTTTAACTATGTCAGAGGAACTTACTCCGCAACTTCCAGTCAGTAGTGCTGAGGTTGCAGATCCGGCTCCAACGCTGGATCCTGAATACCTTTACACAGAAGGCAATCTTTCAGAAGCTCCTGCTGCGTCGCAAGGTCAGATTCCACAATACAGTTTCCAGCGGGTACCCGACATTGAACTGAGGGAGAAAGACATAACGTGGGGCAAAGACGCGCCTGTATGGGAGGCTATAGAGAGATTGATTTCTCATGAACCGACTGATTGCGATATCCAAAAACTAGTTGCCAATTGTCAGACATTTTTCGGAAAGAAGAATTTTCTCGCATTTGATCAATGGCGAAACTCGAAAGCAGACGGGTTTGTCGTCATTCCAGCGAAAGCCGAAGTCGGATCGGTGTGGTTCATCGGTGACATACACAGCGACATCCTCGCACTTGAAGTGGCTTTTCAATACATCAGTAAGACGGATCCGAACGCAACGTTACTTTTTCTCGGCGACTTACTCGATCGAGGAAGCTTTCACGGCCGAGTTCTGTATCGCTTTTTCGATCTAATCAGCCGTAGTGGACACAAAATTGGCTTCATCGTGGGCAATCATGATGAAGGATTGTGTAAATCGCCCGACGGAATCTTCGACTCAGCGGTCCGACCTAGCGAGGCCGCGGAATGGCTGAATTCGACGCCAGCGGAGTCCGCTTGGCGTTACTTAGCCGAAATGGCAATCAGCTTTTTTCGACGATCTCCTCGCGCGATTGTAATGCCTGACGGACTCCTCGTAGCACACGGCGGGGTTCCCCACACTGATCTACAATCAAAAATTCATACCACGAACGACCTAAATCAAGAAGGCGTTTTGCAAGACTTCGTTTGGATTCGACTTCATGAGACAGCCCGAAGACGCATTCCAAACAGATTCAGTCGTGGCTGTTCAATAGGAATCGATGACTTTGACGCGTTTTGCAGTCAGTTAGGCGGTTTGCTGGACCGACCTATTGGCGGAATGATCCGTGGTCATGACCACCTTGATCCTAGATTCAAGTTCTTTGAGCACTATCAAAAGCATCCAGTTCTAACGATAAATACCATGTGTTATCGTCAGGACGGTGAGTCTGCTGGATCTTTTGAGAAGCCGGTAATCATCGCCCGATGGAATTCCGGCACGATGCCTGAGGTCCACAAGCTCACGGTGCCCTCGGACCTGATAGACCGTGTCTATGGCTCACCTAGAGTCGCTGTTTCCGCTCCCGATGGAACTTGTAAAGAAATGTCCAACTGACGGTACCGAATACTCAAAGGACGATCCACGGCCGTGTGAGGTCTGCTTAGGTAATACATGGATTCTTTGGTGTAGGACGCATGGCAAGCCTGCAGCGGGAGTCAGTGGCTGCGAAGAATGTTTGCGTGCCACGACTCCGGGCGCGCCGCCGGTGCCATCACGTCCCAAGACAGGCCGCGAGAGGCATCGGGCGATGTTAATACTGCTTGTCGCCGCAGCACTGCTTATTCCTGTACTTCTTATCGTCATAGTTCGATTTAACCCAACACTAGTTCAGCAGAATAAAAGCGTGGCGGCGCTGCTGTCGCCATCACCTGCTGCCAGGGCATCAACGAGTTCAGCCGCAGTCGATACGGGGACACTCGATGATGACGCCGGTATAGAACACGCCCCGTTGGGGATTGCGCCACTTCCAAATCCGTCGGAGCCAACAACTCCAATGGAACCCTCTCCACCAAGAGCAATTGCATTACCAGGCGAACGATACCCGGAAACAAGAACAGAGGTGTTAACGGCGTGGAACCTTCAAACGTGGCCGCTTGAGAAGCTAAGGTACGCAATCAACGAAATGTATGCTCGCCACGGGGCAGAGTTTCGTCGAGACAAAGATCTTCAGCGATGGTTCGCCAAATTCCTTTGGTATCACCCCCGTCCAGGGATGACATTGGAACAAATAGAAACATCGTTCACCGCGATTGAAACGTACAACCTCAAAGTCCTCGGTAATTACCGAGATGCTTGGAATGCTCGTGTCTCCGCCAAATCTCCGAACACTGAGCATTCAGCTACTGATTCGCTTTCTGATGAGCAGGGAACATTACTGGGCGAACCCAGTGGAAATGTCCAAGACCCGAACACCATTAATCTGGAATCGGGTCCTGTCCTTGAGGCCACGCCGGCGGCGACCGCTTTGGCTACCTATAGTGTGGTAGGGGTCCCAAAAGGCGACTACCTAAACGTTCGGGCGGGGCCAGGTTCGCAATACCCGATTGTCGAGCGGATTCCAGCAAATGCCACCGGGTTTCTTGTCGGCGCTCGTCGAAGCGTTAATGGAGCAACGATTTGGAAGGAAATATCGGTCAACGGCCACCGAGGCTGGGTAAGCGCAGAGCACTTGTCTTTAGAACGTGTTTCAACCGATCGAACTGTGGCAGAGTTGGAGCAACAGGAACAGGGCCACCGTTCCAGACTGGTGTACGCGCCTCAACCAACTTATCCTTACACAGCTCGTAAGGCGCTAGTCACAGGATCGGGACGGTTTAGGATAACGTTTAACGAGGAAGGCAAGGCTGAGTTAGTAGAGACTGTTGAATCCACTGGGAATCGACCTCTAGACTGGAATACCATGGACACGCTCGCGCAGTGGCGGGCGGTCCCTGGAAAAACATGGGAAATCGTGGTTCCGATTACCTATACAAATCCAACTCCGTGAAACAGAGATAGCGTGTAACACAAAACCTGAGAACATCCCAGACTCCTACATGCTCAACGACGAGCTTGATTCATTTAACATACCAGCGGAGAACAACCAAACCAGCCCCGAAGACCATCGGTCCTCCCAAGACGGTGAATATGAGACAGCATCCTAAAGCGCGACCAACTTTTCTTTGCCGACCGCTTCTCGTTAGGGGGATTCCCGTCCGGCGCGAGATACGTCCCTTAAGGGTTGAGAGACCTGAGGCTCGTTTCCATGAAAATGAGAAGCCGTATTTTTTCATTTGCTAAAGAACCCTGGAATCGTCACTTCCCGAATTTTGCGATTCTGATGTGACCACCGATCTCAGGCGCTCCGCGATATAATGCAATCTTTCCTCGAAGCCGCCATCTATCGATCGGAGATTGTACATGTCCATGCCCTAGACTAATCCGATGCGTCATCTCGTGAAACTCAATAATCCAGCCAGTATCGTGGCGAAGCTAGTCGCGGCAGGGATGCTCATCGGAGCGTTGGGTCGCCATGCGTATGTTATAACACTCTGCTGCGTTGGATCGTTTGCGCAGTCGCAGCTTTGCGGCATTTCAAACCGCAGAGTCACACAAGAGCGGCTGGGCATGGGCGCTCGTTATCACTGCCCTTATTTTCAATCCGCTCATTCCTGTTCATCTTAAGCGCGACACTTGGGCTTTCCTAGACCCTGTCGTTGCCATATAATTTCTGGTTTCCATTGCCATAATCGACCGCCAGACACGACCATGAAGCAGATTCTTCGATGGCTCGCAGTATTGCCGGGAGCTCTTTTAGCCGGGCGTGATCGTTCTTTTCCCGGTGCACTGGGCTGCGATGTACATTCACCATTTCGGTGTTGGCGAGGCGATCATCACCACCGAGGACGGCAAAGGCTTGCTCTAGTCTTTGCCACTTGAATCGTTAGAAAGATTCGCAGACGCGCTCTTTGTGTCTGGCACCATGATTGCGGTCGGTGCTCGCATCGCCCCTAGGTTCCCTTTCGCGACGGCTATTGTGCTCACGGCGTTCTTTGTTGGCTTGATGGCGTTTGTGTTTGCGCAGGCTACCGGGTATGCACATAGAGGACTCGACCTTCCGCATAGTCATTACCGTTCTCCTTTGGTTCGTTAGTGTGGGTGCCGGTTTATTTAACGCGCGCGAACTTTCGCAGAATTCTCGTTAGGCCGTTTCGCACTCACAATGTCCGACACCACCATGCATCAAACGATTAAGAACATGGAAGCGAAACGGGTCAACCATGGATTTCGTGGTCGCACGGTTTCAAGGCCTAACGAGAAGAATCAGCGACACCTACCGGAAGCGAGCGCGGCTCGTTGGTGGAATGGTTTAATCCTGGAAAGTGTGGAGCGGGCTACGGGTAGGCGTTCGCTGCATCGGTAATAATATACTTGACAGACCGTTTCATGGGTGTAGATTCATCGCATGAACGCACCTGAAACACTGCTCGAAGCGGTTCAATATTTCAGCAATCCAGAGAACGCTTTTCGTTTCTTTGTTGATATACGCTGGCCTAAAGGCGTGCGCTGTCCGCGCTGCGGTTCGGACAAGGTGACGTTTCTTGAAAACGCTAAAGTTTGGAAATGCAAAACCGTGCATCCGAAGCAAAAGTTTTCGGTAAAAGTTGGAACGATCTTTGAAGATTCGGCCATCGGTCTGGACAAGTGGCTTCCGGCGATGTGGCTCACGTCCAACTGCAAAAATGGCATTAGCTCCTACGAGCTTCATCGCGCGCTTGGCGTGACGCAGAAAACAGCGTGGTTCATGTTGCAGCGTATTCGTTTGGCGATGCAGCAGGGCATCAGCGGGAAGTTCAAGGGCACTTGCGAAGCGGATGAGACCTACATTGGCGCGAAGGCCCGCTTCATGCACAAGAATCGCAGAACAGGAGTTGGAGACGCTGGCATCAATAAAACTCCAGTTCAGGGCATCCTTGAGCGCACGAAGGGCGATAAGAACTCGCGTGTGGTTTTGAAGGTAGTTAAGACAACCCGTCGTCCTGAACTTTGCGGTAATGTTCGCGACCACGTAGAGACTGGCGCTACCGTTTGCACCGATGCTCTTATGTCCTATGACGATTTGTCGAACGATTATGATCGTCGCATTATCGATCACTTGGAGTGCTACGCTAAGGACAACGTTCATACTAACGGGCTGGAAAACTTCTGGTCCCTGTTCAAACGCGCTCTCAAGGGAACGTATGTAAATGTTGAGCCGTTCCATCTTTTTAGATATTGCGATGAACAAGCGTTTCGGTTTAACGAGCGTAAGGACACTGACCAAGGGCGATTCGTTAAGGCCCTGAGTGGCGTAGTCGGCAAAGGATTGAAATATGCGAAGCTCATTGCTGCGGAGGGCGGTGATGGCCCCTGTCCGGCGGAGGCGTGGTAGGAGGCCCGCAATGCGTATGAACAGCCAGAGCGATAGAAACTACGATAAGCGTTCCAAGGCCGACAACGTAGATCAACACTATGATAGCTAGTATTTCGTCATGGTTGGGGCCATTTGTAGATCGTTGGTATGAATGCTTACAATGGGCATCGTTTATTGCTGTATTGGGCGCGGGGGCGGTAACAGGATTAACAACGTACGCGGGCATCCGATCCAATAAAGAGCAATCGCGCCAGATTGCCGACACAAATAACCGCGCAGCAGAGCTCTCTAAAGAAGCTGCGGACGCACGACTTGAGACAGAAAGAATCAAATCGCTTGTTTCGTGGAGAACGTTATCCAGCGAACAAATCAAGACTCTCCAAGACATACTTTCAAAGCACCCTTCAAGTGTCCAGTTTGATACGGTAGCAAATGACCCAGAAGCTGCGTATTTCTCGAATCTTCTTTCGGAAGGATTCAAAAACTGGAAAGGCTTCTCTAGCAGTCGCACATACGTTGGAGCAATCTTCTTTGGATTAATAGTTAATGGAGATGGTGACGACCTAGAGCTAGTCAAAAAGGCTTTTACTTCGGCTGGAATACATTTTTCTGGAGAGCCTGTAAAAGTTGGCTCCTCGGCGGTAGGTGGATTTATGGGTCCAGAATCTGAGCGCCCTAAAGTTACTGTCATTATTGGCTCTAAGCCGCGACCTGAGTTAAATAATTTAAAACCATAAAGGAGAACGATGATGCAGATAACAGTCGGTGCCAGTGAACCATGAAAACAACTGAGACACGCGAAGAAACGCTTGAAAGACTGGCGCGCGATGCCCGCGAAGGAGCTAGTGCTGCCAAGCGTTTTGAATCGCTCGTTAGGAGAGTTGCGAAAACACCTACGCCAGCAGTTAGAGCGAAGGAATCGCGCGCAGCAACCCACCGCTCGACCTAAGCTGTTGACCGCCCTGTCACGGCCTCGTAATAGAGCACACTTACGGTCAGTCTGCGATATTATTACCGCTGCATCGCCTGGTTAGGTGTTACGGTTTGTCCACGGCTGCAAACACAATTTCGATACGTGGGAAATTGCCGAGAATGTACGGTGGCTGGGAAATCCTCTCGCCGAGAAGAACCATGCGTTTGCCTTGGCGGGTGCAAAATTTCTCTGCGCGATCCTCGACCTCGTCCCGCAGCGACGAGATGGATACGAAACCTGTCGCAGCCTGCTCGTAGACCCTATATAAATCACTATCTGGATAGTGATAACTCATAAGAACGGGGCCCGAGCGGAAACGCGAGGAACTCTCAGAATACCGTTCGATCGCAGTGGAAGTCGCACAACTCGAGATCGAGAGCGCAATGAATACGATAGCAATTATCTGAACCTTCATGTGTAGATCACGGGGTAAGGCTAACTACATCTAACGAGACACAGGATCAGCGACCGCGCGAATTACAAGTGGCGTCAACAGGGAAAGCTGAGCATACGGACGATTCGCGGTTGTCCGCATAGATCAGCGGGATCCGCTACTCCCATTAACGAGATCGAAGAAGAGGCGCTCGCTCGCGTTCGACGAAGAGGCTACTGCTCATAACAGCATGAACCGTGACGAGTGGAAAGCAGTGCTTACCGTAAAGTGCATCGCGGCATTGAAACTGATGCACCGATGCGGGTTGGTGCGTGACGAAAGGCTGGAATGGAAAGCTTGAAACATCTTCTTCTCTGACGACGGTTGCAGGATATTATGGGCGGCGAACGCTTAGATCTCTCACTCAGAACAGTGTCGGCTCCGCGAATTGCGAAAGATATATTTAGTTGATAGAAACTATGTCTTCCGATCAAATTTGATTAGCTCGGCCTATCTCCGAGAAGGTGTGTGTAATTTGAGCTCTCGTGAGTGCCAAGTGGAGTGGCTTTCACTATGAAAAAGCACAGTGAGCGTACAAACCGGCGGATAAAGTTCGCGGTGTTGCAACCAGTTACGCTCGAAAACAAGAGCTAGAGCGTCTCGTAGGGATTGAGAAGACGCATCAATTCCATCGCCAAAGACAGGTAATGCAGCTAAGCCCTGGCAAGCGTACCTCGCTCCGTTTCATAAAATTACGGCCATTGCAATCCCCGCTCGCCATTGCAGCGATGGCTGATCTTATTCGGGTCCTATCGGGTCCTCGTACTCATCTTCGTCCTCATAACACCGACTGCCTTCGCCGTAATTGGGACGATCATACCGACCTTGGTCCTCCTCTTCATAACGTGACGATCGGTAAGCGGGATAACCGCGATTATAGAGACGATCCTCTTCATCGGCACATCCACCGAGACTGAAGCCCAAAACGAGAATCAGCAAAGACGTCGATTTGAGCGCTACTCTCTTTTTTCTGACCGAACAACCCGAATCTCGTAGGGCATCGCCCTCGTATTTAAGAGGCTTCTGAGCCGTTTGGACCTTCATAGCACATCGTCTTGGACGAGCGTATGATAAACGCATTCATATAGAGCTCTTACTTTGTGATTATGATAGTTGTTTGGAGCAACGACAGTTGTCCCAAACGGATACTGGCGTTCAATTGTTGACTCACAAAAAAAGGAGGAACACATGCCGATCAATTCCTTTAGCAGTTTCACCGACGGCCTTGAGCCGAATCAACGGAGCCGCGAACACTTCATTGCCAACATCAACGTGGAGGACGACCGCCTCTGGGTTCCTTATGCGGAAGGCGTATGGTTTCAGCCGTGCTGCTTTAACGTCACGTCTGGAGGATTCAGCGTCGTTCTGAAGGGTCTCCCCGGCGCTAAGCTGGGCACTCACTATCACGTTGGTACTGTGCGCGGCTACACCATGCGTGGTCACTGGCGATACCTGGAACATGACTGGATTGCAAAGCCCGGAACATTATCTACGAACCCGCCGGCGAGGCTCACACACTTGTCATCACCGACGACTCACCAGAGGCAGCGCTGATCCTTTTCATAGTCGAGGGCGGCCTCATCTATCTGGACAAGCCAGTAAACGGTGGCTTTACTGCCTTCGAGGATGGATTCACCGCTCTGGACCTAACTCGGAATTACTATCGCGAGGCCGGTCTCGATGTGCGCCAACTGGACCTGCTAGTGCGCTAGTTGAGGCATGAGGTCTAACCATGCGATTTAGCCACGGCTGTCCCCTCCAACGGCTATCCGTCTCAGTTCGGCCCGGCTAGCCCACCGACCGCCCCAGGCATTATGATGGTTGATTGGAAGCAGCGCGTCTGAATTAATCCCCCATCACGATCAAAAACGCGCAGTTCGCTACCGTCTCGTTGCGAAAGAAATCCCACAAGATGAATTGCGGGAGCCGGTTCTGCTTCGAGATAAAGTAAAGGCGTTTCCAGTTTACCGCCAACCAATTCGAAGCCTCCGTCAATGGTTCGCAGCTCGTAAGTGTCCATGTTCGCAGCACATTTACTCCGAATCTGAGAAGTCTATTTCTCTTTTTATGTGGACGGATGTGATACGCACCCCACTCTTTGAGAGACCTTCGGTCTCCTTTAACGGACCGAGCGCGCCCTCCCGCGACAACTCGCGAAGAGGAAGAACGTATTCTTGATAGAAACGATCCAGGTCACCGCTTAGGTCGAGGTCAGCGCTCCAGTAGCCTCGGCCCTGTTTAATTGCTTCGCGTTTTCGCGCTTCGATGTGACTGGGGTCGATCACAGGAAAGGCGTTTTACCAATTCCGAAGACATTAGGTCGAGTTCTTTTCTTACTGAATTGTTTCATCCAACCTCGACTAGAACTTCAACGCGAGTTTGTGTGTTGGTTGGCAGTTGTTTCGTCGTGAGCTCCTCATTTGTTAACTACGAGAATGGCGACAGGAAGTTCTAAAAAAAGATTGGGAGAAAAAGCTTCAAACTCCCGGAATTGCCTTGCTCCTGAAAAATATGTCCTTTAAAACCCTAATCGGCAGCGAGGAGATGATATGAAACTTTCGAGGATAGTTCTCTTTGTATTCTTGGTTTTCGGTGCACTAACGGCTCGAGCCGACACGATCACGCTGTACAATCAGCCGATCGCGTTCGATTTGCCGGCGCCTACGGGTCCGTTGCTTTTTGGTTTGGCTCTCGGCGCGACGCCTTTGCAGGCCATCCAGAATCCGACCGCAACGTTGATATCCACCGGAAGCGCGACCTTCACCGCTAGCGATCCGGGGTTCGCGGCATTCGTCGCGTATTTCCTGGATCCAAACCCTACGGGAACTGTGTTTCCTTTCTTTTCTTATGGAGGTACCAAGGTCGGGAACTTTTACAGCGGCCACTTCGATAATTATCCTAACGAGCCCAACTCGCTGATAGAGAAAATATTCATTGGCGTCGATCCAATTGCAGGGTTTCAAGAGCAGGATGGCATCTGGAGCGCACGAACTCCGGACGGATCGGAAGCTTTTGTATACTTCGGAATCGAGGGAGAGGGGTTGGTGCCCGAACCGGGGAGTACGCTCCTATTGCTTGCGCTCGGATTTGCAATCGTGGTTGTCACGAACGGGTTATCGAAAGAGAGCAAAAGGGTCAGATCTGATCCCCTTTCCAACTCCGCTCGCACCCGTTTTTTAAGATAGTTAGACGGTCGTATGGCCCATCCGGGCGAACCTTTGGCCGTGGCGAAAGTAAGCTCTGACTCCTTAAGCGCCGAGGGAAAGCCGCACTTTTATTTATGCGAAGAGTGCGGCGAGATGGTGGACAAGCGCCAATTGGATGACGTGCTTTTCCACGAAGATCACAAGCCGCGCCCAGACATTCCATATTCAGGATCGATGAGTGTCGAAATCTGCCCAGTCTGCGGCGCGGAATGCGTGCAGGAGAAATGCAAAGTCGTTTGCGTAAGCACGCAATGTATCCATCGAGTCGTGAAGAACTGCTCGGAGTTCTAGCTATTTTACTCTATAAATAACCCCTTACCGATTTAGATGAATTACTGGGAAATCATTGCAGAACGGCTGAGTAAATCCGGTTGGAGTTGGGGAATGACTTCCGCAATCACGCGGGACGATAAGGCGATTTATACCGCGGATGCACACAAGGGCGAGGCCAAGCGATTCGTCGTACAAGCTGATGAGCTACTGACGGCCTTTATCGAGCTTGAAAACACAACGAGGTCGGCGGATCAAGGTGAGCAGCTCGATAAACAACCTCGGTCACAACCGCCGCTTTAGCGGAGTGTGCAGTGCGCCGACCATCTCCGCCGGCCTTTGAAATGAAGACCAAGGTTTGTGGACGTTGCAAGCACCGACGCCCGGTCCCGCGATTCACTCGCAAGGCCAACGGGGGGCTTGGTTACTGCAAGCCGTGCACTAAGAGCTACCAAGCCTCCTATCGTATGCGCAATCGCGAGAAATCGCGCGCGTACCTAAAGCAGTATTATGTCGAACACCGCGACCAGTGGCCGATATATAGCAAGCGGCACTATCAGAGAAACCGAGAGTCAATATTGCGATGTAAAGCGAAGCGTTATCACCGGAATCTGGAGCGGTACCGCCAATACTATAGGAAGTACTATCGCAAGAATCGAGAACGGATTCTGCGTTGGAGCAGAAATAATTATCGAGCAAGACGAAAGAAGGAGAATCCCGGAGGGGGCATTGAAGAGTGATGGATAGTGACGCGGAAACTCTGTTTGAGATGATGTTGGCTAGCGATCGATTTTGCAGCGAAATCGGAAGTGCTATTGAGGACCTAGCGCCCAGTAGAGATCAAGAGGATTTGCGGCTCAAGATCGCCCAATGCCGAGCTTTGTTGCAACAACTCAGAGTCTCCTATGATGAAGATAAATTAACGCCAGAAAACGCCGCCGTGCTGGGCCACTTTCGCCAATTAATACTGGCGCTGATATGGGTAGCATATCACGCTCGCGAAAACATTACGTTCAAACAGTTTCGCATGCTCGTAATGATAGAGTCTGGCTTCACGTACCTTTTGATAACGCGGCAAAGGAAGGCCGATTGACGATTTGAAAAAATCAGTGACAACGAATTTGCTTGGCAGGCTCCGACTTAATCGCACATCCGAAAGATTACCTCGATCGCCAATGCAACGCTTTCTGCGCGCTCCGCTGCGTCGCACTTTGTGTCGCACGCGTCATTGATTGTTTCAATGGTTGTCGCGTCGAAGCCGGGCGCCGATCTAAGGGGTCTCAGATGTTTCAATGCGTTGTCCACGCGCGTTGCCAGCGACTCGTCCGTAGCAAGTTCCGCCAGTGCGAGCCTCGCTGTTTCGACTGGTGTCATGCCGCTAGTCTGCCGCGTTGAATCTGTGAAAGCAAAACGGCAAATGTACACGCCTCTGCAGTTTTCAAATCAGGTCGCTACTTGGCGCCTCGTTGGGATTGACAGGCCCGTTATCGTATAGAGATGCGCCTAGCGGCATATTTTCTTTTTGTTTCTCTGCCGATTGTGCCCGCGATTGCGCATTTAGAAGATACCGAAGCGGAGATTGAGCAAAAGTACGGAAAACCTGTCCTCGCCGCCGAAATGGATGGGCCAGTGAAAAGCTTGCCCTACGCCGTGGCGGACATGATTATCGTGGTGAAGTTCGAAGGCGGAATCAGCCAAGGGGAAGGCTATTCGAAAAAAGATCGTTCGGAGATTTCTGCGGAGGAAATCATAACATTCCTGTCTGCCAACGAAGGCGGGCACAAATGGACATTTTCGGCAAAATCGATAGCGCCGGGGGTGCTAGAGTGGCGGAGCGAGAATCGTCGTTCGCGGGTAGCGGTTTACCGTGCACAAGAAAAAGCCCTCTTCATCACAACTCAGGATTTTCTTGATCGCGTGAAGGCACGCACCGAAAAACGTGAATAAGTAGAAGCATCGAACGAATTGGGTTCGTGTTTTCAAGAGACCGGTCTTAGCTTGGGCTGGCCAACCCGCCGACGGCACCTGGCATAAGGATCGTCGATTGGAAACACCGCGTCTGGATTAATTCGCCCTCACGATCAAATACGCGCAGCTCGCTGCCATCTCGTTGCGAAAGAAAAACCAACCCACGCGAATCTACAAATTCATTGACGTTTCGTGCCTGGCTCACTAGGTTTCCGTCCTATGCGTCTTAAAGAACTGTTGTTAATCAGCGTTGTCGTCATAGCTGGAGCTTTCTTCGCATCTGGTCAATCGCCATCACCGGCCGCCTCGGCTTCTCCAGTAAAGCATCGTAGCCACAAGAAAAAAGAGGCTTCGTCGTCGCCTTCGCCTGATAGCAGCGCGTCTCCATCCGAATCGCCGGCAAAGCATCGAAGTCATAAGAAAACGGCTGCTGAAGCTTCTCCCTCGCCCACGGCTGCGGACGCATCGGCTTCACCTACAACTCATCGCAGCCACAAGAAGAAGGAGGCGGTTACGCCTGCTCCTTCCACTACGCCCACGGGCACAGCAACAGCAACTCCTGGGACTTCCATACTCGGCTCCTTTTTTAAGAAAAAACCCGCACCAGCAAACAGCCCAACAGAAGCGACCACTTCACCCAAAACCAACACGTCTAATAATCCGACTGCTAACACGACTGCCGCTTCAGGCGGCGGCAACGGCCAAGTGTGGGTGAATACTGAAACGCACGTTTATCATAAGGAAGGGTCCCGCTGGTACGGCAAGACTAAGAAAGGTAAGTATATTAGTGAGGAAGAAGCCGCGAAAGAAGGCGACCACGCTGACAAAGGGGAAGCTAAGGCGAAGAAACAGCCTCAGTAAGCAGAGATCAATCACAATAAATTGAACCCAAGACTTTAAAGTCGATGGAAGTGACGTTGCCTTTGGTTGACCAACTGTTGTAGGGATCGTTGTCAGGATTCGTTTGATAATGGGCCGGAACAAACGTGCCGTCAGCACGGCCTTTCACCGGCGGCTTGCATAGGGAGTAGGCCTCCCCGCCTTGGTTTTTCTGTTTCCTTGAAGCCCCGCGACCCGACAACCGTGTGGTTTTATCTCGAATCTCACAAAATGGGAACGGACGCCCTAGGCTCCAGAGAAACTATTCATTAGGCCCTAACGAATCGAAATGCCTCTCTCTCTAAGCCGAAGGCAGCTTGTAGCGTCTCCGCCGTTTGAAGAAGCGTCTGCGATTTAAAACGCGAAATTCACACCGGCCCGGGCCATCCCGAAGTTGTTGTGCGTGCCATCAATGACATTCCAACTGACGTCGTTAATGATACCGATATGCGGTGTTATCCGCACTTCAATGCCCCCTCCGAAACTGCCAACGAGCTTCGAATTACTAGCTCGGACGTCTTGACGGAAGGCGTCGCCGGTTGTGGGATCAATTACCGCCTTGCTGGAGACGCCGCCGCCGAAAATTCCTCCTCCACCACCGAAGACGTAGGGCGCAAAGCGCGTGCAAGGAATTGGGTAACGGAAAGTGAAGGTGCCCAGGACCGAGCCGATCGCCCGACGGGACTCGCCGTCTGTCGTGAA
>JBBQFI010000012.1:0-76281 GCA_038321775.1 Chthoniobacterales bacterium | reverse complement strand
ACTCCATGAAGCCGGAATCGCTAGTAATGCCGTATCAGCTACGACGGCGTGAATACGTTCCCGGGCCTTGTACACACCGCCCGTCACATCATGGAAGTTGCTTGTAGCCGAAGCCGGCGCGCCAACCCGCAAGGGAGGCAGCCGATTACGCTATGAGCAGTAACTGGGATGAAGTCGTAACAAGGTAGCCGTAGGGGAACCTGCGGCTGGATCACCTCCTTTCTAAGGAGAATTCGTCGCGCTTTGGAGAGCTTGCTCTGCAAAGCAGTGATTGAATAGGTCGACGGCTAAGTCCAGAGCTAATCAATTGATGGCTTTGGATATGCCGTTAAGACCTCGATAACGAAAGAAATCGAGGCTCAGAGAAACGACGGATAGCGCACAATTCAGTCTTTGCTGGATCGACAAAATGCCGGATGACGTAATGTCATCCGGCATTTTTCTTTTGGTGTCGCTCGATTGCAGATCAATTTTGCGTTACGCGAAAAGATCACCGCAATTCAAACACAGAACCGCTAGGACATAACGAACAGTTTCATAGGCGACTTTCTGCCCAAAGCCGGACATAACTTTCCAGCTTTTAATCCGCCATCCGCTCTGGATATTGCAATCCGCAATCCGCAATCTACATTCCGAATTCTAATCGGGGGCATAGCTCAGTTGGTAGAGCGCCAGCTTTGCAAGCTGGATGTCAGGGGTTCGAATCCCCTTGCCTCCAAAGCCTGAAAGGCGTGGGGCAACGTCTAATCGAATAGGGAATCATTTTCGGATGGACGGGAGTCAATCCCCTTGCCTCCAGTTTTCGCTCGTCGCCGAGTGGCAAGCGAAGGCTGTCGCGCCGCAGCTCTGGCGAAGGCGGACTCTTATCAACTTGCGGGTACGAACGCGGGGACAGGCCCCGCGTCGTTGCGGCCTCGTTTAAGCCGGAACGGGATTGGGCTGTTTGTCGGCGCGCTTTGAACGCAGCGCGTGTTTCACAAAGTTATTGCCAAGCTCCCACATAGGCCCGGGGAACTTGCGGCATTCCATCAGCGTGGCATCGAGTGAATTGACGAACATGTCGACTTCGCGCTCGCCAATCATGAGCGGCGGTAAAATTTTCACGACATCCATGGCATGGCCGGCGACCTGGGTGAGGATACGATGTTTCGCGAGGAGCTGCGAGACGACCATTTGCGCAAAGAGGACCTTGTTGACTTTGTGTAAAAGTTTCCAGGCCATGCGTAACTTGAACTCGTTAGGCTCGTGAAATTCGATCGCGATGATGAGACCCTTGCCACGCACTTCTTTGATGAAGGAATGTTTCGACCGCAATGCGTCGATGCGTTCCATCAAGAGCGTTCCCATTTTCGCGGAATTCTCGACCAGATTCTCATTGTCGATCACGTCGAGGGAAGCAAGACCGCAGGCCATGGCCAGGTTATTGCGACCGAACGTAGTCGAATGAACGACACAACGATCCATGCGGCTGAATGTTTTTTGGTAGACTTCGCGTCGAGCGACGATCGCTCCGCACGGCACGTAACCGCCACTGAGCGTTTTCGCGAGGGTGATGATATCCGGCTCGAGATTCCAATGTTGAAAGCCAAACATTTTTCCCGTGCGACCAAGACCGGTTTGCACTTCATCTGAAATTAAAAGCGCGCCGTATTTCCGGCAAAGCTCCTGCGCACGAACAAAGAAGTTGGTCTGCGGCGATTTGCAGCCTTTACCTTGCACCGGCTCGATGACGAACGCGGCGACATCGCGTTTGGAAAGTTCGCGTTCGAGCGCGGCGATATCGTCGAGCGCTATGCGCGTTTCGAAACCCTCCATCAATTTTCCGAAACCTTCGGTGAAACTTTCGCAACCCATGAGTGAGAGCGATCCCAGACTTAATCCATGGAAAGCGCTTTCGAGTGAGAGGACGCGCGACTTACCAGTAGCAGCGCGCGCAAACTTCAATGCGCCTTCCATCGCTTCGGTGCCGGAGTTGCAAAAGAAAACAGCGTCGAGATGTGGCGGCGTGCGCTTGGTGATCGCCTCCGCCAACAGGCCACTGAGGAGCGAGCAATCCATCTGCACCATGTTCGGCAGGTCAAGATCGAGCACATCGCGGATGGCCTTTTTCACGGCAGGATGGTTACGTCCGATGTTGAAGACGCTGTATCCGCTGAGGAAATCGAGATACGGCGTGTTATCCATGTCGTAGAGATACGCGCCTTCCGCTCGCGCATAGACCTTGTCGAAACCGATTACGCGCTGCGCGTCGACGAGCGTGCGGTTTAGGTGGCGATGATGCAGCTCGTAATTCTCCCCGAGCCGCGCGGCCACAATTTCCTTCAGATCAAAAGCCATCGCGAACGTTCTCCGATTTGGTGCCGAAACGCAAACGTCGCGGTCCTACGGTTGCCAATTACGGTAGGCCTCGTACGCGCCCGTTTGCAGAGTAGTTTTCCCGGGCGAATGCCGCTCCAACTGTGCAGCCAACCATTGGAACCATTCAAAAGTTTTTTGCGAACCGCTGCGACGGCGCTCCTCCTCGACATACGGTTGCAGCTTTCGCCACGCCAGACGGACTGTGCCTCCCACGAGATCTGCCACAACCTGCAACGGAACAATCCGCGCATAAACGGAATATCCCAATCCTTCCAGGATTATTCCAACGGCATGCGCAGCATCCAAGACGCGTGCGTCCGATTCGATTGCGGACACGGTCGATTCATCAGGAATGCCATGGACGACAATCATCGATCGAATCCATTCCGGCGTGAGAATCGCCTGCACCGCCGCAAACGCAGCGCGTTCCTGGCGGGCTCGCCGTGCTCGGTGCGCTTCAACCAAACCGAAAACAACGCCTGTCAGAACAGTCAGGGCCGTGGCGATGTTCGCTATGGTGGCCAGATTTATTTTATCCATCACAAATACTTAGCGCTCTTCTTCGACCAGAAACTCGCGTCGCAGTCGCGGGCAGGCAATTAAATCGTCGGCTGGAAAAGCATTCGGACGTACCAATTTGAGTAGAAGTATACATCAGTTAACGTGCGCAATCGATGACCGCGGAACCTGAAGTCACAGCCGAAGTAGTAAGCAAGCACGGCCTCAGCCCGGAAGAGTTCGAGCGCATTAAAAAAATTCTGGGACGCGAACCGAATTTTACCGAGCTCGGGATTTTTTCGGTGATGTGGAGCGAGCATTGTTCCTACAAAAATTCGCGGCGAGAACTGAAAAAATTTCCGACAACGGGCCCAAACATTCTCGTGAAAGCCGGCGAAGAAAATGCGGGCGTGGTCGATATCGGCGACGGCTGGGCCATCGCGTTCAAAATCGAAAGTCACAACCACCCAAGCGCGATCGAGCCGTTTCAAGGCGCTGCGACCGGAGTTGGTGGAATCATTCGCGACATTTTTACGATGGGGGCGCGCCCGGAATTTTTACTGAATTCGCTCCGCTTCGGCCCAATCGTCTGCGGTGCGGACGAAGCGCAAATGAAATTGAATCGGCGCCTCTTTGCGGGCGTCGTAGCCGGCATCGCGCATTACGGAAATTGCATCGGCGTGCCGACGATTGGCGGGGAAATTTATTTCGACAAAAGTTTCGAAGGCAATCCGCTGGTGAATGTTTTTTGTCTTGGGGTTCTGCGACACGAGCAGCTGGCGCGTGGAGCGGCACGCGGCGTTGGTAACCCGGTTTTTTATGTCGGCGCCGAGACAGGCCGTGATGGTTTGGCGGGTGCGGCCTTCGCTTCGCGTGAATTAACTGAAGAATCTCGCGAGGATCGTCCGGCAGTGCAGGTAGGCGATCCATTCAAGGAGAAACTCTTGCTCGAAGCGTGTCTCGAATTGCTTGCATCCGACGCGGTCGCCGGAATTCAAGACATGGGGGCGGCCGGGCTCACGTGTTCTACGTGCGAGACGGCCAGCCGTGGCGGCACCGGAATCGAAATCGATCTGGCAAAAGTTCCCAAGCGCGAACCCGGCATGACCCCTTACGAAATTCTGCTGAGTGAATCGCAGGAACGAATGCTCATCATCGCCAAGCACGGAAAAGAAGATGTCGTTAGGCAAACTTTTGCAAAATGGGATGTGACATGTGCCGAAATCGGCCACGTCACGGACGATGGCATGATGCGTGTGCGAAACAACGGAACGATCGCAGCGGAAATTCCGGCAAAACCTTTGGCGGACGAAGCGCCGCTTTATTCCCGCGAAGCGAAAGCGCCTGCGAAAATTCTGCGCCTCGATCTTTCCGCTGTTCCGGAAATCGACAATCACGAGTCGCTCAGAGAACTGCTGCGCGCTCCGTCGATCGCTTCGAAGAACTGGGTTTATCGGCAGTTCGATCACATGGTGCGCACAGGCACGGTCGTCTGGCCGGGATCGGATGCCGCCGTCTTTCGCGTGCGCGAGGCGAATAAAATTCTGGCCGCGACAACCGATTGTAATCCGCTTTTTTGTCGACTCGATCCGCGCGAAGGGGCGCGCATCGCGGTGGCCGAAGCGGCGCGAAATCTCACCTGCTCCGGCGCGAAACCGCTCGCTGTCACCGACAATTTGAATTTCGGAAATCCCTACAAGCCGGAAATTTTCTGGCAACTTCGCGAAGCGGTCGAAGGCGCGGCCGAAGCGTGTCGCGCGTTCGGCACGCCGGTGATTGGCGGCAATGTCTCTTTATATAATGAGAGCCCGGCCGGTGCCGTCGATCCCACGCCGACAATCGCGATGGTTGGCCTTATTGATGAGGAACGCGATATCACGACGCAGTTTTTTAAAGGGGCGGGCGACGAAATCATTCTCATGGGTGAACTCGGCGACGAGCTCGGTGCATCACATTTCCTAAAGGTGTGTCATGGACGAAAGGAAGGATTGCCACCGCGTCTGGATCTCGAGCGCGAGCTGGCTATTCAAAATGCGACGCGCGAGCTCATCCGTTCCGGATTGGTGAAGAGCGCGCACGATTGCTCGGAGGGCGGCCTGGCTGTCGCGCTCGCCGAATCGTGCTTCAACCCCGATCACTCGTTAGGCGCAGAAATCGATCTTGAACAAACCTCCTTGCGCATGGATCAGTTGCTCTTCAATGAAGCGCAATCACGCATAGTGATCTCCGTTACACCTGAAAATTTTGATGAAGCAAAAGATTTACTCGAGAAATGCCAGGTGCCGTTTCGCTCTATCGGCCGCACCGGTGGTGACAATCTTTCGATCAAAACAAACGGACAAGTATTGTCCTGGCCGATTGCAGAATTGTATGACGATTGGTTTAATTCGATTCGAAATGCCATCGAGGATTCGCAGCGTGCAACGGAACCGGTATAATACGCCGTGAACGCATCCCCCTATCCGCGGCATGAATGCGGCATCTTCGCGGTTTTCGGTCACCCGAACGCCGCGGTGCTCACGTACTACGGACTTTTCGCGCTCCAACATCGCGGGCAGGAAAGCGCGGGCATCGTCACGAACACGGGGCCGGGCTCAACTTTTCAACTCCATCGCGACATGGGACTCGTCTCGCAGGTTTTCGGTCAGCAGGAACTGGAAAAGTTAAAGGGCACGCGCGCGCTTGGACACGTGCGCTATTCGACGACGGGATCGAGCACAATTAAAAACGCGCAACCATTCGTTGTCGATTGCTTCCGCGGGCAAATGGCCATTGCGCACAACGGAAATCTTATTAACGCCGATGTCTTGCGCGATGAGTTGGAACGCAAGGGTTCAATCTTTCAGACGACGGCTGACAGCGAAATTATCCTGCATCTTCTCGCACGCCCCGCTGACAATGGCGCGAGCGTGCTGAGTGCACTGAGACGGATCGAAGGCGCGTTCTCGCTCATTATCATGAGCGAACGCGAAATCATCGGCGTGCGCGATCCATTTGGTTTCCGACCGCTCGCGCTCGGCAAACTCGATGGCGCGTACGTTCTCGCATCAGAAACCTGCGCGTTCGATTTGATCCACGCCGAATTCATTCGCGAAGTGGAACCGGGCGAAGTGCTCATTATTAGTGAGGACGGCATTCGCTCGGAATGGCCATTTCGCGACGAGCAACATGCCTTCTGCATGTTCGAGTATGTTTATTTTGCGCGGCCCGACAGCATCATTGGCGGGGTCAATGTCGCAAAAGTGCGGACGGAAATGGGCCGCGAACTTGCGCGCAAGTTTCCTGTCGAGGCCGACATTGTGGTGCCAGTGCCCGATTCCGGGAACTATGCTGCGCTTGGTTTTGCGCACGAACTGAATATTCCCTTCGAACACGCCTTTGTGCGCAATCACTACATTGGCCGCACGTTTTTGCAACCGAGCCAGCTCATCCGCGATTTCGATGTTCGCGTGAAACTGAACTTGATCAAAGAAGCGGTGGAAGGAAAACGCGTCGTTGTCGTGGACGATTCGATTGTTCGCGGAACAACCGCGCGGGCGCGTGTCGTAAATCTGCGCGAAGCCGGCGCGAAAGAGGTGCACATGCGCGTAAGCTGTCCGCCGCACCGTTTCGCCTGTCACTACGGCATCGATTTTCCCGATCCGGAAAAACTGATCGCGAATCAGCTCCCGATGGAACAAATCTGCGAATATCTTGGCGTCGACAGTCTTGGTTACCTCGACGTCGAAGGAATGGTGCGCGCAACGGGAAAGCCGGTGAACGAATTTTGTCTCGCCTGTTTCACCGGCAATTATCCCCTCCCCGTTGATCCTGCGCTCGATAAGTTCATCATGGAAAAACGTGAGGCACGTGCCAAAGCGTTGGCAACAGATGGTGCGCATCCTACGCTTTTTGCCGACCTGAAATGAATTGGAGGGACATGCGCCGTCATGTCCAAAATTTTAGGGACGCGACAGCGCGCGTCCCTCCACTATGAAAAAAGCTTATGCCCGCGCCGGCGTCGACGTCGATCTGGGCAATCGCCTAAAAAGCAGGATCCAACAACTCGTTAGGCAAACGCACGGACCCGAAGTGCTCGGGATAATTGGCGGCTTCGGCGGATTGTTCGCGCCGAATTTTTCCGGCATGCGCGAGCCCGTCCTGGTCGCGAGCGTCGATGGCGTGGGAACCAAACTGAAAATCGCATTCGCCACTAACCGACATGACACGGTCGGCGCGGATCTCGTGAACCATTGCGTAAACGACATCGCTGTTCTTGGCGCGCGTCCGCTTTTTTTTCTTGATTACATCGGTGCCGAAAAGTTGGAACCGCAGGTTTTCGGTCAGCTCTTACGTGGATTCACGAAAGCCTGTCGCGCGGCGGGTTGTGCGCTGATCGGCGGCGAAACCGCGCAGATGCCTGGAATGTATCGCAAAGGTGAATACGATCTGGCGGGTTGCATTGTTGGTGTTGTCGATCGTTCGCAAATGATCGACGGCCGAAAAATAAAACCGGGAGACATTGTGCTCGGTCTGGCATCGAACGGGTTGCACACGAATGGTTACTCGCTCGCGCGCAGGATTCTTTTCGAAAAGATGCGGCTAAAGCCAAACTCGCGTGTCACTGGCCTAACGACTTCAATTGGCGATGAACTGTTGCGCACCCACAAAAACTATCAGCCGTTGCTCGCAAAACTTTCGCGGTCAAAACTCAAAGGCCTGGCACACATCACAGGCGGCGGACTGGTCGACAACCTTCCGCGTGTTCTGCCGAAAAATTGCAATGCGATCATCGATACGAAGAGCTGGCCTGTGCCGAAAATTTTCCAACTGCTGCAACAAAACGGAAAGATCGATCGCGCCGAAATGTTTCAGGTGTTTAACATGGGAATCGGCATGGTCGCGATCGTTGCGCCGAAAGATGCGAAAGCAGTGGCGCAACAACTCAAAGCAAAAGTAATCGGACGAATCGAAAAAGGTCGCGGCCTTACTCGCTTGTCATTCTGAGCGAAGCGAAGAACCTCACGAAATCCGCAGAGGTGCTGCGTTTCACTTGCAGCGAACGCAACACTAATTCGGGAGGTCCCTCGCTGCGCTCGGGATGACAAGCATTATTAGCGCGCGTGTCTTAGGCGCCATTCCCACATTGGCGTTTCACAGAAACGCCCTACAATATCTTGATGGAAACGCGGCAGTTCGGGAAAACAGACATGCGCGTTTCCGTTCTCGGTTTTGGCGCGTCGGAAATCGGTTACGAGAAAGCCGAACAAGAAACGGTCGATACCTTGTTGCACAACGCGCTCGACGCGGGTTTGAACGTCATCGATACCGCGGAGTGTTACTGCAACAGCGAGGAAATGATCGGCCGCGCGGTGAGTGATCGCCGCGACGATTACTATCTTTTCACGAAGTGCGGCCATCCTCACGGCATTGAAAGCGCAGCTAACTGGACGCAGGATTCCATCCTGGAAAGTATCCAACGTAGTTTGCGCCGACTACAAACCGATCATCTCGACATCGTGCATTTGCACAGCTGTGAGGAGAAAGTGCTGCGGAAAGGCGACGCAATTACTGCATTGCAGACGGCGCGCGATCGGGGTTACACGCGTTACATCGGCTACAGTGGAGACGGACATGCCGCGCATTACGCCGTCGAATCCGGCGCATTCGATTCATTACAAACATCCATCAACATCGCCGACCAGGAAGCGATCGAGCGTGTGCTACCTCTGGCGCGAAAGCACGGAATGGGAGTGATCGCGAAACGACCAATTGCGAATGCGGCATGGAAAACTACGCACAAACCTTCAAGTAGTTATCATCAGGAGTACTGGGCGCGATTGCGAAAGCTCAATTATTCCTTCTTGCGCACCACCAACCTGGACAAGGCGGTCTCAGTCGCATTGCGTTTCACTTTGCATGTTCCTGGAGTGCATCTCGCGATTGTTGGAACGACGAAGCCTGAACGCTGGAAACAAAATGCGGCCCTTCTCGCATCCGGTGCGTTGAGCAAGGAAACTTTTGATGAAATCCGCGAGCGATGGTGCGACGTAGCGCCACGCACATGGATCGGCCAAACTTAATTTATGCGACAACGTAAACTTGGACGTGGTGGCCCGTTAGTTTCGGCGCTCGGACTTGGCTGCATGGGCATGTCCGATTTTTATAGCGGCCGGGATGATGAAGAATCGATCGCAACATTACATCGCGCGCTTGATCTCGGGATTACCTTCTTTGATACGGCCGACATGTATGGGCCGTTTACCAACGAAGAGCTGGTCGGCCGCGTCTTAAGAGGGCATCGCGGCGAAATAATTCTCGCGACAAAGTTTGGGATCGTGCGCGATGCAAAAGATCCAGCCACGCGCGGAATCAGCGGAAAGCCAGACTATGTTCGACTAGCTTGCGAAGCGAGTTTGCGCCGACTCGATGTCGAGGTAATCGACATCTACTACCAACATCGTGTCGATCCCGACACGCCAATTGAAGAAACAGTCGGCGCGATGGCTGAGTTAGTGCGCGAAGGAAAGGTTCGCTACCTTGGTTTGTCGGAAGCTGGCCCCGAAACAATCAGGCGCGCGCACGCGGTGCATCCGATCACGGCATTACAATCTGAATACTCACTTTGGTCGCGCGATCCCGAAGAAGGTATTCTCGCGTTATGCCGGGAGCTTGGCATTGGCTTTGTTCCTTACAGCCCTCTCGGCCGTGGGTTTCTCACCGGACAAATCAAACGCTTCGAAGATTTGGCAGCGGACGATTACCGGCGCCAATCGCCGCGCTTTCAAGGCGCGAACTTTCAGCGCAATCTCGAATTAGTGCGTCGCGTAGGCGAAATAGCGCAGGAAAAAAGATGTACCGCAGCGCAGCTCGCTCTCGCGTGGGTGTTGGCACAAGGTGAAGACATTGTCCCGATCCCTGGGACCAAACATCGAAAGTATTTGTGGGAAAATATCGGCGCGATTGATGTTTGCCTAACAAGCGAAGACCTGGTGCGCCTGGACGAACTTGCGCCGAACGGCGTCGCTGCTGGGTTACGTTATCCGGAAGCTGCCATGCAGATGGTAAACCGCTGACAGTAGCACTGTTCAGCGGGAGACAGGTCGGCCGGAACCGAGAGAGTGATTAACGGCACAACCTACTCGCCCAGTCGATCGACTGAGCGAGTAGGTTGGAAATTAGAAATCTACCGCTAGCTAGGAAGCTATTTCTTTTGCGCACGTCTACGCGCGGCCCAACGAGCTTTCATCGCTTCGGAGAGTTTGCGCCGACCTTCTGCGGTCAAGCCACCTCGCTTTTGCGATTTCTTAGCCGGAGCCGGAGCTGCAGTAGTCGTAGTGCGACCGCCGCGACGTTTCGCCCAGCGTGCACGCGCAGCTGCGGAAAGTTTCGCGCGAGTAGCAGCCGACATTCTGCGTCGACCACTGCCACCTGACGAAGTAGAACGCGAACTAGAACCGCCGCCACCACCACTACTGGTTCCGAAGACACCAGCGAGTCGCTTTTCCAACGTTTGAATTTGTGTACGGATTGAGATTGCTTCCTTTAGCTTATTAAGAGACAAGTCCATGGCGCTGTAGATAGACTATCTTTTGTTAACTGCAACTAAATAGCTTAGTTACTTTTTGGGGGCTTAGTTTCCTATTTACGAATTAGCGGGACTAAATAACTTCTGTGCAGTTCGGAAGCTGACGTATGGTCAGGCAAAGACGGGCGGTTAGCTCAGTGGTAGAGCGGCTGGTTTACACCCAGTAGGTCGGGGGTTCGAAACCCTCACCGCCCATATCCCTTTAACCAGGAAAAACTGTACCCCGATTTTGGATTCCTAACGAATCGCGCTGACGCCGGACAAGTTGTCTGATCTATATCAGCGAGAGCTCGTCAGTCGATTTCGCCGCTCAGCAACCGCTTCTTATCCGCGTCCGATAGCTGCCTGTTCTGTTCGACCCAGGCTTTGGAATCCGTGGGATTCTCCTTCGACCATTCGGAAGCAATAGCGAACATCAGGCGCATACGCACATTGCGGTCTTTCATTTTTGTGACCCAGGCCAGCGCGCCTTTCGGATCTTTCCCTGATGTCGAGATGGCGTAACCGCGAATCCCCGCATCACGTATTGGAGTCTTCAATGTTTGAATCCACTTTTCCGCGGCAGGTCCATCACTTATGGCCCAAACTCCTGCTACTACTGCAACTGGTCCGTTAGCTTCCTTGCCCGACAAGCCGCGAGCCCATTCAGCCGCTGCTATCGGATCGTGCCGCGCCCAGAGTTCTGCAATCTCCAGCCGCGTCTGCCGCCTCGACCTTTCATCTTTTATCCATTCGACCCATTGAAGACAAACACGCGGATCCTGGTCCGCCATTAAAGCTGCCATCGCGCCGGCTACTTCCTGCTCAACCGGTGTAGCGGTGTGCGCACACAAATAAGCGAAAGCTGCTTTGGCATCTTTACGCCGCCAACCCATGACCAGATCTTGCTTCGCAATAACGCTTTCGGGCTTCACATTATCGTGAAGCCACTCAAGCGCAGCCTGCGGCGAAGCAGCGCCCCAATTTGTCGCGACGCCTTTGATCGCGACAATGAGGTCACCGTCTCCTCCTCCAGGTTTTACCAAACGCGCACCGGCACCGGGATAAACTTCAGCGAAGAAACGCGCGGCGGCAGGCGGATCGGCCTGGCTCCACTTTACGATACTTATGCCGAGGAAACGTTGCTTCTGCCCCGGCGGAAGGAAATCATCCGCAAAGCCTCTTATTAAAGGAGCTACTTTCCCGGCCTCCTCCGGTTTCATTCCATAAAGAAGCGCTTCCACGCCAACCCGGCGCGTGTCTGGTGTGGAAAACGTTTTGGCGTTTGTAATCGCAGCGACAGGATCGAGTGCGCCCCACGCCATAAAAAGAGCGTTGATTTTTGCATTCGAAGCACCACTCGCTGGTAGCTCGCGAAATTGCTGAGCAAATTTTTCGCGCGCATGTTCATCCATTTGCGACAAAAGTTTTTGTCGAATTTGAATCGGTACCGACGCAATGGTTTCGACCTGAAGTTTATCGGCCGGTGCCATCGCTGACTGATCGAGCTGCGCTTGCGCCTTAGCGAGATGCGGCACAAGAGCCAGAACAGCAATCCAACTTGCAATTTTGAATTTGGAAAGTTTCACGGCCAAAAACGTAGACGCGATTGTCGCGGCTTCAATCGACGGCGCAAGGGATCATTCAAGCGCCTCAGTTGGCCGGACACAATGAGTTGGGGACCAGGTCAGGCAATTTACGTGACCGCATCACAGATTCAGAATATGCCGCGCTTTAACAGCGGACGAAACGCTCGCACTGAGCCCTATAAGCTGTGGAAGGTGGTCGTTCACCCTATGGGAAACCGGTAAAAAAGGCTTGACCTGCCCCGGGGAAATTTTGCAGTATGCCGCACGACTACAGGGGTCCCACGATTATGCGTAAACATCTCATTTCATTATCTACTGCCGCAGCTCTCTCTATTTTCTGTCCGCTGGCGAATGCCGGAAGCTTAACGCTCGATCCCGATCAGCCGAGCTTCACTCCGAGTGGCGTCTTCTTTAATAACGACATGACCGCTCAGATCATCGGCGGAAGTCTGGTGCAGATCCTTGGCGCCACCGATATCAACATTACTCCGAACAGTTCCGCGACGATCGGCGTTTCCGGGACTTTTTCTGCCGACGCGGGCGACTTTTTCTCTTTGCTCTACAACTTCTCGATTGATCTCGAAAGCAGTCTTCCTGTTCACGTAACTCTGCAAGGAACAGCCGGGGGCTTTTCGATCAGCGATTCCTTCATGCTCCAACAGGGCGTGCATGATTATTCCGGCATGAAAGAATCGATGCCCACGCCATTTGCGTTTAGCGGCACCTATCAGGGCACGATTACGTTTGATTTTGGCTCTGAGACTCTCGCATCCATCGATGGCACGTCCGATGTTCTCACGATCAAAATTCCCAAGGACGGATTAGATTTCCAACTCGAACCTACGGTAATTCCAGAGCCGTCCGTGTATGCCTTGTTCGGTTTGGGACTGGGCGGTCTTTTGCTGGCATCGTTGCGCCGGCGTCTCGCCTAGCGCTCTTTAAATTTTCAAATTAGGCGGCGGTCACCGAACGCCGCTTTTTTATTTCGTTAGGGCAGCGGTGTCGGAATCGATGTCCCCGACCCGCAAGCCATCGCTATTTCGACTCGCTTCTTGCTCGCGTCATCGAACAACGCATCGCTCGCGCAGGAAAGGAAGAGTCCACGCCGACTATCGCCAGCGCGCGCTTCGTAAATTCTTCGCAAGGCTTCGTCGATCTTGCCTCCCCGTATTTTTACCGCTGCATCGGTCATTAACCAATCGACCGTCAAGAAGTTGTCCTTCGCGAGTCTCTGAATCTCCTCGTTGAGCTTATCAACGTCCCCCGCTTCGATCCGCGCCATCCGCACCTTGAACCGGCAGACGGCCGCGTCCTGATCAGTGCGCGCGCGATGTTCCGCCTGCTGGTAGCGAACAATCGCTTCCTGCGGATGATGATCCATGCGGAGCGCTTCGCCCCAATAGTAATAGTAATCCGGCGTGAAAGGATCGGCGTTAGCCGCGGCCTCAAAAAAACGTTCGGCCGCGGGTAAATCGCGATGACGTGTCGCCAGCAGTCCACGAAAATAATTTGCCGTCGCCGCGTTTTCGCCAAACGCGATCGCGCGTTCGAAAAGTCTGTCGGCAGAATTAAAATCGCCATGGTCGTAGGCAAGTTTGCCGACGCGGAAAAGAATCCCGGGATATTTTAAGTTTTTGTATTTGGCAGCGATCAGGCGTTCCGCCGCATCGTGCCAGTTACCCGACCGCTCAGCCGTGAGCGCCTGTTCGATTAACTCATCCGCGGACGTAGCGTTAAATTTGCTTGGGACGGTTTCATTTAGCTTGGGCTGATTCCGCGTCAAAAGTAGGTAACGCAAGTAATCGAATTTTTTGCCGACATAGAATGTGAGAAAGAGAATCAGGAGAGCGCCGATAATGAGGGCCGCATGTTGCATTTCGCTGCGACTTGAAGATTTGTTGTCCGACCGCCTGGCCGCGGCACGTTGCGCGACTCCCTCTTCGCCTACCCCCTTCGCTCCGGCCGTTTCTACGAGAGGTTCCTTCGCTTGCCGCGCGCTCGTTCGCGTTTCGCGTTCTCTTTGTGGTCCAGGCCCCGACTCAGCAGCATTGGTTTGATTACTGCGTTGTTCCGCCTCGACCCGTTCATGCAGAGGACGCGGTTTTCCAAGCAACCGGCGTTGTTCTGGCGTAAGCGAAGAAGGGCGGGCAGGCCGCTCTTGGGCGGATGGCGACGCATCCTCACCTTCTGGTAATTCGGATTGCTCGTTAGGCTCGTGTTCAGACATTCGGAAACAGGAAATAATTTTTGCTACACTAAGCCAGCAGCATTTGCCTGACTAGAAAGAAGCCGCCACCAACCGCAACTAAATCTTCGCTCAATGCGACAATGATATCGGGCAGGTTATATCCCTTCGTGAGCGAACGACGGAGATAATATCCGCCGAAAGCTCCCGCGAGCGCTCCAGCTACGCCAAGAATGATCGCGAGCATGATGGGGTGATGCATGCCTATTGCTACCGCGCTTGCCGCGAAAGCACCGGAAAAAACTCGCGCCATCAGCGGTCCGGCCGAAATACGGCTTGGAGTCTTTGGCAGCTTGTCCGCAATCAGTTCACCGAACGCCAGCAGCGACGCAATTCCGATTGCCACGGGACTGGCGAGGATAGACAAACGCGAATCAGTGAGGTTCAGCCATCCAAAATGCGCGGCCCAGCAAACGATTGCGAGCGGAGTAAACGTGCGCAGTCCGGCGACGATACCAACCGCGAAAATTCCGAGAACCATTAATAGATTCATTCCTAACTTCGATCCGCGGCGACTTTCGTTTCTTCAGCCACTTTGAGAACGATCTTTCCACGCGTGTGCCGCGTAGCAATTGCTTCCTGTGCTTTCGCGACTTCGGCCAATGGGAAAGTCTTGGAAACAACCGGCATTAATTTTTTCGCGTCGATCAGCGCGGTCAGTTCTTCGAGCACGCTTGCTTTCGGCACCGCAGAGATTGAGACGCCGCGAATTCCGTGCGCCTTCAGCACCGCTTCATCGGGCTCATCCGCAATTGAAACAATGATCCCGCCTTTCTTCACCACGCCGTATGAACGAGCGAGCGTTTCTCCTCCGACGGCGTCGAGCACGACATCGACGTCTTTCACCACATCCTCAAACTTCGTCTTGGTGTAATCGATCGCTTCGTCAGCGCCCATTTTCTTGAGGAAATCCTGATTGTTTGTCGACGCCGTGGCAATGACGTGCGCGCCACGCGCTTTTGCGATTTGAATTGCACAATGTCCAACGCCGCCGGACCCGCCCTGAATAAGAACTGTTTGGGCCGCCTCGAGTTTCGCCGTTTCGATTAAAGCCTGCCATGCCGTCGATCCAACCGCCGGCACCGCCGCGGCCTCTTCGTAACTAAGCGCTTTTGGTTTAACGGCGATTTCGTTCGCCTTCGCGATAACAAACTGTGCGTATCCCCCTTCCCTTTCCAAAGTGAAAAACGCGTAGACCGGATCGCCCGTTTTGAATTTCACGATCTTTGCCCCGGTTTTTTCCACGATTCCCGATGCGTCCATGCCGGGAATCAACGGAAGGTCGGTATGAAAATATTTCGCAAACTTTCCGGAGCGAATGGCAACATCGACCGGATTGACCGAAGCCGCGATCACACGAATTAAAATCTCATCCTCTTTCGGGACGGGGCGCGCTACCTCTTCGTATTTCAAAACCTCGGGACCGCCATAAGTGTGCATGACCACGGCTTTCATCGATGGCGGCGACGATTGCGCGAAAACTGATGCGGCGCACAACGTCGCAAAAACAAGAACGATTTTGTTTTTCATAGGATGTTCGTTAGGCGCCAGGCTCGTCCGCGATTTTGATCACGATCTTGCCACGCGTGTGATGCGTTTCCGCTTGCTCTTCGGCTTTCACGGCATCGGTAAGCGACAGAACTTGAGAGACAATCGGCTTGATTTTTTTCTCGTCGATCAGTTTCCCAATCTCAGCGAGCTCATCGGCATTCGGCTTAGCCGCAAGCGGCACGCCGTGAATTCCATATTTATCCAATTCCTTTTGGTCGAGGCCCGAGACGAGTGAGACGACGACGCCGCCTTTTTTCACGACGGCGTAGGAACGCGCCAGCGTATCCCTTCCGACTGGATCGAGCACGACATCGACATTCTTCGCCACACTTTCAAACTTCGTCTTCGTATAATCGATGGCGACGTCGGCACCCAATTGCTTAAGTAAATCTTGATTTGCAGTGGAGGTGGTCGCGATCACTTTCGCACCCCGCGCTTTCGCGATTTGAATTGCGAAACTTCCGACTCCGCCCGATCCGCCATGAATGAGGACCGTTTGCCCCGCGCTTAATTTCGCCGAGTCGATTAACGCCTGCCATGCCGTTAACGCCGCGAGAGGTACCGCCGCCGCTTCGACATAGCCAATCGATTTCGGTTTGAGAGCAGCTTCCCCTTCCGTCGCGACCGCGTACTGCGCCCAACCGCCGCCCCAAAGGACGAAAGCAAAAATGGGATCGCCGATTTTCAATTTCGTAATTTGCGCACCCGTTTTTTCCACCACGCCCGCAATGTCGTACCCGGGAATCAATGGCAAATGAGTTCCAAATTGCTTCGCATACTTACCGGAAACGATTAGCGGATCGGCCGGATTCACCCCGCTCGCGATCACTCTTACGAGAACTTCATTTTCCTTCGGCTCCGGTCGCGGCCAATCTTCGTTCTTCAACACTTCGGGACCGCCGTATTCATGAACAACGATCGCTTTCATCTTCGGCTTCTCTAAGTGGGTCGACGCGATAGAGGACGATATTGTCCACGCTGTTACGAAAAAGAGGACAGAAAATATCTTCGAGATTCGCATGCTCTTAGCGTGACCGTTAAGCCGGAACCGAGGCGAGCCAAAAATCTCGCCTCTGCTGACTCCCCTCGCAGAAGTGCGGTGCAAAAAAAGCCGCCCCGAAAATTAATCCGGAGCGGCAACCCTTTTTACCCTAATTTTCTTAGACGCCAGACTTGGCGTCTTGTTCGATCAAATCAATTCGCCAGCCTTCCCGTTGTCTGCAAACTGTTGAATTCCGCAAGAAATTTTGGTTCGAGCGCGGAACCGTCCGCTTTGCGCGTGATCGCCAGAAATTGATCGGGCGCGATTCCGCCGTTCCGCGGCTCTTTGATCACCGGACAAATGCTGTAATGCAAAACATCCGTCAGCGGCCGCGTCCGTTTCGTGACGTAACCTTTTTGAAAAGATTATCGATATCGCTCACTCGCGATGATCGGCGTTCGATCCAGATCGCGGCCGTTCTTGCGCGCGATATCATTCAGCGTTTTCGGGCCGGGTTGGCGCCGGCCGTCGATCGCGGCGGGATTGATTCCGTTTTGCAAATAGTAGGCATCGGTAAAATCGAAGAGTCGATCCTGCACGCCAGCTTTCACGAACGATGGCGCCACGAAGAGCGCGATCACAACAAAAGGTATGAGTTTTTTCACGCCGAACCTGTAATGAGTCGCGCTTTCGTCGGCTACTGACGAAAGGTAACTCGATTGTTACCTTTGCTGGTTAACGAATTCTTCGGCGAAAGAGTTAGCCGCTCGCGCCGGGATTTTCTTTACCAAGGAGATTACCCACAGTCATGCGATGCTTCGGTTGTTCCAAGGCGGCCACGAATTCCTGAAAGCGATCGGAGAAAAGATTGTGGCGCAGGTTCCAGTAATAATTCAGCCCGGGAGAATCGAGGTAATCACGATAAAGGTTACGCCAGCCACGCCATATCTGTTCTTCCATCACCCCGTAAATGTAATGGAAGTGAATCGTCTCCATCGCTTTGAGAAATTGAAAAGCGACGTGAAAAAAACGCGCTTTTTCATCGGGCGTAAGTGAGTTGATATCTTCCAGACCTTTGCGCCAAATCGTTCCCACTTCAGGATTTTCCGCGAACGGCCGCGTGACATCTCGCAACGCAGTCGTCGCGGCATCTTGCGCGGCCAGTTTCGTGATGCGCGTGCTGCGATGCACCTGCACCGCGAGATAAAGGAGCGAGACAATCACGCCGATCGAACTAATCAGCTGCGCAATGGCATTAATCGCATCCCAATTCATAACGTGCTCCTATCAGAATTCATTTACGTGGCGAACATCAACAGGCAAGAAATGAAGGAAGATTTGAGAATCGATCGATCGGGAAGATTGGTATAATGCAATTCTTGAACCGGCAACAAACAGGGGCGCTATAACGACAAACCGTATGAACCTTTCCATCAGCGGACTTCATCACGTCACTGCGATTGCGACTGATCCGCAGCGTAATCTCGATTTTTATGTGGGGCTGCTCGGCCTGCGTTTAGTGAAGCGTACGGTAAATTTCGATGATCCCGGCACGTATCATTTTTACTTTGGCGATGCGCGCGGAACGCCCGGAACCATTCTCACGTTCTTCCCCTGGCCAGGGGCACGGGGTGGTGTTCGCGGCACCGGTCAGGTTGAAACGACTGCGTTCGCCATTACACCGCACGCGGTTGGTTATTGGTTGGAACGCCTGGCGCAACAGCATGTCACGGCCGAGAAAACAATCACTCGCTTCGGCGAAGAAGTAATTCGCTTCATCGATCCCGATGGTCTCCTGCTGGAACTGATCGCCTCAAGTTCCAGCGACGCAGCGGAACCATGGTCGCACAGTTCGGTCCCGATCGAATATTCGCTACGCGGATTCCACAGCGTCTCCCTGGCGCTCGAAGGATACGAACGCACGGCGAAACTCCTAACCGAGAGCTTTGGTTATCGACTCGTCGACCAGGATGGGAATCGTTTTCGCTTTGCTGCTTCAAGTATCACCGGCGCCGGAAGGACGATCGATTTACTTTGCATGCCGGAAAGTTATCCCGGGCAGGTTGCTGCTGGGTCCGTGCATCATATCGCTTTTCGCGCGCGAAATGATGAAGAACAACGCACGTGGCGGGAGCATCTCATCGGCCTCGGCTACAACGTCAGTCCGATAATGGAGCGCACTTACTTTCACTCGATTTATTTTCGCGAGCCGGGCGGAGTGCTCTTCGAAATCGCGACGGATCCGCCGGGATTTACTTTGGACGAAAATCTGGAAGAACTCGGAAACAATTTGCGTGTTCCGCCATGGCTTGAAGATTCGCGCACAGAAATCGAAGAGATTTTGCCACCGATCACGGTGCCGAAGAATTCATGACGCAAAAACTGGATTTTCTACACGAGTTCATTCCCGGAAATTCAGCGCGCACTCTTTTGCTGCTTCACGGGACCGGCGGCAACGAACGCGATCTCATCCCAATCGGTCGCAGCCTCGATCCCGACGCTGCCCTGCTGAGTCCGCGCGGAAAAGTTTTGGAGAATGGAATGCCGCGCTTTTTCCGCAGGCTCGCAGAAGGAGTATTTGATCTGGAGGATTTGGCGAGGCGCACACAGGAGTTGGCCGATTTTATTATCGCCGCATCGCAACATTATGAATTGGTTGCCGACAAAATCATCGCCGTGGGTTATTCGAACGGCGCAAATATCGCGGCGGGTGTGTTACTGCTTCGGCCAGAGATCCTCCATCGCGCGATTCTCTTTCGCGCCATGGTCCCGATCGTACCCGAGCCGCTTCCAAATCTGGCTGCCGTATCGGTCTTTATTTCCGCGGGAAATCAGGATTCGATTATCGAACCATCGGAAACCGAGCGACTCGCTAATCTTCTGCGCAAATGCGGGGCGGACGTGAGTTCTCAATTCGTAAATGGCGGGCACGGCTTAACGAGTGCGGATCTGGAGGCGGCACATCTTTGGCTCGAGAAACAACCGAATGAATCCGTACGCCAAGCCTAACGAACGCAGGGTCGGTTCGCAGCGGCCAAAAATTTCACATCTGCCGCAGGACGTCGATACACGGACGCGGCAGCAAAGGCTGGCGGAGAAGCAGACCGTCGCGGCGGAAAAACGCGCGATTAAAAAATCAGCGCGTCGCCATTTGCAGCAACAGCTCCTGGCCGAATTGGACGGGAAAGACTAGACGGTCCTTTTGCCCATTCCGAAACGCCGCCGCGCTTAACCTTCCTTCTTCGTGGCGACCTTGGCGCTGCCGAAGAACGTTGCGTTCTCATCCACGACGAGCCGCGGCGCTTCGATGTCGCCATGCAATGTGCAACCCGCCTGAAGTTCGCAACGTTCTGTCGCGGAAATATTCCCTTCGACTGTTCCTTGGACCACCACAGATTTCACTTTGATTTCGCCGCGTATGCGCGCTTGTTTGCCGATCGTAAGCGTTCCCGGCGAATCAATCGTTCCTTCGACCTCGCCATCAATCAAGAGTTCGCTCTGAAATCTCACCGAGCCTTTGATCGAAACTCCGCTGGAAAGCAAACCGCCTGATCGCGTCGGTGCAACTGGAGAAAGGCGGCTGGGTTGCTGCGTGGGTGTCATTGGTGGCCGCGCGGGTGGAATCGCGGGTTCGATAGATTCAGGCTTTCGATTTGATGTAAACATTTGTATTCCCTCGCTCCGACCGGGTTTCGTTGATTATAAAGCTGATTTTGTGCCGAAGTAAGTAGTAATCATATGACGTTTTATCTTGGGGAACAAGAAGTACGAGAGCGCCTCCGGATGGAGGATTTGATCCCCGCCATGGCGAAGGCGCTCATCGATTTCTCCCATGAGAAAGTAAACCAGCCAGTTCGATCCGTTATCGCAATTAATCCGCCCGGTGGATTTTTCGGATTAATGCCGGCCCTGGCCGAAGGGCTCGGCGTGAAAATTGTCACGTTCTATCCGTCAAACGTCGATCGCGGAATGCCAACGCACATGGCGACAATTTTTCTCGCCGATCCGAAAACCGGAGCGCCGCTTGCCATCATGGATGGAAGATTGATCACCGAGATGCGAACTGCCGCTGTCTCTGCCGTGGCGACAAAACTTCTTGCGCCAGAGGATTCGCGGGTGCTCGCCATTCTTGGAAGCGGTGTGCAGGCGCGCAGTCATCACGAAGCGCTCGGACTCGTTAGGCGTTTTGAAGAAGTGCGAGTCTGGAGCCCGAACATCTCTCACGCCGAACGTTTCGCTGAAGAAATCGGCGCTGTCGCGTTGTCAGCGAAAGCAGCAGTACACGACGCCGATGTCATCGTGACTGTGACAAGCTCGCAAAAGCCCGTATTGGAAGGTTCCTGGTTAAAACCCGGATGCCATGTCAATGCGGTCGGCGCTTGCCGTCCCGATTGGCGTGAACTCGATGATGAAGCGATGCGCAACGTCATCTTTGTCGATTCGCGGGAAGGCGCGACGAAAGAATCAGGCGATGTGATTCTTTCCGGCGCTAAAATCTACGGCGAACTTGGCGAAGCGCTCGCCGGGAAGGTTGATTCACGTCGAGACGAAACAACGATCTTCAAGTCGTTAGGCATGGCCGTCGAAGATATCGCCGCCGCCATGCTGGTCTATCAAGAGGCGGCGCGGAATGATGGCGTCTATTCGAAACCAAGCACGGGGTGAGGAACGTACGGCTCTTCGAGTTGCGCGATCTCATCAGGCGATAACTGCACTTCAATCGCGGCGACGGCATCTTGCAAGTGATGCGGTTTCGTCGCGCCGACAATCGGCGCCGAGATGTACGACTTCGTGAACATCCACGCGAGCGCCAGCTGCGCTGCCGGAATTCCGCGCGCCTTCGCTAACGCATTCACACGATCAACCACCGCGCGATCCGCCTCCTCAGTGTGTGCATACATCTTATTCCCAAAATCATCCGAAGCGGCGCGTTCGGTCGCTCCCTTTTCGCTCCACGATCTCGCCAGGCGCCCGCGCGCCAGCGGACTCCATGGAATCACACCGATCCCCTGCTCCAAACAGAGCGACGTCATTTCGCGTTCTTCTTCGCGGTAGAGCAAATTGTAGTGGTTCTGCATCGAGACGAATCGCGTCCAGCCGTGGAGATCCGCGAGATAAAGTGCCTTCGCGAATTGCCATGCATGCATCGAAGACGCACCGATGTAACGCACCTTGCCACTTTTGATCAAATCGTGCAGCGCTTCCAGCGTTTCCTCGATCGGCGTTTCGTAATCCCACCGATGAATCTGATAGAGGTCGACAAAATCGGTCCCGAGTCGTCGCAGGCTGTCATCGATTGCCGCAAAAATTGCTTTGCGCGAAAGGCCGCCCGTATTTGGTCGATCGCGCCATGGAAAAAAAACTTTTGTCGCGAGAACAATCTCATCGCGCTTCGCGAAATCTCTTAACGCACGGCCGACTATTTCTTCGCTCGTGCCATTGGAATAAACATTTGCCGTGTCGAAGAAATTGATTCCCAAATCGAGCGCCTGCTTGATAAACGGTCGGCTTTTTTCTTCATCCAGGCTCCATGGATGCGAGCCGCGTTCCGGCACGCCGTAGCTCATGCAGCCGAGAGCTACCCGCGAAACCTTAAGACCACTCTTCCCCAGTTGGATGTAGTGCATTGGTTATCTTCACCCCAAGGTTCCTTCAGACAAGCGGCTCTTGACGCAACGCAATCACACGCTTCCCGTGGTGCGTGGCAGAACGCGAGACAATTTCGGAATCGTCCGATCCGAAACTCGCTTCCCTGCGCCAGATCAAGCTCTGGATTTGGTTCAAAGAAATCGCGCATCCCAGCGATTTGCAGGTCACGCTTTTCTGGTCCGGTGTGATTGGATTTTCCGGCGCCGTTTGCTCGATCGCCTTTCGTTATTGCACCAGCATTGCGCATAAACTTTTAACCGGCAGTTCCGCACCCGGTCTGGTGGAAAGTTTTGAGCACTTGCCGCTTTGGCGACGGGTTGTCATTCCAGCAGTTGGCGGTTTGCTGGCCGGCGCCGTCATCTCGTTAGGCACACGCTGGCAGGGACGAGTAACAACGACCGACTACATGGAAGCCGTTGTCCTGGGCGACGGAAAAATATCCGCGCGTCGCAGCCTGGTAAAATGTCTTTCCGCTCTTTTCACGATCGCGTCGGGCGGTTCGATTGGTCGGGAAGGTCCGCTCGTCCAGCTTTCTTCCTTGGTCGCATCGCTTGCGGGGCGTTGGCGAAAATGGTCGACGCCACGTTTGCGACTCCTCGTCGGTTGCGGCGCCGCCGCGGGAATCGCATCGGCTTACAACGCACCGATTGCCGGCGCGCTTTTCGTCGCAGAAATCGTGCTCGGTTCCGTCGCGATGGAAATTTTCGGACCGCTCGTTTTCGCCTCCGTCATCGCGACATTGACTGTGCGCGGATTCCTTGGCGGCACTCCGCTCTACGACATCCCGCCGTTTAAATTGACAACGAATTGGGAAATTATTCCCTATCTCGCGCTCGGCCTAACGACTGGTCTGATTGCACCCTGGTATGTGCGTTTGCTGCACGCGAGCGAAAAGCTCTTTGCCCGCACGAGATTGCCCGTTTATCTGAAAATGTGTTTGGGCGGCCTCGTCGTCGGGGCGCTCGCCGTCTGGCATCCGGAAGTTTGCGGAAACGGTTACAGCACCGTGGATGCAATTCTGCACGGGCAGTGGCTCTGGCAGGCTTTGTTTGCCATTCTGATTTTCAAAATTCTCGCGACTTGCGCGACGTTCGGTTCGGGCGCAGTCGGCGGTGTTTTTACGCCGACACTTTTCGTCGGCGCCAGCCTGGGTTTTCTTTTTGGCCAGGCCGCACAACATCTTCCCGGGCATTCCTTCCTGAATCCGAGCGCGTTCGCGCTCGTTGGCATGGGCGCATTTCTCGCTGCCGCCACCCACGCGCCGATCATGGCGATCATCATGATTTTCGAACTGACGCTCGATTACCAAATCATCCTGCCGTTGATGCTCGCTTGCGTCGTCGGTTATTACACGTCGGTCAGTATTGGTAAACGCTCGATCTACGCGGAAGCGTTACGGCGAAAAGGTGCCGGCGATTATCGAAAACAACTCGCGGAACTGCACGTGCGCGATCTCATCAAAGGCGATCCGCTGACAGTTTCGCCTAACGCGCGATTCGGCGAAATCGTCCAAAAATTTACCGCCAGCCGTTTCAATTATCTTTACGTCACCGATCACGAGCGGTTGATCGGCGCCGTCTCGCTGCACGACATCAAAAGTTATTTGAATTCTCCCGAACTAGCCGAGCTCGTTATTGCCGGAGATATTTTGCGCGAAGGATTTCCCGTGATCTATCCAAACGCTTCGCTCACCGAAGCGATGGAGCGCTTCAGCCAACACGATGGTGAACGCCTGCCTGTCGTCACGTCGGAAAACCGAAAACTTCTTGGCAGCATTTCGAAAACAGATGTGATCCTCGCGCTTGCCGGCAGCGATCGTTCGCCGGGCGCGGTGAACACCAACGCCCCTCAATAAAGCGCCACCTCGACCCGTCGCCGGCGCAACGAATTTTAGCTGCGGAATTTTCTGCGAGCGGCCACAAGAATTGTGAGCCCACCGATGGCCACGAGGCCAATGGACGCAGGTTCGGGTATAAGGAAACCTCGAATTTCGCCGCCAGGAAACAAGTTGGTGTGAATGTTTAAATAAGCCTCGCCATCGGCCAGCGCCTGGGCCAATGCTGCCTCCGCCCCCGCCACTATCCCTCCATTTGCGGTCACGAACGCCGGGTTGTAAGTCGCCAGATCGAGAGTGTCGAACGTGTGATTGTAGGTTCCGCTCGTCACGCCTAACGGAAAATCGGTGAAACTAGGGGTTTGCGTGGCAACGCCAGCGGTACCCGAAAGCGGCACCGAAGTCGGAGCGTGGATATGAGAGGCGGTGGTGGTTCCCGCAAGCCCGCTAAAAGTGAGATCAATCTGCAATGTATGGAGCACGAGATCTATTGTTACCGCCGCGAAACCGGTTCCGGGAGAAGCGTTGGCCGGGTTTTCGCTCGGGCCGTCGAGAAACGCGAAGTAGGTTTGAGCTTGTGCAGATTGAGTCTTAAGCAAGATCGAAGTTGCAAAAACAAGCAGGAATACGGGAATTAGTCTCATCTTCATATATGGATCTCCTTTCGGTGGTATCAGGGCCGGTACGGATTTTCTACAACTTCATTTGTTCGGATGCACGCAAATTCTTCATATCGCTTCCAGGAAATGCGACTAAGGCGCGGGCTGTTCCGAGGAACGATTAAATTTTTTTAAAAGCTCACGCACACGATCATGCGGTAACGCATCGACGTGATGATTATCGCGGCCGGTCATGTCGGAATTATCGACGAGCGCATTCACGATTGCTTCTTCCGTCGCCTGCACGACACCGCTAAAAATCGGATCGAGTAAATCGTTTGGAATTGTTTCCACTGAATGCGTGAGCTGATCGGGATTGGCTACGTTTGGATTCGCGGTCGAAAACGCGATGAACAAATCGCCGGAACCATTTCCGGAGACGCTGCCTGTGCGAGCGAGGCCGAGCGAAGCGCGACGCGCGAGCCGTTTCAATTGATCAGGCAAAAGCGGCGCGTCGGTTGCGACGACGATGATGATTGAACCCGCTTCCTCCTTGTAAACTTCGCCCGGAATTTCCTTGCCGATCGGAACGCCCGCGATCGTGAGTTGCGGTCGACGTCCGCAATTCGCCTGCACAAAAACACCAACCGTAAAAGTGCGCGGAGCAGTATTTTTTCCCGCCTTCAGTTCAATCGAGCGCGACGCAGTTCCGTTGCCGCTTTTGAATTCATAACAAATCATTCCCGTGCCACCGCCAATACTTCCCTCCTCGATCGGCCCGGCATGCGAAGTATCGAGCGCGTGAAAAACATCTTCGGGTTTCACGTGGAATCCATTCACGTCGTTGAGCCAGCCGTCCCATGTTTCCGCGACCACGGGAAGGCTCCACCAATAACCGGTGTTGTCAGCTGCGCCGTGTTTCACCCGCCACGCGATGACGGCATCACGCGCGACCCCGACACTGTGCGTGTTTGTCATCACGACCGGCCCTTCCAGAAAACCGCTCTCTTCCACCCATGCGGCTCCGGTCATTTCACCGTTGCCGTTCAAACTGAAAACACCCGCATAAACCGGATCGTTCAGCGAATTATGTCCGCGCGGAATGATGGCCGTAACGCCTGTACGCACCGGACCCTTGCCGCGTTCCAGTTTTCCTGCACCGCTGATTAAAGTCGTGTAGCCAACTTCAACACCGGCAACGTCCGTGATCGCGTTGAGTTTTCCTGGCGTGCCGTCGAATGGAATTCCGAGATCGCGCGCGCGAACGATTTTCCTTTGCGGCGGAGAGGCGATCGGCTCGCGTGCATTTGCGGCGAGCGCGAGAGTTAGCGCTAAAGTAGCGAACACCAGCGTTATTCTTTTCTTCATAAATACTTCCACGGGAACGTGCCGAATTTCTACGGCCGGCCGTAGAATTTGAAAAGTATCATCTCCATCCCGCCATCCACCGCCAAGAGAATCATTTCGTAGCGAACTCTCGTCGAACGCTTTGAGCTGAAGTCTTCCGGAGAGGCTCAGAATGATAAGGAGATCGAACAATGAAATTCTAAAGAACTTGTCGCCCGTGGGCTTCTTCAGATAAGCACATAAACTTCCGATGCTCTTCAACTCGATCAGTTTCGTCGTCTTTTTTGTCGTCGTCGTCAGTTTGTATTGGAGCATCCGTCCATGGAACGCGCGGAAAAATCTGCTCGTGATTGCGAGTTACATTTTTTACGGAGCGTGGAACCCTCCGTTTGCTGCCCTGCTCTTTTCCACGACGGCGATGGATTTCTGGCTGGGTTTTCGCATTGCTCGCGCAGGCAGCGTTCGTTCGCGCAAAGTGTGGCTGGTCGCCAGCGTCACGATGAATTTGAGTATGCTCGGATTTTTCAAGTACGGAAATTTCCTGCTGGAAAATTTCAAATGGTTGATGGCGCAAATCGGCATCGTCTATCAACCGCCGCACCTCGATATTCTTTTGCCGGTCGGCATTTCCTTCTACACGTTTCATTCTCTTTCCTACACTCTGGACGTTTATCGCGGTGTGATGCAGCCGACGAAATCGCTCCGTGATTTCGTTCTTGCTGTCTCCTTTTTTCCGCAGCTCGTCGCGGGGCCGATCGTTCGCGCCGGAGATTTCCTGCCGCAATTGGTCTCTCCGCCGAAGCCGCAAACAGGCCGCTTTCTCTGGGGCCTGGCGATGATGACTTTGGGCCTGTTCGAAAAAGTTGTTCTGGCCGACACCCTGCTCGCGGGCTCGGCCGATCGAATCTTCAATTATGCTGGGCCACTCATCGCGCTCGACTCATGGATGGGCGTCATCGCCTTCGCCGGCCAAATCTTTTTCGATTTCGCCGGTTATTCGACCTGCGCGATCGGCGCCGCGCTCTGCCTTGGCTTTCACTTGAAAGACAATTTCAGATTTCCTTATGCGGCGATTGGCTTCTCGGATTTCTGGCGACGCTGGCACATTTCACTTTCCACCTTCCTGCGCGATTACCTCTATTTTCCGTTAGGCGGCAACCGGGTCGGATGGGCGCGCGCCGCAATCAATCTGGTGATCGTCATGTTCCTCGGCGGTCTCTGGCATGGCGCGGCGTGGACCTTTGTCGTTTGGGGGCTGCTCCATGGTTTCTATCTGGTGGTCGAACACACATTGCGAGCTCTCGTCGGAGAACGAGCGTGGGCGGAGAACCTTGCCGTGAAGTTGCTGCTTGGTCTGACGACGTACGCCGCGGTTTGTCTGGCGTGGGTTTTCTTTCGCGCCTCGGATTTCACCATCGCCATGCGAATGCTGCGCGGAATGTTCGGCGGTCACCCGCATGGCGACGCGATTCTTGCCACGCGCGAAATGCTGCAAATCGGCATCGTCACTTTCCCTATGATGGTCGCGCACTGGTCGCTGCGCGACACGAACATCGAAGCCGCGGTGGGCCGTCTCCCGCGTTGGTGTGTCACGAGCGCGTGGGCAGCCATGGCGTGCGCCATCATTCTCACTCAAGGAAACAGCAATGCCTTCATCTACTTCCAGTTCTGATTTTGTCCGTCCGATCCCGTCGATTCCGTGGCGCGGAATCACTGCCGTCGTTGTGCTCGTCGTGATTGCTGCGGCGGTGGCGTGGGAAATTTATGTCCGCTCAATCGGCTACGGCCCGACTCTGAATCCAACCGAAGATCTCTGGGCAGACGCACGCCGTGCGGTGAAACCAGAATCAGTCGTCATCATCGGCGACTCACGCGGCTGGTTCGATCTCGATCTCGGCGAATTGGAAAAGGGTCTGGGTAAGCGCCCGGTGCAACTCGCCATGGGCGGAAGTTGCGCTTATCCCGTGCTCGCTGATCTGATCAACGACGAACGCTTCCACGGCACTATCATCTGTAGTTTTGTCCCGCGGTTGTTTTTTGCACCTCCAGGTTCCCCGCCGTTTGAGAGATCCGGAAAAGCGGTTCGCCGGTACCACACGGAGACGTGGGCTCAGCGGGCCAGCCAATATCTGGCCATGCCGCTGGAAGAAAATGTCGCCTTTCTCAAGCAAGAAGATCTCACGACCGAAGCTCTCCTGAAGGAATTACCCATTCCAGATCGTCCAAACGCGCAGGTGCCGCCTTCCCTTCCACCTTACTTCGCCTCGCTCGACCGAGAGCGCCGCGCCCGCATGATCGAGCGCTGTGCCCAACCCGGGAAATTACCGAGCAAGATTCAACAAAGATGGCTGCGTCTTTTTTCGCCGCCACCGCCACCAAGTTTTATCCCGCTCGACGCATTCAGGGCGACAATGAAAAAAGCGCAGGAGGATCGCTTTATCGATACAATGCGATTGGTGGAAAAACTTCGCGCTCGTGGCGGCAAGATCGTTTTTGTCCGTCTGCCTGTCAGCGGTGGGCTCAAGACTTTGGAAGACCGGATCAGCCCGCGAGCTCAGCTTTGGGAGCCATTACTAAAAAGAACCGGCGTTAGCGGCATCTATTTCGAAGATTATCCCGAGCTGGCTAGCTTCAAATGCCCCGAGTGGTCGCATCTCTCCGCTGCCGATTCCGTCGAATTTACTAAACGTCTCGTCCCGCATCTTCGCCACGCTCTTCAGCTATAGTCGCGAACTCGTAACCGCAAATCATCGCCCAGCTGAGACGAGGAGGAGTGTCGTACCGATGGCGATCAGCGCCGCGCGGTCGCCCACTCGGTCATGCTGAGCGTAGCGAAGGATCTCGCGAATTCAGAACGCGTCATCCTTTCATATTTCGTGAGGTCCCTCGCTTCGCTCGGGATGACCTGCAAGAGTTGACGCGCTCCATCATTGGCCTGCGCCATACTTCTGTATGAGATGATCGATGTAAACGCTGTAGCGTTCGGCCAGCGTCGCGCTTTCGACGAACAAAATATTTTCGGCGTTGAACTGCGCGCTGCGCGAAAAATTATACGAGCCAGTGATAACGGTGTCGTCGATCACGAGAACTTTATTGTGCATAAAATCGTGCCTCCCCGTCGGCGAATATGGCGTTGAATTTTTTCCGACGATGCCCGCTCGCGCAACGATGTCCTGCACCGCGCCGATCTTCCAGCGATTCTGCGGCACATCCTGCCATTGACGATAAACGTCCGCCATCTGCGTCCGATCGTAAATTCCATCAACCACTACACGTCGCTCGCGCAATAAATCTCCCAGCGCCCCGATTAACGTGCACGAGTTGATGAGCAGACTGCAAATGCGAACCCGACGGCGCGCGGCGTGCACACGTTGAGCAATTTCGCCGTCAATCGCCAGTCCGCATCCGGGAGAAAACATAACGCGCACCGTCGCCGGTTGACCCGCAAACATTAGCGACACAGGCGTCGTCCGAATTTCGCCGGTGTTTTCGAAATTTTCCTTCGCCCACATTTGTTCGAAATCCTGCGCATAATAATCAGCGAGCACGGGCGAGATCAGTTCGACGACGTTATTTTCCATGAGCGTGAACGCATCATCGGTAAGATTGAGCGAGCCGGTCCAAACTGCCGCGCGATCGCGAACGATGAATTTCTGATGCATTAACTTCATCCCGCCGATGCGTCGCCACGGATAGCCTAACGATTGCACAAATGCGCCTGTGCCCGGCGGCGCCGGATCCTGGCCGGCCGCGAGATCGGGCTGCAACGGCTTGTCGCCGTCGTAGCAAATTCGAATATCGACCCCAGCGTCGGCGCGATTTTTCAAGACCGCGCTGAGTTCATTTTTCAGCGCGTCATTCAAACGCATGTCGTAAACGGCAAAATCGAGCGACTGCTTTGCGACCGATATAAAATTCGACAGGCGCGAGAGAACGCTCGTTGCACTCTGTTCATTCTCGGCGAGAAAGAAAACCGAGAGCTGATCGAGGTCTTGGTCGCTCAATTCCATTCCCTCATGATCGACAAGACTGGGATGTGAGCGCCGTATGTCACGGCGGATAATTCAACAATCCGACTAATTCTGTCCACAATCTGATTTTCTGTTTTCGAGAACCAATCAACCCATTTAGACTGAAACCGTGAGCTACCAGGTTTTCGCGAGAAAGTATCGGCCGCAGACATTTGATGATCTGGTAGGACAGAATCACGTCTCGCAGACTCTCAAGAATGCCGTCGAGCAGAATCGTCTCGCGCACGCCTATCTTTTTGTCGGTCCGCGCGGGGTCGGCAAAACTTCGACGGCGCGCATCCTAGCGAAAGCGCTCAATTGTGTGAACGGCCCGACCATCACGCCCTGCGGCGTTTGCGATAACTGCAAGGAAATCGCCGGCGGCAACAGCCTCGACGTCATCGAGATCGACGGCGCAAGCAATAACAGCGTGGAAGATGTGCGGGAGTTGCGCGACAACGTTCGTTACGCGCCGGCGAAAGGTCGCTACAAAATTTATCTGATCGACGAAGTGCACATGCTTTCGTCCGCAGCGTTCAACGCGCTGCTCAAGACGCTCGAAGAACCGCCGCCGCATGTGAAATTTATTTTCGCCACGACGGAGCCGCAAAAAGTTTTGGCGACAATCCTGAGTCGTTGCCAGCGTTTCGATTTGCATCGCATCCCGGCGAAATTAATCGCGCAACATCTGCAATACATCGCGCAGCAGGAAAAATTTACGCTTGAGCCCGCGGCTGCGCACGCGATCGCGCGCGGCGCCGAAGGCGGATTGCGTGACGCGGAATCGATGCTCGATCAACTCGTCGCGTTCTGCGGCGATTCGATCGCCGAAGCCGATGTGCTCAAAGTTTTCGGATTCACGAGCGAACAAACGGTCGCGGATTTGACCGATCGCATCTTGCGCGGCGCCACGGCGGAAGCGATCGAGCTCGTGCACGAGCAAAGCGAATCGGGCAAAGACATGATGAAGCTGGCGTCCGATCTGATTTCGTATCTGCGCGACCTGCTCATTTTCAAGGTGAAACCGGAAGCGCTCGCGGACGATGCCAATCCGGAATTGCAAAAGTCTTTGGAGACGGAAAGCGCGGTGATCGAAACCGATCGATTGCTCGAGCTCATCGATCAATTTGCCGCCGCGGAAGGCCGCATGAAATGGGCGCCGAACAAGAAATTGCATTTCGAAGTTGCCGTGATCAAAGCGATCCAAACATTGAATCAAGTCACGCTAAACGAAGTGATTGAAAATCTGTCGGCCTTGCGTGACGGGAAAGAAGTTGCGGACAAGAAAATTGCCGCCGTTCCCAGCGCCACAAAAGTCGCGAGCGTTGCGGTACGCCCGGCTGAAGAGCGCCAGCCTGCGGTCAGTGAGCCTGTCTCCAGGAAAACTGTCCCGCCTCCAGACACTGCGCCCGCTAATGTCGATGAACTCTGGCACCAACTGTCAGAGAAAATTCCAGCGCAAAAACGATTCTTGAAAACTCTGGTCGATTCCACGCGCGGAATCAGCGCGGAAGGGCGCACGTTCCTGATCGGTTATCCGCCTGAGCAGAAATCGATGATCGAAACGCTCGCGACCGACAACAATCGGCGCTTCCTCGAAACGCTCCTGAAAGAAATCAGCGGCCGCGATTGGACCGTAAAATTTGTGATGAAGGAAGGTTTACCGGCACCCGTTGTAAACGAGACGGCCGAATTCCCGCCGTCAAAAAAGGCGAGCAGCGCGGAAACCTTCAAAGACGATCCGCTCATTAAAGAAGCGCTCGAAATTTTTAAGGGCGAAATCAAATCGTGATGTCTTACGTTATTCGTTCTCTCGCTGCGCAGAAACTTGACGGCTTTAAGCCGTCAAGTTTGCGGGTGCCGATTTTGCGAAGAGCGAAGGCGGATGGCTTGAGCCGTGATGAGTGAAAGAGAATCCGACGCATGAACATTAACAAATTGATGAAGCAAGCTCAGAAGATGCAGGAGCAAATGGCGAAAACGCAGGCTGAGCTGGAGGAAAAAACGGTGGAGGTGCAAGCCGGCGGCGGCAAGGTAACGGTCGTAGCGAATGGCGCCGGCGATGTCATCTCGATCAAGATCGCGAAAGAGATTGTCGATCCGGAAGACATAGAAATTTTAGAGGACCTCGTTTTGAGCGCGGTGCAGCAGGCGATCGCACAAGGCAAGGATCTCGCGCAATCCGAAATGACCAAGATTACCGGCGGAATGGGTCTTCCACCGGGTTTGATGTAAAGCTACTGGGCTGCAGGTTTACGCTGGTGTTTCTCGAAAACGTAAGCCGAACGCACGCCTAACGAGTCCATTTTCTCCCCCAGCCGCTCGTAATTTTCGCCGAGCTGTACGTGCGAATGCGCATCGGAGGCGGTGGTGAATGAAATTCCCCTGGCGACGGCAAGTTCGATGATGCGATCGCTCGGATAAAGTTCCTTTACCGGTTTTCGCCATCCTGCCGTGGAAAGTTCAATCGCAAGATCGCGGGAACGGATGAAATCGAGCGTTTCGCCGATGAGCGACTCGATCTCGGCCTTCGGCCGATGCCCATGAATTTTGACCAGATCGATATGCGCGAGGCAATCGACCAATCCGGTAGCGGCGATTTCGCGCACGCGTCGAAAATAATCCACGTAAATTTCATCAACGTCGCGACCGGCGAACTGTTCTGCGCCGGCCGGCACGCTATCGAACATTTGACCGTCGCGTTCGAGGTAATGGACGGAACCGAGAACGAAATCGAGTCGGTCCCAATTTTCTTCGACCCACTTACGTCCCGCAGCTGAAGTCTGCGGATCGTTGTCCAGCTCGATGCCGGCACGAATCTTCAGACCTGGATTATTTTCGCGAAGCTTTTCGATTTCATCAAAATCAATTCCTTCGTGATACCGATCATGATCGGTGAATGCGATTTCGGTGAGACCGATCTCTTGCGCTTGATCGGCCCAAGGCTGCAGCAACTGCTGCGTGTAGGGTTGCACGCGATGCCCTTGCGGATGCGTGTGGTAATCAGCGAATGGACGCAAGAGAATCGTCAGGGTGCGGTGAGGAATTTTTGCCGCACGCGCAGTTCGGGATAACGCGGGAAAAAAACATCGGCGATGAAGACCGTGTTAGGCGTGAGATCGCGCGTTGCGATTCGCTCGTTGTATTCAAGATGTTCCTCAGGATTGATGAGAATGGTGGCCGGTTTCTCTTCAAAAGCGTGATTGTCCGACCATTTCGTCAAAACGCGTTCGGTGGAGTTGAGTAAATAAATTTCGATGCGTTGCTCGTTAGGGAACTGCAACTCGACCGGACGTTTCGATAAATTCGTGAGCGTGACTTTGACATCGAGCAGACGCACTTCCGATAACTTTACCGGTTGCGGTGAGAGTTCGAGGCGCAACACCAAACCGCGCAGGCGCGGATCGCCATACTCCGGCATCTGCGATCCGCTGCTGAAAGGATGAAGCATGCGGCCCACCCAACCGCGCCTGGCCGGAACGTTCGTGGTTCCCTGCGCCGGCGCGTTGGCCGTCAGGGCGAGCAAAACAAAAAGGAGCGCGGTGATGCGTTTCATTCGGCGTTTAATCAGCAATCGTTGCAAATCCTGTCAAACGCTTTATCAATCGTCCATGAGGAAGGGTATTACGACTGCGCTTTGCTTTTTGCTCTTTCTCAGCACGGCCTTTGCCAGGGAACGGCACTGCATATTTCGCGTTCACGCCGAAGCGAATGAGCGCGACGGCGCCCCTTTCTCAACCGGCCTTCGATCGCAATTCTCGGGCAAAAATGTTTTCATCGAAAAAACGCCCGCTCTTTCCGAGCGCGATGTGACAGCGTTTCGCGCCTATCCCGCACCGGATGGAAGTTTCGGTGTGCTGCTGCAATTCGACGATCACGGAAAAATTGCTCTCGATGCGCTGAGTATCGAACGCCGCGGGAGTAATCTTTTCGTTTTCGTGAACGGCCGCGCGTTGACTGAGTTGCAGGTAGATCGACGCGTTTCCGATGGGAAAATTTATTTGCCTTCCGGTTTAACTGCGGCCGATATCGAATTTATGCGCAAGGATTGGCGCGTCATCGGCGAGCACAAAAAATGATCCGTTCGGTAACGATCAAATTTTTGATCGCTTATCTCGGCTGCGCTAGCGCAATACATGCGCAGAAAGAACGTGACCGTCTCGATCTCGCGCTACCGACCGCCAACGACGCTCTTCTTCGTGGCGACGGCGCCGCGTTTTATCAGGTAATCGCCCGCGACTTTCAAGGCGTGCAATCAACACCCTGGGAAGGCGGGCAATATGGATTTGTGCGTGATCCGATCGAAACGCCGGCTGGAATAATCTACAAACGTTTTCATGAAGGCATCGATATTCGTCCGTTGGAGCGCGACGCGCGCGGAGAACCGCTCGATGAAGTGCACGCGATCGCCGCGGGCCGCGTCGCACATGTCAATGCCGTTCCGGGATTTTCCAACTACGGCAACTACGTCGTGATCGAACACCGCTGGGATGGCGCGAGCTATTACAGTTTATGTGCGCACCTTCATTCCATCTCTGTTCACGTCGACCAGCATCTGCAACGGGGCGAAACCTTAGGCGTGATGGGCCACACCGGAGCCGGAATCGACCAGGCGCGTGCTCACGTGCACCTCGAACTCAATTTGATGTTAAGTCGCGAATTCGAATCCTGGTATAATGTTTATTTCAGAACCGAGCCGAATCGGAACGGACTTTACAACGGCTTGAATCTCGTCGGGATCGATGTCGCGCGCTTGTATCTGGCGTTGCAGAAACAACCTGATCTCACCATGTCGGAATTTTTTTCGCAGGAGACAACCTTCTACAAAGTGACGTTACCGAACACGAAGCATTTCGATTTGATGAAACGCTACCCGTGGTTGTTGCGAACCTCTCCCTCGCAGGAAGCCAAATCTTGGGAAGTCTCGTTCGCGCAATCCGGCGTACCGCTAAAAATCGAACCGAGCGGACGAGTCGTTACGCAACCTGAACTCACTTATTTCAAAAAAAGCACTGCCAGCTATTTTGATCTGACGCGCGGAACTCTCACGGGCCGCGGTGAGCGGGCTGCCCTGAGCGAGAGCGGCAGAGCTTTCATGCGCCTTCTGATTTTTCCAGATTGAATGACAGCGCACCTGAGAATGTCTTATGCTTGTTTTAATCGAGAATGATCAGCCGACGAAAATTTCTAGGACTTGCGCTTCTGGCCTTACCCGCCGCTGCAGGGATCGACGCCGAATGGATCGAGCCGTCTTTGCTGCGGGTGCGTAATTTAAAGATTGGTAACGCCAGCCGCACTCGCTTCATCCATTTCTCGGACTTCCATTATAAAGGCGATGCGCGTTTTGCGACCGAAGTTGTTCAGAAGATCAACGAGCTCGCTCCCGATTTTGTTTGTTTCACCGGCGATCTAATTGAAGAGCGCTCTTATCTCACCGAAGCGCTCAGTTTCCTTAGGCAAATCAAGGCGCCGGGCTACGGCATTCCCGGGAATCACGACTACTCGAGCCGGGCGCCATTTCAGGAATATTACCGCGCGTTTGCGGCAACAGGCGGTGGATGGTTGCCGTCACGCAATGTGACTTTGGCGGAGCACGATTTGCAACTGGTCGGCATGGGAATCGCCGGTTTGAATTCGCACGACACAACGAAGGCGAGCCGCCGGATTTTATTAATGCATTATCCAGTCATGGCCGATCGGCTCGGAAACCAAAATTACGATTTGATTCTCGCTGGCCATTCACACGGCGGTCAGGTGCGATTGCCTTTGTGGGGCGCAATCATTCTGCCGCCCGCGGTCGGACGATATGATCTTGGCTACTACGAAACGCCCGCCGGACCGCTCAACGTGAATCCTGGGATTGGAACCTATATTGTTCCGTGGCGTTTTAATTGCAGACCCGAGCTAACGCTGGTGACAATCTGATCAGCACGAAGTCGGGACGCGTTGCGCCAGCGCGACGGCGTGCGGAATAGCGCCTTCCACAAATCCCAGACATTCCACCGCGCCGCTCGGTTTGCCCGGGAGCGCGATGACCAGGGCGCGATCGACAACCGCAGCCAGACTGCGCGACAAAATTCCATTCGGCGTAATTTTTCTCGATTCGCTACGCATGGTTTCGCCAAACCCTGGAAGTTCCACCCGCATAATTTCGCGAATCGCTTCGGGCGTAACATCCCGTTCAGCGATGCCGGTTCCGCCGGTGGTGAGGATGAGAGCGCAACCCTGGTTTGCAAAAGAGCGCACCGTGTCCTGAATGCGTTTGCGATCATCTGGAATCACCGCTTCGCAAAGGACGGACCACTCATTCTTTTCCGCCGCGGTTTTCAAGGCCGGCCCGCCGAGATCCTTGTATTCACCGGAAGTGGCACGATCGGAGATTGTCACAATACCAACCGTGATCTGCATGTGTTAGATCTAAGCTATCGATGTCTTAGTCTTCTCGACGAGACTGATTTCGAGAATGCGCATGTCCTTATCCACGGCTTTACACATGTCGTAGATCGTGAGCAAAGCCACCGCGACTCCGGTCAACGCTTCCATTTCGACGCCAGTCTCCGCGTTAGTGCGAGCTGTGCACCTGGCTTCGATGCCGTCATCCAGGGAATTCAATGCCACCTCCGCGTGGGTAAGATTGAGATTGTGACAGAGAGGAATCAGTTGCGACGTTTGTTTCGCGGCTTGAATCCCCGCGATCCGCGCGACGGCGAAGACATTCCCTTTGGCGATCCGATCCTGCGCAATGAGCTTAAGCGTTTCGCGCCGAACCCGGATGCGCCCCACTGCGGTCGCGGCACGCGCGCTCGCTAACTTAGCCGAAACATCGACCATCTGCGCGCTGCCGTCGGGCGCGATATGCGTAAGCCGATCCATGATCAACCGCCGATCGCGACCATCTTGCGATCGGGCTGATAATTGTTGCGAAAGTCGTGCTGCTCGGGTTTTCGCTCCACCACATCGAGGAAAAATTGCCGAAGCTCCTCGTCGCTCGCGCCCGCACGCAATGGTTTCATGATATCGAATTCCAAATAGCTCCCGAGACATGGACGCAGTTTACCGTCGCAAGTGAGACGCAACTTATTGCAGCTCTCGCAAAAGTGGAGATTCGTCATGGCGCCGATGAAACCAATGCGCTGTTCGCGGCCGGGAACCTGATAGTACGTCGCAGGACCGTTCGTGCGAAACTGCGGCGCCGGCAGCAACGCTCCGTAATGCAATTCCAACGCGTGCTTCGCCGAAGCAATCGGGAAAAAATTATCCTCGCGCAATACTTCGCTCGTGCTCACGGGCATGAGCTCGATAAAACGCAGCAGCAAACCACGCGCAGCAGCGAATTCCACCAACGGAATCAACTGATCTTCGTTCCGACCGCGCATCAAAACCGAATTCAATTTTATCTGATCAAATCCCGCCGCGAGCGCGGCGGAAATTCCCTCTTCCGCGCGCACAAAAAAATCGCGACCGGTAATCGTGGCGTAAACGTCACGGTCGAGCGTATCGAGCGAGATATTGACGGACCGCACGCCGGCTTCGCGCAGAGAGGCGGCCATTGTTTTCCCCTCGCCTGCATCTCGCGCGAGTAACGTTCCATTGGTCGAAAGCCCAATGTCACAAATGCCGGGAATCGAAGGAACTTCACGCACAAAATCGAGAATGCCGCGACGGGTGAGAGGTTCGCCGCCCGTGATTCGCACTTTGCTCACGCCGAGCTGGGCGCCGATGCGAATAATGCGAAGCGTTTCCTCGAAAGAAAGAATGTCCGCGCGAGGCAACCACTCCTGCAATTCCTGCGGCATGCAGTAATGGCAACGCTCGTTACAGCGGTCCGTGATCGAAACCCGCAGATACGAAATGCGATGGCCGAAACGATCTTCCACAAAGAGAGATTAACGATAAGCAATCGATGAAGCAAGGGAGGCGCTTTCGGCACGTCCAGTTGACGGTAGAGGGCGCGATTGTATCTTTACATATGAGGCGTCTTAATTTCTCTCGGGCGCTTGCGATAAGCGCCGTGTTGAGCGGGTTGGTTTTAACGGGTTGCGCTACGATCGAAACTCGAATCTCAGAACATCCGGAGATTTACAATTCCCTTTCTCCGAATGATCAGGCACTCGTTAGGCAAGGTAAAATTCGTGAAGGGATGACGATGAACGCGGTCTGGGTGGCGTGGGGTTCTCCAGAGCAAAAAGGCTTCGGGCGCTACCACGGAAAATCTACCGAAACCTGGATCTATCGTTCGTATTACACCGAGTACGATCCGTCCTACGGCGGATTCGGGGGCTACGGCGGATATGGATATGGTGGATACGGTTCTCCATACGGCGGCTTCGGTGCAGGCGGAGTTTTTGTCGGAGGTCGCCACGGCCATCGTCGCTTCATTGCAGTCTACGATCCGTTTTACGATCCGTTTTTTTATCCGCGGTTCCGTCAGGTGAGTTATCCGTACAAGACGGTTACCTTTGCCAACGGGCGGGTCGTCGCTTACCAAGGCTACACGCCGCCGCGAGGTTAACTGACGCGTCGGCTTGCTGTCGGCTCGGCAAGAACGTAAAACGTTTAGATGGCCTACAGCTCCTTTTCGCAATTCGTTGAAGCGTTGGAGCGCGCTGGCGAACTCACTCGCGTTTCAGTTCCCGTCGATACGGATCTCGTCATTAGCGAATGGGCGGATCGCGAAATGAAATCGCCTGGCGGCGGAAAGGCGTTGCTCTTTGAGCAACCGATCGTCGATGGAAAAACAGCGAAGTTTCCGGTCGCGATCAACACCATGGGATCGCAGCGTCGCATGGCCATGGCGTTGCAACGCGAGAGCGTGGACGATTTGGCGCAGGAAATTCAACTAATCCTGAAAGCAAAACCGCCGACCGATTTGCGAGAAGGTTGGAGCTTGCTGAAACAAGGAATCCATCTGCTGCATGCGCGTCCCAAGCATTCGAAAGAAGGTGCATGTCAGGAAGTCATTCATCGTTTCGATGACGGCGGCTCGGATTTTTCCTTGAGCGATCTGCCGATCCTCAAATGCTGGCCGAAAGATGGCGGGCGTTTCATCACCCTGCCAAATGTGCACACGAGAGATCCCGACAGCGGCGAACGCAATCTCGGAATGTATCGCATGCAAATTTATGACGAGCGCACCGCTGGGATGCATTGGCAGGTGCACAAGGTCGGCGCGCGGCATGGCCGGCGTTATTACGAACGCAACGAACGCATGCCGGTTGCCGTGACGATCGGCGGCGATCCTGCCTACACATTCGCCGCGACCGCGCCGCTGCCCGATGGCTTGGACGAAATTCTTTTCGCAGGATTTCTGCGACGCAAATCAGTCGATCTCGTTCCGTGCAAGACCATCGATCTCGAAGTGCCGGCGGATGTCGATTTTGTTCTCGAAGGTTATGTGCAACCGGGCGAGATGAGACCGGAAGGACCGTTCGGCGATCACACCGGTTACTACACCGCGATTGAAGATTATCCGGTGTTTCATCTCACTGCGATCACGCATCGGCGCGATCCAATTTATCCGACAACCATTGTCGGTGTTCCGCCGATGGAAGATTATTATCTGGGCTCAGCGAGCGTTCGGATTTTTCTTCCGGTGTTCAAAATGAACTTCCCGGAAATCGTGGACATGGCGTTGCCGGCGGAAGGCGTTTTCCACAATCTCGTTTTTGTCAGCATTCGAAAGCAATACCCGTATCAAGCTTTCAAAGTGATGCACGGTTTGTGGGGAATGGGCCAAATGATGTTCAGCAAATACATCATCGTGCTCGATGAAGATTGCGACGTGCATAATACGAGCGAGGTGCTCTTCCGTTTGTGCGCGAATACCGATCCGGAGCGCGATAGCACGATCATCAGAAATCCGAGCGATTCACTCGATCACGCTCCGAGCGCGCAAAACATTGGATCGCACATGGGATTGGACGCGACGCACAAACTTGCGGGTGAAGGTTACCCGCGCACATGGCCCGAGCTTGTCCGCATGGACGAGGAAGTGCAGCGTTTGGTCGACGCCCTGCAAAAAAAAACGAGCTGATCTTCGTCAGACCAGCTCGTCTCCAAAAGCGAAGTTAATGTCGTTAGGGCTTGCGGAAAACTCCGCCAGTCGAAGGATCACGCACCAGCGCACCATGCGGAATGCCGCGGACATCGACGATGTTGTGCGGCGAATATGGACTGTAAACAAATCCAGGCCGGCTGGCCCGCTCCGCCCACGGATAATATCCGCGGGGACGGCCTTCGTAATAGCCGCGTTCGTCTGCTTCGACGGATGCTCCAATCAAGGCCCCTGTCAGAGCGCCAATTCCGGCGCCAATGGCGGCGCCGCGCACGTGACCCGTCGCTGCCCCGCCGATGATTGCACCGGTAGCAGCACCAAAGCCGGCACCCTGACCGGTTGGAGTGTCACAGGAACTTAGCGTGAAACATAAAGAGAGAACGCTTCCAACCGACGCGAGGAAATATTTGTTCAACATCATAGTGTAAGATAGATCGAATACTAACATCAGACGGACGTCGGACAAAAGAATTCACCGGTTCTTCAAGAGCTGCCACAAAATATGGAAAAGTTTTGCGGGTTTGCTCACGGCATAATTGCTTTCGAAGACGCGAAAATTGTCCGCGCGCATGCGCCGCAACAAAGAGAAGTAAATCGCCGACATGATTTCCGCTGCGACCATCGCGCGCCGATCTTCCTTCGGCAAAAGAGCGCGCGCGCTGGCAAAGAATTCTTCGGCGCGCTCCGCTTCAAATCGCATGAGCTGAAGGAATCGATCGTCGTAAACGCGTTTGCGTAACGCTTCCATGGAATAACCAAAACGCTCGAGATCCTCCTGCGGCAGGTAAATTCGACCGTTCTCCAAATCTTTGCCGACGTCTCGAATGATGTTCGTCATCTGCAAAGCGAATCCGAGTTGAATGGCATACTCGCGACATTTCGGATTGCGATATCCGAAGATCTCAATGCTCACTAACCCCACCGCGCTGGCCACGCGGTAACAATACAAACGCAATTCTTCAAATGTTCGGTATTCGGAAAGGGTCAGATCCATCTCCACGCCCGCGATAATTTCCTCCAGCATTTCCGGCGTGAGGCGATAGCGTGCGATGAGATCACGAATTTCCGGAGCGAGCGTCGGCTCGTTAGGCTGAACATTCCGGAGAGCAACTCGCCACCGCGCCAGCGCATTTCCTTTCTCCTCCACGGAAGGCGCGGGGTCGTCCGCGATATCGTCGATCAATCGACAAAATGCGTAGAACGTCGTGATATCGCGGCGCCGTTCACGACCGAGCGCGACGAATGCGAGAGCCAGGTTCGACTTGCTCTGCCTTGTAATCTTTTCCGCGTTCAATAGGCAATCCAGGTTTCCTGATTCACGCGGCCTGTCTCGCATTGCCGAAAAAGACAAACCCAACTCGCGAGCAACCAACCCGTGACGAAGCCGCGTGCGACCACGTAAATAAGTTTCCACATCAGTAACGCCACGACGCGATCACCAATTGCACCGCGCACAATCGCATCCGCTGCGGTCAGAAGAAAAAAGTGAAGAGCACATATGAGCAAAAACCAGCCGAAGCGAGCGGCGTTGCGCTGAATGAATAGTCGATGGGCACGAATCGCTTCCCGCAAATTCTCGTTATGCAACACGAGCGAAATTTGGATGGAACTGAACGCGATAATAAGACAACTCATGAGCGCGCGTTGTAGCGGCAGGTAATCCAGAACGCCGGGGAGATTCGTGAAGTAGGCAAGTAACAGTGGCAGGCGCACGACCAGAATACCGACGAGAAGAACAATTCCCGCCCATTTTAAAACGTAACTAAAGCGACGCATGGCGAACTTGAAGAGCGCCACTTCACCGAAGCTTAGGCCTTTGATCCAGGCAAAGCAGACCGTGATCAAATAGACCTGGATGTAAACGCCGAACAAATATTCGAAGACAAACGCGACAGTGTCGATGAGCGCGGATGCTTGAAGAAATTTGGTGGCAGAAACATCGACACCCCATCGTGGCAGTTGCCAGAAGACGATCGGCTTGAGCACGGACGCGAGCGCCGCCAGAAGCACGACAACGTAAATCGGAATACTCCAACCGCGATAACGTTTCCAAAGGGCACGCGCAAACGAGCCATGCAAACCGCGCCAGTTTATCGCCAATAGAATAGCCGCGATGACTGAAAGCGGATAAGTGGTTGCGGCATCATCGAAAATTCCGGCTACGCCCTCCAGTGCCGGCAACGGAATTTCCTGCCAGACCTCTAACAACCGCGGCCAGTGCCAGCCGCTGAGCGAAAGGATCTGACTAAAGTCGAGATCGGCCCGACTTTGGATCGGTGTGAAAGTGGAAAACTGAAAGACCGAGTAGGCAAAACCCAGAAGCGCGAACGTGAGCCAGACCCGGCTAAAGCGAGAGATGCAACGGAGCCCATCGCGCAAGGCAAGGCGGATGGGATTGCCGAAAAGGACCAGAACGTAACCGAGGCCCAGTCCGATCCACGGATACACTCGCGACACAGTCGAGAGCATGACAAAATTGCCTAACGAATAATACCCCAATGACGGCTGAAAGGCCAGTAAACCAAAAGACCTCGGCCGACGAGATTTTCCTCCGGCACAGGTCCCCAGTAGCGGCTGTCGTAACTATTGTAGCTGTTGTCGCCGAGCGCGAAATAACGGCGCGGCGGGACCGTGTAAGTATCGGTCGGTTTTGCCAGGTAATCGCGACCGGGCGCATAGCCGCGATAAGGAAACTTTGCCGACATGACGCGGCGAAAACCGACACCGGTCGCCAGTTTGCCATCAAAGTAGAGTAATGGCGGATCGATCCGAAGTTTATCGCCCGGAACGCCACCTAACCGTTTAATGAAAAACGGTGCGCCCGTCTCGGGATCGTCGGCAATACCGAAGATGTGATCCGTTCGGAAAACAAAAACATCGCCGTGATGTGGTTTGGCGAAGTTGTAGGTGAATTTGTCCACGAAGACCTGGTCGCCCGTATCAATGGCACCGCGAGCTATGATCTCGCCTCGACGATAAACATTCCCGACTGAAACCCTGAAATCCGAACGCAAAGTTTCGGGCGGCGCGTAAACAAGAAACATTTGGTGCTGACAGATGATGCGCGTGAAGGTGAAAAAGAAGGCAAATTTTTTGGGAACAATTTGCTCGATCCGATCGTCTTCTTTTGAAACGACGTCGATGTAATTGCGGCCAAGAACGAAATATTCGCCGATTTGACGCAGAAGGTTTGGCGCCGGCACGGCGCTGGGGCGACCGATGATGCCGTTAAGTGTCGGCTGCATCGATCCTGTCGGAATTTTAAACGGCTGCAAAAAATAAGAGCGAATCCCGACGGCCACGATAATGGCGACGAGAATCACCTCACAGTTTTCCCGCCAATGTGTTTCCCAGTTCACGGGCGTGGAGGAAGCCATCAACTTATCCAGTTGCTCGCTCGCTTCGCGCGCCGCGCGTTCATCACGCTGACGCAGCGCGGCTTCGAGTCGGTCGGTGTGACTTCGCAAATCGGCCAGGGCCGCCTCACTCAAGACATCCTTTTTATAATGCAAAAGCTTGCGGGCGTGCCGCAGAAGAAGCTTACCGTGTTTGATGTAGCGCGGTGTAAACATGCGAGTTGGCCTAACGAGTCGTGACTGAAATTATTCTCATTGGGTTTTCAGAACTTCGATAAACGCTTCCTGCGGAATGTTGACTTTGCCGATGCTCTTCATGCGTTTTTTTCCTTCTTTCTGCTTTTCGAGCAATTTGCGCTTACGGGTGATATCACCGCCGTAGCATTTTGCAGTCACATTTTTGCGCAAAGCAGAAACACTTTCGCGCGCAATAATCTTCCCGCCAATCGCCGCCTGGATCGCGACCTGATAAAGCTGACGTGGAATCACTTCTTTCAATTTGGCCGCGAGTTGCCGCCCGCGCGAATCGGCCCGATCGCGATGGACGATCGTCGAGAACGCATCAACCGGTTCGCCGTTTACGAGCAGATCGAGTTTGACCAACTTCGCCGCGCGATAACCGGCATGTTCGTAATCCATCGAACCATAACCGCGGGTGATGCTTTTAATCTTATCATTAAAATCCACGAGAATTTCGTTCAGCGGCAGCTCACAGTGCAACATGACGCGGCGCGTATCGAGCGACTCGGTGTGATCCATTAGTCCGCGCTTCTCCATGATCAATTGCAGGAGGTCGCCGATGTTTTCATTCGGGCAAAGCACGTAGGCCTTCACGATCGGTTCGCGGATTTCTTCGATCATGCTCGGATCGGGCAGATGCGCGGGATTATCGATGAGCAAGATTTCGCCGTTCGTGACGACGATTTCGTAAACGACACTCGGTGATGTCGCGATGATATCCATGTTGTATTCGCGCCGCAGCCGCTCCTGAATGATTTCCATGTGCAACAAACCGAGAAAGCCGCAGCGAAATCCGAAACCGAGCGCGACGGAACTCTCCGGTTGGTAAACGAAAGCCGAGTCGTTCATCCGCAGTTTTCCGATCGCGGTTTTGAGATGCTCGAAATCACCGGTGTTAATCGGATAAATCCCACTGAAGACCATGGGATGAATTTCCTGAAAACCCGGGAGTGGTTCGAGCGCAGGATTGCGCTGATCGGTCACGGTATCGCCAATCTTCAAGTCGGCCGTGCTTTTCATGTTCGCGATGAAATAACCGACATCGCCCGCATTTAATCTCGCTTGCGGATACATCTTCGGAGTGAAGACGCCGACTTCTTTGATCTCATAACGCGCATCATTCCTCATCAACTTGATCGCCTGATCCGATTCCATTTTTCCCGAGACGACCCGCACGTAACCGACCACCCCGCGATAAGCGTCGAAGACGGAATCGAAAACGAGCGCCCGCAGTTTCTCATCCGGCGGCTTTTCCGGTGCGGGTATTCGGTTCACGATCGCTTCGAGAATTTCCTCGATGCCAATCCCCATTTTTGCGCTCGCATCGATCGCTTCCTCGGAAGGAATAGCAAGAATCTCCTCCAACTGCCGATGCACTGAAGGAACATCGGCGTTCGGCAAATCGATCTTGTTGATGATCGGCACGATGGTAAGGCCTTGTTTGTGCGCGAGGTGCACGTTTGCCACGGTTTGCGCTTCGACGCCTTGCGCTGCATCGACAATCAGAAGCGCGCCTTCGCACGCCGCGAGCGATCGCGAAACTTCATACGCGAAATCGACATGACCGGGAGTATCGAGCAGGTTCAGTCGATAATTTTCGCCGGATTTCGCACGATACTTCATCGTCACCGGATGCGCTTTGATCGTGATCCCTCGTTCACGCTCGAGATCCATCGAATCGAGTAATTGATCCTGCTTGTCGCGCTCGTGAATCGTACCGGTGCGTTCGAGCAAACGATCTGACAAAGTTGTTTTGCCGTGATCGATGTGCGCGATGATGCAGAAATTGCGAGTCAGCCCAATCGACATGAAGCGCCACTATGCGGGTGCGCATTGGAGAGGTCAATCGACGCCGGGTATTGCGGGACCAAGGCGCGCCTGCTAGGAAAGGTCATGCCGCGTTTGATTTTACGATCCGTCGAAACGGGCCCGATCACCCATGAACTGACAGAGGAACTCATCACGCTCGGTCGTTCGCCCGATAACATGATAGTCGTCGATGATGCGTCGGTTTCAGGACGCCACGCGCAATTGCAACGGAGCGGAGATGTTTACCGTCTCAAGGATCTGAACTCGACGAACGGGACTCGCGTTAATAGCGAGGCGATCACAGAAGTGCCGTTGCGATTCGGCGATCGATTGCGATTTGGCAAAGTCGAGGCGCGGTTCGAAGCAGACGTGAGCGGAGGCGCGGAGCCTTTGCCGGAACTCGCGCCGATTGCAGCAAAACCGGCGGAAACCAGTGTGCGGCCGGCTGACTTTGCGAACGCATCGCCATTTCCGAATCGGAGAAAAGAAAAAGATCCGACGCGGCTGGCGGTGTTGGCAATGGCGGCAATAGCGGTGCTCGCGTTTCTCGGAAGTATGATCGCTGTGCTTTTCATGCACGCGCCGGTCTGGTAGGCGGTAGGCGGACTCACGCGCACGAACGAGAAAATCGCACGTTCCTGCGCCCGCCAAAATGTCATGGCGTTACCGAGATGTAGAAAACCAGTCGGCGAAGGAGCAAAGCGGCCGCGATAGCTTTTCTTTGCCATGACAATTTTTCAAAACAATGAGAGATGTCCCGGCTCGAATTCAGTTCTCACTCATTCAGCATGACAGAGGAAAAAACGAAACGCCTCATTCTTTTTGATATCGACAGCACGCTGATCAACAGCGGTGGCGCCGGCGTGCGCGCGCTCAAGCTTGCGAGCAAGAAGTCCGGTTTCGATGAAGATTTGAGCGATATCGAAATCGCCGGTCGAACAGATTCCGGGATCGTCCGTCAAATTTTGGCCAAGCATGGAAAAGAACCGAACAACGAGACAATCCGCAAATTTCTCGACAGCTATATCGAGCTTCTTCCGCAACAACTCACAGCTTGCACCGGACATGTGCTCCCGGGAATCGCTGATCTTTTGCAACGCCTCGAGTCCCGCCCTTACCTCACGCTCGGTCTTCTCACAGGAAACGTCGCCCGGGGGGCACAGTTAAAGCTTAAGCATTACGGACTATGGCAACACTTCCGCTTTGGCGCGTTCGCCGATGATCACCATGACCGCAACCAACTCGGCGCCGTCGCTCGCGCACGGGCGCTTGAGTACACTGGCTGGCAATTCCCGTCATCATGCGTCGATGTCATTGGCGATACCGAACACGATATTGCCTGCGGCAAAGCGATCGAAGCGCGCACCATCGCCGTCGCGACCGGTTCACAGTCACGGGAAAAACTCGCCGAGAAAAAACCTGACTTTTTGTTTGATAACCTCAGCCACACCGATGACGTCATCGCTACTCTTGGTTGGTGAAAATTGACGATCTCCTGGACAATGACATCTTCCACGAATCCCAGCCTCGAAATGGCCCCAAAAAATAGTCAAGAACACGTTCTGCCGCTCGAGGGCGAAATCGATTTGCACGTCTCGCCGCGTATTTCCGCCTCACTCGGCGCTATGATCAATGAGAAGCCGAAACAAGTCGTCGTCGATCTCACGAAGGTCAGCTACATCGATAGCTCAGGCCTCGCTGTTCTGATCGAGGGAATGCAAAACGTCGAAGCGTACGGCGGCAAGTTTGCTCTCGCGGGATTGCAGGCGGGTGTGCGTCCGATTTTCGAAATCGCGCGGCTCGATCAGGTCTTTCGCATTTTTCCAGACGCGGCCACGGCGTTGGCGGCTACCTGAAGTAACACGGCCAGGGTTTGCTCGACATTTCTTGAAATGTCGAATTGCGAAGCGCGCTCCAGAATTGCCGGCCTTGCCTTTTCACGCGCGTTGGCATCCGACCAGAATTCAATCGCCCTTTGCAGAGCGAGCTTATCGTTAGCGTGATCCACGATTGAGCCATGCACGCCGTCTTCCATGATCTCGCTGAAACCGTTGTCGCGCGTCGTAATTACGGGAAGCCCTGAGGTGAGCGCCTCAAGGCATGCATTGGAAAATGGATCGTAGAGCGTTGGTAGAATGAAAATGTCGGCGGCCGCATAAAGCGCCGGCATCTCACGCACGACACCAAGAAAACGGACCGCGCTCGATTTTGACGACGGCTCGTCGCCGCGACCGGCAACGAGCAAACGCAGCTGAGGATTTCCACATGCCACCATTGCGTCGATCGCCTGGCGCAATCCTTTGCGTTCCCATCCCGAGCCAACGAAAAGCAACGCAATTTCGTCGTTCTTCAGGCCTAACGACAGACGTTGTTCGCGACGCCGCTCGCGGGCTTTAGAGAAAACTTCAAGCGGAACACCGTTGTAAACGAGATCGATTCGATCGGGTGGATATCCGTAAAACTCAGTGATTTCACTTTTCACCATCTTCGAATTTGCAATGACACGATCGGCGCGGCCGTCTCGGAGCAATGCTTCTTCCAGCTGTAAAATCCCGGAGTGTTTGCGACTCAGACGCGTAGTCAGTTTACGCAGTGGATTGGAAATCTTCGCGCGGCGCTCGATCCACGCGCGATGCACGCCATCGCCCGCACGATAAATATCGCACCGCCAAATACGTTCCAAACTCATGAGCAGATCGCATCCATTTTCTTTCAACGTCCGATCTAATTCGTCAGCAAACGCGATCGGTGATTTCGCGCGCAACGCTGTCAGTTCGCCATGGTTCCACTCATCCGCCGGCCATTCTTCCGTCGTGAAAAGGTGCGCTTCGTGGCCGGAACTGCGAACTCCGTGGGTCAGACGCTGCAAATAATTCTCCGCGCCGCCACTGGGAGAAAAACCACGGCGAACAAATCCGATTTTCATTGGTAGTTAGTCATCGTGCGCGCAGGCTTGGCCTTTACCTTGCCGCCGTTCGCCATAATAATTGTAATCCGATGCCCGGCGAAACCATAAATGCCCCTGCGCAGCCGCAAACCAGGCGGCCGAGTGCGAATACTCTGCCGCAAAGCTTGCTCTATTCGATTTTTGCGCGCATCGGCGGATCCGGTTTGGACACGGACGCTTTTGAAGCCTTGCGAGCGTCGTATCGCGGCGGTTTTCTCGGTAAAGCCATTGCTTACGATAATCGGCAGAAGGAAATTCCCGCGGCCTTGATTCATTCCTTGCGCTGGCATCCGGTGCGGCTGCTTTCGTTTCTCGACAGTCCGTACTACTACGGCGCGAAAAAGCGATACCTCGATTGGATCGCTTCGCGCCAGCTCGCGTCCGGTCGTTATGATTTGTTTCACAGCTGGTCGGGCGATTGTCTGCAATCCCTGCGCACTACGCGGAAGCTCGGCATTCCGTCACTCATCGAAATTCCAACCTGGCATCGCGATCGCGGGAAAATTCAACGGAAGCAACCCGCCTTCGTTCCTCGTCCACGACTGCCGGCGCATCGGCAATGGAAAGAAGATCTTCTGCTCGATCGCAAACGTTTCCTCGAGGAATACGACCTGGCGGATTTGCTCGTCGTGCTTTCGGAAACCGCGGCCGATACGTTTCGCATCCAAGGTTTTCCGGAAGAAAAATTGTTCTATCTGCCGCGTGGCGTTGATATCGAACGTTTCAAACCAGGAAAACGACCTGGAATTTTTCGTGCGATCTTTTCCGGCGCGCTCATCGAGCGGAAGGGAATCCATCATTTGCTGGAAGCGTGGCACCGTCTCAATCTTGCCGATGCCGAGCTTTGGCTCGTCGGTTCCGTTCACAGCGAAGCGAAACCACATTTGAAAAAATTCGCGCGCGCAAATGTTCGCGTTGTCGGTTTTGCGCCGAATCCGGAAAAGCATTTAAGCCAAAGTACCGTCCATGTTTTTCCATCGCAATGCGAAGGCAGCGCAAAAGTGACATACGAAGCCGCTGCTTGCGGTCTGCCTCAAATCACGACGCGTGAATCGGGCGACGTCGTGAACGACGGAGTGGAAGGAATTATTGTTCCACCGGCGGATGTGGATGCACTGACCGGAGCGATCCAGCACTTATACGATCATCCAGATTTGGTCGAACGGATGAGCGTCGCCGCGCGCCGACGTGTGGTGGAAAATTTCACGTGGGATCATTTTCGCGAGCGGCTGCTGCGCGCTTACGAATTGGCGATGACCATGACTCGATGAGCTCGTGAGGATTCTTCTCATCCAGCTCAAACGAATCGGCGATTTGATCCTGACCGTGCCGGCAATCAGTGCCGTCCGGGCAAATTTTCCCGACGCGACAATTCATCTCGCCATTTCGCGTTCGTGCCGGGAATTGGCGCCCGCAATTGCGGGAGTCGATCGTGTCTTGATCGCGAACAGTTGGCTTCACGCGCATCACTGGCTCGCTATCCTAACGAGTAATTACGACTATTGCCTGGATTTCACGCGTACCGATCGATCGGCTTTTCTTGCCTTCGTCTCCCGTGCAAAAAAGAAAATTACCTACGAGCGCACCAAAGTCCGATCGAAGTGGCGCCCGCTTGTTTACAATCAGTTCATCGATTCATCCGTGCGTGACAAACACACCGTCGATCATCACCTGGCATTTCTCACACCGCTTGGAATTGCAGAAGCGTCCGGAAATTTGCAGCTCGAACTTCCTGAAACCGCGAGAGCACGAGCGGCAGAAATTTTATCGCGCGCGAAGATAGAAATTCCATTTGTTATTTTCCATCCCGGCTCGGCGCGAGCGGAAAAGTTTTGGGAGCCGGAGCGATGGGCGGAGATCATTAATTATTGGGGCGCGCGGCGCGGTCGTTGTGTTCTAACCAGCGGCAGTTCGGCTTTCGAACAAAGCCATATCATTGAAATAAAATCGCATTTACGCGAACCGGTCATCGATCTGTCTGGTAAAATCGATTTGCTCACTTTAGCGGCGTTGATTGCGAGAGCTGCGCTTCTCGTCGGCGTCGATTCTGCGCCGACCCACCTCGCCGCTGCAATGCAAACTCCGCAGGTGGTTCTTTACGGGCCGACGAATCCATTTCATTGGCGCCCGCGTTCGAGTCCTGCTGTGATTTTGCAGGGTGGAATCGACGAACCGGTGACGAATTTTTCGCCCGATCGACGAGGAGGAACGATGAACCAAATCTCGACGCAACAGGTGATCGATGCTATGGAAGCGCTGCTGCCGGCTCCGGCAGCGGCCTCCGTCTCATGAGCCAGCCGAAACCAGAGAAAACCAAGCTTACCTTTTCGCAAACCGTACGTGCCGCCTCCGTCCCGTATCGACGCCTGTTCGCTTACGTCAAGCCTTACCGATGGCGTTTTGTCCTTGGTCTTGCCTTCGGTTTCGCTTTCGGCGCGGTAAGCTCGCTCCTGCCGCTCGTTCTTTCCCAGGTCACCGGTTTCATTTTTCACGGGACCGGGGCCATGAGCGGCCCAATGGCGCTGAAGAGTCACCCTGAGTTGCTAAACTCGGGACCGAAAATTAATTCGATTCTCGTAATCTGTCTGGCCATTCCCGCGGTCATGACGGTGCGCAGCTTCTGTTCTTTCGCGAATGCTTACTACATGCAGTGGGTGAGCAACAAGGTTGTTTCCGATATTCGGGTTCAGCTCTTCACCAAGATGATGCAGAACTCGATGGACTTTTTCAATCGCATGCATTCCGGCCAGCTAATGTCACGCATCACAAACGATACGCGCGGGATGCAAGCGGCGTTGACCACCGTGAGCAGCGACATTTTCAAACAACCCGTCACAATCCTCGGCGGCATTCTCGTTTTGCTCTACATGGATTGGAAATTCACGCTCGTGACGCTCGTTTTATTTCCGACGTGTCTGGTGCCGATACGCCATTTCGGCAAGCGCGCACGTAAAGCGGTGAAGAACGAATTTGAGGACATGGGGAAAATGGTGGTGACGATGCAGGAAACGTTTGCCGGCATCCGCGTGATCAAATCATTTGCGCGCGAGGAGCATCAGGAAAAATCATTTCGGCGCAGCAACCAGCTGCAGTTCTGGAACGTGATGCGCCTGATCAAATCGACGGAAGCAATCGGTCCGCTCGTGGAAACGATCGCGGCGTGCGGTGTTGGGCTCGCTCTGCTTTACGTTTACACAGCGAACTTAAGCGCCGGGCGATTCTTCGGATTGATCTCTGGAATTTTCATCCTCTACGATCCCGTCAAAACGCTCAGTCGCATTCACATCGTCATGCAACGATCGATCGCCGCGACCACTCAGATTTTCGCAATCATCGACTCCACTCCAACCGTGCGCGATGCGCCCGATGCGATTCCGTTGCCACCTTCGAAAGGGCATTTGGAATTCGACGACGTCACTTTCCGCTATGCCGGCGGAGTGAGCGATGCAATTACAAAACTCACGCTGCCGATCGAGGCAGGAAAAAGTTATGCGTTGGTCGGTGCGAGCGGTGCGGGGAAATCGACCATTCTTTCTTTGATTTTGCGATTGTACGATCCGGTCACCGGTTCGGTTCGAGTCGACGGGCACGATTTGCGTGCGCTGACCCAACGCTCTTTGCGCGAACAGATCGGACTCGTCACGCAGGAGACATTTCTTTTTCACGACACGATTTTTAGCAACATTAAGTTTGGAAAACTTGATGCCACTGAAGACGAAGTTTACGCCGCCGCTCGCACTGCTTACGCGCACGACTTCATTCTCGCGCAGCCGAAAGGTTACCACACCATAATCGGCGACAAGGGATGTCTCCTCTCGGGCGGACAACAGCAACGTCTCGCCATCGCGCGCGCACTTCTGAAAAACGCGCCAATCCTGCTGCTCGACGAAGCGACTTCAGCACTCGATTCCGAATCGGAAAAACAAATTCAACTCGCGCTGGAGAAACTTGCCGCTGGAAAAACCGTCATCGCGATCGCGCATCGCCTTTCCACCATTCTTTCGGCCGATCAAATCGTCGTCATGGACAAAGGTCACATCAAAGAAATCGGCACTCACTCGGAGCTGTTGGATAAGTCGGGATATTATCGACGTCTCTACGACATGCAGTTCAAAGGGCATAACGAAGAGCCGGCGCCGGAGTTTTTGGTCGAGGCAATTAGCTAAGTCTTAAGCCTCTGCGCCTTTGTTTGCGGCATCCTCCGCGGCAGATTGCACCTTTTGCACCATGAACACCGCCGCCATTAAGATGATCGCGGCGATGACCTGATGCTTATGAAGTGTGGCGTGGAAAAAGCCCCACGTGATGCAGACGGCGGCGAGCGTTTGCAACATTTCAAAATAGCCGGCGGTGGAAGCGCGCGTTAATCGCAGACCCTCGAAATAAATAAGCAGCGGAATCCCGCCGGAAATTGAGGCGAGCAAGAGAAGCGCGACGATCGCGGTGCCAGCGTGCGCTTGCGCGGTCGCGGGCCAAAGCGATGAGCTATTCGCTTTTCCATAAACAAGAAGAATAAGCGTCATACAAACGAGACCGACGACGATTCGCAGACTAGCGGCGAGTCGAAGCGACATTCCTGTCATCACGCCGCGTCCCGCGACGGTGGAAAGTCCCCAGAAAAGCGCGCACACCAACGCGTAACCGGTGCCGAGATTCAACCCTGCCTGGGCGAACGAAGTGCCGATCAAGGTTGGATGCTCGACCGAAAGAAAAATACCGGCGACGATCGCGACGCTCGCGTAAAGAAAAAAACGCGGCGTGAGGCGATCGCTAAAAAGCAAGAACGCGCCCAGCGTGGAAATCACCGGCTGAATGTTCAGGATCACGTTGACGACGGTCGGATTGCCATTTTTCAGCGCGAGAGTGAAGAACACTGTGCCCACGGCGGAGCCGGCGAATCCGGAGAAGATCAGATAACTCCAGGTGCGCGCATCGATCGCGCGCAATTCTCCGAGCCGTGGAATTAGAATCGGCAGAAACATGAACAGGATGAGAACGTGTTCCCAAAACACGATGACCTGCGCGTCGAAAAGATTGTTGAGCGGAATCCGCCACGCGCTCTCTGTTCCCCACAGCGCGGCGCCCAGACCAACCAGCCAGGGCCCGTAGCTTGCGCGGCGCGTGTCACCTTTGTTCATGCGAATGGTGTAACTGACGAAACGCTAAGGCGTCAACGCAGGCGCGCCAGAGTTTGCTGTGCGACGACTCGCGATGGACAACGCGAAACACGCTTGCCGGTTCGACTCATTTTTTGGTAACGGTCGATTACAAGAATACGACAATGCCACGATCATTGATTGGAGCGGTTGCGACCTGGTGGTCGGCATTTCGTGCTCGACTATTTGTTAGGCGAACGGTGGAGGACACATTTTCGGGCCGCTCTTAATCGACCGCGGTCGTGGATTGCTTTACGATGTGGAACGCGATCTCACTTGGTTACAGGACACCAACTACGCCAAAACCACCGGTCATTCGCGCGATGGACAGATGACTTGGAACGATGCGAAAACATGGGTAGCACGGTTGAACTATCGCGGGATCACGGGATGGCGCTTATCGACAGCGCTTAATCCCGATGGAACCGGCCCTTGTATCGGTGATAACTGTCCCGACAGCGAACTGGGTCACCTCGTCTTCACTGCGCTGCAAAGAAGATCCACCGGCTTGCAGCTTTTGAACTGGCAAACGTTCAGCATCTACTGGAGCGCGACAGAAGCGTCAGCAACCGAAGCGTTCGCTTTCAAGATGACCGGTTTTAAACAAGGATCTTTGGCAAAAGATCCATGGGTGATCGATCCTGTTTTAGGCGGCGCCATACCCCTCGCCGATGTGGTGTTGACCTGGCCCGTGCATGATGGCGATGTCGCACCAAGTCTGTTCCGACGCTTGCTCGAGTCGATCTTTTATCCGCTACGCTGGACTCGTTAGTTTCTCGGGATGATGTTTGCGCCAATAGCGAAGCGCAGCGCCTACAGCCATGTAACTGGGATCAGCGGCTTCGTAATCGAACAGACGTTCTTCGGGTACGCCGCCCGCGCGAAGGTCAGCTTTTTCGTATTCGGCAAAAGCGGGAATGAGTTTTTGTTCATCGTCACCTGCGCGAATGCGATCGCGAAACCAATCCGCCCAACGGCGAACGCGTTCTTCCATCATATCTAAGTGCTCGGGAACAGTGCCGGTGACCAAACCGAAATGCGGCAGATAAAGTTTTGCGGGGTTAAGCGCGCGCATTTTGCGGATCGAATCGAGCCATGCTTCGATGTCCAGTTCGGGCGGGACGAATGGCGGAATCGCGGGACCTTCGCCTAACCGCACGCCCGCAACATCGCCGCCGAACAAGTTATCGTTCCATTGATACACATGATGATGGTTCGCATGTCCCGTCGTTTCGATGGCCCGCACTTCCAATGAACCGATGCGAACTACCTCCAGATCTTGCAAGATGCGCAGACATTCTTCCGGAACCGGCGCGAAGCGGCCCCAAAGTTTTTCCATATTGTCGCCAAAAATCCGCGTGGCGGATTCGATCAGTCGCGTGGGATCGAGAAGATGCGGCGCGCCATGCGGATGAACGTAAATCGTGGCGCCGAGTTCGGCGAAACGCCACGCCGCGCCCGCGTGATCGAAATGAATGTGACTAAGAAATGCGTGGCGCACATCCGACACAGCAAATCCAATCTTGCCAAGCTCGGAGGAAACGTTGTCGAAAGTCGATTCAGGTCCGACATCAAAAAGCGCGAGTCCATCGACCGTCTTGATTGCAGTCGCGGCGATGATGCCGGATCGACCAAGCATATGCGTATCGAGAACGTGAACCGTCATGCAGAATCATTATTTATCGAAAACGATGCAGCGAAAGCGAGGGATTGTTCGGCTCTCTATATATAATACGCAGAAGTAAAATGACAGCGGAGCGAACTGTGTATCTTACCAGCAATGCGGGTGCTCGTTGTTGATGATGAAGCGCGCTTGGCGCGACACGTTGCTTCCGCGCTTTCCGTCGCAGGCCACGATTCCGTGATTATTCACGATGGCGAAACCGCGCTCGCGGAGGCGCAAAAACATTCGTTCGATCTGGTTGTGCTCGACGTCGGTTTGCCGGACATCGACGGTTTTGAAGTTTTGCGACAGATGCGCGAGAACGGGATCACAGCGCGCATCATCATGCTCACTGCACGCGGCGAATTGAACGATCGCATCACCGGCTTGCAGCTGGGTGCGGATGACTATTTATCGAAACCGTTTGCAATGCAGGAACTGGTCGCGCGAGTCAGCGCACTGGGGCGGCGATACGCCGAAAAACCGGAGCTAACCCTGCGTGTGGCAGATTTAACGCTCAGTCTTGCGGACAATAAATTGCATCGCGGAAAGCGACGGATCGAGCTTTCGGCCCGGGAACTTACATTGCTCAAGGTGCTGATGCGCGAACCGGGCCGCGTTTTTACGCGCACGGAATTGTGTGAACGAGTTTGGGAACGCGAACGCGAATACGACACGAAACTGGTGGAAGTTTTCATCGGAAGGTTGCGCAAAAAAATCGAGGCGCCCGTGCTCATTCACACGGTTCGCCACGCCGGTTACGCCATTCGCGAACCATGACTCGACGCTGGCCGTTGCGATGGAAAGTGGCGCTCTACGCGGCAACTCTCGCAGTTGTCGCCACACTCGCGGGCGCTGCGACGACGTGGACCGTGATGCATTACAAGGAACTCGCCGCCTTCGATCAGAGACTCGCTTCCGACGGTCAGGAATTATTTCGCGACGTCGCAAACTTCGAAGGCGGCTGGGAAAAAAATCGGAGCGCGTTCAAGGAAGATTTTATTCCCCTCGCTCTGCGCAATCACTTCATCGAAATCCGCGGCCGGAACGGCGAGATGCTTTATCATTCGCCCAATCTTTCCGATCCGTTGCCTGATGATGGCATCGAAAAAATCCACACGCGCAAAGTTGCCGGTCGCAACTTGCGCATCGCGACATTTCACCAAGGCGGCCTGACGCTGCGTGTCGGCGCGGACTTGCGAGCGGTGAATCGGATGGGATGGGACATCATTTACGGAATGTTCGCTGCGATTCCGACAGTGTTGGTCGTGGTCGTCGTCGGAGGAAGATGGGTCGCGAGTCGTGCGGTGGCGCCGGTCGAGGATATCCGGCAGGCGGCGTCGAAAATCAGCGCGCAAAATCTCGACCAGCGCCTGCCAGTTCCGCCAACGCAAGATGAGATTGCGGGATTGATCAATGTTCTGAATGCGACCTTCGAGCGTTTGCAACGTAGCTTCGAACAATCGGTGCGTTTCTCGGCCGACGCCTCGCACCAATTGAAAACGCCGGTGGCGGTGTTACGCGCCGGGATTGAAGAAATTCTTACCGATCCGGAAACACCGGCGAAGCAACAGGAGCGGGCCGACGCGCTCCTGCATCAAACGCATCAGCTCACATCGCTAACGGAAAATCTTTTGATGCTGGCCCGCGCCGATGCCGGACGCTTGGAATTGCAACGCGTGAAGTTCGATTTGCGCGAATTGCTCGACGGGATGCTTGATGACGCGAGAGCCTTGGCGGAACCGCATGAGATCACAGTGGAAGCGGAAGTGCCGGCTTCATTGCCCATCGCTGGGGATCGCACTTTCATTTCGATCGTGTTGCAAAACCTGCTCGATAACGCGGTAAAATACAACGTCGCAGGCGGCAGCATCTGCATTCGCGCGAAGATTATGAATGGAGACGCTGAAGTGACGATTGCCAACAACGGCGATCCGATTCCATTGGAACGGGTGCCGCACATTTTCGAACGGTTCTATCGTGCGCGCGGCGATCAACGCACCTCCGGACACGGACTCGGCTTGAGCCTGTCTCGCGAGCTGGCCACTGCGCACGGCGGAACCTTGTCACTCCTGCGTTCCGACTCTGAGTGGACGGAGTTTCGATTGCGCCTGCCGGGGAATCTGTAGCTCCCGCGCCAAAACGTCTCGTTAGGCAAAGGTAACAGACGCGTTACTATCGATTTCTCGCGCCTTACGAGCGGCGCCCTAGTCTCCTCCGATAACAGAACAAACCTATGAAAACAATTCTTACTCGATTCGTTCCCTTCTGTGCGTTGCTGCTTACGCTGGCAGCTTCTGCGCGCGCGGAAGAAAGCAAACGCGGTTTCTACGAGGGCAATCTCGCCGGTGGCGGCAAGATTGTTTTCTTCGTGCAGGGAAATCGCGCGCTTTCGACCTACATCTTCAATGTCGCAACGCAACAAGCCGACTTCGGCGGCGGCGCGATCGCGAGCAACGGAGCTTTTTCCCTAACGACTGATGGCAACCGGCCGCTTACCGGCATCGTCAGTAAAACGCTCGTTTCCGCGACATTCAATGCGCAGCACATCACAGCTGCGCGCGTCGGCATTTTTGGCAGCAGTGATGATCTCGGCGGACGTTTTACCGCTACGGCTCACAGCGCGAATGGAACACTCGACGTTAAATTCGTAGTCGATTCACAAGGCCGAATTTTCCTGATCGGAAAACAAGGCGCCGCCATCATCGGCGGTTTTGGCACCGTCAGTGTTTTGCACGCGCAACACGGCTCTGACGACCCGCCAGGGGATGATCACGGGCAGGATGGAGACGAAGCGGAAGATCATCATGAAGATCCAAACGATCACCAGGTCGACGCGATATTCAGGTTAACGCTGGTCACGGGCCAAATCGTGACCGGACACATTTTCTTCCATCACGACCTGCTGGTGGGCGACTTCATTCTGAACGGCGTCACTTTCACTTTCCGCGCGCTTCAGGAATCGTCCGCGAATCATCTCGCGAATATTTCCACGCGCGGTTTCGTCAACACAGGTCAGGGCCAACTGATCAGCGGTTTCATCATTCGCGGCGGACCGAAGCTTGTGATCATCCGCGCTCTCGGACCATCGTTGGCGAGCAAAGGAGTTTCGCCGGTGCTGGCGAATCCGAAGCTGCAACTTTTTAGCGGTTCGACTCTCTTAGCGCAAAACGACAACTGGCAGAACGCGAGCAATGTCACCGACACGCGTGGCACCACGATCCCGCCGGCAAATCCTTTTGAGTCCGCACTCGTGATCCGTCTCGAGCCCGGCGCCTACAGTGCTGTTGTCACCGGTGCCGATAACGGAACCGGTATCGCGTTGGTGGAAGTGTATGAGCTTAACTTTGACTAGCACTTCCGTTGCGAACGTCCCCGCGTCGAGCGAATGCGGGGGCGTTTTCGCAAATAAACAAGTTCCCACCATGTCCATTTTTTCCGGACGACTAAAAGCAGCACGCCGACTGCGAAGTCTGACGCAGGCTCAGCTCGCGCGAAAAGCGCATTTGCAACAGGTAGTCATTTCGTTCTTCGAAACCGGCCGGCGTTCGCCATCTTTTGCGAACTTGAAACGGCTGGCCGATGCGCTCGACATAACGACCGATTATCTCATGGGGCGCTCGGATTCTCCGGAACGGTTCGGCAGGACGGCGTGTCAATTTTTGCAAGGCGTGGATCATCTCTCGACCCAGGATTTCAAAGTCCTGCTCCGTATCGCCGAAGATCTCGCACACGGAAAATCTTGAACCGGCAGGAGCGATGGGTGTCGAAATTCGACGACGCGACGAGGCGCGTTATCTTGAACGGGAATGCAAAGGGTTTTTGGGCTGGAGACAGAATACGGCATTACGATTCATGGGGCTGAATCGGTCGACGTCGTAGCGGAATCGATCGAACTCGTTAGGCGCTACACCGAGCACGGCGCCCACATGAAGTGGGATTACGAACTGGAAGATCCGCATCGCGATGCGCGCGGCTTCCGGGCGAAAGAATTGCGCCAGGATACGGACGAATCTGCTTACTACGAAATCGATAAAAGTCGCCCGCTCAGTTTTGAGGAAATAAAAACCGACCTCGTGCTTTCAAACGGCGCGCGTTTTTATAACGACCACGCGCATCCGGAATATTCGACGCCCGAGTGCACGACGCTGCGAGAATTGGTCGCGCAGGACAAAGCGGGCGAGCGCATTCTCGCGGAGTGCGCGCAACGACGGAATCTAAAGCTGCCGCCAGGACGCGAAGTTCGCCTCTACAAAAACAACACCGATTTCATCGGACACAGTTACGGTTGCCACGATAATTATTTAATGCGGCGCGATGTCCCGTGGGACCGGATCGTGAGTGGTGTTCTGCCGTTTTTGATCACGCGACAGATTTTTGCCGGCGCGGGCAAAATGGGCGTGGAAGGCGAAAGCGTCGCGAGTCAGCCGGGCACCTATCAGATTTCACAACGCGCAGATTTCTTCAGCGTGCTCGTGAGCATCGACACGATGAATCGCCGCCCGCTCGTGAATACGCGCGATGAACCGCACGCCGATGCCAGTCGTTATCGTCGTTTTCATGTCATCATCGGCGACGCCAACATGAGCCAATGGGCGACGGCCTTGAAAGTTGGAACAACTGCATTGGTTTTGAATCTGATCGAACGCGGTGAAATGCCCGAGCTGGAAATTGCGCAAGCCGTGGACGCGACGAAATCGATTAGCCGCGATCAAAACTACGATTGGATCATCGAACTCGTGGATGGCCGCAAAATTTCCGCGATCGACGTGCAACGACTCTACTTAAGTGCCGCACAAAAGGCGTTCCCCTCCCCCGATGAAGAAACGAAATGGCTGCTGAGCGAATGGGAAAATGTGCTGAACGACCTGCAACGCGATATCGCCCTAACGAGAGATCGCGTCGATTGGGTGGCAAAAAAATTTCTGCTTAGCGCATTGCAGGAAGAAGAGAAACTCTCGTGGAGCGACCCGTGGCTCCAGGCGATTGATCTCGAGTACCACAACATCAATCGCGATGAGGGACTATATTACGAGCTGCTCCGGCAAGGTTCGATGCGCCCAGTTGTCACCGAGGACGAAATCAAAGCGGCGATCTTCACTCCGCCCGACACCACGCGCGCTTATTTTCGCGGACGTTCCGTCGCGCGTTTCAACGATGCGATTGAATCAATCCAATGGGACGAGATCGTTTTCTCGAATGGCGCGGAGCCTTGCCGCATCCGTTTTCCCGAAGCGTCAATCGATAAACGGCTGGAAGGTTTGAACGCCGCGATGCGCGAAGCGGGCGATTATGAAAAACTCCTTGAGTCTATTTCGAAGTTTTAAACGAAGTTATATAAGTAATGTCTTTTAATCCTACTCTTGTTTCGCGCCGCGCCTGCAAAGCAATCGCGCTCATTTGCAGTGCAATCCTGCTCATTTCGATAACCGGCTTTGCCCAGGCACCGACGGCATTCACCAAAATCGTCCTCTTCGGCGACAGCTTGTCGGACACGGGCAACATCGCGCATCGGGTTCGCAATAAATTTGGCTTCAGTTATCCGGGCGGCGATTTCGATTACAGCGATTATCGCTTCACCAATAGTTCCGATACGATCCCGAGCTCCGACAAATACGCAGGCGTCTGGCACGAGCAGCTCGCCCAAACATTTCTGCACCTCGCAATCGCAACGAACAGTCTCGACGGCGGAACCAACTACGCGTTTGGCGGCGCCACCACGAAGGACGGAAGTACTGATCGCACGGTCGTGCACAACCCCAACCCGTTTGGGGGCGGCGATTTTCATATCACGATCGATAACATGGGCAAGCAGATTGCGGATTATCTTGCCGCGTTCACACCTGGCGCCAGCGCTCTCTACATTCTTTGGGGCGGTGGCAACGATCTCTTTGATGATTCCAGCTCTGCTCATGTCATTGCTACGTCGACACAGGTAAACACTTTGATCAGGCGCCTGGCGGCGGCGGGCGCGCGGAAATTTCTGGTGCCTAATGTTCCTCCGTTGGGCGCGATTCCGAATTACAAAGGACAAACGGCAAAAATTATTTCGCTCGACGCTGCTTCCGCCGCGTACCGCGCGAAATTAAATTCCGACCTCAACGTCACAATCAGCGCGCTGGCCGCACAGGGCATCACGATTCAAGTCTATCGGCTCGACGTTTGGTATAACCTGATCCGGGTTTTCGCCGATCCATCAAAATATGGTTTCACCAATGTGCACGATAGCGCACAAGGCGACTCATCCGCCGATCCCGATAAGTATCTTTTTTGGGACGACATTCATCCGACCACGGCCGGTCACTACCAGCTTGCAGTCGAAGCCAATCGTATTTTGACGAGCACAACCCAGCCGGTCGGCAAGGCTTTGAATATTTCCACTCGCGCCGCGGTTGGAACCGGGGAGAACGTTTCCATTGTTGGTTTCATTGTCACGGGCACGAATAACAAAAGGGTGATTTTGCGTGCGCTCGGACCTTCTTTGAGCGGCAAGGGCGTGCAAGGCTCGCTGGCCGATCCGACACTCACGCTCTACAACAGCGCCGGCGGCGTCCTCGCGACTAACGACAATTGGCGAGATACGCAGCAAGCCGAAATCCAGGCCACCGGTGTTCCGCCGACGAATAATCTGGAATCCGCCATCGTCCGAACCCTTGCTCCCGGCAAATACACCGCGGTGTTGCGCGGTAAAAATGGCACGACCGGCATCGGCCTTGTTGAAGCGTACGATTTGAATTCGAGCGCCAATTCCACGCTCGCCAACATCAGCACGCGTGGATTTGTCGGCACCGGCGAGAAGGTCCTGATCGCAGGCTTTATTGTCGGCGCGGGCGATCAGCCGATCGTCGCCTTGCGCGCGGTTGGTCCCAGCCTAACGAGTCAAGGTATTGCCGGTGCGCTACAAGATCCGACGCTCGAACTTTATAATAAGAACGGCGCGCTCCTGACGTCGAATGATAACTGGAAAGACACACAAGACAGCGCCATTGCCGCCTGCGGCATCGCGCCGGCGGACAATCGTGAACCGGCGATCGTAAAATCCCTAGCACCGGGCCGCTACACCGCAATCGTCCGCGGCAAAAATAACAGCACCGGCGTCGCGTTGATCGAAACTTATCGTATTCAATAACTCGTTCGCCTCCGCGCGCGAGTTACGAAATTCGAAAACACAACGGATGGAAAACGCGAAAGCGCATACTTGTCACCGGCTCTACAGCAACCAAACTGCGGGATGCAAAGAGGTTCGCGACTATTTCCGATTCTCATGACGGCTGTTTCTTTTCAGAGTGCGTTGGGCACCGAACATTTTCTGGAAGCGAAGGATGCCGCGAAAATTTTTGAGAAGTATGGCTTTATCGTGAGGCACTAAAGCATGGGCATCTCGCCGGCGGAATGGCAGATCGTTCGCTTTACGATCGGCGCTTGCGCGCTCAGCACGCTGCTGATTCTTCCTCTCGGCATCGCAGTCGCATGGCCTCTCGCCCGCTATCGTTGGACGGGAAAACTTTTCGTCGAGACGATCGTCACATTGCCGCTCGTGCTGCCGCCCGTCGCAACAGGATTGGTCCTCCTGAAATTGCTCGGACGACGCGGAACGCTCGGCGCGTTTTTTCACGATCGGCTTGGACTCGATATTGTTTTTACCTGGCGTGCCGTGGTCATCGCAGCGGCGGTGATGTCGTTTCCCCTCCTCGTTCGTTCAGCGCGTGTCGGTTTTCAAAGCGTCAATCAACGGCTGGAAGTAATCGCGCGCACGCTCGGTGCGAGTGATGCGCGTGTATTCTTTACAATCACGCTGCCGCTCGCGTCCCGCGGCATCATTGCCGGCACCGTACTCGCTTTTGCGCGCGCGATCGGAGAATTCGGCGCAACGATTCTCGTCGCCGGAAACATTCCCGGCAAAACAACAACGTTGTCGCTGCAAATTTTCGAATCGGTGCAGCTCGGAGATGATGCGACCGCTTACCGTCTTCTCCTCGTTTGCGTGGTCATCGCGTTCAGCGCCGTGTGGCTGAGCGAATTCCTCATGAAAAAATCGACCGTGCCATGAAACTGGAGATCCAGGAATTGCAACTGCAGCTCTCGCAATTTTCGCTGGAGATTGATGTCGCGTTGACTAATTCGCGCACGGGGATTTTTGGTCCATCCGGCGCCGGCAAGACTTCGTTGCTTGAAACCGTTGCCGGCCTGCGCACTCCATGCCGTGGAAGAATTGCGCTTGGTGATTGCGTCTTTAACGATGTCGCGGCGAACCATTCGCTCGCGGTGCAAAAGCGCGAAGTCGGCTACGTCCCGCAGGATGATTCGCTTTTTCCTCATCTCTCGGTTCGTCGGAATTTACTCTACGGACGAAATCGTAAGAGCCGGCGCAACGGTGCGCCGTCGCTCGATCACGTAATTGACTTTCTCGAAATCAAAACGTTGCTCGAGCGCAGTGTTCGCTCGCTGTCGCGCGGTGAAAATCAACGCATCGTTCTCGCCCGCGCGCTTCTTTCCGCGCCGCGCCTGCTCCTGTTGGACGAGCCACTCACGGGATTGGATGCGAGATTGAAAAGCGCGATCCTCGAACAGCTGCGCGCGCTTCATCGGGAATTCGGGGTGCCGATGCTTTACGTCACTCACGATCCAGCGGAAGCGATCTCGATTTGTGAAGAAGTGATCATGATCGAGGGCGGCCGCGTGATTGGTCGCGGCGACCCGCGTGAGTTGCTCGCGTCACATCTTCAGCTGTAACATCGGCGCGCTTTGCGGAGACCACGGATTTTTCTGGTAGTCCGCGCGAAGTATTTTTTCGACGTAATCTGTCAGCATTTCACGGAACGTTGCCACGTCGAAGGCGTGTCGCATCGGCCCATAATTCGAAAGATTTTTCAGCGCGAGATGAAACAGGCGCACGGCGGGTTGCAAACGCCGGCCGTGTTTCGGATGTGTCGGATGCTCGAACTGTTTTTTTAAATGAACGAAAGCGCCGGCCGCTTGAATCAACCCCTTGAAATAGCGGGCATCATCTGTCGTCGTTTCGAGCCAAATGTGTTCGAGAACGTCGTGCGCTTGATAGTAATCCTGCTCGTTCCACAGCTGAAAATAGGCACGATAAAAACCATTCTCCGCAACTATGCTAGAGTCAGACTTGCCCTGCAGCGTTTCCACCATCTGCGAAATCCTCTCGCCTTTCGTCATGCAAAGTTTTACCTTCAGCGTGGCTGAGATGATCGGCAAACGAGCACGCTGGAGTTTTTCGGAGGGCCGGCGGTCGCGCAACCGCCGCCGCAGCGAAGAATGACGGCAGGAGTCCTCGCTCTTCTCCTTTTCGGTATCGCGGTGCTGATTTTGTGCTCCGTACTTTTTTCCGGTCTTGAGACCGCGCTCTTCTCGCTCAAGCCGCATCAGCTGCGCCGCTTGGAAAATCATCATCCGTCGCTCTCGAAATTTCTACAGTTGTTCCGCGAGAATCCGCGACACGTCCTCAACGTTCTTTTGCTCGGCGACGTTTTTGTCAACGTGCCCCTGGTTTTGCTCAGCCTCTTTTTTGTCTGGGAAGGACCGTTGGCCAATCGTGTCCCGCAATGGCTCGTCGCTGTCGCTATTTTCGCGATCATCGTTTTGCTTTGCGATCTCATTCCGAAACTGCTCGCGCTTTCCGCGCCCTACCGTTTGTCCACCATCGGAGTCATCGCACTCAAACTGATGATTCCATTACTGGATCGCGTCGGGCGCGGTCTTGAAACCATCAGCTCGGCGGTGGTCGAACGAATCACACCAGAGCATTTGCGCACGCGCGCGCGTTTCAGCGACGAAGAGCTCGAGACACTCGTCGAAATGGGAGAAGAAGAAGGCGCATTGCACGAAGCCGAGGGCGAAATGATCCAGGAAATCATCAAGCTCGGCGACAAAACGGCGAAGGATTGCATGACGCCGCGCGTGGATACCTTTGCGCTGCCCGACGACCTAACGAATGAAGAAGCGATCGCGCAGTTAAGCGAAAAGCGCCATCGCCGCGTGCCGGTTTACGCCGATACGCCCGATCAAATCGTTGGCATTCTCGACGTGAAAACTTTTTTGCTCAATCCGGCGGAGCATTACACCGAAACATTGATCAATCCTTCGTTCGTTCCGGAAACGATGCGCGCGATGGATTTACTGCGCGGATTTCTTTCGCGCGCGCAAGGTCTCGCCATCGTCGTAGATGAATTTGGCGGAACTGAAGGAATCGTCACGCTCTCGGACATCGTGGAAGAAATTATCAGTGACGCCGCACCGCTCGGAGATGCAGAACTTTATATTGAGCCACTCGATGGCGGACGTTTTCTTGTCAGCGGCAATGCGCGTCTCGACGATTTGAGCGAACATCTCGGCTTCGAACTGGAAGCGGACGGTATCGATACAATCGGCGGCCTGGTGTTCAACCGCCTCGGCTATCTTCCACCCACGGGAACGCAACTGGAGTTGCCCCGTCTCGCCATCACCGTGCGGCGCGCAGGACGAAAGCGAATCGAGGAAATCCTGCTCGAAAAAACAACCTGCTCTGCCAGCGCAAATGGAGACGGAACGTGATGACCGAGTGGCTCGCCATTTTTGCCTGTTGGGTGGTTTCGTTTGTCTTTTCCGGAATCGAAGCCGGGTTGCTCGCGATAGATCCCGTGCGGCTGCGTGCGCATGCCAAACGACAGGAACCCGACGCGCTTCGTCTCGATCGTTTGCTAAAGCATCCGGAACGTCTGCTCGTCACCGTTCTGCTCGTCACCAACATGGTGGATATTCTCGCGCTGATTTTGCTAACGCATCGGCTCGTGCGCGCTTTCGGTTACGCCGGATTTTTCGGTGCGCTGTTTCTGGCGCTCCCAATTTACGCTTTTGTCCTCAGCGTTTTGCCAAAATCACTTTTCCGCCGTTTCCCATTTCGCGCCCTCGCCCGGCTGGGCGGCTTACTTCAAATCGCCACGATCGTCCTTTGGCCGATTTTGGAATTGGGCAAGTGGGGTGGCGGATTGCTTATTCCAAAAAGAAGGAACGAACACGCACGCATATTTGCGGCACGCGAAGAATTAAAACAAATCACGGCGCAAAGTGAAAAGGAAGGATCGCTGACCGCCGTCGAACGCGTCATGATCCATAACGTCGTCGACTTTACCTCGGTTAAAGCGCGCGACGTGATGGTGCCTTTGGAGTTCGCCGTCACCATCGAGCCGACAACCTCGACAGAAAAAATTCTCGAACTTAGCGCAACGAAACAAATCGATCGATTTCCTATCGTGACGAAGCTCGGCGAGGCCGTTGGACTCGTGAACGTCATGGATATTTTGTTCGACCGAGCGCCAGCCACATCTGTTAACAAACATATTCGACGCATCGTGACTGCGCGCGAAGACGAATCCGCTTATCATCTCATTCAACGGCTGCGCGCGGCGCGACTTGGGCTGGCCGCTGTGATCGATAAAAAAAGAAAGCTTACCGGCATCGTCACCGCGGAAGAGCTAATCAAGCGGCTCGTTTCCTCGGCGCCACTTGCAGCTACGCAAAGTGGCCGAATGACCTCTCAATGACGCGTGACGTAATCCGCAAACGTCAGCGTCAGCAGAATAAATAACCAAATCACACCGCCGGCCGCGGCGAGGTGAAGCATGCGATTGCTGCCCTTGATGTGCATGAATAAAAGCACGACGAGCAGCGCCTTTGCGATCGCGATCGCGAGCGCGACGATCAAATTAAACGGATCCAGATCGACATAACCAATCGACCATGTCAGCGCGAGCAAAACGAGAAGCGCGAGACAATTCTTCCAATACAGTTTCGGTGAATGCGTCACAATTCAGGTGGTAGGGCGCGACCGCCGGGCGCGCCGTGGAATGTTTTCTCCCAAAGCATCGCATTCAGAAATTCCGTTGGCGCGACGGGCCGTTGCTCCCTACCGCTCGGCGTCTTCATCGATGACCCGCCAGGTAAAGAAGTGGAAATAGAAAAATCCAAACGATGTCGACGAAGTGCCAGTAAAGTCCAATGACTTCGACCGGCACATAATTTCCACCGGAAAATTTCCCGCGCTTCGCTAACACGGCGAAGATGAGAAGCAGCCCAATTCCGACCGTGACGTGAATGGCGTGCAGGCCGGTCATGGCGAAATAAATCCAGAAAAACAGCTCGGCATTGCGCGCATCCGGGCCGTCCCAATGAAAGTTTGCGCCCGGTACGATACGATCGACGAAATCCTTGTGATACTCGAATCCTTTGACCGTCATGAAAATCACGCCCAAAAACGCTGTCGCGAGCAAAAGCCTAACGAGTAATTTTTTCTGGCCTAACTCCGCCGCGCGCACCGCCAGGGCCATGAGCAAACTGCTGAAGAGCAGGATCCCGGTATTTACGCCGCCAAAAACATCATCGAGATGTCGGCTCGCCTGCGCGAAAACTGTACCATAGGTGTAACGATAAACCGTGTAGGCGAGAAAAAGGCCGCCGAAAAAAAGAACTTCGGTCGCAAGAAAAATCCACATCCCGAGCTTCGCGGCGTCACGCTGTTGTTCGATGTCATCAAACTGCTCCGCAACGAGATTGATCGTAGCTTCGCTCATCCTTCACCGTAGATATCGCATTTCGTCATCACAGCGAATGCTTGGATCTAAAAGCGCGGGTTGCAATTTGTCGCTAAAAATTGGCAACCCTCCGGCAGCGGACCCTTTCGCGCTGTGTTAGAAATCGCAGCAATGAAAATGAAAATTGCGTTTCTCGCCGCGTTCCTGACCTGCGTCTGCATTGTTCGCGCGGACGAAGCCATCTTCGCGTGGACCTACACAACCGATCTCTTGCCCAAGGGCCGCTGGGAATTCGAGCAATGGATGACAGCGCGCTGGGACAAGGAACATGGGGACTACAACGCTTTCGATTTTCGCGAGGAAATCGAATATGGCCTGACCGACAATTTCCAAGTCTCGCTCTATCTCAATCACCACTACATTTATGCCAACAACGATTTCCCCGCGGAGAATCCAGCTCGTCCCGGCCGGCGTCTACCCGGTGTTTATGGAACGGGTGGCGAAGATGTGCATGCCGGACACGATCCGGCGATCCCGTTCGATAGTTATCATTTCGAGTCAATCTCCTTCGAGGGGATTTACCGCATCCTGAGTCCTTACAAGAGTCCAATTGGATTGGCGGTTTATTTCGAGCCTGCAGTCGGCGATCAGGAAATTGAATTGGAATGGAAAGCCTTGCTGCAAAAGAATTTCTTCGAGGACCGGCTCGTTTGGGCGCTCAATCTTAATTACGAACTCGGGTACGAAAAAAATGATCAGGGAAGCTACGACCGCGATGGAATGTTTGAATGGTTCACGGGCCTTTCCTATCGCGTTGCGCGTAATTGGTCAGGCGGTTTGGAATTCTGGAATCACCACGAATTCGCTGACGCCACCATCCACGAACACTCTGCCTATTTCCTCGGGCCAACTTTGCATTACGGTGGCGAACGATGGTGGGCTACGATCGGTTTTCTTCACCAGCTTCCCGTCGGTCAGGCTTTCAGTCAGGAAAATAAAGAATTCGCCGCGCACGATGGCTACATCTTTGGCGACGAACATGAGAAATATTACGTGCGGTTGAAAGTCGGATTTAATTTTTAACGACGATGAGATCGGTTTTCAGTTTCATCGCGCTTCCGGCTGCGGCGTTAGTCGCTCCATCCGCGTTTGCCGTGCAATACCTGAATGTGACCCAGGCGCAGCAAGCGATTTTTCCCGGGAAGGACTTCCTCGCGGCGCCGGTGAAACTTACCGCTGCGCAACACAACGAGATCGAAAAGAAAAGTCGCGTGCGCGTCCTTCACGACGAGCAGCAAGTCTGGCGTGTAAGCGGCGGTGGTTGGTTCATCGTCGACGAGGTTGTCGGCAAACACGACTTCATTACATACGCGGTCGGATTAACTGCGAGTGGTTCCGTAAAGCAGATCGAGGTGATGACTTATCGCGAAACTTACGGATACGAAATTCGAAACGAAAAATGGCGGACACAATTTGTCGGTAAAACTGCCAACTCCAGGCTCAAACTCGATGACGACATCAAGAACATTAGTGGCGCAACTTTGAGTTGCCGCCACATCACTGATGGTGTGAAGCGTTCGCTTGCTTTCTATGAGGTCGCGCTGCGTTGAAATGCGGCGGGCGCGCCCGCTACTCGGTACCATTGTCGATGTGCAGGCGCGCGCGCGCGACGACGCGACGGCCGCGCGCGGAATCGAAGCGGCATTCGCTGCAATCGAGCGCGTGCATCGCCTGATGAGTTTTCACGATCCCGACAGCGATGTGTCGCGATTAAACAGGGAAGCATTTTTTCGAACGGTCACCGTCGATAAATGGACGTGGCGCGTCTTAGCCGCAGCAAAAGAATTCGCGCGTGAAAGTAACGGTGTCTTTGACGTGACGGTGGGCCGGTTGCTCCGGAAGTGGAATTTCCTTCCCCGCCCATCGTATTGTTACCATCCGCGTCCCAACACTGGTCATCCCCAGGGAACGCGAGGGAACTCGCAAAATAAATCACGCGTTGTAACTCGTGAGGTCCTTCGCTGCGCTCAGGATGACGACGCAAACTGGCGCGACATTATTCTGGAGGAGGAAAATTGCATGGTCCGTTTTCGCAATCGTCTCACTATTGATCTAGGTGGAATTGCAAAGGGATTCGCGGTCGATCGTGCGGTCGAGGCAATGAAGTCGATCGGCATAGAAGCTGGGCTCATTAATGCGGGCGGCGATCTGCGCGCATTTGGTCTTCAGGAGGAAACGGTGCGCGTCCGCTATCCCCTCGATCCCAGCCGCGCCGCCGGCGTGGTGATTTTGAAAAATCGCGCCCTGGCGACATCTGCGACATACTTCAGCCGGAAAAAACACGGCGCACGCGTCCGCAGCGCATTAGTCGATGGGCAAACTCAGCAATCATTTATCGATGACGTAAGCATTAGTGTCGCGGCTGATGATTGCATGACAGCCGACGCGTTGACGAAAATTGTATTCGCCTTGCGCGAGCGCGGCCGTCCGATCCTTACGCGCCACCGCGCCGACGCCATCATTCTCGATCGCGATCGCGCGCCGCGATGGATTTCTTCCTGATGCGCCTCGATTCCATCAGACTCAGTCGACGCCACAAGATCGCTCTTTACTCCGTCCTCGGCGTTGTTTTCGCGACCGGCGCGATATGGATCTGGCTGCATTATTTTGTCCACGACGAAAACGAATTTGGTTCTTCAGCCGCGCAAACGCGAATCCTGGCAATTCATGGACTCTTTGCGGCCGTTTCTTTATTGCTCATCGGTTCGCTCCTTCCGCTGCACGTGAAGTTTGCCTGGCGTTCGAAACGCAATCGTTTCAACGGCATCTTTTTCATCTCAACCGTCGCGCTTCTCATTGCGACTGGTTACGCGCTTTACTATATCGGAAACGAGCGATTTCGCTCATGGACGAGCTGGACGCATTTGATCGTCGGTGTGGCGTTTCCGCTCCTTCTCATCCTGCATATCTGGCGCGGTCGCGCGAGCCGAAGGCAAAAACGAATTCAGGCTCAGGTGCGAACGGCGCAGAACGTTTTGGCCAAGTAGTTACGGAACTGCGCGATGTCGAAACTGTCGCTGCGAAAAGCAATGTAACCATCTGGCCTAACGAGTATAATCCCACCATTCAGCAGTTGATAAAGCGCGTGGACGTTCCCGCTGAGATCGAGCAAATCGGCCGCTTCAGCTACGTTGTGTCCACGCACAATTCGATACGAGCGAATCGAATCGCCTAACAAGTCGTGCGCTTCGAACATGAATTTTTCCGACTCGAGGTTCATCGAGGCGCCACCGAAGAGGAGAAGTGTATGTTGCGGTTCAGAGAAAAGTTCAAACAGCCGGCGTGCTTTTCCATCGTTGTCGCGCAGTTCTGCATCGGGCGCGCGATCTCCCCCGCGTGGCGTGCCTGCGCCGTGGTCTTCCACGATCGGACTGCTGCGGTAATTCACCGCCAACTCCGAAAGTTGATCGGCTATTTTTCCCTCGAGGAAATCGATGCCGGAAAGAATCGGCAGCACAATATTTCGAGCGGTTTGCAGAATCGGATTTCGAATTGTCGCCATGCGGGTGATGCGATCGGTGAGATTCAAAACCCCACGTGCGACAGGTTCGCGTTCGATATTGTAACTGCCGAGTAATTGCACTGGCGCAGAACCGCGCATCACGAGTGCGAGTTTCCACGCGAGGTTGAACGCGTCTTGAATTCCGGTGTTCATCCCCTGCCCGCCGGCCGGACTGTGGATATGCGCGGAATCGCCCGCGAGAAAGACGCGCAGTTTACGGAACTCTCTTACCTTGCGATGCGAAATGTGAAAACGGGAAATCCACGTCGCATCGCTTAGACGGATTCCTGGCGGGCCGCGGCGATCGGCGATTTCCTGAATTTCCGACAGCGTCATTTCCGGCAAGTTCTGATCGCGCGATTCAGAAGGAATGTTCGCGATTACACGGCTGCATTCGGCATTGATTGCGATGACAGCGAATATTCCTTCTTCAGAAAAATAAAGATGCACTTCGTCCTTCGAAAACGGCGCATCCACTTTCGCGTCGGCGAGGACAAAACTTTCGTCGTACGGCGCGCCTTCGAATTGCAGATCAAGAAGGTGTCGTGTGCCGCTATGCGCGCCGTCGCAACCAAGAAGCCATGGCGTGGCGATTGTTTCTTCGCGACCGCTCGCATCGCGGACGACAGCGTGCACTTCGGTGTCGGTCTGCGTCAGCCCGATAAGTTCACGCTCTCGCTCGACAGAAACTCCGAGGCTTTCCAAGTGTTCGATCAGGATCCGTTCCGTTTCCGATTGCGGCAGACTAAATATGAAAGGATATGGACTCGCGATCGAGCCGATCTCGATGTGGGCAATTTCTTCCGTCTGATTGTGCAGGCGCAGACCGCGCAGACGCAAGCCGGCGCTGAGAATCTTCTCGCCGATGCCCATCATTTCGAAGACTTCGAGCGTGCGTGGAAAAACTCCGAGAGCTTTTGAGGTCTGAGAACGTTCCGTCGCTTTATCGATGATGCGGCAAGGCACGCCGTGTCGAGTCAACTCGCACGCCGTGGTGAGACTGACAGGACCAGCACCGACAATCAGAATTGTGCGCAAGTCTTCGTTCATTTTTTTGATTCGTTAGGCATTTGCCATATGCAAATCGCGATCCTCTTCCGCCGAATACATATAGGGAGGACCGGTCACGATCGTGGTTTGTTCAAAATTGTGAACGGGCGGCGGCGAAGTTGTTTGCCATTCGAGTCCCGTCGCGCGCCATGGATTTGGCCCCGCAATCCGTCCGTGCTTGAGCGACCAGAGAAAATAAATGAGCGGCAACAGATAACCGACACCGAGAATCGACGCACCCGCGGTAGAGAGAACGTGGAAGACCTGAAACTCGGGCGGATACGCGTGATAACGCCTGGGCATGCCGAGATAACCGAGCAGAAATTGCGGAAAAAACGTCAGATTAAATCCGATGAAAGTCGCCATGGCAGCGAGCTTGCCCCAGAATTCCGGATACAATCGGCCGGTGATTTTAGGCCACCAGTAATGTAGACCGCCCATGAAGGCGGTGACCATTCCGCCGACCATGATGTAGTGAAAGTGCGCTACGACAAAGTAGGTATCAGTCACGTGCACATCCACCGCGAGCGCGGCGAGAAAGAGTCCGGTAAGGCCGCCGATGGTGAACAGGCCGATAAAGGCAAACGCGTAAAGCATCGGCGTTTGGAAGCTGATCGACCCTTTGTGCAAGGTCGCGGTCCAATTGAAGACTTTGATCCCGGAAGGGACCGCGACGAGGAAACTGAGAACGGAGAAAACCATTCCCGCATAAATCGATTGGCCCGAAACGAACATGTGATGACCCCAAACCACGAAACCGAGCACCGCGATGGCCATGCTCGAGCATGCGATCCAGCCGTAACCAAAAACGCGTTTGCGCGAAAAGCAGGTGATCAATTCGCTGATCACGCCCATGCCCGGCAGGATCATGATGTAAACAGCGGGATGCGAATAAAACCAGAAGAGATGTTGAAAAAGAATTGGATCGCCGCCGAGTTTCGGATCGAAAATTCCGATGCCCCAAAAACGTTCTAGCGACATGAGCGCAAGTGTGATTGCAAGAACAGGCGTGGCCAGCACCATGATCAAGCTCGTCGCGTAAAGTGACCAACAAAAAAGCGGCAACCGAAACCAGGTTAATCCGGGCGCGCGCATTTTGTGCGTTGTAACCATGAAATTCATGCCGGTTACGATTGAAGAAAAACCGGCGATGAAGACGCCGGCGGCCATCGAGATGACGTGTGAGTTTGCGTAGGTCGTGCTGTAAGGCGTGTAGAACGTCCAACCGGTATCGACGCCGCCGTGAATGAGCGACCAAAGCGCGAGCGCCCCGCCAGTGATGAACAGATACCAACTCAATAAATTGAGTTTTGGAAACGCGACATCACGCGCCCCGAGCATCATCGGGAGAACGAAATTTCCCAAGACGGCCGGGATTGATGGAATAAGAAAAAACCACACCATCAAAACGCCGTGGATGGTGAAGAGTTTATTGTAAGTCTCCGAAGTGACGAGGTCGCCCTGCGGCGTGAGTAATTCGATTCGCATCATTGCCGCCGCCACGCTCGCGATGAGAAAAAAAACAAGAATCGTCCCGAGATAAAGAAGGCCGATGCGTTTATGATCGGTCGTCAGCAACCAGGAGCGCACGCTGTGATCGACGCTGAGATAATTGACGGGCGCCATCTCGCCTTCGGTCTTAATTACGGTTTGTGTGGCGCTAATCATAACGCCACACCGCAATGCCCGCTCAATCGCACATTGTCGCCTGTGCCCACCTCTCCCCCGAATCGGGGGAGAGGATTAAGGTGAGGGGGCAAAAAGCTTTGTTGAAAGCGCGGCAGGGATTCAGCAGATTTGGTTTCGCAATCAGGTTCCCCTTCCAATGAGCCGCCCTCGTTACCTCCGTAAAAACTCCACCCCGTGCGAACGCATTCTTTGGCGCCATCTTCGAAACCGAAGCTTTGCCGAGTACAAATTCCGCAGGCAACATCCCATCGACAATTACATCCTCGATTTCTATTGTCCGAAAATGCGACTCGCCGTTGAGCTTGACGGTGGAGGTCACACATTCCTTTCAAAACAGGAACATGATCAATTGCGCGATCATTTTCTCGCGCATCAAGGAATCCGCGTCTTGCGATTTTATAATCACGATCTGCGCGAGAATTTGGATGGAGTTTTATCAACAATTTGGACGGCGCTCGACGAGCAACGCGAAAGAAATCCCTCACCTTAATCCTCTCCCTTTGAGAAAGAGAGAGGTGAAGATTTTGTGCACCACCATCGTCCTCGACAGCTTCAAAAAACTTAACGCTGTATCGGCCGGACAACACCGAATTTTGATAAAGCGCGAGATCGGCCTGAGGTTTCTTCCTCTCCCCCACCTCGGGGGAGAGGATTGAGATGAGGGGGCCGCCTTTCTCGCCAAAGGTATATCGCACCATCATTTTCACTCGTTAGGTTTTGGTTGATCACCGATCGATTTCAGATAGGCGATGATCTGCATGATTTCTTCTTCGCTAATGTGCCCAGCGAAACTCGGCATGATGTTTTCGTAGCCGGCAGAAATTTGTTTGCCCGGAAGCAGAATCGAATCGCGAATGTATTGATCGTCGGCCACGACCATTTCACCGGTGGAAAGCGGCACCGGTTTTCCGTAAACGCCTTCGAGTAACGGCGCGTGAAATTGCGAATTCGCCGCGTGACAGCCGCTGCAACCGCGTTCGTGAAAAAGACGTTCGCCCGAAAGCATCATCGGTTCGCCGGATTCACCGCTCGTTAGCCAATGTTCGTAATCGATGGGCTCCATCACGACCACACGACCGATCATGTTGGAATGTTGAGTGCCACAGTATTCCGCGCAGAAAAGATGGAACTCGCCCAGTTCCGTCGCCTTAAACCATTCGGTCGTGTATTTCCCGGGAACGACATCTTGTTTCACCCGAAAAGCGGGAATGAAAAAACTGTGGATCACATCCTGCGATGTCATGGTAAGCGAGACGTTGCGGCCGAGCGGAATGTGCAGTTCGTTAATCTCGCGCTTTCCTTCCGCGTGTTGCAGTTTCCACATCCACTGCTTGGCCACGACCTCGACCTCCAACGCGTCGCTCGGCGGGCGCTCCATGTGATAATAAAGCGCGGCACCCCAACCGAAGATGGCGAGACCGAGAAGAGTTGGAAAAATCGTCCAACCGCTTTCGAGCAGGTTCGAACCGAAGGAAGCATTCGAACGATCGGCTTTCGAACCGCGCCGATATTTGATCGCGAAGAATGTGATCGGAACAAAAATGGCGACGACAAAAAATAAACTGACAGCAGTAAGCGCGAAGAAGAGCCAATCGACCTGCTGAGCGGTGGTGGACGCTTGCGGAGGAAAAAGATGAAATTTATCCATCGCGAGAGCTAAAGCTTTTGGTAGGGCGCGACCGCCGGGCGCGCCGGAATTTTGTTGTCGGCTTGCAAGGGAGATTCGCGGCGCGCCGCACCTTGTTCTTGACGACCTTGACGCGCGCTCGGTTGCCGACCGCCTCGGTGCCGGTCTTGATGGTCTCGATCCGGCGGATGTCGAGCCGGACGCTCGCGTAGAACTTCAGGGCGCGGCCCCCGGGCGTGACCTCCGGGTTGCCGAACATGACGCCGATCTTCTCGCGGAGCTGGTTGGTGAAGACCAGCGCGGTGTTCGAACGGGAGACCGCGCCGGTCAGCTTGCGCAGGGCCTGGCTCATCAGGCGGGCCTGCAGGCCGGGCAGCGAATCGCCCATCT
>JBBQFI010000011.1:0-107337 GCA_038321775.1 Chthoniobacterales bacterium | reverse complement strand
ATAGTCTTTACTAAGGCCGCAGAACTTAATGTTCGGGAGGGCGGGCCGCCATCGCCACCCCGCGCGCCGCGGCCGCTACCGGAAATTCTGCTGCAGCGCGATTCCAATTGAGAGCGTTGCGCGCCGCGCGTTATGCTTCATGCTCATGGGCTTGTTGGAAATAAACGCCGGAGCAAGTGCGCGCAGTCGCATCGCGTGGCGCCTCCTGCCATTTTTGTTTCTCCTCTACGTCGCGAACTATCTAGATCGCACGAACATCGCCTACGCGGCGCTCGGGATGAAAGGCGAACTGGGGTTGACTGATTCGGTCTTTGGAACGGCAAGCGGAATTTTCTTCATCGGTTATCTCGGGCTGCAAATTCCCGGGGCGCTCTTGGTGGAACGCTGGAGTGCAAAGCGCTTGCTGTCGCTAACCCTGATCATGTGGGGCGCGCTGACAACGCTGACAGGTTTTGTGCGCAGTCCTCTGGAACTTTACGGCGCGCGTTTCCTGTTGGGCGCGGCCGAGGCAGGATTTTTTCCTGGAGTGATTGTTTATCTTTCGCACTGGTTCATTTATCAGGATCGAGCCAAGGCGATCGCGCGTTTTATGTCTGCTATTCCGATCGCTTATATTCTGGGCGGACCCCTTGCCGGCGCGATCCTGCGCGTTCACTGGCTCGATATTCCTGGATGGCGATGGCTTTTCCTGCTCGAAGGCATTCCCGCGATCGTGTTAGGAACTGCGACCTTGTTTGTGCTGCCCGATCGGCCTAACGAGGTGCGATGGTTGCAGCCTAACGAACGCGATTGGTTAGCCACTCGTCTTGCCGAAGAGCGTAACGCCAAAGCACACGTGGAGCACGTAACGATTTGGGAGGCGCTCCGACAGCCGCAGGTCGTGCTGCTCACGATCGGGCTTTTCTTCTGCTATACCGGTGGCTACGCCTTTTGGTTTTGGATGCCGACGATGCTTCAGCGGCTCACGGGATGGACTGACGTTCAACGCATCGGTTGGATCGGTGCGATTCCATTTGTCGCGGGCCTCATCGGAATGCTGCTGCTCGGCTGGAACTCCGATCGCACTCGTGAACGCCGCTGGCATTTTGCCATTCCGCAATTAACTGCTGCGCTCGCGCTCAGTGCGTGGTTTCTGTTTCCGCATTCGAACGCGTTGCTCGTCGTGGTATTCTCGCTGATCGGATTTGGAACTACTGCGTATCTGCCATCGTTCTGGGCGCTTCCTTCCGCATTTCTTTCCAGTTCGGCCGCGGCCGCGGCCATCGGATTCATTAACTGCACCGCCAGCATTGGCGGATTCTTTGGTCCGAAAATAATCGGTGACTTGAGCCAGCGCAGTGGCGGCTCATTCTCCGGAGGATTTATCGTGATGATCGTGTGTTGGACGATCGCCTCGCTGGTGGTGCTCTTGTGCCCGCGGGAAAATGTGGGAGGGGCCTTAGCGCCCCGACCAACGGGAGGTTAAATTCGCAGCAGTCGGGGCACTGAGGCCCCTCCCACATTGGAACTGCGTCAGCCTAACGAGTCAATTTTTGAGCGCGACTTCGAACGGCACTCCGGTCTTGGCACGGATGTCGTCGAGTGTAGCGTCGGAATGAACTTCAGTGAGGATGAGGCCGCCACCCTCCTTCACTTCGAACACGCACAAGTCGGTGATAATGAGGCTAACGACTCCTTTGCCGGTAATCGGAAGCGTGCATTGTTTCAGAATTTTCGGACTGCCGTCCTTCGAAGTGTGTTCCATCACGGCCACCACGCGTTTTACTCCAGCGACGAGATCCATCGCGCCGCCGGGTCCTTTGACCATCTTGCCGGGAATCATCCAGTTGGCGATATCGCCGGTGTCGGTCACTTCGAAAGCACCGAGAATTGCGAGATCGATATGCCCGCCGCGAATCATGGCGAAAGAATCGGCGCTCGAGAAGAAGGCTGAACCTGGCATCGTCGTGATGGTCTGTTTGCCGGCGTTGATCAGATCGGCGTCGACTTCATTCTCGGTCGGAAAGGGGCCGATACCCAACAGGCCGTTCTCGGATTGCAGCGTAACATTCATACCTTCGGGAATGAAATTGGCCACGAGCGTCGGAATGCCGATGCCGAGATTGACGTAGTAACCGTCGCGCAATTCTTTCGCCGCGCGCTTCGCCATCAAGTCGCGGATCGGATTTTCTTTCTTCGCGGCCGCGCTGCCTTGGACGGTGCGGAACTCGATGCGCTTTTCATAACTCGCACCTTGAATGATGCGATCGACGAAAATACCCGGTGTGTGGATTTGGTCGGGATCGAGTTCACCGACTTCGACGAGTTGCTCGACTTCGGCGACACAGACTTTGCCGCAACTCGCGATCATCGGATTAAAATTCCGGGAAGTTTTTCGGAAAATAAGATTGCCCGATTTGTCGCCCTTCCACGCTTTCACAAGCGAGACTTCGGTTTTGATACCGGGTTCGAGCACGTATTCTTCGCCGTCGAAAGTTTTCGTCTCTTTGCCTTCGGTCAATTTCGTGCCGAAACCTGTGAGCGTATAAAATCCGGGAATACCCGCGCCGCCTGCGCGTAACCGCTCCGCCAGCGTGCCCTGCGGGATGAGTTCGAGATCGAGTTCACCCGCCAAAACCTGGCGCTCGAATTCCTTATTCTCGCCAACATAGGAAGCCATCACCTTTTTCACCTGCCGTGTCGTGAGTAACACGCCCATGCCGAAACCATCCACGCCCGCATTGTTGCCAACGATGGTCAGACCCTTCACGCCGCTATCGTGCAACGCCGCGATGAGATTTTCCGGTATGCCGCATAAACCAAAGCCGCCCGCAGCGATCGTTATGTTGTCGTGAAGGAGACCATCCAATGCAGCCTTGGCGTTGGGATAAACTTTGCTCATGTGAGGGAAATCTAATCATGAGATCGGGCGAATGACCACGGATGAATTGTAGATTGCGCGTGCGCGCCTGGAGGTTGCCGTGCGGCGATTCATCGGCAGATTGCTCCTTCGCATTTTTCCATCATGTCCAAATCACTCGCTCATCGCCTCGCGGAATATTCCTGTTCCTTAAATTTTGAAGACCTCTCGTCCGAAGTGGTGCACGAGGTAAAACGGCGCGTGATCGATTCCTTCGGCTGCGCGCTCGGCGCCTGGGATGCGGAACCGTGCACAATTGCGCGCAAGGTTGCGTCGGATTTCTCGGCGAAAAATGGCGGCACCATTATTGGCACCGATCACAAGGCGCCGCCGGATTGGGCCGCCTTCGCAACTGGTTGCTGTATTCGCTATTTCGATTACAACGACACATATCTTTCGAAAGAGCCCGCGCATCCGAGCGATAATATTGCTGCCGCGCTCGCCGTGGCGGAGAGCGTTGGTGCGAATGGTCGCGATCTGATCACCGCGATCGCGCTCGCCTACGAAGTGCAATGCCGCTTTTGCGACGCTGCCAGCATTCGCGCGCGCGGTTGGGATCATCCGACTTACGGCGCGTTTTCGACCGCTCTCGCGGCTGCGCGTTTGATGAAACTCGATGAAGAGAAAACACGGCATGCCGTGAATATCGCCGGTGTGAATTGCGCGGCCTTTCGGCAGGCGCGAGTCGGTGAGCTTTCGCATTGGAAAGGTGTGGCCTTTGCCAATGCGGCGCGTTGCGGCGTCTACGCGGCACTTCTCGCTCGTGCCGGCATGACCGGTCCCGCGCCGATTTTTGAAGGCCAGATGGGTTTCGAAAAAGAGCTCGGAGTCTCGTTAGGCGACGTTGGCGAGGTTTTCGTGAAGCGGCCTAACGAGAAGAATTTGAATGAAGGCACCGCGGCAATGATTCTCAACACCAGCATCAAATATTGGCCGGCCGAATATCACAGCCAGAGTGCAATCGAGGCGGCCATGTTTTTGCGCGAGCAGATCGGCGATCCGTCGCAGATTCGTTCGGTCCGAATCGAGAGTCACGACGCCTCGGTCGACATCATCGGGAGCGAACCGGAAAAATGGAAACCGGAAACACGCGAAACCGCCGATCACAGTCTGCCCTATATCACGAGCATTGCCCTGATCGACGGCGAGGTAACGGAGAAACAATTCCAGCCCAAGCGTTTCATGGATCCGAAGATCTGGAAATTTCTCGAGAACGTGACCGTGCAGCGCAACGCAGAGCTGACCTCTCTCTACGCCAAGGCCGTCGCCAATATCGTGCACGTGACGTTGCACGACGATCGTACCCTCTCGAAACGGGTCGATTATCCGTTAGGCAACGCGAAGAACCCGGTGACCGACAAACAACTTGAAGGCAAGTTCAATGCGCTCGTCGTGCCTGCCTTAGGCGAAGCGGGCGCGCAGAAGATTTTGGATGCGGGCTGGAAGCTGGACGAAGCGAAAAACCCTAGCGAGTTGATGCGATTGGCGAAGATGCCCTGACGATGAGCAAAGCAGCGACACTCCGAAAGTTGATCGAGCAAGGCATCGTCGCGATGCCGGGCGTGCCGAACGCGTCGATGGCGCGACAGGTTGAGCGCGCGGGATTCGACGCGGTTTATATCAGCGGCGCGGGAATCGCGAACGCAACAGCGGGATTGCCCGATATCGGTCTGCTCACGCTCACTGAAGTCGTTAGGCTGGCGGGCTATGCGGCGAATGCGGTGAAGATTCCCGCGATCGTCGATGCGGACACGGGCTTTGGCGGAGCGGAGAATTGCGCGCGCACAATTCGCGATCTGGAAGCGGCAGGACTAGCCGGCTGTCACATCGAAGATCAGGAATTTCCAAAGCGTTGCGGACATCTCGCCGGAAAATCAGTGGTTGAGCTTGCGGAAATGGTGGGAAGAATTGAGGCGGCGGCGAGCGCGCGGCGCGACAAAGATTTCCTGATCATCGCGCGAACAGATTCGCGCGCGGTTGAAGATTTCAAAGGCGCGGTGAAACGCGCGCAAAGTTATCTCGAAGCGGGGGCCGATGCGATTTTTCCCGAGGCGTTGCAGAACGCGGAAGAGTTTCGCGATTTCGCAAAGGAAGTGCCGGCGCCGTTACTCGCGAACATGACTGAGTTCGGTAAAAGCCCCCTTCTGTCGTTACAGGAGCTTTCCGATCTCGGTTATCGCATGGTGATTTTCCCACAGAGCGCATTTCGCGTCTCGATGAAAGCGAGCGCGGAATTTTTTCGCGATCTGAAAAAGCGCGGCACGCAATCGGATTGGATCGAGAAGATGCAAACGCGCAAGGAACTCTACGAATTACTCGATTACGATCCCGCGGCCGAGCGGTGGGATGGGTTATCGTAACGGATAATTTGTTCCCGCGCAGAAGCTCGTTACAATGTGAAACGACATGAGCACAGAAACCAAACCAGCTTATAGCCCGGGCCTGGCCGGCGTCATTGCCGGCGAAACAGCGATCTGCTCGGTCGACCCCAACGCAGGATTGCTTTATCGCGGCTACGACATTCACGAAATGGCTTCGAAAGCCAGCTTCGAGGAAGTCGCTTATCTCCTACTGAATGGCGAACTGCCGAATAGCGGCGAGCTCGCGAACTTTACGAATCAACTCGCGGCTGAACGCACGTTGCCGGACGCGATCGTGAAAATGTTGCGATTGCTGCCGAAGACGACGCACCCGATGGACATGTTGCGCACTGGTGTATCGATGCTGGCGTCGTTCGACAAGGATCTCAATGACAACTCTCATGGGGCGAATGTGCGCAAATCGATTCGTCTCATCGCGAAGATGGGGAGCTTGATTACCGACGGTTGGCGCATTTCGCAGGGACTCGATCGCATCCCGGAAAAAGCCGATCTCACGCACGCGGGAAATTTTTTCTACAAACTAACCGGCAACGTTCCGCAGAATTGGCAGATCCGAATGCTCGACACGATTTTTGTGTTGTACGCAGATCATGAATTCAATGCCTCCACTTTTGCGGCGCGGGTAACGGCTTCGACGCTTGCGGACATTTACGCGGCAGCGACTTCGGCGTGCGCGACGTTAAAAGGACCGCTTCACGGCGGAGCGAATGAAGAATCGATGAAGATGCTCGATGAGATTCGCGCACCTGATCGCGCCGAGTCGTGGTTAAAAGCCAGACTCGCCGAGAAAGCCAAAATCATGGGCTTTGGCCATCGTGTTTATAAGAAAGGCGATTCGCGCGTGCCGGTCATGCGGGAGATTGCGCGGGATCTTGGCAAACGACTTGGCCGCGAACAATGGGTTCCGATTTGCGAAAAACTCGAGGAAACGATGGAACGCGAGAAGCAGCTCTGCGCAAACGTCGATCTTTATGCCGCGCCCGTTTTTAGCCTGCTTGGTTTCGCGCCGGAATTGAACACGCCGGTCTTCGCCGCCGCGCGCGTGGCGGGCTGGTGCGCGCACGTGGTTGAGCAACACGATCACAATCGTTTGATTCGTCCGCGCTCGCTTTACGTCGGACCGGAAGCGCGACCGTACGAAGCGCAAGCGGGAAACGGCACTTCGCCCGAGTAATGGCGCCTAACGAGTCGAAATCGCTCCAGGAAAAATACGCCCCGCAAAATGCCTGCTGGGGTTGTGGTCCGGCCAACGCCGAAGGATTACGTATTCGCAGTTTCGCGCGCGGCGATGCAGTCGTGGCGGAATGGACACCGGAACCCAAATACGAAGCATTCCCAGGAGTTTTAAACGGCGGAATCATCGGCACGCTGCTCGATTGCCACTGCAATTGGACAGCGGCATGGCATCTCCTCAATAAGAACGGCGATGATCGTGTGCCGTGCACCGTGACTGCGGATTATGCGATCAAGTTGTTGCGCCCGACGCCAACAGCCGGATATGTTTCTCTCGCAGCGCATGTCACCGAGTCGACCAATGATCGCGCGACGGTGGAGGGGACATTGACCGCCGGCGGAAAAGTTTGCGCAACGTGTCGCGGAACTTTTGTTGCAGTGAAAGAAGGTCATCCCGCATTTCACCGATGGTAGTTGCGCTGGTTCTCGCTGCGGCAATTGCGCAAAGCTCCGCGCTCGCGACGCATGACATCGCGAAGCGAATTGCCGAAATTGAGACGCGCACGGGCGGACGAATCGGCGTTGCTGCCTACGATGCGGGCAGCGGCAAGCGCGTGGAGTATCGGCCTAACGAGCGATTTCTAATGTGCAGCACATTCAAATTGCTCGCTGCTGCGGCTGTCTTAAAACGTGTTGATGACGGAAAAGATGATCTCAATCGTTCCGTTCGCTACGGACGGAAGGACATCCTCGAGCACGCGCCGGTGACGAAAAAACATCTGGCGGAAGGCGGCATGACGTTGGGCGCTTTGTGCGTCGCAGCGATTGAACAAAGCGACAACACAGCGGCCAATTTGCTTTTGCAAACAATCGGAGGACCTGCCGCATTTACTGCCTTCGTGCGAACGCTCGGCGACAAAACCACTCGCCTCGATCGAATCGAACCCGAATTGAACAGCGCAACCATCGGCGATGATCGCGACACCACCACCGCCGCCGCGATGCAACATGACATGATCTTGCTTCTCGTTGGTAAGGTGTTGTCGCCCGCTTCGCGTCAGCGACTTAATGACTGGCTTGTGAAGAATGAAACCGGAGGCTCGATGATCCGCGCGGGAGTTCCAAAATCCTGGCGTGTCGGAGACAAAACGGGGCGCGGTGCCAATGGTGCGACGAACGATATCGCGATTATTCGACCGCCCGCAAAAGCGCCAATTCTTCTCGCAATTTATTCGGTGGGATCGTCAGCTTCTCTTGAAATGCGTTGTGCGGCCGTGGCAGACGTAACACGTGTCGTCGTGGAATCGCTTTCGCCGCAGTAGAACGTTTTCGCTCGAAGGCGACGCTTTCCAGGATGATTACAACTCGGGCGACGCGAGTCCCGCCGCGTGTTCGAAAGGCGCTGCGAAAATCAAACCGCCGCCTTTGTCTACTGTCACCTGGCGTGAGTTGCGTTTATCCGTTTCGAAAAGACGCATTTGTTTCGCCGCGAAATCGCGATTGAGAACATCGAGATTTGCTTCGTCATTCAACCGAATCGAGCGGTTATCGAAATTGCCGGAACCGACCGAGACAAAAATATCGTCCACGATCATGAGCTTCACGTGCACCATGGTCGGTTGGTATTCGTAAACTTTAACTCCGGCCTGAATGAGCGGGGGCCAGTGCCGGCGCGATGCGAGGCGCACGAGTTTTTGATCAATATGTTTTCCGGGAACAACGATTTCAACTTTCACGCCGCGCTTGGCTGCCGCAATCAGCTCGTCGCGGGTCATGGGATCGGGCAAGAAATATGCATTCTCGATCCGCAATGTTTTTTGCGCAGAGGCGATCGCGAGCAAATACATCAAGTGGATGTCGATATCGCCTTGTCGCGGCGAACTCTTAAACGCCTGCGCAAGGTAAGGGCCGGTTTGCGTCAAAGGCGGAAAGTAGTCTGGTCCGTGCAAAACAATGCCGCGCGTCTTCAACCAATTGTCCATAAAGATCGCTTGAAGTTGCGCGACGATCGGCCCGGTTATTCGGTAATGATTATCCCGCCAGTGCTTCGGTGAATCGGCGTGACCGGCCCACTCATCAGCAATCCCGACACCTCCGGTGAACGCGGTCTTGCCATCAACGATCAACAGTTTTCGATGGCTGCGATTATTGTAGCGACGGATGTCCCACCAAAAAAGCGCGTGGTATTTCGCTACGTCCGCCCCCGCGCTGCGCAGCTGCTGCAAATTGGACAAGCCCATCTTCTTGGTCCCTTGGGCATCCAAAATCATATTTACTTTCACGCCGGCCCGGGCGCGTTCGGCGAGGGCTTCGGTGAACTGGCGGGCGATGTCACCATTCCAAAACACGTAGGTTTCAAAGTTAACCGTGTGCCTGGCGCGGCGAATGGCTTGCAGCATCGCGGGAAAAATCTGGTCGCCATTCACCAGGGTGGCGATGTTATTGCCAGGCAGAAAATTTCCGCTGAGAAGCGAACCGGTGGCCTGACGAAACTCCGGTGCGCTCGCCGAATAAAGCGGTTTAACGTTTTCGCGGATCTTTTTACCGCTGGAAAAACCGGAGAGAACGGTGCACCCGGAAAGAAATGTGGCCATGCAAACGGCCATCGCTGCTAAATAAACGAAATAAGAAAGTGCCTCGTATTGTAAGCGATGGTGAAATTTCATCTGAGTGTGGAAAGAAACGTTCCTAACGAGACTGAAAGCAGACGGCAGGCCGCGATTTCTTATTCAAAAGCCAAACATGCGTAAATCGTTAGCCATCATTTGCGGTGTGGTATTGCTCATTGCAGCAATCGGTTATTTTGCGCTCACAAGATCGATCGATCATTTCCTGAAAGAAGGCGCGCTTGATCGCGAGCTGGGAAAGAAAACGGCGGTAATCCTTGGAGCTGACACCGGTTATCTGCCGTTGTTCTGGCGCGGTTTGTCGGTGCATAGCGATGGCCTGCTGGCGCGTGGGAAACCACCGCGGGCTCTTCGGGAATTGCGCGCGGCAAACCTTCGCGCGCAGTGCAGCTTGCGAGATCTTTGGCAGCGCAAATGGACGATCAATCGATTGCAGGCGGACCGATTGGAAGTGGCATTCGGCACAGCTGCCTCCAAACAGCTCGCGAATATTTTTCCCGCAGAACCGGCGCTTCAGCCGCAGATCGACACGCCCTCGCCGCTTAAGCTCGTCATTCGCGAAACGATTGTCAGGCATACTGATATTTTCTGGGGCGAAAAAGACGAATCAGTCGGTGCTCTGCGCGATGTCGAATCCAAATTTTATCCGAACGGTTCGGCGCTGGACGCGATCGGAAACAAGGGAATTTTCCAGCAAACTGGATGGCCCGAGCTTCGTGTTCTGCGGATTCAGGCGCATTACACAAAACCAAAATTAGAAATTCAGGCAGCGGGTTTTGCGCTTGGAAAAACTGAAGACGTCGCTGTGAACGGTGAATTCGATTTTGGCGAGAAGGGCGGAATACGTTTGCACGCGCGTGCAGCGGAGGCTCCGGCCGAACCGTTTCTCAAAGGTTTTTGGCGGGGCAAATTCGAGGGAACTTTCGACGGTGACTCACAGATTGAAAAGAAGTTCGAGAAAGACGCGAAGGTAAACGCGGTCGGCGCGCTCACCTTTATCCGCGCAGAAATTCATGATGTTGCGACACTCAATCGCATCGCGACCCTCACGCATCATCGGCAATTCGAGCATTTGAAATTGAACGAATTGCGTGGGCGATATGAATGGAAAGGCTCCAAGCTTGCAGTAAGCGAACTGCGCATGGAACAGAAGGACTTGTTTAGAATCGATGGAGAATTCGCGATTGAGAACGAGCGCATTGAAGGAAAATTTCGCGTCGGAGCAACCGAAGATGTGTTGAGCGCTATTCCCGGTGCGCGCGAAAAAGTATTCACCGAATCACGCGATGGCTATCTCTGGACGACGATGAACCTAAGCGGGCCGATGCGACATCCGCACGAAGATCTTCACGATCGTCTCGTCGCGGCGGCGGAAGAGCAGTTCGCAAAGGGTTTTCTCGCGCCCATTTTCAAGCCCGGCAAAGTGGTGCTAGAAATGTTAAAAGCGCTTTACCCCGAATGAGGAGTCTTGCGATGCGCCCCGAGCGCTTCTGTTAGCCAGGCGTCGAGTCGAATTTCCGTCCCATCAGGCATGCGGACAAGATACGGTTTTCCCGAGAGCAAACTTTTCGAAGCACAAAGACGAATAAAATCCTCCGGGGTTTTGATCTGGTCTTTGAAATGTTCGTATTTGGCTTTGATGTGGTTCACCGCTTCGGCTCCGGTGTAGGAAGTGCCATTGCGAACAAACGTCGCGTTGGAATTGCCGGTGTAATCGAGCAGGTAACTGATGGTTTGATCGAGCGATTCCGCCGCTAACGCTGGCGAAGCCAATGTCAGCAGTATAAAAACAACTAGAAGTGGGCGAGTGAAAATTTGCATCTCTTTAATTCCGGCGTGCGAGGCTCGACGCGGATTGATTGACGAATGCGCGCGAGCGTTCTTCAACTATTAACTCATTTCCGGGAATTCAGAGCCCGAATTTCGTCGATGCACACCTCGACCTACGGGCCGTAGGCTGGAGACATGAGAACTCCAGGCTTTCGAGTGGTTACGTTGAGAACGGAGGTTGCCGAGGCCGCGCGCCGCGCCGCTGCAGCAGGCGCAAGCGACCACCGAGTTGTGATCGCGGATTCGCCCGACTCTTTTCCATGCCGACATTGCTTGCGCTGGGCGCAACCGAATGAGCGCATGATCCTGTTTCCCTTTGCGGCAACGCCGGCAGGGCAACCGTATGCGGAAACCGGACCGATCTTTGTTCACGCTGATCCGTGCGAGCAGTATGGGGCAACGGATCAATATCCCGCTGATTTTCGGAGCGGTCGTTCGATTCGCGCTTACGATTCTAATCGCAACATCATCGCGGCCGAAGCCGTCAATGGCAGTGAACCGGAAGCGATCATTGAAAAATTCCTGGAGAAACCCGAAACTGCATTCGTGCACGTGCGCAGCGCGAGTCACGGATGCTATACCATGGAGATTCAAAGAATATGAAAATGATGGAGTTGCTTCCGCCTAACGACACGATGTATCGCGCGCTCTTGAACCGCGACGCGAGTTTTGAAGGAATCTTTTACGTTGCGGTGCGCACGACAGGGATTTTCTGCCGGCCGACTTGTCCGGCAAAAAAACCGGCGCGCGAAAATGTCGATTTCTTCGCCACAGCGAGCGAGGCGCTACACGGTGGATATCGCCCATGCCTGCGCTGCCGGCCGATGGACCCGGACAAACAGCCTCCGCAATTGATCGAACGCCTGCGCGCGGAAGTCGAACGCGCGCCAGATGGGCGTTTAACGGACAAGGAGCTGGCCGCGCTCTCGATCGATCCTTCAACGGCGCGACGGCAATTCAAGCGTCATTATGGAATGACGTTTCAGGCTTATCATCGTGCGCGCCGAATGGGATTGGCACTGCGCGAAGTGCGGCGCGGCCGTCGCGTCGACGAAGCGCAAAATGAAAGTGGTTTTGAATCAGCCAGCGGTTTTCGTGATGCGTTCACTCGCATTTTTGGCGAGCCGCCGACCGCGGCAAAGAAACAAGGAGGGCTATTTGCGGAGCGAATCGAAACTCCGCTCGGTGCCATGCTTGCGATCGCGGACGATGAAGGATTACGGCTGCTTGAGTTTGTGGATCGGCGAGCGCTGGAACGGGAATTGACAATTCTGCGTCGTCTCTTGCGCACGAACGTGGTGCCGGGCGAGCACCGACATCTCGATGCGATTCGATCTCAACTCGCGGATTATTTTTCGGGCAAGAATCTTAAGTTCGACGTTCCGATCGCGCCGGTTGGATCTGAATTTCAACTTCGCGACTGGAAGCTATTGCGTTCCATTCCGATAGGCGAAACGCGTTCCTATTCGTGGATGGCGGAACGGCTTGGCGACGTGGGCATGCGGCGCGCGGTGGGTCGAGCTAATGGCGATAACATGTTGTGCATCGTCCTTCCGTGTCATCGCGTCATTCGTGCCGATGGGACGTTATGCGGCTACGGCGGAGGACTCTGGCGCAAGAAATGGCTCCTCGATCACGAACAAAAATGGAAGAAAGCCTAACGAGCGACGTTCGCATAATTCGTTAGGCCGAGCGCGAACGTGGTCAGAACCGCAAATCGCCGAATTCCTTGTCGATTAGTTGAAATCGGACCACGATGGGCAGCAGCGGCGGGTTTGGACGGGAGCGCGCCCGGTGTGACTCGAACACCCGACCGACGGATTAGAAATCCGACCCGTTACGATAGCGAGCAAAAAAAGTTCGCTACTTATTCGCGCTTTTTTTCCGGATATGGGCGGTACGACTACGTGAATAGAGTTGTCGATCGCTAGAATGCCCTCCAAAATCACGAGCTTATGCAACGCAAAGCTACAAGTGCAAAACTTAGCAGTCGCAATTACTGGATTCGTTAGGCAATACCCACGGCTTTTTGCGTAGTTGAAGGTGACGATCAAAACGCGTCGAAAATTATTTCGCGTGACTGGCGAGACGCACAGAGCGCGAAGCCAATCGTCAATCTGCGCCTGATTAATCGTTGCAACTGTTTGACCATTGAAATCATCGGCGAACCGTCTCAGTCGGTGTTTTAGATCAGCCAGATACCGCACGCTCGCGCCTCGCGCCTTCGGCTCGCTTCGCGGCAAGCAGCTCGGAGATGACTTCCGGAGTCGTCCGGCTCTTTTGAGTCGCTTTCAGGAACTCCAGGAAATGCGTTGTCGCGTCTTGAATAGTCTTCCCGTGCGGTTGCAGTGTTCGATTGCATAACTCCGCCATCACGCGGAGCCAGGTTGGAAACTCCGCCATCTCTCGTCCCTGATTTGTGGCCTCTCGGTTTTTCAATTCCGCGTAAGTCTCAGCTCGCTTTCGAGCCTCAAAATATTTGCGCGTCCAGGTGCCGCTGATGCGTGCTCTGACGAGAAAGCGATAACGGTTGCAGTGCAGTTTGCATTGTTTCACGCGGAAGATCGGGCGACACGAGGTCATTCATGTGGATGCCTTCGTGGCCGGCATCGGCGGAAGCGCCAGTAAGCGAAGTTCGCTAGTGTTCGCTACTTATCGTCGGTTTTAGAGTGGAATGGAATGTAATCATACTGTTTTCGTTAATGTCAAAAACAGGACGTTTTCCCTCCAGAAACAGTATCTTAGAGGGAGCGCGCCCGGGGTGACTCGAACACCCGACCGACGGATTAGAAATCCGTTGCTCTATCCGGCTGAGCTACGGGCGCATCCACCTGACCAATTATCTCCCTCTAAAAAGTCAAAATCCAGCACGATTCAGGCAAAATCTTTCTCTTCAAATCGCGTAATTCTGTTATAAACCTTGCATGGGTTCCAGGGGCTTCCGTTCATGCAAGTAATACGCCCCGATAAACTCTTTCTTTTGGCTGTTTTTTTGGCGGCGACGGTTTGTGGATGTCATCGTAAAAGTGCTGTTTCGTTTCCGATTGAACCAGCACTAGCGCAAAAGGTTGGTCAGTTGATGATGGTCGGCTTCAAAGGACCTGAAGTGACACCGGAAATTCGTGAAACGTTACGCGAATTACAGCCGGGCGGCATTTGTCTCTACAAACAAAACATCACCAGCGCCCGTCAAGTAGCGAAACTCAATGACGACCTGCGTGCTTGTCTTGGCGAAAACAATCCACCGTTCCTTGCTGTGGATCAGGAAGGTGGCGTTGTTGTTCGCATCGACGATGAAGTCACAGCTTTTCCGGGAGCGATGGCTCTTGGTGCGACGGGTTCCGCGGACCTCGCGGCCAAGGCCGGTGCGGCACAGGCTAAGGGACTTCGCTTACTGGGCTTCAATATGAACCTCGCGCCGGTCCTCGATGTTCCGAACAATCCCGCGATCGCCACGCGTTCCTTCGGCGAGCAGCCGCAACTTATTTCCGCACTTGGATCGGCCTATATTACCGCGCAACAAAATGAGATGATCGCGACAGTAGCCAAGCATTTCCCCGGAGAAGGGCATGGTAATGATGATAGTCACAAGAGATTGCCGGTCCGTTGGGAGCGAGTCGACGTTCTCCGTAAGGAACTAACACCGTTCCGCGAAGTGATAGAACGCAGCGATCTTGATGGTCTCATGACAGCTCATGTAGCGATGCCCGCATTTACGAATAACCGCTTGCCTGCAACAATCTCGCCCCAGCTGCTAGGCGGTCTTCTACGTCACGAGTTCGCTTTCGATGGCTTGATCCTAACCGATGAACTCGAAGGCATGCTCGCCATTTCATCGTATGGACTAGGTCATGCGGCCGTCGAAGCAATTAAGAGCGGAGCCGACATGGTATTCATCGCTTTTTCATCGGACGCCCAGAAGGAAGTTCAACATGCGCTAGTTCAAGCTATTCAATCGGGAGAAATTCCAACTGCGCGTCTGGACGAGGCCGTAAGGCATATCACAGCCTTGAAGCGGAAAAGGCGAATCTTTGAAACTCCTTCGCCACGTGAGCAACGCCTCGCCGAGCTGGAACGGCACGAAGATCGTCTTCTCGCGGAAGAGATTGCTCGCAAATCTGTGACTTGTTTGCGCCTTCTACCAAATACCTTGCCGTTATCTAAAAACGTCCGCATAGGAATTGTTGGCGACAGTGAGAACTTTGCTAAAGCGGTAAAGGTAGCTGCCCCGCAGGCAGAGTTTCTTTTGGTCGATAGTCAGGCTTTAAAGTCTAAGCGCGACATTCAGCGGTCAATTGATCGACTCGCACAACGGTCGGATGTGATCGTTGCTGGCTTTATTTACCTGGAGCGATTGGAACTTCTTCGCAACATCAAATGTCCTCTGATCGCTGTGCTAATGAATGTTCCTGATCCGGGCCTCTTCAATCGTATTCCTAACGCACGAGCGTTACTGGCAACTTACTCTTATCAACCGGTTTCAGTGCAAGCGGCCGTGGCAGCAATCTTCGACAAGGCTGCGATGCCCGGAGTCTTACCCGTCAAGCAGCCGTTGCCAAGCACAGCCGCTATCGTCACTACGGAGTATCAGACAGCGATTTCTCGATGAACAAGCCGGGCTCCGCGCAATGCGGTTATGAAAGTGCAGAGAGTGACTCAAAGGTGGATGTTATTCATCAACTCTTCGAGTGTCAGGTAGCCAAAACGCCCGAAGCTATTGCCCTGACGGATGGCGATAGACATTTGAGCTACCGCGAACTGGACGATCGAGCTAACAAGCTCGCAAACTACCTTATTAGAGAAGGCTTGAGCCTCGAAAAGACAGTCGGCGTCCTCATGGAGCGTTCGATTGATCTGGTAATCGCGATCTTCGCCATACTTAAGACCGGCGGTGTCTATGTGCCTTTGGATACTTCTCATCCGCAGCGACGCCTTAAGGCCATTATTGCCGATACGCGTATGCCAGTGGTAGTTACCGACTCGAGCCTGGTGAATCGTCTCGCTGATATTGATGCACGGTCGATCGTTTTAGATGAAATAAGTGGTGATATAAAAGAGCTATCTTCGAGCAAGCCCGCGATCAATGTCGACTCCGAGGACCTTGCCTATTTGGTTTATACTTCGGGATCCGCTGGTGATCCAAAAGGAGTCATGATCCCACACCGCGTTTTCGCGCGCTTGGATTATTGGGCAAGGAACATATTTAACCTTACGGCCGACGACCGTGTTTTATTTAAATCCGTAAGAGCACCCGAGGAATTGCTTTTCCCTTTGTTTATCGGCGCAAGAGCCGTCATCGCCCCGCAGGACGCGGAGCGGGATCCTGCGTTGATGATTCGGACGATACTAGATAACAAGGTAACAACGGCAAGCATCTCACCGTCCATACTTAGTTTGTTGCTGGACAACAATGATGTTGGTCGCTGTAAAAGCCTAAAACAAATCTTCTGTTCGGGTGAGATATTGTCGCCTGGCTTGCGCGATCGAGCTCTGTCGTTGCTTCCTGCCACATTATATAACTGTTACGGCTTGGCGGAGGCGCCATTTACGGCTTATTCGTTTTGCTCGAAGACTAGCGACCCCAATCCTGTGCCGATAGGCGATCCCGTTGATGCCACTATTTGCCTACTGGATTCAAACCTGGAGCCGGTGTCTGATGGTGAGATCGGAGAGCTTTACATTGGCGGCCCAGGACTCGCCCGCGGATACTTGAACAATCTAGACCTAACCGCAGCACGTTTCCTGTCGGATCAGTTTCTCGATTGCTCGCGCGTATACAGGACAGGGGACCTGGCTTACAAGGAGAAAGGCGCTGGTTACACCTTAACGGGCCGATCCGATATGCAGGTTAAGGTTCGCGGATTTCGTCTCGAACTCGGGGAGGTCGAAGCAGCTATCCGAAACCATCCGGAAATAACTAATTCAAGTGTCCTACTGGTAAGGAACGGGAGCTCCGAAGAACAGTTAACGGCCTACTTAACGCTGCGACCAAACGCCTTGATTACTCTGGGGCAACTTCGCCTGTTTTTATTGGAGCAAATCCCGGAGTACGCGGTTCCTTCGCGGTATGTTGTGTTACCGGGATTTCCCATGACGATTACCGGCAAGGTCGATCGAAAGGAGCTGGCGAAACTCCGAGGAACTGAATTGTTAGCTGATAGCAATAACGTTGGCCCGCGTGATGAAAAGGAGCGGTGCCTCGCAAGCATATGGGGAGAGCTACTGCAGCGGGACCAAATCGGTATACATGACAATTTCTTTGATCTCGGCGGTCACTCTCTGCTAGCCGGTCGACTTATCCTGCGCATTCGATCGAGCCTGGGCTTGGACTTGCCGGTGCGTGCGATCTTCGAAATGCCTACGATTGCCCAGTTAGTCTCCCGACTCGCAATAGCCAGGCACGAACCATTACCGGATCTTGTTGCGCTGCCGCGAAACGTTCCCTTGCCGCTTTCTTTTGCGCAGGAACAACTCTGGTTCCTTCACGAGATAGAACCAGAAAGCTTGGCGTATCATATTCCCCAGGCATTTCTTGTAACCGGCCCTTTGGATGCCGATCTGCTCCAGAGCGGTTTGCAGAAAGTTGTTCATCGACAGGAGATCCTGCGAACTAATTTTCGAATTGAAGACGGGGCGCCGTGTCAGGTATTGGCGGCGGAAAATGTCGTAATCGAAAAGGCTGATGTTTCGGATCGCCACGCGGATCATAAAGGGGAGGAGTTAGACAAGCTTTTGGTAAAAGAGTCAGCACGAACCTTTGATCTTAGTAACGGCGCGCTTCTCAGAATTCTGTTGATCCGGTTAGGAAATGAAAAGCATCTATTATTGCTCACTGTCCATCATATCGTCGCAGATGAATGGTCACTGGGTATTTTGTATCAAGAGCTTTCGGAGTGTTATACGGCTGCTCTAAAAAAACAGCGACTTAAGTTAGCGAAAGTTAAAATACAATACGGTGATTACGCCGTCTGGCAGCGGCTTTGGTTGCACGACACTGAGCTCGAGCGCCAGCTACTATACTGGCGGCAGCAGCTCGATGGCATCGCTACTCTTCAACTTTCGACGGATAGGCCGCGACCGGTCAGACAAACATTTGCTGGGTCACGAGTATCGTTCACTCTTCCTCCAGCGTTAGCAGCGCGATTGGAGAAGTTTAATCGTGAGGCTGGTGTAACTCCGTTCATGACCCTGTTAGCTGCGTTCCAGATTTTGTTGGGACGTTATTCGTCACAGAAGGATATAGTCGTTGGCACGCCCGTTTCCAATCGCTCTCATCTCGAACTCGAGAATCTGATCGGTTTTTTCGTCAACACGCTTGTCTTGCGAACCGACCTGTCAGGGGATCCGGATTTTCGCGAGGTAGTCGAGCAGGTCAAGATAACGGCTCTCGATGCCTATGAGCACAAGGATTTGCCATTCGAAAAGCTGGTCGAAGCGCTCAATCCGCAACGAGACCTAAGTCAACATCCATTGTTCCAAGTTTTGTTCACGGTGCAAAATGCTCCAGCTCACCTGCTGTCCTTGTCGAAGATTGAAGTTTCACGTTATCCGCTGCCAACGACGGCAACGCACTTCGACCTGGAACTAACCCTTATACTCCAGAATGGGGAGTGGTCCGGTGATTTAATTTATAATACGGATCTTTTCGACCGGGAAACGATCGAGCGCATGAGTAATCATTATCAATGCTTGCTCGATAGCATGCTGACGAATCCGGAACAGCCTGTAGCCGAAGCGCAAATGCTTCCAGCGACCGAGGAACATAAGCTGGTGACGGAATGGAATGCCACGCTCGTGGCTCATCCGACGGGCAAGTGCATTCATCAGTTATTTGAGGAACAGGTAAAGAGAGATCCGAATGCGACCGCCGTGTTCGACCGGGATAGGCGAATCAGTTATCAGGAACTCGATGTGCGGGCAAATCAACTGGCTCACTACCTGCGCGAATGCGGCGTAAAGGCGGAGACGTTGGTCGGAGTTTCTCTGGAACGCTCCATTGAGATGATCGTAAGTTTGTTAGGTATCCTTAAGGCCGGTGGAGCTTATGTTCCTATCGACCCTAGTTATCCTAAGGAGCGGTTTCAATTCATCGTCGAAGATTCGGCGATTAAGATAATAGTGACACAAAAGCGCCTGTTTACATCGCTTTCGTTTCTCCAAGCGATCGTGGTCGACATCGAAGACGACTTAAGTCAGCACGGTACGGCGAAGCCTGACGAACTGGCTGCTTCCGACAAATTGGCTTACGTCATTTATACTTCAGGCTCGACCGGCAAGCCAAAGGGAGTGGCGATTGAACATCGCAATACCGCATCTCTGATTTATTGGGCACATAAGCATTATAACCAACGCGAACTGTCTGGAGTTTTGGCTTCGACCTCCATCTCATTCGACCTTTCTGTATTTGAGCTCTTTGTTCCTTTGACCTGTGGCGGCAAGGTGATCCTGGCAGAAAACATTTTGCAGTTAACGAGTTTGCCGGCCCGAGAAGAAGTCACTCTCGTTAACACCGTGCCGTCGGGCATGGCGGAGTTAGTTCGTTCTGGAGAATTACCGAAGTCGGTAGTCACCGTTAATCTCGCGGGGGAGCCGCTCAAAACGCAATTGGTAAATGAGATTTACGATCAAGTGTCGGTAGAAAAGGTGTACGATCTCTACGGTCCGTCGGAAGATACAACCTACTCGACCTGTGCGCTTCGACACGCTAACGAGATCGCTACTATCGGAAAGCCAATTGCAAATAAGCAGGCCTATATTCTCGATGAGAAACGTCGGTTGGCTCCGATCGGTGTTCCTGGTGAGTTATATCTTGGGGGTCAAGGAGTAGCTCGTGGTTATTTAAACCGACCGGAACTGACAGCAGAGCGTTTTGTTTCTGATCCTTTTGCCGACAACGTTGATGCACGGCTCTATCGAACCGGCGATCTCTGTCGCTACCGGGCCGATGGGAGGATCGAGTTTTTGGGACGAATGGATCATCAGGTAAAGATCCGTGGCTTTCGAATCGAGCTCGGTGAAATAGAGTCCACACTCGCTCAGCATCCTGAGATCAAAGAATGCGTGGTCGCGGTAAGAAAAAGCGAGACCGTTGGTGAGCAGCTTATAGGTTACTTTACCACAACGCCAAACGTTGTTTTACAAGCTGATCAGCTACGAATGTTTCTAAATCAAAAGCTTCCTGGCTACATGGTGCCGGCGGTTTTTGTTAGCTTGGAAAGTCTTCCGCGGACTCCGAACGGGAAGATTGATCGGAACGCGTTGCCCGTTCCGAGTATATCTGGGTGTGAAGTAGCTTTGGAAGAGGACGTTTTGCGTGACGTCATCGAGCGCCGCCTGGCGGAGATCTGGCAGAAGGCACTGGGAGTAACACCTATCGGTCGACGAAGTAACTTCTTCGAGTCAGGCGGTCACTCGCTTCTTGCCGCGCGTGTTATCGGCGATATTAATACTGCTTTTGCTATTCGGTTGCCCTTAGCCACGATGTTTCTTCGACCTACGATTCGAGAGCTGGGAGACGCTGTCCGTTCCTATGATGGATGGCAAACTGGAGAGCCTGGGTTGATCGTGCCGCTGATCGACAAACCGTTGCCGGTTATTTTCTGGGCGCCTTCCGTGGGTTCGGTAGAACGCTTCGTGGAATGTCACAATCTCGTCCGTCTGATGAAAGAGACCTGTTACTTTTTGGGTTTTGATCCAGCGCCGGCGTGTGAGGACATTCCTAGTCTGGCCGCACACTGTATTAGCTTAATGAAAACGAAGCAGCCGCGTGGTCCGTACGCCGTTGTCGGTTATTGTCAGTCCGGTCACGTGGCTTATGAGATCGCGCAACGACTCGAGCAATGCGGCGAGAAAGTTGCGCTCCTCGCGGTGGTTGATTGCGCTGCTGTCGATTTCGCTCCGGACCTGCGCCAACGGTCCTATCAGTTGCGGGAGCGTCTTACCGATGATCCCCGAAAGATTGTCGAGAAATTAATTTCGCGGATTCGCCAACGAATGCGCAAACCGAAGCCCGTTTTCGATTCAGTAGTCGAGTACACGCCAGAGCCAGATACTCAGTTTTCACCGCATGGCAGAGCGGTCCTACGACACAGAGCCCGAGGATTCCGTGGACGGCTTGTGCTCTTTTACTCTGAAGAATTTGTGGCTGCGAAGCGACGTGCCAGGCTCGGTTGGGAAGCATTGGCAAAAAAAATTGAGGCGTATCGGGCGTCATCATCGCATTCCTCCTTGCTCAGCGAACCAACGGTGAACTTTATCGCGGCGAAAATAACAGAGTATCTCCGGGAGTTTGACCCCCCATCGCTCGATTGACTTGTTGCTGTTATCTCGCTAAACGCTGAAGCGAGAGTTGGCGCAACGTCATGGCGAACGAATCTTCTCCTTCGAACCCTTCACTAGGTTTGCACGAAGTGCTCGAGAACGAGTTCGTCGCCTTGCACGGCGCTTTGCCTGCGGCTTATCCGTCGGGAACCGATGCGACAACGCGATTGAAGGCGATTTGGTCCGCTATCCATAATCTTAAAGAGCAACGCGCTGCGCTCTGTATTTCCGGCGGCGGAATTCGCAGTGCAACGTTTGGCCTTGGCATCCTGCAAGGTTTGGCGCGCTGCGGATTGCTGGAAAAATTTCATTACCTTTCCACGGTTTCCGGCGGCGGGTATATCGGCAGTTGGCTCAGCGCGTGGATCCACAATTCAGACGGCGGATTGCCCGATGTCGTTAGGCAATTGGCGGAGCCGCGCACGGATTTGCGTCCGAATCCGGAACCGAAGGAAATTCAAAATCTGCGCAGCTATAGTAACTATCTCAGTCCGCGTTTCGGTTTGCTTTCCGCCGATAGCTGGACCCTCGCCGGTACCTACCTGCGAAATCTTTTTCTCAACTGGTGGGTCATTATTCCCTTGCTCGCGGCCGTACTGACTTTGCCATGGATTTACACCTCGGTGTTAATGTCGGTTCCACCGCCTTATACCTATTGGCCGTTATATATCGGCTCGGCTTTTATCGTTCCCGGGATCGCTTATATGGGAATCAATCTGCCGTGCGGGCACAACGCCCGTTGGAGTCAAAACAGGTTCATCATCTTTTGTCTGCTCCCGCTTTTACTCGCATCCGTCCTCATGACGACCCATTGGGCCTGGTTCACCTATTACGGCCGTTCCGCTCATTTACTCGCATGGCCGCTGTTTGGATTTGGGCGACCGCGCACGTGGGTGCCGTTTGTTTATCTGGGAATAACGATTCATTTGTGTGCGTGGCTCGGTTCGCTGCTGCCGGCGCACGGATTTCGTTTCTTTGAATTTCTCGCCGTCATCGTCACGGGCGCGATGGGCGGAGGTCTTCTCTGGTTTGGCGCAACGGAATTATTTCCGCAGCCGATCGCAAAAATGGAGTTGTACACGGTGTTTGGCGTGCCGCTCTTTATGGCGCTGTTCTTTTTCGCGATCATGGCATTCGCCGGTGTATCGAGCCGCTGGACCGATGATGAAGATCGCGAGTGGTGGGGACGCGCGACCGGTTGGCTCATTGCCGTGGCTGTAGGATGGATGGTTACCAGCTCACTCGTTATTCTGGGCCCATATCTCCTGTCCGTTTCCTTCACGGCCATCTCGACCTTGATCACGGGAGGCGCAGCTGGTGCGCTAACTATTCTCGCAGGTCGCAATAGCGCGGTCCCGGCGACCGCAAAGAAAACAAACGAAGCCGGGCCGCTTGCGAAAATTTTATCCAAAGGCGCCAGTATCGCCGCTGTCGTCTTTGTCGCCGTGTTGCTGATCCTCATCACGCAAACGCTGACGATGATCATGGAGTACATTGGTCAGGCCCGACGTTGGAATTGGAACCTCGACGGCAAATCCATGGTTCTCGGCAAAACTTTGAGGTATCTCAACGTCATCCTTTACACGCCGTGGCCGATGGTTGTGGGCGCCATGATTGTCCTCGCTCTTCTCGGACTCGGAATGGCGTATTTGATCGATCCGAACAAATTTTCACTCCACGCCATGTATCGCGACCGGTTGATTCGCGCTTACCTCGGCGCTTCTAATTCTCGCCGAGATCCGAACCCGTTTACCGGTTTCGATGAGAACGATAACATTCGGATGCGCGAACTTTGGCTGGAAGGGAAATTCCGTAAACGGCTCATGCCCGTCGTTAATATTGCGCTCAACCTTGTCGGTGGAAGCAAGCTTGCCTGGCAGGATCGGAAAGCCGAGAGCTTTACCGTGTCGCCGCTGCACTGCGGTTCGCCCGAGGTTGGTTATCGCAAAACGGACGCGGGTGAAGGACAACGCTACGGCGGCGACAAGGGAATCTCGTTAGGCACAGCGGTTGCGCTCTCCGGCGCCGCGGCCAGTCCGAACATGGGCTATCACTCTTCGCCTTTCGTGACTTTTATTCTAACGTTGTTAAATGTTCGACTCGGTGGCTGGCTCGGAAATCCGGGCGAGGCCGGGAACAAAACATTTCAGCTCGGTTATCCAAAATTTAGCATCGGCCCGATTATTTCAGAAGCCTTCGGCCTAACGAAAGATACGAGTCGTTACGTCTATCTTTCAGACGGCGGGCATTTCGAAAATCTTGGTCTGTATGAAATGGTATTGCGCCGCTGCCATTACATCGTGGTGAGCGATGCCGGAGAAGATCCAGCTTGTTCCTTCGCTGATCTGGGAGAAGCCGTGCGGAAAATTCGCATCGATTTCGGAATCTCGATCGAGTTTGGGCCGATAAGCATTTTCTCGCGCACCGAACTCGACGAATTAAAAGGGACCGGACATAACTGCGCGATTGGACGGATCCTCTATTCGATGGTCGATGGCGCTGAAGAGGAGGATGGCGTGCTCATTTACATCAAGCCCGCTTGTTACGGCGACGAACCGCGTGACATCTACGAGTACTTCAAGAGTAACAAAGCCTTCCCGCACGAAAGCACGACGGATCAGTTTTTCTCCGAATCGCAGTTTGAAAGTTACCGTATGCTCGGCGTGCACACGATGGAGAAACTTTGCGCAGAATGCTCCGGTGATTTCAGCGATTTCGTGCGCAATATTTTCGCACATCACCTGGACGAAACCGCGCCGCTCTGGTTTGAGAAGGTGATTGGAACAGCAGAGTAATTTGGATTCGTTCGATCCGTTTAAAATTTTCTTGCCAAGGAGTTTGCGCGCGCTAAACAGCTTTTAATCGGTGAAGGCATTCCTGCCAACGCGACGAAAACTTCTCGGCATCGCCGTTACTGCTGGTTGCGCCATTGGAGTTTTTTGCACGCTCGGTTCCTGCAAAAAAAATGAGCCCGTCGATGAAGCAAAAGCGCTTGGCCTAACGACTGCCGATTTTCCGCAAATCACCGCGGACATTTTCAAGCCGATGGACGGCGGGATTCAGTTGTCGCCTGAGGAAATCATGGGACGCAACACGTGGAATCTCTGGAGCGCGGGCAATCAACATTTCTGGAACGGTGTCGCGCAGGACAGCTATGGGATCATGGATCTCTTGAAGACACTCGATAACCGCAAGTATGCGCGCGGTGAGCGCTTCAAAACTCTAGGGCTCGTGAATGAGCCGGGATTTCGCGCCGCGACGAAACCGAATGAGCTTGGCCTGTGGTTCGATGAACAAATCGAATCGGAACCCGCTGGCATCGATGAGAAAGTTTACGGCAAACCGTCCGGAGTCCTCGGCTTCCGATTGTTTCCTAATCCCGACTTCAATGCGGAAGCGAAGCAAAAGTGGGATGGCAACCGTTTCATGTCCGATCCGACCTACTACAACGATAACAAACTCGTTAGGCCATATCGTGTCGGCGTGGCTTGCGGCGCTTGCCATATCTCGCCCTATCCAGACAATCCGCCGGCCGATCCGGAAAATCCGCGCTGGGAAAATCTGGCGTCAGCCATCGGCAACCAGTACATCAACGAGGGAAAAGTTTTCGCCTGCAACGTCGAGAAGGGCGGCTTCTTTTATGAAATGCTCGCCGCGCAGCCGCGTGGCACTTCCGACACTTCGCGCATCGCGACCGATCACATCAACAATCCCAACGCGATCAATCCGATTTTTCTTTTAGGCGAACGCGAGCGCATCGCCGCGGCGGAGAAAATGGCGGGCGGGACTTTGGCGTTGCCGGTGGAAAAAGAAGAAATGCCGGTCCCGCATATTTTGAAAGATGGCGCGGATTCCATCGGCGTTCCGGGTGCAACCATTCGCGTTTACGTCAACATCGGAATGTTTTCCGAATATTGGCTAACGAGACATAATCGGCTCATTGGGCTGACAGCGCAGAAACCATTCGAGATTCCTTACGCGCGCGAGCATTCCGTTTTCTGGCGCGCCACGGAAGAGCGGCTCGGAAACATTGCCGCATTTTTTCGACGTCTGAAACCGTTTCATCTTACGGATGCTCCCGGCGGCATGGCCTACATCACGACAGACCAAACTGTGATGGCGCGAGGCAAAGAGGTTTTCGCGGAAAGTTGCGCGGCGTGTCACTCGAGCAAAATGCCGCCCGCGAATATTGAATCGCAATCAGGCGATGGCAAAGCATGGTTCCGTGCGGCGGTGATGCAGCCGGATTTTCTCGAAGGCAATTTTCTCTCGGACGATCGCCGTTATCCTTTGACAAAAATAGAAACGAATTCCGCGCGTGCTCTTGGCACGAATGCGAAAGCCGGTCACATCTGGGATAATTTTTCGTCGCAAACTTATAAGGAAATGTCGCCGGTCGATGAGTTGGATTTTTTCAATCCCTTCGATCAAACGCATCCCATCAAGTTTCGCCCGAAAGATAAGAACACGGGGCCGGGCTATTATCGCACTGCCTCACTCGTTAGTCTGTGGAGCTCGGCGCCCCTTCTGCACAATAATGCGCTTGGAAAATTTACCGGCGATCCGTCGGTCGCCGGGCGGATGGACGCATTCAATGATGCCGTCGAAAAATTACTCTGGCCAGAGAAGCGTCTGGGCAATGCATCGATTTGGAGGACGCAAAATGAATGCGCGCTGCATTTGCGGAAGGAATTTGTCCCGAAGCCGCTTCAGGCCCTCGCGGATGCGAACGGCTATATTAACATTGGTCCGATTCCGAAAAATACTCCGGTCAATTTGATTGCGAATCTTGAACCGGATTTTGGGCAATTGGTGGTGCTGCAGGCGAAAGTCACGAAAGCGCTGGTGAAAATTCACGCCATGAATCTTTCTTCGGAAGAAGCGACGCAGGAATTGTTGAAAACGGTTCCGGAGTTACTCGCGGCCAACAAGTGTCCCGATTTTGTCGAAGACAAGGGCCATTACTTTGGCACTGATTTAGCCGACAACGACAAGCGCGCCTTGATCGAATTTCTGAAGACGTTGTGATCTAACTTCAGCCGAAAGGAAAAAATATGGCGATAGCTGTTTCCGAAATGTTGAAAATGTCGCAGGAGGAACTCGACGATTTGTTTAAGCAAAGTCCCGCCGGAAATATTCCGACCGGCGAAGCGAAAGGCACTGCGATCGTCGCGCCCGGCACGACCTACTCGCAAAACATCGCGGATTTCGTGAATCATTTCGCCTGGCAAGGGAAAGTATTCGATCCGGCGAAAGGTGTTTTGCGGAATAAAATTCTTCCGTTCGGTCTTAACGCGATCATTGCCAAGGTCTACAAAGGTCCGAGCTGGCTCGACGACAAAGAGTGCATCGTGCTCGATTATTCTGAGACGTCGTTGCTTGCGCATTGGATTCGGGACGAAATCCGGGAAGTCGCGCCGAATATTTACCTCGGGAAAGTTTATTGGAGTAAAAAGCGCCTGATCGATTTCGCGCTCCAGTTTCCGGCAACCTAGTTTGCTGCGGCTATGGCCGACGTTTCAGATGGGGCATCGTCGAAGGGTAATTCAAACGCCAGTCGACCAATGCCACGGGCCAATACCGGCTCGGCGTTGCTGAATCTGATCAGTGATACATTCACTTTCCTTCTGCATGTTGAGCGTCGATTCGATCCCTGGTTCCGGCCAGCGTTCGATGCCGTGCTGCGCGATCCGCTATCGAGGCTAACGACTGCGTTGATCAACCTGCAGCGGCCCAACAACGGCCTCAAGATCGCGGAAGAAAAACCATTGCCCGATGAAGAAGCGTTTATCGATTCGATCATCTCGAGTTTTCAGGAACAAATGCGCAAGCTCTGGAAGCCAGGCGGGGTCGAGCGTGGCGGCAACACCAAGACGCACGGCATTGTGCGCGGCGAGGTTATCGTGCATGACAATTTGCCCGAACAGTTCCGTCGCGGGATTTATGCGGAACCCAAAACCTATCGCGCATGGGTTCGCTTTTCCGGGCCGGGTCCTTATATCACTCCCGACATCGACGACGTCGGTTTCATGAGCATCAGCATCAAACTCATGGGCGTGCCGGGACCGAAGCTGATGGATGAGGAGAAGTTCACGTTGGACATGTTCGGCGTTTCGACGCCGACATTCGTGACGCCGGATGCAAAAGCGAATGCGCAATTACAACTCGAGAGCCTGAAGAACGCGCAGATCTATTACTTCTTCAATTTTCATCGACCGCACGTTCTCGACATGATCATGCAATCGATCTGGATCAAAACGCAGAGCAGCCCATTTGAAGCCCCCTATTTCAGCTGCGTTCCGTATTTGTTAGGCGAAGGCCAGGCGATGCAGTATTCCGTTTGGCCGAAAACGAAAAAGCGAACGCGCATTCCGCGGTTACCGCTCCGCCCGCCGGACGACTACTTGCGCGAAGCGATGGTGGCGGCGTTGAGCGCCGGGGATGTGGAGCTCGATGTGCGAATGCAATTGCAAACCGATCCGCATTTGATGCCGATCGAAAATAACGCGGTGCTTTGGCCGGAGAAACTTTCGCCCCGCGTCTCGGTCGCGACACTTCGTTTGCCGCGGCAGAAGTTCGATTCGCCGGCGCAGTTGGAGTTTGCGAAACGGCTTTCTTACAATCCGTGGCACACGATCGCGGAACATCGACCGTTAGGTAACCAGAGCCGCGCGCGTCATCGCATGTATGATACGCTTGCAAAGCTGCGGCACTCGATGAATGCGGTGCCGCATTACGAACCGACCGGAGATGAAGTCTTCGAGTGAAGTACGATGACACCGCAGTCGAATTTCATGATCCTGGCGGCGATCGATCCTGCGCGCGAAACCGAGCTGCGTCGACTGCCCGACTCGATGAACGCCGCGCCCGGTTTGGTGGATGCGAATAATGCGCTCCTACCTTTCGCGAAATTCGATCGGCTGCACTTCGCGCGTTTGCTCATCCTCGATGACAAAGCGCTCGAGGATGTTCGTGTTTACGGCGGTGGAGCTGTCCCGACTTATCCGCTGTGGTTCGCCTTCGTGGGCGACATCGACGGCGATGTAAATTCTTTTTTGGAGGAACTGGCGAAAATTGCCGGCGCAGGCTTGCGAGGAATTTTTTCCTGTTGCGAAGGATTCACGCAAAGCACGGATCTCGTTAGGTGGATGGAAGAACACAATGTTTCGGCAATTGCCGCATACGTAAATACTAGAGGCCGTACCGTTCGCCAGATTAACGAGGAAGCTTCAGTGAAAAGTGTGCTCGATAGATACATTGGCAACAATGCAGCCGTGCTGAGTGATCTTTCACCGCGAGAAGCTCACACGAAGTTGCGACAGTTTGTCGATGCCGAGAAATCAGCGGGACGTCTTCAATTATCCGTTCAGGGAAGAACTCCAATAATGTGGAGCATTAAGAATTTTCTGCACTTGTTAGGCATTCCATTTGTGGTTCTCCTCTTTTTGCCCCTGCTCGTTATCATTGTTCCGATCCTTCTCATTCGTCTTCGTCATTTGGAAAAAACGGATCCGGAACTCTGCTGGCGCGTCGATCAGACTTACTCCGACGAATTGTCGCGCTTTGAGGATCACTACGTCACCAATCAATTCACAGCGATGGGAAGTTTGAAGCCCGGGATCGTCCGGCTGCTAACGCTAATTGGCATTCTTACGACGGTCGATTACGCCGCGCGACATTTCGTTAGGCGCGGCCGGCTCGGTCGCATCCGCACGATTCACTTTGCAAGATGGGTTTTTCTCGATCGCGAAAAACGCATGGTGTTTTTCAGCAACTACGACGGCACGGTCGAGAGTTACATGGACGATTTCATTAACAAGACAGGATTTGGCCTGAACGCCGTTTTTAGCAACGGCATTGGTTATCCGCGAACGAATTGGCTCGTCCAGGATGGATGCCAAGACGAACAGAAGTACAAGGATTTTCTGCGGCGTCACACGCTTCGCTCTCAGGTTTGGTACAAAGCGTATCCCGGATTGACTGCGATCGATTTGGAAAGAAACGCCCGCATCCGCGAGGGCCTGGAATCATCATCGATGAGCGAACAAGAGGCCCGCGATTGGGTTGCGCTTTTATGAGTGAGAAAAAAATCGATTTCGCGGACGTGCAGGGATTGGTGCGTTTCGGTTACGGAAAAATGAAAGAAGCGTCGTACGCTTTGCTGCGCGTAAAAAATCCGGAAGCTGCTCGGTCGTGGCTACGCACGGCGCCCATCACGAGCGCAGTGACGATGAATCCGCCGCCAACTACCGCGATGCAGGTTGCTCTTACAGCATCCGGTCTTGAAGCGATCGGCCTGACGGCTTCGGTTCTCGCGCAATTTTCTCCCGAGTTCCTGACCGGCATGACGGAGGAAAGTCGCTCGCGTCGGCTCGGAGACGTGGGAAATAATGCGCCGGAAAAATGGGAGTGGGGATATGAGTCTACCGTGCCGCATCTCATCGTGATGTTTTTCGCGGAGCCCGGCCAACTCGCTCCCCTGATACAGACCACAAAAACAACGGCATGGAATGAGGCATTTGCGGAGATGCAATGGCAGGCGACCGCGGATCTCGACGGCGTAGAGCCATTTGGTTTCGCTGACGGCATCAGCCAACCGCAAATCGATTGGCCGCGGCAACGCGATGTGACCAGGCCTCAACTTGATTACACGAATATGGTTGCACTGGGAGAATTCCTGCTCGGCTACCCTAACGAGTATAACAAATATACCGACCGGCCGTTGATCGATGCGGATTCCACCAGCGCCGATCTTCTTCTAGCGGAAGATGCACCGGACAAAAAAGATATCGGCCGCAACGGAACGTATCTTGTGCTGCGCCAACTATCCCAGGACGTGCGCGGTTTCTGGCAATTCGTGCATCGCGAGTCTGATGGAAATGGCGCAGAGGCCGAAAAACTCGCTGCCGCATTCGTTGGGCGGACGCGCGAAGGTGATCCATTGGTGCCGATCCAAAAGGCGCCCATTCCCGGTGTCGACCAATCCGATCCGGAACAGCTTCGCAAAAATCAGTTCACGTTTTCTGAAAATACGAGCGGTTCTCGTTGCCCTTTTGGCGCGCACATTCATCGCGCGAATCCGCGTAATTCCGATTATCCCGGGCGACCGACGGGACTGGCGAAACTCATTACCATGCTCGGTTTTGGTCCGAAGGGTTTTCGAGATGACTTGATGTCTCCGGTTCGACTTCATCGCATTCTTCGTCGCGGCCGCGAATACGGTTCCGAGGTAAAACCAGAGGAAGCGCTAAGTTTCGCGCCGCCTAACGAGTCAGATCGCGGCTTGCACTTCATCTGTCTCAACGCGAACATCTCGCGTCAATTCGAGTTCCTGCAGAATGCCTGGATCGTGAACACCAAGTTTTCCGGTTTAACAGGCGAAAGCGATCCATTGCTCGGTACTCGCGTCACGCCGCCAGGTTGCCCGGTGACCGATGGTTTTACCAGACCGCAGGAGAACGGCGTGGCGCAGCATGTTTCAGGCTTGCCGCAATTCGTCACCGTGCGTGGCGGCGCGTATTTCTTTTTGCCGAGTCTGCGTGCGCTGCGCTACTTCGCTGGCGCCGCATAAGACCTTGTGGGAAGAACGCGGCCGAAAACTCAATCGGCAAAACTGATGCCGCGAGAACGTGGCGGGACGAGCGCTCCCTTATTCGTGGATTCGGTGTTTCAGCTCCCACACGCGTAGAGCCGCGAGGAGCAAACTCTTCGTTCGCGTCAGCGTTCCCGCTGCCGCGGGCGGACGCTCTTTGGCCGCAGGTCGTGTCGAAGCCCTCGTTTTCGTTCGCGCACGACGCTGTGCTTTTGCTCGACCGCCGCGAGGAGTGGCGGATTCACTAACGGGGAGATGGCCGCTGGTATCCATTTTCTGTAATTACCATAAAGCAGCTTCCAAGCCAGTTCGCTTCCCGGTTTGCCGGTTTTACAAAAGACCTTGTGCCGCCTTTGGTTCTCGCCAACCTTCATCCGCGCATGGCAAATAACCGGTCTCTTGGTTGTCTAAGCATTTTTCTTTTCGTCGCGCTCATCGCCAGCGTGATCGTGAACTTTGTCCTGGCCGCGACTGCTTTTCGGCGGATGAGCGGCGCATCCCGCGAGGAACTGCCGATGCCGCGTTTTCGCGAAGTGGTCATGCAACGAGCGACTCGTGGCAGTGACGATAAGGTCGCGCACATCGTGCTGCGTGGACTAATCAGTTCGTCGATCGGCGGAAATGTTGGCGATTCGATGGTGGACGACATGCGTCTCGCTCTGCAACAAGCGCGCGAGGACGAGAATGTCCGTGCGGTTGTCCTCGAGGTGGACTCGCCGGGCGGAGAAGTGACCGCGTCCGACGTTATCTACAACGCGGTCGTTAAGACGCGCGCGAAAAAACCGGTTGTGGTCTACATGGATTCGCTTGCCGCCTCGGGCGGTTATTATATTTCCTGCGGTGGAAAATATCTGATGGCGAACGAAACCACCATCACCGGGAGCATTGGTGTGATCATTCAAACGCTCAACTATGAGCAACTTTTCAACAAAGTCGGTTTGGCGTCGGTTGTTTTTAAGAGCGGCAAATTTAAAGACATGCTCAACGGCGCGCGGCCGATCACGCCGGAAGAACGCGATTACATTCAGAGTTTTGTCATGAAAACGTACGACAAGTTTCTCGGGATCGTGGCGCGTGAACGTAATCTGTCCGCCGATGGTTTGCGTAATGGCATAGCGGATGGTCGAATTCTTTCGGGTAAGGACGCGCTGGGTTACAAGTTGATCGATGGTCTCGGGCAAATCGAAGATGCGTTCGCCAAGGCGAAAGAACTCGGTGGAACGCCTGACGCCGCGGTGGTCAAGTACGGTCCGCCGTTCGTCCTGAGTCGATTTCTGAGTGCCTTGGGTAAATCGTCTGATTCCAAGATCGAGCTGACGCTTCCGAGTCAATTTGTGCCCAAATTGGAATCGGGACGTGCCTATTTTCTCCCGAGCATGTACGCGCCGTAGCGGTCGCGCTGGCGCATGTCATCTGACAGCCTTTTCTCCACGATCGCGGCTGCCGTCACGAATGTCGTTTTCATTCTCATTGGTCTCTACGTTTACGCGTCGCTCATTCGGCAAATCAACGCGCGTTCCAGTGCGACGGACGAGGCGCAGAAAAATTTCGGATTGCCGGACGCGATCATGGCGATCCTGCTCACCGGATTGTTTTTGGCCAACGTCGTGCTGTCTTTTTCCACTTCGCACGACGTCACGAATCCGCGCACGCACGATCTCCTGATCGGAGCGCTATTCACGGTCGGGCTTTTGCTATTTTTGATCGCGTTCCTTCGTGTGCGCGGACTTCACGTCACCGCACTCGGCGGATTATCCAAATTAAGTTTCGGGCGCGTTCTCAGCACGGGCACGATTCTTCTCTTCGCCGCGTATCCGCTCATCATTCTCGCCGATGCGTTAACGCGACGGGTCTTAGGTGAGGGCATAAGCAAACAGGAAATCATCCAACTCTTTAACTCTTCGCAGACTCTTCCGCAGCGCATCATTATCATTGTCATGGCCGTCGCGATTGCTCCGATCGCGGAAGAATTCATGTTTCGATTTTTCCTTTATGGCGTGCTCAAGCGCTATTTTGGACGACTGGTTGGAGTCATCGTCAACGCTGCTCTTTTCGGCGCGGTGCACGCGCATCTGCCGTCGTTAGGCCCGCTCTTCGTTCTCGGCGGTTGTTTCACCATTGCCTACGAGTGGAGCGGTTCGATTCTTGTTTCGATGACAATGCACGCGCTGTTTAACGCCTTGACGCTCACGTTGCTCGCATTTCCACAAACGCTTCCGCAATGAATCTGCGGCAGATCGGCGAAGACCGGTTGCTGGCGCGGCTCATGCCGATGGGAAAACGGCCGAAGAATGTCGTCGCCGCGGCGGGTGATGATTGCGCTGTTGTGCATCCGCCGCGCGACCGCGAGCTGCTTTTGTTGAAGACCGATTGCGTGGTCGAGGGAATTCATTTTTCGACAACGGATGATGTGAGTGCAGTCGGGTGGAAAGCAATGATGCGACCTCTGAGCGATTTCGCTGCGGTATCCGGTGTGCCGCAATTCGCCTTGGTGACTCTCGTCGCGCCTGCAGCAAAAAGCGTGGCGTGGGCGGAAAGGCTTTACGCCGGGCTGCGAAAAGCGGCGAAGAAATTCGGCGTAGAAATTATCGGCGGCGAGACCAGCGCGACGCGCGGTCCGGCCATGATTTCTGTCAGCGTCACTGGCGTCGTCGAAAAAGATCGCTGGGTTTCCCGCAGTGGTGGGAAAGCAGGAGACGAGTTATTTGTTACTGGAAAACTCGGTGGTTCGATTCGTGGCAAACATTTGCAACTGGTCCCACGAATCGCGGAGTCGCGGTGGTTAACCGAGAATTTTTCGATCCACGCGATGATGGATTTGAGCGATGGACTCGGCGCCGATCTGCCGCGGCTCGCGCACGCGAGTCGTGTTGGTTTTGAGATCGATGAAAAGGCGTTGCCGCGAAATCGTGGATGTTCGATTGCGCAGGCGATCAATGATGGTGAAGACTACGAACTCCTTTTTGCAATCGCGCCGCGCAAAGGCAGAAAGTTGGAAGCTCGCTGGAAAGAACAGTTCCCGAAATTGCTACTCACTCGCATCGGCCGGCTCACGCAACGATCAAACGCCCAGCCTCAAAAATGGTCCGGCTATGTTCATTTCAAATAGCGCTGAAGAAACTGTGGCGTTCGGACGTGAGCGTGCTCGCTCGATTCGCGCCGGCGATGTCCTCGCGTTAAGCGGTGATCTCGGCACAGGGAAAACGCAATTCGTCAAAGGACTGGTCGAGGGAGTTGGGAGCGAAGCGGCGGTGACGAGTCCCACCTTTACAATTGTGCACGAGTATTTTGGCGGCCGCGTCCCGGTTTATCATTTCGATTTCTATCGATTGGAAGATCGGGCGGCGGCGTTGCGTCTCGGCCTCGATGAATATTTTTTCGGCGAAGGCGTTTCCGTGATCGAGTGGGCGGATCGTTTTCGCGATATCATTCCAGGTCATGCTCAGTGGATATTCCTTGCAATGAAATCGGAAACAACGCGCACGATCGACGGATGAAGATTCTCGCGCTGGAAAATTCGACCGCGCATGGAAGCATCGCGCTTCTTGTTGACGGGGAGGAAGCGATTGTTCTCAATTATCGGAACGATCGAAATTCGGGAGCGTTTTTTCAATCGTTGGAAAGCCTTTCGAAACATTTCCGAGATTTGGACTCGATTGTTGTTGGTCTCGGTCCTGGGTCGTATGCCGGTGTGCGCATTGCCATCGCGGCTGGCATCGGTTTGCGCAGCGCCGCTGGCGCTAAAATTCTCGGATTGCCGTCAATTAGCGCGATCGATCCTGCGCCTAACGAGTATTGCGTGATCGGAGATGCGCGGCGCGACAGTTTCTTCTTCGCGCGAATCTCTGCAAATAATCTCGCCGAGGAGATTCGGCTTTTTGACGAGGCAAAACTTCAAGAGCATTTGAAAAATCTGGATGAGAAAGTTCCGGTGTATTCCTCAGAAAAGCTTTCCCAGTTTCCGGGTGTGATCGTGCATTATCCTTCCGCGCTTACGCTTGCAACACTGACGCGGCGCGGCGTCGTTCATGCTCAGGAAAAGTCGCTCGAACCGATTTATTTACGAGAACCGCACATCACGATTCCCAATGACAAAAGAAACGTATCGATCCTGGGTTGAGATTGATCGCAGCGCGTTGGGGCACAATGCCGCCGTTGTCCGCAATCGGATCGGAACTGCTCAACTCCTGGCGGTCGTGAAAGCGAATGGGTACGGCCACGGCATGATCGGCGTGGCGCAGGCACTGGCGAATGACGCACAATTATTCGGCGTCGCTAATCTCGAAGAGGCGATCACGCTGCGCGCATCGCTCCCGCATCCAATTGTGATTCTGGGACCGGCAACGCCGGAGGAGAGATCCGCAATCGTTCAAGGCAGGTTCATCGCTTCAGTCTCGACGTTTGAAGAAGCACAGGAGTTTGATCGCTCTTCAGACGGATCGCCGGTCGTAATCAATTTTGTGATCGATACCGGCATGGGACGGATGGGAATTCTGGAGACGAACGCGGTTGATGTTTTCAAAAGAGTTGCGGCCTTACCGAATATTAAGATTCACAGCGTCTCCAGTCATCTCCCCGTAGCGAACGAAGATGCGAACTACACGAATGACGAACTGCAGCGGTTTGCTGAACTCGTTAGGCAATTTCGTATTCAAGTCCCAGGAGACTACAAGACTCACATTCTTCCCAGCGCGGGCGTGCTTTCCTTCAACGATTCGCCTTTCGATATCGTTCGTGCAGGGCTGATGCTTTATGGCATTTCCCCGTTACCTGAATTTGAAAAAGAGCTTAGACCAGTTCTGACATGGAAAACTCGCATTGGCCTCATTCGGGAAATGCCGAAGGGAAGTTCGATCAGCTACGGCCGAACCTTTGTTACGCCCAATGTGATGCGCGTGGCCACGCTCACGACTGGCTATGCCGATGGTTATCCACGCCATCTTTCGAATCGCGATGCTACAGTTCTCATTCGCGGACGACGCTGCGCTTTGCTTGGGCGCGTAACGATGGACCTGATGATGGTTGACGTTACCGACATTGGTGATGCAAAAGCAGGGGACGATGTTGTCTTGTTAGGCCGGCAGGGAGAAGCGGAAATCACCGCGAGCGAACTGGCCGAGCGCGCGCAAACAATTACCTGGGAAATCACAACGCGCATTGGCAGTCGCGTGCGACGGGTGTACGTTTGACCAGCGATGTTTCAGATAATTTTCAACGAGCTGAGCGCGGCGGAAATGTCGGCCCTCCCCAAATCGTTGCAGCTCGATTTGCTCGCTGAGTTTCAAATCCTTCCGCAGGATCTCGACAATCTTGATGTGAAACGATTTGGCGTGATCCAACGGGAAGGAAAAAAACTCTATCGTTACCGCGCGAAGGATTACCGAATTTATTTCGAAAAACGCGACGAGGGCGTTACCGTCCATCGCGTTTTGCACAAAAACACATTTCGCGATTTTCTTTTCCGCAGCAAACTTCCGATGGCCGAAGACGATCAGCTCGGCAAGACGCGCGAGTTCTGGAAGTTGATCGAACAGGGCGAGCGGACGCGCAAGGCATAACAGTTGAGAAGTCGTTAGGCTTACTCTCGTGGTTCTGGGTAAGTCTTGACACGATCGGGTTGCTTGCAAAGAATCGTGGTAGTCAGAGCTCTCGCTTTGATCAAGTTCGCAGGATGGGGCGATGCGGTTCCGGGCGGACTTTATTTAACTAACAAGAAAGGTCACAAATGAGATTACTCACACGCGCCTTCGCGATCTTACTTCTTACATGGATGCCGCTCACGGCACTGCAAGCGCAGCAATCCTCACCGAGTCCGGCGAAATCCGATACCACGCCAAAACGAACGGACGTCTATCACGTCTTCTTCGTTAAAGCGGCTGTCGGCAAAGCCAAGGAGCTCGCTGATTTTCTGAAGGAACCCGATCCCAAAGCTCCCGACCGCAAAGGCGTCGTCCTTCGCCATCAGGATGGTGATGAATGGGATTATGTTGCGATCGAACACATAAGAACGAAAGCGACAGTCGAGAGCGCCGGAAATCCGATGCCAGCCTCGAAACGAAGTCTGATGGAATCGCATAACGACACGTATGTGAGCGGCCCTTCCTGGGCGGATTTCGCCAAGGCAATGGGCATTGATGGCGATGCCGCGAAGACGGCGGGTGCTGTTTATTCGGTTTCCGATTATCGCGCTGCGCCCGGCCATCGCGATCAACTTGATAAAATTTTGAGCGCGCCGCCGAATGTTGGAACTGATACCTCTTCCGGTCAGGTTCTACTCCAGCATCTCGAAGGCGCTTCGTGGAATTTTCTTAGCATCGTTCGCTACGATACGTGGGCGAAGTTTGCGACGAACGAAACCAATAGCATCGCGCAGACAAACAAAAACCAGGGCGGCTGGTTTGAGCTGCGCGAACATGTGGCCTGTCATCATGACACGTTGACCGATCGCATCGATCCGTAATTTCGGAGCGACAGCGCCCGATTTTTGTCAATTAGCGGCCGGACCTGCGAATGTTCGGCCGCGATTTACGTACTAAGGGTTGTCTTAGCCGAACGCTTAATCGCCGAACCGACTTTAACAACCTGATGCGAGGCGGAGTTGCCTCGACTACTTCATCAACAGAACCGAACGGCTGCGCTTAATCTCTCGCGTAATTTTGCGATGCATGTGCGCAGGCATGCCGGTAACCCGACGCGGTAAAATTTTACCGCTTTCGGTGACGAATTTTTTCAGCAAGTCGGGATTCTTATAATCGATCGCCTCCACGGCGATATCGATACGACGCCGCGGCATCGTGCGATTAGCGCGGCGAAAAGCGGAACGGCGTTTGGCGGTTTTTGGTTGCATGAAATTCATCGAGTTTCCCGGTGCAATGTATGCCGTTTCAAAAACGGATTGTATTTCTTTTTCTCGAGGCGGTTAGGCGTGCGCGGACTCTTCTTGTTCCGCGTGCTCATGTAACGCGACGCGGGCTTGCCTTCGGCTTTAGCCTCCGTGCATTCGAGAGTGATGATTTCCTGCGCCATTTCTATTCCTTGTTCGCGTCGGCCGCCGGGGCTGCTTCTTCTTCTTCGCCATCGCCGCCTTCTTCATCGGTCAAACCGAATAGCGAAGTTACAGATTGTCGAACCCGTGAGGCCTTGTTTTGTTTTTCGAGCTGGGCCTGGCATTGCACGGTGAAACGCGCAAAGGGAATTGCGTCAAGGCGCGCATGCGGAATTGGTTTGGCGGACATTTCACAAACGCCATAGGTGCCGAGGTCGATGCGCTTCAGTGCCTGATCGATTTCGTAAAGTGCGTCCTGCTCCTGAGAAAGTAGACTCAAAGCGAAATCGCGATCATATGCATCACTGCCAGCATCGGCCTGGTGCATGCCGAATGCGGACGCTTCGCTGCCTTCCGCGCGTGAACGAAGAGTATCCTGTGCGACTCCGGCCATGGAGTCGACCATCGCGTCGCGGAGTTGCAGCAACTTTTCGCGTTGTCCTTTGGTAAACGCATCGAGTTTGCGCGGCTTGTGATTTTTTCCCACGAGATCCATCATGGAATTCGAGTTCGTCGCGGTGGCCTTCGGCGCGGGCACATGCTTGGTTTGCTTGGAAGGTTTTTGTTTCGAAGCTTTCGCTTTCGCCGCCGTGGGTCGCTTGGCCTTGGGCGCGGCTTTATGTTTCTTCGCCGTAACCGAAGATTTACGCTCGGACTTTACCGGCTTTGACGCTTTGCGCGCGGCCGGTTTTTTTGAAGCCTTGGAGGCCTTTTTTTTCTTGGGGCTGGCCATAAAATGTTTTGTGCCGCCTTGCGGGCGGCAAACGGAGGCTTAATTAAGGGCAATTCAGAAATGGCGCAAGCGGAGATTTCGCCGTCGGAATTGCGCTGGCAAAAGCTGTGATGCGCCTTGGATCAGGAACTTGCGCTCGAATAATGACGCAGGGCAAAGCGCCAGAAAATCCGCGACCACCAGAAGGCGATGGTGGCAGCGGCAATTAGTTGCAACATCAACCAACCTGGTTGCTGGAACGGCTTGATGAGCAGGCGCGCGGGAATATTTGCCACAATCACAACCGGAATGATCCAGCTGAAAACAAAACGGAAGACGCCGGGAAAAATGACATCGGGATAACGCGCGATATTGAGAAAGTTAAAGTAACCGTAGACTAGGCCTTGCGCACGTATGATCCAGAAGCTTACGGCCGCGAGGCTAAGCATGATGGAATAATGAATCGCGACGCCGAAAATGAGAGCGCAAAGGTAGAGCAACATCGCGCCCGGGCTCGGAACGATGCCGAGGCGAGACAGGGAAACGCCCACTACGATCGCGCCGAGGATCGCATTGATGACGCTGTCGAGACTGAATTGCTTGGTGGAAACGGAAAACTGGCTGTCGATCGGAAGGACGAGGAGCGAGTCGAGCTTCCCGGTGCGCACAAGCTCGGGAACGTTGGAAATGTTGACGAAAAAAAATGCCTGGAAAATTTGCGCGATGATTTGGTGCGTGCCGACAAGCAGCACGACTTCCCACTTCGTCCAGTCGCCGATGCGATCGACCTGACCAAAGATGATGCTGAAAAATAAAATCTGGCCAAAGAACCAAAGCACTTCGACCAGAAGCCAAAGAATGAAGTTGGCTTTGAAACTCATCTCGCGAATAAGCGAGTTGCGCAGCATGATCGAGTAAATTTCGATGTAACGCCGCACGGCTCTTCCTTGTCATCAATGGTATGACGAGTCAATCGCGCGGCGAGATTGGCCGGCGCTTATTTCGGTGGCTTCAATTGTCGTAGCGTTTCTCGTCAGCACCGCCGTTGGAGTATTTTTTGGATTTTATCCAGCGGAAGGCAGCGCAGCTCGATCCGATCGAGGCGCTGCGTTACGAGTAACGTTAGCGCAATTGCAGCGCGAGGCGGATCGCAAAAAAGATCATGACGACGGCGGTCAACGCTTGAGTAATAATTTGCCAGGATGGCCGCGCGAAAATGCGCGCACCTTGTTTAACGCCAAGACAAAGCACGAGCGTCCAGGTGACGGCACCGAGCACAACTGCACCAGCAAGGGCGAGCGAACTTAGAAACGTGTGCGAGTTTTTCTGTTGACTACCGACGACGGCGAGCCAAAAACCAATATTGAACGGACTCGCCAGCGCAAGAGTGAAGCCGAGAAAATAACCGCCCGAGCGACGACGAGAACTCTTCGGCGGAAGATTACTCGTTAGGTTACCGGCGCGGTGTTCCCGCGCGGTTTGCCACGCGCCCCTCGCGTAGGTGCAGGCGAGAAAGACAAGCAAAGCGAGACTGAAGACACCGAGTATCAGTCGAATACGCGGAGTATTCATCAGCGCGCCCGCGCCCGCGGTCACGCCGAGCGCCCAGCAGAAATCGCCCGAACACGCACCCAATCCCAGCGGCCACGCCGACCAGAATCCACCGCCAGCGGAGTGCGGCAATAAACTGCGCCGGATCATTTCCGCGTTGATCGGTCCCGGCGGCCAAGCGACGGACCAGCCAAGTACAAGGCCGTTCACCAGCGTGGGATTGAAAATCGCCGCGAGAAATCCAATCACAACTACAAGCCGCACTTCGCTTTCACTTCGGCAAAGTTTGAGCGTCGCGAAAGCAAACTGGCAAGATACGAATCGGTCTCGGGCACATCGCTAATTCGAGCGAGGTTCGCCGGGAACTCAAGCCGCGAAAAAATCGCGTTGGCAATTCGGGTGCGCGGTACCGTCTTGATTCCGTAGCCTAACGGAATGTTGCTCGACCAAAAACGGACGTACTCCAAACCGTACTGTTTTTCCGTTCCGAGAAAAATCACGGAATGTCCGCGCTCATACCTCCCGACTTCCGAGGACCAGAAAATTTTCATGAAGTCTCCGGGTCTCGCGTCCGCAAAGTCGTCGAAATTTTTCCCGAGATTTAGTTCGTAGAAAAGACGTGCTGTGCCGGGACCGTTCGCATTCCATCGACCCCAGATACCTTCGCCGTCGCGTTGATTTCGAATCATCAACTGCTCGAGCGTGGCGAAATCCAAATGCAGCGAGCCGCTCGCACGCGCCGCTTCCAGCGCTTTCATGAAAACGAGGTACGTGGCGCCGGAGCAGTAACTCGGCGACGCTGCCGAAGGAAGAATGAAAAATTTTCCCGCCTCAAAATGCGCCGCGGCTTGCAGTTTGATTGTGGCGAAACGCGAAGCGGAATATCTTCCGCCCGTCGGCATCTGTGTGATCTGCTTGAGAATGCTGTCGTTGTAGTCGAGTTCCTGCGCGATCGAGCGTTGCGAGAAGAGGGTGCAGAGCGCAAGCGCGGCAAATTTCAGCCAAGCAGCCACATGCGATTAATAGGGGACTTGCGCGACGACGCAACCGGCGATTGGTTTTTCGCAGGCGATATGCTAACGAACAATATGCTTCGTTTCACCAAGATGAGCGGCGCGGGCAACGACTTCGTCATGCTCGATAACCGCGCCGGTGATTTGCGGTTAGCGGCGCGAGAGATCGTGCGCATTTGTGATCGGCATCGTGGTATCGGAGCCGATGGCGTATTGGTTTTGGAAAACGCCGCGAACGGCGCGGATTTTCGCATGCGCTATTACAACGCCGATGGCGGCGAAGCTGAAATGTGCGGGAATGGCGCGCGTTGTTTTGCGCGTTTTGCGCAGCAGACGGCGGGTGCGAAAAAGGAACTCTCTTTCGAAACGCCTGCCGGAGTCATTCGCGCAAAGGTCGATGGCGACCTGGTTTGTTTACAAATGAGCGAACCGAAAGATCTGCGTTTGGACATGGAGATTTCGACGAGTGACGAAAAATTCCGCGGACATCATCTGAATTCCGGAGTGCCGCACGTCGTTGTTTTCGTCGACGACATTGAAAGCGTTGACGTACGGAAAAGCGGCGCGGCCATTCGTCGCCACGATCTTTTCGCGCCCAAAGGTGCGAACGCGAATTTCCTCGAGAAGCACGGCCGGCGTCGCATTGCCATTCGCACTTATGAGCGCGGAGTGGAGGATGAAACGCTCGCCTGCGGCACGGGTGTCGTGGCCAGCGCTTTAATTTTTGCGGCCACGGAAAATGTGGATGGTCCGATTGGCGTTCTCGTGCGTGGCGGGAGCGAGTTAACGGTCGGATTCAAAAAATCGGGCGATCAATTTACGAACGTGACTTTAACCGGCCCGGCCGATTTTGTTTTTGAAGGAACGATCGAGGTGTGATCGATTCCAAACGCGTTATTGCCTAACGAATGTTTCGCGGAACTTACACAGCACTCGTAACTCCATTTCGCGATGGAGCAGTAGACGTCGTCGCATTTGAGCGTCTAATCGAAGGCCAGATTTCTGCTGGCATCACTGGAATTGTCGCTGTCGGAACGACCGGCGAATCGCCCACTTTATCGCACGACGAACGCGAAGAGGTGATCAAAGTCACGGTCGCGACTGCGAAAAAACGTTGTCAGGTTTGGGCGGGAACCGGCTCGTATTCCACGCGGGAAGCAATCGCTGCGACAAAGCGCGCGGAAGAGTTGGGCGTGGATGGCGCGCTTGTCGTCGCGCCGTACTACAACAAGCCGAGTCAGGAAGGTTTGTTTCGTCATTTTCAAGCCATCGCGCAGGCGACTTCGCTGCCAATCGTTCTTTACAATATCCCGGGGCGCTGCGGCGTGGATATCAACGTGGATACGGTGGTTCGACTGGCCGCTGCTTGCACGAACATCACCTGCATCAAGGAAGCGAGCGGTAGCGTCGATCGCGTCAGCGAATTGCGTGGTCGCTTGCCTAATGAGTTCACGATCTTGAGCGGAGACGATTCCCTCACGCTGCCTTTCATGGCTGTCGGTGCCGTCGGCGTTGTCAGTGTGGCGTCCAATCTCATTCCTGCCGAAATCTGCGCGCTCGTTCGTGCGCAGGAAGCCGGTGATGTGAAATCGGCGCGCAATCTGCATCGCCAACTTTTGCCGCTCTTGAAGGATCTCTTTATTGAACCCAATCCGGTGCCGATCAAGACAGCGCTGGCCTGGCGCGGTTTGATGACACCAGAAGTGCGCCTGCCGCTTTGCGAAATGAGCGAAGCGAATCAGGCGCGGCTGCGGAAGACAATCGACGCACTCGCTAAATGAATCCGACTCGGATTCTGCTCGTGGGCAGCGATGGTCGAATGGGCCAGGCGATCGGCGCAGCGATCGGTTCGCAACCGACATTGAGTATTGAAGGTCGTTGCCGGCGCGGCGATTCGCTCAAGGAAAAAATGCAAAACATCGATGTCGTTATCGATGTGAGCCACGCCGATGCGACCGAAGCGCTTCTGGCTCAACCGAAGAAAAATAAAATTCCCATTGTTATCGGCACGACAGGACATTCTGCCCAACAACGCCAGACGATCGAAAACGCCGCGCGATCGATTCCGATCGTTCTCGCATCGAATTTCAGCGTCGGCGTCAACGCGCTCTTTGCCTTGGCGCGCAGCGCAGGAGAAATTCTCGGGAGCGAATTCAAACCCGAAATTATCGAGTCGCATCATCGCATGAAAAAAGATGCGCCGAGTGGAACGGCCAAGACGATCGCCGAAATCTTGCGGAAGCAACAGTCGGGCGAAGTTCCGATTCAATCGATTCGCGAAGGTGACGTGGTGGGTGAGCACACGGTGATTTTTTCCGGACAAGGCGAGCGTCTTGAACTGACGCATCGCGCGGAAAGTCGTGAAATTTTTGCGCATGGTGCATTGCGCGCTGCGGGCTGGGTCGTCGGTCAGCCAGCCGGACTTTACAGTATGCAGGATGTTCTCGGCCTGAATGCCAATCGATGAGGGCCGGCATCGCGCTCGGCTCGAATCTCGGCGATCGAGCGAAAAATCTTCTGTCGGCGCGCGAAAAAATCTTTGAGCTCTCCGGCGTGCGCGAGCTGTTTCTTTTTTCCGCGCTGCATGAAACCGATCCGGTCGGCTGCGAACCCGGTGCGCAAAAGTTTTTGAATGCGGTTTTGGAATTGGAATACGACGACGAACCGGAACAACTGCTGCGCGAAATGCGCGCAATCGAGGAATCTCTTGGACGCGAGCCCGATCACGCGCGGAACGCTTCGCGCACGATCGATCTTGATCTGCTTTATTTCGGTGAACGCGTCATCGATCGGCCGGAGATGCGAGTGCCGCATCCGCACATGCACCTGCGACGTTTCGTGCTTGCGCCTTTGGCGGAAATTCGACCGCAACTGATTTTGCCGGGCCAAACAAAATCCGTCTCCAAACTGCTCGCCGATCTCCCGGATAATTCCGCGGTGGTGCGCATCGAGAGCGAGTGGTAGCGTTTTGCCTATGGAAGATTTTCGCGAGTGGAAACAGCGCGGCAAAAAATTCGCGGCGCTAACGGCCTACGATTACCCAACCGCGCGTCTGCTTGACGAGAGTGGCATCGATGTGATTCTCGTCGGCGACTCGTTAGGCATGGTCGTGCTCGGTTATGAAGATACGACAAGTGTTTCGCTCGAGGAAATGTTGCATCACACGCGGGCCGTTGCGCGTGGGGTGAAGCGAGCGCTGCTCGTGGCCGATCTTCCCATTCATACTTACGACACGCCGGAACAGGCATTGGAGACGGCTCGATTATTAATGGCCGCTGGTGCGCACGCTGTGAAATTTGAAGGAGGCGCAACGCATGCGGCTCATATTTCGACAGTCGTCAAAGCCGGGATCGCAGTGATGGCCCACATCGGAATGCTGCCGCAGAGTGTGCGCGAAGAAGGCGGTTACAAAGTGAAAGGCCGGACGCCCGCGGGCGCGGAGCGATTGATGAACGATGCACTCGCGGTGGAAGAGGCAGGTGCGTTTGCGGTTGTGCTGGAAATCGTCGCGGCAGAAACCGCGCGACAAATCAGCGCGGCCTTAAAAATTCCGACAATCGGGATCGGTTCCGGCGAAAATTGTGACGGCCAAATTTTGGTGACGCACGACCTCATCGGCTTGTTCCCGTGGTTCACGCCGAAGTTCGTTTCGCCGGAGGCGCGCGTCTCGGAAGAGATCAGGAAAGCGGCCCGTGCGTTTATTTATCGAACGCGCACGGGCGTAAAAGCGTCTTAGCTTCAATGAAAACGATCGAGAGCGGCGAAGAGCTCGACGAAATGGCGATTTGGTCGGGCAGCCGGCAGCGCAATTGGCTCCTCGTCGGTTTGCTCGCATCACTCCTGCTGCACGCGCTGCTCTGCCTTTACTTTTATCGGACGCAATTCCAATCGGTCGAAACGCTTTTTACCGAGAAACCGCCGACGCCAACGTTCAAGGTCAAGAGAGTCGATCTTGATAATAAGCTTGAGAAACCGAGCGTCGATCAGTCGGCCTCGGCTGCGAAACCTGATCCGGATAAAACGGATGTGCAGTTGCCGGATGAGAAAAAATCGTTCGATGCATTGTTGCAGGAAGTGCACGCCAGCGCGGCCATGCCAGACGATACGAATAACGCGCTTCCCGATCAGCCAAAAGTCGAACAGACGGATGTGAATTCGGTCCTCAACGAAATCGAGCGTACGACTGCGCAAACGCTTTCGAAAAATCCGAATGCAACCCGCGAACAATCGCTCTTCAATGACGCATCCACATCCGGCCGGCCGCAGCCCGCGTTAACAGGGACGGAGTTGGCGAAGAGCACGACGATCAAGCGACCGAACAATTTCACGAGCAAAATTCCCGGCGATAGCGCGGGACCAAATACGCGCCATGCGCCGGGCTTCAGCGATCTCGACCAGTTGCTGTCGCAGAAAGGGCCGCTCGGATCGGGTACGAAATTGCGCATGCCGGACGATCAACTGTTTTCCTACGACAGCGCCGATTTGCAGCCGGGCGCAATCTCGCAATTGCAGAAATTGGGGACACTGATCAAACGCAATCCAAGAGCGACTTTTAGCGTCGAGGGTTACACCGATTCGTTTGGTACACCGGAATACAATGTCGATTTGAGTCAGCGTCGTGCAGAGGGCGTAAAGCAATATCTTGTGCAGGCGATGGGGATTAATCCTGCGCAAATTATCGCGCGCGGTTTTGGGCAAACGAAGTTTCGCGTTTCACCGAATGGATCGATCGACGCGCAGCGCGAAAATCGGCGAGTGGAGATTGTCGTGCAAACGACCGGCGAGTGATTGTTCGGCGCAACGCGCCTACCAATTTTTGATCCAACGCTGTTGATATTGCGCGAAAGTCTCTCCGGATTGTTTGCCGGTTTCGCCTGCGGTTGACCACAAATCAAAAGTTGGATTGTAACCGTCGGTTCCAGCTGGAGCTGACGCTTTGACTGTCGAGTAGCCGTAGCAATATCCAAACGGATCCCGAATATACGTGCTAGCGGCGGGAGGATTTGGACTCAGCATGTTGGGTTTGAAAGTGAAGTAACCTTTTGTTTCAATTCCGGTACTCGGATCTCCGTCCGAATCTCCTGAGATCGCTTTGTAAAAATACCTCCCCGCATCGATGAATTTTGAAGGATCGCCACCATCAGGATCAAAATTCGGTTTAAGCGTTTCCGTTGTGATCAAGTCCGTCGGATAAATTCCATTATCAGCTTTGTAATTTTCCAACGCTGCTGAGATCGCGGCGATCTCGGCTTCGGTGCGCGAACGCGCGCCTTTCTTTTGCACATATCCGCTCGTCGCCAGAATCAAACCGGCGAGCACGATAATGATCGCGACGACGATCAAAAGCTCGAGGACCGTAAAACCGGCGACGATGCCGCGAGACAAATTCGCCCGCATTACGATTGCGCCTGCAAACCGCTGATGATGCTGATGAGCGGAAGAAAAAGTGCGATGACAATTGTGCCGACGACGACGGCGAGAAAGACAATCATGATCGGTTCGAGCATCGAGGTAAGACCAGCGACGGAGTTGTCGACTTCGTCATCGTAAACTTCCGCGATTTTCAAAAGCATGTCCGGCAGTTTGCCGGTTTCTTCGCCGACATCGATCATGCTGACGACCATGGGTGGAAATGCGCCGCTGGCTTCCAGCGGCTGCACGATCGATTCGCCTTCTTTCACACTGTCGTGCACCTGATTGATGGCGCGTGCGATGACGGTGTTGCCAGCAGTCTCGCGAGTGATATTGAGCGCCTGCAGAATCGGGACACCGCTCGTAACGAGCGTGCCGAGTGTGCGCGTGAAACGTGAGATGGCAGTTTTGCGCAGGAGATCGCCGAAGAGCGGCATGCGCAGCTTCACCCGATCGATGGTCAATCGGCCATTGCGCGTGCGCGCGAAAAATCTGAAAGCCGCAATGAATACGATGAGGATGCCTAACCAAACCAATCCGTGATTTTTTACGGAATTGCTGACGCCGATGACAAAGAGCGTGACGGTCGGCAGCGGCTTATCGCCGAGCATATCGTGGAAAATCGATTCGAACTTCGGAACGATGAAGACGAGCAGGAACGCCATGATCGCAGTCGCGAGCACCATGACGATCGCGGGATAAACCATCGCGGCGACGACTTTGTTTTTAATCTTCTGCGCTTTTTCCTGAAACTCAGCCAAGCGCGCAAGGACGAGTTCGAGCACGCCGCCGACTTCGCCCGCCCTGACCATGTTGACGTAGAGATCGTTGAAAATAATTGGATGTTGCGCGAGGCCTTCGGAAAATGTGCTCCCGCTCTGCACGGCGTCAGCCAGTTTGTTGATGGTGTTTTTCAGAACGTTATCGCGTTCCTGTTTCGCGAGAACGTTAAGGCTACGCAGCAAAGGCAAACCAGAATCGATCAGCGTCGCAAGCTGTCGCGTGAAGATCATCAGAATTTTCTGCTTCACTTTTTTGCGCTCGAAAAGAACGATGTTTTTGCTGGCGAGCCCGCGCGCTTTTGGGGCGGCCGCCCGCGGCGCGCGCGTAGTTTTGGCGACGCGACGCGCTTCCTTTCCGTCGGCGCCGCCGCCCTTGCCTTCCTCGTCAACGTTGGTCGGGAAATAACCTGCCTGACGCAGCTGGCCGATCGCTTCGTTCGTGGAACCGGCTTCGACCAGGCCCGTCGATTCCTGACCGCGCGAATCGAGTGCGATGTAAGTAAAGCGGGGCCATTAAGAAATTTTATGACGCCGCAAATTTCTTGTCGAGCGTCTAGGTGTATTTTAAGACTTCTTCAATCGTGGTATCGCCCGCGAAAATGCTGCGCAATCCGTCCTGTCGCAGTGTGACCATTCCGAGCTCGACCGCTTTTTGTTTCAAAATGACGGTGGGAGCGCGCTCGTTGATCAATTCGCGGATCGGATCGCTGATCTTCATCAATTCGTAAATACCTTTGCGACCTTTGTGGCCCGTTTGATTGCAAAGATCGCAGCCTTTGCCGTAAAAGAATTCGTTTTTGCCGATGTCGCGGAGCGAGAGCGCAAGCTGCGAAAGTAACGACTCGTTAGGCTGATAGCTGGTCCGGCAACTCGGACAAATGCTGCGCAGGAGGCGCTGCCCGAGAACGCCTTCGAGCGTGGATGAAATGAGGAATGGCTCCACTCCCATATCGATCAAGCGCGTGACTGCACCGGGCGCATCGTTTGTATGCAGCGTCGTAAAAACCAGATGACCGGTGAGCGATGCTTGAATGGAAATTTGCGCAGTTTCCAAATCGCGCGTTTCACCGACCATGATGCGATCGGGATCCTGCCGCAAAAACGCGCGCAAAATTCTCGCGAAACTCAACCCGATCCCTTCGTTTACCGGCACTTGCACAATGCCTTCGAGATCGTACTCGACCGGCTCTTCCGCGCTGAGCAATTTCGAATCGATGGTGTTGATTCTGCGCAAACACGAATAAAGCGTGGTCGTTTTTCCTGAGCCGGTCGGGCCCGTGACAATGAAAATCCCGTTCGGTCGATTGATGACTTCGAGAATGTAATCATGGATGTAGTCGGGCATTCCGAGCGCTTCGAGATCGAGATTAACCGTGGAGCGATCGAGTACACGCAGCACAACGCTTTCGCCAAATTGCGTGGGCAAAGTGGAAACACGCATGTCGATCGTGCGGCCGGCGATGTTTTTTTGAATGCGCCCGTCTTGCGGAAGGCGGCGCTCGGCGATGTTCATGTTCGCCATCACTTTCACGCGCGAAATGACAGGCAGCGCGAGATGACGCGGCGGCGGTGCCATCTCATAAAGCGCGCCGTCCACGCGATACCGAATTTTGAATTCGTTTTCGAACGGTTCGAAATGAATGTCGCTCGCGCGATCCTGGATCGCTTGATACAAAATTAAATCGACGAAGCGAATGATCGGAGTGGCGTTCGCTTCAGCCTCGACATCGGCCGCGTTTTCGTCGCCGCGCAATGTCATCAGCTCGCCGGCATCGCCCAGTTGTTTGATGATGTCCTCCATGCTGGAGGTGTCGGTTCCGTAATAGCGTTTGATCCGATCCTCGATCTGCGCGGTCGGCGTCACGACGACGTGAACGTCTTTGCCGAGAGCAAACTGCAAATCTTCCGCCGCGCGCAGATCAAGCGGATCAACGAGCGCGACCTGAAGAATGGTGTCGACGAGACCAATGGGAAGCGCGCGGTGCAAACGAGCGAGTCCGCCGGGAATCAATCGCTGAATTTCCAGGGCGATTTCGCGCTCCGAAAGATCGACAAACTCGGTGCCGAGCGCGTCGGCAATGACGCGATAAAATCCCGGCTCGTCGACAAAGCCGCCATCCACGATTGCTTGCGCGATCGGTTTTCCGTTCAGGTTCGCTTCCTGCAAGACGTCGTCAGCCTGTGATGGCTGCAACACGTGTTGCTCAACGAAAAGATCCGCGACTTGCTGGTTATTCATCTTGCGCGCTGATTACAGAAACGCCTGGGTAACGCACGCGTCTCGCGTGTTGGCGATCGCGTCTCGCGATCGCGGACTTCCTGTGAAGATTGTTTTGGCGAGACGCCAAAACCAACACGCGAGACGCGTGCGCTACCCGGATAATACCGATCATCAGTTTATGTCTCCTAGCGTGATGGAAATCACTTCTTCGGCCGACGTGAGACCGCCAAGAACTTTGCGGACGCCATCCTCGCGCAAGGTGCGCATGCCGAGCTCACGCGCGCGCTGGCGCAACGAGAGCGTCGATTGCCGATTGTTGATCATGTGCCGGACGTCGTCGTCGATGACGAAGATTTCGAAAATTCCCATCCGGCCTTTGTAACCGGTGTGACGGCACTGATCGCAACCGACCGGAACCATCACTTGTGCTTCATGCATTTGCGAAGGCTCGAGATTGAATGCGCGCAGCTCCGTCTCGTTTGATTCGCCAGGTTGTTTGCAGTTGGCGCACAAACGCCTAACGAGTCGTTGCGCCATGATCGCGCGGATGGAGGACGCGACTAAAAACGGCTGGACCCCGATGTCGACCAGACGCGCAACCGCGGAAGGCGCATCGTTCGTATGCAGTGTGCTGAAAACAAGATGGCCGGTCAGACTGGCGTTAATCGCGATCGAAGCCGTCTCGAGATCGCGAATTTCACCAATCATGATGATGTTCGGCGCCTGGCGCAAAATGGAGCGGAGCGCAGCGGGAAAAGTCATGCCGATCTCGGCGTTCACCTGCACCTGGTTGATGCCGTTCATCTGATATTCGATCGGCTCTTCCACGGTGATGATCTTGCGATCGGGTTTGTTGATGTAGTTGAGGCAGGCGTAAAGCGTGCTGGTTTTTCCGGAACCGGTCGGGCCGGTGACGAGAAGAATTCCATCGGGCAAACGCAAAAGACGCTCGAACGTTTCCTGATCGTCGGTCAGAAATCCGAGCTCGGGGAGATCGAGGAGCAAACTCGATTTGTCGAGCACGCGCATGACGATGCTTTCGCCATGATTTGTTGGAATGGTGGAAACGCGCAGATCGATCGGCTTGCGCCCGATTTTTACCTGGATTCGGCCATCCTGCGGCAATCGCTTTTCCGCGATGCTCATTGAACCTGTCATGATTTTTAACCGGCTGACGATGGCCGATTGCAATCGTTTCGGCGGAGCCTGCATTTCCTGGAGCACGCCATCGATGCGAAAACGCACGCGGAATTTTTTATCGAGCGGCTCGAGATGAATATCGCTCGCGCCGAGTCGATGGGCTTCGATCAAAAGCATCGACACCATGCGAATGATCGGCGCATCCGCTTCATCGCCCGTTTCCAAGGGAACGCCTTCTGTGATCTGGAGATCGAGATCGGCGCCATCACCGATTTCTTTGAGCAGAGCTTCAGAGGCTTCATCCGCCGTGCCGTAATATTTGATGAGCGCTTCGCGAATTTTTTGCGGGCTCGTGCAAACAAGTTCAATCTCTCGCTGCAGCAAAAAGCTTAGACTGTCGATCGTATCGATATCGAGCGGATCGCCCACGGCGACGACGAGTCCGGTTTCACCAAGTCCAACCGGAATGACCTTGAAGCGTCGCGCATCTTCATCACGGATTTGTTTAACGACGTCCTGCGGAACCGAGACGGTCGAGAGATCGATCCAATCCATGTGCGCTTGCGCAGCGAGACCGCGCGAAACGTCGGCATCGGAAACGATGCCGTCCTTCACCAACACCTCCACGACGTTGGCAGCGCCGTTTAATTTCGAGCGCGCTTTTTCGATTTGTGTGCGCGTGACGAGACCTGCGTCCTCGAGAAGATGGAGAACGTAATCTTCGTTTGGGTGCACAATTGAAAGAGTACCGCGCGCGGAAGAAAAATCGAAGCACTACTCGACGGTGACGCTCTTGGCGAGGTTGCGCGGTTTATCGACATCGCGGCCGAGAGCGACCGCGAGATGATAGGCGAGCAATTGCAAGGGAACTGCGGTCAAAATCGGCATCACGCAATCGGGTGCTTGAGGCACGGTGATAATATCGTCTGCGTGTTTGTCCAGATGCTTCGCGCCGCGTGGCGTCGTCACGGCGATGATCGGTCCCTTGCGCGCTTTGACTTGCTCAATGTTGTTCAGGTTTTTGGAAAAAACGGCGTCGTCCGGCGCGATGAAAAGCGAGGGAAGATCGGGACGCACCAAGGCGATGATGCCGTGTTTGAGCTCGGCGCTGGGGTGCCCGTCCGCAAAAAGGTAAGTGATCTCTTTTAATTTGAGCGCGCCTTCGAGCGCGACCGGAAAGTTGCATTGCCGCCCGAAAAAAAGCATTCCGTTTGCGTCGACGTATTTTTTCGCGATCGCTTTGATCTCATCGCTCAAGGCCAGCACTTCCTCGATTTGTTCCGGCAATGCCTCGAGAGCCTGAATAATGCGGCTGCCTTCGGCGGCGGAAAGATGTCGCATCCGGCCGAGCAGCAAACCGATCAAAATAAGAATCGTCACCTGCGAAGTAAACGATTTCGTCGCCGCCACGCCAATTTCAGGTCCGGCGTGCATGTAAACACCGCCATCGCTTTCGCGCGCAATCGTACTCGCGACGTTGTTACAAATACCGAGCGTGCGATAGCCTTTGCGCTGACTCTCGCGCAATGCGCCGAGGGTATCGGCGGTTTCTCCGCTCTGACTAATCGCAAAAACCAGGGTGTCGCTGGTCATTGGGCTATTGCGATGACGAAACTCGCTCGCGTATTCCACCTCGACCGGCAGGTTCGCGAGTTGTTCGATGAGATACTCCCCGACCATGGCCGCATGCAACGCGGTGCCGCATCCGGTAAGAACAATGCGCCCGACATCGCGCAATTGCGCTGGTGTCATATTCAATCCGCCTAGTTTCGCACTGCAATCTTCCGCGTTGAGCCGGCCGCGCATGGCATCGCGAACCGAACCAGGCTGCTCAAAGATTTCTTTGAGCATGTAATGCGGAAAGTCGCCTTTCTTCACGTCCTCGGCGCTAAACTCGACCTTGCTGACCTGGTGATTACCGCTCTCGCCCGCGAGCGTACTGATTTCGAATTTGTCGCGCTCGACCGCGACGACGTCGAAATCATTCAGGTAGATGGCATCGCGCGTATAAGCGACGATCGCGCTGACGTCGCTTGCGAGAAAATTTTCGTCCTTTCCCACACCGAGCACGAGTGGACTGCCGCGCCGGGCGCCGACAAGAAAACCTGGAATGTCGGCATGAGTGATAGCGATACCGTAAGTTCCGATGACTTGTCGCAAGGCCGACCGGACGGCTGCGACCAAGCAGGATTTTTTGTGCGCATCGTCGCCGTCGGATTTTTTGGCGACAGCTTCATCGTATAATTTGCCGATTAAATGGGCGAGGACTTCGGAGTCGGTTTGCGAACGGAATTTGTGATCGCCGTTGCTCGTCAATTCATCCTTCAGCGTCTGGTAGTTTTCGATCACGCCATTGTGGACAAGGGCGAGTTTGCCGCTGGCGTCGAAATGTGGGTGCGCATTCTGGTCGGTCGCTTTGCCGTGCGTAGCCCAGCGCGTGTGACTGATACCAGACGTGCCCGACGGCGGTTTCTCCGCCATCAATCGTGAAAGGTCAGCGATTCTACCTGCGCACTTACGTGTCTCTACGTGGTTACCATTGACGATGGCAATACCGGCGGAATCGTAGCCTCGATATTCAAGGCGACGCAAACCGTCGAGCAGGATCGGAGCTGCCTCCGAACCACCGACATAGCCGACAATTCCACACATAAAGCGACGTGATCGTGACACCAACGCCCGGAATGTGCAAGAAGGCCAATGGCATCCAGCAGGCGGGTCACTTGCGTAAAAGAGTTGCCCGAATCGACCGAGCCTGAGTTATTGATATTGTGGAATCCAGAACTGCGATGCGCCGCGAAGCGTTTGGGACCAATCCCTTTTCCGCCATGCAAGTTCCGGCACTTCCGCCCGGCACAACTCAACGAACGCTCGCCATCATCATGGGAGGCGGCGCCGGGACGCGGCTTTTCCCCCTAACGAAGGATCGTTCCAAACCGGCTGTGCCGATCGGCGGGAAATATCGGCTCGTCGATATTCCCATTAGCAATTGTCTGAATTCCGGACTGCGCTCGATCTACGTCCTGACGCAATTCAACAGCATGTCGCTGCATCGACACATCCAGGCGAGCTACAAGTTCGATAATTTTTCGCGCAGTTTCGTTGAGATTCTCGCGGCGCAGCAAACTCCGGAAGGTTCGCAGTGGTATCAGGGAACGGCCGACGCGGTGCGCCAGAACATTCGCTATTTTCTGGAGCGCCCCTACGAGTATTTTCTCATTCTGAGCGGCGATCAGCTCTATCGCATGGATTTCCGTGCGTTACTGCATCAACACATCCGTTCCGGAGCGGAGATTACGCTGGCGACAAAACCGGTCGCGCGCGCGCAAATTGCCGATTTCGGAATTATGCAAAGTGATGCGGAGCGCCGCATTTTCCGTTTCGTCGAGAAACCGAAAGATGAAAGTCTGCTCGCCGACCTTCGCATGGGTCCTGAGTTGCTGGTTTCCGCAGGTTCGGGCGAGGATGAAGAATTGTATCAGGCCTCGATGGGCATTTACGTCTTTAATCGCGATGTCTTGATCGAGTGTTTGAATAACAACCTCGTGGATTTCGGCAAACACGTCATTCCGCAATCGATCCAGGAACGTTCTGTTAGCGCTTACATCTTCAAAGGTTATTGGGAAGATATCGGAACGATTCGTGCGTTTTTCGAAGCGAATCTCGACTTAACGAATATGGTGCCGCCCTACAGTTTCTTCGAACCGGATGCACCGATTTACACGCATCCGCGTTTTCTTCCAGGGAGCAAAATCAATGGCGCAACTTTGCGGCAGGCGATTATTTCTGATGGCTGCATTATCTCCGATGCGCACATCGAGCGCAGCGTCATCGGCGTGCGTAGCATCATTCAAAGCGGAGCAACGATTCGAAACAGCATCATCATGGGTGCGGATTACCTGGAAACGAACGTCAGCGATGCTTCTCCGCAGACGCCTGCTATCGGTATCGGGCGCAACTGCGTGATCGATCGCGCGATTATTGATAAGAATGCGCGGATCGCGGACGGCGTGGTCATCACGCCCGAGGGTAAACCGTCCAATCTGGACGCGGACAACTACTTCATTCGCGATGGGATTGTCGTCGTTCCAAAGAACGCTGTTATCCCCGCCGGATTTTGGATCTAACCTGCTTTAGCGGGTTCCACCACCCATCTGACTCGGTATTCCGCCCGCAACTTCCCATTTCTCTTGTTTGTTCCACGGCAGGGTCGATTCAGGTTTTCCCTGAGGATCACTAACAAGGGCGGGTGGTTCTTTTTGCGAGGCGCATGCGCCAAGCCCGGCGAAGCACGCGACAATTAGCAAACCGGATACAATTCTTTTCCCTCTACGAATCAGTGCCAGCATAAATGACGATGTCTCCAGGTTGCACTTGCACACCACGTGGCAAGGTGCTGCTGATGATATCGCCGATAGCGGTCGCTGGTTCAACTGAGGAAACGCGAATTTTTCCAATGAGCGTCCCGCCGCGCATAATCACCATTTCGGCATTTGTTTCGACGCCTTGACGCCCGCCGAGATCGAGCACGACAAAGTTATAAGCCTGATTCACCGCCAGAATGGTTCCGTGGAGGCCCAACGCCGCCGAGGCGCGCCGCCGCTGCACTTTCGTTTCGACGGCCGCGGCCGAATGCGGCTGTGGCTCGGCGCTTTGAATTTTTTCGGAAACGACCAGTTTCTCGCGTTCTGCATTTTCCAGCTGCTGCCGCGCTTCATCCAACTGCGCCTGCAACTCTGCCACCGTCGGTCCCGTCGTTACGGAAGATGAGGTAGAATCGGGAGCTGCCTCTCCGGTTTTTTGCGCGAGCTGACTTTCACTTGCCTGCAACTTTGCCTGAATATCGGCTTTTTCCTTTTGCGCTTTCGCTAATTCCGATTCGGCTTTGGCGACGCGGGCTTGGGCGTCGGTAATTTTCGCGTTCACGGAACCGACGTTTGCAGCTCCGCCTTGCTGTTTGCGTTGTGCTGCCAAACGATTTTCGGCGATCGTCTTGGCCGCCACAGCATCCGCCTGTTCGACGCGCAATGATTTAACTTTGCTGGCGTTAAGAAATCCCAAAACAGCCGACAGGCTGAGCAACACCAGGGAGGTGCCAATTAAAACGCGAGTCGACACGGGGGTCTGTTTATAATTGGAAAATGAACAAATTAGCAACTCTCATTTCTTAGCGCCTGAGAGTTTGATGGGTCTGCGATTTCCGTTGCGCCAATGTCGCTCCGACCCTATAGGAGCGTTCCCATGGGACAGCAACATCGCGTCAGGACCAAGCGGAAACGGCGTCAAGCTTATCTCGATCGCAAGAAGGCTGGATCGCGGACTGCTCCGCGCGAAGTGCCACGCGCAAAAGCGAAGAAGCAAACGCCGGCCGCTTCGAAGACCTAATAGTTCGCATCAGCAGCTTTTGCCGACAACAATCCCGCAGCGATGCGATCGGATTATCTCATTGTCGATGGACACAGCATCATTTTCGCCTGGCCGGAATTGCGCAAACTACATGAGCGGCGCACCTCGCTGGGACGCGAAGCCCTCATAAAAAAATTGCGCGATTACCAGGACTGGACAGGAGTTCACACGGTCGTCGTTTTTGACGGCAAGGGTCCGACGACCAGCGAATTCTCTGATCCGGGCGAAATCCAGATCTTTTATTCGCGCACCGGCCGGACGGCCGATTCTGTGATCGAACGTTTGGTTAGCAAGTACGCGTCGCAATTTCGCGTAACTGTTGCGACGAGCGATCACCTTGAAGAGCTGACAGCGAATGCGTTCGGAGCCGACTGTATTTCGCCCGAAGGATTGCGCGGCCTGTTGGCCGAGGCGCGTTAAACGTCTGCTTACGCGACGCCCATCAACGTGGGCTGCGGAGTCACTGCCTCACGTCGCGCGCGTTGCTGGCAGGTGGCGAGCACCCGCGAAAGGACGCAATAGAGTTGTTCGATGGGCAAATTCTTACTGACGTATCCGTTTGCGCCCGCGCGGAGGGCGGCGTGCATGCGCTCTTCATCGTAGCCAACTCCGGTAAAGACAATAATCGGGAGCTTTTGGTTGATTTCGCGAATGAAAGAGATCAGCGATATGCCATCTACCTTGGGCATCTTGAGATCGACGATGACGACATCGCAATCGCGTCGTTCCAGCCACGCTGCGGTTTGGAATCCGTCTGTTAGGGAATCGCAGGTATGACCCTTTTGGCGGAGATAAGTGACAAGAAATTTAGCGATCGATGGGTCATCATCGATAATCAGGAATTCTGCGCGTTCGCGAATGGCCGGTTTCATCATTGGTGCGGCTTATAATTGCCATAAACAGTATAAGCACTAACCTTGCCAAGTTTTCCGCCTCCGGAAATTCGCGCTCTTCAGTCGCCAGCCGGAGCTATCTCCCCAACTGATCTTCGACTTTCTTCACCCGGTCAAAAAGCTTCCCGAGGCGACGCACCCAGGCCAAATGCTGTTTCGCTTCGTCGAGCGGCACGGCCGGCGTGGCCCACCAAATTCCACCTTCGATATTTTTCGAAATGCCGCTCTGGGCGCCAATCATCGTCTTATCACCGATCTCGATGTGGCCGATAATGCCGGCCTGCCCGCCTACCAGAACCTCTTTGCCGATCCGGACACTGCCTGCGATCCCAGTTTGCGCCGCGATCATAGAGTTCCTTCCGATGACAACGTTGTGCGCTACCTGCACTAAATTGTCGATTTTGACGCCCTGCTGAATCCACGTCCGTCCAAAGCGGGCGCGGTCGATCGTAGTGTTCGCGCCGATTTCGACGTCGTCATCAATCTGCACAATCCCGACCTGCGGAACCTTTTCGTTTTTGCCGTCTCGCGGTTCAAATCCAAAACCATCCGCGCCGATGACAACACCGCTGTGAATGATCACGCGGGTTCCAATCACAGTGCGTTCGCGAATTGTTACGTTGGGATAAATCAAACAGTTCGCACCGACAACCGTTTCATGGCCGACGTAACTTCCTGCTCCAATGACCGTGTCGTCACCCACCGTGACGCCGGATTCGATGACGACGTGCGGCTGAATGGAAACGCGCGCGCCGAGTTTCGCATTCGCAGCGATGATTGCGCTTTCGTGAACGCCGGGTGCGAAAGCGATCGGTTTAGGTGCGAGCTTCAGGACGAGCTGTTCGAAAGATCTCGCGGGATTGGCCACGCGAATTTGAGCCGGTGAAATATCCTCGGAAAAATCTTCCGGAACGAAAGCAGCCGAAGCCTGCGATTTTCGAAGCAGCGGCAAGTAACGGCGGTTACCGAGAAATGTTACTTCGCCGTCGTTGGCTTCGGTGAGCGACGCCGCACCAGTAATAGTAACTGTCGGATCGCCGAGCAACTCACCGCCCGACATGGCCGCGAGTTCCTGAAGTGTGAATGTCACAAATGAAGAAGGCGATGAATCGCCTAACGAGTAATTACTTCTTTACGCTCGCGCGTATGGCTTCGAGTTGTCCGGCCGAGCCGAGCTTCTCGTTCTTGTGCGCGATAAAATTTGCGTATTCCTGAACGAAAATTTTTCCGGGCGGGCGGAAATCAAATTCGCTGGGTTTGTCGCGGAAAAATTCACGATGGACACGCGTCCAGACCAGACGCCCATCCGTATCGATATTGACTTTGGTGACGCCCAGTTTCGCGGCCGGTAAATATTCATTTTCGTCAACGCCGCGCGCAGAGGGATCGAGCTTTCCTCCCGCGGCGTTGATTCGCTGCACCTCTTCCACCGGAACACTTGAGCTGCCATGCATCACGATCGGTGTGCCGGGAATTTTTTTGCCGATTGCCTCAATGACATTGAAATGCAGTCCCTGTTTTCCCTTGAATTTGTAAGCGCCGTGACTTGTGCCGATGGCGGCAGCGAGCGAATCGCAGCCGGTGCGTTTGACGAACTCGACCGCTTCATCCGGATTCGTTAGGCAGGCATTGCCTTCGTCGACTTTAATATCTTCCTCCACGCCGCCAAGCCGACCCAGCTCTGCTTCGACGCTGATTCCCTTGGCGTGAGCGCGATCCACCACGCGTTTCGTAATCGCGATGTTTTCTTCAAACTCTTCATGGCTCGCATCGATCATGACCGAGCTGTAAAAGCCCGAGTCGATGCAGTCGTAGCAGGTTTCTTCATCACCATGATCGAGATGGACAGCAAAAATCGCTTCGGGAAAAATTTCCTCAGCCGTGCGGATCATTGCCTCGAGCATCCGCTTGTCCGCATAACTGCGCGCTCCTTTGGACAGCTGAATGATAAATGGAGCGTGACTTTGGACATTGCCACGGAACAAGCCGAGCAGCTGCTCCATGTTATTAATATTGTAGGCCCCGACGGCGAACTTGCCGTAGGCAACCTTATAGAGCTGCGCGGTCGTGACGATCATGGTAAAATAATTTGCCGATCTGTTGACTTAGCTCGCGGAAAATTTCGCGCAAGCTTTCAGTTATTCGGAGTTGTAGGCAGAATCACGCTCACGCGCGTGCCCTGCGGATTCGAATCGATATCAACCCGGCCATTGTGATCGAAAATCGTGCGTTTGACGATAGACAAGCCGAGTCCCATTCCACGAGCTTTGGTCGTGCAGAAGGGCGAGAAGATTTTGTCGCGTAGATCGGGCGCGATGCCACTGCCATTATCGTTCACCGTGACAACGATGCCATCGCTGGATTCGCCGTTTCGCACCTGTTTGACGGCGAGGGTAATGCGGCCCTGATGCAACCCCGAAGTGGCTTCGGCCGCATTTGCCACTATCTGCGCGAATGCTTCCGTGAGCGCAGATTCATCGCCCCAAACTTTCGGCAAGTCGTTAGGCATCTCCGTTTCGATGGACGCGCCGTTGGTGCGGGTGCGCGATTTCGCAATTTCAACAGCCTTTTCGACCGTTCCGCGTAGATCGACCGATTTCATCACTAACTCAGGTGGATGCGCGAAGTCGTTGATCTGCGTAATGATCTTGTCGAGACGATCGATCTCCTGAACGACGATTTCGTTGAAATCTTTGCGGAAATCTGCGTCGTCGAAACGTTCGGGCAACAGTTGCGCGAAGGTTTTTATCGCGACGAGCGGATTGCGGATCTCATGGGACATGCTCGCGGCGAGATCGGTCCAAAAAGTTGACCGGTCGAGCAGATCCTGCTTTTGCCGCAAGTTCTCCTCTACGGTCAAATCCTGCACCACTGCGACTGCGCCTAACGAGGCGCGTTGATCCGCGAGACGTCGTGTTTCGACCAAAAGAGAGCGTTGCGTTGTCGGATCAGTCCATTGTTGTGCGGCCAGGTTCGATTTCGCGTCGAGTGTTTCGCGCATCAACGAAGCGAGGTTACTGCCGGCGGCTTCCACGGGCTTATTAATAACGTCCGAGGCGGCAGCTCCGAGAATTTGTTCCGCTGCAGGACTGAACCAACGGACGACGCCGTCTTCGTCAGTCGCCACAATACCGACGGGAATTGCTTTCAGCAGTGTTTCGGCCAGCGTTTTTTGAACAGTGACTTCTTCGTAGAGAAGCGCATTCTCAAGCACCGTCGAGATTTGCTCGGTGAGCATCATGAGACCTTCCAAATCGGAATAAGTGAAAGGTTGTCCGGTGACGTGGTAGCCAAAGAAAATCCAACCGATGATGCGACCGCGCGCGTAAAGCGGCACAATCACTTCCGCACCGAAGCTATCGAGCGCACGGCGCAGCAATGCGCGTTGTGCCGGATCGACCGTCTGTGAAAGATTTGCGCGACTGATGAGGTGCGCATGAAGTTCGAACCAACGGACCAAGGGATCACGGTCACCGAATTCAAGCTCTTCCGTCTCCGGCAAACAGCGCAAGCCCGCACGCAAGCGATATCGATCGCCCTGCCGGATATGGGAAAAAATACCGACGCGACTGACGGCGGCAGCTTCCGCTGCGCCCTCCACGACATTTTCGAGCAAGGCTTTGACATCGTCGACGCGGCGGAAAGCGCGTCCGAAACGCATCATTTGCAGGGATGGGTTGGGGTGTCTTTCTGAGATCATATCCAGGCGAGATGGAGGTGTCGCGATCGGTTCGCGACTTGGTCCGGATTGTTCGCGCAGTTCACGATTTTCCTGCATGGCACGCAGTAAATCGAAAGCGCGTCCGACCAGCGATTGAAAACGATTGCGATCAAGTTGCAAATCTTCGGCGGCATAAATACCTGCTTCTTCTGCTTCGCGTAACGGATCGGAATGCGGTGCGCCCAGGGCAATGATCAGCACTTCAGGCCAATCCTTTTGGATTTGGTCGACAAGCTCACGCCCTTCTTTTGCGCGAAGATCGATCAAGGCCAGGGCAGGACCGGTTTGCTGCAAAACAGCATCGAGGCGATCCGGGTCCGCCACATGACGGACCTGGCCCATCATGCGCAGGAAGGCCTTTACCCGCCTAACGAGTTCTTGATCCTGGCTATAGAGAATCGCGACGGGGGACAGATTCATGCCGCCACCTCCTCACGTTCGAAACGCACCAGGGGCAGGAGAATGTGGAAAGCTGTGCCTTTGGTCAATTCGCTCTCCACTTCAATCTGCCCTCCATGTTCTTGAATGATTCCGTGCACAACGGAGAGTCCCAAACCGGTTCCATAATCTTTGGTCGTAAAAAACGGATCAAATACATGCGCTACGTTTTCGGCGGGAATGCCTTCACCATTGTCGCGTACTGTAATACGCAAAACTTCGGGTGCGTGGCCGTCGCCGTTCGACTGCGCGATGGCCGTGACCCATTCCGGACGATTTCCCACATCGGTTGCTACGATTAATTCGCCTCCGCGTCTCATTGCGTCCATTGCATTGATAAAAAAATTCAGGAAAACTTGCTCCAGTTGATCCGCATCCGCACGGATCGTATCGACTTGTGCGTCCCAGACGCGAGTCAATTTTATATCTTTCTGATATAACCGATGGCCGACGAGTTGCAGCGATTTTTCCAGAACTGTATGAACGTGCACCGGTTTGAGGAGTGGTTTGGCCGGCCGAGCGAAACGTAGAAGCTGATTTACCAGCGAATCGATCCGGTCGATTTCGTGACCAATTAAATTCGAGAACGTCTCGCGAAAATCCGAATCCTGATAACGTTCTGGCAGGAGTTGCGCGAAGGTTTTGATCGAGACAAGAGGGTTTTTGATTTCGTGCGCCATCCCGGCGGAGAGTGTGCCCAAGCTAGCGAGTCGATCGCTGCGGCGAATTTGAAGTTCGAGACGTTTTAGCGCTGTGATATCCGTCAGGACGACGAGTGCGCCGAGCATTTCTCCGTCTTCTCCATGGAAGATGGAACTGCTCGCCCTGACGATGACACTGCGATCATCCGACTGCAGCACAAGCTCGCGATTTTCCTGGCGCTGGCCGGACCGAAGAGTTTCACGCAGCAAGTCGCAGAGGCCGGGCGGGAGTTGGGCTAACGAGTGGTCGAGTACGTCGCTCGATTTTAAGCCGGAAATTTCCTCGGCTTCACTATTGAAGACCGTGATCTGTTCATCGGTTCCCGCGGCGATTACTCCGGTGGTGAGATTTTGCAGAAGCGTTTCGTTATAGATTTTTGCGTTCTGAACTTCGGTAAAGAGTTGAGCATTATCGATCGCGACGGCGAGTTGGCGGCATAGTACCTGGAGTGCGTCCTGAACCGTGTTGCTGTAAATACCACCGGAAAGTCGCGGTCCCAGAAGCATGATGGCGGCGAGCTGCTGACGTGAGAAAATCCCCATCGCCGCGGCCAATTTCAATCGGCGCATTTCCTCGATGATGGCATCTAATTCCAAGGTCGGGCGCACGCGGTGTAACTCGTCGAGTACGATGGGGTCGTGGTGCTTTCGCAGATAAAGCACGAAGGGATGATCAGTGGGAAGAGAAAGACCGATGCGATCTTCACCGGAGTAACGTTGACTGAATCCATTCTTATCTGGCAGTAAAATGGCGACTCGGTCGGTGCCGACAGCCTCCGCCGTCGTGGCCATAAAGCGGTCCAGCAAATCGCGTAAGGTCGTAACCGAATCCAAAATGCCGGCTGCTTTTCGCACTGTCGCTTGAAAGTCCAAACCGCGAGAGTTAACGAATAATTTGTCGGCAAAATTTTTCGAGACGCCACGCGCCGGCGCCATGGAAAGCGCGACGGCGAGTGCACCCAAAAGGTGCGGAACAACATTTTGCCACGGAGATTCGCGAAGCAAATGATCCGATGCCCACCAGATGCCCAGGTAAATAACGCTAAGATAGAGGATGAGTAACCCGTAGGAAACAGAGCGCCTAACGAATGTGCCGACTTCCATGATCTTTCGGGTCGCGATGCCGTAGGCGATGATAAGACTGAAGACTACAACTCTCACGCGGGCCAGCAGGACAATAACAGCCCGCTCGAGAAAGGGCTGAACCGCGAAGGTTGCAATGGTTAACAAAACAAGCGCAACGGCGCCTGCGACGACAAATTGCATTTCAACCCGCTGCATGCCGACCGACTTCCGCAAATTGAGAAGATAAAGAGTGATGACAATCAGGATCGCGATACCTAAGAACGCCAAGTATAGAGATCCCAAAGGGCCATAGACCGGATGCGGAACAAGTCCTTGCTCGGCATCTCCCCGGCGCAACTGCGCGAATCGTAGGAACCAGTGCGTGTAACAAAATGCTATCGCAAGCAAGCTCAGAGCCGCAAAAGGGGCAGAGCGTAGTCCGATTTTGCTCCAGCCCTCATCCCGATAAAGAATGGCAACGCGGACCAGATTAAATCCGTTAACAATTAGAATGCCGCAGGCTGAAGAAGTCCGAATCCAGAATTCAGCTTCACTTGCGTGATTTGCATTAAACGCAAATTGGAGAGACAGCAGCCAACCAACAATAAACAGAGAAATAATCAGGAAGCTCTGGTTGGCGTAGTTGCGATAGTTCGCGCGAAAAACCGCCAGACCCAGACCTAGTTGCGTGAAGAGGGCCAACCATAAAGGGAGGCTTTCGGAATTCATTCGATGACACGTTCCACGATCATGGTGCTGTTGCCGCCGCCCAGTCCGCGCACATTTATAAGAATGCGATTCAGTTTCGCGCGGCGCGCTCTGCCTCGCACAATGTCCAGATCGCAATCACTGTCGAGGTTTTCGCAATTCGCAGTCGGCGGAATGAGATTATTCCGAAAACACAATCCGGCAGAAATAAGTTGCATGGGCCCAGCTGCTGCCAGCGGGTTGCCGGTAACTCCTTTAATAGAGCTGATCGGAATTGTCCGAGCGTGTTCTCCGAAAGCCCGCTTAATCATAGACAGCTCGATCTTGTCGAAAATCGGGTGACCGGTGCCATATGCGCAGATGTAGTCGATCGCGGATGGATCGTGATTTGCGTTCGCCAGCGCAGCAATCATCGTGCTCCCGAGCCCGGAACCGGGCACCGTCGGATCGCTGTCCGTCTGTCCACCGTAGCCGGTAATTTCAAGATAAGGTGCCGCACCGCGAGCAAGCGCATGATCCAAGCTTTCCAATACTAAAACACCGGCTCCTTCAGAAATAACACCGGAATCTCGATCGCGATCGAATGGCCGGCTCGCACGTTCAGGAGCATCATTCCTCGAAGAACTCAATCCCGCGGTGGCAAAACTTGCCATCGCCAACGGAGTGATCGGTGCATCAGCTCCACCGGCGATTGCGATTTCCGATTCCCCGTTGCGGATCGTTGCGGTAGCAGAAGCGACAGCATCGAGTCCGGAGACACAGGTTGATGAGATGGTGGAAGTTCGCGTAGAAACTCCAAGTGTTCTCCCAATGAAAGTTGCCGCGGCCTGCGGCGCACACGATCCCACGGCAAATGGTTTGATCGAGCCAGGGCCGCGATCGCGCAACGAATCGAACCCGTCCTGCAAAATATCCATCGCGCTTGTGCCGATACCCATTACGATCGGAAGTGGAAGCGGGAAACCGCGGCGCAGCTCGGGCAAATTCAATCCCGCATCCGTTAGGGCGCGCTGGGTCGCGGCAAACGCGAGTTGAGTCCCGCGCGCAAGCCGGCGTGGTTTTTCCTTCGCATCGATATAATCCAGCGGATTAAAGTCTTTCACTTCTCCGGCGATGCGGCTGCGAAATCCGCGCGCATCGAAGAGAGTGATGGGTCCGATACCACTCCGGCCCTCGACTAACGAACTCCAAAATGCTTTCAGGCCAACGCCGTTAGGTGCAAGAATTCCCATTCCGGTGACAACAACACGAGTTCGCTTGGGCATGAATGCGCTCCTTAAGAGATGATTCGTATTTGGGTGCAAAACAGCGCTAAGATTCTCGTTAGGAAATCAATAACCCTTTCTCGAAAAAGCTCAAAACACTTCTGCATCATCGGTTAGGTAGAAGTTATTCTTGAGTTATTCACAAGTTCTACCTTGCAAACGAGCATGTTCTGCTCCACCGTTTCCGCTGGTAATGCGGTTGGATGCCCTGGAAAGTTTTTGCTCTTCCCATGTGAAAACGGCATGCCCTTAGCTACACATCTCGTCGAAACGCACTTATGACGGTTACCGCTGAACGCCCCCAGATTCTCGTGATCGATGACGAAATGGGGCCTCGAGAGAGTTTGCGCATGCTGCTCAAACCCAACTACACCGTGCACACGGCCGATTGCGTTGAAACCGGCATTCGTCTTCTGCGCGAGAAAAATCCCGATGCCATCGTAATGGATATTCGTATGCCCGGCATGACCGGCATCGACGGTTTGAGACGGATTCGCGAAATCGATCCGAATCTTTCCGTCATCATGCTTACCGGATTTGGCGCACTCGAAACAGCGCAGGAAGCTTTGCGTTTGGGAGCGAACGATTACATCAGCAAACCTTTTGATGCGCGCGAAATGCAGGAGGTTATCGGCCGCAACGTCGAGCGAACCCGCGTTTATCGCAGCAGTGAAAACGCATCCGCTGAAATCAAGGAACTCAATAATCGACTGCTCAAAGAGCTTGCACAAAAAGAGCGACTCGCCTCGTTAGGCCAGGCTTCCGCGGAATTCGTCCACGATCTCGGTAATCCTCTGACGATCGTTTGGGGATACGTTCAACTGCTTGCCAAAAAATTGGAGCAGTCAGAAAAGCGTAACGGAACTGAAGAGGAAGTGGCGAAAGAAGGATCAGCCAAGGAACTCAATATCATCGAGCAAAACGTTCGTCTCTGCCGCGAACTTCTCACGATGTGGCAAAGCTACGGCAGCGTTGAAGCCGCGCCGCACAAGCCAATTTCGGTTTCTTCGATTGTGCGCGAACTGGTTAGGAGCGTGGAAGGCATGTCCGAGCAGAGCTGCGTTCGCCTAACGAGTGAAGTCTGTGATGATGCATGCACCTTGCTCGGCGACTCGGTGCAAATCACGCGCGCCATTCAGAATGTTTTGATCAACGCCATACAGGCATCCTCGGACAAGAAAGGTTCAGTTACAGTTCGTTGCACGCAAAAAGATTTCTACGCCGACGTCCAGATCGAGGACACCGGATACGGAATCACTTCTGAGCAGATGACGAAAATTTTCGATCCTTATTTCACGACAAAGCAGGGCAAAAGCGGAACTGGGCTTGGTCTTTATATTACGAAAAAGGTCGTGGAAGATCACAGTGGATCGATCAAAGTCGACAGCACACCAGACGTCGGAACGACCTTCACCATTCGTCTCCCCTTATTGAACAACTGATCCGCGCGCCTCGGCCGAAATTGCGAGTTTAACTTGCAGTCTTCATTCGTTTCGGTGTTTCTGAACGCGTGTCCGGAAATTACCGCGTTGCGCCAATTTTCCTGATCCGGATGGCAGGTGTCCCGTTCGATGTCTTAGAGCAACTAGCCACTCCTGCGACAATAGCGGTCGCGCGACGATTGGTCAGCAGTTCAAACGAGAATCAAATCGCGGATTCCGTTCCGTTATTGCAACAATCGTTGGAAGAGGAATTACGCAGCGCTCGCGGTAATCTTCTTAAATCGGCAAAAGCGATTCTACCCGATTATTTAGTTTTCGGGGAAGGAGGTATCCGTGAGCTTTTTAAAAAACTCGTCGCTGGATTTCCATCGGACTTGACACGACGTAACGCCAAAGCAGGAGATCGTGAACGGCATTTGCTTCTGTATCTACAGCGCGTTTGCGCAAAAAACGATACGTTCAGCACGTTTGGCCCATCCGCCTGGGTTCAGGCGAAAGCTGGTGCCTGTTTCCAGCTGAAGTTCGCGTCTAATACAATTAAGCGCGATGGATTTCTGGAGCGTTGGACCGCTTACGCCGTGGCTGCTGCCCTCAATGCAGATCCAGCCATCAAGGCGGAACTTTCACCACGCCTTCATCCGAGCGGTCGGATTGACGAAGGCACTTTCGTTTTTTACGACACAGGGAATAATGTTGCCCTGGACCGACAAGCGCAGGAAACCTTGATGCGCTGCGATGGCCGAACCCCTGCACACTCGTTAGGCGTGCGACCGGAAATTCTCGAGAAATATGCAAGCGAAGGCATGGTGCGGTGGGAAGTCGAAGTGCCGAGATTGGAGTCGCACGCTTTCGATGTTCTTGTCAGGGACATTGCGCAATGGCGCGATGGCGTTCCGCGCGATCGTTGGCTCAGCGTACTGAGGCCAATTGCTTCACTTCCAAAACTCTTCGCGGAAGCTCCTGATCCCATTGCTCGCCTGGAGGTAATGAAAGGCGCGAAGCAGATGCTGAATGACGTCGGTGTAGCCGAAAAAACTTCGCAACGTTTTCTCTACAACGCGGCCAACCCAATTGGGGAAGATTGCTCGCGCGAATGCGCTTTCACGATTGGCGAAGAATTGGTCGATGAAGTCGCGGACGAAGCAGAAGCATGGATCGATTTTTGGCGCGACTCCTATGCCTATGTCGCAAGTCGCGTTGCAGCCGGTTTGCGAGGCTTGTTCCAAAACGCGTCGGTAAAAGACGGTGCCATCCCGCTGCCTGCATTTCTTCGGTATTGCGAAACGCAAAAAATGTCTCTCACCGGTCACGGTCTTGTTGCGCTTGCGCACGTCGCATTTCTCGAAGTGAAAAGTGCTTTCCAAAAATCACTCGAGGCGCGGACTGATGCAGCCGAATGGAAGTTGACCTCAACCGAATGCCATATCGTCCGAAACAAGTTCGAATATTCGAAATTCGACGAATACACTTTTCCATCTGCGGATCTACAGATTTCTGCTTCATCCGTGGATCACGTGAATCGCGGCGACTACGAATGGGTGCTCGCCGAATTGCATCCCCCCATCGCGATGTTGCATCACTGCATGTACTGGGATTGCCCGGATAAGGAGTTGTTCGCACGGGCACTCGCCAGCACAACCAGTGGGCAACCGAATTTTTTTTATGGCTTTGCCCCAGCGGATTTCACGGCGCATACAACCGTGCGGCAATTCGATGTTATTCCAGAATTAAGTTATTTCGTCGCGTCCGAACCGGGTAACAAAAATTGGCGCATCGTTCCGCCGGCCGAAACGGAGGTCTTCATCAATGAAGCGAACGGTGACGTTGCTTTGCGAAAGTGCGCCTCGCGCGAATATCTCGGTTCCTTCGCTCGTTACTGGATTATTCCGCTTGGTTTCCATCCATTTTATTTCGGTCGTGCGCCGCACATGCCACGGTTGCGCTGCGGAAAGGTCATCGTGCAGCGCGAATCGTGGACAGTCGCGGCAGACGAACTCGGCCCCGGCAATTTCACCGGCGTCTCGCGCGATCTCGTTCTGGCGATCGAACGCTTGCGTGCCACACGAAAACTGCCGCGCTTCGTTTACATTCGCCCGACCGAACAAGCTCTGCGCCGAAGCGGAGCCGAAGGCCGCGATAAAGACACGAAGCCGGTTTTCATCGACTTCGAAAGCTATCTTTTCATCGAGATTTTTCATCGCTGGTTAACGAAGGCCGGTGAAGTCGAGGTCACGGAAATGCTGCCTGATCCCGATCATTTGCTTTGGCAGGAAGCGGATGGGAGGCGAACATTCGAGCTGCGGACGCTGATCGTTCCGCGCGAATGAAAGTCATTGCCATTGCGAATCAAAAAGGCGGTGTCGGTAAAACGACGACTGCCGTCAATCTCAGCGCCGCCCTCGCGGAGTTGGGGCAGCGCATTTTGCTGGTGGATTTGGATCCGCAGGGCAACGCTACCAGCTCGTTAGGTTTGCAGGGACTGGTCGGCGAAAGCGTTTACGATCCGCTACTCGGTTCTGTTTCCGTGGCGGAGAAGATCTTCCCGACGCGGCTCGAGCGATTGTTCATCGTTCCTTCAGATTTAAATTTGGCTGGCGCCGAAGTGGAGATCGCGCGCATGGATGACCATCTTACCCGATTGACCAGGGCGCTGGCGCCTTTGCGCGCCGATAATTCCTTCGATTTTATCCTGCTTGATTGTCCACCCTCGTTAGGCATTTTGATGACGAACGCGCTCGCGGCCGCGAATGAGTTGCTCACTCCGATTCAGTGCGAATTTTTCGCACTTGAAGGCCTGGTGAAAATTGTTGGCGTGGTGGAACAGATCAAAAATGCGGGTGTGAACGACGATCTGATATTGGGCGGAATTATTATGACGATGTTCGACAGCCGGACAAATTTGAGCGGCCAGGTTGTGGCCGACGTCCGGGAACATTTTCAGGAGCGCGTCTATGAAACCGTCATTCCGCGTACGGTTCGTTTGAGTGAAGCACCTAGTTTCGGCAAATCGATTCTCGAATACGACTCAAACGGAACCGGCGCTCGTGCCTATCGGGCGCTCGGGCAGGAATTTGTTAGGCGTCACCAGCCGCAATTAGTCGCCTGATCCCGAAAACAATTGTCGGAAAACCGCGAAAGACGGTTTCTTTTTCCACAGTCATTCCGTTTTTTTCCGCCACGCGTCGCGACGGAGCGTTATCCGGATGGATGAGAGAGATGACGTGGTCGAGTTTGAGATCGCTGAACGCGTGGTCGCGCACGGCGCGGGCTGCTTCAGTCGCGAGACCTTGTCCCCAATATTCGGGATCGAGCCGATAACCGATTTCGATTTCTTCCGTCCCATCGACGATTTGGCGAAAGAAGCCGCAGCATCCGATTAGTTTGTTTTCAGCTCGTGGAAGAACAGCGAATTGTGACGGAGCGTTGTCGCGGTAACCGGCAAAGATTCTCTCCAGAAATGCTGCGGTTTGTTCGCGGGAAAAGACGCCAAGGGAAAAGCGCATGAATCTCGGATCGCGCATTAGGACGCTCAAAGCTTCGAGATCGTTTTCAGTAAAACGGCCCAGGCGAAGTCGCTTGGTTTCGAGCATAACAGTTCGGGTATTTGCTTACGTGCAAAATTGCATGGCGTCTAAGAATAGGACGCGATGCGTATTTTCGGGAGACCAATGATCGATGAGGTGAAGAAAAAAAGTTCAAATAAAATCGCCAATCATGCTTGTGGGCGAACAGCCGGGCGAGCAGGAAGATCTTGCGGGCAAACCTTTCGTCGGGCCGGCTGGCCAGATACTTGATCCGCGCTTGAAGAAGCCGGCATCGATCGGAACAAGGTTTATGTGACCAACGTCGTGAAACATTTCAAATGGGAGCCGCGTGGGAAGCGACGCATTCATCAAAAGCCAAATTCGCGCGAGATCGCAGCGTGCCGACGCTGGATGGAAGCGGAACTTAGACTCGTTAGGCCGCAATTGCTTGTCTGTCTCGGCGCGACCGCGGCGCAGGCGATCTTCGGTCCCTCTTTTCGCGTGACGCGCGCGCGCGGAAAAATTTTGGAATTAGAATTCGCGACTAAGGTCGTCGCGACCGTTCATCCATCATCTCTCTTGCGCCAGCCCGACGAAGAATCGCGGGAGCGGGAATACAAATTGTTCGTGAAGGATTTGCGCGTTGCGCTCAAGGCTTCAGGGGAAAAGTAAAGACCTGCGGCAGCAAACGCTACCGCAGGTCTCACATTCTGAATTTGCACTGAGATTACGGTGTCGCTGAAGGAGCAGGGGAAGCGGATTCCTTTTCCTTCTTCGAGCCTTTCTTTGCTTTTTCAGGCTTGGCTCCGAGCTTAACGCTCTTCGCTTCCAGTGATCCATCCGCGGTTTTCCAATACTGACCGCGTGCTTCTTCCTTCTCCATGATGTCGCTCATCGTTGCCGGATTTCCGTCTTTTGTAATCACAGTCTTATCTGTGATTTTGAAGACACGTGATTTCTCCTTGCCTGCGATGGTGAACGTTTTTGCGCTTTGATCCGCCGCGGAAATCATTCCGTGGTAGGGAACAGGTCTTTCCGAAGCGGCAGCGGAGGAAGCTGCGCTCGCGCTCGGAGAAGCACTTGGCGCCGGGGAAGCTTCGGATTTCTTTCCTTTTGCTGAAACACTAAGGGGTGAACAGATGGCGAAAGCGACGACGCAGACGCTACTGACAATTAATGATTTATTTTTCATAGTTTGGATTATTTGTTTATGGAGCCGTTACAGGCCCGAATGAATGAGACGGGTCGAGCGCGGCTTTCTTCACGGTTTAGCGATTGGTGAGCAACAATGCAATCCCAGTTTCTCCTGATGAAATGTTGGTGGAGGTATGGGGATTCGAACCCCAGACCTTCTCATTGCGAACGAGACGCTCTACCAACTGAGCTATACCCCCTCCGGCGCTTCGACCACGGATCCCCATTGCCCGACGCTTTCGAAGCAGGGCGCAGTATCCCTTCGTGAAAGATTTCCTCAAGTCAAAAACAGTCACGAAAACGGCAGCAGGAGCCGCGATTCGTGCTTTGGCCCCAATTTTCTTTCAAAAAGAGTAAGTTTTTTCTTGCCTTGTCCCATAATTCTCCGAAATACTCGCCACAGTAATTTTTGCGGGGAATCGTCAGGAAAAATTTGGAGCGAAAAATATGTTTAAATTAGGAATGCGTAGTCTGCTTTTCGGAACGGCTCTTTTCGCTACCATGGCCCTGCCAGCTAATGGCGAGCCGATCGATCGCATTGATCCTTCTACAATGGCTTTCCCCGACCATTACACTTTGAGTGTGAACAGCATTCAGCAGGTCGCCAGCATCGGCGTAGTCGGCTTGAACCCTAGCTCGACGCTGGGCGGTCGCCGCGATGTCAGTCTCGCCATCAATGGCGGCAGCGGAGCGATCACCACGAAATTGGACGCGGACGGATTTCTCCAGTTCGATAATGATGCTAATACGTCAGCTACGCTCATGCTGAGTTATGGCATCGGCGGTGATCTCAATGCAGACTTCTCTGGCGCTAATGGCATCGCCATTACGGTCTCGTCGGTAAATAACGCAGCGAATGAGCTAGGCTTGGGCTCGGGAACATTTTCTCTCTCGCTGCGTAGCGGCGTCACCATCGGCAGTTCGACGTTCAATATCGCATTCAATACTCCTGGCGTTTACTTTTTCTCATTCAGCGATCCGGGCTTTGCTGGCTTGGACTTCAGCGATATCGACGCACTGACGTTAACTTTGGATACAACGACGGCGGGCAGCGATTTCCGAATCGAGGACATTTCCACGGTCGTTATCCCCGAGCCTTCTACTTACCTGCTTCTCGGCGCAGGCTTGGTTGGCTTGGTTCCGTTGCTTAGGCGGCGGCAGGCCGCACGCGCCTGATTTCGGGGACATCCGCAAGTCCGGCCTCAGACCTTGGCGTGCTCATTGGCACGTTGCGCTAGCGAAGTGATTGGGCCGTTGATATGCTGTTGAGCCAGCCGGCAGATTTGAAATATGTCTGACGAGGAAATTAAATCCGGCTCCTCGGGCGATCCGCCGAAACGAAAATCGCGCCGAGTCCAACTTACGCCGGGGCTGCGTCGCTTGCTTGCTGGTCGAAGCGCGAAGGGAGCAGACCGGGAAGGAGATCCCGAGAACCACGCCGGGAAGGCTTCTCGTTCCCCTGGATGGGTTGATCCGCGCATTCTTGCGCCTAACGAGTTACCGTCTGCGCCGGCGCCGACTGATGACGGACCGAGCAATCTTCGGTCAGTCGTCGACCCGACGAAGGATAGGGCTTCGCGGGTAAACGAGATTGGACAAGCAGCATTGATTATTGGCGCGGTCCTGCTACTGGCTCTCCTCTTTTACTTTGGAAAGAAGTTCGATAGTTGGAAATCTGCATTTGGCGCTCAAAACAAGACCTCAGCCCGCGCCGCTGGTTTGGATAAGTTCCCCGGTCTTACTTCGGACGAGTTGGTCGAAAAGGCGTTAACGGATGAAAAAGGCGGTCATTGGCGCGAAGCGGCTGAAAAATTAATTGCGGCCAAGAAAAAGAATCTGGCCTACCGCGGGATTCTCTTTCGCGTCGGAAAACTTTGCTTCGACCACGGCAGTTATGCGAGTGCGGATCAACTTTTCGAGCGCTCGATTACGTTTGGCGAAAACGTGGATTCAGCCAATTTCTATCGCGCATTAATCGCCACTAATCGCAGAGACTTCACGGCGGCGGAGCGTTTTTGTGAAGCGGCCGTTAAGGCGGACGCGTTCCGGTCCGATTATTATTATCATTGGGGCGAGGTCGCGCGGCTGAATCACAAGCCCACCGAAGCGGTTGCGCATTACGAACAAGCAGCGTTGCGCGCGCATAACGAGCAGGATGCCGCGGTCTGTCGTTTCAAAATGCAGATGGCGAGGCTCGAAGCGGGCGATGTCGCGGCTGTTGCTGATGAGGTTGAGAAGAAGCGCATGAGCGGACCGTTATCGGTGGCTTGGCTGATGAGTGCTGCTGCTGTGAAAATTCGGCAGGACCATTACGGGGAAGCGACCGATCTTCTTTCGCAAGCTTGGTCCGCCTATCAACCTGGCCTCTTCGCCGCCTGTTCTCACGATTTGGTTTTTCTTGAGGCGTGTCGAAGACATCCAGAGATTGTCGCGTCCTGTCACCTCGATGTCTCGCCCCAGGGGCTTTTCCCCTAACGACACTTACGCGGCACACTCTAGCGTCGACATTAGCCCGCGAATTCGGTGAGAGCCGCACTCAGACGTTCCAAACCACCGCGGAGATTTTCGGTTTCGCCGCCGATGCCGATGCGAAAGTGTTGCGGCATTTCGAAAAATTTCCCAGGCACCACAGTCGTCTCGTATTTGTCTAGCAGAAGTTTGAAGAACGCTTCGGAGTCGCTGCGAATCAATCGGGGAAAAACGACTGTGCCCGCCGGTGGCCGGAAGCATTCCAAATGGTTTTGCGAATCGAGAAAGGCATCGAGCAGCGCGCGGTTTCTCTCCAGTAAATTTTGAGCTCGCGTCCGAAATGTGTCGAGGTGATCGAATGCCAGGACGGACATTCGTTCGGCAGTGTGCGCTGCGCTCGCGGCGAATAGATCGTTCAATCGCCACATTCGTTGGGCCAATGCAGGTGACGCCAGAATCCAACCGCAACGCAATCCACTAAGACCATAAACTTTCGTAAGGCTGCTGGTGACGATGAAAGGATTATTTTCGTACGACGCGAGGGTCTCACCGATGTGAAAGGAAGATTGCACGGCGCGATCGAACAGCATTTCGCGATAGACTTCGTCCACGAGTACGTGTGCGCCGGCGCGTTGCGTTATTTCGCCGATTTCTCTGAGTGTTTCCTGTGCAAGCAATGCGCCGCTCGGATTGTGCAAGTTGGTAAGGATAATCAGACGTGTCTTGGCTGTGACGGTCTTCGCGATGTCCGCAGGATCGATTGCGAAATCGGTATCGAATTTTCTCGCGATGCGTTTTACGTGCGCACCGAGATATTTTGCGGCATCGAGAAGCAAACCATAAGTCGGTTGCTCAAGCACTACTTCGTCACCGGGATCGAGCAGAGCGGCCATCGCCAGATGATTCGCCATCGAAGTGCCAGTGATCGCGACAACGCATTCTTCCGGCACCGCCGAATGCTGTGCCAGCCTCTCTTGCAATGGCTTGAAGCCGTATCCCTCCGACGATGTGATTTCGAGGTCTTCAATGCGCAACGGGAATTCAGCGAGCGGGACATTCGTTAGGCCGCTCGTCGCCAGATTGAAGCGCGCCTGCGAACACGTCTTCGCCCACACCATGTATTCCGATTGTTTTGTTCGCTGAGAACTCATCTTTGATTTTGCCGTCTGCTGCGGGCGCGCCACAAAAAGTAGGCCGGCAAACCCGCCGCGGCGATTCCAAGACCAATGAAGGATCGCTTTGGGTCGTGCACAAAAGTGCTCGCGACCACCATCCATTCAGCGGTGATAAAGAGCAATGTCGTCCAGGGATGTCCGGGAACGCGATAGGCAATCGTGCCTGCGCTGGCATTCGCCGCAGCTCGCGCTCGCAACGCAAACAAGCAAATCGCCGTTAGTCCGAAAAAGATGCAATCCATCGCGACGACGTAATTCACCACTTGCGCATACGTTCCCGTAAGAGCGATCACGATGGCCCAGACGCCCTGAAGCCCGATCGCAATAATCGGAGCGTGCGTTCGCGGATGGATTCGCGCGACGCTTTGAAAAAAAACGCGGTCCTGCGCCATCGCGAAATAAACACGAGGCGCAGTCAGGATTGATTGTCCGAGAAAGCCGAAGGCCGAGAGCGAAATGCCGACGGCAATAATCTGTGCACCGCGCCGGCCCAGCGCGGCGAACATTACCGAAGACGCGGGTGTCGTTGTCGCGGCCAAACCAGCCGGTCCGAGCGTACGGAGATAAACGAAGTTGACCGAAACGTAGATGGCGATGACTCCAAGCACTCCCATAACCAGGGCACGAGGCAGAATCTTTGTCGCATCGCGAACTTCGCCGGCGAGGAAGCTCGATGTTTGCCAACCTCCATATGCAAAGAGCACTGGTGTCATGGCAGAACCGAATGCGACAACGAGATAAAGTGACAATGGTTGATCCAGCACGGGACGCCACGGAGTCTGCGCCGACGCGGTGAAGAAACTGCAAACTTCCAACAGGCCGATCGCCGCGATCGCGGTGAGTGTCATCGTTAATTGCACGCGGCTGCCCGCGTGCGCGCCGCAGCAATTGATCGCAGTCAGTGATGCTAACGCTGCCGCCGCGATAATCCCGTCGTTAAGCTGCCAATGTGTTACCTCGAGGAAGTAGCGAGCGAAAGTGATCGCGACCGCAGCCATGCCACCGGTTTGGATTACGAGCAGCAAGACCCACCCATAGAGGAAAGCCACCGCGGGATGTAATGCTTCGCGCAGATAGGCATATTGACCGCCGACAACCGGCAGCCGCGTGGCTAGCTCGGCGTAAATGAATCCACCGAGCAAGGCGATGAGCCCTCCGGCAATCCATACACCGAGAATAAGCGCCGATGTATGCACGCGTTGAGCGACCAGATATGGATTGATAAAGATCCCGGCGCCGACGATACCGCCCATCACGGCCATGGTCGTGCCGAAGAGGCCAAGTTGCCTAACGAGTCCTGGTCGCTGTCCCGGTATTTCTGAATTCCCGCTCGTTGTCATTCGCAGGAATTGTTTGCGCTTTTAAATCGCAGCGCCGAAAGCGAGCCCTAATCCGTAAGTGACCGCCGCCACGATCACTCCTATCCAGGTCATTTCCAAACCGGAAGCCCACCAGGAGCGCATCGTGATGAGCGATTTGATCGCGCCGACAGCGAAATGAGCAACCAGGCTAATTACAAACGCGGCGACCACAGCCGCGAAGCCGCTCATGAAAAAAAATGGAATGATCGGAATGAAAGCGCCCACCGCAGTCGAAATGCCGGCTGAGATTGCAGAAGTCCACGGATTAGGGAAGTGATGTTCCGACAATCCGAGTTCACTTTGCGCCATCGCCTGGACCAGTTGCTCCGGCTGTTCTGCCAATCGCTCCGCCATGCGCTGTGATTCCTCAGCGCTGAACCCTTGCAGTTGATAGAAGAGCGACATCTCTTCAATTTCTTCCTCGGGATTTTCTTCGACCTCCGCCTTCTCGCGTGAGATTTCTGCTTCGTAAACTTCCGCCTCACTTTTTGCCGCGAGATAAGCGCCGGCGCCCATCGATAAAGTGGAAGCGAGCATGCCAGCGAGACCCGAGATGAGAACGAAATGTTGCTGATTGTCGGTTGCGCCCGCGACACCGGAAACAATTCCAAAGACAGCGCCGAGCCCGTCGTTCGCGCCGTAAATTGCGTCCGCGACCCAACCGCCACCGCGACCATGCCAGCGCTCGCGTTTCAAAATTGTGTCGAGCGCACTCCTTGGTCCCACAGCCGGGGCCATCGTGTTTAGAACGCGAGCGTGCGCTTTTTCTTCGATTGCACTCGTGCGCAAAAAATCCTGTACGTCGTCTTCCCCGGCGAGCGCGCGATCACGCTGATCGCGAAATTCCGCTTCGTGCTTTTCTTCCGCCGCTTCCATGCGGCGAATGGCAATGTCCGCTCCGGCGACATTATTCCACCAACGGTTCAGCTGGCGCGCCAGAGTATTTTTAAGAATGGGCGGTTCCGCACCGAGGTCGTGCAATTTCTTTTCCCAGCGTTGCGCGTGGCGTTCTTCCGCCTCCGCCATGCGGATGAGAATGTCCCGTCGCTTTTCGTTCTGCTCGCGTGCGGCCAGATCGCGATAGGTCTGCGCGGTTTCAACTTCTGCTCGCCAATTGCGGGTGACAACTTCGACCGTTTCCCGCCGATCTTTTTTTCCGTCGGATAAAGAGTTCATCGTGGGCAATCAGCCGGCGCAATAACAGCCGGCATGGCTTGGCTGCCTTTCATTTTCATTTGCTGCGCCATGATTACAATCGCGACCGAGCCGATAATCAATCCTGCGCCGAGCAAAGTTCGCATTGTTAAAATTTCTCCGGCAAAAGCACTCCCGAGCAAAATGGCGACAATCGGATTTATGTAAGCGTAGGTCGCAACTTTAGCCGGATCACAATGGCGGAGCAGGTAAAAATAAGCCGTGTAACCAACGAGCGCTCCAATCAAAACAAGATAGATGAACGCGCCGAGCGAAAGCCACGTGACTCGATGCAGAGAAAACCCGTGCTGTTCGCCGGTGACGAATCCAAGAAAAAGAAGAAGCGCACCACCACAAATCATTTGCTGACCGGCTCCGATGAAGACTGACGGCGCATTCTTCGCGCGGCGCGAGTAAAGCGAGCCGACCGACCAGAGAAATGAAGACACAAGCAGGATTGAAACGCCGACGGCGAAATAATTGTGCGCACCATTTGATGGGGCGGCGAACGCCGGACCGACCAACACACCAACGCCGATAAATCCACCGATTAAGCCGAGCCCAACCAACGCCGTCGGGCGTGGAGCCGCTCCCGTGAGCCAACCAAGCAACGCGATATAAATCGGCACGGTAGCGACCAGTAAAGCGGCCAAACCTGTCGGGACCCATTTTTCCGCGATGGTTACACCGCCGTTTCCGCACACGAGTAGACAGCCGCCAACGATGAGCGCAGTTTTCCAAGTCGCGGCCTCCGGATTCGGCTCGCTTCGCCAAAGCGCAACCGCATACATGATGAAGCCGGCGAGTAAAAAGCGCGTTCCCGCCATCAGAAATGGCGGGATCGATTGGATGGCGAAAAAGATTCCGAGATAAGTCGAACCCCAGATCAAATAAAGCGCCGCGAATGCGATGATGATCGTAAATGTTTTCTGCGGCATGAGGTGATCACTCTGCCATGAAGTGCGCGCGAGGCTACCCACTTCGCGCGACGAATTTCAGGCAATGAACTGCCCGGCGGGCTCGCAAATAGCGCTTTCCGCTCGTTTGCTGCTCCGTTAGTTTCGTCGGTATGGAATCACTCTATCTCGTTGGCATCGCGGTGGTCGCGGTCGCGGCCTTCGTGCTTTGTATCGTTCTCTTCAATTTTTTTGGACTTTGGATTCGCGCGCACATCGCGGGCGCGCCGGTCGGCCTGGGGAAAATGGTGGGGATGCGACTGCGGAAGGTGCCGGTTGGCTACATTGTCGATAACCGCATTACAGCAGTGAAAGCCGGTTTGGAAATTCCGAGCGATCCACTCGAAGCGCATTATCTCGCTGGTGGCAGTGTCGATCAGGTCGTGCTCGCATTAATCGCCGCGGATAAAGCTGGCATCTCTCTCGATTTCAACCGCGCTTGCGCGATTGATTTGGCGACTAAAGGCACTGGCAAAACAGTCCTCGAGGCCGTGCGCACGAGCATCAATCCCAAGGTGATCGATGTGCCGAATCCGACCATGGGCCGGCAAACCATTGATGGCGTGGCCAAGGATGGAATCGGCGCGAAAGTGAAGGCGCGGGTGACGGTGCGTTCGCATCTGGATCGATTTGTTGGTGGCGCGACTGAAGAAACCATCATCGCGCGCGTCGGTGAAGGTATCGTTAGCGCAATTGGTTCGGCTGATTCGTATAAGGATGTCTTGGAAAATCCCGACCGCATTTCGAAGGCCGTGTTGGCCAAGGGACTCGACAGTAATACCGCGTTTGAAATCCTTTCGATCGATATCGCGGATGTCGATGTGGGCGACAACATCGGCGCGAAGTTGCAAAGCGAACAGGCCGATGCGGACAAACGGATCGCGCAAGCGAAAGCCGAGGTGCGCCGCGCTGCGGCCGTGGCGGTCGAACAGGAAATGCGCGCCAGGACTCAGGAGATGCGCGCAAAAGTTGTCGAAGCAGAGGCACTCATTCCGCAGGCGATGGCGGAAGCGTTTCGCTCCGGCAACCTCGGCATTATGGATTATGTGCGCATGAAAAACGTGCAGGCTGATACCACTATGCGCGAATCGATTGCCGGCGGCGATAAACCTCGAACCGAGGCCTAACGAATGCGCAGTCTCGCGGCGATCCCTTTCGACACAATTGCTTTTGTCGTGCTCGTAATTATCGCGAGTTTTTTCCGCTGGATTTCGAAGGAAGCAGAAAAGACGAAGCGAAAAACGGAACAACCTCAGACGACGGTGAAAAAGCAGCCGCCTGCGCAACCGCGGAAGGAAAATGATGAGGAACGCGTTCGCCGTTTTCTCGAAGCGCTCGGTCAGCCAACGTCTTCGAACCCTCCGCCACCTATAGAAGAGCGTTCCTTCAAGCCCAAAGAGAAACGCGTCGTAGTCCCGGGAAACCGAAAGATTTTTTCGCCGCTTCCGCCGTTGACGACCGTGCCGCCGCCTCTCCCGATCACGCCTGAGCCGCCAAATCGCCCAGCTTCTGTGGTCGACCCTGCCGTAAGTCGAGCTGGAATACCGTTGACTCTGAAAAAAGAGAAAATCGAGATGCTCTTACCAACAGAATTTCCTGAAACAGCACGCGAAACGCTGGTCGCTTCAAAATTTGCGATGATGCTTTCCACTGCAGGCGGCCTGCGCGATGCAATTATTCTGCGCGAAGTCTTCGGGCCGCCGCGAAGTTTGCAAGCGCTCGAATATTGAAAAGCGTTTGAGCTTTGGCGTTAACTCCGTAGTTTTCGCGCTCTTTCACGCCGCCGGCGTGGCGGAACTGGCAGACGCGCTGGACTCAAAATCCAGTGATCGCAAGATCGTGTGGGTTCGAGCCCCTCCGCCGGCATGTGCGTATTGGCCGAGATCGTCCGCAACCCGTTTCGAAAGCAAAATGTGCCCGGCATCGCCGCAATCCATGACGCGCTGCGCCATATTGATGCCTGTGCCCGCGACATTGGCCCGCTCGTTTACGTCAATCACGCTGCTCACCGGACCGCTGTGCACTCCCATGCGCAGCTGCAATTCGCGATGTTCTTTCAGGGCGCGACCGATCTCGATCGCGCATTCCACTGGATCTTCTGGGCTGCTGTAAAAAACCAGTGCCATTCCGTCGCCGGTTGGGATTTTGATTAATCGACCGGCAGTTTCCGCGGTTTGGAATTCCTGCGTGGCGCGAACGATTCGATTTAACGCGTCGATCTGTGCTCGTTGCTCGTCAATCAGCAGCTTGGAGTAACCAACAATGTCGAGAAAGAGAACGTGCGCGATCTCCGATCGAACTTCCTTTTTAACTTCAGCGGACATTTCGTGACACGGCCTGAAGACGTGACAACGAATATTCCGTTTTTCCTTCGAACGTCGATAACAAAGGCGAACTCGCCCGATTCCCGCCTTAGCTCATGCCGCTGCGTGATCGGAGAATTTTCACTTCTTCTTCAAGATCTTTGATCCGTTGCCGATCTCCTTCGATCGCCTTGATCAAACCGTTGAAGGCCGCATGCAGGTTATGATCGCGCGAGTCGGTGAACGAAATCGCCAGTTCGGCTGTGGCGTGACGGACAAAATCAAGATCCTTTTCCTCGGGTAGCATTTCTTTGTCTATCAAGGTTCGCTGCAGAAATCAATGCCACGTATGAGCGAGATCACGAAATAAATGGGCGAGGCGGCCGGGCTACCGCGAAATTCTAATCGCTCAGCGCTTTTTCCGCCCCGAGTCCGGTGTTTGCCCTAACGAGTAATTCGGCAAAACGCGTTTCCGCCTGCGGTTCGCGCCGAAGAAGCGCGCCCAGGATGGCGCCGAGAAAACCAATCGGAATACTGAGGATACCCGGATTTTCCAAAGGGAAAATTGGTGCGTGTTGAATGAGGTGACGCGCCGAGGCTGCAACGGTCGGCGGATCTACTTTCATGATGCTCGGGCTAATCATGATCAGGACAAGCGAAGCGAGCAGCCCGGCGGCGAGTCCGGTCACCGCTCCCGCCGTATTGAAGCGCTTCCAGAAAAGTGAAAGCACGATGACCGGAAGATTCGCCGAAGCGGCGACAGCGAAAGCGAGCGCGACGAGGAATGCGACATTGGCATCTTTGCCGAGAACGATGGCGATTCCGATCGCGATCGCGCCGACAAAAAATGCGGTGATCCGCGCTACGCGCACTTCTTCGCCCGGCGCGCGTTCGACGCCTTTGTGAATGACGTTCGTGTAGAAATCATGCGCGAACGATGTCGACGCACTAATCGTTAGGCCAGCAACGACCGCGAGAATAGTGGCGAAAGCGATCGCGGCGATGAATGCGAAAAAAATGTCGCCGGCCAATGCTTGCGCGAGAAGCGGCGCGCTCATGTTATTTCCGCCGTGACTGGCGATGTGATCGCGGCCGACAATCGTCGCGGCGCCGAATCCGAGAAACGTCGTCATGATGTAAAACGTGCCGATTAAAACCATCGCCCACACCACGCTCACGCGCGCCGTCTTCGCATCGGGCACGGTATAAAAACGAACGAGAATGTGCGGCAAACCAGCTGTGCCGAAGACGAGCGCCATGCCTAACGAGATGAGATCGAGCGCGCCGTGATTTGCGGCGGTGTAGCGTAATCCTGGTTCGAGGAAGTTTTTCGTCACGAGCACCCCTTTGTCGTGATAGACAACGTGCGTCACGGCGTTGAAAAAGTTGGAGAGGCTCCAACCGAAATGCGCGAGCACGAGCAGACTCAACAAAATCGTTCCCGCCATCAGCAAAATCGCCTTGATGATTTGCACCCAGGTCGTCGCGAGCATTCCGCCGAATACGACGTAGACAATCATAAGTATGCCCACGGCGATGACGGCTGTTTGATAACTCACGTGCGAACTGCCGAGCAAAAGCGTGACCAGCGCACCGGCTCCGACCATCTGCGCGATCATGTAAAAGGTGCTGACAGTGATCGTACTCATTGCCGCCATTGCGCGGACGGGCCGCGGATTCAATCGGTAGGCGAGCACATCTGCCATCGTGTATTTCCCCGCGTTGCGCAACGGCTCGGCGACGACGAGTAGCACAGTCAGATATGCGACGAGCCAACCGACGGAAAACATGAAACCGTCGTAACCGTAAAACGCGATCAGTCCGGCAATTCCAAGAAACGAAGCTGCACTCATGTAATCGCCTGCGACAGCGACGCCGTTTTGCCATCCAGTGATTCGACGGCTCGCGGTGAAAAATGCCGCCGCGCCTTTCGATCGTCGCGCCGCCCAGTAGGTGATCACGAGCGTGATCGCCACGAAGAACAGAAACATCGCGAGCGCCGGTGTCATATCATTTGCGATTCTCGATCACGTCGCGCGACATTTTGTCGAACTTCGCGGCGGCGCGGACGTAAAGCGCGGCGATGACCCAGGCCATGAAAAATTGCGAGAGCGCGAAGAGATACGCGAGATTTACCGCGCCCCAAATTCGCTTTTCCATGAACGGCCGCGCATAGCCGACGAGCACCGGCAAAGCGAAATAGTACGCGATGAAGAAAATCATTGCGGGAATGATGAAGCGCCTTTTTGCGCGCAATAAATTTCGGAAACGCTCGCTCGAAGCGATTGTTTGCCAATCGACGCCGCGCGCTTCTTCGTCCGCGGTCAGTTCATGCGACGGTTTCGGCGTGGCGTGAGTGAAGCGCGCCATGTCCGTCGCGGAGCCAACGATCGGTGTTGGATCTTCCGGAATGCGCGAGTCGGACGCCATGCGCTGTTTCTTAACGGCGTCGGCGAAGTGGCGCAAGCTTCCAGCTTGCGATCCAAGGAGAACGCAAGTCAAAGACTTGCGCCACTTCCTGCCTTGTCATTCCGAGAGCAGCGAAAAACCTCGCGAAATTACTGCGCGCTCCGACCAAAAGAAAATTGCAGCGCTACTCGCGAGTTAATTGCCTCAACCGGCTAACTTCACTAGTTATTCTCTAATCACCTTTGACATCATGTTTCCTTTGGACCAGACCGGATCAAGATCGCAAAAGGATCAAGTAACGGAACGCAACGCGAAGGCGGACGATCTTTTAATCCCCCAAAACGATAGAACCTACGAGAGCTTCGCAATTTCCGACCGGGTTCGATCGTATCCGGCGATGCTTGGCCTCGAGGAGCGCGTTCTGCCTGCTTTTCTCGCCACGAAAGCCGCTGCATTGAAAGGCGAATTCGTGGAGCTGGGATGCTATCTCGGAGGCTCGACAGTTGCACTTCTCGACGGTCTCGCGAAAACCAACGGCCTCAAAAACAGAAAAGCGCCGCTCGTTCATTCGTATGATCTGTTCATCGCCGATGACTACATGGTAGAGCATGCACCGAAACACCTGAAGCTGAAGACAGGAGAAAGTTTCTTTCAAGCTTTCCTCTCTCTCTCTTGGGGACGACGCGCGCTACGTCCAGGTTTACGCGGGCGATATTCGAAAGCAGCGATGGAGCGGCAACCCCATCGCCTTACTCTACGTGGACATTCTATGGGGCTGGGACATTAACCAATGGGTGATCAATCAATTCTATCGAAGCCTTCACCAGGGATCGTGGCTCATTCATCAGGATTTCGTCTATCCCTATTCTCCGTGGCTGCCGATATCTATGGAGTGGTTCGTTCGGAATGGATACTTTTCCATAAAGAGTTTCGCAGAATTCAGCACCGTGGCATTTCAGTGCGAAAAGGAATTGGACGCCGAAGCCTTCGAGTTCGACTGCCACGTCCAGCTGACGCTTGCGGAAAAGCGCCAGCTATTGCAAACCAGCGCTCAACGTTTCGTCGGCTACCCGAAGGCGTTGCTCGAATTGAGCGAATGCATGCTCTTAGCCAACGATTCGCAACTCGCGGAAGCAACGGCGCAATTGAAAACCATTCGATCACATTACGACGACCGGTTCGGGCATGCCGCGGCTATCGAGAAGATATTGATCGAGCGGCAGAAAAATGTCTGAGGTGGGGCCGGATATTTCAACAAGGGCCGTTACCGGCAAAGTGGCGCAGGTTTCAACTTGCGATTCAGACCAAGCCGCAGGTTACAAAATTGCGCCACCCTTTTCGAGCAAGGAAAAGTCCGCCGGGCGGTTGGTCAGGCCGGTTAAGGTCCCGGCGGACTCTCCTCTAAACTCGAATGGTGCCCAAGGGCCAGAACGGCCGATCCAACGAGACTTGATCGACTTCACCCGCATCGGAATCGCTGTCGTCGTCGACGTTCGGAACTGGTGTCATCGGCATCGGCGGAATTGCTGCGGGCAAATCTTTATCTTCTAATTTTTCGAAACGCTGCCGCACTTCAGCCGGCATCTTGTCGCGGTCCTCATTGGTTTCAACTGGCCCGCTGAATAACAATCGACCCTGCGAATCTTTTGCCGTCAGCTGTTTTTTGCCATTAACCGATTCAATCTTCATTTCGCCGCTGCCATCGGAAAAAACAATCTGCGCTTTGCCAAGATCAATCCGCGTCGTCTTGATCGTGCCGTTGTCATCGGTTGTGCTCACGCGCACATCCTGCATCGCGCGCCGCGCTTCGTTCTGTGCGCGCATGATTTCACCTTTCGCACGCTCCACTTCGTGTCGTGCCTGCTCCACGGCGCCCCGAATCATTCCACGCTGATCATTGCCCAGTTGTTCCTGGAGCATCTGCATTTTGTCGCCGAGATTACCAAAGTCTCCGTCGCCAACATTCCAATGTTTCTCGAATCGCCGCATGCCAGGACCGTGCGAAGGAACATCGCGCTTGCCCAGTTTGACTGTGACTTTACTTTCGGAACTTTTTCGTAAAATCGTCAACGTCACGTTCGTATCCTCGGAAAAACTGCGTACTAATTTCGAGAGCTGATCTGGCTCGGTCAGGATCTGATCGTTTAACATTTTCAAAATATCGTTTTCCTTCACACCGGCCGCAGCGGCAGGTCCATCAGGAACGACGTAATCGACCACCAGCCCGAAACCCTTCGCGAGCCCGAGTTGCTCGCTCACGACTCTGGGCACCGGCGATGTTTCCACACCCAGGAAAGTCACCGGCACTTTTGGTTCTTTTTCACGGTGGGAATCTGAGGGCGGAGGTCCGGGAGGCGGGGGCTGCGGAGCAGGCGGCGTCTGCGCAAAACCTGCCAGCGGAAGAAGAAGCGCGGCGGCTGTGATTACGATCGATTTTGTTTTCATATTTTTTTGGTGCGTAAGAAATTGAAATTCATTGGCCCGAGATTGGGAGGAGAACTACTTCCTCGCTCGGATAGGAAACGCGCAGCGATGCACCCGTCTCTTTATTCTGCCAGCGCAACGTTTCGCGTGTGTGATAGCGCAACCGTCGAACCGGTTGGGTTGCCCCCTCAGGAAAATGCAAGCCTTCGTCCTGCGAGTGGTAAACGACTTCGGTCAGCCCCGCTGGAACCAAGCGCCCGGCCCGGAGCGCAGGACGCTCGTTAGGCGCCGGTGTTACCGCCGCGACACGCGTTTCGGTTTTTGCGGGCGCATTGTTGTGCAAACGCGCCAGCATGAGAAAACCTGCGGCGGCCGCGAGGCCAACGCCGAGACCGAGCGAAATCCAGTTCGCTTGCGTCGAGCGATTCCGTGGTGCTATGCCGGGTGGCGGTGGCGGAATTTCCTCGCGAAAAGCTTTTTCGATTCGAATCGCCAACTCCGGTCGCACAAACGCCGGACGCAGCTTTTTCAATTCGTTTTCGATTTCGGAAAAATCGTTCATTGCGGCAGCAGATTTTTTTTCAAACTCGTTAGGGCGTAGCGATACCGCGATGCCGCAGTGTTTTGCGAAATGCCGAGGACCGTTCCGATTTCCTGAAATGTGAGTTCGTTCCAAATTTTCATGACCACGACCTCGCGTTGATCCTGGGGAAGGTGATCGAGGGCTGCGGCCAGGGCGCTCTGGGATTCGTCCTCGCTCTCGAAATGTGGCTCGGTTGAATGTTCGCTTTCGAGCACAACGGCAGCTTCACGCCGAGCGCGACGCGCATCGCGTCGAAGTAGATCGAGGCCGATGGAGCGCACGGTGGCGAAAAGGAGCGCGCGATTTTCGACGGAATGCTGGCGTCGCCAGAAACGAACGAACGCTTCCTGCACGATATCTTCAGCATCGGCGCGCGATCGGACAAATTGGCGTGCAAATAGGACCAACCCGGGCGCGAGCTGCGAAAAACATTCTTTCCAATCTTCATGACGAACTACAATGTCCATGACCTCTTCACGGTCTTTTAGAAAGGAGACGCCGCCAAATGCAGATTTTGTCTAAATCAGCGAAAGTTTTTTTTGTTCTGCTCGCGCTCAGTTCCAAGGCGTTCTCGGCTGAAGCCCCCAATGACAAGGCGCTGATATCGCTAGTGGCGGCCGAGAAAGGCTTTGCGCAAATGGCGGTGGAAAAAGGAGTTCGAGACGCCTTTGTCGCCAACCTGGCGGACGACGCCATCGTCTTCAATCCCGGCCCGGTGAAAGGCAAAGAGCTTTATCTTAAGCGGCCTGCTTCGGAAGCGCGGCTGACCTGGCAACCAATCTTCGCCGATGTTGCAGACGCGGGAGACATTGGTTACACCACTGGCCCATGGGAATTTAGGGCGCACGCCGGCGATGCGAAGGCGTCCGGTTTCGGTCAGTTTGTTTCTGTTTGGAAAAAACAAGCGGAGGGGGACTGGAAAGTGATTCTCGATGGCGGAATCGAAAACCCCGCGCCGGTCGATAAGCAGCTGGCGGTGGAGATTTTGCCTAACGAGTATCGAAACGAAAGGAAGACCGACTTGAAGGCGGCGCGCGGTGCTTTCGCGGCCGCAGAAAAAGAATTCAGTGATGCGTCGGCTAAGGACGCGGAGGCCGCATTGATAGACGCGAGTGCAGAAAACATTCGCATATTTCGTGAGGGACGATTTCCCGCCGTGGGTCGGGATGCCGCGCGATTGATGCTTGGTTACGATCACGGCAAGATGACTGCGAAACGCATCGATGGTGGCATCAGCAGGTCCGGCGATCTCGCTTATTCCTACGGCGAATATTCGAATGAACGGCAGGACGGGATCGAGCGCGGTTACTACGTCACAATTTGGAAGCTAAGTGTGGGCGGCGATTGGAAACTCGCCGTCGATGTTCGCAAAGCGCAGCCTCCCGAAGAAAAGAAAGCCGGTCAGTAGGGAACCTGCTCCTCTCTGTCCTGGAGTTGGAAAACCCCCACGGGGTTTTCAGGACAATGACGCCCGTTAATCTGAACGAGTTTCTCATCACGCATCCGGCGATGCTGAAATTGCGGCTGCAAGTGGACGAAGCTTCAGTCGCGGTGAAACATGCGCATGTCTCCAGTCTGCGGGCATTGAGCGACAGGAACGCTCCTTTGATCTCTCGCTGGCATCAATATTTTCGTGAGTGCAATACTGGTCACGAGATTTTCATCGGCACGTTCTATAAACAAATGACGTCGCTTCTGCAGCTCGGACTGGGCACTACCGGTCCGGTCAACGCGAACATGCTCAAACGGAAACTGGAGTTGGACGATTGCATGGTTGCCCTAGGCAAAGCGGCGGAAGTTTGCGACCGCGCGTTCCACGATAAAAATACACCGCTCCTTTCGCGTTGGGGTGAGCACTTCGAAAATTGCCGCGGTAGCTATCTGAATCTTCTGAATGCCTTTCGGCGGGATTTCCTCAAATTGCCGCCGAGTGTGATGTGATTTTTCCGGGACACGGAAAATTCTGAATCCATTTTCCATTCCAACCGCATCTCACATCCGAGAACGCGATCCATGGATTCACTACTGCAGGATATTCGTTTCGGTTTCCGTCAGCTTCTTAAACGTCCGATTTTCACCGCGCTCGCCATCGTCTCGATGGCACCGAGTAAGTTATTTCGCTTTCGGTAACGGGCGCAAAATCAAATTGCCTAACCAGTAAGGATTCGCGATTCCTTCGCGATAGGCGTTGAGGGAATCGATGGAAGAGTTGATGTGCAGGTTGCTGTAACTCTGGTCTTCGTTCTGCCAGCGCTCGTGCCAGTAAACGGCGGCTTTGATGCGCGGATAACGAGTGCGGAAATTATCGAGACCTTGCTTGATCCATTCGCCTTTGTTACCGGCATGCGGGAATTCGCCAGTGGCCCACTCCGTGATCATGATCGGTTTTTTTGGATCGAGGCGGGACATTTCTTCGTATGGCCAATCGACCAGCGAGCGAATGTTTGCCCAGGGTTCGTCTTTGAATTGCTGCCCGTAAACGCTCAGGCCGAACCAGTCCACATATTCTGCTCCCGGATAATAAGCGGGCGCGAAATTCCAGGTCTGCATCGGATAGGAATAATTGTTGGTATGAAACATCCACTGGATGTTTGCCGCGCCGCGCGCGCGCACGCGATCGACCACGTAACGGTAGGCTTTCTTAAAATTCTCCGGGCCTTCCCACTCGTTAGGCCTGCCTGCGATTGGTTTCTCGCCGCCATAGAAATTACCGGACCACGGAAACCAGTCGCCATTCATCTCGACGCCGAAGACAACAATGATGGGTTTGCCGAACGCGCGCGCCGCGTCGCCCCAGCGATCGATGTAGTTATCCCATTTGCCCGCGACAATTTTATCGAGACCGAATTTATCCGGTCCGCGATTTTGTTCGTAGGGTTGATCCCACGGCGACCAAAAAAGCAGCGGCAGTGAACCGTGCCGCCAAATCAGATTCATGTTCGCGGTCGGAAAGGTCTGCTCACCCCAATAGCTCGAGGAGGCGATGATCGCCTGGTGTTTCCCGACCATCGTTTCGAATTCCTCGATGCCTTCGAGCGTAACGTCATCTTCGGTGTCGCCGAAATCCATGAAGGCGCCGGTATAAGCGCCGTGTTCCGGCAGCACCACTTCCACCGGAACGTTCGGATCGAGCGTTTGCGTCGCGTTCCGTTTGCAGGAACTTAAAGCAAGCACAGAGGCGAGCAGGAGCGCGACGGTTTTCAAAATGCGAGATCGGTAGTTCCGTGAAATCAAACAGGAAGGAAGATTCTTGAATCCAATAGCCTCATTGTCTGCATCTCATCAACAAATGAATCCACGAACTTCACTTCTCCCACGCCTGGCCATCTCGGTTCTTGTGGCCGCGCTGATTCTGCCGGCATGCGACTGGGTCGGGGTTCGCGGGAATGGCCAGCTCACAACGGAAAACCGGACGACGTCCGATTTTTCCACCGTGGAAGCAACCGGCGCCTATAAGATTTTCTGGTCGCCGGGTTCGCCCGCGCTGAGCGTCACCTGCGATCAGAATTTGCTCGACCAAATCGTCACGACAGTGACCGACGGCAAACTGCGCATCCGAACCAGGGAACGCATGCGTCCAACGCATGGAGTTAAAATCGTGATTGCCAGTCAGGCTTTGACCGCCGCGGGATTTCGCGGAGCAACCGATTTTACGGCGCACAAAATCTCCAGTCCGAACTTCTTCGTCGAAGCGGATGGCGCGTCGGACGTGATTTTGGACGGAACGGTTGAAAGCCTGACCGCGAGATTGCGCGGGGCCGGCGACCTTAACGCTGAAGCTTTGCAGGCGAAGGAAGTCGAAGTCTCTCTGATGGGGGCAGCTGACGCAAAAGTGAATGCGACCGAATCATTGACGGCATCGATCAAGGGAGCAGGGGACGTTCGCTATAGCGGCAATCCGAAGACCGTGAAGAAAAATGTCGCCGGTGCGGGTTCCATTCGCCCTAAGAAATAATTCAAGCAGTCGTGCACTCGTTAGGTGGATGGCTAACCTCTGTCAGGACATGTTGGTCGAAGCGCGTGAACTACTAGTTCAAGTGATACACTTCCGCGAGAGCAACGCCGGTTGTGTTATTCTTGCCTCTGACGATTGCGGTGTATCTGCCGGGCGGAAGGTTTATCACCATAGCTGACTCCAAGTCCTTCTTTGGCGGGATTGTGCTAGCTATGATGTAGCCTGCCTGGCTTGCGTTATCTTTCCAGTTATCATTAAAGAGCATCAATCCGCCGTTGGCGTTGTAGAGACCGAGCGTGGGATCGGCGAGGACGTTCGCCACGTTACTGCCGGCGAGCGAAGGGCCGAGAGCTCGGACGATGACTTTTTCGCTGGCTGATCCATTACCGAAGATAAAGCCGGCGATCATGACATCGTTGCCGGTCTGCACGAAACCGCGTGTGCTGATATTGGCGAGGGCCGAATTGGACGTGGGGCTTAAGTCATACATTTCGACCAAGCCAACGCCGGTTGTTCCATTTTTGCCGCGTAAGATCGCGCTATAACGACCCGGCGCTAAAGTAGCAACGATGGCCGACTCGAAATTGTTCGTCGGAGGGATGGTGGTAGCTATGATTGCTGCCTGCTGCGTGTCTCTCCAGTTATCATTGGTAGTAATAAGCGAGCCATTGGACGCATGTAACTCCAGAATGGGATCAGCCAGGACGCCTGTGATCTGAGCCGCAGTGAGCGAGGGTCCAATTCCGCGCATAATGACTTTTTTAGGCGCACTGCCCGTGATGATAAATCCCGCAATCGCGACGTTGTCCGCGGTCATTACTTTCAAACGCGTTGAGATGTTTAAGAGCTGCGCGGCAGACAACCCCGGACTCGTTGAGTTGTTTGTATCGAGGGTAACAGCACCTGTTAGCGCCAAAAGACGGCCCGTGACAGCGGCGCCGCTCACTGTAGTGATGCTGGTGTGAGCAAGGACGTTTCCGATAAAGCTACTACCACTCGCAAGTGTCGCGGACGTACCTACTTGAAAGTAGACGTTCCGAGCATCGGCGCCATTGAGCAGGACAACTGAGGAACCGCTGGAAGTAATGAGCGTGGTGCCAGTTTGAATAACAAAACGCGCGCTCGGATTGTTTTGCGCATCCAGTGTTAAAACACCACCAGAGGTGGCCGCGGTGGCAAAATGATAAACGCCAGGGGTAAGGGTTTTGCCGCCAAGATCAATCCCAGTCAAGTTATTTGCAGGCGGAGAAGCCAGCCCGGCAAAAGCTGCATAGGCAGCGGCAAAGTCGGAATGAGCTTTTGCTGCAACCGCGTCACCTTTGTGCAGTGCGCCGTTGGTAATAATTCCAGGTGGGAATCCGGTAATGGCTGTGCCAGGACTTACGCCGACGTTACCGGAAATGTGGCTCACCCCGGTATTAGTTAAAGTGGTAGCGCCCAAGGCCGCGAAGGTCTCGGCTGAACCGAGCGATTGCGCTTCGGTTTGAGCTACACAGACCGTGAGCGAGACGAAGGCGAGAAGGATTCGAGCGTTAAGTATGAGGCTAAGTGATTTGATTTGGTTGTGCATGGTAAGTTCTGATGGTTCTAAGTTATCCTCCGGCTGACTTAACTAGGCAGAACCGGGAATTATCTTCGGAGGACACGAAAGAAAGCTGACCTCACCGCGGCTTTTGTATCCTAAGCCGGAACGATCAAACTCTTGTAACCTACGGCGGCGAGAGAATTCCAGACACCCGGGTTATACCGCAATATGAGCATTAAGTAGTCCGCGGGGCTGCAAATCATTGGATATCTTCTACACGACTAATTAATGAGCTATCCTAACTAGCCGCAGGTGATGTGACCGCGCGCCAAGCCCAACGGTCGTTCTTGCCTATGGCGACGCACCGCGGTCTGCCCTTTAGGCTCGTGCGGGAACTGATGCGGTTCGCTCGAGTTTGCCCCAGCTAACGAAGGCTCCTTTGATCGCGCGGAAGATTGCTTTCCAGATCACGTAGCTCAACATCGGTCGGTAAATGAGTCGCATTGGCAGAATTCGCCAGGCGCGCAGAACCGGCTCGCGCTCAAGAATGCAAGCGAGCGTCGCGAGAATGACATCCATCGCGAGAAACACGATGACGAAGGGCAACACCGCGCGCCACGCGCCGAATGGGAGCGAAGCCAGTAGGAACAAGTCTACCATCGGCGTGATGGCGACGAGAATGATTTGGAAAAACCACACGCTTGGCAAACTGAACCAACCGAGCGCGCGATAACGCCAGTTGAAAATCATGTCCCGGTGTTTCCACAAACATTGCAGCGTCCCGTAAGCCCACCGAAATCTTTGACGAGCCAAAGTTCGCACGGTTTCCGGCGCTTCCGTCCACGCAATCGCTTCGGGAACGTAGACGATACGTTGACCTCGTTTGTGCAGCGCCAAAGTGAGATCGGTATCTTCCGCGAGCGTGTCGAGACTCAAGCCGCCCGCTTCGTCGATCGCTGATTTGCGAATGGCGCTGATCGCGCCAGGCACGACGGTAATGCAATTCCACGCCGTGTACGCGCGTCGATCGAGATTGAATCCCACCGTGTACTCGAGCGCCTGACAACGCGCGATGAAACTGCGCAAATTTCCAACTTTGGCGTGTCCGGAAACCGCGCCGATTTTTTCGCTGGCGAATGGCCGCACCAATTTGCGCAGAGTATCGCGCTGAACATTGGTATCTGCATCGAGGAAAACAATCACGTCGTAACGTGCGGCGGCGAGAGCGCTCTGCAACGCACGCGCCTTCCCGTGATTTTCCTGGTGGAGCAACCGTACGCGATTGTCCTCGCTCGCAATGCGCTCTACTTCCTTCGCCGTCTCATCACGCGATCCGTCATCGACGACGATGACTTCGAGTGCACCCTCGTAATCTGCATCGAGCAATGAGCGAAGCGTGTTCGCGATTACTTTTTCTTCGTTGAACGCGGCGATTGCCACGCTTAGCGCACCACTAAATGAACCGGTAATCTCGCGACGAAATCGCGCCGCGAGCCATATCACGACGAGCGTTCGGATGACAACAAGCGCAGTCGCCACAATCATGAACGCCCACAGAAATTCTTCGATCGCATGATAAATGCGAAAGCCGGTCGTGCTGACGATCCTTGTCATCGGACGTCCGCCCATGGCAGCGGGCGGCATTAACTTGTCGCGTGTCGTCCCGAGGAGCGTGCTTAACGACACCACCGTATCGCCGCGCGTGTGCAGATAATCGAGAATGCGCGGAAGCGCCTCGACCGTTTGCGCGCGATCGCCGCCGGCGTCGTGCAGCAGAATGATGTTGCCATCACGTCGCTGTTGTTTCACACGCTGCACGATTAGATCGGCGCCGGGTTTCGCCCAATCTTGCGGATCAATATTCTCCAGCACGTTTAAATAGCCGAGGTCTTGCGCGATTTGGAGCGGCATCAATTCGCTCAAACGCGATGGACTTGTATCCGCGGCGTAAGGCGGACGGAAAAGCGTCGTGGCGCGACCGGTAATTGTCTCGAGCAATAACTGCGTGGCGTTGAGCTCAACGCGAATGTGTTCCGGCCAGCAGAGCGCAAGATTGGGATGATAGTAGGTGTGATTGCCAATCTCGTGACCTTCCGCCACAATGCGCCTAACGAGTCCCGGATAATGTTCCGCGTTCACGCCGACGAGGAAGAACGCGGCCTTGATATTGCGAGCCTTCAGAATATCGAGAACTTTCGGCGTCCATTCCGGATCGGGACCATCGTCGAAAGTAATCGCAATCTGATGCGCGCTGCCCGCCCCCTGGTGATACAGCGTCGGAAACTGCGGAAATTTCTCATACGTCGCCGTGAAATAACCGCCTTCATCCATTGCGATGCGACGCAAACCGTCGGAGCGGCTTTCATCAACCGACACGATTTCGCCCTCACCGACGTCGGTGATGGTGTCGGTGCCTTTTAATATTTGCAGCTGCTGACGCGCTTTCGCATTGGAATAAAAATTTGGCGGCAAATCCACCGCATCCCAGAGCGCGTTGTCCTCCGTGCCTAACCGGTAAAGCGCGAAGCCGCCCGCACTTTTTTCACGGACCGCGCGCAATTGATTCAGGAAAGTGACGACGTCGAGGAATGAAACGGTGTGCGTCTTGTCCGCATCTTCATAGTAAAAGAGCGGATTATAATCCGGGCTGTTCTCTGCCACGGTCGCGACGTCGGCATTACTCGCGCGGCTCATCGCCTCGGGGAAACTGATCAATTCCGCTTTCGGCACCCCGTCCGTCCAATCGTAACCGTAACTTCCGAGCGCGATGATCCATTGCTTTGGATCCGCATCCTCGAGCAACACATTCAGCCAACCGTCAAACCAACGGCGCGAACCGAGCGGGCCCGGCGAATCGACATCGGACGTCTCATCAAAAAGTAGCGCGATAAAGCGATCGACGTTGTCCGATAAATCGTTGAAGTCGATGTAGTCCAGCTCCTGGCCGGGCTGAACGGCAAGCCACAACTCTTTGCCGTCGTCGTGCAAAGCGTCCGCAAATTTGTCGAGCAGCGCCGCGATATCTTTTTTGTAAACGGGATCGACCTGTTCCCAATCTACCACCACGCCCGCCGCTTTCGCATCGTTCAAAATCCTCAGGGCATTTTTTACGAATTCGTCCTGCCGATCCGCCGGACCGTGCGCGAGATTTTCCACCGCTTCCGGAAGCCATTTATCGCCGACGAGATTCGTCAGCAGCGGCATCAATGCGAGACCTTTGCTCGCCGCTAGTTTTGGCAATCGATTATCGGCGTCGACTTGTAAATGACCGAAGCCGTCAACCATCGCCATCCACTCGGGACAGACGTGTGTTAATTGCGAAGCGTGTTGTTCGAGCGACGTATAGCTGTAGGGATCGCCATTCGTGTAAAAAGCCAGACGAACTTCGTTTTGCGCAAATTTTTTTCGCGGATGCGCTGGCGGCGGCGGTGGCGCTGCGGGTTTCTTCGAAGCGCGACGCGCGAGCCCAAATTTTTGCCAGAGCGGATTTTCGACCGGTACCTGGCCAGCTGGATTTTTTCTCTGCAGCGATTTCAGTTGGCCTTTCAATTGTCGCAGCGAAAACGGCAACTGCAGTTGTGGCGCCACAAAAAGCGTCTGCACAAAAAGAATCGTCGCGATAAAAACCACGACGGCGCTGATAAGCAAAACGAGACGTAACCGTGGCCAGCGTTTACCTGCCGGATCGGAAAAAACGAAGGGGGTTAGGGTGTCCTGCGGACCTGCTTCCATGAAGAAACGCTAATCTCGCTCAGACTCACCAATTGGAAACTCGTCTTCCATGGCGCTCAACCTTCGGGAGTAGAGCTGCGAAAGAGACGATTAGAGAAACGCCGTCAATTCCTTCGCGCGCAAACGCAGCAATTCTGGCGCGCGTTTGATGCTGTCGGCGTCGCTTATCGAGCCGGCGTTGAGCGTGAAGACTTTTTCGAACAGACCTTCGATTTCGCCATCGTGAGACGATTTACCCACGATCGCAAAGACTCGCTTCCCGTTTTTGAGCGCGAGTTTTGCGACGCCCGCCGGCACTTTTCCATCCAATGTTTGACCATCGAGACTGCCTTCGCCCGTCACGATAATATCCGCGGCGGCGATCGATTGTTCCAAGTGAATGCTGTCCGCGACCACATCGAAACCCGATCGCATAGTCGCACTGCAAAATGTCATAAGACCGAAACCGAGACCGCCCGCAGCTCCCGCGCCCGGAATTTCTCGAAAGTCTTTTCGTAAATCCTGCGCCGCAATCGTGGCCAGTTTACTCAATGCTTTCTCGAGCGACCTGATCTGATCGGAGGTCGCTCCTTTCTGCGCGCCAAACACGCGAGTTGCGCCGTTCTCACCCAGGAGCGGATTGTTGACGTCGGCCGCGATAATAATTGGCGACCAGCCTCGTTCCTCCGGCAGGGCGATCTTTTCGAGATGAATTAACTTCGTCACGTCGCCGGGCAGTTCCCTGCCGCGACCGTCGTAAAACTGATAGCCAAGAGCTCGCGCGAGGCCGAATCCGCCGTCGTTTGTCGCGCTTCCGCCGAGGCCAACGATGGTTTCGCGTGCACCCTGTTTTGCCGCCGCCAGCAACATTTCGCCGACTCCAAATGTGCTCGATCGTTCGGGATCGCGTTCGCCCGACGCGAGACGGCGCAAACCGGCAGCCTCGCTCATTTCCACGACCGCAAGTTTCGACGCTTCGATCCAGGCGAAGCGCGCTTTTATTTCGCGGCCTAACGAATCATGCGCGTCGCATTCGATCCAGTGCCCATCGAGCGCCTCGGAAATAACGCCGGCCGTTCCTTCGCCGCCGTCGGCTACCGCCACTTCCTCGATTCGCGCATTCGCCAGAACCTCGCGCAAACCGATGGCGATGTTGGCCGCGACCTGGCGCGCGCCTAACGAGTCTTTGAACTTGTCCGGGGCGATCAGTATTTTCATTCAGTTAGGGGAACGACGCTGCGGGCCATCAGTCAGATGTTATCCATTTAATTTCCGCTCCAGAATTTCGCCCGCTAGTTGCGGATTAGCTTTGCCCTTCGACAATTTGATCACTTGTCCTTTCAGGAAATTCAGCGAGGCCGCATTGCCTGCTTTGAAATCCGCGACCGGCTTTGGATTCGCCGCGATCACCTGCTCGCATAACGCCTCGATCGCGCTGATATCGCTCAATTGCTCGATCCCTTTCTCCCGCACGATCGTCGATGCGTTTTTTCCGCTCGCGAACATTTCCGCGAAAACCTCCTTGCCCTGTCTGCCGCTGATCTTACCGCTATCGATTAAGTTCACCAGTTCGTCGAGCGCCGTCGATGGTATCGGGCAATCGCCGATCGTTCGATCGTTTGCCGCCAGCGAATTTTGCAAGTCATTCAAAATCCAGTTTGCGACATTTTTCGGGTTGCGCGCGTTCTTGGCGGCGCTTTCGAAATAGCGCGCGAGTTCGAGATCGTTCGCCAGAACGCCCGCGTCATATGGGCTCACGGAATATTGATCAACGAAACGTGTCCGTTTCGCTTTCGGCAATTCGGGAACGCGGCGGCGCACTTCTTCCAGCAGCGATTCGCTTTTCACCGGCACCAGGTCCGGGTCCGGGAAATAACGATAATCATGCGCCGACTCTTTTGTCCGCATCAGAAAAGTTTCGCCGCGCACATCGTCCCAACCACGTGTTTCCTGTTCCAACTTTCCTCCCGCGTTCAGCGTTTCAACCTGACGCGCGACTTCGTAAGCCAACGCGCGCCGGACGCCGCTGATTGAGTTCATGTTCTTGATCTCGATTTTTGCGCCGAGTTCCTGCTCAGATTCCGGTCGAACGGAAACGTTGCAATCGCAACGGAGCTGACCCTTCTCCATCTCCGCGTCACTTACCGCGCCGTAAACGAGGATTTGTTTGAGCGCGGAAAGAAACGCAAAAGCTTCCTCCGGTGAATTGATTTCCGGCTGTGTCACGATCTCCATCAGAGGCGTCCCGGCCCGATTGAAATCGATCCCGGTGGAATTTTCGAAGTGGAAACTCTTCGCCACATCTTCTTCGAGATGAATGCGCACGAGGCTCACTTCCTTGTCCGGTGTCGTAATATTTTTCTGCGCATCTTTCGGGTAGGCGAGATCGTGCAACGGGACGCGGCCGTTCGTGCAAAACGGGAGATCGTATTGCGAGATTTGGTAATTCTTCGGCATGTCGGGGTAAAAATAATTTTTGCGATCGAACTTGCTCAATGGCGCGATGTCGCAATCAAGCATGAGGCCCGTGAGCAGTGTCATCCGAATCGCTTCGCGATTCATAACCGGCAACGCTCCAGGTAATCCGAGACACGTCGGGCAGGTGTGCGAGTTCGGCTCGGCCCCGAATTCCACCGGGCACGCGCAAAACATTTTCGAACGCGTCTTGAGTTGAACGTGAACCTCGAGTCCGATCGTGGTGACGTATCGCATTTCCTTGAAACTACTTCTTCGTCGCGTAATCGAGTGCGCGCTGAAATTGAAATGTCTTTAGCTGATTCGCGAGCGCCGGATCGTTTACGGCGTTGATGATCCGGGAATCCTGAAGCAGATCGAGTAATCGGCCTTCCTGAATCATGCGGATGATTTCCGGATCGTCGCGCAGCGCGACAATCTTCGGATTATCGGTCAGCTCTTTTGCGCCGGGGTAGGAGAGAAAGCGTTCTGCACTTTGCGGATTGGAAAAAACATTTCCGACTTTACCCAGTGTTTCATAGGTTGATTTTGGAACGACGTCCGCACCTTTCACGACGCTGCCGATCGGCCCAAGTTCAATCGAGCGTTTTAACTTGGCGATTGTTTGCACAAGCGGCGGGTCGGTTGGTTGCGGATAAGATTGCGGCAGAGTTCGCGACAACGGGTCGTGATCGCGGATCGACTGCGCTTGCACGCTCGTTTCCGCGACTGCGCCTAACGAGCGAATCGAGATAACGACGAGCCAGACGGTGAATAGACCGAAGAAAATTCCGGCGAATGCGCCTGAGATTCCATACAGAAGGCGAACGGAACCGGCCGCCTGTTGCGCGGTTCGTTTGAAAAGAATTGCGCCGATCGCTGTGATGGCGACATAGACAATCAAGGCGAGGATCGCGCCGGAAACGACGGAAATAACGATGTCCGGCACCTTGAGAAATGGTCGCAATAGCGGCAGCAACATTCGCCCGCCGAAGATCGCGCTGGCATATCCAGCCACAACAGCGACAGCGCGCATGAGTTGACGCATCACGCCAAGCCGCCAGCCGCGCACGACTTCAAAAAGAATGAGAACGCAGGCGAACGAAAGAAAAACTAATTGCCACAGTGGTGATCCGGCGGCCGATTGCATCACTTGGAATTTTCGATGGCGCGTTGGCGCAACGCGTGATCGCACAAAACGAGCGCGGCCATCGCTTCGACTATCGGAACCGCACGCGGCAAGACACAAGGATCGTGGCGGCCGCGTGCCGCGAGTGTTGTTTCTTCGCGGGCAGCCGTGACCGTTTTTTGTTCGCGCGCGATCGTCGCCGTTGGTTTGAAAGCGACGCGAAAGACAATGTCTTCGCCATTACTGATACCGCCTTGCACGCCGCCAGAGTTGTTTGTTGTCGTTCGAACTTTTTCTTCGCGCATTTCAAATGGATCGTTGTGTTCGGATCCCTTCATCTGAGTCGCAGCAAAACCCGAACCGATCTCGAAACCTTTCGTCGCGGGCAGACTCAACATCGCTTTCGCGAGATCGGCTTCTAGTTTGTCGAAGACCGGTTCGCCCAGGCCCGCGGGCGCAGCTCGGATAATGCATTCGATGATTCCGCCTAACGAGTCGCCGCTCGCGCGTGTTTGTTCGATCAGTTCGATCATTTGCTTCGCGATCTTCTCATCCGGGCAACGAACCGCGTTGCGCTCGACGTCTTCCATTCTCACGGATGCGCGATCGATCGTCGCAGCGACCTCATGAATTTGCGTGACGTAGGCGAGAATTTCGAAATTCGGATAAAACTGTCGCAAAACTTTTTTGGCGATCGCGCCGGCGACCACGCGACCGATTGTTTCACGCGCAGAAGCACGTCCGCCTCCTTGCCGGTTTCGAATGCCGTATTTAGCTTCGTAAGTGAAATCAGCGTGCGAAGGACGGAGCGTCGATTGCATTTGCGCGTAATCTTCCGGGCGCGCGTCTTTGTTCATGACCAGGACCGAGATTGGAGTTCCCAGCGTTTGGCCGTCAAAAACACCGGAAAGGATCTGGCAACGATCCTCTTCCTTTCGTTGCGATACAATCGCGCTCTGCCCGGGACGTCGCCGGTCGAGATCGCATTGAATATCTTCTTCGCTTAACTCGATGCGCGGCGGACATCCATCGATCACTGCGCCGACACCGCCACCATGCGATTCGCCCCAGGTCGTGACACGAAAAAGTTGTCCGAAAGTGTTGCCCATTTAAAACTCCACGTTAGGCACAGACGAGCGAATGCCAAACTGGAAGACAGGCATCCCGCTTGCGTTAAACCGCGGCGAAGGCGTTGCGCAGATCGTCGATCAGATCGTTTACGTCTTCCACACCAACCGAAAGCCTAACGAGTGAATCGGTGACGCCGAGCGCTTCGCGTTGCTCTTTTGGCACGGAAGCGTGCGTCATCAGCGCCGGATGATTGATGAGGCTTTCCACGCCGCCCAAACTTTCCGCGAGCGAAAAGAGATGCGTGTTCTCGAGGAAACGCCGCGTCCCGGCGAGATCGGTTTTCAAAACGATCGTGACCATTCCACCGAAGCCATGCATTTGTGCACGCGCGAGCTCATGTTGCGGATGCGATTTGAGCCCAGGATAACGCACTGACTCAACTTTGGGCTCTCCCTCCAACCACTGCGCGATTTTCATCGCGTTTTCGCAATGTCGTTCCATGCGCAGCGCGAGCGTCTTCAAACTGCGCAGCGCCAGAAAACTATCGAACGGTCCCGCGATCGCGCCGACGGAATTTTGCAAAAAGGCAATTTGATCGGCCAACTCCTTGTTCTCTCCCACCACGATAACGCCGCCGACCATATCGGAATGGCCGTTGAGATATTTCGTGGCGGAATGAATCACCATGTCGAAACCAAATTCAATCGGTCGCTGAATCCACGGACTCGCGAAGGTGTTGTCGGAAACTGAGATCGCGTTGTTTGCGCGCGCGATTTTCGCGACGGCCGCGAGATCGATTAACTTTAAGAGCGGATTGCTCGGTGTTTCGACCCACACCATGCGCGTGTTCGATCGCATGGCGCGTTCAACATTTTCCGGATCGGTCATGTCGATGAAGGTAAAATCGAGATTTGCGGAACGGCGCCGTACCCGCTCGAAGAGTCGGAACGTTCCGCCGTAAAGATCGTCGCTTACAACAACGTGCGAACCGCTATCGATCGTCTCGAGCGCAGTTGCCATGGCTGCGAGGCCGGACGCAAATGCCCAGCCGCGTGTTCCGCTTTCGAGATCGGCGATGCAACGTTCGTAGGCCAGTCGCGTTGGATTGATCGAGCGCGAGTAATCGTAGCCTTTATGCTTTCCGGGGCTTTGCTGGACGTAAGTCGACGTCGCATAAATCGGCGTCATGATCGCACCGGTCGATGGATCGGGTTCCTGTCCAGCGTGAATCGTCCGCGTGGCAAACTCGTGTGGTTTTTTCATTCGTTAGGCAAAAGCGCGCTCAGGAAAATTCGCGATCGACTGGTGTCGATTCCTTCGGCATATGAAGGCGCAGGAAAGAGAGCAGATCTGTTCGCGTAATGAGACCGAGAAATTTATCGCCTGCCATGACGATGGCGACGCGGCCACGTTTAAAGACCTCCAGTAAGTCGGCGATTTTTGCGCTGGGAGATAACGTTTCCAGCCGATCTGTCATCGCGGTTTTCACCAGCTCGTTAAAATGCGCCGGATGGCCGTGCACTTTCACCAGAAGATCCGACTCATCCAAAATGCCAACCGGCTTGCCGCGCTCGTCCACCACGGGAACTTGCGACACATCGGCGGTGCGCATGCGTTTAAACGCGGTGAGCAACGTGTCGTCCGGGCCGACAGAAATGACTTCGCCCGCTTCGTAACGATGCGAAATGAGATCGCTCAAGTCTCCCTGTGGCGGCCGCTGCACAAAGCCCTGTTCGGCCATCCAGAAATCATTGTACATTTTCGACAGATATTTGTTGCCGCTATCGCAAACAAAAGTGACAACGCGCTTCGGTTTGGTTTGCGCGCGACAATATCGGAGCGCGCCCGCGACCAGCGTTCCGGTGGAAGAACCGCCGAGAATTCCTTCGCGCGACAACAGTTCGCGAGCGACCGCGAAACTTTCTGCATCGTCGATCTCGTACGCTTCGGTCACGTACGACATTGTGGCATTTTCCGGAATGAAATCTTCGCCGATGCCTTCGACGGCCCAGCTTCCGGCTTGAGTGAGTTCGCCGGTTTTGACCCACTCATAAAGAATCGAGCCGGTGGGATCGGCCAGAACGATTTCCATTCCCGGTCGAACCCGCGCGAAAAAACGGCCGAGACCGGTAAGCGTTCCGCCGGAGCCAACACCGACGACAACAGCATCGAGATGATGCCGCATTTGTTCCCAGATCTCTGGGCCCGTTGTGCGTTCGTGCGCGAGCGGGTTTGCCGGATTGCCGAACTGATTTACGTAAAATCCGCCGGGAATTTCTTCGGCTAATCGCGCCGCGACATCCTGATAATATTCCGGATGACCCCGCGTAACGTCGGAGCGCGCCAGTCGCACTTCCGCCCCAAGCGCGCGCACGTGCAGGATTTTTTCCTGCGACATCTTGTCGGGAATCACGAGGATAATGCGGTAACCTTTCGCGCCCGCAATCAACGCGAGCCCAAGCCCGGTGTTTCCGGCGGTCGCTTCGATAATTGTGCCGCCGGGCCGAAGTTTTCCCTCATGCTCGGCGGCTTCGATCATCGCGAGCGCGACGCGATCTTTGATCGAGCCAGTTGGATTTTGATTCTCGAGTTTTACGAAAAGCTGGCACGGCCCGGTATCCATGCGTGTGATTTCCACGAGAGGCGTGTCGCCGATGAGCGAGAGAATCGCGGGTGGCTTGCTGTGGATTGGAACGGTGGCGGTGGAAGCGGCGGCGGTCATTGGAAAATCGAACGATAAAGTTTCGGCATACTACCTTAGACTGCGACGGAAAGTAAACCGATCAACCTTGGTCTTTCTGGGTAGCGCACGCGTCTCGCGTGTGGGCGCTGACGGCTCGTCATCGCGGGCTTGTTCTGAGTTTTTTGATGACCGAGAAAGTTCGTTTCGGCGAGACGCCGAAACCGACACGCGAGACGCGTGCGCTACCCAGAAAGACTCGTCTGGATTCGCTGTGAATAACTTCAGTGTTCCCACTCCGAGTCGCTGTCGGCGAGGAATTGTTGCAGAACTGGAAAACGAATCTCGCCGTAGTTCAGCGCATAACGCAGATCGCCGCCTCTGTAGATCCACGTGGTCGGAATCCAACTCACAGGAAGTCCGGCAAATTGTTTGATGTGATCGACTCCGCGCGGGCCCGGATCAGCGAGAATGATGACGTTTGGCTGATCGGCGATTTCATATTGCTTGAGAAGCGCGCGCCCGTCGTCGCCGCTGTTCCAGACCGAGACGAAATAGAATTTCACCTTCGGATTGTCCTTCACCATTTTCGTCCAGCCGCCGCTCTTCAATTCCGCTTTGCAATTAGAACACCACGGCGCCCACAAATGAATAACACTGAGCGCGGGAGCCTTTATCGCTTCGGCGACTTGTTCTTCTGCGGGCGAAGCGATCGAAATGAGCGGGAACGAAAGACATGCCAAGAGAAGAACTGCGAGCGCCTTGAGGATTTTCATCGCGGTCAACATCGGACGGGCAAGCGCTAACGTCCAACGGTTGACCGCGCAGTTAATTATGCCTAGTGTGCCTACCCATTTCTGAGGGGAGATCGGCGGCCGGTGGGCGCCGAGATAGGCGATGCTCGGTGATCGCCATTAGAGCCGAAAAAGGAGAATTTTATCGTTATGTTGCAAATGCAGGATTTACTCGACAAGTCGATGCGCGACTTCAAGGAAGGCAGCATCGTCAAAGGTCGGATTTTAGAAATCCGCCCGCGCGAGGTGTTGGTCGATATCGGGTATAAGTCAGAGGGAGTAATTCCATCGTCGGAGTTCGAGGACGTGGCATCAATGGAAGTAGGCGACGAGGTAGAAGTGTTACTCGAGCGCCTTGAAAACGACGAGGGCATGGTGGTGCTCTCGAAGGAAAAAGCGGCGTATCGCCAGAACTGGAACAAAATCGCGGGCGTTTTTGCCGGCGACGGTTTGATAAAGGGCAAAGTAAAATCCGTCGTCAAAGGCGGACTCATGGTCAACATCGGTGTGGAAGCGTTTCTGCCCGCGTCGCAGATCGACATTATTCCACCGAAGGATCTGCAGCAGTTTGTCGGTAACACTTACGATTTTAAAATCGTCAAGATCAACGACGACCGGAAAAACGTCGTGCTTAGCCGGCGCGAATTAATTGAGCAGGAACGCAGCGAGAAACGACAGAAATTCCTCGAAGGCGTGACGATTGGCGACACCGTGAGCGGGACAGTGAAAAATCTGACTGACTTCGGCGCGTTCATCGACCTGGGCGGAATGGACGGCTTGCTTCACATCACCGATATGACGTGGGGACGCCTCGGACATCCGAGCGAATTGCTCAAAGTCGGGCAACCGCTCGATGTCGTCGTGCTCGATATCAATAAAGAGAAAGAGCGCGTTTCGTTAGGCTTGAAACAGACGCAGAAAAATCCGTGGGATCAGATTGAAGAACGATTCCCGGCGGGTCAGCGCGTCAAAGGCAAAATCACGAATCTCGTTCCGTATGGAGCGTTCGTGGAACTCGAGGAAGGTGTCGAAGGTCTTATTCACGTTTCCGAATTGTCGTGGACGAAACGCATCATGCGTCCGGCCGATATTTTGACCGTCGGTCAGGAAGTCGAAGCGGTCGTGCTCGGCGTGAACAAGGAAGAACAAAAAATCTCGTTAGGCCTTCGTCAGCTCGAACCGAATCCATGGGACGAGATCGAGAAGAAATTTACCATTGGCAGCACCGTGCGCGGCGAGATTCGCAACATGACCGCTTATGGCGCGTTTGTGGAATTGGAAGACGGCATCGATGGCATGATTCACGTTTCCGATTTGTCGTGGACGCGGAAGATCAATCATCCGAGCGAAGTCTTTAAGAAGAATGACGAAGTCGAAGCCCAAGTCATCGACATCGATAAAACTAATCAGCGCATCAGTCTTGGGATCAAACAACTGAGCGACGATCCGTGGAAAGAGATCGATCAGAAATACAAGATCGGCGATCTGGTGAAGGGCAAAGTGACGAAGCTCGCGAGCTTTGGTGCGTTCGTGCAATTGCAGGATGACATCGACGGTCTCGTGCACATTTCGCAGCTGAGCGAAGATCACGTCGCGAAAGTGAAAGACGTGCTCAAGGTCGGTCAGGAAGTGGAAGCGCGCGTCATTAAAGTCGACAAGCTGGAACGGCGCATCGGTCTTTCCATTAAAGCGGCGAATTATTCCGAGGAAGAATTACGTCGCGAATCCGAAGCGTTCGACAGCTTGCGTCCAGGCGAAGACATGGTTGGTCTCGAGAAAGCATTCGAAGCCGCCGAAGAAGATTATCGTCCTGGCGAAGGCAAAAAGAAGTAGTCAGCCTTGCTTCGGGAGACGGGATCGCTTTAGCGCAGCTCTTCGAGTGCGTCCGCGACTGCGTTTTGCAAGAGTCGCGGACCGTCACCTCCGAGATCGTCATCGATTTTTTCGAGACGGCGGATGAGATCAAGAATTTCGTGGCGTGCGACTGTTCCGCCAGCTGCGGCGCAGAAATGCGTGCGGCAACCGAATGGCCGATCGTTGTAGATCAGACAATTGCCGGTGGCAACGTGGAGCATCGGACAGCTGCCATCAGGATTTTCCGTGAGCGATTTGCGACCAGTGGCGCGGAATGCTCGCGCGGCGACCAACGCTTCGCCTTTTGTTAGGTAAGGAGTGCGGCCAGTCAGTTTGAAATGACAACATTCGGTTTGGCGCGTGCAGTTTCGCTCGATCGGACGTCGCGCCAGATCAGCATATACTTGCTGCACTTCCGTAACAGCATTCTGCAAAACTTGCCGATTCATGTGATTGAAGTTGGTTCGACCCCGGCCATGGCGTGGCCGGCGATCCAACCGGTCGTCCATGCTGACTGGAAATTAAAGCCGCCGGTGATGCCGTCGATGTCGAGTAATTCGCCGGCAAAATAAAGATGAGGTGTGATGCGGCTTTCCATGGTTTTGAAATTCATCTCGCGCAATCGCACGCCGCCGCAAGTGACGAATTCATCTTTATTCAGCGATTTTCCGTGGACCTGCAATTCTGTGTCGCGCAATTGCCTAACGAGTTCGTTCACACCTTCGCGCGACAGCGAGGTCCAAATTGTTCCGGGAGGAATTTCCGCGTTTGAAATTAATTTTTCCCATAGGCGTGCCGGCAACGCGCCGATTGGTGAATTGATTACTCGCTTGTTCGGCTGCGTTTCCCGGCGCGATTGAAACTCTGCGCGAAGCACCGCCTCTTTCACATCCGGAATCCAATTTATGCGTAGCGGGAAACGATAATCCATCGCGTGCAATGTTCGCGCGCCCCAGGCTGAAAGTCGGAGCACGGCCGGACCACTCACTCCGTTGTGTGTAATCAGAAGCGGGCCCCGTTCGCGCAATTTCCCCACGGAGACTTCCACGTCGTTCACTGCTATTCCCGGCAACGCTTGCAACCACGCCGAGTTAACATGAAGTGAAAAAAGGGACGGAACGGGCGGTTCGATGGTGTGGCCTAACGAACGCGCAATCTCGGCGCCGATCGGACTTCGCGCGCCACCTGTCGCCAGAAGCAATCGATCGCAAGCCGCCGAGCTGTCGTCGCTCAATTGCAAATCGAAGGCGCCGTCGGCGCGAACACGAGCTTTTTCAATTCCTTTGCGCAGGAAGAGCCGCACGCCCGCGGCCTTCGCTTCGTCGATCAGGCATTCCACAATCGTCTCCGATGAGTCCGTTACCGGAAACATTCTGCCGTCATTTTCGCGCTTCAGCGCAACGCCGCGCGATTCGAACCAAGCGACGGTGTCCCGCGCGGAAAATCGATGGAATGGCGAAATCAACTCTCGTTCGCCGCGCGGATAACGCGTCGTGAACATCCGAGGATCGAATAACGCATGCGTAACATTGCAGCGACCGCCGCCGGAAATGCGGACCTTGGATAAGAATTGCGAGCTGCGTTCGAACAGCGAAATCTCGCAATCACGATTCGCGCGCGCGGCTGCAATCGCGGCAAAAAACCCAGCAGCACCACCGCCAGCGATCGCAATTCGAATCACTTCGCGTCAGGACTCGTTGTCGATCTGAGCGATCAAACGTTTCGGCGCCTTGTTGCGCCATGCGGTGCGCATGGCACGGTCGACGATTCTTGCGCTCGCCGGGGCCAAGTTGACTGCAGTCGCGCCTTTGAGGCCCCAGCCTCCGGACACAGCGGCGAAGATCCTCGAATTTTCTTTCACGAATTTCTTTTGTTGCTCAGGCGTGAGCATGAGGACGCCTTCGCCGGCGGTGAGTGATCGGATCGTCGCGAAAATCTTTTTGCGCACGCGAAAATCGGGATGATCCATGTGCGAACTCTCGATCGCTTCCGGTTGCGCCAATGCGATGTGGCGATATTCGTCGACGGTCATAATTTTCGGTTTCCGAAATCTGCTACTAATAACTTTGTCATCCCGAGCGCAGCGAGGGACCTCGCGATCTACGCTGGATATTGTTCATGAGGTGCCACGCAGCGCGCGGGGTTTCAGCGTTTTTTATTACGCGCAATTAAATTTCGCGCTAACAGGGGTGCGCGCGCAAAGGATTTAGGAGCGAATGTTAGAAAAGCCCGTAA
>JBBQFI010000010.1:0-141144 GCA_038321775.1 Chthoniobacterales bacterium | reverse complement strand
GACTTTCCCGGCAGGGACCGTCTCAGGCGCACCGAAGATTCGCGCGATGCAGATCATCGCCGAACTCGAGCAAACCCGGCGAGGCTGTTACGCCGGAGCGATCGGTTATTTCGGCTTCGACGGCAATCTCGACTCCTGCATCGCGCTTCGCTCTGCGGTCCTGAAGAATGGCAAAGCCTATTTCCAAGCCGGTGCCGGCATTGTCGCCGATTCCGATTCCACCGCGGAATTCCAGGAGACGCTGAACAAGGCCGGCGCGGTCGCTCGCGCTCTGGCGATGGCGTCTTCCGCTGTCTTTAACGGGTCGCCCTGAAGCTGCTGGCAGCGGCCCGCAAAGCTTCGCCCGCAGTCCAGAGCGCAGCGCCCAGCAAGAGCAAATCTTTGGCAATGAACTGTCCGGGCATGGGCGACAAAAAGGGAAAGCCGTAACCAGGTTGCCAGACGCCTGGCGTGCTCAGAAGAAAGGTCATGGTGAGCAGGAACATGATGACCGCGCCGATGCTTCCGAAAGCGGAGAGCTTCGGAGCCACGAAACGCAGAGCGATCAAAACGCCAAGAGTGATCTCAATCACCCCCAGCACCGCGGCAAAACTGCGCACACTCATCACGCCATAGGCCCAGGAGAAGAGCGGCGAATTGGCGACCAATCCCTGAATGCCTTCCGCTTCGTAGGCGGTGAATTTCAACAGTCCCACCCAGAGCAAGACTGCGACCAGGCCATAGCGAATGACGACCGCGCCAATTTTTTCCAGAGTGTTTCCGGGCCCGTCCGTCATTTCGGTTTCCATCGTTCTTGTTGCCATATTTCTCTTTCTGTTTTGCGGCAGGCCGCGGGCTATTTCGTCTGGACGTTCATGTTCCTGGCGAGCGCGCGGATCATTTCCAAGTGATGCTGGAGAGTCGGCAGGGTGGCGGCGGCGAAGGTTTTCACGTCCGCATCGGTCGCGTTTTTGGAAACGGCTGCGAAAGCGGTAACGTCCTTCTCGTGCACCTGCACCATCGTCTTCACATATTCACGGTCGAAAGTTTCACCAGTCAGCTTTGCTAATTTTTCCTTGGTCTGCTTCGCCTGCGGAAGAATGCCCGGGGAAAGTTTCACTTTCTTGAGCTGGGCCAATTGCTCCAGTTTCTTACCCGCCTTCGAGTGATCCTCGATCATTTGCTGCCCGAATTGTTTCACCTGAGGACTGGTCGCGCGTTCGGCCGCGAGCCGGCCAAGCTCGACTTCGGCCAAGCCGCCGGGAGCGGCGTCGTTCATGAAAGCGAGATCGCCCCCGGTGACGACACGATCGCCTTTATCGCTCGGCGGCTGCACCGCGCTGCTGAGCGCAATCGAGCAGGCCAAACCCAAACCGGCCAGCCATGTGGCCTTGAATCCAAGGCGCTCGATTTTGTTTAGTTCCTTTTTCATACGCGATTAGGCCGCCGTTTGGACCTGCACCATATTGGAGTCGGGGCGCGTTGGTTTATTCCAGGCCGGCCCGGAATTCCGGCTTCACTCGCACGGCGCCGGAATAAAGTTCTCCCGTATGCGCTCGCATAACGAATGAATTCCGCGGATGCAGAGCCGATGATCTCGATCATCATTCCCACGCTGGATGAAGCGGATTCGTTAGGCCAAAGCATCGCCGCGGCGCTCTCCGAAAATACTTCCTGCGAGATTCTGGTGGTTGATGCCGGCAGTTCGGATGAAAGCGTCGCTATCGCCGCTGCCGCCGGCGCGCGCGTCCTCGAAAGCCGGCGCCGGCAACGCGCTCACCAATTAAATCTTGGCGCGATGCATGCACGCGGGGATCTGCTTTTGTTCTTGCACGCCGACACGGTCCTGCCGCAAAACGCTTTGGAGTTAATTGGCCATGCGCTCGAAGACCGCGAGGTGGCCGGCGGCGCCTTCGCCCGGCGCTATGCTTCGCCCTCGCTGCTTCTGCGCGTGACTTGTTTCCTCGCGCTTTGCCGCAATCGATTGATTGGCTGGCATCTTGGCGACCAGGCCATGTTCGTCCGCCGCGCCATTTTTTTCCAACTTGGCGGATTTCGCGAAGTAGATCGCTTCGAGGATCTCGATTTCTCACGCCGTCTGCGGCCATTTGGACGCAGCGTCACCTTGCGGCCGGCTGTTACTTCATCCTCACGCCGCTTCGATCGCGCCGGCCCGACCCGTAGAACGTGTCTCGATTTCCTGCTTACGCTGCGTTATCTCGTGCGCGGACTTCCGAGCTCGGAACCGCCGCGCCATCCGCGCGACGTTCTCATATGAGCGATAACACAAGGATCGGGCGTTATGACGTCGTAAAATTTGCCCAACTCGCGCGCAAAGCCGGCGACAAATACAACAAGACGTGGCTAACGCTCTTCGCGAGGAAGCTCTCGCCTGGCTCTATCGCTGCGCGCGCGTGCGCTAAAACTCTATGAAGTTCCTGAAAAAATATTGGAAATGGATCGCGCTCGGCGTGGCCCTCGTCGCGCTCTCCAGCGCCACAGCTTTTTTGCCGGTGAAAGATTGGGTTAAGGCGTTCAGCGAATGGGTGCAAACTCTCGGCGCGCCTGGCGTTGTCCTTTTCATCTTAGCATACGCACTGGCAACGGTTTTGTTTTTGCCGGGTTGGATTTTCACCGTCGCCGCTGGCTTGGTCTATGGAGTAATCGGCGGCACCGCTGTGGCGCTGGCGGGTGCGATCATTGGCTCGAGCCTGGCGTTTCTTTGCGGCCGCTATCTGGTGCGGAAGCGCGTGCAAGCCGCCACTAAAGGCAACAAGAAATTCGCCGCCATCGACAAGGCGATCGGCGCGCAGGGTTGGAAAATCATCGGACTGCTGCGGCTCAGTCCGCTCATTCCTTTTAACCTCAGTAACTATTTCTACGGAGTAACCGCGGTCGGTTTCTGGCCTTACCTTGCCGCCTCAGCGGGTGGGATGCTACCAGGCACCCTGCTCTACGCCTATCTTGGTGGAGCTGGAAAAGCGGGCATCAGTGGCGGCAGCGGTAGCTCGCCGCTGAAATACGTTTTGTTAGGCGTAGGACTCCTCGCGACCGTCGCCGTTACCCTCTATGTTAGCCATCTGGCGAAGAAGGCGCTCGCGAAAACCGGCGCCGCGAAAACCAAATAGGCTGAAGGCAATCGTGGAAAGGCCGATGCTGCGGTTTGTTAAGTGGTACACTCGAAGGCATTTTGCTGGAATGAAATGCCGTTACCAGCTCGGCGCAGATAAATCCGAAGCGGCGGGCGTCGATCGGTTTCCTTAGAATCGAGAAGGACGAGTGGACGGCATGCACGGAAATGCCCGCGGACTCCGATTTTTAGTTTGCGTAAACAATAGCTTGGAAGACGCAAATATCGTGACAACTCCGCCCAAATAACCCAACCTCAATGACGACGAAAAACAATTTCGCATCGCGAATCGCATCAGATGTTAAGGTTTGCGGGTCCCCAAGCGGGTTCGACACCCCTCGCCTCCAGTTTTAAGCTACTGGTCACTTGAAGCGGCGATAACATTTCGCATATCACAAGCTGTTACAAATCGCTCTCGAGCAAAGATCAGCGCTCGGGCTTGTCGGGGTTTCGGGCAAAGTAGGAGTTGGATTCGGCACCGAATTGGGTGGCCGGTAAAGTGAGTGTGGTACTTTTAGGCAATGGTGCCGTGATGGCCAGTCCGAATGCGGTACGGGCCATGATGTCTAATTACCGGCGCCGAATGCCAAAGCTGAGTTGCCCGTTATGACACGCTCAAGGGAGCGGGAACATAATGGCTGCGCCTGTTCAAGATGGATCTGTCCGAAGAGCAGACAAGCTCGCAAAGCCGCCTTCTCTAGCGAAATTTGAAAGCCACGAAGAGAATCGCGTAGCTAGCCAGGTTACTCAGAATAACGGCGGGTAAAAGATGCGGCAGACGCCGCCAGGGAGGAAGACAAAGATAAACGCCGTACTCGATCCCGACGCTCAGAGCCCAAGCCACAAGAAAGAAGGCGGCAAAAGGAAATAAGCCCCAAGTTTGAGGCCCTGGCGGCAGCCAAGGCAGCGCCCAGATCAAAAGGAAGAAACCCGCCACGGAAGAAACGACGTTAGCGCTGACAACCGCGAGCACACGTGACCAGAGCGGCGCCCCGCCCGCAGTGACGAAGCAGAAGATGATGGCCTCCGCGAGGAGCGCGCCGAAAACGTGCCACTGACCCGCGTCGCGCCAATGCCAGACTTCCGCAACAACAACATCTGCGAGCAGGTGCATCAAGATTTCACCAACGATCGTTAGGCAAGAAAGCCTTAGACTACAAGGATTAATCCGAGGGTTGCGCTCAAGAATTAGGAGCGCTTAACCTTCCATTTGCTCTCGCACCGACGCGCGAAAGCGCCGCGCTTCCTTACTAATACCACTCCAGGCTTCGACCTCGTTCTCGAGCTGGCGTTTGAGTGTTTCGAAGAGCTCAAACGTACCACCTTGGCCGAAGCAATTGACCAACTTCTCGCGCTCGTCCCAGAGAGTTTGGTAACGCCAGTAATACAAATTCTCGATGTAGTAATACTTCATTCCCCCAATCAGGTAATCCAACCAATCTTCCAGATAATAGCGCAGGTGAAGGTGCGGGACGGCCAGATAAAGGTCCGCTTGTTGGATGCGTTCGTTCTTATACTTGCGGCATTCCGCCCGGTCTTCCACGTAGACCATCAATCCGTCGATTTCCGGATCGTCATCCACACAGAAGACCAGGCTGATCCGATCATCGCTCGAATAGAGACCGCGCCCGTCGTAAAGACGAAATTCCAAGCCGAAGAGGGAAGCACGCGGCAAGGAATACAGCTCGTCGCTGATGCGAGTTAGCTTCGGACTGGAAGGCGGGTTGGAAAAAATGTAACGGGAGAGGAGAATGTCTCCTCGGATGGTCTCATCGAATCGCCGGAGGGAAGGCGCCTTGGGCCCGAAAAAGCTGTGCGAGAGATTCCCCAGATCGGCCATCCTCAGGTAAAGCTCATCGCGCTCGGCGGAAGCGCGGCATTGACCATTCCAATAAGCGATAACCGATGGCATTTGTCGATTTGCCTGAACCTTGCGTTGAGCGGCGATTTAGAAAGGAATCCGTCTAAGTCGTGATGCGCCGGCACGTGCCTGGCGAAATTTTTGCACGAGCTGAGGCTAGGTGATTTGAGTGGGAGCGGGCAAGGGTATTCTGCCGCAACTCAGTGCCGCAAACAGCTTGACGGAAGGCCTATTAACCGAAAGCATCGAACCCTCGGAAGGTAATCGATCCCTATGATTGGCATAATATTGAGGCGACTTTGCGCAATGATGATTGGGGCCGCTTTCCTCTCTTTGGGAGCGATCGCCTCGCTCCACGCCCGGGCGGATATCATGGAAGAATGGGCGGCCTGCGAGGGTCGCGTCGCCCAATTCCAGCGCACGGGCGAAAATCCAAAGGACGCGACCGGGGAATATTGCCTCGGGCTCGGCTACGCCACGGGGAAAATCGGGACCCGCGACATGGCGCTTGCGGCGAAGTGGCTCAGCCTGGCCGCCGCGCAAAATCATCCCGCCGCGCTCACCGCGCTCGGCTATCATTACGAGAAGGGTTACGGCGTCGCGCGCGATCCCGCGAAGGCGCTTGCCTTGTATCGCCGGGCGGCGGACCAAGGCTACGTCGATGGGTTTTTCAACCTCGGGCGCGCGTATGAAAACGGCATCGGTGTTACCGCCAGCCAAAGCGAGGCGCTGAAGTGGTACGGGCTTGCTGCGGGCAAAGGGAGCGAGCTTGCCAAACGCGCTCTCGCCGTCGCCGGACAGACTGCGGCTCCCGCTGCCGCCACCGGGTCGTCCGCTTTCGAGCAAGGCCGGCGTCTCTATCTCGCAAAGGATTTTTCCGGTGCGTTCCCCGCGTTTCTGCGAGCGGCTGAGCAGGGAAATGCCCGTGCGCAATTACAAATCGGCTCGCAATACGAATTTGGCGAAGGAGTCGCACAAAACGACGGGGAAGCAGTAAAGTGGTACACGCTCGCTGCGAAGCAGGGTGATTCCACCGCGCAGCGAAATTTGGGAAACATGTACGAGCTGGGCAAAGGCGTGGCCGAGGATTGGGTTCAGGCGGCGTTCTGGGATCGCAAGAGCGCCGAGCAGTACGATTCCAAGGGACAGTTCGCACTCGGCCGGATGTATGAATTCGGCATGGGCGTGCCGCAAAGCCGCGGGGAGGCAATCGCTTGGTTTCACAAAGCGGCGGCTTTGGGAAATTCCAAAGCGGCCTACTTTGAGAATCATCTCCGGGGCGGCAACTTCATCGGCTTCCGCGAGGAGAACGAAGCATCCATCGTCCTCGGAGCGGGACTCCGTTTCGCCCTCCGCAACCAAGAACCCGTGGGACGCACCTTCCGCAACAGTGGCGAACGCAATCAATACCTCATCGGTCTCCGCCGTGAAGTGGACCGAAGCGAAGCGATGACTTTTTACAGCATGCGCAAAGCAGCCTACGATGATTGCATGGGACATGCTGGCGACGGCTGCGTTCCCCCGGGACCCGCTCCGCAGTAGCTGGAAATCATCCGCCATCTTGTTAGGGGCAAGGAGTCTCGCCGCCAGCATCAAATAAAATGGGGGAGAAGCGTGTCATCCCGAGCGGAGCGAGAGACCTCGCAAGCGTTTCTGGGCGTTGTTTTCGAGTGGGACGTCGCTGGACGCGCGCGAGATGCTTCGCCGCGTTTCGCCAGCTCTGGATGACACGCCTAGTTTATGAAATGACTTCTAGACTTCAGCCACCGCCATGAATTACAAGGATTCCATGAGCCTATTACCAAAAATCCTCGTCCTTGGCCTTCTTATCGTCCTTGGCCCGTCATTGCAGGCTCAGACGCAGTCAAACTCTCCAGATGATCAGCATGTCACACAAGAAATTTCCAAGGCGTTGACCGAGGCGGGAATCGATTCGCGAACCACATCGGTAAAAGTGATTACGACCTCCGATCATGCCGTCTATCTGACCGGGCTGATCAGCAACAAGGACACGATCAAACTGGCGGGAGATGTCGCCGCGAAAGCAGCGCCTTCTTTCCGGATCGTCAACCAAATCCATTCGAGTTTCTTCGACGACCCGAATCACGTCACTGGCGATAAAACGAAATAACGCTCTCGCTTTGTGCTGATAGGGATTGCCCAAAGCGCACGACGACCCTTTCGTTGCGGCGGCTACGAAACGTCGACCTTTAGACGTCAACAGTGATCTGTCTCGCTTCTCCAGTTCGGCTGCTCATTGCAGCCGAAGCAGCTGCGATACATCGTCGGCATTAAACGGGTCGTCGGGCGATTCGATCTCTTCCAAATCTATCTTGTCCCGGTCGGTAATTGCCACCGCGAAATAGTGTTCTCGATTCCCCTCAACGACCGTGATTTTCATCGACCAGCTTGAGTTATCCACGGTGTAGGAACCTTGGATCATCCAGTTCCTGCCTTCATGCGGCCTACCATCATTCGGAATTTGCCTCGTTCAAGGTCACCTCGACCGTCAGCGATATTTTGCGTTCCACCCCTTTCCAGTTCCCGATGAGATTCTCCGGATTCTGAGGAATCAGATGAAGGCGGCGCCGCGTGCCGCATTTCAAATACATGACAGCCACTCATCGTAGGCAGAAAAATACCGCTGAGAAGAGGGTAAGTCGCCACTACGCGGCTTTTTAACTCATTTCGAAGGCAGCTCCCTAGGAAGGGGCGTCTGAAAACGGACAAGAATAGTTGTTTTGCGGGTCGAATAGCGGAAGTCGGGTTAATCCGCCGCAGTCTTAAGCGAGCGCATGACGGCGCGCATCTCCTTGTCATGCGCGTCCTGGGCCTTCTGAGGTGCCACGCACAGGAGCATGCACATGTCGCCCTTCGCTGGCACTAACCCGGCGGCCACGACGGCAAAATCCTGGCCGTCTCTCTTGCCCTTGAACGAGTAGATGATGATCTTGAGGCCATTGTGGTAATCCCCCTCCATGCTATGCCCCCCTGTGGTGTCAATGAGCTTGCTGCTGTCACCCAGCGTCCTCGCCACCCCCGGTAGTTCGTTCTTCATATCGCGGATGTGGTCCTTGCCCGGGACGAGCGCGAAGAAATACTGACCGTCAGGCGCAGTGCAATATATGCTCCCGTCGTCCTCGTGGCTAATCTTCCAGCCCTCCGGCGGGGTGAAACGGACGCTCGAACCGTCGGCGGGAAATTTGACCTCGTCCGCTGCCCGCAGCGAACTGGCAGTGCTGAGGGCGAGACAGAGAAGGGCCAGCACCGAGGGCAGGAAACGGCGAAGAGCGGAGCGTGGTATCATGGGAAGCGATCGGTGCGTTGGGTAAACGAGGTAACTTCGGCGGCTTGCCGGTCGATGAAAACGAAACAGCGACGGCTTGTTGCCACTATTGCTATTGCTAGGAATTTGCTTTCACCGCGCCGCGCCGGAAACGGGCCGAGCGGTGAACGGTGCCGGGGAGTGAGGGGGTCCGACGACCCTTTCGTTGCGGCGGCTACGAAACGTCGACCTTCGTGCGGCAAGAGTGCAGGCATGATCTATCTCGCTTCTCCAGTTCGGCTGCTCATTGCTGCCGAAGTAGCTGCGACACCTTGTCGGCATTCAGCGGGTCGTCGGGCGATTCGATCTCTTGCAAATCCATCTTGTCCCGACCAGTAATGGCCACCGCGAAATAGCGTTTTTGTTTTTGATCCCCATCAAAGACCGTAATTTTCATCGGCCAGCTTGAGTTATCCACGGTATAGGGACCGTGGATCCAGATCCCGACTTCATCGGGCCGCCCGCTCAACATCTGGAATCCGCCCTCGGTAAAGGTCACGTCGACCGTCAGCGATATTTCCGGACCGACCCCTTTCCACCTTCCGATGAGATCCTCAGGATTCTGAGGAATCAGATGGAGACCGCCCTGCGCCACCTGGTCAAGGATATCTCCTTCGTCCTTTGATGTCGCCGGCACACCCGACTCCAGCACAGGCGGCGGTCGCTCCGAGGCGCCAACGCCAAGCAGGACGAAGAAGAAAATGCTGCAAGCGACGACCAGCACCAACAGGGTGCGGAGGCGGATTCTCGATCTCTTCCAGACGGCAACAGCGAGACCCAGTTCAGCAAGAAGCACCAACAACTTTAGCCCGACGGCCATGGGCGCGAAAATCATCATCGCGAAACCAAAGACCAGACAAATAATCGCAGCAGCAGTTACGAAGAAGCGGCCGATTCTCGCCTTCGTCGTAGCCGGGGCTTTTGTCGCTGTTTCGGTTTGCCGGCGTTTCGGATCGACCTCTTGGGCTGACGGAAGCGGCGCCGCCTGCTCCTTCACCGAAGCAGGCTCGGGCAGCTTCGGAGCCGAGGCGGGAGCGTCGGGTTGAGGCGCCGGTTTTCCGCACGACGCACAAAACTGCGCTTCTTGCGGGATCAAGACTCCACAATTGGAACAATACATGGCCGGATGCGGGCAAAATTTCTACTAACGACCCTTACACACCAGCCCAGCGCCACGTCGAGACCTTTCCACCTTATTTTCCGCGTTTTTTCGGCGATCCGAAGCATGCCACCGGCGACAAACGCAATAGGCGTCTCATGATGAAGCGCGTGCAGCCCCGGCCGGACCCTCGCTCTCTTGACATCCTGACGAGCGCTTCCTCTCGTTAGGCCGGTTTCGGTTGCGCGGCCATTTCGTCCTCATGTTTCACTGCCTGGCGCAGATCCCCAATATTTTTCTTGTCCTCTCTTTTGTGCTTATTGGGTTTGCACAAGGCGCAGGAGGATCCTTTTCGCGCCTTGAAGCGGCGCTTGGTCAGATTGCCTTTCAACGTATCTGTCCTCGTCTCTTTCGCACGGCAGGTCAATTCGGTTGTGAGCAGCTCGCGGCGAACTGCAGTGGAATTCCGCCGGTGGCTTTCTATTCCTGAATTCGTTCAGTCTAATTAGGTTTTGCGAAGCTTCTTGCCGATGCGCGATATGTTTTTCACTTACGATCGGCGCCAGTGAATTGGCTGGTGGATGATCCTTCCAAAACTGCACAGCTCTTTCCAAATTTAACTGAGCACGCATGCTGTCACCCGAGCAGTGCTTCGCCTGGGCAAGCTTGTCATGGAGCCAGGCAGTCTCGGGTGTTTCCTCTTCCTTTGCTCGTAAGAGCTTTAATGCAATTTCATAGCTGGCCTGCGCTTGCGGGTTGGCAGCCGGCCCCGCACCATGGAGGCATCGCCGAGCTGAACCAGAAGAGCCCTCGCCTCCATAATTTTGGCACGCGGCAAGTGATCACGCAGCGCGATTCTAGTGCGGACGTCTCGTCCAATAACTGCTAGTCATACAGTGACATAGCAAATGCAGGCACCGCCATTCGGGTTCACCACTTTTTCTTCCGATTCTCCGCAGGACAAAACCGCGGAATTCAATATCGGAATTGGATCCCAGCCGTATCTCGCCGACCACGGTTTCGCGGACCTGATCGTACTCCCTGGTTCGTTTTACATTCAACTGGCACTGCAGGTTCATCGTGAAATTTTTAATGAGACAGCACGAACTCTGCAAAATATACGATTTCAAAGTCCGCTTATTCTCACGGATCAAGATTCCGTCATCAAAGTTAATGCCTCCGAGAAAAATAGTAACCGCGTCGATTATGTATTCTTAGGTCCAATCTCCGGCGACGGTGGAGAGGTAGCTCGGCCGCTTGTTGAACTAGGAATCGATCGCCAGAGCCTGTGTCTAAGCGAAGGCTCGCGGGTCGTATTTTCGCCTAACGAATTTAAGGCGCACGCGGAATTGATCGCTGACGGAAGAACATTCTACGAAAAACTGCGTCAGAACGGGAACCAGTACGGTCCGCATTTTCAGAATGTGTCCGAAGTTTGGCGCTCAGGTAGCGATGTTTTGGGAAAAATAGCTATTCCCAGCGACCTATCGAAAACGGAACGAAGTGCGTTGCACCCAATTATCATCGATTCCATCACACAGTTGCTGGGGACTTTCACGCTCGAGAGGGGCGCCACCTACATTCTAAAATCGATCGATCGGATTGAAATCAGCGAGCATGACTTCGCTGACATCCTGTGGTCGCGGGCAACGCGACGTGTTGGATCCAACGGCGATGCCAAAGAACTAACGGGCGACATCGATGTTTTCGACGAATCGGGAACGCACTGCATGCAAATCACCGGTGCAGTTTTTGCCTACCTGGATCGACCCGGCGCTATCGCTAATGCGGGAGACGAGCTTGAGCTCTGCCTCGCCTCCACCTTCACGTCGGAACCGATAGAGGATACGATCGAGTTTTGGGGCGATCACTTTGATTTCGCGCCCCGTGTTCAGTTCGCACCTTACAACCAAATATTTCAACAGTTGTTAGGCAATCGAAGCGTTTTTCGCGAAAACAACGACGGCGTTAACGCAATTCTGCTTAGTCTGGAAGATTGGACCGGAAAGGACCAGCCGGTCGGATTGCAACCAGACAGTGAAAGATTGGAGAAATGTTTTGGCGGCCGTTCGCGATATACGTTGCCGAACGGACTGGAGATCGTTCACCTCCATCAATATGAGACCGATTATCTTTATCGGGAGATTTTTCGCGATCAGTGTTACCTGCGCCATGGGATCGCCGTTCATGAGGGAGATACGGTTATCGACATCGGTGCGAACATTGGCTTGTTCTCGTTATTTATTTTGAATCGTTGTCCGAGCGCGAGAATCTACTCCTATGAGCCTTCGCCCGTGGTCTATGAATTACTAAAAGCCAACTGCGAGGCGTACGGATCAAACGTTCATTGCTTTCAATTCGGTGTTTCCGACAGGACGAAGACGGCGGCGTTTACCTTTTACGAGAATTCATCGGTCTTCTCTAGTTTTTATTCCGATACCAATGAGGATAGAGAAGCCGTCAGTGCGATCGTGCGAAACGTTTTGAGCAGCGACGCAAGTGGTGAATCACGCGAAGCATTCGTTAATGAACTCACCGCCGAGAGGCTGCGTCAACGCACTTACCAATGCCGCTTGATTTCGGTATCGGACATCATTCGCCAAAATCGGATCGACAAAGTTCACCTTCTTAAAATTGACGCCGAGAAAAGCGAATTGGAGATCCTGCGCGGCATTGCAGACGAACACTGGCCGTTGATCGACCAACTTGTGGTTGAGATTCACGACCTCACAAAACTTGCAGTGAAAAAAGTGGAGCAATTGCTTACTGAGAAAGGCTTTCGCTGCACCGTCGAACAGGAAAAACTGCTCGAGAACTCCGGGCTCTTCAACGTTTACGCCCGTCGACTTGAGGTGAGCGAAGAATCGGCAATGGCGATCAACTCCGCACAGAAGGTAAGTTCCGTTTTGGAGAGCAGTGTGGACGAATTTTGCGAAGCGCTGGATGCCTTCATGTCGGGTTCCACGGCGCCGATGATTTTGTGCGTCTGCCCGCGATCACCGGAAGTGTCGAAGCAAATTTTTGACGCGGCCGAGCAGACGCTCTCATCAAGAGCAAACAGGATCGCGAATGTTCATTTTATCTCATCGCAATTGCTCACTACGCGCTATCCGCTTTCCGATTATCACGATCCGCACAGTCATGGACTCGGACATGTTCCGTTCACGCTGGAAGGTTACGCCGCGATTGGAACAACTTTGATTCGGACAATTCTTAGTCTGCGGCGGAGTCCACTAAAAGTCATCGTGATCGATTGTGACAACACACTTTGGCAAGGTGTTTGCGGGGAAGACGGACCGACGGGCGTTCGATTAACCGAGGCGCATCGTTTGTTGCAACAGTTCCTGGTCGACGAATCGAGAGTCGGCTTACTCCTCTGCGTTTGCAGCAAAAACAACGAGAAAGATGTCTTTGAAGTTTTTGATCAACAAAGGGAGATGGTCCTCAAGCGCGAGCATCTCGTTGCGTGGCGCATTAATTGGAACCGCAAATCCGATAACATCAAAGCGCTAGCGGAAGAGCTCAATCTTGGTTTGGAAAGTTTTCTTTTCATCGACGATGAGCCGGTCGAGTGCGCCTACGTCAGAATCAATTGTCCTGAAGTGCTGACGTTGCAATTACCAACCGAAACAAAAGAGATCGCATCGTTTCTAAAAGGCATCTGGGGTCTGGAAGGCACGGTTTCGACGCAGGAAGATCAGAAGCGGACTGGGATGTATCAGGAAAATGTGCAACGGGAAGAATTCCGGGAACGCACGGTCTCGCTAAAGGATTTTCTGAATGGCTTGCAGCTGCGAATTCACGTAGACGCGCCGACAGAAAGTCAGATCGCTCGTGTCTCCCAGCTCACCATCAGAACGAATCAATTCAACTTCACCTCCATTCGAAGAACTGAAAACGAAATCAGGGGCTGGCTCGAAAAAGAGAATCACGAATGCCTGATCGCGAGTGTGAGCGATCGTTTTGGAGATTACGGCCTGGTCGGAATTCTTTTATATGAGATAGAGCCGGATCGGCTTCGAATTGATACATTTTTATTGAGCTGCCGTGTGCTGGGACGTGGAGTTGAGCATTTTTTGCTGTCGGAACTGGGGCGGAAAGCGGAAGAGAAGGGGAAGAGTTTCGTCGAGTTACATTACGTCCCCACCGAGAGGAACTCTCCTGCGCTTGAGTTCATCGAAAGCTTGCCTGCGGACGATAGAGAAAAAGACAAGACGGGTGTACGGACCATTAAGTTTCGGACGGAAACGCTATTGGATTTACGTTACGAACCGGATCAAAAATCATTCGCCGCAGGATCAAGGAACAAGGTCGAACGCGAATCGGGAAATCCTGCGAGAAGCCGATTTGATCACTTCAATCGTTCCGAGAAATTTCAAAAGATCGCGAACGAGCTTGCCGACATCAGTCGCATTGCGAAAGCAGTCGAGGATTTTCGTTACGGTGACAAAACTGCGGATGTTAGTGATGGCATCGGGCCAGCGAACACTCTGGAAAAAAACATTTCGAATATGTGGATGAGGGTTTTGGCCCGAAGAAACATCGCGATGAACGACAATTTCTTTGAAGTCGGCGGCACCTCGCTAAGAGCGGTACAATTGATTGCCCTCATGCAGAAAGAGCTGAAAAGGAGTTTCTCCATTACCACTCTCTTTGAATGTCCGACGATCAACTTGCTCGCAGCGAAATTAAAAAAGACCGCAGAAGGTGATGGAAGCCGGACGGATGCGACGAAAGCGCAAATGCGTGGTCAACAACGCAGAACTCGGAGCGTAACGAGGAAAACCGCCGCGAGATGAAGTTGCAAAAGGTTGGAGTATTAGGAGCGGGCAACATCGGCGCCGGCGTCGTCACGGATTTGGTTCTTCATGGAATCGACGCGGTGATTTTGGATGTGTCCGATGCAATTCTAAAACAGGCGGAAGCAAACATTCTGAAAAATATTCGATTTGCCTCGCTCGTTTCTACCGCCGCGCCGCGAGTAAGTAAGGAGAACGCGCTTAAGCTTATGCAGTTTACGACGAGCTATAGCGATCTTTCATCCTGCGAATTCATCATCGAAAATGTTACTGAAGATTGGGACATCAAGAAACAGGTCTATGAGAATCTTGATGACGTGATGCCTGCAGAAACGTGCTTTGGCGCCAACACCTCTTGTATTTCGATCACCAGAATAGGAAGCGTTACTAATCGTCCGGACAAAGTCGTGGGCATGCATTTCATGAACCCAGTCTACGCAATGCCTACAGTGGAAGTCATCCGCGGCTATCACACTTCAGATCGGACGTTGGAAATCTTGAAGCAGCTATTTTCACAGCTGAATAAAGAAGCGATTGTTGTGGAGGATATGCCCGGCTTCGTGTCGAACCGGATTTCGCATTTGTTCATGAACGAAGCTGTCTTTGTTTTGCAGGATGGCGTCGCCACAGCGGAGACGATCGATACCCTGTTCAAGAAATGTTTCGGTCATAAGATGGGCCCGCTGGAAACGGCGGATCTAATTGGCCTCGATACCGTGATGCGCTCACTGGACGTGCTCTACGAGAGCTACCAGGACCCAAAATATCGTTGCTCTCCGTTGCTCAGGAAGATGGTGCATGCCGGGCAACTGGGCCGGAAGACCGGCAAAGGATTCTATTCTTATCCGGAGTCATGAGCACAGAAGTCGAAGGCAGGATAAAGGAGAAGGTAAAGAGTTTTATCCTCAGTTCTATCAACGTGGTCGACTTCAGTGAGGAAGATCACCTTTTTGAAAGCGGTATCGTCAACTCCTTGTTCGCCGTTCAACTGATGACATTCATCGAAAAGACTTTTCGTATCGAAGTTGGGATGGACGATTTAGACATAGAGAATTTTAAATCGATCAAGGCCACCGCTGATTTTGTCATGAGGAAGAATGGGCAGCTAGCTGCATAGTCTTTTCGGCCTGGAAACGGCTGTATTTTTCAAGCTCGATCACGCAAAAGAGATCGCACTCCGAATGGAAAGTTTATTAACGGACGCACAGAAAACTCGCTACCAGGAAGTCAAGAAGTTCGTCGCGACGGAGGTGGAGCCATTTGTCGAACAATGGGATCGAGATCAAACGCATCCAGAATCTATTGTCTCATTATTGGGAGACACGGGATACCTGGGTAGTACGTTGCCGACTGATTACGCAGGTAAAGGATGGGATTTTGTTACTTTCGGTTTGCTGAATGAAGCGTTTGGACGCGGTTCTTCTGCTTTGACGGGACTAATAACCGTTCAAGCGATGGTTTCAATGACGTTACTCAAATGGGGAACTAACGAGCAGCGAAAAAAGTGGCTTCCACTATTGGCTAAAGGAAAAACGATCGGTGCCTTTGCCCTGACCGAATCCGGCGGAGGAAGCGCCCTTCAATCCCTAACGACCGAATTTCGAAGGAAAAATGAAGGCGACGGTTTCGTTTTGAATGGAGAAAAGAAGTGGATCTCCAATGGGCAGATTGCGGGACTGTTTCTGGTCTTCGGTAAGAGTGAACAAGGATTCGTCGCGTGTATCCTTCCTCGAGAGACCTCTGGGCTCGAAATCGAACCAATCAAAGAAATGTTGGGATTTCGTGCGGCAGGCTTGGCCCAGCTAACTTTTCGCGATGTAGCAGTTCCTGCTTCCAGCATCGTCGGCAAGCCGGGCTTTGCTTTGTCGCACGTCGCGATGGTTGGCCTGCAATATGGAAGAATCAGCACAGCGTGTTCGGCGGCAGGACTATTGCGCGGATGCTTTGAAGAAAGCGTTTCTTATGCAGCCGAGCGGAGAGTAGGGGACCGAAACGTTGGTAACTTCGGAATGATTCGCTCGTTGATCGCGAGAATGGGCGCTGATCTGGAAGCGGCCCATCTCTTGAGCTATGCGGCATGCCGAGCCGAGGACGAGCATTTGTCCGAAGCGTTTTCAAAAGCCCTGATCGCTAAGTATTACAATTCGCAAGCCGCTGTCCGAGCGGCGTCCGATGCCGTTCAGATACAAGGCGCTTCAGGATGTCATAGCTCATCCTCCGCTGCGCGGTACTATCGGGATTCCAAACTCATGGAGATTTTGGAAGGGACGACACAAATCCATGAGGAACTTCTTGGGAAAATCTTTATCGATCAGGCCGGCAAGCCTCTCGCTTGATCAGATTGAATATGGAGAGCGACTGTCTGCGTGTTGCCACGAAGGCTGATTTAAAAAAAATCGCTGAATTCAATCGCACCGACAAAGCGTTTCCGGATAACGCGACGATCCAGGAATTGATCGAAGCTCAAGTCAGAAACTCGCCAGCGGCCACCGCAGTCATTTGTGATCACGACAAAGCATTCGGTGTCTGTGCGATGACGTATGCGGAGCTGAACGATAAGGCGAATCAGCTAGCGCATTTATTAAGAGCCAAAGGCGCCAGTCCCGATCAAGTCATTGGGATCATGGTGTCACGATCATTCGCAATGATTATAGGGTTATTGGGAGTTACTAAAGCTGGTGCTGCTTACCTTCCAATCTCTCCAAACCTTCCGACGGATCGAATAGACTACATGCTGAAGGACGCGGCGGTTTCTTTGTTGTTGGTTCAAAATAAGACGGCGAACAAATTTAACTTTGCCGGCCTAACGATTAATCTCGAAGACCTTCATATTTACGAGGGATCGGCGCAAAATCCGGCGATCGTGAACAAGCCGAACGATCTCGCTTATGTGATCTACACCTCGGGATCCACAGGTAAACCGAAGGGCGTAATGATCGAACATCGCTCCGTCATCAATCGCCTGAACTGGATGCAGAGCGCCTACCCACTCGGAGAGAAAGACGTTATTCTACAAAAGACACCCTACTATTTCGATGTCTCGGTGTGGGAACTCTTCTGGTCGGCGTTCAACGGAGCGGGACTTTGTTTTTTGGTTCCGGGAGGCGAAGCGATGCCGTTACTCATTCTCGATGCCATCAAGAAATGGAAGGTGAGCGTAATGCACTTCGTCCCGTCCATGCTCAATGTGTTTCTGGAATACCTTGAAGGAAAGGATGCAAGTGTGTTGCAGCGAATGTCATCGGTCCGTCAGATATTTTCGAGCGGCGAAGCCCTTGCCCCAAGTCATGTCCGACGATTCAATGACATTTTCGGTACAAAGACAGGAGCGCGACTTACCAACCTTTACGGTCCAACCGAAGCTACGGTCGATGTTAGCTACTATAACTGTCCGACTAACAACGACTTCGAAAGGATTCCGATTGGTCGGCCTATTCATAATACGCGTTTTTTCATTATAAAGGATGGGAAACAGGTGGCTATCGGAGAAAGCGGAGAGTTATGCATCAGTGGAGCTGGTGTGGCCCGTGGTTATTTAAACAATGATAACCTAACGAGTGAGAAATTTGTGCAGGATTTCGCTGATACCGGCGAAAGAGTTTATCGGACGGGAGACAAGACCCGCTGGTTGCCGGATGGGAACATCGAGTACCTCGGGCGCGATGATGACCAGGTTAAAATACGCGGGCTGAGAATTGAACTGGGCGAGATCGAAAATACGATTCGAGATTTTCCAGGAATCGCTGACTGCCTATGCGCAATAAAGAAGTATTCAGAGAGCATTGTCCTCATCGTCGCCTACATCGTCGCTCGAGGTGACTGGCAGGTTGAAGAACTCAGAGGCTATTTAAGAAAACACCTGCCCGATTACATGATTCCAAATCATTTTGAAAGGTTAGCCCAGATACCGCTCGGTCCGACCGGGAAAGCCGATCGGAAAGCCCTGCCCGTGCCGATTATCCCGGCGAAACCGGCCTAATAGGTTCTGTACCCTCCGCCGCTATTTGGCGCGGCGCGATTGGGCGAAATCTCGTTGAATAGGTTTCCCGCTAATCAAGTCTTTTAGCTGCAGGGTGGCAGACATTTAGCTTTCAAGAATGACGTTCTTTTTATTATAGTGAATCTGGTTATTTAATACGTTGAACACGGAACTCAGCCTGAACAGCCCGCCAAATCCGACCGAGAATCAGTTCGATATTGCGATTATCGGGATGGCCTGTCGCTTGCCGGGGGCGGATAGCGTCGATGCGTTTTGGGAAAATCTCGCGAATGGGGTTGAGTCCATCGGTCGTCTCACGAATGAAGAGCTGGCGCAGGCCGGTGTTCCTCATCGATTCCTGAATGATCCCAGCTATGTAAAGGCAGCACCGATCCTCGCTGCGCCCGAATTCTTCGATGCCGCCTTTTTTGGTTTTTCTCCAACAGAAGCTGCGGCCCTGGATCCGCAGCATCGTATTCTTTTGGAACTGGCACATGAAGCGTTGGAGGATGCGGGATGCGATCCTGACCGTTATGCGGGCCGCATTGGAGTATTCACAGGGGCGGCCATGAATACTTACTTCATGAACAATGGCCTAACGAGTCGGTTTGCCGAAGATTATATTCCGACGTTGATCGTTAACGATAAGGATTTTTTAAGCACCCGGCTGTCCTACAAACTTAATCTAAAAGGACCCAGCATCACGATCCAAACGGCCTGTTCGACTTCGCTGGTGGCCATTCATTTGGCTCGCCAAAGTCTGTTGAGTCACGAGACGGACACGGCATTGGCCGGAGCTATCTCGGTGCGGGTCCCGCACCGAGCCGGTTATTTTTGCGACGGCGGCGGAGTCGTTTCTCCAGATGGACATGTGAGGGCGTTTGACGCCAAGGCTAATGGCACGGTCTTCGGAAGCGGTGGTGGAATTGTTATTCTTAAACGGCTGGCAGACGCTATTGCGAGCCGCGACACGATTCACGCCGTGATCAAAGGATCCGCCGTTAACAATGACGGGTCTGAAAAAGCCGGCTACACAGCGCCAAGTGTTAACAGCCAAGCCGATGCTGTGGTAGAGGCATTGGCAAACGCGGGTGTCGACGCGGAGAGTGTAAGCTATGTCGAAGCTCACGGTTCGGGAACTCCAGTAGGCGATCCGATTGAACTCATGGCCCTGACAAAGGCCTTTCGGGCTTTTACGGCGCGATCAAGCTATTGCGCAATCGGATCGGTGAAGACAAACGTTGGTCATCTGGATGCCGCAGCGGGGATTGCGGGCATCATCAAAACTGTCCTGGCTCTCAAGCATCGAAAAATTCCGCCGACTCTGCATTACACCCAGCCAAATCCTGAAATTGATTTCGCCCAGACGCCCTTTTATGTGAACACTCAGCTTGCTTCATGGGACGGCGTTGCGCCGCGGCGAGCGGGCATTATGTCAACCGGGATGGGCGGCACTAACGCACACGTCGTCCTGGAAGAAGCGCCCGTTTCTCCAAAACCCGCAAGCTCAACTCTGCCGCAATTGCTGGTCCTGTCTGCGATGAGTTCGACCGCTTTGGAAGCAGCGACAAATCGCCTGGCGGATTTTTTGGAACGGAATACTGAAGTCGAAATAGCTGATGTTGCGCATACGTTGCAGTTAGGGCGCAAAGCGTTCGCGCACAGGAGAGTTCTGGTTTCCGCGGATCGCGAAGATGCCATCGCTGTCCTGAGAGAGGAAAACTCAAAGCGGATTTTTTCTTCGCACGTTGATGAATCGTCGCGTCCGCCCATCGTATTTTTGCTACCTGGCGTGGGAGATCAATACGTGGGAATGGCCCACGAGTTATACAAGGAGTGGGACGTATTTCGGGAGGAGGTGGATCACTGCGCGAAACTTCTCGAGCGCCATCTCGGTGTTGATATTCGAACGGCCATTTTCGCGAGTAATGCTAGCGAAAGAAAGGCAGGTGCGAAAAGCGGGATCGATTTGAAGGCAATGCTGAGTGGTAAGGCTAACGAGTCCGACGAACAGGCAACTCAAACACTCAATCAGACAATATTCGCACAGCCGGCCTTGTTCACGATTGAATATGCTCTGGCGCGCTTATGGCAACACCTGGGGGTAACTCCTACAGCCATCGTGGGTCATAGCATGGGAGAATATGTTGCCGCATGTCTGGCCGGTGTTTTCTCACTCGAAGATGCCCTCGGACTTATCGCGCACAGGGCGAAGTTGGCCAATGGATTGCCGGAAGGGTCCATGCTGGCGGTCTTGCTGAGTGAGCCGGAAATAACTCCGCTGCTTTCGCCGGAACTTTCGATCTCATTGATTAACGGCCCGAATCTGTGTGTGATCGCCGGTCCCACTCTGGCAATAGCCAACTTTGGGAAATTGGTGGAAGCAAAGGGCATCATTACGCGGCCTGTGCGAAACACGCACGCCTTCCATTCGCGCATGCTCGATCCGATCGTGCCGGCATTTGTCGAAGAAGTAAGAAAGGTTCGATTACTCGAGCCGAAGATTCCGTTTATATCTAATGTAACCGGTAACTGGATTACCAACGAGGAGGCGACCGATCCGGCTTATTGGGGCCGGCACGCCAGTCAGACTGCCAGGTTCAGCGACGCCTTGCATAATCTGTGGCAATTCAAGGACGCGATCCTTCTTGAGGTTGGGCCAGGAAAAACCCTGAGTGTCCTGGCTGCGCAACATCCAGATCGCCGAAATGCCGGTAATGCCGTGACAGTTTCCTCGCTGCGACACCACTACGAAAATCAATCCGATCTTGAATTCCTATGTCACAGCGTGGGTAAGTTATGGCTGACGGGAATCGAGATTGATTGGGGGAAATTCCCTCAAGCTCAACGGCGCCGCAAAATCTCTTTGCCGACCTATCCTTTTGAAAGGCAGAAATACTGGCTGGAGACAGTCCGTGCTTTAGAGACGGATCATCCACAAGAGGTGTCTATTCAGAAGAACAGCGATCAATCTAAGTGGTTCTACGTGCCGTCGTGGAAGCGCTCGTTATCAAAGACACTCAAGGCAGGTACTCTAACTCGGGTTAAAGACGAAGGACGGACCTGGGTAGTATTTTCAAATGGAAACTTCACGTCGCAAATCGTTCACCGTCTCACGGGTTTTGACCAACGGGTGGTAACGGTTGAGGCTGGCAGAACTTACCAGCAGCTCGACTCGAATAGTTTTGTTTTAGAACCGAACAACTCTCAACACTATGAACTGCTGATTCGGGCGTTGCAGACGGACAATTGTACTCTTGGCCCTATCATTCATGCATGGAGTCTGAACGAATCCAGGCTAGGGTTATCGCCGGGGGATTCTTTCAAAGAGGCCCAGAACGTTGGTTTCTACAGTCTATTATGTCTCGTTAGGGCTCTCGGTCGACAGAATGTGAATGGCAATTTGGATCTGTTCGTGATTTCAAATGGTATCCAAGAGGTCCACGGCAAGGAGGCACTCGATCCGCAGAAATCAACCATTCTCGGCCCCTGTATGGTTGTTTCTCAAGAGTATCCCAACATTCGAACTAAGAGCATCGACCTGGAGTTGCCCGATGATAGTAAGACTTATGACTTAATCGTCGAACAAGTGCTGGGGGAATTGTTGAGTCCAGATCTCGAAATGTTTGTTGCCTATAGAAACTCCCAACGCTGGGTTCAAACATACGAAGGGGTTGAGTTGGATAGCCCCGGTCCGGACGATTCTGCTTTTCGAAATGGCGGAGTTTATCTGATTACCGGTGGATTGGGCCACATCGGCTATGAGATTTCGAAGTACCTTGCTAAGAACTACCAGGCAAAGCTGGTCCTGGTGGGCCGGTCTAAGATGCCGGCAAAGAACTCATGGGATTCCTGGATCGCGAATCATCCCGCTGACAATTCTATTACCAAAGCAATCGGGAAGATTACTAGTATTGAAGCTCAGGGTGGCGAAGTCTTATATATTGATGCGGCTGTTGAAGATCTCAGCAGCATGCGGACGGTTATCGAGCAAGCGAATACCGTGTTTGGTGATCTGCATGGCGTCATTCATGCGGCCGGAGTCGTGGAGGAGCAGAGTTATCGCGAAGTTAAAGCGGTGGACTCTGAGCACGGCGATGCGCACTTTCGCGTGAAGGCGCGTGCCCTACTCGTATTGGAAGACTTACTTGACGGGAAGGAGTTGGACTTTGTCTTGTTGATATCTTCGCTGACATCCGTTCTCGGGGGCATCGGTCACGCCGCCTATGCTTCTTCCTGCATTTATTTGGACTCCTTTGCGCGGAAGCACAACCGATCAAGTAATACGCGATGGCTTAGCGTGAACTGGGACTTCTGGCGCGTGCAAGGGGAAGCCAATGTGGACTCAGGCATTGGCAGGAGCATTCAGGCCCTGGGCATGAAGACCGAAGAAGCTCTGGAGGCGATGGAGACCGTGTTGCCCGTGAAACAGACAAGCCAGCTTCTTGTCTCAACCGGCAACCTGAATGCCAGGATAAATCAGTGGATCAAATTGGAGTCTTTGCATGATGGGCAGCTAAGTCTGGAAACCATTCCTAATCGAGCCGCGTCCGCTCAATCTTGGAATTCAAATTTCGATCCTCCGCAGAATGACACAGAAGAGCGGATCGCGAAAATATGGCAGCGGATGCTTGGGCTCGATCGCGTTGGAGTGAATGATAATTTTTCCGACTTGGGAGGTCATTCTCTGCTCGCGATTAAGATCATTTCCGAGCTGCGCAAAGCTTTTGCGATTGATTTACCTATCAAAGCTCTGTTCGAGGCTCCAACGATCGCTGAGTTGGCCGTTTATATCGAAGAGCAAACCACTCAACCTTTAGCGGCGCGTCGGAGTAATGAGGTTAACGAAGAACCCGGAATTTCAGAAAAACCTAACGAGTTATTAAAAGAAGTGCGGAGGGAATCACCGCTAATTGATGCGGACGACGCTTTTTATGCTCCTTGCTGGTTTGTTCAACAACAAAAATGGCTGGAGAATCCCTCTGGCTCGGATAACGCAATTTACAACTATCCGTTTCTTCTCCGTATTCGCGGAAATCTCAATGAAGCGGCGTTGCGACGGAGTCTGCAGGAAATCGTGCGACGTCACGAAGTGTTTCGCTCTGTCTTCCGTGCCAAGGATGGAGAATTGGTTCAAGTCGTCATGCCTGCGTCCGAGCAGACTTTGACCGTAACAGACTTAAGGAATGTGCCGAAGGCGGAAAGAGAAGGCCGATCTCAAGAGATCGCATTGGAGCAAGCGAAGGAACCATTTAATCTAGCCCGCGAAACGTTGCTTCGGACGCAGTTGCTTCGACTGTCAGACGATAATCACATCCTACTACTGACGACTCACCACCTCGTTTATGACGACTGGTCTACAGCAATAGTGTCCCGCGAATTGTCCGAACTTTACGAAGGCTTTGTTCACGGAAAAGCGTCACCGCTCGCCGACCTCAATTTCCAGTACGGCGATTTCGTTCGGTGGCAACAAGAACAGCTTCAGAGCGCAGGGCGCGAAACCAAATTCTCTTTCTGGAAGAAACAACTGACCAGTTCCACTGACTTTAACCATCTAACGACAGATTTTGCCCGGCCGGAAGAGTCTACAAATCACGGAGCGCGGGAGCGCATTGTCCTCCCAGTTGATTTGAAGGATTCACTCAAAGCGCTGAGTCGTCAGGAGCGCGTGAGTTTGTTCATGGTCTTACTGACCGGCTTCAAGTGTTTACTTCATCACTACTCCAGTGATGAAGAAATCGGTGTTGGTTCGTGCGGTGCGAACCGTCCTTTTGCAGAAGCGGAAAACTTAATCGGCCGTTTCGGCAATGCGATGCTTCTTCGCACAAACCTTTCCGGGAACCCAACCTTTCGTGAGCTATTTCAGCGTGTGTGCGCGACTGCTCTTACCGCTTACTCCGATCAGAATCTTCCTTTTGGGCAGTTAGTGCGGGAAGTTCGGAATGGAGCGACTCCGAATGGAAAACCTGCCTTCCAAACAATGTTTATTTTGCAGAACGCGCCGCAGGAAGATCCGCATATTTCCGGACTAAGCATGAGTTGGTCTTCACTCTACAATGGGACCTCCAAGTATGATCTCGACGTTTGGCTGAAGGCCGAGCCGGAACTGGAAGTTATTCTTGAATACAGGACTGATCTTTTCCGCGCACAGACTGTGAAACGGATTCTGGCAGACTACCGCACAATCCTCGACGCGATGGTGAAAAATCCGGGTATGCGAATTGCCGACGCTTCGATCTCGAAAAAGATCGAAACGGTGCCAGCGCGGACGGGCACCATAGCAGCGAAAAATGAAGTCGTGACGGCCGGCAGCGTACCGACGGGCGATGTGCAACGGCGACTTATCGAATTTTGGGAAGCCGCTTTTCGAATTCATCCGATTAGTGTCGACCAAAACTTCTTCGAGTTAGGCGGAGATTCATTGCTGGCGGCGCGCCTATTTCCTCAGATTGAGAAAGCCTTCAAAGTAAAGTTGCCTTTAGCCATCCTTTTGGAGGCGCCGACCATCCGACAACTGTCAGCAAGAATCGACGGATGTGAATCCGACTCGTTAGGTTCATGTCTGGTCGCGGTTCAAACTCGCGGATTAAGACTGCCCTTATTCTGCGTTCACGGACACATGGGCGAAGTTTTTTATTGCCGAAACCTGTCGCATTCTCTCGGAGCAGATCAGCCCATGTATGGTCTGAGATCGTACGGTCTTGGCGGAGGCTCTCCGCACTCGACGGTAGAAGAGATGGCGGTTCATAATTTAACGGAGCTGCGCAAGCTTCAGCCAAAGGGGCCATACTTTCTGAGCGGGTATTGCCTCGGAGGCATGGTCGCGTATGAAATGGCGAGGCTTCTAAGTATTGAAGGTGAAAGGGTAGGCCTGTTGGTATTGTTTAATACGCCCGCTCCTGGTTCCTTTCAGGGGTGGCCTTTTGATCGTGCTTATCTTACAAAAAAAATTGCGCACGAGCTGAAAAAATTTCGAAAAGGTAGCATCCGAGAAAAACTGCGAATTCTTCGTAACAAAGGGGCAAGCCTGAGCTCACTAGCTCTCGGAAGGCTAAAGACAGCTTTCGCTAAATCCTCTCTAGGTGGTGCGCAAAGAGCCGCACAACGATTGCTAAGTGTTGCCGATATTAATATCTCTGCCGCGAAAGCTTATTCACCCAAAGGCTATGCGGGCCAAATTATCCTTTTTCTAACTGAAGAGGCACGGTCGCTCTACTCAGTTGATCCAAAAGAAGGTTGGAGTGCTTTAGCTACAAAAGGAGTTGAAGTTTACGCTGCCGACGGAGACAACAATTCGATGTTCGATGCGGATTTTGTCGATGCGCTTGCCGAGAAGCTAAAGTCCTGCATCGAGCGAACGCAACGCACCAATCAGGTTACACCGGGCGATGTGTCCCATTTGAAATACCCGAATGAAAGGTTAGTTGCTTCCACCGCGGCTGTGCCGATGTAGCCAGGTGCGGGCGATAAACTTTGAATCGTCCAACGCTCGGCGGCAAAGGGATCGTCGTCGGCTCTTAAAATCATGGCAGGTTCGTTTGCTGCCAGACTAACCTCCACTCGCTCCAATGGGTAGGACAAGCCCTCCCCCCGAGCTTTGAGATAGGCTTCCTTGCGAGTCCAGCCTCGATAAAAAGCTTCTTGTCGTTCGCCTGGGGGCAGCGCGCGAAGTTTCTGAATCTCGTTCACAGAAAAATAACGTTCCACCAAATCTCCGAAGTCGACTTCGGAGTCTATGCGTTCGAGATCAACTCCAATCCTGTATTCCCGGACGAACCCAAACAAAGCCAGCTCATCAGAATGAGAAACGTTAAAGTTCAAAGAAAGAGGCGGTGCTTCATGAGCAAGGTGAGGCTTACCCAAGGCGTCATAGGTGAATCGTATGCTTCGAGGCTCCAGCTCCAGGTAGGCCCCTAAAAGGACGCGCAATAATCCGCGGGCAGCAGTATAACGCTCCGCATATACGCTTTTCTTAAACCGATGGGCACGTTCTCTTTCGTCATTCGAAAGAATCGATTCCAATTGCGAAATTTCGACCTTGCTTGAACTCAGCGAAGCGATCCATAAATGCGCTTCCTTGGGGCCGAGCGGACCAGGACGTTTTCGCGTCTGCCATTTATCAGTCATGCGTGCAGAAAAAAGCTAGCAATCCGAAAACGCCATTCCAGAGGGAGTTGATCGATTCATTTCGATAAATCCCGGCGACGCCATGCAGAATTGCCTTCCCAAAAGAAGGCCGTTGATGCTATAAAAATCAGCAACGTCCTAATCATTCATCGAGCCTACCATACCCAATCATCCGTGGACGTTATCAACAATGTTTAAGCATTCGCTGCGCAAATTTGCCGCCTATTTTGTTCTCGCCCTGACGTTTTTTTCCTTGAGCGCCTGTCAGCAGCGCGTTGTTCTGGTGCCGGGGGAATCTGATCTGGTCGTTTTGAACGGTTGCGTCATTTCCGCCTGCAACTATCTCGCGGTCGTCAAAACGCAACATCGTCTCGAGCCCGATTTTTGGGCGAAGGTGTTACTGGTCCGTTTCGATAATCACCCCGCCGGACACGCTTACTGCGTTTGGGAAACCGAGGGAACGATCTACGGATACGACCGCAATTCCGGCGGGTTCCCCATACCCGTTTATACGCGAGATGCACGAGCGATCGCGATCGTGCTCGCGCAGGGACTTTCCAAGATCATGAACGAAACGCTCGCGGTAACAAATGCCGAGTTCGTTGAGCCAACTAAAGTCGAGCTTTACAAATTCTCCGGACCAAATGCCGTCAAAAGAGCGCCGGCAACAGTTTTGGAGTTGGCTTCGATTAATCGCCGCGGTTTGTCGATCGTGGGATCGGCACAGAATTAAGGTTCGTCCGCTCGGTGACGGTTACGGTTTTTCCCAGACCTTCTTCTTGAAGTTATTGCGGCCAGATCCTGCTTCGAACGCTTCGAAATGGCCGGGATTTTCTCGATAGTATTTTTGGTGATAGTCCTCCGCCGGATAAAACTTCATCGCCGGCAAAATCTCCGTTGCGATTGGCTTTTGGAATTTGCCTGACGCAGCAAGCTTGTTCCTGGAAGCGTCCGCGACTTTTTTCTCGTCGTCGTTGCCGTAGAAAATCGCGGCACGATAGCTCGGGCCGATATCCGTAAATTGTCCGTCTGTCTGCGTCGGATCGATTTGGCGCCAGTAAACATCGAGCAACTGATCGTAGGAAACTTTCTGCGGATCGTAGGTCACTTCGATGGACTCGCGATACTTCGTCGTTTCGGATGTGACCAATTCATAGGTTGGGTTCGGCTCCGTCCCGCCGCTATAGCCGACGATTGTTTTGATCACACCGGGCGTTTTATCGAACGCCGGTTGAATGCACCAAAAGCAACCGCCCGCGAAAACCGCCGTCTTTGTTTGCGGTTGCGATTCATCAGCGAGCGCTTGCGTGCCAAGGCTCAGGCCGAGTCCGATTATGAGCGAAAGGAACGCGAATAGTTTAGTCATGGTGGCTTAGACAGCGAGTTTGTCTTTTTGTTCCGATTAATTCGCGCGATACATGTTCTTGGATGCAGGAGAGAACAACGCCGCTGGCCGATGCCATCGAATACGTGCCGGAAGATTACTTTCGGCCGCTCGAGTTAAACGCCCTTTTTGATCGCATCGCGCCGCTACAAGTGGACGTCGGTTGTGGCGACGGAACTTTTTTGTCCGAGCTCGCAAAAATAATTCCGCATCACAATTTTCTCGGGATCGAGCGAATGCCCGGTCGGGTACGGACAGCATGCCGGAAAATTGAGCGCGGGAATCTTACCAATGCACGAGTAATGCAGATCGAGAGTTCTTACGCCATCGCATATCTGCTCCCGGAGAATTCCATCAGCACATCGTATCTGCTTTTTCCAGATCCGTGGCCGAAACGACGCCATCAACATCGTCGCCTTGTTAATGCGGAATTTCTCCAGTCGATTCATCGCGCGCTGGAGCCCGATGGTTTATTCGTCATCGCCACAGACGAGCACGATTATTTTCGCGAAATAGAACAGTTAGCCGAACGCTCGAATAGATTTAAGAGAGAATCTCTCGAACAATGCGATCTTCCCGTCACGACGTTCGAAAAACATTTCCGGCAGCGTGGCCTCGAAATCTACCGGCTCGGGCTACGAAAAGTCTCGCCCGTCAGATAAGAACGCGCTTCCCATCCACGGCGAAGGAATTTCAATTCCACCGCGCCGCTTTCATCCTGTCGAAATAGTTTGATCCCACGAGCGTGAATCATCTGGGCCCATTCGTCGGAGATTCGCTCGCTGTTTGGGAAATTCCGCGAGGTTGCGATGATCACCTGCGGATGCACCGCATCGATGAATTCGGGAGAGCCGGAAGTTCCAGAATGATGCTGGCCTTTTATGATGATGTCGCTGCGAAGATCGATTCCGCTGTGCAACAGTCTTTCTTCAGTCGCTGTTCCGCTGTCGGACAAAAGCAAAACGCGTGTCTGTTTCGCGATCAATAGTTGCAAAACCAATGTCTGGTCGTCAGCCGTTTTTGCCTGGAAATTTTCTGGCGGAAACAAAACTCGTGTCTCCACCGACTCCGATAATCGCGACTCGCTTCCCGCGGAAAGGAGTGTTCGTTCAAGGCCGCTTCTCAGTAACTCGGCGATGAGAGATCGATGGAGCGGGGAACGATCGCGCGCCGCAGTGTCAACGACACTGCCCGGCCGGAAATCGCGCAGCACAGCGTTTGCGCCACCCACATGGCCGGCGTCGCCGTGGCTCAAGATCAATCCATCCAGGCGATTGATACCGTGCATCCGCAGATATCCGCGAGTTACTCGTTCGTAATCGCGCTGCGCTCCGGCATCGAAAAGCCAGTCGTGCCCATGCGTCCGGATATGCGTGACGCCGCCTGTTCCAACGTCGAGCACCGTGATTTCGGCGCGTGCCCTGCTCGGCCAACCGGGATGTTGCGTGTAGAAATGTCCGGCTGGGAGTTGCGCGAAAAAATGGACAGCCACGAGAACGAGACGCGCGAAAAGCCAGTTCGCGTTGTTAAAAATAACCGAGAGCGCCGAGGAAATCGGTGCGGCGATAATTAAAAGCAGACCACCAGCGAGGATGAAAAACGCGATGGGCACGACGACAAGATTTGCAATCAAGGAAATCGGCGTGACAAGATTGTAGTACCACAGCATTAGGGGAAGCGATCCGATCCACGCGGCGAATGAAACCGACGCGCCGCGCGCAATTAATTCCAGAACGCGCTCGGTAAAACGTCGGGTTTTGGAAAATAAACTCCGTGGCAGAAATGGATCTGCAGCCGTCGCGCGTTTCAGCAATTGGAAAACGGGATCGGCAAACAACACGATTGCGGCGACGACGGAAAATGAAAGTTGAAAGCCGAGCGAAAATAATTGATTTGGATCCCAGCAAAGAATCAGCATCGCGGCCGCGGCGAGACTATTCAGCGTGAAGACGCGCCGCTCCGCTAAAAATCCTGCGAGCAGAACGGAAGTCATGAGCGCCGCGCGCACGCTGGAGACGTGCAGCCCGGTGATCGCGGCGTAAAACAAAAGCGCTGGAATGATGAACGCGATTGCCGCTTTTGTGCGCAATCGCGCGACGATCGCGAGAATCCAGAGAAGTTGCGCCACAATTCCCACGTGCAAACCAGCGACAGCAAAAAGATGCAACGTCCCGGTTTGCTGAAACGGCTCTTCGATATCTTCTGGTGTTTGGTGCCGCAAGCCGAGGACCATGCCGGTAATCAGCCCCTGCACATCCGGCGAATCCTCGATCCCGCGCGAAAGAATTTTCTGCAACCAATGCCGCGATTTTTGCGCGGCGCGCAGGATTGGATTTCCGCCGTGGTGCCGCACCAGCTTTTGATCGCCTTCGTAACTAACGAAGAGTTCGGTGCGCACATCGCGCCGCGCCAGATAAGAACGCATGTCGAATTCGCCCGGATTGCGCGGGTGCGAAACCGGTCCGGCCATTCCGAAAAGCTCAAGCTCGTCTCCGAATTCGGCCGAGGCGCGCGAGCGAACATAGATCGTCGCGTGCGATATGCTTTTGCCGTTTTCAGATTCGATTGCATTCAGTTGAAAAAGATATGAAACGGAACCACTCGACGATGATTTCGGTTCGCTCACGACGGCGCCATGGACAGTGTAACTTGCCGATTGATCTTTAATTTCCCGCGCAAGTCGCAGACCGGATGTGTCGATTAGTTGCAAGCTGTGCAGATAAAAAAAAGCTGCGGCGACGAATGCATAGGTCGCGAGCGAATTGCGCCAAAGGAGCGCGACGATTGCCAGTACAGCAATTGCGCCTAAAACAATCCGCGAAATATCCGGCGCGAATTCCGCGCACAAAATCCCGGAAGTCGCGGACAGCACCAAGCCGACAAATGGTTGACGCGGCCATGTCTCGCTTAGTTTCATGACAGCGTGTTTGTTAGGAGGAAACCCGTGGCGTTCACGGCAAAATTTTTTGCTTAGCTTGGCGAAGTTTATATGGTTCCGCGCAAGTGCCGATTCCTTTTTCGAAGAAAAGCCGGAGGAACGTTGTTCGCCAGGCGTCGGAAAACGGCGCGGAGAACAAACGCTCCACCCGTGTGCGCATGCGTCCGCGCTCCGATTGGCACAAGCGCAATTACTTAACGAGCGTTTTGATTCCGTCGCTTTTCGTGAAGCGCGGCGGACCGAACGCGCAGCCAAAATTTCCGAAGATTCGCCAGGGCGAAATCTGCATCACCTGGATCGGACACGCGTCGTTTCTGATTCAAACGCACGAGGTGAATATTCTCATCGATCCGAACTGGGCGAAGTGGCTCAAGGTCATCAAGCGCCTGAAGCAACCCGGTTTCGAGATTCACGATTTGCCCGCGATCGATTTCGTCCTCGTAACACACGCGCATTTCGATCACCTGGATCGCCGCACATTACGCAAGATCGCGGCCGATCAACCGATCGTGGTTCCGATCGGCGTGGGAAATCTCGTGCACGATCTCGGTTTTCAAATCGTGCACGAACTCGATTACTGGCAGCGCATCAAGCTCGGGCCGGTCGAAGTTTCGTTAACCCCTTGTTATCATTGGGGCGCGCGTTTTCTCGCCGATTTGCATCGCGGCTTTGGTGGTTTTGTTGTTTCCGTTGATGGACGAAACATCTTTCATTGCGGCGATAGCGCTTACTTTCCCGGCTTTCGCGAAATCGGAGAGAATTACGACATTGACATCGCGCTTCTTCCCATCGGGGCCTACGACGCGCCGACGGGCCGCGAAGTTCACATGAATCCCGAGGAAGCGGTGAAAGCTTTCACTGAACTCGGCGCGAAAACTTTGGTGCCGATGCATTACGGAACGTTCCGTCTCGGCTACGAGCCGCTCGACGAACCGCCGGTGCGTTTGCTCACCTGTGCTCGCGCGCACGGCATCGAAGAGAAAGTTCTCGTCATGACCGAAGGCCATCCGGTTGTGCTCTAACGTTCGGTTTATTTTGCGCGACAATTCGTTAGGCAAAACTCCCGCGACGAATTGGCGTCGCGATTTTTCCGGTGCAGTTTTTGCGGGTCTCGCGGTGCTCGGATTTTGCTTCATTCTGTTCTGGCACAACCCGCTCCTCTTCTGGAACGACGATTACGAAATCTCGATCATGCCCGTTTTTGCCGACGTGGCGCGGAGTTGGTCGGAAGGTCAATTTCCGTTGCTCAGTCCATATTCGTGGGTCTGCAGCAATCTCGCCGGAGAATTTCAATACGGAACCTTCTCCATCTTCGTTAACGCGGCCGTGATTGTGATTTGGAAATTTGCACTCACGTTTCCGCAACAAGCGGCTGCGCTATCGATGACGCATCTTTTCGCGCTCGCCGTCGGCGCGTATCTGCTGGCGCGAGGGAGAAAGCTAAGCGCGCCGCTTTCCGCCATGGTCGCGTTTGTTGCCACGCTCAATGGCTGGATTATGTGCTGGGGCGCGACCGATTGGTTTGGCGCGCTTGGTGCGTGGACATGGTTGCCCTGGGCATGGTGGGGCTTGGAGCGCGCACGCGATCCGGCGCACGGACGCTGGCGATTTCTTTGGCCGGCGCCATTTGTCTATCTGCTCGTGGCCGGCGGATTTCCCTACACGGTTGGGATGCTTGCGCTTTTAACCGCATGGCTCGGCTTCGAGACGCTGGTTCGAACGAAGAAATTTTCGGCCGTTTTGCCGATGGCTTTCGGCGTGCTTCTCGGACTCGGCCTTTCTGCTCCCGCGTGGCTCGCGTTGTTTGATTACGTTCGCGGATCCGCGCGCGAGGTCGATCCAGCCGTCGCGCATTTTCAGTGGCTGGTTCCTGCCGCGGCCTGGCCCGGATTGATCCTGCCGAATTGGACTGTTAACTGGACAAATTTTTCATCGCGTGCGGCGCCGCATGTCTCCGCGGAAATGGCGAGCGGAATGGTCGCGCCAGTTGCATTACTCGCGGGATTCTTTACCCAGCGTATTCTACTCGTTAGGCGAATCAAATGGGATCTGGCGCTGCTTCTTGCCGTGATCGTCATTTCCATGCTGCCGAGCGCAACTCTTTTCCGATGGAGTTTTCGCTGGTTACCGCTCGTGCATCTGCTTCTCGCACTCTGCGCGGCCGAAGCGCTGCAAAGCATGGAGTTTTCCCCGCGAATGATCCTCGCGCGTCCGGGAAATTGGGCGGTCTTGCTCGTCGCGCTTTTAATCGGCGTCATGTTGCTCACGGGAACGAGCGGGCGTTATGCGTGGCCGTTATCCGGCATCCTGCTTTTTTTCGCGATGGTCTGGGCGTTTATCGATCTGCTTCCGGAAAAGTTTCGCGCGATGCAGCGATGGACGCCCGCTGTCATCACCTTTGCTGCATTGCTCGCGACATATCTGTGCGTGCCGACAAATGGCGGCGTTCCAAAATTTAATCTCAGTCAGGAACTTTTATCGCCCGCGCCGCTCGACCCGCAGCGGCTCTATCTGAGCATTTATCCGCCGCCCGACAATGCTTACGGTTATCCTAAAGACGAACAGCCAGTTGGTCGTATCGTCCGGCCCGGCAGCACTTCGATGTGGGCCGCGCTTCATTTCGTGAATGGCTACAGCCCCGTGCGCACAGCTGGGGTCGCGCGCGCATTCGACTCGTACGTGCACGGCGATCTCGATCCGGAAATGGCGAAATATTTATCGGACGCGCAGGCAGGCCGAGATGGCGAATTGGCAAAACTTGGCGTCGACGGAATTGTCGTCGCCAATGAAATGCAGCTTTTTCCGAAACCGGAAACGGAATGGGAACTGATTCGTTCCGAAGCGGAAGGTCGCGTTTATCACCGGCGCGGCGGAGCGCTCGAACGGGTCCGATCGGTTCCAGTTTTGGATTCGCGGCCTAACGAACAGTTTGCGATTGCGAAGGTGTCGCTTATCGAAAACTCGCGCAACCGCGTTGTGGCCGACGTGAATGTTCCGAGCGGCGCGCACTCGGCGGTGCTGACATTCTCGCGTCCATTTTTCCTGGGGTATTGCGCACGAATTGGCGCGACCGCCTTGCAGGTCAGCTCATACCGCGGTCTTTTTCCTATGGTGGAAATTCCCGCGGGAATGAACGGGCGTTTAACCCTGATCTATCGTCCGTGGTGGCTAGTCGCAGGGACAGTTCTTGCTGCGATCAGCGTCCTTATTTGCCTTTCGCCTTTGCTTCTGAGATCGCGAGGTTCTTCGCTTCGTTCAGAATGACCGTGGTGATACCGTGCCCGTCATCCCGAGCGCGGCGAGGGGCCTCACAAACAACCGTCGGTGGAAATTCTTCGACTCGTTAGGCAGAACGATTAATATACGTCCCGCTTGTAACGCTTGTCGCTTTTCAGCTTCTCAAGGTATTCGTTCGCGGTCTCGATATCTTTTCCGCCCTGTTCTTGCACAATTTTCCGTAGCGTCGCATCTACATCTTTCGCCATGCGTTTTGCGTCGCCGCAGACAAAAAATTCCGCGCCCTCTTCGAGCCATTTCCAAATCTCCGCGGCGTTCTCCTGCATCCGATTCTGGACATAAATCTTCGTGGCCTGATCGCGAGAGAAGGCGGTCTCGATCCGCGTGAGATAACCCTCTTTTTTGAACGCTTCGAATTCTTCGCGGTAAAAATAATCTGACGATTCACGCTGCGATCCAAAGAACAACCATGTCTTGCCTCGCGCACCGATTGCTCTTCGTTCCTGCAGAAATGCGCGAAAAGGTGCGATTCCCGTGCCGGGTCCGACCATTATGATGGGCGTATCGCCATTCTCCGGAAGATGAAACGCTTTCGAGCTGCTTGGATAAACCGGCACCGGTATATTTTGCGCGCGCTCCGCTAAAAATCCCGTCGCGACGCCCATGCGTTGCCGGCCGTGACTTTCGTAACGAATAATATCGATGATGAAGTGAACGGAATCGGGATGCTGCTTGAGACTTGATGCAACGGAGTAAAGACGCGGCTGCAGTTTCGACAAAAGTCCGACGAACTCCTGTGGCGTGAATCGCACCGAAGGATGTTCCATCAGGAAATCGGCCACCTCCATGCCCCAGAGATAAGTTTCGAGATCCTGTTTCCGCTCCGGATCGAGCAATTCTTTCAGTAACGGCGCGGCCGATGCGCGTTCCGCGATCGTTTTCAGAAATTTCGGCGTCACCCCTTTGATCGAATAATGACGCAAGAGCGCTTCGCGAAATGTCGTTTCGGTTTTATTCGCGGAAACAATTTCATCTCCGGTCGCACACAGAGCCTCAATAATTTCATCCACTAGCGCCGGATCATTCGTGGCGTAGATCGAAACCGAATCGCCAACCTCGAAGCTTAAACCCCAACCCCTAAGATCGATTTCGAAATGACGCGTGTCCTTTGGCGAATCGGGCGCCGTGAGCCGGCGATTGACGAGAAGTTTTCCGGGAAAAGGATTGGAGCGCGAATAGGGCGAGGTCGATGACATTATTGTAAAATAAAATGGGGTGGCCAACGGGACTCGAACCCGCAACAACCAGAACCACAATCTGGGGCTCTACCATTGAGCTATGGCCACCGACGAAGGAAGATTTTAGGTTCGGGCTGCGCGAATGCAAAGGCAAAGCGCCCTCGCTTTGGCATAAAGCACGCTTTATTCCTTATTTGTGCGGCAGGCAATTATTGCAACGCGACTCTCGCCGGTTATCGTCCGGCTCGTTTCGATGAAAAAAATCGGCGTCATTTTATTGACCGGTTTTTCGATTTTTCTCGCACCGGCGGTTCGCGCTCAATCGGAAGATCCGAGTGAAGTCTTCCTCAAGGCTTACATGACTTCGCAACAAGGCGAGAAACTCGAACACGAAAATAATTATCGCGACGCTCTCGCGAAATTTCGTTTTGCCGGAAGCCTGCTCGAGGAGCTGCGCAAAAGTCACGCGGATTGGCAGCCTGCCATCGTAGAATATCGCACCCGAAAAATTGGCGAGAGTATTCTGCGGATTGAGGGAAAGCTCGGGACGCAAAAGGATTTGAATGCGACTGCTCCGGCGGTAGCCGGTCCCTCTGCACCGTCTTTGCCGCAGAATGCCGGATCCGTCGAACCGAACGTGCAACTTGTTCCGCCACGCGACGGGCAGAACCGTACTGCTTCCGCCACGCCGCAAGCGCCGCCGCCGAACGATGCCGTTATTCAAGAGGCGACCAGGAAGTTGCGCACTCAAGTCGATGATCTCGAGGCGCAACTGCAAAAATCGCGCGGCGAGCTGACAGGTGCGCAAAAAGAAAAGGAAACGGTCGCGAGTCAATTGCAGGAGACAAATGCCAAACTCGCGCAAGCCCAAAAGGAAGCGGAGAAAGCGAAACAGGCGGAAAAGGAAGTTCGCGACGATCTTGCGAAAGCGCAGAACTCGTTAGGCAAAATGCAGTCGAGCGGCAAAAGCGACAGCAAGGCGCAGGCGGTTTTGCGCGATGAGATTGTGCAATTGAAGAAAGCGCTGGCCTCAGCGGAAACAGGCAAAACGTCGGCCGAGAAAGAGAAAGATGCTGCTGATACTCAGCTGGCGGATACGAACAAGGAGCTCGCAAGTGTGAAACAGGAACGCGACACCGCGATCGCACAACTCCAGGGATCGAAGGAAGCGCAGGATCATGTGCAGGCATTGATTGCGGAGAACACCAGCCTGACCCAAAAACTCGCCAGCGCGGAAAAAATGGTTCGCGAAATCGGTGAAGATAAACCGAAGAAGGAACAGGAACTTTCTGACGTGAAGAAGCAGCTGGAGCAGTTGCGGAAGCAATTGACCACGAGCCAAAAACAAAATCAGGATTTCGAAGTCACGATCGCCGATTTGCGCACGGAACTCGATGAAGCAACAGGCGATCTCGAAAAGGCAAAACTTACGGGCGCTAACTCGGAAGAAACCGCGCGCCTAACGAAGGAGAACGAAATTCTGCGCGGCATCGTCATGCGGGAACGCGAGGAAGAAGCGCGACGTGATCAGGCGAAGAAATTGATGCTGGCGGAATTCGACAAACTCAAAATCAAATCAGACACACTTACTCAGAATATTGAATTGCTCGCCCAACCGGTAACGAAACTCAGTCCGGAAGAACTTGCTCTTTTGCGTATGCCGGTGGTGGCGATTTCAGATCACAATCCAACCGCCCTCAAAGCCAGCTTTGCCGTGGCAAAACGTACGACCTCCGTTCCCGTGACGATTACAAATCCGGACGCGAAGAAGGCGGAAAAGGATGATGAAAATCTTCCGCCCGCGCCCGAGACAGACAACCCACCAGGTCCGAATGTGGAAACGGCATTCCAACCCGGTGTGCCAAAGGAGTGGGTCCCGCTCGCGCGCGAGGCGAAGGACAATTTTGATCGCGGAAAATATCGCGCGGCAGAAAGGCAGTATCACGAGCTTCTGGAAAAGACTCCGAACAATCTCTATTCGCTTTCCAATCTCGGCGTCGTGCTCTTCCGCGTTGGAAAATTAAAAGCGGCGGAGTTGACCTTGAAAAAAGCGATTACGATCGCGCCGAAGGATGAGTTTTCGCGCACGACTCTCGGCATCGTTTATTATCGGCAGAGCAAGTTCGATGAAGCGCTCGCCGAGCTCACGAAAGCGCTCGCCATCAATCCGAAAAGCGCGACCGCGCATAACTATCTCGGCATCACGGCAAGCCAGAAAGGCTGGCAGGAAGCGGCCGAGAAGGAAATGCTCGCCGCCATCGAGGCCAATCCGGATTATGCCGACGCGCATTTTAATCTCGCGGTTGTTTACGCGACTTCGAATCCGCCTTCGAAAGAATTGGCGAAACGTCATTACACCAAGGCGACGTCTCTCGGTGCGCAACCGGATCCATCGCTGGAAAAATTGCTGCGCTAAAATCAGCGACGCCTAACGAGTGTGCTGAAACCATTTCTCACGGCGAACTGGCGTTATCTCGCGATGATGAATTTCGTCGTCGATCCACAAATTCTTGCGCCCTTCGTGCCGGAAGGAATCGAGCTCGATATTTTTGAGGGCGAAACCTTTCTCAGCGTCGTCGGCTTCCTTTTTCTCGATACGCGTGTGCTCGGAATTTCCATTCCGATGCATCGCGATTTCGAAGAAGTAAATTTGCGCTTCTATGTGAAGCGCAAGTCGGTCGATGGCTGGAAACGCGGTGTCGTTTTCATTCGCGAGCTGGTGCCGCGTCGCGCCATCGCCGCGGTCGCTCGCGTCTTTTACGGCGAACATTATTCCGCAGTGCCGATGCGTCATGAAATTGTCGATAACGAGACGGGCGTTTCTGTTAACTATGAATGGCGTCGCGGAAAAAAATGGGATTCGCTTTTCATGAGCGCGACCGGTGAATTGACAAGCACAGCGGTTGGCTCGCATGAAGAATTCATTACGGAGCACTATTGGGGTTACACCGCCGGCAAACACACGAGCGAATATCGGGTCGAACATCCACGCTGGAAAATCCGGCGCGCGCATACGGCAAATTTTTCTGGCGACATCCCCTCACTTTACGGCGCGGAATTCGTCCAGCCGCTTTCCGCCGCGCCTGTCTCGCAATTTATCGCGGAAGGTTCGCATGTTCAGGTGTGGCGAAAACTCGATTGATCCTGTTTTAGTTGAAGCAATGACAGCGAGCCAGAGGTGAAGATGCGCGTCTGGCGCGATCGTGTCCGCGATCTGGCATAAGTTGTAGGGCGGCTGCGTCAGCCGCTGGGAGAACGGCGTCTCACAGAGACGCCCTACAAATTAGCGCGCCATCAACTGCCGCAAGACAAACGGCAAAATTCCACCGTGCTTGTAGTAATCGACTTCGATCGGCGTATCGATACGCAACTTTACCGGCACGTACCGCAACTGTTTGTCTATGGTTTGAATCTCGAGCGTCAGGCCCGCGCCGGGTTGAATCGCATCGGACAATCCGCCGATGGAAAAAGTTTGCGAGCCATCGAGCCCAAGCGATTGCGCGGTTACGCCATCGAGAAATTGCAACGGCAACACGCCCATGCCGACAAGATTCGACCGGTGAATGCGCTCGAAGCTCGCAGCGACCACCGCTTTTACGCCTAACAAACGGGTTCCTTTTGCCGCCCAATCGCGCGACGATCCCGTGCCGTATTCGTGGCCGGCCAAAATCACAAGCGGCACCTTGTCTTTTTGATAACGAGTGGCGGCGTCGAAGATCGACATCTGTTCTCCGCTCGGATGATGCACGGTTACGCCGCCCTCGGTTCCTGGCGCCATTAAGTTTTTAATGCGCACGTTTGCGAATGTCCCACGGGTCATGACCAAATCGTTTCCGCGTCGCGAACCGTAACTGTTGAAATCTTCCGGCTTAATTCCGCGCGACATCAAATACTGTCCCGCGGGTGAAGAGGCTTTGATCGCGCCGGCCGGCGAAATGTGATCGGTTGTCACCGAGTCGCCAAAAATTCCCAGCGGACGCGCGCCGCGAATGTCGGTGATGTGTCCCGTTTCCATCGAGAAATCTTTGAAGAACGGCGGCTCGTGAATGTAATCGCTCTTCTCATCCCATTGATAAACTTCGCCTGTGCTCGACGGGATTTCGTTCCACTTCGGATTTTGATCGGCAAAATCGCGATAAAGTTTTCGGAACACTTCCGGCGTGAGCGCCGATTCCATGGCATCGCGAATTTCGCCTAACGAGGGCCAGAGATCGCGCAGATACGTTTCCTTGCCGTCCTTGTCTTTTCCGATCGATTCGCGCGACAGGTCGAGATCGACACGTCCCGCGAGCGCAAATGCGACCACGAGCGGCGGCGACATCAAAAAATTCGCCTTGATGTTTTGATGTACGCGCGCTTCGAAGTTCCGATTTCCAGAGAGCACAGACGCGGCAACAAGATCGTAATCGCTGATCGCTTTCTCGATCTTCGGATGGAGCGGCCCGGAATTTCCGATGCACGTCGTGCAACCATAACCGACGAGATTGAAACCGAGTTCATCCAGATATTTTTGCAGTCCGGTTTTCGCGAGATAATCGGTCACGACGCGCGATCCCGGCGCGAGCGAAGTCTTCACTGCCGGGTCGACGTGCAATCCGCGCTCCACTGCTTTTTTCGCGAGCAAGCCGGCAGCAAGCATCACACTTGGATTGCTTGTGTTCGTGCAACTGGTGATCGCTGCGATCAAAACGGTGCCGTGGCCGATTTGCGTTTTGCCGTGATGAAACGGATCGGATTTTTCTTCTTCGATCTCCTTCGCCGAATCGGGCGTCGGGCGATTTGAAACCATCTCGAGTTTATTGCGCTCTTCGCCGGCTTCCATGCCCTGGTTGTGCTTATCGGTCGATGGCATTTCTTCGTCGTTAGGCGGCGAACCATTCAACTGCACTGGATATTTCGCGCTCAGGTCGCCGTCTCCTTTTCCGTAACCGCCATCGGTCACCGGTTTTTGCAGTAGCGTGCGAAACGCATCGCCTAATTCCGGAAGGTTGATTCGATCCTGCGGTCGCTTCGGGCCAGCGACTCCCGGCTGCACTTCGCCGAGATCCAATTGCAATTCGATGCTGTAATCGATGTCCCCTTTGTGCGGCATACCGAACATTTTTTGTGCACGGAAATAATTTTCGAATGCCGCGCATTGTTCGTCGGTCCGACCGGTGGCGCGCAGATATTTTACCGATTCCTGATCGACCGGGAAAAATCCCATGGTCGCGCCGTACTCTGGCGACATGTTTCCGATGGTTGCGCGGTCGGGCACCGGCAGCGACTCCGCGCCTTCGCCGTAAAACTCGACAAATTTCCCCACGACTTTTTGCGCGCGCAGCATTTGTGTGATGTGCAGCACGAGGTCGGTTGCAGTTACGCCTTCGCGTAATCTTCCGCTCAAATTCACGCCCACGACTTCCGGCGTTAAAAAATAAACCGGTTGCCCGAGCATTCCCGCTTCCGCTTCAATTCCGCCGACGCCCCAACCAACAACGCCGAGTCCGTTGATCATCGTCGTGTGCGAATCCGTTCCAACCAGTGTGTCGGGATAAAATATTTCTGATCTCTGACCTCCGACCTCTGACTTCTGAAAGAGCACGCCTTTCGCGAGGTATTCAAGATTGACCTGATGCACGATGCCGATTCCCGGCGGGATGAGTTGGAAAGTTTGAAACGCTTGCTGTCCCCATTTCAAAAATTGGTAGCGTTCGCGGTTGCGTTTGAATTCCATGTCGAGATTCAAGCGCAACGCCTGCGCCGAACCGAAGAAATCGACCTGCACGGAATGATCGACCACGAGATCGACAGGCACGAGCGGCTCGATAATTTTCGGATCGCCTTTCAGCTGTCGCACGGCGCTGCGCATGGCCGCGAGATCCACCACCAGCGGCACGCCGGTAAAATCCTGCAGGACAATTCGCGCGACCACGAATGGAATTTCTTCATTCGCGGGTTTCTTCGCATTCCATTTCGCTAATGTTTCAACATCCTTGCGCCGCACTTTTTTTCCGTCGCAATTGCGCAGGATTGATTCGAGCACGATGCGAATGCTCACAGGCAGACGCGAAATTTTTCCGAGGCCTTGCTCTTCGAGAGCGGGGAGTGAATGCAAAAATCCTTCACGACCCTCGCCGGCATCGAATTTCTGCAGCGTTTTGAATTCGTCGTTCATATTCAAGTCGTCATCCTGAGCGAGAGCGAAGGACCTCGCAAATCATCACTGACACTGTGAGGTACCTCGCATTCGCGCGGGATGATAGCGTGGCTAGCGATCATTTCAGCTCCGCCAATTTTGTCTTTACCTTGTCGAAATTTGGCAGTGCGCGAGCATCGTCGTCGTGTTCCGCGTATTGAATCGTCCCCTCACGATCAACGATAAAAACCGCGCGCTTCGGCACTCCGCCCATGCCGAGATTAATCTGCGGAAGAAACGAATCGTAGGCGACATCGTACGCCACGGCGACCTTGTGTTCGTAATCGCTCAAAAGCGGCACACTGATTTTTTCCTTCTGCGCCCACGCTTCCTGCGCGAACGGATTGTCGCCGCTGATTCCATACACCGCCGCATTCAGGCTGCTGTAAGCCGATAAATCCATCGTCACGCCGCACATTTCCGTCGTGCACGTACCGGTGAACGCCATCGGGAAAAATAAAAGCAGCGTGTTCTGCTTGCCGAAGTTGTCGCTCAATTTTACCCGCTTCGGGCCGTTCGCTGTTTTTGTGGAAAGGCTAAAATCCGGTGCTTTGGTGCCGACTGCGAGTGCCATAAATTCTTTCAGGTTTTCTGAGCGAGACTTCACTATAGAAATTGCCCGCGCATGGTCAAAAGCTTTACCGCACGATAACGTGTCGGGCGATGGAATTGCTCTGGTGGTCAATTGCGATTGTGCTGATGGCGGCGGGATTGCTCGGGACGGTTCTGCCCATTTTTCCCGGCACCACGATTATTCTTTTCGCCGCGATCTTGCATCGGATCATGCTCGGTCCCAGCAAAAGCATCGGCTGGGGGTCGGTCGCTGCGCTCGTTGCTCTCACACTTTTTTCGTACGCACTCGATTTCGCGAGCGGCTATTGGGGTGCGCGGCGATTTGGGGCGAGCAAATGGGGAATGCTCGGTGCGACTATCGGCGCGCTCGTCGGAATTTTCTTCGGCCTCATCGGTCTTTTCATCGGACCAGTGATTGGCGCGATCGTTGGTGAATTCGTTGCTGGAAAAAAAATGGTCGCAGCTGGTCGCGCAGGCTGGGGGAGTTTGTTAGGAACTCTCGGCGGCATGATCGGCAAACTCATGATCGCGCTCGCCATGATCGTTATTTTTCTGATGACCGTGCCTTCGCCGATCTAAAACTGGCGTGGCAAAAAATTGAATGCATGTCAGTAATCAGCGCGATGAATCGAAATGCGAGCAGTGATGAACGATCGCGCACTGTCGGATTGTTAATCGAGCGATCCGAAATTTATCGCGCAGTCTTTGCACGTATCGCCCTTTCTACCGGGCTGCTGTCCACTTTTGTCGCGGTCGGAATTTATCTTAACGACGAAACCAAAATTACCACCGGTCGATCGGTCCGTGCCCGGGAATTCGCCACGCTCTGGATCGCGACACTCATCTTTGAAATGGTGGCATCAATGTTTTTCCTCGCGCGTGAAGCTCGACGCAGCGGCCGCCCGTTTCTTTCTCCCGAGCTAAAACTCGCACTGAACCATCTGAAACCGTTTGCGCTTATTCCAGCCGCTTTCACCGGCTGGTTTTTCACGACCGGTTATCTCGGCGCGCAAGAACTGAATCTCGTAGTCGTCTGGATTGCGTTTTACGGATTGATGCTTCTTTCAGCTTCGTTGTTCGCCCCGCGCGGAATGGTGGGACTGGGATGGGCTTTTCTCCTCACAAGTTTGTCAGTCCCTGTCATCACGAATCTGATCGAAGCATATTTTTCTCTCGACGTCCCGAATGTGCTCATGGGCGTAACTTTTGGTGCGTACCATTTGATTTATGCCGCGTTTAATTGGCCGCGAAAAACCGTCAACGCCGCATGATTTGAAAGTAACTAAGCAAACGGCAATCCGTTTCGCCGCTTCCGAATTTTTAATTCCGTGGTAAGCTCGTCATCGATGGCAGATGATCGCTGGTGAGTCGTTAGGCTTACTGGAGGAAAGTCCGAACACCATACGGCAGCATGCCGCGTAAAACACGCGGGCGTCGCAGTTGAAAGATTGCGGCGACGGAAAGTGTCACAGAAAAGATACCGCCGGTTCTTTGAAAGAAGTGCAGGTAAGGGTGAAAAGGCGAGGTAAGAGCTCACCGCTCGCGTAGTAATGCGCGAGGCACGAAAAACCCCATGCGGTGCAAGACAAAACAGAGGGAGGACAGCCGGTCCGTCGATCCTCGGGTAACGTCGCATCACGGCGAATGAAAATTCGCCGGGCGGTTCCGCGAAAGCGGGATTGAGATAAATGATCGTCCGGTCTGAGTAATCAGGCTGACAGAATTCGGCTTACCGCCATCAACTATGAAGGGCGCTTTCGGAAACGAAGGCGCCCTTCTCTTTTAGCGATAAACTTCACGACGATGACGAATGCTTTCGATCGCGACAATACGCAGCGTATCGAAAATCGTGTAGATCACGCGATAATCACCGACGCGGACGCGATAAGCATTGTTACTATCGATCAATTTGTGGCAGCCATGAGGTTCGCGGGTTAGTGGCCAATGCTTCAATAGCTCGAAGCACACGTCCTTGAATGGGGGGATTTAGCCGTTGGAGATCCTTTTCCGCTGAGCGACGGAACTCAACGAGATACCGCGGCATTCTTTTTTAACCTGCGCTTAACTTCGGCGAAAGGGACGGTCGGCTCGTTTTTTCTTCGAGCGATTACCGCAAGATCGTGCAGGTCTTCAAGCAATTCTTCGTATTCCTCGATCGGAAGGATGACTGCTTTTCGTTTGCCGTTCTTAACGATGTATTCCGCCGCCGATTCGCGCGCTCTCATTTCAGGATTCTAACATCGGCCCCTTGTCGCGCCAACTCGGGCGATTGCCGACAAAATTCAAATTTACCGTCATCAAATATAAACGGCGCGCTCTCGGAAACGAAGGCGCTCTTCTCTTTTGGGGAAATTCAGCCCCACCTCATAAAGTCCCAATTTGTATTTCTTACAGGAGTTCGTTGTGTTTGCGCGCCGGTAATTCCTTGGTCGTTGACCTCATAGACAATCATCAAGGCAGCCCAGCAAATGCGAAACCGTTTCGTCGGTTTCGTCGCCCATGTTGGAGAGACGGAAGGTTTGGCCTTTGAGTTTGCCGTAACCGCCGTCGATGACGAGGTGATGTTTTTCTCGGAGATCGCGGACAAGCTTCGCGACATCAACACCGCGATTGTTTTTTACGCAGGTGAGTGTTTTGGAACGAAAACTTTCCTCCGCAAAAAAATCGAAACTGCGAGCCCGGACCCAATCATGAACGAGGGCGTTAGTTTGGGCGTGACGTTCGTAGCGATTTGTTAGGCCTTCAGCGAAAATTTCGTCGAGCTTGGATTGCAGGGCGAAGATGTGGCCGATGCTCGGCGTGCTTGGCGTCATCCAATCAGCTTGTTGTTTTTTGAATTCGAGGAAATCGAAGTAGCAACCGCGATCCTTTTGTTTCTCGGCGCGCGCGAGTGCTTTTTCGGAAACAGAGAGGAGGGAAAAACCGGGGGGCAACGCGAGCGCTTTTTGCGAACCGGTGAGCAGGACGTCGATCTGAAGCGCGTCCATCTCGATCTTCATGGCGGAAAAAGATGAGACGGTGTCGACGATGAGCACGACATCGGGATATTTTGCGAGCGTGCAGCAAATTTCCGGCAACGGATTCATGACGCCGGTGGAAGTTTCGTTGTGAATTAAAGTTACGGTGTCGAATTTTCCGCTCGCGAGTTTGGCATCGAGATCTTTGTGATCGATCTGTTTGCCCCAATCGACCTGGAGCGGCTCGGCGTTTTTGCCGCAGCGTTTCGCGACGTCGAGCCATTTGTCGGAGAAGGCGCCGCACATGCAGCAAAGAACGCCGCGCTCGACAAGGTTCCGGATGGAAGCTTCCATTACACCCCACGCTGATGATGTGGAAAGAAAGACCGGCTGTTTTGTTCCGAACAATTCTTGCAGTTTCGGATGGATGTCGCGGTAAAGGTTTTTGAAAGCGTCGCCGCGATGTCCAATCATTGGACGCGAGAAGGCAGCGAGCGTTTTTTCTGAAACCTCGACGGGTCCTGGAATGAAAAGTTTATCGTGCGGAATCACGCCAAAGAGTAATCGCGAATATTGCAATTTGTAGGGCGTTTCTGCGAAACGCAGTGGTCAGGGTCGGCGTCTGACACAGACGCCCTACAACTCACTTGCCTAACAAATGAAACTGATGTCGCCGCTGCGTTCGACGCGCGCACCAGGCGATCACGTTGGTGCGCGATTATTTGAAAGCGGAGGCGCTTGCCGTCGGACAAAATCCGATCTCGGCGCGTTGTGCAAAAAAGAAAACGCTAACTTTTCTTGCCGCGACCAGTTTTTACCTGGAGCTCATCGATTTTTTTCGAGGCTTCGGCTTTGGTCAGGTTCTCATTGAAATCTTCGCCGGCTTCGCGGCAAAGGGTCTGCAAATAGGAACGCTGCGGTCCGGTCATTGGTTCCTTGCCGGTTGCCCATTCTTCCGGCGGTTTTTCTGGATTTTGCATCGGCGGCGTAGGCGCGGCAGGCGATGCATCTGTTGGTTTTTCGTTCTCTTGAGCCATTAAAAGGAAATCGTCATTGCTCGCTCTGTCGGACTTATTCCATCGACTGACATTTTGCTGAGTTTCGCTTTTGAGTGAATAACAGGTGCGCGCTTGCGCGGTAAACTTTCGCATGGCATAAGAGCAAGCTCGCGCGGGTAATCTCCAGCGCCGCACTTTAATATGCCGACCGTTTCACCACCTTCCCGCGATGCGGCAGTCGATCCTTTTTGGTTTGGCTACAAGACCGAATTGCTCGTCATGCTATTAGTGCTTCTTCTCGGAGGCCTCGGTTTTCTCGGCTATCGCGTTTACAATGACCATCGTGACGCGGCGGCGGCAGACTTATTGGCCGCGGCCAAGGATGTTCCCGAGTATCAACGCGTGATCGAGCAATATCCCGGAACTCCAGCGGGCGCATCAGCCTATCTCTTCCTCGCGGGAGCCCAGGGAAAAAAGAAGAATTTCACGGAAGCGAACCAGACGCTGCAAACGTTTCTCGACAAATTTCCGCAACACGAGATGGCGGCAGGCGCGCATTTGGCCATGGCGGCGAATCTCGAATCGCTGGGCAAAACCGATGAAGCGCTTTCGGTACTACAGCGATTGGTGGCAAACAATCCGAAGAGTTTCGTTGCGCCGCTCGCGTTGTTGTCGCAGGTGCGTCTGCTGAAGGGGAAAGGCAAAATCGGGGACGCGCGGCGCGTTTGCGAAAATTTGCTCACGCAATACCGGGACAGCGCACTTTCGGGAGAAGCCTCGCGACAGTTGCGTTTGCTGAAGCCGGCCGAAGCTCCAGCGCCAACAGCCGCAGCCAGCGTGAGCCCGCAAGCGTCGGCGGCGCCGACGGTTATTTTGCCTGCTAATCCGACACCGAAAAAGCCGTAGTCGGATTCGGTGCGTTGAGCGAACGCAAAACTCTAACGCTGCACTGCGCAAAACTTGCGCAGCGAAGAATTATCGCTTCGAGAATTGGAAGCGCTTACGCGCGCCGGGTTGGCCGGATTTTTTGCGCTCTTTCATGCGCGGATCGCGCATCAACAGCCCTTCGGCTTTGAGCGTTCCGCGTAGATTCGCGTCCACTTGCAAAAGCGCGCGCGCGATGGCGAGGCGGACGGCGCCTGCCTGTCCGGTTGGGCCTCCGCCAGTTGCGTTGATGGAAAGATCGTAGGCATTCGCCATTTTCACCGCCTGCAAAGGTTGCAGCACAGTATTTTGCAGCGGCGTCGTGGGGAAATAATCTTCAAAGCTGCGGCCATTGATGTCGATTTTACCGCTGCCGGAAGTCATGCGGATGCGGGCGACGGAGGTCTTACGACGGCCGGTTGCGATAAATTCTTCAGTCTGCGCCATGCGGATAACTCGTTAGGCTACGGCAATGAGACCGGAGCCGGTTGTTGCGCAGCGTGGGGATGCAGATCGCCGCGGTATACTTTCAATTTACGATAAACCGCGCGACCGAGACGGTTGTGCGGAATCATTCCGCGCACCGCTCGCTCCACGAGCAATTCCGGATGCCGCACCCGACGCGACCGAGCTGTTTCTGTTTTGTGGCCGCCCACGAATCCGGAAAAACTCATATAGGTCTTTTGCTCTTCCTTCTTACCGGTCAGTCGCACTCTTTCGGCATTGATCACGACGACGAAATCACCCGTATCGACGTGCGGCGTGAAGATGGCCTTTTCTTTTCCACGCAAAAGATTGGCCGCCTTGACCGCGACGCGGCCAAGAATCTGATCTTTGGCATCGATGATCCACCACTTGCGTGGGACTTCGTTGGCTTTAGCAGAAAATGTTTTCATCCAGCGGAGGAAGGGCACGGAAACTACGAGCGCCGCGCCGGAGTGTCAACCTCTGCGAATTATGTTTTTGCGTCGCGATTCCGTCATCGGCCGGCGCGCCGCTGGCACCCGATTTGCTCATAATTACCATAATGAGATGCCTGGCGTTTGGATTTTCATTCTGCTTCGCCTTTCAATTCGCGAACGCCGGCAACGACGGAGTTTCTGCTCGCGCGGTAATCGCGGAAATGAACCAGGCCAGAACTAATCCGACGCTTTACGCGACGTATATCGAAAGTCTGCGCGCTCATTTTCACGGTAATATTCTGATGCTCCCAGGCCAAACGATGTTGCGGGCAAAAGAGGGAACGCACGCGCTCGACGAAGCGGTTCGATTTTTACGAAGTACTCAGCCACTGGAGCCGTTGACGCTGTCTCCCGGGATGTCTCGCGCCGCTTCAGAGCACTGTGCTGATCAGGCGAACGGCCGAATGGGTCATGGCGGAAGCGATTTCAGCAATCCGGGCGATCGCATGAATCGTTACGGAAGATGGGGCGCGATTTGGGGCGAAAATATTTCCTACGGTAAGTCGAGTGCGCGCGACATCGTGCTCGCGCTCATTATCGACGAAGGCCTGCGCGGGCGAAAACATCGAAAGAATATTTTCAATCCGGCATTTAACGTCGCTGGCGCCGCATACGGCGGGCATGCTCGTTATCGCAGCGTCTGCAGCATCGAGTTCGCGGGAAGTTTCGCGGAACGCGGTGAACGTTCCGAAACTCTCGTCGCGGGCAATCCGTAATTTCTGGTTCGGCGCGCCAGCATTCCGCTCAACGAAATCGCAAATTGCTCGCTGGTCATTTCGACTGCGCCAGTTTAATTGCGTGTCGTCATGTCGAACTCCGCCTCTAGCAAAAGCGCCATCACTCCGCGGCGCGACGAAGATTTTCCTGAGTGGTATCAGCAGGTCATTCGCGCGGCCGAACTGGCCGAACCATCTGATGTGCGCGGCTGCATGGTCATACGTCCATGGGGCTTTGGGATTTGGGAAAATATGCAGCGTCAGCTCGACGCCATGTTCAAAGCAACCGGACACAAGAATGCGTACTTTCCGCTCTTCATTCCGCTAAGTTATTTCGCGAAGGAAGCGGAACACGTCGAAGGTTTCGCGAAAGAGTGCGCGGTCGTCACTCATAGCCGGCTCGAAGTTGGGCCGGACGGGAAGATGAGACCGGCCAGTCCGTTGACCGAGCCATTAGTCGTTAGGCCAACTTCGGAAACAATCATCGGCGCGAGTTACGCGAAGTGGGTGCAATCCTATCGCGATCTGCCCATTCTCATTAATCAATGGGCTAACGTGGTTCGTTGGGAAATGCGGCCGCGCATATTTCTGCGCACGACCGAGTTCCTCTGGCAGGAAGGCCACACCGTGCACGAAACGGAAGCGGAAGCGCGCGAGGAAACGAAACGGATGCTCGATGTTTATGAAACATTCGTCCGCGATCATCTCGCGATCCCAGTCTACAGCGGCGAGAAGTCGGAGAGCGAACGTTTTCCGGGCGCGGTGGAAACGTTGTCGATCGAAGCGATGGTGCAGGACCGCAAAGCGATCCAGGCTGGCACATCGCATTTTCTTGGACAAAACTTTTCGCGCGCGAGCGGAATTCAATTTCAAACGCGCGATGGCAAACAGGAATTCGGTTGGACCACGAGCTGGGGCGCGAGCACGCGGCTGGTCGGGACGGTGATCATGATGCACAGCGACGATGACGGGCTGGTTTTACCGCCGCGCATCGCGCCGACACATGTCGTCATTATTCCTATCACGCCGAAAGAAGAAACTCGCTCCGCGGTATTAGAAGCAGCCGATAAACTCGCATCGCAGCTCCGAGAAATCATCTATCATGGTGCGCCCATCGAAGTAGAACTGGATCGGCGCGATCTCGGCGGAGGCGTGAAGAATTGGGAATGGATCAAGAAAGGTGTGCCCTTGCGCGTCGAACTAGGCCCGCGGGATTTGGAATCGGGCAACGTCTCCGTGAGCCGTCGCGATCAGCCGGTAAAATCAAAAGAAAATCTTACTGTTCCAGAACTCGTTAGGCGAGTGAGCGAATTACTCGATTCCATCCAGCAAAATCTTTTCGATCGCGCTAAAGAGTTCCGCGACGCCCATACGCGAATGATCGATTCAAAAGAAGAGTTCTACGATTTCTTCACGCCCAGGAAATCCGACAAACCCGAAATCCACGGCGGCTTCGCGCTCGCGCATTGGAATGGTTCCCGCGCAGTGGAAGAACAAATAAAAAGCGATCTTAAAGTCACGATTCGCTGCATTCCATTTGACGATCCGTCGCATCCAGCGGAGTCCGGTCCTTGTGTGATCACCGGAGGACCAAGCGCACGTCGAGTCATTTGGGCGAAGGCGTATTGACGCACTTTCGATTACTTCCGAACATTTTTCGCTCCGGTCATAATTTCCTTGTGGAAGTCTGGCGATTGGCATTTAATCTACGACGCTATCGAAGATCGATTCTCCTCTCTTTGCAGGCGCAGCCTATTGGTTGTTAGTTTGTTGTTGCTCTGCGTAAATTATTGTTCAGCGGCGGACGCTTCTTCTACCTGGCTCGGTGGCAGTGGGAATTGGAGCGACGCCACGCAGTGGAACACTGATCCGAACTATCCGAACAATGGGATGGGCATTACTTACGATGCCACAATCAACAGCGGAAGTGTGACGGTTGACCAGAGCATTACGATCCAGTCGCTCTTTTTAAACGGTGGAAGTCTCTCAGCTGCATTCGACCTGAATCTTAATGAGGGGCTGGTTTGGACAGGAGGCGGAGTTTCCGGTTCTGGCGCAATCAACCTGGAGGCCGGATCCACCTCAACTATCTCCGGCTCAGCTCTAACTCTGGACGGAGCCACCATCAATAATTCAGGCACCGTTAGCCAGACAACGGATGTTGGTGGTAACGGAATTATCAATAATCTTACCGGGGCGACTTGGAATGTGTCCAATGTTACGATTAATGCTGTCTTCAACAACAGCGGCAGCGTCGCGATACAGGCCTTAGGCACGGACTATACCGCCCTCGCTTTCATGGGCGGCGGCACTAGCAGCGGTAGCTTTGCTGTAGGAGCCAATAGTAAATTGGTTTTTCTCCCCAACTTCGCCACACAGACGGACAACACTTACACACTGAGTGGAGCCACGATTAGCGGCGCTGGGGCGACCGAGAACGACAGCAACATGATGATTGGGGGCAATACAAGCATTAGCACCAGTTTCTTCAATAGAGGTTTCGTAACAGTGCAGGCGGGAGCGGCGCTGACTCTCACTGGTGACTACAGCTCGGATTTACGCGGTGGCATCTTCCTTGCCGGCGGGACCCTAACGAGCGCTCAACTCATAAACGTTGGTTTTAACTCGAATCTGGGTGGTTCTGGAATAGTTAACGGGAACGTTAGCATCGGCGACGGAAATCTTTTAGCGGGTGGTTTCGGAACGATCGGAAGGTTGACGATCAATGGGAATGTTAATTTATCTTCCGGCGCATATTTGATAATGGACATAGGTGGACTCACCGAAAGCAGACAGAGTACTTCGGGAGAACCGAATGATTCTATTTCTATCTCCGGTACTGTGTTCCTGAGGGGTTATCTATTTTTGCAAATAATCAACGGATTCGAAATGCAATTAAATCCCGGCCAGATATTTACTTTGCTTACTTCAAATGGCTTGCTTAGCGGCAGCTTTTTGAATGTCGCAAATGGAGAGCGTGTGGAAACAACCGACGGCCTTGCTTCTTTCCAAGTCAATTACGGCCCAGATAGTGTTTACGACCCGGATGAATTGGTCCTGAGCGATCCTATTAGCAACGCGGTTCCGGAGCCAATCACCTCACTCTCCTTTCTTGCCGGTGGCGCGCTTTTGCTTGCGTGCCGGCTTCGCCGTCGCTCGACCTAAACGGGCGTCGCGCGTTCCGCACGGTTGACGGCACGGGAAGCGCTTGTTTAGTTCCCGCGTGCCGAGTGACCTCAGACTTTATAGCCGTGAATGGTGCTCGTGGTGTATTGATGCGAAAGATTATCTGACCGAGCGCGGCTATAAGTTTTCTGTGATCGATGTCGGCCAGGATCGTGAGGCGTACGCGGAAATGAAAGAGTTGTCGGAGCAAACCTATGTGCCCACGCTTGTCGCCGGGGAAGAAGTGTTAGCAAATTTCGATACGGATCAGTTGGAAAAGTTTCTGCGTCAGCACCAGATCGAGCCGTAATGCTTTTTGGTCTTCTCATGACCCTCGGCGTGGCGGTGCTCAGCATCGCGTTGCGCAGCTATCAGACTTCGTTTGCCCAAAAAGCCGGCGCGCTCGGGATTCTTACCGCGTCGTTTCTCGCCGTTTATTTTGCCACGGGAAGTTTCGTTTACGGCTCGTTAGGGGCGCTTGGCTGGTTGTTCCTTCCCTGGTTGGAAATTTTGACTCGAATCCGTGCATTACGTTTGCCGAAGGAGAAAAGACTACGCCCGAAGAGTCCGCCGACCACGGACGTATTTCCCTCATTCTACGAAATCTCTCATGAGATCGAGAGCGAAGGTTTTGCGCATATCAGCGATGCCGGATGGGATTGGGAAGATTACCGGCAATTTTTCCGGCTTTATTACAAGGAAGACGATCGGTCGCAAGCGACGATCTGTTTGAATGAGCAGCACGATCTTTCCTTTTATTATCTGCGCATTTCTTCACGCGCGAAGAACGGCATCGTCTGGACGACTTGGAATTATCCGCTTTCCTATGGCTTAAAACTAACGCCCACTTTTCGCATTAATCGTCAGCGGCCAGACCAATCATTTTGGCAGCTTTACCAGAGTCATCGAAAATTCCTCCAGCAGAACAATATCGACGCCAGCGTCATCGACGTTCTGGACGAAGAACGCGTGCAGGAGGAAGTAGAAAACGACCTGCGCGAGCAGATCGCGCATAACATCAAGAAGGGCGTGCTCAAGCCTACCGCCGCGGGGGACGTAAAGTACTCGTGGCGTGGAATGGTTTACCTTTGGTCGCAGTTTCTTCTCGACCTGGTCCGGCTTTAGCGGAAAGTCCGGCGGCACTTTTTTTTACTTGTCGAGTTAGTCGCCGTGTTGTGAGATAGAAGCGTGCGCGCCTCCCATCTGATTCCGCGACTGTTTGTTTATTGTTCGATCTTTGTGCTGCCGGTCACTTCGTGGTCGGCGGATTCTTCGGCGAAGTGGTTGGGAGGGAGTGGCAATTGGAGCGACCCTTTGCAATGGGATAGTAACCCAAATTATCCGAACAATAATAGCACCACTTACGACGCTACGATTAATGACGGAACGGTCACCCTGAATCAGGACATAACGATTCAGCGGTTATTCATGAATGGAGGAACTCTCGACGGATCCTCCACGCTTACGCTAAACGACGGTTTAACTATGACAGGGGGCACATTGGGCAACCCTTTCTTTTCGTCACCAATTACAATTAATTTGGGAGCTGGTTCAACTTCCACGGTTTCGGGCGGCACGATAGTCGTCCTAGCGCTCAATAACGCAGGCATATTTAACACTTCGACCGGCGTCCGCGGAGATGTTCACAATCTCGCTGGTGCGACTTGGAACCAGACGCTGACAGCGTCACCTGTCTTTGGGGAATTCCAAAGATTTGACAATGCCGGTAGTTTTGTCATTCACGGTGACCCCAAATCTAACGGTGTGTTCACTGGGAGCCAGTTTTATAACAGTGGAAGCGTGGTGGGCGATGCTAATACGACGTTCCGGCTGCGGATGGGATTAGGCAGCAGTAGCGGAAGCATAAGTGTCGGCAAATTTATGTTCGTTGACATGGAGTTTTATTTCGACACCGGTGCGACGCTTAATGCGAATTTGTTCACCTGGTCTGAGGGAGGTCTTCACGTCAGGGGTAACACGACCGTGAACGCAACGACCGAAGTGAGCAATGGCTTTGTTGAGGTGCTGTCGGGCGCGAACTTAACAATCAATGGTACATTTACGCACCTTACTGATAACTCTAATACGAACCTTGTAGGTGGATCGATAACCAGCGCGACGCCTCTCAACATTCAGTTCGGAAAGCTGAGCGGCACCGGAACTATAAATGCCAGTGTCAGCAATAACGGAATTGTTTCGCCGGGCGGAACTATAGCATATCCTGGGCCTGTCAGGGATGCTCCGGGAGAGCTTGTGATTAATGGGAGTCTCTCGTTGTTAAACAATTCGAAGATCGTGATGGAGATCGGAGGACTTACCCAGAAGACCCAGTATGATCATCTGGTTATAAGCGGGGTTGTAACGCTCGGTGGGACTCTTGTCCTGGAGATGATCAATGGGTTCCAAATGCACTTGAATGGGAGCCAGACTTTCACTCTGCTTGACTCCGGCGACATTATCTCTGGAGTTTTTGCGAACGTGGCCAACGGAGGACGTCTTGTGTCCGAAGACGGGACGGCGTCGTTTCAAGTGAACTATGGAGCAGGAAGTCTGTTCGATCCCGATGATATCGTGCTGAGCGATCCGCAGATTGTGCCCGAACCAGCTAGTTTGCTGCTTCTGGCGATCGGTGGCGGCGTAGTCGGGATCGGCCGATATCGTCGCCGGTAGCTTTATTCGTCGCTCCGGCGGAAGCGCTACACTTTCATCACCTCGGCGTCTTTACGCTCGAGATGTTCGTCGATCGATTTGACGGAGCGATCGGTCAATTTCTGCACACCGTCTTCGAGATCGCGCAACTGATCTTCCGTCAACCCGCCCGATTTTTGTAATTTTTTGGCGTCATCCATCGCAGTGCGGCGGTTCGCGCGGACACGCACGCGCGCTTCCTCTGCCATTTGACGAAGCGAACGCACGAGATCTTTACGGCGTTCTTCGGACAATTCTGGAATAGGCAGACGAATAATTTTGCCGTCAACCGCGGGCATGATGCCGATCTTCGATTCTTTCAAGGCCTTCTCAATGGTTTGCACGGTGCTGGCGTCGAACGGTTGCACCACAAGAAGTCGCGGTTCGGGCGTGGTGATGAGCGCGAGTTGTTTCAGCTTCATGGTCGAACCGTACGCTTCGACATCGACGTTCTCGACCAGAGCGGGGGACGCCTTGCCTGTGCGCACAGAGGAGAACTCGTGCACCATGTAGTCGACGCTTTTTTCCATCGCGACTTCGGCTTCGAATAAAATTTCTTCGGCAGTCATGTGGATTGAATTTTCAATGCGCCATCGAAATTGGCAACGATCTTAATCGCTCACGAGCGTGCCGACTTTTTTGCCAAGCACAATGTCGCGAAAGTTACTCGTCTTATTCATGTCGAAAACGATGATCGGAATTTTGTTGTCCATGCAGAGACTGAACGCGGTCGAATCCATGACTTGGAGGCGTTGCGTCAGCGCTTCCGTGTAGGTGATTTTGTCGTAGCGAAGCGCCTTCGGATCGAGCTTCGGGTCACGCTCGTAAATCCCATCCACTTTGGTCGCTTTCAAAATTATGTCCGCGCCAATTTCGCTCGCGCGCAAAGCGGCGGTGGTGTCGGTGGAAAAATATGGATTGCCCGTGCCGGCAACGAAGATGACGACACGGCCCACCTCAAGATGCCTCACCGCGCGGCGCAGAATAAAGGGCTCACTCACATTTTTCATTTCAATTGCCGATTGCACGCGCACGACGACTCCCACTTGCTCGAGCGCACTTTGCAAAGCGAGGCCGTTGATGACGGTGGCAAGCATTCCCATGTAGTCTGCGGTGGTTCGATCCATTCCCTGATGGCTCGCGGAAAGTCCGCGCCAAATATTGCCGCCGCCGATCACGATCGAGGTCTGCACGCCGAGTTCGACTACTTCTTTTATGCGCTCGGCAATTTCACGCACGATTTGCGGCGAAATATTTTCGCGCGCACCCGCTTCACGAACGGCTTCACCGCTCAATTTCAGGACGATGCGTTTGTAGGCTGGCTTTTCATTCGGCATGGCGCGTCTTGATCAAACAGAACGCAAGTGGGTTGGGAAGTAAAATGAGGAGATGTTGCGTATTATCGAGGTCTGCCGTCTAGGACCGTCGGAGCTGAAAGGAGCGCGGGAATCCGCGCAAAAATTCCGATGCGGTCATGCGACGCTTCCCTTCCAATTGCACTTCGTCCAACGACAGCACGCCATCGTGCGTCCCGATCAGTAATTTTCCCTCGCCTCCGTTCAAAATCTCACCCGGAATTTGTTTGGTTCGATCGATGACGGTCGTGCTGAATATCTTTAGCTTCTGGGCAGTGGCTGCTTCCGCTGAAATTTCGGTGAACGCTCCCGGCCAGGGATTGAACGCACGAATTTTGCGTTCGATCACATCCACAGATTCGTCCCAATCGATTCGGCCGTTTTCCCGCTCCAGTTTCGGAGCGTAGGTCGCGAGAGCAGAATTTTGCGACGTGCGCGCGGGATTTTCGCTGGTCAATTGTTGAAGCGCGTCGCTTAAGGACTGTGGCGCGATTTTCGCCAGTCGATTGTGCAACGATCCGCCTGTCTCGTTAGGCAAAATATCGATGTGCGATTGCAGAAGAACGTCGCCGGTATCAAGGCCTTCATCCATGTAAATCACGGTAATGCCAGTCTCGCGATCGCCGGTTGCGATCGCAGCTTGAATGGGCGCGGCACCGCGATGTCGCGGCAAGAGCGAAGCGTGCAAATTCAGACATGCAATGCGTGGAAGTTCGAGCACGGCGCGCGGCAGAATTTGCCCGTAAGCAATGACAACGATTACATCCGGTTTCCAATCGCGAATTTGTTCGACTGCGTCCGCGTTTTTGATCCGGTCTGGCTGCAGAATCGGAATGGTGCTGCCGCTCAATGCCACTTTGATCGGCGGTGCCGTCAGCGTTTGCGATCGCCCGGCAACTTTATCGGGCTGCGTAACGACGCCGACGAGTTCATGCTCACGCGATTGCTGAAGACTTCTCAGCGTTGGCACGCCGATGTCGCCCGTGCCGATAAAAACAATGCGCATTCGCCGGGAAGTGGTTTGTGTGCCCGTTGCTGTCATGGATGCGTCGAGAGTGATTCGTGAGGTCCCTCGCCGCGCGAGGGACCCCACGAATTATCTTCAGCGAACGAATGGAAAACAAATTCGGCGCTAAGGAGAAGATCCGAATTACGGCAGCAATGGACGCAGTGCGCGCTTCCGCCTCGGCCGCCGCGTAGCCGCGCTTTGCGCCATCAATTTTTCTCCCGCAGTAATTTCACGTTGGCCCACCGAAGAACCGCAGCCCGTGCACAGGTAATCGTAGATTTCCTTGTCCGGCAGAACCAAGAGCAACCGCTCGCGCACCGACATCGCGGTTTTGCACTTATCGCAATAAAGACTCGAAGCGGTTAGATTCTCAAACTGCTGCTGCATGTTGCCCATTCACGCCGTCGGCGACGCTCTCCAAAATGTGGAGTAGAACTTTCGCGGGCGGCTGGGTGGCGTCAACACATGTGATGCGATCTTTTCCGTAATACTCGAGAACCGGCTTCGATTCCGTCTCGTAGGTGGCGAGCCGGCGCTGGATGACCTGCTCATTCGCGTCATCGAGACGATTGTCTTTCAGCGCGCGCTTTTTCAAGCGGGCGAAAAGTGTGTCGCGATTCGGGCAGGAAAGATGGAAGACTTTTTGCACATCGATCTTTTCGTCCATGATTTTCGCCTGGCTGACATTCCGCGGAATGCCGTCAAGCACGAGAATATCGATATCGGGCTTAAACTTGTGCGCATCGACAGCGGCATCGATCGCTTCTTCCCACAATTCAACCGTCACGTCGTCCGGTACGAGCTGACCTTTGCTGGAAAATTCCAAAAACGCCTTGCCTACTTTCGTGCGCGTGTCGATCGAGCGAAACACATCTCCGCATGGGCAATGAAAAAAACGCGGGATCGTGCCGAGCGTTTTTCCCTGGGTGCCTTTGCCGCTACCCGGTGCGCCGAAAAGGAGATAGGTGTGATATTTCATGGGGTTCACCGGTTATATCCTAACGGTTCGGTCTTGCCTATCTAGAAATTGATAGCGCGAGAATCCCTGACGCCCTGCGGACGTCCGACTCGTTATTGCGAGCCCGCGACAGGTTCGACATTCACTCGCCGACCCGCGCGATCGAAGAGAACTCTGCCATCGCGAAGAGCGAAAATTGTGTAATCCCGTCCGAGCCCAACATTCCGGCCCGGCTTAAATTTTGTTCCGCGCTGGCGGATAATGATGTTGCCAGCCACGACCAATTCGCTGCCGAATTTTTTCACTCCAAGTCGCTTGCTGACGCTGTCGCGCCCATTCTTGACACTGCCTTGTCCTTTTTTATGAGCCATGAATTAAGCTTCCGATTTTGCTGCTTTTTTCGGCTTGGAAGATTTTCCGCCGATGCTGATCCCGGTAATCTTCACTCGCGTTAATTTTCTTCGGTGGCCTACCGTGCGGTGATACCCTTTGCGACGGCGATATTTAAAGGCGATGACCTTCTTGTCTTTGCGTTGCTCGACTATTTCGCCTTGAACCGTCGCGCCCTCGATCAGCGGCGTCCCGTGTGTCATGTTTTTGCCATCGGTATGGAAAAGCACTTCAGCAAAAATGCCCTCCTTGCCCGGTTCGGCATCGAGAAAATCGACATCCACAATGTCGCCCTCTGCTACGCGATATTGTCGGCCACCTGTTTTGATAATTGCGAACGCCATAAACGGAAGATTTCTCCGGGGAAAAGCCGCGCAAATTCACACAGATACATCGCTTTGACAAGCGGAAAGGTCCGTTATGAAGTAGCCTCGCATCGTGGACCTGAAAGCTGAATTTGCGAAACGCGAACCTTGGATCACGCACTATGTGGTCGATGGCGTCTTGACGGGCGGTGATTTCCACGCGCTCGACGATCCGCGCGTCGGGCAGTTTTTTGAAACATTTCCGCGGGTTCGTAGCATTCTCGAGCTCGGTTCGCTGGAAGGTGGCCACACTTTCACCATGGCGCGGCGGCCGGATGTTACGCGAGTGCTTGGGTTGGAAGGACGAGCGATAAATGTGGAGAAGTCGCGCTTCATGCAGGAATTATTTCACATCGCAAAGGCTGAATTCATCGAAGCGAATCTCGAGAAAATCGACCTCGCGTCATTCGGGAAGTTCGATGCGGTTTTTTGTTCGGGACTTCTTTATCATTTGCCCGAGCCCTGGAAATTGCTTGAGCAAATTCCGCGGGTTGCGCCGAATTTATTTATGTGGACCCATTACTGCGACGATCTCGCAGTAGATGCAGAGAACGGCGATCTGAAGGGTCGAAATTATGTTGAAGGCAATCTGCAGCGCCCGAACAGCGGCCTATCCTCCACATCGTTCTGGTTGACGCTGGGATCCTTGACCAAGGCGTTGACGAAAAATGGATTCGGCGAGATTCGGATTTTGCAGAACAACCTCAGCCATCCTCATGGCCCCGCCGTCACGCTCGCCGCGACGACCTCGCGTTTTCAAAGCTGAATGATAATGTTGAGCGTTCGACCATGAGAAAGCATCCGATTCTGCGCGCCATCCCGGGATTTCGGCAGGTGATCAAGCGGGCTGAGCAAGTCGAACGCGAGCGAGATAAACTGCGACAACACATCGGCAAGCTTGATGAGAAACTTCAAGCAAACGTGAATCGCATTCAGTTGTTGGAAACGCAGATCGCGCAACAATCTGCAAACGGTGCGGACGCGAAATCTGCGTCGGAATCCCCGAACAGTTTTGCCGAGGTCGAGATCAGCACGGACGTGTTGGAAAATCCACGCTTCGAAAAATTTCCATACGCCGGTCCCTTTCCCTGGCTCGATCAACCAGATGCGGGTGCGCGCATCGACGAGAAACTCGCCGCTGGTTTGATCACTGCAAAGGAAGCAGCGCTTTGCCGACTGTGGAGCGAAAAAGGTTACATCATTCTCGAACGCGCGATTGAACCGGATGTGCTCGATGAAGTGTGGAGTGAATATGAAGCCGCCATTGCAAATGGTGTCATAGAATTAAAAACCGAGGGAGTGAGCGCGGATGATCCCTGGCCCGGGCGGTTTTTGGATGTTCATATGAAAGTGCCGGGCTTCTGTCGCATTCTTCGGCACCCCACCTTGCTTCACTGGGTTGAGGTTCTGATGGAGCGTGTGCCCGCGCCTTTTCAGACGATCTCTTCGCATAAAGGAAGTCAGCAATTGCCGCATTCCGATTCAATTCACATGACGACGTATCCGATCGGATACTTGAGCGCGTGCTGGATTGCGTTCGAGGACATTCATCCCGATTCGGGACCGCTGGTTTATTATCCGGGCAGTCATCGTTTGCCGTACATCTTCAGTCGGGACGTTGGAATAAAAGAAGAGGATTACCGCGAAAGTGGAAGCGCGTCGTATCACGAAAAATACGAGCCGCGCATTCAAGAGGTGCTCGCCGAAAACAAAATGCAGCCGCGATATTTTCACGCGAAGAAAGGCGACGTTTTGTTCTGGCACGCGAACCTGATTCACGGCGGTTCGCCAAGGCGCGATTTACGGCACTCGCGGCGTGCACTGGTAAACCATTACTTTGTCGAGGGTGCGGTTTGCTATCACGATTTGAGCGCGTCGAAACCGAAACCGTATTCGGGCACCTGCATCGTCGAGACTTCGAAGCATTCTGCGAATTAGGCGGCATCTCCGTCGATAGCATTGTCATTCTGAGCGGAGCGAAAACCTCGCGACTTACAATCTGCTAGCTTGCGAGATTCCTCGTTGCGCTCGGGATAACATGCCAATCCCCCCAGTCGCGACATAGCCAGCCATCTTACGAATTTACGAGATCAATCCGCTGGCGGAAAACTTGACGGCTTTAAGCCGTCAAGTTTTTTGCGGCGCCAAAGAGGGGAGGTAGTCACGCAAAAAATGGATGACCACCGGCAGAAAAAGCGCGCGATTTTATGAGATGGCCGACAGCTTCGAAGGCGCTTCTGAACCTTTTCCGCTAATTACCAGCGTGATCTCGCCTTTTGGTGGTTTCGATTCGTAATGGGAAAGCAATTCGGCGCCGGTCCCACGCCGGAATTCCTCGAATTTTTTCGTCAACTCGCGCGCGACGCATAATTGTCGGCTCGGCATTATCTCCGCACAAACCGCCAAGGTTTTCGTTAGGCGGTAGGGCGATTCAAAATAAACAGAGGTCTCCTCCCGCTCCATGGCTAAGCGCAATTCGCGTTCGCGTTGTCCGCTTTTCACCGGCAGAAATCCGTGAAATGAAAACCGCTCCAGCGCGAAACCGGACCCGACGAGCGCAGTGACAATTGCGGAAGGACCCGGAATAATTGTGTAGGGAAGGGCACGCGCGATACACGCCCGCAAAAGGCGCCTTCCCGGATCGGAGAGTCCCGGCATGCCCGCGTCCGTGATTAGCGCAACGGTTTCGCCGGTCGCGATGCGTTCAACCAATTCCGCCGTGCGCATCGCTTCGTTGTGCGCGTGATAACTAACGAGCGGCTTTCGAATCTCGAAATGCTTCAGCAGATTGCCGGAATGCCGCGTGTCCTCCGCCGCGATCACATCTACCGACTTCAGTACCTCGAGCGCACGCAACGTGATGTCATCGAGATTCCCGATCGGGGTCGCGACGATGTAAAGCATCGCGCATGATGGTGCAAAGACGGGCGAATTCCAAATCAACTACGCTGTAAATCAGCGTTTTGGCGGCCAGAGAAATTCGTCGCGATGCTGAGGTGTCTCGTCCGGGGCGAAGCCGTGGCGCATGATATTTTCGGTCACGACACGCGGCACGACAAAGTTCAAAAGGTAATCGCCACCGCCCGCCTTCGTTCCGCCGCCGCTCATTTTGAATCCGCCGAATGGATGTCGCCCGACGACCGCGCCGGTGCAGGAGCGATTGATGTAAACGTTGCCGGCAACAAGTTGGGCTTTCACGCGCTCGATGTTTGCAGGGCTGCGTGAGAAAAATCCACCGGTGAGTGCGTAGTCTGTTTTGTTCGCTACTTCGATTGCTTCGTCGAGATCGCGCACTCTAATCACACTGAGCACCGGCCCGAAAATTTCTTCGCACGCCAATTTCTTGTCCGGCTTCACGTCCGTGAAAATTGTCGGCGGAACAAAAAACCCTTCAGCTGGAATATGTGTCGCCTGAAATGCCAAGGTCGCTTCCGATTTTCCCGCTTCGATCGTTTGCATCATGCGCCGATACGCGGTTTCGTCGATCACGGGTCCGACCGTAATGCCAGGCTCTTCCGGATTTCCCACGCGAAGACTGCCGGCTGCAGAAAGCAAACGTTCCATCACGCGATCGTAATTCTCGTCGAGGACGATCAAGCGCGAGAGCGCGGAACATTTTTGCCCCTGGTAACCGAAGGCGGAATAAATCGAGTCGACGATTGTTTCGTCGAGATCCGCATCGGAATCGACGATAACGGCATTCTTACCGCCCATCTCGCAAACAACGCGTTTCAATTCGCGCTGACCTTCCCGCGTTTTCCCTGCCGACTCCCAAATCCTCAGCCCCACCTCTCGCGAGCCAGTGAAAGCAATCACGTCGATCTCTTTGTGATCGACCAGGTGCGCGCCAATGACCGAGCCGTGGCCGGGAAGAAAATTTACAACGCCACGCGGCACGCCCGCTTCCTCAAACATTTCCATGAGCATCGCGCCGCAAACGGCCGCTTGCTCTGCCGGTTTCATGATAACGGTGTTGCCGGTGACGAGCGCAGCGGTAACCATTCCGCACAAAATCGCCATCGGGAAATTCCATGGCGCGATGATGAGCGCGACGCCGCGCGGCCAGTAATGTTGGTAACTCTCTTCGCCGAGAACGTGCTGCGTTAAACGCGGGCGGCCGATCAAACGCATCTGTTGCGCGTAGAAGAGGCAGAAGTCCATCGCTTCGCGAATGTCGCCATCCGCTTCCGCCCACGGTTTGCCGACTTCGAACACTTCGATCGCGGAAAGCTCGTAACGCCGTCGCTGCATGATCGCGGCGACGCGCTCCAAAAGTTGTGCGCGCTCTTCAGACGGAGTTCGGCTCCATTTATCGAATGCTTTACGCGCAGCGGCGACGGCGCGTTCCGCTTCCGGAATCCCGGCCGCAGCTACGTCCCCGACGACTTGCGATGGTTTAGTCGGATTGATCGAAGCGGTCGTATCGCTCGTCCAAATCTTTTCGCCGTCGATGACGAGCGGGTATTTTTTTCCAAGTTTGCCGCGCACATCCTGAAGCGCCGCGCGCATGGCATCCTGGCTTTGTTTGTAAACGAAATTCGCCAGAGGCGCATTCTCATAAGTGTCGCCCGGCGGAGTGTCACGGGTCGCACCATTGGTCGATTGTCGTTTTGAAACAGATTCAGTCGGAGCGACCGCGCCGTTTTGCCTAACGAGTTCATTCGGGTCGCGCAGCAGTTCCACGGCAGAAACGTTATCGGAAAATTTCGCGCGCAAAAAACCTTCGTTGGATGTGTTCTCGAGCAGTCGCCTAACGAGATACGACATGCCGGGGAGCAATTCACCGACGGGACAGTATTCGCGTACCCGATAACCCATATCGACGAGCGCGCGCTTGATCGGTCCCGCCATACCGTAGAGCAATTGAAATTCGAAACGACTGCGATCAATCCCGAGCTGTTCGGCCATGGCTTGTGCATGTGCGATGCTGCGGACGTTGTGTGAGCCGAAGGCGGCGGTGACGATGGATTCGTTTTCCAGAAGAATCCGCGTGAGCATTTCGAAATTTGCATCGCTCTGCGGTTTTTGCAGGAAAACAGGAATCGGCCACCCGTTTTGGCGCCCTTTAATTTTTTCGTAATCCCAGTAGGCGCCTTTGACCAAACGCACCGTGAATCGAGTGCCGCGTTCGCGACCCCATGAAATTAGGTCGCGCAAATCACGACCGGAATCGCGCAGGTACGCTTGGACGACGATACCGGCATGCGGCCAATCACGGAATTCGCTTTCAGTGAAAAGTGTTTTGAAAAGTTCGAGCGTCGTATTTTTATGCGCGTAACTCTCCATGTCGAAATTGATGAATGCACCGAGCTCGCGAGCGCGGCGGAGGATTGGCCGTAACTTCGGCGCGAGATGCGCGATCGCGTCCGCCGGATCGGCGGGATTCATTTGCGAATAGAGCGCTGAAATTTTTACCGACAGGTTGACGACAGGAAAGAGTTCCGCATCAACGCCGAGCGGATCGGTCCAGCCGCGCGTTTGTTGCGCGAGACCTTCGAGCAATTCGAAACAACGCGCCGCGTACTCGTCTGCTTCTTTTTCGCTGACAACTGCTTCGCCTAACAAATCGACGGTGAAACCGATGCGTTCCTTGCGACGCTTGCGCAACGTCTTCATGACATCGGCAGAATCTTTTCCTGCGATAAACTGGCGTGCCATGCCGGAAACGTTCCAACGCAAAAGCGCACCGCTGATGAAGGGAGCGAATTTCGCCAGCCGGACGCCGGTATGGACCATGGGAGCAAATCCGTCGCGCATGCCGGCAAAATATTCCTCGAGATGCTGCACGATATCGCTCCCGCGGTGAAGCGACGCGAGAACGTCAACGAACCGGAACATCTGCACCTTGAAATGTTCGTCGCGCATGGAAAGCGCCATCATGCGTTGATAGAAACCGGCTTTGCTAAAAAGCGATTCGGGATGCCGGTCGACGAGCTGAAACATACGCTCGCCGCGCCGCTCGGTTTCAATCTGAAGTGAACTCATGCGCGATGATAATACTGGCTCCGGCGTTGGGCAAAGGCCATCCGCCGATGAATTGCTTGGCTAACACACGCAGGAACCAATTGCGATGCGAAATAACAGTGAGAACAAAAGGAATACTACATGAAATTAAAAGAACGAATCAAAGAAGCGGGCGCGATGGGTTACATTTTGCTTTGGTTACTCGGCATACCAATCCCAGTGCTCCTTTTGTTTTTTCTGCTGCGAGGCTGCACATAAGAGTTAGGGAGCAAGTAGAGGTGATTTGCCTGGCGGATACCTGAGCTTCGGGCTCGGGATTTTCGCCAGGCATTTCTTTTTTGCGGGTATCTGCGATTGCGCGCGCGGCGAAATCGCGTACCGAAGGCGCGAGATGAAATCACCGCCGGATCGCTACGAATTTGCGAGCGATAACACCGCGGCGATTTGTCCCGAAGCGTTTGCGGAATTGCAGGCCGCTAATCGCGGCGAAGTACCCTCCTACGGTGAAGACCGGTGGACGGCACAACTTTGCGACCTCGTTCGTGAAATTTTCGAAACCGACTGCGAAGTTTTTCTCATCTCCAATGGGACGGCCGCGAACTCACTCGCGCTCGCGCAGCTGTGCCGATCGTTTCACAGTATTATTTGTCATGAGAATGCGCACATTCAGACAGACGAATGCGGTGGTCCGGAATTTTTCAGCGGCGGCTCGAAGTTGCTAACGACAAAAGGGGCGAACGGGAAACTCGATCTCGATGACGTAGCAGCGACGATCGCCCGGCAACCCGAACTGCACGCGCCCAAACCGCGCGCTATCAGCGTTACGCAGGCAACAGAGTTCGGCACGGTTTATTCGATCGGCGAGTTACGTGCGATTTCGGAATTTGCAGAAGCGCGCTCGCTTTATCTGCATATGGATGGCGCGCGTTTCGCGAATGCAGTGGTGTCGCTGCAATGCGCGCCGAAAGAAATTAGCTGGCAGGTCGGTGTGGATGTTTTGTGTTTTGGTGGAACGAAAAACGGCGGCGCTCCGGGTGAGCTTGTGATTTTTTTTAGAAAAGAATTGGCGCACGAGTTTGACTATCGATTGAAACAAGGCGGTCAGCTGGCCTCCAAGATGCGCTTTCTCGCCGCGCCGTGGCTGGGGCTTTTGCGAAACGGAGTTTGGTTACGGAATGCGCAAATAGCCAACGATGCTGCAAAGTCGCTCTGCAAAAAACTTCAGGGAACGAATGGGATGAGCGTGGTTTTTCCGTCTGAAGCGAATGCAATTTTTCTGCAAATGCGCGATGAGGTTGTGGAGCGACTGAAAAATCGCGGCTGGCAATTTTACAAATTCATCGAACCCGACATCTATCGCATCATGTGTTCGTGTTCTGTTACGGAGGACGCAATCGAAGCATTCGCAGCCGATGTGAAAAATGTTGCCGAGTGAACATTCCCGGTAGAAGCGCGTCAAACAAACGCGCAACATGATGCCGAGTTGCGAAACCTTTTCGAAGCCCTATATGAAAATGCAGATGTCTCATGCGGTGCGATTCCTAATCCTCAGCGCTCTCTTTCTGGTTGGCTGCCGGACCGCGCGCACTGTCGCTGTCTCGTCTTTTCGCGTGATCGACGCGCCCGCGAATTATGTTCGTCGTCAGATCGACGATAGCGGCGCGAGGACGACAACAACAACGACGACGACTTATCGATCAGATGTGGGAACACCAGGACAGCCCGTTGTTACTCAGCCACCGCCCAATAGAAGAACAACAGTGCGTCGTCGTACGAGCGAAGTCGACAGAGAGAGCGCTACAAATCGCGAATCAGAGTCTCGGCCGAAAACTTCCTCTTCTTCTTCGCAACACGCGGCATCGTCTCCGCAGGCTTCCAAGCTTCCCTATGCCAAGCCTGTTCCGGGGAAACCTGGCTATGTCTATAGTCCATTTGATCCCAATGGCGGTTATGTGGATGTGACTGGCTACCCTGCCGGTAGCAAAGCGAAGGACCCGTACTCAGGTAAAATTTTCATCGTGCCATAACAAAAACGCGAACGGTGTTCGTTCTGCATGAAGATTAGAAAATAGCTGAAACACTTTTCCGCTGGTGGTTGCTCGGCAGTTGTAGAGGAAGTGTTTCATTTTAGGACAGGAAAGCGAAAACCGATAATGAATCGGAGTTGCGCATAATACCTGCTTTTATGGTAATTATGAGACGCCTCGGGCGCACGCCCTTATCGCTCGATACGAAAGCCACTTTCAAAAAGTTGTTTCCGACGCGCAGGTTCATCCAATTGTCACTCCTCGTCCTGATCGCAAGCTTGTCATTTTCGAGCAGGTCGCATGGATACGCACTGGAAAACAGGACCTGGCCCCACGGCTCTGTCGTTACGTTTCACGTGCAGCTGGGAGCGGTCACCGGACATCTTCAAGACGGCAATTCGACGTGGGCTGCCGCGGTCGCGCCGGTATTTCCGATGTGGAATGGGACCATTGGCGCCATCAAATTGAGCAGTGTGAACACATCAACGGCGGTGTCTTCCGGTGATCACGTCAATTCAATTGCCTTCTCCTCGACGATTTTTGGGCAGTCTTTCGGTTCGAGCACACTCGCTGTCACGTATTACTCCACCATGAATAACTCCATGGTGGAAGCGGATGTGTTGTTCAATACAGCTCAACATTTTGATTCGTATCGAGGAGCGCTTCAGTTTGGATCGAACGGTTACGCGATCGCGGATATCCGTCGCGTCCTTTTACACGAATTGGGACATGCGATTGGTCTCAACCATCCCGACACCGCTGGTCAGCATGTCACGGCGGTGATGAACTCAGTTATCAGTAATCAAGAGACGATCTCCGCGGACGACAAAGCCGGCGCGCAATCGATGTATGGTCCACCTGCAACTGTCGCTCCCGTCACGGCGCCCACAAGCAGACTGGTGAATATTTCAACACGTCTCCGCGTAGGGACGAATGACGACGTTCTCATCGGTGGCTTTATCATCACCGGCACACAATCGAAGAAAATAATTTTGCGTGCGATCGGGCCTTCGCTTGCGTCGAGTGGCGTTGCGGGCGCTCTCGCTAATCCGCTTTTGGAATTGCATAACTCCGCCGGTGCTTTGATCGCATCGAATGATGACTGGCAACAAAGTGCGCTGTACGCACAAATTTTGAGTAGCGGCATACCGCCGACAAATACGCGGGAATCAGCGATCATCGCTACGCTCGCACCAGGGAATTACACGGCGATTGTACGCGGCGTGAACAATACGACCGGAGTCGCTTTGGTCGAAGGTTACGAACTCGGAGCGAACGCCGCGCGGCTTATCAATATCTCGACGCGAGGTCGGGTTAGCGCGGGTGAGGGAGCGCTTATTTGCGGATTTATTATTCAGGGTACCGGCTCGAAGAAAGTTCTGATTCGTGCAGCAGGTCCATCGCTGGGCCTGGGAACGAATCCGATCAGCAACGCTCTGGCAAATCCGCTTCTCGAATTGCGCAATTCTGCCGGAAATTTGATTAGCTCTAACGACAACTGGGGTGCCAGTCCGCAGGCTGCGCAAATTTCGGCGACTGGAATTCCACCAAGCCGCCCAGAAGAGCCCGCCATTCTTGCTACGCTCGCGCCCGGAAATTACACCGCCATTGTTCGCGGCGTCGGTAACACAACCGGTGTGAGTCTGGTGGAGCTCTATGATTTGGATAAATGAAAATGCGAAGAGCACCGCGCAAAAAAAGTCCGGTTGAATCGCAACAGAGAGAACTTAGTTTTTGTAAAATAAAAAGAACTCCCCTTATGAAAAAATCGAATTTGCTGGTCGCTGTCGCATGTCTCCTTTCTATCGTTGGTTCGCTGCGCGCGACCACTGTTATTCCGCCGACGTTCGATGAATTAGTCGCTCGGGCGGAAGTTATTTTCCAAGGTTCCGTGACCGATGTTCGCTCGCAATGGATAGGTGAAGGCGCTCAACGTCACATTGTCACTTACGTTACGTTCAAGGTGAGCGATGCGATCAAGGGTAATCCTGGTGCCTCCTATACCATGCGCATGCTTGGTGGAACTGTGGACGGGCAAACGATGGAAGTAAGCGATGCTCCAAAATTCAAGATCGGCGATCGTGATTTTCTCTTCATCGAGCATAACGGGACGCAATTCATTCCACTCGTCGGTATCATGCACGGTCGTTTCCGTATCGCGCGAGTGGAAGGTGGGCAGGAGGTTGTCGCTGATGAGAGCGGCGAGCCTGTGACTGATGTTACGAACATAGCCAAAGAAAAGCACGCGCAGGTAAGTGAAAAAAAGGCGCTGTCGCCACTTCAATTTAAATCGGCAATCCAGGAACATATGCAGCCTAGCAAGCTTGGTGCGCAGCAGCCGTAGCAGGTCGCTCCACGGGATAACTCAGAGCGTTGCGTTTCTAACCGCCTCTGCCACGCATTCGATTTGTGGCGCCCGAATTATGCAATGATAGTAAGCGTGTCATGACGCGTCGGATTTTCAGCGCAGTTCCTTTTTTGCTGCTGCACGTAACCTTCGGGCTGGTCGCTCACGGCCAGACGTACCAAGGACGGCAATTGGTGAAGGCCGAAATCGTCGCCGACACCACGACGATCGTTCCCGGAAAGCCTTTCACCGTTGGCTTACATCTGCACATGGTGCCGGCCTGGCACACTTACTGGAAATTCCCGGGCGATGCGGGCATTCCCACGGAAATAAAGTGGAAGCTGCCCGCCGATTGGAAGACCGGTCCTATTCAATGGCCGATTCCGCTCAAGTTGAACGAGCCTGGCGATATCCTGATTTACGGATATCACGATGAAGTTTTGCTCATGCAACAAATCACCCCTCCGGCGTCGATCGCAGAAAAAAATTTCACGCTGAAGGCCGATGCGAGTTGGCTTGTTTGCGAAAAGATCTGCATTCCGGGAGGAGCCGCGCTTCAGCTCGATCTTCCGGTCGGATCGCAAACGGCGCCGGCGAATCAGGAATTGTTTACGCGATACCAGCGTGCGGTGCCGCAATCCTGGCCCGATCAAAAGGTCGCTTCCTACAATTGGCTTCGTAAGGGTGCGGATTTAATTCTGACGATCAACAGTCAGGCTCTTTCGAATTATTCTTCGGTCGAATTCTTCCCGATCCCCGAGGGCAATGTCGTTGTCGGTCATCCGAAAACAGAATCGAGCGGCAACGGAAAAATCCAGGTGCGCGTTCCGCTTGAATCTCAGGAATCGAAAATAATAGCCCTCAACGGCCTCGTTGTTTTTGGTCGCGCCGAGAATGGAAGCGATCGCAACGGATGGATGATTAACTCCAGCGCCGTGACGGAAAATATTCGTTCCGCGCCAATGGCAGCGGTTTCAAACGGTATCGCAAAATTTCTGCTCTTCGGATTTCTCGGCGGCTTTATTTTGAATCTGATGCCGTGCGTATTGCCCGTCATCTCGCTCAAGATTTTTGGTTTCGTTAGGCACGCCGGCGAAAGTCGTGCGCGAATCTTGCGCAGCGGCCTCGCCTTTATTGCCGGCATCTTCGTTTGGTTCATTGGCCTCGCGTTGGTTTTGATCGGTTTGAAAATCGCGGGACACGAATTGACCTGGGCGCTTCAGTTCACGAATCCGTATTTCGTCATCGTCATGAGCGCGGTTGTGCTCGTCTTTGCGCTCAATCTCTTTGGCGTTTTTGAAATTGCGCTGCCGCAAAGCGCGAACGCTACGTTAATGGACGTAACCGGGCGCGAAGGCGATGCCGGTTCATTTTTCCAGGGCGTTTTTGCCACCGTGCTTGCCACTCCCTGCACCGCGCCGTTTCTTGGGTCGGCCCTCGGATTCGCTTTCACGCAATCGTCTGCCGTAATTCTGCTCATGTTTGTCGCGATTGCGGCGGGCATGAGCGCGCCATATCTCCTGCTTTCTGCGCAACCCGCGTGGTTGAAGTTTTTGCCTAGACCCGGCCCATGGATGGAGCGCGTGAAACAGCTCATGGGCTTTCTTCTCCTCGCCACGCTTTTATTTTTGCTTTCCGTGCTCGGCGCGGAGCGCGGCGTTAATGCTGTCGTTTGGACCTCCGCTTTTCTGCTCGTGCTTAGCCTTGTCTGTTGGATGAAGGGAACATTCATCACGGTAACTGCATCTGCTGGCGCCCGCGTTGTCGTTTTGCTTCTGATGCTCCTGCTGGTCTGCGGAAGCGCGTTTTATTTTATTGGTGAAAAATTTCGCGCGGCACAATTGTCCGCTTCAGAAACGCAAACACACGGCGATTGGCAACCGTTCACGCCGGAGCGTTTGCAATCCGAATTGGCGCAAGGCCACTCTGTCTTTGTCGATTTCACGGCGGCGTGGTGTCTCACCTGCAAATTTAATGAAGCGACCGTACTCGAAAGCGAGGCAGTGCGGAACGCCTTTCAGCACAGCGGTGTCGTGAAATTAAAGGCCGATTGGACCAATGCCGATCCGGTCATTACAAAAATTTTGAAACAATTCGGCCGCCCGGGTGTCCCATTTTACGTGCTCTATCCCGCGGGCGAGTCTCCCATCACGTTTCCTGAGCTTCTGACCAAGGGTATTGTGCTCGATAAACTTCAAACCATCGCGCCGCATGTTGCTGCGCAATAAACTATGAAAACAAAACTATTAATTGCTGCTCTCGCCACCGTCATCGCCACTGCGATCCATGCTTCCGATTCTCCGCCGGTCGGGAGTGAAGCGCCGAATTTCTCGGCCGCCGATTCGAAAGGCAAAACGCATTCGCTTTCCGAATACAAAGGAAAATACGTCGTGCTCGAATGGTTTAATCCGGAGTGCCCGTTCGTGAAGAAGCATTACGGCAGCGGTAACATGCAGAAGTTGCAGGAAAATTTTACCAGCAAAGGTGTGACCTGGCTGACGATCGATTCCTCGGCTCCCGATAAAGAAGGCAGTTTGAAACCGGCAGAAGCGAATCAAAAAATGGCCGATTGGAAACTGCATTCCACCGCTCTTCTTCTCGATTCCGACGGAAAAGTGGGCCGAACTTACGGCGCCAAAAACACGCCCCACATGTTTGTCATCAATCCTGAAGGGAAAGTAATTTACGAGGGGGCAATCGACAGCAAGGCGTCGCCAAATCCGGACGACATTTCGACTTCGACGAATTACGTGAAGGTTGCTCTCGATGAAGCCATGGCCGGCAAAGCGGTTACGACGCCGAGTTCCCGTCCGTACGGTTGTTCCGTCAAGTACGATTGACCTAACGAGTAATTAAAATTGAGAAGGCGATCTTCGGATCGCCTTTTCTTTTTATCTGCGACGAGAAAAGATGCGCAATAACGGCATCGGCGTCAGCCTAACGAGTATCATGGCCAGTTTCATTAGAAAACCGGGAATGACAATTGCCCGATCGGCTGTCACGCCCGCCAATCCAGCCTTTGCCGCATCCTCGACTGTGACGTGTACCAGCTCCGGCCCTTGCAGCGAGCGCGTGTCTTTTCTTCGGGCGACGACTCCGAATTCGGTGTGCACGGGTCCGGGACAAAGCGCGGTCACACTCACACCCGTGCCACGCAATTCCGCGCGGAGCGCTTCCGAGAAACTGGTCACGTACGCTTTGGTCGCAGCGTAAATCGCGACGTCAGGCAGTGGAAGAAAACCGGCCGACGAACTGACATTGAGAATAGCGCCACGTTTTCGCGCGAGCATCGGCGGCAAGAGAAACCTGGTCAGGCGCGTCAATGCTTCCATGTTTACGCGCATCATTTCCTGCACACGCGCGGGATCGCTCGTCGCGAAGGGTCCGTAATCACCAAGGCCCGCATTGTTGATCAGAAAATCGATCGCGATTTTTTCTCGTCCGATCCATTCGTAAAGAGCCTGCACTTCGAGTGGATCCGATAAATCGGTTTTACGAATGTGGATCTGCAAATTCGTATTGGTTTTCTTTAATTCATCGCGAAATGCTTCAAGGCGATCCAGACGTCGCGCCACCAGCACGAACGCGCTCGCTCGCGGCGCGAGCTGTCGCGCAAATTCCCGGCCGATTCCTGCCGAAGCACCGGTAATGAGAGCAGTGCAACCGTCGAGATTCATTTTCGCAGGATCGGTTCGAGTATTTGCCACACTGTTTCCGCGATGATTTTTTGTCCCGCTGGCGTCGGGTGAATCGAGTCCGCTTGATTTAAATCACGATGTCCACCGACCGCGTTGAGCAAAAACGGCAGGAACGCCGCGTGATTTTTTTGCGCAATATCGGCAAAAACTCTCTGAAATTTTTCCGTGTAATCAGCGCCGAGATTTGGCGGCATCTGCATTCCCCCGATCACGATCTGCGCGTCCGGATATTTCGCTTTCGTTTTGTCGATGATCGCCTGCAGATTTGTTTGCAGAGCGCTCACCGGCAATCCGCGCAAACCATCATTCGCGCCGAGCGCGATCACGAGAACGTCGATTTTTTGCTGCAACAACCAGTCGAGCCGTTGCAATCCATCCGCGCTCGTGTTGCCACTCACACCTGCGTTTACCACGGTAAACGGAAGATTGTCGGCGCGAATTTTCGCGGCGATCAAGGCGGGAAAGGCCTGGTCCTGGCGCACGCCGTATCCTGCGGTAAGGCTGTCTCCGAGGAAAACGATTCGCTTTTGTGCGAGCTCGGTTGTCTGGCCAAACGCGCACGCAAACGCCAGCACGCACGCAAATCCTCGCAGAATTATTTTCCCCATGCGTGCCCAATCATCTTCGCGTAAGCAAGACGCACCGAGCCTTACCGTCAATGAGCGTGATCCCAATCTTAAATGTCGAAGGGCTAACGAAGACATATCCGACTGCCGCCGGAAGTCTCACTGTGTTAAAAAATATTTCCTTCACCCTGGATGAAGGCGCGACCTGTTCCATTCTCGGTCCGTCCGGGAGCGGCAAAACGACTCTGCTCGGACTTTGCGCCGGCCTCGATCAACCGACGTCCGGTTCCGTGATCCTGAATGGAATTGCGCTCAGTGAAATCGATGAGGACGAACGGGCGCGCGTCCGCAACAAACACGTCGGTTTCGTTTTTCAAAATTTCCAACTCATCCCGACATTGACCGCGCTCGAGAATGTCACCGTTCCGATGGAATTGCGTGGCGATCGCTCCGCCCAAAAACTCGGCGCCGAATTGCTGGAGCGCGTCGGTCTGGCCGATCGCATCGCGCATTATCCGGCGCAGCTTTCCGGCGGCGAGCAACAGCGTGTCGCGCTCGCGCGCGCATTCATTAGTCGCCCGAAAATTCTTTTCGCGGACGAGCCGACCGGAAATTTGGATTCCGAGACGAGTCGCTCCGTCATTGAGATCATGCTCGAACTAAACGCGACGTTGCGCACGGCGCTGGTCCTCGTCACTCACGACTCCGACGTTGCCGCTTTAAGCGAACGCACCATCCGTCTGCGCAATGGCGAAATGATGTGAGCATCTCATTCATTCCGAAGATGGCGTGGCGCGACAGCCGCTCGAGCCGGCGGCGTCTCCTCTTGTTCTCCTGCTCGATCACTCTCGGGATCGCAGCGCTGGTTTCGATCGGTTCCTTTCGCCGCAGTCTCGCGCAAGCGATCGACGAACAGGCGCGCGCTTTGCTCGGCGCCGATCTCGTTGTTTCATCTTCGAGTTCGTTTTCCGCGGAGGAAGAACGTTTTCTTCACTCGTTAGGCGAACCGCAGGCGCGGGAAGCGCGATTCACGACCATGGCGTTTTTCCCGGCGAGCAACGGCACGCGCCTGATTCACCTGCGCGCGCTCGGCGGCGATTTTCCCTTTTACGGCGCGATGGAAACAGCGCCGGCCGCGGCCGCGCGCGAATTTCGTGAAGGATTTCGCGCTATCGTCGATGAAAATCTGCTCTTTCAATTTCACGCTGCCGTTGGCGATAAAATAAAAATCGGCGATCTCGAATTCACCATCGCTGGTGCGTTGAAGAAAGTCCCGGGCGATGCCTCTGCCGGCGCGAGCTTTGCGCCGCGCGTTTACATTCCGTTGCAGAATCTTGAGGCGACACATCTGATCAAGCCCGGCAGCGTCGTGCGTTACCGCGCGTACGTGAAGTTTCCGGTACAAGTAAACGCGGCGGAGCGAATCGCCGTCCTTGTGCCGCAGATCCAACGTCTCGGTCTCGAGTACGACACCGTGGAAAAGCGCAAAAAGGATCTCGGTGAAGCGCTCGATAATCTTTATCGTTTTCTCAATCTCGTGGCCTTCATTTCGTTGTTGTTAGGCGCGGTTGGAGTGGGCAGCGCGATTCAAGCTCATCTACAACAAAAGATCGGTACGGCTGCGACCTTGCGTTGTCTCGGCGCTTCTTCGCGCATGACCGTGCTAATTTATTTTCTGCAAGCGGCAGCGATGGGCTTAATCGGCGCAATCGGTGGCGCGCTCTTGGGCTTGCTGATTCAAGGAATCTTGCCGCGCCTGCTGCAATCATCTCTTCCGTTTACAATTCCGACTGCAATTTTCTGGCAACCCATTTTGCGCGGAATGTTAATCGGTTTTGGAATCTGTGGGCTCTTCGCCCTGCCGCCGCTCCTGCGGTTCCGTCGCGTTTCCCCGCTGTTAGTCTTGCGCGCGTCGTTTGAGAACGACGCTTCTTCCACGCGACGCGATCCGCTCGTTTGGCTGGTCTACGCATTGATCGCAACGGGTGTCGCGGCTTTTGCAATTTCCCAGGCCGAAACATGGAAACACGGTCTGCTTTTCGCAGGCGCCCTTGGTCTTGCGATTGCGATCTTCGCTGCGGTTGCGCGATTGCTCATGGGGCTGGTACGGAAATGGTTTCCGCATCGCGCCAGTTTCGTGGTGCGCCAAGGGCTGGCGAACCTCTACCGTCCGGATAATCGAACGTTGCTCCTCACTCTCTCGTTAGGCCTCGGCACCTTTCTTCTTCTCAACCTTTATCTTACGCGCGACGTTTTGCTGACGCAGTTCCGTTCGATCGATCGCGGCGATCGTCCCAACATTTTCCTGTTCGATATTCAACCCGACCAAAAGGACGCCGTCGCGACACTGGTGCGATCGCTCGGTTTTCCCATTATTCAGGAGGCACCTATCGTCACGATGCGACTCACCGAAATCAAAGGACACAAGACGAGTGACATCCTTGCGGATCCGAAGAACAAAATTCCTGAGTGGGAACTGGAACGGGAATATCGCTCCACCTATCGCGGAGATTTATCGGACACGGAGAAAATAACGGATGGCCGCTGGATTGGCCGGGTCGATTATCACCCAGGCGATCGTGTTCCCATCTCGCTCGACAAGGAAATCGCGAAAGACTTCAAGGCGAAGATCGGCGACGAACTTGTTTTTGATGTGCAGGGCGTTCCGCTCAAAACAACCATCGCGAGTTTGCGCGAAGTAGATTGGAAAAGATTTCAGACAAACTTCTTCGTTGTTTTTCCAACCGGCGTGTTGGAAAACGCGCCCGGCTTTGGTGTCCTCGTTAGCCGCGTGCCGACACCCGCCGATTCCGCGCGTCTGCAAAATGCGATCGTCGCGAAATTTCCGAACGTCTCCGCGCTCGATCTGTCCGCGGTGATTCAAACAGTCGAAGGAATCCTGAGCAAAGTCGCGCTGGTGATTCGAGTGATGTCGCTTTTCACCGTCGGGGCGGGAATCATTGTGCTTGCGAGCACGATTTGGAGCGGACGGTATCAACGTCTAAAGGAAAGCATTCTCCTGCGCACGCTCGGCGCCTCGCGCGCGCAGATTCAAAAAATTCTATGCGCGGAATATTTTTTTCTCGGCGTCTTCGCGAGTGCGACCGGAATTTTTCTCGCTCTTCTATCGAGCTGGGCTCTGGCGATGTTTGTCTTTAAGCTTTCCTACGTGGCTTCGTTCGTTCCGGTGCTGGTCACTGCGATCTCGGTTCCCGCTCTTACGGTTTTGATTGGGCTTGCGGCGAGCCGGGGAGTGGGAAACGCGCCGCCTCTCGCGATCCTGCGGTCGGAGCTGGATTGATCGGAACGCTGCAATTTCCGCGGTCGTCATGTGCCGGCACTGACCGCGCGGCAGGTCGCCCAGACGCAGCGATCCAACACGTGTGCGCGTGAGTTTTTTCACATCGTAACCGATTTCGTAAAACATCCGCCGAATCTGGCGATTAATTCCTTGTTGCAGAACGACGCGCACGCGAGTGGGACCGATTGGATGCAGCCGCGAAAGTTTTGCACGCTCACCATCGAGAAAAATTCCGCGCAACAATTTTGCCGTGAGCGCTGGATCCCATAATCGATCGAGGGTGACTTCATATTCTTTTTCGATCTCGTGGCTCGGATGCGTGAGCTGTTGCGCGAAGTCGCCGTCGTTCGTGAGAATGAGCAGGCCTTCGCTTTGCGCGTCGAGACGACCGACATGGAAGAGCCGCGGAAGTTTCGGCGGCAGCAAATCGAAAACCGTATCGCGTGCGTTCGGGTCCTTGCGGGTGGAGACAAACCCTTTCGGTTTGTGCAGCAGAATGTAAATCGGCCGTTCTGGCCTAACGAGTTTGCGATCTACCTTAACGTAATCGCCTTCGTTAGGCTGGACACTGAAGTCGGTGCAAACCCGACCGTTAATCGTTACACGGCCAGCCGCGATCAATTCGTCGCACTGCCTCCGCGAACCGACACCGGCCGCGGCGAGAAAACGATTGAGGCGCAAAATGCGCGGACGCGGACGTTACGCGTCCGGTTTCGTCTTGGGAAGGCCGACAACTTTCGCGCCTTCCTTCCATTGGCCGCGTTTCTTCAGCAGCTCGACGCGCTCGAAGCGTTTCAAGACATTGCGCTTCGCTGTGATGGTGCTGGCTCCTTTTAAACTGCGATGTTGAGACATTGTTTTACTCCAAATTCCGAAATGGGGAGCGGAAACTACGGTGCGGAACGGACTTTTTCAAATCGACATCGCGGAAGTGCGTTTCTCAGAGCTGATTGCTCAGCACGACATACGTCCCGCATTTTGCGACTTGATGGAAAATGTGAAAGCGATCGGTCAGTAAACCTTGCCAATACGGAAGGCGATCGCGTTCGATCAGGAGATAAATCGCTTCGGATTCTCCCCAGCTTTCGATCACGGTGGACTCGCTGACAAATCGATCGTGCCACTCTGCCGTTCCAGGAAGCGCGAACTCGTTCTCCGGTGATTGGTTCACGAGAAAGAATTTCCGATGTAGATAGAAAACCAGACTGCTCCCGAGGTGCAACGGGCCTTCGTAGAGGACTTCTCCTTTTTTGTGCACCGGCTGATTTAAGAAACGCGCGGCGTCCGCCAGGGAGAAATAAGGTGCCACCGCGGCGGTACCTTCGATCATGAAAAGCCCGGTGGGAATCATCGACAATGCAAGCGCGACACGGGCGAGTTTTTGTCGATTGAATGCGACGAGATAAATTGCCGCAGCGGCGGCGAGCGCCAAGGTTGCGCCAACGATCGCGACGTAGGGCCGAAAAGCGATCAAAGCTGATGTTGGAATATCGTTGAGCGCGCGCCAGGCGGTGGAGCGTTGCGCGCTCGCTCCCCAATGGTCATGCGCATGTTGCAGCAGTTGCGGCCACCAAAACGCGAACAACAAAAGGAGGACGCCGACGAGGCCGATCATCGATGCGCCGGTGATGCGCAGTTTTGGCTGGCTCCGTTCCCACGCCGACGCAATCCAAAGCGCGAACGCCGGCCACATGCTCATCGAATAATAATCCTGGCGTTCCCCGATGAAGAAGAGCGGGACGAAAACGACGAGCATCCAGCAAAGTGGCAGCGCATCGGCAAATTCAATTTCGTTAGGCCGAAAAATTTTGCGCGCGGAAAAGATCAAGCCGGGAAGAATCGCGAGGGACCATGGGAACCACCACGCGAGATGCAAAGCGAGAAACTGAAGGCGCGGAACATCATCGTAGCTGTGCGTCGCGTCCGCGTGTCCGGAAAGGTGCGAGAACCATTCCGGCGCGGTGATGTTGCGAATGAACCCGGGAAATTTCCATTCCGCCCAGATGTGCCAGGGCGCCGCGAGCAGAAGAAAAAGCAAAATCAAATCCCACCGCAGCAATTCGCGAAAACGCAGGCGAGCTTCGCGATAGAAAATCGAAAGCAGCAGAAAAATCGCGGCCGGATAGACAAGCCCGTGCAGACTTTTCGTCATGCATCCGAGAGCGCAACAAATCCAAAAACCGGCGAACCACGCGTGGCGATGTTTGCGATTCTGGTAACCGCGAATGCCGCAATACATCGCTCCGCAAATGAAAGCGGTGAAGGCCGGTTCCGGCATGATGATGCGGTTAAAGATGAAAACTCCGGCGCAGGAGAGGTAGATGAGGCCGGCAAGAAATCCGCGCCAATAGCTACTGAGCCGTTCGCCGATGAGAAAAATGAGCGCGACGGTGATGACAGTGGCAATGGCGCCTGGCAAACGCGCGGCGGCTGCAGTGACGCCAAAAACTTTGTAGGAAAGAATGATCAGCCAGTAAAGGATCAGCGGTTTTTGCAGACGTGGAATCCCATCATTCGTCGGGATGAGCCATTGATGCGATTGCAACATCTCGCGCGCGGCGCCCGCATATTGCCCATCGGTTTCATTATAAAGATCACCCCAGCCCGCGGTCGCGATATGCAGCAGACAGGCAAGCGCAATGGCGATGACAAAGAGCGCATGTCGCGTCGGTGGTGGTTTCAGGACTTGCGGTTCGGCCGCGAGAGTTTCCTGAATAGAGAATGTGCGAACGCCGGCGACCATATTTTACTCGTTAGGCAGACGCGACGCTTTGCGTCGCACGATATTTATTCCACGCTTCCGGCAACCGCAGCAGTTTCGCTTCCGGCATTTCGATTAACGCGAGCATCTGCCGGCATTCCGCGATCAATGTCTCGTCTGCAGGGCGCACAATACGAAAGGCGCACCAAAAACGGACGCGCTCCAATCGGTCGAGCCAGCCATCGACGACGAGGCGATCGCCTAACTTGGCCCCGCGCCGGTAATCGATCTCCGTGCGCACGACCACCGGGTATTTTTTGCTCTCAGCCATTTCCACGAGCGGAAGTCCGAGCTTTTCGGCGAGTAGGGTGCGCGCGACTTCGATAAAGCGCAGGTAGGCGATGTTGTGCACGACGCCGCCACAATCGGTATCGAAGAACATGACCTGATGCTTGGTGTGAATGCGAGGGAAGTCGCCATCAGTCATGCGGAACCATCATTCCGCATGCGGTAACGAAAGCAAATGTCGATGAGCTTACGTTTTTCCAGCGGACGTTAACCGCGAGACGATCGCCTGCACCGCTTCGTCCGTCGTCACCGCTTTCATGCAGCGAAAATCGATCGGACATTCGCGCAGAAAACAAGGGCTGCATTCCACCTGATGGCGCAGGACGACATTTCCTTGACCAAGCGGGCCAGTCAGGCGCGGTTCGGTCGAACCAAAAATTGCGACAACGGGAACGCCAAGAAGTGTGGCGAGATGCATCGTACCCGTATCGTTAGTCAGGAGTAGCCGGCACTCACGGAGTTCCGTGATCAATTGTTCGAGCGAAGTCTGGCCGATTCGATTTACACAATTTTCACCCAAAGTCTTTGCAACGATTTCGCCCGGCGCCGCGTCTTTCACCGTCCCGAAGAGAATCCACTTTGCTCCGGTTTGCGCGGAAACGGCGGCAGCGGTTTCCGCGAACCGTTCGGGCAACCAACGTTTGGCCGGTCCGTACTCCGCGCCGGGGCAAAGCCCAATCTTTATTTGGGCATCGCTCGTGCGTGCCGGTTGTTTGATCGTGAGTGTGAGGCTCGATCCAGAAGGCGCGCCAATTGCCTGTGCGATCCGCATATATTTTGCGGCCTGATGTTCGATTGGCCCGGGGACCTTGCGTTCGGGCACGATTTGATTGAGCAGCCAGCGGCGACGATGACCGGAAAAACCGACACGACGCGGAATTCCTGCGAGCCAGATTTCCAAAGCTGAGCGAAGCGAATTCGGAAATGTTATGGCGACGTCGTATCCATTTTTTCGACGAAGGAGTTGTGTCGTCGCGAATAAGGATCGTTCGGGAATCGGCAACACCTCATCCACTTCCGGAACCAGTTTCCACATCGCCGCAATTTTTTCCGGCACCGCCACAGTTATATGTGCGTCGGGGCGGCCCGATTTGATCGCGCGGACAGCGGGAACACTCATCACGCTGTCGCCTAACCAATTGGGCGCGCGGACGAGTATGCGAAACGGTTTCAACAAGTCGTTAGGCGGTACGAAAATTCCGCGTTTATAGCGCGAAAGCAGGAAATGCGGCTTTGGGGTTTTCCATCGGTTATGAACCCAAAACCAATGTTCTGGCGCTGTACGAATCTGTTGCGCGATTAGTTCATTCGCTTTGGCTGTGAGTGTAGCGACCGAATCGCCGGGCGCATCAAACCGCGAAGTAAAAGCAAAGCGCCAACGCGCGCGGCCATTTGGAAAAATGGAGGCGCCAAGAAGGGCGGCGCCAGTACGTTTCGCGAGCAGGGCAGGTAGCGGCGATGTGGAAGCGAGCCGGCCGAAGAACGGTGTCCATAAACCGTGATCGCCGGCGTGTTGATCGCTCAGAATGCCAATCAAGCCACCGCCGCGTAGCAGTTCGATCACGCGATGAAATCCTTCACTGCGATCGAACGCTTCCACACCTGTCCGACCTCGCACCCGCCGCACATGTTCGTCCATGTAACGATTGCCGAGCTTTTGATAAACGGTGCTGTTGCGGATGTAATCGAGATAGTAGGGAAAAAGCTGCGCATACAGTTCCCAATTGCCGAGATGACTCAGAACGAAAACTACCGGCGTTCCTTTGCGTAAAAAATGATGCGCCGCGTCGATGTTCTCGACTTCAATGTGCCGACCGACTTCTGCGATCGGCATTGCGGCCAATTTTTCGCCGCTGAGAAGGTTGGCCCCGAGACCTTGAAAGTGCCGGCGCACGAGGCGTCGCCTCTCACGCGGAGTTTTTTCGTTTCCAAAAGCGATCGTGAGATTGCGGTAGGCGAGGCCACGGTATTTCGACGAAATCATCCAGGCGCAAAAGCCAAGAATTTCGCCAAGCACGAAAACCAACCGGAGCGGCAGCAAGCTGATGAGGGTCGATCCTGCCCGATAGAGGAGGTAAGTGCAGAAATCGAGCATGCGAACGAAAGAGAAAATTTGCGAAAGCGGGAGCGTAAAATTGCCTGCGTCTTGCTTCAATCAATATAATGTGGCCGTATTGCAAAACTCTACCTCCTCGCTTCGCCCCGATCTTGTGCGCGCGCTGGCGCAGAAGTTTGGGCGCGGCCGCTTGCTTCTTGCAGGGATTGAGCCGGGCGATCTCGCGAAGCGTGGCGCGGAAGCCGGACTGGCGATTACTGTTTGCGCCAGCGTTCATCAGCTCAAAGAAACTGAGGCGGGAAATGGAAATGCTCCAGGATTTGATCGCGTGATTTGGTTTTATCCGTCAGGACAAACTGTCGAGGAGCGCGACGTCGAATTACTCGCTCGGCAAGCGCCCGAATTGGTTGTCGTGCCGGGTGCCGGAACGGAATTTTTGAAAACACGTCCGGCTCTCGTCGAACGGTTCAGCCAACATGGTTTCATGCCGGATTACGATTGCGACCTCGCGGAATTTGGTTCCGGCGCAATTCGATTGGTGCGTCAGCAAACCGAAGTGCCCGGCCAGCTCATCTCTGCGACGGAGTCGGCTTTTTTGCGATTGCATTTGCAGGAACGAAATTTGGAACGAACGCTGCACACGCGCACGTCGGAATTGGAAGCAGCCGATCGTCACATCGCCAAACTCGAGGAGAAAATCCTCCAACTGCGGGAAGCGACGCGGGAGTTGAAGCAGTTGACGAAGGATAAGCACGCGCTGCGAAAATGTCCGGAACGCAAAGTAGGTCAGGTGATTCTGGCGCCGTACCGTTTGCCGCAAAAATTATTTCGCGAGGTGCGCAAGCAATGGCTTCAGCCTAACGAGTCGAAGACACGCGAGACTTCAATCACCGATTACCAATTGTGGTTGGAGCGGCATCGCGTTTCTCCTGCGCGAATCGCGTCCATGCGGAAGGAAGCGCAGCGTTTCGCGCTCCAGCCGCTGATCAGCGTTATCACGCCGATCTTCAATCCGACGTTGAGTGGCTTGGGGGAAGCAATTGATTCCGTCCTCGCGCAGGCCTTCGAAAATTGGGAGCTGATTCTGATCGACGATGCTTCGACCGATCCTGAACTGCTCGCGGCGCTGCCTTCTTTGGTCCAGCGCGATGCGCGTATTCGCTTCGCCCGTCGCGAAGAGAACGGCGGAATTTCTCGCGCTTCCAATGATGCGCTTGCTTTAGCCAGGGGGGGATGGATTGGATTTCTCGATCACGATGACCTGCTCGAACCGGATGCGCTTTTCGAAATCGTGCAGCTTTTGCAATTCCATCCCGACGCGGATTTGATTTACTCGGACGAGGACAGGTTGACGGAAAACGGTTTCGAGAAACCCTTGTTCAAGCCGGATTGGTCGCCGGATTATTTCCTCTCCTACAATTACCTCGCGCATTTTACCTGCTTGCGGCGCGCGCTGATCGAGGAGGTGGGAGCTTTTAAACCGGAATACGACGGAGTTCAGGATTACGATTTATTTTTGCGTGTGAGCGAACGGACAAATCGGATTCATCATGTGCCCCGTGTGCTTTACCACTGGCGTCGCACCACAACCTCCACGGCAGACAATATTCGGCGAAAACCGAAGGCGCTTGAGGCAGGCAAGGTCGCCATTGAAGAACATCTGCAACGTCGGGGCGAGACTGGTCACGTCACGATCGACTGGCGCACCCACGCTTATTGGGTGAAGCGCGATCTGCGGCTGGAGGAAAAAATATCGATCATCATTCCGGTGCGCGATCGCATCGATCTGCTGGCGCGTTGCCTCGATAGCCTAACGAGTAAAACGCGTTATCATAATTACGAAATTGTGATCGTCGATAACGACAGCTCGTCGGAGGAAGCGCGTTCCTATTTCTCGAACACGCCGCACCGGGTTTTGCATTTTCCCGGGCCATTCAATTTCGCCGCCCTCAATAATTTCGCAGTCGAACAAACCGAAAGCCCCTGGCTTCTATTCCTGAACAACGACACCGAAATCATTGATGACGATTGGCTCAACACCATGGCGGCACATGTGCAACGTCCTGAAGTCGGAGCAGTCGGCGCGCGCTTACTTTATCCTGACAATACCGTGCAGCATGCCGGGGTCGTTGCCGGCGTGGGATACATTGCGCAACATGCTTTCCATGGTTTCCCAGCGGAACACCCCGGCGTCTCCCGACAGCTCCAGATCACGCGCAATTGTTCCGCCGTGACCGCGGCTTGCCTTCTGACGCGGCGCGAAGTTTTTCGAAAGGTTGGCGGATTTGATGAGGAACGGCTGCCGGTGACTTACAACGACGTCGATCTTTGTTTCAAAATTCGACGGGCCGGTTATCTGATTGTTTACACACCGTTCGCCCGCTTGTATCACCACGAATCGGCCAGCCGGCGCCGCACGGTTGAGCCGCGCGAGGCCGAAGTGATCCAGGAGCGCTGGCCGGAAATTTTACAGCACGATCCTTATTATAACTCAAATCTTTCTCGCAAACGGGCGGACTTCTCGTTAGGCGAATAACGAAACATGGACAAACGCGAAAAAAATTTGTGGCAGGGAATCAGCGAGAAAGCACAGGGCGCTCTCGGCACGCGTGACTACGCAGCGTCGGATTTTGCAAAACAACTTGCCGGCAGCGGAGTCGAGGCGTGCAAACTTGCCACGGCAAATCGCAATGATCCTGAAATTGCCAAGGTGTGGATTCCCGGTGTGGAAATTTTTGCGCGCAATATTTATCCGCAGCGACATCGCGGATCGTTCGGTGAACTCGCTCGTCGGGATGAAGGCGTTCTCGCGGATATCGGTTTCTGGCCGAAGCAATGGTCGGCCGCGCGCATGTTCGCATCGACGGCGAAAGGTTTTCATATTCATCCGCCAAGTATTCCCGACGGAACCACGGCGTCTGATTGGATGCGTCGTCTTTTCGTTGACGAACCGGAGAACTATTCGCTCCGTCGCTACGACGACGAGCAATGGGATGTCATGTTCGTCGTGCAGGGCGTCGCGGAAATGATTTTGCACGACCTGCGTGCTGGTCTTCCCACTCGCACCATGCGTTTCCTGATCGACGGCGATAATCGTCGCAGCCCGGACAATGTCGCGGTCGTTATCCCGTCAGGAGTGGCGCACGCGATTCGCACCGAGGGTTCGGAAGATTTGGTCATGATTTACGGGACGAGCACTTCATTCCAACCGGAGTTTGAAGGACGCATTGCGAGCGATGTCGAGAGCGCTCCACTGCCCGAATCGTGGCAGCGTTTTCTTGAATGAATGTGGGACCTTGGTCCCTCCCGCATCAGAAAATAATGAAGCGGCAATTCGATCCGGCCGAGCCGGAGATGATGGATCGTCCGCAGCCGGTTTCGGCCGAGCTCAAATCGGACCTGGATAATCTTCGGCAGCTTAATCGCTTTTTCGGAAGCTACGCACTCGTTAGGCACTTTTTGCGGCAATGGATTCTTCCCGGCCAGAGCGTCCGCGTCCTGGATTTGGCGACCGGCTCCGGCGATATCCCGCGGTTAATCGCCGATCACGTACGCCGCGTCGGTGCCACCGCGCGGATCGATGCGATCGATCAACAGGCCGCCACCGTGGAAATTGCGCGCGGCCTGAGCCGCGGATACCCAGAGATCATATTTCATCAGACCGATGCGTTCGCATGGGGCGAATCGGGCAGTTACGACATCGTTCTCTGTTCGCTCGCGCTTCATCACTTTACCGAGGAAGCCGCGGTGCAACTGCTGCAACATTGCCGCGAATTAACGAGGCGCTATGTGCTCGTTTCCGATTTGCGGCGCGGATTGTTTACGACGATCGGCGTCTATCTGCTGACCGCACTTTTTTTCCGCGATCCGATGACGCAATATGATGCGCGCGTTTCTGCTGCGCGCGCGTTTTCCTTCCGCGAACTTCACGCGCTCGCGCAACGCGCCGGTTGGAAAAATTTCCATCATCGGCGATTTCGTTTTGCGCGGCAGGCCGTTTGGATTGATTTGCAAGAAAGCTAAGGATGCGAATTTTCACGACGGCCGGGGACGCGCAGGATCACGCCGCAAAAAATCCCAAACGACGCGTGCTCGTTCCAACGATGGGCGCCTTGCATCGCGGTCATCTGGAATTGATTCGCATCGCGCGCGAGGCGGCGGGGAGTGGTGGCGAAGTTGTTGTCAGTATTTTTGTGAATCCACTTCAATTCGAACCGGGTGCTGATTTTGAAAAATATCCCCGGCCCGAATCAGTCGATGAAGAACTTTGTCGCAAAGCCGGCGTCGATCTTCTGTATCGGCCGACGCAAAACGAAATGTATGCGCCAGATCGCTCTGTCTTTGTCGAAGAGCTTTCACTTTCCAACACGCTTTGCGGCAAATCGCGCCCCGGACATTTTCGCGGTGTCTGCACGGTGGTGACAAAACTGTTCAACGTGCTTGCGCCGACCGCTGCTGTTTTCGGCGAAAAAGATTTTCAACAACTGGCCATCATTCGCCGCATGGTCCGTGATTTGAATTTTTCCATCGAGATAATCGGTGCGCCTATTGTGCGCGAACCTGATGGATTGGCGTGCAGTTCGCGCAATCAATATTTGAACGCTAAAGAGCGACAACAGGCGACGATTTTACGAAAAGCATGTCTGGCGGCGGGCAATGTGATTCAAAAAGGCGACCGCTCCGCGTCCAGCATCGTCGCCGAAGCGAAATCGATAATCGAACAAGCGCCGCTCGCTCGTGTCGATTATGTGGAACTAGTGAACGCAGAAACTTTGCAACCGATCGATTCGCTGCTGCCGAACTCGCGACTCGCGCTCGCTGTTTTTTTCGGCAAGACGCGATTGATCGATAACATTCAACTTCCGTGAAGGAATACGATTTCGTTGTCATCGGTAGCGGAATCGCCGGCTTGAGTTTCGCGTTAAAAGCAGCGCGAAACGGATCCGTTGCTGTTTTTACGAAACGAAAAGGCGCCGATTCGAATACCGCATGGGCGCAGGGCGGTGTGGCTTGTGTGACGAGCGACGAAGATTCTTTCGAGCTGCACGTGCGCGATACGCTCGAAGCGGGCGCGGGTCTGTGTGAGGAGGCAGCGGTGCGCGCGATTGTGACGGAAGGCCCCGCGCGCGTGCACGAATTGATGGAGCTCGGGTTGCATTTTGATGAGCGCGAGGTTTCCGGTCATCGCGAGCTCGATCTCGGCCGTGAAGGTGGACATTCGAAACGACGCGTCCTGCATGTGCAGGATGTGACCGGTTATGAAATCGAGCAGACGTTGCTGCGGGAATTGGAACGCGCACCGAATGTCGAGCTTTGTGAAAACCACATGGCGGTCGATTTAATCACCGCGGGCAAGCTCGGTTTTTCCGCGGAAGATCGATGTCTTGGCGTTTACGTGCTCGATGAAAAAACCGGCGAGGTTGAGACGATTCGCTCCGATCGAATCGTGCTCGCCACAGGCGGCTGTGGGAAAGTTTATCTCTACACAACGAATCCGGATATCGCAACCGGTGATGGAGTCGCGATGGCGTGGCGCGCGGGCGCTGTCATCGCGAACATGGAATTTATTCAGTTTCATCCAACGTGTTTATTTCACGCGCAGGCGAAATCGTTTTTGATTTCCGAGGCCGTGCGCGGCGAGGGCGGAATTTTACGCAACAATCGCGGGGAGGATTTCATGCAGGGTTATCACCCGCGCGCTTCGCTGGCGCCGCGCGATATCGTAGCGCGTGCAATTGACGCGGAGATGAAACGCTCCGGCGCGAATTGCGTCTTTCTCGATATCACGCATCAGCCACGCGAGTTTTTACAGGAACGTTTCCCGCACATTTACGAAACATGTCTGCACCTGGGAATCGACATGGCGAAACAGCCGATCCCAGTTGTGCCGGCGGCGCACTATCAATGCGGGGGGATCAAAACCGACATTAATGGATCGACGAGTTTGCCCGGTCTTTACGCGGTCGGCGAAGTTGCATCGACGGGTTTGCACGGCGCAAATCGCCTGGCGAGCAATTCGCTGCTCGAAGGCGTGGTAATTGCGCATCGAGCGAGCGAAGCACTCGTCCGCGCGCAGCCAACTTCGCACGCGGTGCGAGCGATTGGCCTTCCGGAATGGAAATCGGGGAACGTGCAGAACGTCGATGAACTCGTGGTCATTTATCACAACTGGGACGAGATCCGCCGCCTGATGTGGGATTACGTCGGCATTGTCCGCACCGAAAAAAGATTGCAGCGCGCCGCTTCCCGGTTGCGCAATTTGCAGCGCGAAATCCGCGAGTTTTATTGGAACTTTAAAGTGACTGTAGATCTTCTGGAACTGCGTAACCTGGCGACGGTCGCGGCATTGATCGTGGACTCGGCATTGAGCCGGAAAGAAAGCCGCGGTCTGCACTTTACCCTCGATTATCCCAAGACCGACGACGACCACTACAAGCAGGACACACTGCTGGCACGCACTTGAATGGAACGCTTGCTGCTTTTAATTCCCGTAATTGCTATGAAAGACGGGAAGGAATGGCTTGCCTAGCTGGGAAAATGCGTTTAAAACAGCGGGCGTCGTGAGGATGAAAAAAACAATCGCTCTAACTGTATTGGCCTCGCTTGGTGCGCTTTGCGTGCAAGCGCAATCGCCGTACGAGAGCAGCGCGGACTTCGCGAAATACGCCATGAAGTTGCGCGAACAAGCATTGCTCAAAGTCGAGCCGCAGGTTTTTGTCCCGACCACATCGCGTAACACCGTCTCACGATTTCCGTGGAAGATGAGCATCGTCACCACAGTTTTTTGGGTGGGCGAACAAGCCGGTGGAAATAATCCCGTTCCAAACGTGAAGAGTTCCTGGGATGCGAATTGGACTTACAATTACGGTGGCTTCGATAATCCCGATACTTCCTCGCGTCGAAATTACATTCCGGTTTCGTTCGTACCGAAACAAAATCCATTCTATTGCGCGTTGCCTTATAACGATGTGACGCATGGCCAAACCAAACCAGAAGCAGCGCTGGTGATTCCATGGTTTCGCAAAGCTTTCGTCGCGCCCGGCCAATCGGTCTGCAAATCTCATTGGCTCGCGATTCGGAAAGGTAATCGAACGTGCTACGCGCAATGGGAAGATTGTGGACCGTTCCGCACTGATCACTTTCAGTATGTTTTTCAAAACGAGCGACCGAAACCGAATTTGAATCATGGCGCGGGCCTCGATGTTTCACCGGCCGTGCGCGATTACCTCGGACTCCAGCCGACCGACGTAACCGATTGGCAATTTGTTGAAGTGCGCGACGTGCAGCCCGGACCGTGGCGCAATTACGGCGACAACAACCATTTCGTCATCGCCCAACGTCAGGCGCAGGAGCGTCTGGCCAAGCAGTCTCCTGCTTCGAACAAAGCGAAGAAGTAAATCGCCCGTGCGGTCCGCCTTGAGATTACTCCGCGTGGGCCAACTGCGTGTTTAGGGCAGCGAACCGCTTTTTCAACTGCTCGATACGTTCGAGCAGCGGCTCGTACGCTTTCCGCTGCGTCAGGCAGAATGTTTCGAGCGGACGGAAGGCAATCACGATTTCCTGATAGAAAAGCTCGATGGCACTGAGAAGTTTTTCTTCGATTGCCTTGAGCAACGTTCTCCGTTTTTCCGCTAATTGCGCGCGATAGGCGTTCAAGATTTTTCTGCGCCGTCCGAAAACGAAAGCAGTTCCAACAGCCGCGGCGGAAGCAGCTAAAATTCCGGTGACATCGGCGAGAGCCGCGCTGTTCATGGCGGCGATGAGTGCGACAAGCGCACCGCCTGCCGCGACTCCGGCGGGAAAACGCAGCCACATTCCAGTTTCCTTGAGCATGTAGGCAAGATATTCGTCCGAACCTTTGCTCGCCGCGCGCTCGACCAGCGTCAGTTGAATCGATTGCAATAACTCGCGACGCTGTCGGGCAAAATCCGGAATGGTTTTTGTGATTTGGTTCTTCGCCGTCGTCGCGAACTCGGCCTCAATCGTATCCTTCAATTGCGGCCAGAGTCCGCGCAAATCGGCTTCGAGTAATTGCACGGCATGTTCGACCTTTGGCTGCACGGAATCGCGCAATCCTCTTTCCACTTCGAGTTGAAAATCCTGCCGCCACTCGCCTTTGCGGAAAATCAGTTTCCATGTGCGCCAGAATGAAAGTTTTTTCTCGAGCAATCTCATCGCTTCTTCGGCGGATTCGCGACAGGCTTGCTCGATCCCGCGCAAGAATCCGTCCACTTGTCGCAGCGTTTGTTCCTTGCGTGTCTGCAGCGTGGAATGCAGCCGCGTGAGATGTTGCTCGTCGCGTTTGATAATCTCAAATGAGCCGCGGACTTCCTCCGCCACTTCATCGAGCATGATGCGCGCGGAACCGCAGGCTGAGCGCAATTTCAACATGCGCGCGCCGGAAGCGGAAACGATGAGACCAATCTGCTCCTCAAGCGCAGTAAATCCGCTCTCGCGCAGGAGCCGTTCTTTGTCCAAGCCAGTCGTGCGCGCGAGTAACGCCTTGCGTGCAGAGACCGCGAAAATAAGCGGAGCGATTCCGAGTTTTTGCAACGCCGTGTCCTGGAGATGTCGTCGGATCACTTCTATCTCGTTAGGCTCGCGCAGGTCGGCTTGCTGTAGAACAAAGACGACGTTCTTCAGCCATTTCTTTTGCACGAAGTGCAAAAGCTCCCAGGCCGACTGCGTCCACGGATTGGTCACGGAAAAAACGAAGAGGATGAGATCGGCGCGCGGCACAAAATTCTCCGTGATGGTTTGATGTTCGGCCACCATCGTGTTTGTCCCCGGAGTATCGACGACGTTGAAGTCGCGCAGAAAATCGATCCGTTCGTAACGTTCCGTCAGGCGCGGCGAAACTTCGACGGTCCGCTCTTCGTCACCGTATTTGAAAATGTAAACTCGATCGGTCGCGGGTAGCACGTCGACTTTCGCAAACTCCTGACCGAAGAGCGCGTTGAGGAGCGAGGATTTTCCCGCTTTTACTTCGCCCACAACAACGAACAAAAGCGGCTCGCGAATGTCGGCAATCAAACCTTGAATCGTATCGAGCGTTTGCGAATCGCGTTGCAGATTCGATTCGAGCTTGAGCAAATCCGCAAGCGCAGTTTCGAGTTCGCTCCGAAGCTGCAAATAATTGTCGGCGATCATGCCGGGTCCTTAGCTGTGGGGCGGAGTCTGGGAGGGAGAGGGCGCGGGCGTGGCTGATGCAATTGGTTTTGGAGTCATGGGTTTCTCCATCGCAATCAGTTCGGAAACCGTGACGAACTTGAATCCCTTCGCTTCCAATTCGTTTAATGTTTCCGGCATGGCCTCGATCGTTCCGGGATGGATATCGTGCGACAACACAATCGATCCACTCCGCGTATTTTTAACGATTCGGCTGGCCACAATTTTCGAGCCGGGTCTTTTCCAGTCGAGCGGATCGACATCCCACAAGATAACGCGATAACCGAATTCATCATGAATCCAACGCTTTTGCCGGCTCGTCAGCGAACCATATGGCGGGCGCATCAAAGTGGGTCGCGTGCTGGTGGCATTTGTGATTGCCTCGTCCGTTTTCTTTAATTCGCGACGGATCGCTTCGTCCGACATCTTGGCAAAATTCGGATGCGACCAGGAATGATTTCCGATCTCGTGGCCTTCGCGCGCGGCGCGCTGCACAATCTCCGGAAACTCAGCTGCATTTTTTCCGATGACAAAAAATGTCGCCTTGATGTGATGCGCTGCTAAGAGATCGAGCAGTTTCGGCGTTAGTTTCAAGCTGGGGCCGTCATCGAACGTCATCGCAATATAAGGACCGCCCACATGCACGTAGCTGAAGCCGATTTGCGGTTCCGGTGAAACCATCGGGATCGGTGTCGGAGCTAAAGGGGCCAGCGAGACCGGTACGGTTTGCGCCACGGCGCCGGTTAGGGCGGACAAAATAAGTGAAAAAATCACGAGAGAGCGGAGCATGCGATCGACAGAAATTGTTGCTGTATTTAGCAGAGGACCTCATCAACGCAAGAAGTGCGCCGCTTCACTATAAATGCCGAAGGCTTTGGCAGTCATCCTGCTTGAGTTGGAGGAAATCTCGTGGAATGAAAATTTTGCTCGTGGAAGATCATCCGGGCAGCCGTCGCAACCTGCAACGGCTGATCGAACGGCGCGGACATGAAGTTACGGCGTGTGAAAGCGTGGAAGAAGCCGAGGCCGCTTTGGCCAAGGAAAAATTTCCGTTTCTAATCCTGGATTGGATGTTGCCGGGCCGAAGCGGCGTGGAGCTTTGTCGCGAACTACGCACACAACCGGATGGCGACGACATGTACATCTGGCTCATTACCGGGCAATCGGACACGAAGGCGCTTGAGGAAGCGCTCGAAGCTGGGGCAAACGATTATTTGATCAAGCCGGTCGATGCCAGTCGGCTGAATATTCGGTTATCGGTGGCCGAGCGTCAGATTCGCGGATTGTCGGAGCGAAATGAGTCGCGCGTAGCGTTGCGCGATTATGCACGAAACATGACTGGAATCCTCGAGAATACGACTGACGGATTCCTTGCCCTCGATGCCGACTGGAAATTCATTTACGTGAATCCGAAGGCTGCGTTGCTGCTGGATTGTTCGCGTGACGAACTATTGGGCGAAAGTTTTTGGCAGAAATTTCCGAAAATGAGCGGCTCTCTGCTCGAAGCCGACTATCGCAAGAAAATGGCGGAAGGATCGGCGCTCGAATTTGAAGCGACCGACGCAACCGGCACCAGCTGGTACGAAGTGCATGCTTATCCAAGCGGGCAGGGGATCTCGGTTTTCTTCCGCGATATCAACCGGCGCAAGACGACCGAAGAAGAGCGACTGAAAACCAGCAAACTCGAATCGCTCGGCACGCTCGCCGCCGGAATCGCGCACGACCTCAACAATATTCTGACCGTCATTTCGGGAAACATTGGTCTTGCGCAATTCGGAACATCGGATGCACCAGCAAACTATCTTCCGTCGCTCTCGAAAGCAGGCAAGGCCGCCGAATACGCAGCGCATCTGTCCAACCAGCTTTTGACGTTTGCCAAGGGCAGCATGCCTTACAAACAGGTCGTCGCTGTGGGTGAGTTATTGGCGCATGCGTGTGAATTCGCGCTCCATGGTTCGAATCTTCGGAGCGAAATCGATGTCGCTCCTAATCTTTGGAAAGCGGAAGTCGATGCCGATCAAATCAAGCAGGTCGTGAATGCGCTTATTCTGAATGCGCGCGACGCGATGCCATTTGGCGGCAACGTTCGCATGGAAGCGAAGAATGTTCAGATGAACCAAGGTGAAAGCACGCTTTTGTCGGCCGGCCATTATTTGAAGGTTACCGTTTCCGACCATGGCGAAGGAATAACGCCTGAAGTCTCGGCGAAAATGTTCGAGCCATATTTCACGACCAAGGCGCTTGCGAGCGGATTGGGGCTTTCCATTAGTCAATCCGTCATAAAGAAGCACGGTGGACTGCTGCATTTGGAATCGTCTTCAGCGGACGGTTCCACTTTCGCCTTCTATTTGCCGGCGGTGGTGACAAAATCCGCACGGGTCGATGATGGCATTCGCGAACGCCGTTTTAACTTCGATCGTCAACGCGTTCTGGTCATGGACGACGATGCTTCCATCCGCGAACTCACCGCGCAACTTCTCGCAACGCTTGGTTACGATGTGACGACAGTGCCTGATGGCGTAGCAGCGATAACAACCTATGAGCGCGCGTTGCGAAGCGGGCAAAAATTCCAGGCCGTCGTACTGGACGCGACTGTGCGCGGTGGTTTGGGCGGCGTTGCGACGATCGAACGGCTGCGCAATGTCGATCCAGACGTGATCGCCGTTATTTGCAGTGGCTATTCCGATGAAGCGGCGCTGACGGAATTTCTCAGCTATGGCTTCCGCGGCGCGTTGCCGAAGCCTTTCACACGCGCCGAACTAGGTGATGTCTTACAACGCGCGATCGCCACGCGCAGGTTTGGCTAAACGTCTCCCCTAGCTCTTTCGTATTCTCTCCAGCTCGGAGATGAAAGCCGCGGGCCCACCTTGCATGTAACCAAGCTCGCCCACTTTTTTTCCTTCGCCGTTCAACACGATAATCGTCGGAAAACCTTCGATGTTGTACTGCTGTGCGAGATCTTGATTTTGCATTCGCACGTCCTTGGCTTGCTCTTTCGCGCGCGGGAAATCGACTTCCACTAAAACAAGATTTTTCTTTGCGTATTCCTGGAACTCGGGTTGAGAGAACACTTCCCGGTGCAAACGAATGCACCAGCCGCACCAATCCGATCCGGTGAAGTCGAGAAGGACAAGTCGATTGCCAGTCTTTGCTTGCTGCTGCGCCTGTTTGTAATCTGTGAGCCAGGAGACGTCCGCGCGCGCGGAACCCGCGCCAAGCATGGCGGTGACAACGGCGATGAGAATAAAGCGGAAATTTTTCACGTCTTAACTTCAAGCAAACTGCGGCTGGACGCAAGCTGCGCCTCGCCATCACGGCCCGTACACAACTTAGCCCGGCAAGTGGCCGGGCTAAGACGAAAAGAAGCTAGAGCTTTGAAAATTTAGCGGATATGTCCCGAGACGAGTTTCGTCATCTCGAACATGCTGACCTGGCTCTTGCCATTGAAGACTGGCTTGAGCGCGTCGTCCGCGTTAATCATCGTTCTCTTTTTCTTATCCTGGCAACCATTCTTCTTGATGTAGTCCCAGAGTTTCTTGGTGAGTTCGGAACGCGGGATTGGTTTGGAACCGACGATCGCAGAAAGCTTCTCATCGGGTTGGACCGGCCTCATGAAGGCGGCGTTCGGTTTACGCTTTGAAGTTTTTTTGGCGGCTGTGGATTTGGGCATAAAGGCTGATTAATCGTATCCTCGATAGAGGGCAACCTTAAATTTTGCCGATTTGCAAAAAATTATTCGGCGCGCCGAACCGCTAATGCGGCAACATCATCAGCCAAAGCTTTCCCACTTTTGTCCGGCATTGTTTTTTCAATCGTTTCGAAGAGTAGCGCCTGCGCGCTTCCTGATTGCTTCGGAAGCATTTCGACGACGCGCTCGATCGCGAGCCGATGCGTTCCTCCATCCTCACCGCCAGCCAGGCCGTCGGTATAAAGAAGAAAGGCGTCGCCTTTTTGTAACTCGACTGTCGTCTCGGCGAATTTTGAATTCTCCGCCAAGCCCAGTGGCGGCGCAGAAGAAAGAATTGTTTCCGTCTCGCCGTTTCGTCTTTGCACAATAAGCGGCGGGTGACCCGCGCCGACGACGCTCGCCCGGCCGTTCTCTGGATTGAGCGCGACGCACATCGCCGTCATGAATGAGCGTGCGCCAAAGATGGAACGGAAATCTGTGTTGACTGCTTCCATGATTTCACGAGGCGAAGAGTGTTCGCTTGTACCATGATGAAAGAGAAGTTTGGCCAACGTGGTCATCAGTGCTGCCGACGCGCCATGTCCTGTTGCATCTGCAATCCAGAACAAAGTTCGGCCGTCACGCATGCGGAGCCAGCCGTAAATATCTCCGCCCACTTGAATCACGGGGCGATACACTGCGGCGATCTCCCATCCTGAAAGCAGCGGCGGATTTTGCGGAATCAACGATTGCTGCGTTAGACGTGCCGCTTCCAAATCGCGCTCGAGATTTCCCCGCCAGGCTTCGAGTTCGTCATTTTGTTTTTCCAACTGCCGTCGCATTTCGCGCAGACGCAGCTGGGTTTCGATTCGCGCGGACAAGACCGCGATGTTGATCGGCTTGGTGACAAAGTCGTCAGCGCCTGCTTCGAGACAAAGAATTTCGCTCGCCTCGCTGCCGTGTCCGGTCAGCATGATCGCGGGAATCTGTGCGATCGCCGGATCTTCATCCGCGCGCAGTTGTTGTAAAACCTCGGCGCCGTTCAGCCCCGGCATATCGAAGTCGAGCAACAGAAGAGACTGCGGTTCGGCGTGCACGATCTCCAAGGCTTCTGTCCCATTGCCACACTCGCGACAAGAGTACCCCGCAGCGGAGAGTGAATGGCGCAACAGTTTCCGACTCAACGAATCGTCATCTACTACCAGGATTCGATTAACGTTTTCTTGAGTCATTCTTCACTTCTTAATCGAAGGCTACTGCTTACGATATCGTATCTTTGGAATCGCAAATTGCTTTCAAAAATGTAATCCGTTAGGAAGATGCCGCGCGATTGCCTAATTAGCCATTGTCACGCCATATTCTATGAATTAGAAGCAACCAAGACTCGTCGAACCACCTCTATGAAAATCACCCTGCCGCTCGCTCTCCTTGCCTCCGTCGCCATTATCTCGTGCGAAGAGGAACCGCCGGTGACGACTCGGCACCGCGTGGCGCATTATCCTGCTTCGACACCAGATCAATATCCGCCGCAACAACAGCCATTCAATCCTGAGGGCCAGCAACCGCCGCCGCCGGATAATGTGATTGCGGAACAATCGCCCACGCCTGCTGCCACGGCCGCACCGGTAAAGACGACAACGAAAGGCGACATTCCTTATGGCGTTCCCGTGCCGAACAAACCGGGATTCGTCACCAGTCCGTACGCACCGAATCAGGGCTACGTCGATGTGCGTGGATTCCCGCCCGGAACCGAAGTGAAAGATCCATACACGAACAAGATTTTTCTTGTTCCGTAGTTCGAAATTTTTCTTCGCACGCAAGTTTGTTCGACGCCGGTTATACACAAAGATCGGCGCCATGTACTGGACAAGACAGCGCAATATCGGATGCTGATCATCGCGCAGTCTGGCCCGTTCTACACGTGCCTGTCTCACGAATCGAATAAGTAAAGACTCACATGGAATTTCGGGTAAAACGGGCTCCTCGGATCGATACCGAGATCACATTGCCGGGCGATAAAAGCATTTCGCATCGCGCTGCGATTATCGCCGCGCTTTCGAACGGCGTTTGTGTCCTGCGCGGATTTTTGGCGAGCGAAGATTGCATGCACACGGTCAACGCTCTGCGCGCTCTCGGAATTAAAATCGAGCAGCCGGAACCGACCATGCTCGTGGTGCACGGAAACAGGCGACTGCTGAAAGCTCCAGCCGGTCCGATCAATTGCGGAAATTCGGCGACCACCATGCGATTGCTCGCGGGCCTTCTCGCAGGTCAACCTTTCGAATCTCGTTTGGTCGGCGATGCTTCACTTTTGCGTCGCCCCATGGATCGTGTGATCGCGCCCCTTATGCAGATGGGCGCCAATATCGTTGGCGAAGGACCGAATCAAACCGCGCCGTTGCGAATCAAAGGCGCGCCGCTGAAAGGAATTGAATACTCGATTCCAATTGCGAGTGCTCAGGTGAAAGGTGCGCTATTGCTCGCCGGTCTTTTTGCAAAAGGAAAAACGACGGTGAACGAACCGTCCATCAGCCGCAACCATACCGAGCTGATGCTGAATTATTTTTTAGTTCGAACAGCGAAAGAAGAAGACGGCGGCATTACGATCTTCGGCGATCAAACGCCCGAATCGCGAGATTTCGAAATTCCCGGAGATATTTCGTCGGCAGCTTTCTGGCTTGTCGCGGCAGCGGCACAGCCGGGTGGCCATCTGCTCGTACGCGATAGCGGCTTGAACGATACACGGACCGCATTGATCGGCGTGCTCATTCGCATGGGTGCGCAGGTGCGCGAAGCAGTGGAAGACGTCGATCAACTCGAACCGCGTGGTGTTGTTGAGATCACCGGTGCACAGCTCAAAGGAACAGTGATCCAGGGAAAAGAAGTGCCGCAGCTCGTTGACGAATTGCCTGTTCTTGCCATCGCGGGCGCGCTTGCGAGCGGCACGACGATTATCCGGCAAGCCGAAGAATTACGCGTAAAGGAAACCGATCGCATTGCAGCCATCGCACATAATTTGCGGACCATGGGAACGCAGGTCGTCGAACTAAAAGACGGTTTGGAAATTCACGGCCGTCCGTCATTGCGCGGTGCGCGTGTCGCGAGTTTTGGCGATCATCGAATCGCGATGGCTTTTGCAATCGCGGGGCTGCATGCAGATGGCGAGACGATCATTCAAGATGTCGAATGCGTACGCGAATCGTATCCGGGGTTCGAAGAGACCCTCGAGGAATTCATGAATCCGAAACGCACACGCGCCAGCACACCGGTAATCGGTTCGCTTTCAGCGGCGCGCCTAGACGCAGACTAGACGTCGCGTCTCAACTCTGCCTCGAAGAAATGTCGCGTGCAGTTGGCGACTTTGATTATTGTCTGCGCTCGTGACTTCTCATCGCGTCATTGCCATTGATGGACCGGCCGCTTCGGGCAAGAGCAGCGTTGCGCGCGAATTAGCGCAGCGCCTTGGCTTCGCCTATGTGAATTCCGGTGCGATGTATCGTGCAGTAACCTGGTACGCAATAGAGCAGGGCGTTACGATCGCTGATGTCGCCGCCATCACGCACTTGATCGAGTCTGCTCCTTTGGTTTGCGACCTGGAGGATAACCAATCGCGTATTCGGATTGGTGGCGTCGATCCTTCGCCGTTTTTGCGTGACGATCGCGTGAACGACGGCGTCTCGCTCGTCAGCAGCGTTCCGCGTGTGCGCGAAAAGCTCGTCGAAATGATGCGTCGTTACGCCGCGGATCACGATGTGGTTATGGAAGGTCGCGACATCGGCTCGGTCGTATTTCCGGATACGCCTTACAAATTTTATATCGATGCTTCGCCCGAAATTCGGCTGCAGCGTCGCGCCGCGCAGGGGCAACGCGATCAAATCGCGGCGCGTGATCGGGCCGATTCTTCCCGTCGCGCTTCACCTCTCATCATCGCGGAAGATGCGCACGTGATCGATAGCTCGAATCTCACAATCGACGGAGTCGTTGGCGAAATCATCGGCCCGCTAAAGAAAAAGGGAATGGCTATCGCCTAACGAGTGAATCCGTATTATTGGACGATCTATACGCTGGCGAAGTTGGTCTCGCGCGTTTTTTTCCGCTTTCGTGTGCTGCATCGAGAACGCTTGATTGAGGAAGGCCCTGTTCTCCTGGCGATGAATCATCAAAGCTATCTCGATCCGCCTTTCGCCGGCTCGGCTTGTAAGCGCGATATTTATTTCCTCGCTCGGAAAACATTGCTGAAAAATAATTTGTTCGGCTGGCTATTGCCGAAGCTGAATGTAATTCCGGTCGATCAGGAAGGCGGCGATCGCAGCGCGCTCAAAGCGCTGATCAAGCTTCTACGCGCTGGACATTGCGCGCTCGTTTTTCCTGAAGGCAGTCGCACGCTCGATGGAAATTTACAGCCGGCGCTCCCGGGTGTCGGTTTCGTTATCGCCAAGACGCTCGCGCCAGTGGTGCCGATGCGAATTTTCGGGGCGCACGAAGCTTTGCCGCGCGGTGGCGGAAAATTACACCTTCATCCCATCACAATTGTGATCGGCGAGCCAATTCGTTTTTCGGAAGCGGATCTCGAGCCGGCTGGCAAAGAGATGTATCAGCGATTAAGTGATCGTGTCATGAACGCGATCGCAGCTTTGCAATTGGATTCGAAATGAACTCGCCCGCGGTTGAACCGGTTCCCGCGCGAGGCATTGCGGCGATTTCGATCATTTTAATTTTTCTGGTGCTGCTAACCCTCTACGCGAACGTGCAAAAGTTACGTCGGGACAAGGTTGAGACTGCGATTGTAACGACAGTAGCGACGCCGAGTCCTTCTCCGTCTCCCTAGTGGCAAAGAGGATGCTTTCGAATAACGAAAATAAAATGCGGTCTAAGGAATGATGAAAAAATTTTGTGCTCTCGGAATCGCCGTCGCTCTGGTGCTCTTTGTTTCCTGCGGGAAACAGCAGACTGAGGAGGAGAAGAACGCGGAGATCGAACGCCAGGTCCAGCAGCGAGTAGCGGCAGAGCGCCAGGCTGACGAGCAGCAAAAACTCGCGCAGCGCGAGTCCGATCTCAAAGCGCGCGAAGATGCATTAACTGAAAAACATGCAGAGCCAGCGCAAACCGCGACTCCGCAAATGCGCGGAAGCGAACTTCAGCAACGCGAAGTCGAACCCGGGCCCGAGTCTTCCGGCGGCGAAGAGACAGCGAGCTACAACACTTTTTATACGAAGTTGGAACCATACGGTTCGTGGCGCGAAACTTCCGATTACGGTTACGTCTGGCAGCCTAACGAGACGCAGCGTTCGTCAAACTGGCGACCGTACACAGACGGTCGCTGGGTTTATACCGATGCCGGTTGGACCTGGGATTCGCAGGAACCATTCGGCTGGGCGACGTATCATTACGGACGTTGGGCGAAGCTTCGCAGCGTCGGCTGGGTTTGGATTCCAGGCGACGAGTGGGCGCCGGCTTGGGTTTCATGGCGTAGCGGTGGCGATTATGTCGGGTGGGCGCCGCTTCCCCCCGAAGCTCACTTCGATCGCCGCACCGGCATTCATAATTGGGCGGATAATTCCTACGACATCGGGCCCGACCGATATTGTTTTGTCCCGCAGGCCGACTTCGGCGACCAGCGAATTGAGCACACGATTATTCCGGTCGAGCGCAACGTGACGATCGTCAATCAAACGATCAACGTCACCAACATCACATATAATAATACCAACGTCGTAAGCCAGGGGCCAAATTTCGATGAACTGCGGAAACGAAGCCGTCAGCCAATTCAGAGACTGCGACTCGATCGTCGGCAGCGATTTGAAAATGCCAATCCGCACGCGGTGGTGCGTGGTGAAGTGATCGAAATGCCCGCGCCTGCGATTGTGCGTGGTCGACCGGCCGATCGTCCGCAGAAATTAAAGGAGAAAATTTCGCAACCTGTCGTTGATCGTGGTTGGGAAGGAATTCGCGATAAGAACGCCGGCAAAAAGGCTCGCGAAAAAATGAAAGCGGAGTCGACTCCGCCGGCGGGCATGCCAACACCCCGCGCTGTCGTAGCACAGCCGCAACCCCAACCTAAGCCACAGCAAACAGCTGTGCCGGTGCAGGCGGCCGAGACGCCTGTGCGAAACTTTCCGCAACGGGACAAAATGAAACCGCATGTCTCGGCGACAGCGGCGCCCGGTGTTGTCGCAAGTCCATCGCCTGTCCCATCGCGTCCGCCGCAACAAAACAAAGATGCAGAGCGTAAAATGAAAGAAGCGCAGCGAGCACAAAAAGAAAAAGCGCTTGCTGATCAAAAAGCTGCGCAACAAAAAAGGATGGAGGACCAGCGCAAAGCGAAGGCTGCGAAGATTCAGCCGCAAACGCCGGCGCCTGCAAATTCCCTCGTGCCCCGTGCAACGCCCTTGGTCAAACCGTCTCCTGCTGTGGTGAAATCTTTACCCAGAACTACTCCAGTCGTCCAAAAGCCGGTCGTTGCTCCGGTGGCGCCTCCGACGGCGAGTCCATCGCCAACAGGTGACAGTGATGATGCGAAGAAGAGCGGCAAGGATAGAAGAAAAGACAGACGGGACCGCCAAAATCCCAGTCCGTCACCGACTGCTTCGGCGAGATAAGTTTTGTTCCGATCTCATCGCGCTCCCACCGCATCGACTTCACGTCGCTCGGCCAAACTTCGCGCGTAACCGAGCGTATCAATCGCATCGACATTTTTATCGCGCCTGATCGCTTTGATGCGCGGGAAACGCAGTGCCAAACCACTCGCGTGGCGCGAACTGGCTTGCACCGAATCGAAAGCAACTTCGAGCACGATGTTAGGTTTTACTTTGCGATAACGACCGCGATCGATAATCGTGTTTTGTTTAAAATGCTCGGTTAGTTCCGCGATCTCGACGTCCGTTAGGCCACTGTAAGCTTTGCCGATTGGAAGCAACTCGCCTGTGGTTTCATCGCGCACGGCAAATGTGTAATCGCTCAGGACGTGATTGCGTTTCCCATGTCCGAGCTCTGCCGCGACGACGACAACATCAAGCGTCGCCAGTTCTTTTTTGAGTTTGAACCAAAACATTCCGCGTCGTCCCGGCGAATAAAAACTCTCGGCGTCCTTCACCATCAAACCTTCATTCGATCGGCGACGTGCGTTTTGGAACGCTTCCTCGATCTCCGCCGCGGATTGCGCTGGAAAAACGTCTGCGATCTGAAAACGCGGCGGCAGCTTTATGCGGCGCAATAATTCACGTCGTTCGCGCAGCGGCGTTTTTAAAAGAGAACGTCCGTTCAACCACAACAGATCGAACGCAACAAAAACAACCGGCACATCAGCGGAAGCAGAAGCGAACAAATCCGCACCTTCGTTCTTTCGACCGAGACGTTTCTGCAGATCGAAAAACGTAAGCCTCTTTCCGTGCTCGAACGCCATTACTTCTCCGTCGAGAATGATTTCATCCGAAAAATTCCGCGCTTGTTCTGCGAGCTCGATGAACTGGTCTGTCATGCGGCGAAGATCACGCGAAAAAATTTCCGCGCGGTTTGCGCCGCGATGCAGTTGCGCGCGAATGCCATCAAACTTGTCTTCGACATAAACTGTCGCGTCACTCTTTTCCGCGGCAGAATTATTCGAAAATCTTTCCCAGATCGCTTCCGCCGTCGCTTCCGGACTTGCGAGCATGCTTTTGATTGGACGAAAAAGCGAAAGCTCGGCGCGGTGCAATTCCTGGCGCGATGCGAGTAACGCGGTTTGGCCGAGATCGCCAAGAAGCATGTTTGCTTCTTTTACTTCATCCAAAGGTGCGGCGAACGCCACCGCGATCGCTTCCTCGACCAGGCCCTCGCGCAGGCCAATGCGCAGATCGCCCGTCAAAATTTTCACAATGTATTCGGCTTCGAGAGCGGAAAGTTTCGCAAAACGTGCCTGCAGAAGCTCCGTTTTGTTTAAGGGGCCGCGCACCTTTTGCAGATCGTCAAAGAACGCGCGCGATTCCAAAACGCCGAATGGCTCCGGTGATGTTCGGCTTTCCAGTGCTTCGAAGGCCGTCTTGCCAGCGTCGCCGTGACTGCTGGCGATGCGGCGAAATTCGATCTCGCTCAGTTTGCTCGCTGCGATCAGTGCGCGGAAAATGACCGACCAGCCGACCTGCAGCGTGCGCAGATCGCTTTGCGGAAAAGGCTCGCCGGTAAAGTAGATTGTCGCGATCGGCAATTGCTCGTTAGGCAAAGTGCGCAGGTATTCGGAAAGTAACCGCACCTTCTCCAGTTTTGCGGCGGCGGCGGCAATCGTTTCGCCAATTTTTGCGAAGGCGGCAAATTCGGATCCGGTTTCCGAGGATGTGGTTTTCTTGATTGGAGGAAGTTCGGTGGAACTGAATGTTCCGAGCGTTAATTCCAGCTGATTTTGCGCGCTCAAGGCCCACGCTTCGTACCCTCGCTCGCGCAGATCGCGCGCGAACTCAGCGGCGAATCCGTGCAGGGTGAGGACGCGTTTCGGTTGCACGAGTTCGACATAGCGCAGCAGATCGGTGTAATCGGCGTGATCGGAAAGCGGGAACGCCGCATCCACCTGATACCGATAAATTGCGTTCGGCTCGACCGCCCAACCGCTAATCATGGCGACGCGTTTACGCTCAATTTTTTCCAACATGCGTGAGCGATTTGCGCTCGGCGGGCAAATGAGAACTTTGCCTGCGACCTCGTTCGCTTTGTAACGTTCGTATTCGCAAAACGATTGCCCGAATTGCTCGTAGATGCGCGTCATCTGGTAGACCGCCCCGTGCAGCATTGGTTTGAGTCCCGCGCCGCCGAGTGCGCACAAAATTTCCTGGGCTTTGCCTAACGAGTAACCGAGCAGGACGGGGACCGCTCCGTCATCCAGCGTTTCACGACAGAATTCGACGATTTGTTCCACTACTTTCTCCGTGGGTGGAAGGCGGTAACGCGGCAGACCATAGGTCGTTTCCATGATCAGGACGTCGGCTTGCCGCCATTCTGCAGGTTCCGCAGATTTTCCGGGACGCAGTTTAAAATCGCCGGTGTAGAGAAGCGATTCCGCGTCCGTTTGTAGAAAAAATTGGGAGGAGCCGAAAATATGACCCGCGGGTAACAGCACTATATCAAGACCAGCGACCGTGGCTCGCTCCCCAAATGGAATGACGTGCTCGTTTCGTTTGCCGGGCAAACGCGCCTGCATTAAACGGGCTGTCCGCTCCGAGACGATAATTTCATCGTGCGCGGCTATGTGATCGCTGTGCGCGTGCGAAACAAACGCGAAAGGCTTTGCGTCCCACGGGTCGAGCCAGAGATTCTGCTCCGGCAGAAAAATTCCGCGATGGTACTGCACCTTGATCACGCCGAATCTATATCAAGGAAGTCGCTTCCGAAAAAGCCTCGCGATTTGAGGGCCGGTTCCTGCGCCCGACGTTTTCCGTGCGCGGATTGACAGAGCAGCCGAGAACCGGTTTCATTGCCGCATGAAGTCTGTCGCCAGAGTGGTCGCTCTCGTGCTTTGTGCGACGACCATGGCTCGCGCCTCGGATCAGACGAGAGTGCTGACCAAGGTCGACCCGCTGCCGGTGGCGTTGAGCCACGATTTCGAATTCCGCAAAACGAAACTCTTTTTGTTAGGCAGAGGGGCGAATTTGCAGGCGACGAACGCAACAAAAACAAAGAAAAAGCTTAGCGGTCAAGGTGGCAACCGCGCCACCGCTGCGGCGGCGGAGGCATCGATAAATTTCGAGTCGCGCTATCGTCTCCACGGAGCAGTTACTTCACTCGATCAAAGCGAACGCGCGGGAAATTATTTCGACTTTTTCTGGCGAGCAAAACGCCCTGCCGATATCACGGTCCGTTTGGAATATCGGCAGGAACAGCTTCGCGCCGCAACGCAGGCCCGTGAAATTAGCTATCCGAATGTGCATGGCCATCAGAAGACGGAATTCGCGATCATCGGAGACGATTATCTGGATGATGGGCGAGTCATTGCGTGGCGATGCCTCCTCATTGAGAACGGCCATATCGTGGCGGAGAACCGATCCTACTTGTGGAGGTAAGCCATAGTGAGCTTGATTCCGCAGCCGATGATTCTCTGGATAAGGCTATCAATGACATGGAGTTGCAGAGGCGTGGAAGCTGCTGAGTAAGTGATGTAGGTTTGACACTCGTAGCGTCGATCTTATATTTTCGTAAATAGTCGTGCAGTCTTCGATACAAGTAGGGGTCCACGGCCCGGCCGTATGGGTGAAAGTGGAGGGGAAAGGAAGTTTCCTGAACAGCGGCAATTTCAAGGAGTTCGCGCGAAAAATGGTAGAGCGGGGTTATCGCGAATTTGTGGTGGACTTGGATAATTGCGTCATGCTGGATTCCACATTTATGGGGACGATGGCAGGGGTGGCACTGCGTTTGAAGGAACTGGGGCAGGGAAATCTTCGCGTCGTGCATTGTGGTGAACGCAGTCACGAATTGCTTTCCGGTCTCGGCCTTGATCAACTGTTTTCGATTCAGAAAAACGGCACGGCAGCGCCGCAGTGCGAATTGCTCAAGAGCACTTCGCAACCTGAATCCATGCAGGAGAAAAAAGTGGAGCAACAAAAAGAAATGCTCGATGCGCACGAAGCGCTCTGCGAGGCGGCCCCGGAAAATATTCCGCGGTTCAAAGACGTTCTCGATTACCTAAAACAGGATCTTCACGAAGAGACAGCGTCCAAGTAATCTCGCTGTCTCGTCATGTCATATCTCTTCCCTGGGCTGCTTCTCGCTGCTCTGGTCGGTTGGTTTTCGACCCTCTGGTGGCAACACCGTCGCATTCAGGAACTCGAACGCTCCAAGGAAGAGATCGAAGTCGAGGAAACACTGGTCTTCGATTTTCTGCACGGACTCGGCGAAGCGTTTCGCGAAACGATTCGTCCGCGCGATTTGCACCGGCTCATCGTTGAAGGCGCGACGCGGATTTTAGGTGCGCAGGGCGGCGCACTTTACATGGCTGATCGTACCGGACTGAAACTTGCGCCCGCCTTCGTTTCCAATGGTTGTCCGCCGCTGGTCGAAGTGCCTGACAATATTCTGCAACAGGCGATCACGGTTCCTGCGACCTTGGAAAATTTTCTGCGCACCCGCACCGTCGATCTCGGCGAGGGAATTGTCGGGCGGGTTTGGCAAACCGGTCAGGCTGTGAATTTATCGGATCTGGCGGACGCTCCTGAGTTGGCGAAGTTGCGCAGCTCTCCTTTCGGAACCGCGGCCGTCATGGTGACGCCGCTTCTCTACGGGAAACAAAACATGGGTGTGCTCGCCGTAGGTCACGGACGCGGGCGGAAGAATGAAACGTTTTCGCAAAGCGATTTCGTAATTTTTAAATCGGTCGCCGAGCAATCGGCCTTCGCGCTTTACAACGCCATTGTCTATTCCGAAGCGAACGAGAAAAAGCGTCTCGATCACGATCTGAAAATCGCCCGTGACATTCAGCGCGTGCTCCTGCCTTCCGCTGCGCCAGCGATCCAGGGGTTTGAAATCAGCGGGACCAATATTGCCGCGAGCCAGGTGAGCGGCGACTACTTCGATTATATCAAAGTCGATGACGAACGGCTCGGGGTCGCCATCGCTGATGTTTCCGGCAAAGGTGTGCCGGCATCGCTCATCATGGCGATTTGCCGCAGCGTCTTGCGTAGCACCGCGCCGCAACAAATTTCGCCTTCCGATGTTTTACAGAAAGTGAACCGGCAGCTCTATCCGGACATCAAGGAAGACATGTTTATCAGCATGGCCTACGTCATTCTCGATCATGCCCGCAACGCGATCACTCTCGCGCGCGCGGGCCACGATGCGCCGCTACTTTACAAAAGCAGCACGAAAACCGTCACCCCGGTGAAGCCGCCCGGCATGGCTGTGGGCATTGACAGTGGAGACGTGTTCGATAGGATAACGCGCGATTTTTGCGTTGAGTTGGAACGCGATGATTGCCTGATTCTTTACACGGACGGCATCACTGAAGCACTCGACGCGCAGGGAGATGAATTCGGCATGGAACGGATGATGCAATCTGTCCAAGCCAGCGCAGACCAGGGCGCGCCTGCGATAGTGAATCGCCTGACTAACGATGTGCGAGACTTCATCGGCCTACAACCCCAGCATGACGACATTACTTTGATTGCCATCCGCAAAACATGAAAACGGACAGAAAACAACAAGCTGAGGAAAAGGTTAAGACCGCAGAACAGAACGCGGCGTCGTCCGACGACGGCGACGATAATTTGCAGGCCGACCTCGATCGGTTTCGCGATCTCGCGTTGCGTAGCCAGGCTGATTTCGAGAATTACAAAAAGCGCGCTTCTCGCGAAAAGGAGGAAGCGATCAAATACGCTAACAGTTCGTTGCTCGAGCGGTTGGTTCCGATTCTGGATAACTTCGAACTCGGGCTTGCTGCCGCGCGTGGCGAAGGCGAAAAGTCGCCGATTTTTTCCGGCATGAGCATGGTCCTGAAACAGCTCGACGATTTTCTTAACGAGAATGGAGTGCAACCGATCGAAGCTGAAGGGAAAAAATTCGATCCAAATTTGCACGAAGCGATTGCGCATGAACCGAGCGACGATGCGGCGGAAGGAACGGTGCTGCGACAAACACGTCGCGGTTATCGTTTAAAGGATCGGCTCCTGCGTCCTTCGAGTGTGGTGGTTTCGAGTGGGCCGGCGAACTCGTAATTTGTGGTCCGGCCGTGCGAGAAATCCCGCGAGGAAAAACCCTAGGAGCAGATCGCGCAAAAGAGATGAACGAAACTTGCTTTGATCAGTTTCCTGCTTTCCTGCTTTCCTGATTCCTTTTTCTTCCCTTTGTCATGACGAAGAAGCGCGATTATTACGAAGTCCTTGGCGTGGAACGAAGCGCCTCTGGCGAGGAGGTGAAGCGCTCCTATCGCAAGCTCGCGGTCAAATTTCATCCCGATAAAAATCCGGACGACCCGCACTCCGAAGAAAAATTCAAGGAGCTCGGCGAAGCGTACGACGTCCTCATGGATGCCGATAAACGCGCGGCCTACGATCGTTTTGGTCACGCCGCTTTTGCGCAAGGAACGGCGGGTCGCGGCGGCGGTTTCCATGATCCGTTCGATATTTTCCGCGAAGTCTTCGGAGGCGGAGGAAGCGGTGGCGCCGGCGGAATTTTCGAAACGTTTTTCGGTGGCGGCGGCATGGGCGGAACCGATCCGGAAGGGCGGCAGCGAGGTTCCGATCTGCGCTACGACATGCAGATCACTCTCGAGGAAGCCGCTTTCGGTGTGGACAAGGAAATCGAGATTCGGAAATTCGATCATTGCGAAAAATGTCACGGCTCCGGCGCCGAGCCCGGGTCGCGCACGATCAATTGCCCGGCTTGCGGCGGCCGCGGCCAGGTCGTCAGCTCGCGCGGATTTTTTCAGGTCTCGCAGACTTGCTCGCGTTGCCACGGCACCGGCCAAATCGTGGAAAAGCCGTGCGGCGTTTGTGAAGGCGAAGGTCGCGTCGAACGCGAGAGCCGCATCAAACTGAAAATTCCGGCCGGCATCGGCGATGGCTCGCGCCTGCGTTCGTCGAACAACGGCGAAGCAGGAATTCGCGGTCCTTCCGGTGATCTTTACGTCGTCATGCACGTGAAGGAGCACGAAATTTTTCAGCGCGAAGACGACCATCTTTATTGCGAAGTGCCGATTTCATTCACGATTGCGGCGCTCGGCGGCGAAATCGCCGTGCCCACTCTCGAAGGGAAAGCGAGCATCAAAGTCCCCGCAGGCACGCAGAGCGGTCAGACTTTCAAATTGCGGAATCGCGGCATCGTGAACGTGAATGGTCGAGGCCGCGGCGATCTGTTCGCGCGTTTGCTCGTGGAAGTTCCGACGCGCCTGAATAACGAACAGCGACAGAAACTCGAGGAGTTTTCTACTCTTTGCAGCGAAGAAAATACGCCGTTGCGCGGGAACTTCTTCAATCGCGCGAAAGAATTTTTCCGCTGACCTTTGCGGTTGTTTCGGTAGGTTATTTGGAATCGCCGACTAACGGGATTCGATTCTCAGACATTCAACCCACTCCTTTTGAGCGAATTGTTATTATGAAAGACGAAATAAAAATTAGCCGCGAGCGCATGGTGGCGCTGCTCAATGAAGATCTCGCGCGCGAATATCAAGCGATCATCGCTTACGTCATTTACAGCCAGACCTTGAAAGGCGCGGAGTACAATCACATCGCGCAGGAGTTGGAAAAGCACGCCGGCGAAGAATTGCAGCACGCCATCAAGATCGCCAAGCAGATCGACTACTTTAACGGCGAGCCGACAAACAAGGCGAAGGAAGTGAAGGTCTCGGACAAGCCGAAAGAAATGCTCAAGTTCGATCTCGACAACGAACGCCAGACGCTCACGAATTATCGGCAGCGCATTCGCCAGGCGGACGCCATGGGCGAGTTTGCACTCGGCGAAGTGCTGCGTGAAATCATCGCGCAGGAACAGGAGCATCTCCAGGATCTGGCCGACGCTCTTGGAATCGACACGCCGAAGATTGAAGGTTAACGGCTCGTTCCTGGCCGCGCGAATCCACTCACTTGCACCGCTTTTACATTCCGCCTGACGAGTGGAATTCCGATGCGCCAGTCTTGAGCGGCGCAGAGGCGCATCATGCGCGCAATGTCCTGCGTCTTCAAGCCGGCGACAAAGTCGTGCTTTTCAATGGCAAAGGTCGCGAGCTCACGGCCGAGATCACCGCGCTTGAGGGCGCGCTCGTTAGTCTGCGCAAATTGCACGAAGCGACGACCGCTCCGCTTTCGTGTCGCATCACGCTCGCCCAGGCGATTCCGAAAGGGAAAAACATGGATCTTATCGTGCAGAAAGCCGTCGAGATCGGCGCGTCGGAGATTGCCCCGCTCATGTCCGACCGCACCATCATTCATCTCGACAATGAGAGTGCTGCGCAAAAACAAACAAAGTGGCAAAGCATCGCCATCGAAGCAGCCAAGCAGTGCGGACAAAACTGGCTGCCGGAAGTGCGCGTCCCGCAAAAGCTCGCCGAATTTTTCCGGCACGCCGCGCGCTTCGACCTGCAACTAATCGGTTCCCTGCAATCCGACGCACAACATTTGAAGAAAATTCTCGCCGAACACGTGGATCACCACGGCGCGTTGCCGAAGAATGTCTTGATGCTCGTTGGCCCCGAAGGCGATTTCACGCCCGCCGAGCTCGCACTCGCGCGCAGCCACGGTTGTCTTCCCATCACTCTCGGCCCCGTGATTCTTCGAGTGGAGACCGCCGCGATCTACTGTCTCAGCATTCTCTCCTACGAGCTACTCGTCCGCGATCGCAATTGAATCGCAGCCGCGAGTTTTAGCTGCGATACCAGAGGCGGGCGGGCAAACTGACCGCGCTGGATGTGGCGTGGGCGATTGAGAGCAAAGTCGACGATTTTTGTCCATACAATTGTCACAAACGGACGTAGAAAAAAAGATTGTCAGGATCTCCGATCCCGGGCACCCTTGGCACCGCTGGTTCAATCTGGAAATCAGCCTTTACCATCTGGATCCCGTGAAAAGCTGCCTAACCACTCCCTCATCGAAATTTTGTCTCACTTTAGTAGCAGTCGCAGCAGTCGGTTTTTGCCAATTCTCACAGGCGTTAAATACTGAGAATGACTACACTGGCGCTGGCGCGGGTAATGTGACGACCGGTTCCAACTGGAGTCTCGGCCATGTGCCGACGGTGACGGAAGATGCTGTATTATCCGTCACGGGTATTAAAAACTATGGCACCGGCGCTACGGTGGGCAGCCCTGTGACAGTCGGCTCATTGAATGTCACTGCGACAGCTGGGACCTTCTCGATCCGCAACAACACGACCGGTGCAACGAATGCCATATTGACGCTCGGGGGCGCGGGCAACCTTGGGAACGGAGTTTCAGGAACCGCCGCAGACCTACTTTATGCCAACACTGGTAGCACGCTTCAGCTCATCGGATCTAACGGAAGCACAGGCACCGGCGTTCTTAATGTAGTTCTTGGCCAGAGTGGCAATTTCAATGCCGCCGGAACGATCGCGATAAATTCGGTAATTTCTGATGGCGGAAACAATTTCGCTGTTTCTAAGACCGGTGCTGGCACGCTTACGCTTGCCGGCGCGAATACTTATGGCGGTGGCACCACACTGTCGACGGGCACGTTAAATATTACCAACAGTGGCACCTCCGCGACAAATTCGGCTATCGGCACTGGCACATTCACCATTAACGGGGGCACGATCAGCAATACCAGTGCCTCTGCAGTGACTTTGGCGACCAACAACGCTCAAACTTGGGGGGCAATTTCACTTATGCTGGGACAGGCAGCACAAGTAATCTGAACCTTGGCACTGGTGCCGTGGCGATGACTGGCAACCGAGTGATAGCCGTAACCGGTACCACAAGCACATTAACCGTGGGCGGAAGTATCGGAGATGGAGGCAGCGGTTTCAGTTTGACCAAAGGCGGTTCCGGAATTGGCACTTTGATTTTAAGCGGAGCTAACACCTATAGCGGCGGGACGATCCTTTCCGTTGGCATGCTCATTGCGAACGCCGACGGGGCGCTAGGCACAGGCAACGTCAGCCTAACGGCGACCACGCTAACCCTGACTCTCCAAAATGGAGTAATAAACAATTACATCTCCGACACCAAGAGCCTGAGCTTCATCACGGGGGACTTCATCAATCTGAATTACACCGGTCTTGCGGATACGGTTGGAATGTTGGTCGTGAATGGCGTCACTCAAACGCCCGGTATTTACGGAAGTGCTGTCAGCGGCGCTCCTAATGTGCTGGCGCAATTCACGGGGACGGGAACGATCCTCGTCCTTATTCCAGAGCCATCCACGTGGGCCATGATCATTTTCGGCATGGGATTGCTCATCGGAACGCAGCGCTTCCGTCGCAGGAACTAATCCTTCAAATTTTACGAAGCGCCTCTCCGGGAAATCGGAGAGGGCATTTTGCTTAGCGAAAGAACGCAGGACGGGACGGGCCGCTTCCTTCGTTATCTTGTGGCAGGAGCGGCCGGCTTTACACTTCGATATGTCGGAACGCGCAACGACGCTGACCATCAACGAAATTTATTTTTCCATTCAGGGCGAGAGCACCTGGGCGGGGTGGCCGTGCGTGTTCGTTAGGCTGACGTTCTGCGATCTGCGCTGTTCCTACTGCGATACGGAATACGCTTTTTATGAAGGCAAAAAACAAACGCTGCACGAGATCGTTGACGCGGTCGCGGCGTTCAAATGTTCGTTAGTCGAGATAACCGGCGGTGAACCGCTGTTGCAAAAAAATGTGCTGCCGCTCATGACCGCGTTGTCCGACGCCGGTCATACCGTTTTGCTCGAGACAAGCGGCGCGCATGATATTTCGAAAGTCGACCCGCGTGTGCATCGGATCATGGATTTGAAAACGCCGGGCAGCGGTGAAGTGGAGCGCAATCTTTTCTCCAACATCGAACATCTCACTCAGCTGGATGAAGTGAAGTTCGTTATCGGCTCGCGCGAAGATTACGAATGGTCGCGCGAAAAAGTGCAGCGTTACCAATTACCAGATCGTTGTCGCGCGGTCTTGTTCTCGCCGATTTTCGGGCGGGTCGATCCTCGTGAAATTGTGGAATGGATTCTCGCCGATAATTTGCGCGTCCGTTTTCAATTGCAGATGCACAAGTTCATCTGGACGCCGACGCAGCGGGGCGTGTGAAGTTTGCAACGCACCAGCTGTCATCCTGAGCGTAGCGAAGGACCTTTCGATCTTCAGTATTGGCGGACTGAGCCGCGGCACCCGTTGCCTCACGCGCCGCAGGATCTCTGGAAGGTTTTTCGCGGCTGCTGTTATGAATTGCTTAACGGCCCTTCAACCAGAAAAACATTCCAGGGAATTTATCGCTTGTTTCGGCATCCTCGCGAAGCGGCTCATCACTTTCACGGGTAAAGCTCAGTTCCTGCGGGACTACACCGCCTGTCCAATGAGGTTTGACGGCAGGATCACCTCCGAACACTTCGCTAAAGCCGGATATAATTTTACTAGATTCGGGTTTTTCGACGTTTTCATCGACTTCGATAACCGCTCGATTCGACCCAATGGGGAACCAAAAAAAAGTTCGTTTCATGTCACGATCTTGGGTAGCGCGAGATGCTAACACGAGCAAAAACCAACCTGCACTGGCGGCTCTGGTCGCGCGTGAAAGCCGAGTTGATGCTCGGCCGCGAGACTAAGGATAACTCGCGAGATCCCTCGCTACGCTCGGGATGACAGCGCTTGCTAGTGTTTCGGCGCGCGCACCGTGCCGGTCTCGACCGCCGTTTTGCGTTCCTCCACCATGCGATTGGCGATCTCCTCGACCATTTGCTCGAGCAGCATTCGCAGATGTGTATTGGGCCGATAATCGGAGGGCGCAATGTGTTTCACGCGATCGGCGTGGGTCGAAAGTTGATAACATTTCTTAAAGCCAACCCGCTCGGGATCGTCAGGATTGTAAACGGCAATCGCTTCGCCAGCGTTCTTCCGCATGACGGTAAAACAGGGCACATCTGTCGGTCCATCGCCCAGGTAAATCATGTTCGGAAACGGAATCGGGCGAATGTCCGCGTCCATGTGATCGTTCACATCCTGCCACATATCGAGCAGGCCTTTATTGATGCGAAACAGGTATTGCGTCTTCTGCGTGTGACTGATGACGCGTTTCGGAAATGTGATGCGCCCCTGTTCGTCCTCCGCAAACTCGCATCCGAAAATGGCGCGCACGTAAGGCGCAAGGCGACTTCCTTCGATCAGGATCTTCATGCCGGAGGAAATGATGTAATGCTCGACCTTGATGCCATGCGTGACTTGTTCCGCCGTGAGCAGACCGTCGCGAAATTGCTCGAACATTTCGGGCAGGCCTTTGTAGAAATTGAGTTTTGCGCCTAACAACTTGAGGTCGGCATTGGTCGGTCGATCCATGCCGAGCGTATCGAGCAGCACTTTCATGTAAGCGAGCTCGTTATCGTAACCGTCTTCGCGCACCAGTTCGGTGCAGCGCTTCCAGAAATTTTTGTTATCAATGCCGAACGCCGGGAAAACGACTTCGTCCTGCATGTAGCTCGGACTCAGCGTTTGATCGTAATCGTAAACGATCGCGATGGTATTTTGCGGCGTGGACACAGAGGAACCTAGAGAGCCGCCGCCTGCGCCGCACGATTTTTCACATGCGCAAAAAAATCATCGAACAACGGCGTGTAACGCGCGTTGCGCTCCGGATGATATTGCACCGCGAGAGCGTAGGGATAATCGCGCAGGCGAAATTGTTCGATGATGTCATCCGTCGCGCACCACGCTTCCACTTCGCAACGATCGGCCAATCGATCGACGGCCTGATGATGGGAGCTGTTCACTTCAGCAAAACGATGCGTGGCGTATGGAGCGAAACGCAACGGCTGAATATCGCGATCCTTTTGTTCGGGCAAATTGTGCCCGGGAATATCGAGCTTGAGCGTGCCACCAAGCGCGACGTTGAAAACTTGGAGCCCTTTGCAAATCGCGAGAATCGGCAGGCCTTTTGCGAGCGCTTCGTTCACCGCCACAAATTCCCATTCGTCACGTTTTGTATCGAAGTCCTTTTCGAGGACCGACGGATCGGGCACCGGCTGGTGCAAAAAATCCTCCGAAATATCGGGACCACCACTCAGCAACAAACCATCCGCGTCGTCGAGCGCGACCATGCCGTTGCGCGCGTTTTCGATTTTCAATTCCGGATGCACGGCGAAAAATGGCTGAAACCATTTTTCATCCTTCGTCCGTATCCATGTCGCTAATTTCGGCATCGTGGAAAGTGCGCGGAGTTAGTCGCGATGTAAAGTTGGAGGATAGGCTTCCAGCCTTTTACGTCTTTTCTTTTCGACGGGCTGGAAGCCCGTCGGCCGAGACAGGCGAGATGCCTGTCCTCCACGTTGGATTCGACGCGACGAGCCGTCGCGCCCTACCTACAGCCCAAGAATTTCGCGCACGTACTTCACCGGCGGTGCGCCGTATGCGATCACGCTGTCGTTGTATTTCTTCAGGTCGAACTCGGCGCCGGCTTTCGCTTTCGCGCTCGCGCGCAAATCGAGATGCTCACTCACGCCGACAAAGTAAGTCGATAGTTGCGTCGAGCTAAGCCGCGCGCGTTTCCATTTCCCGACCGCTTCGCCTTCCTCCTGAAAGCCTTCCTTTTCCATGAGCTCGAGCGCTTCCTTCTCCGACATGTTCGCCATGTGAATGCTTTGATCGATGATCGCGTTGCAAATAACGCGCAGCCGCATTTTCAATTGTTCCATCTTCACTTCCGGGCCGCCGTAATTGTGTTCCGCCATGACCTGCTCGGCATAAACAGCCCAGCCTTCGATGAAGCTGCCACTCTGGAAAATCGCGCGCACGAGGGTTGGCGCGTGGAACTGGTTCGCATGCGCGCCCTGCAGATAATGGCCGGGCATCGCTTCGTGCACGGTCAGGTCACGCATCATGTAATTGTTGTATTCGCGGTAGAAAGAATCGCGGCGTGCCTTTGGCCACTCGTTAGGCGGCGGCGAAATGGCGAAAAACGTCTTGGCATTTTCTTCGAGTGGTCCCGGCCAATCGCAATAGGCGATCGCCGGTCCGCGTTTGAATTCGGGCATGACGATCACGTCGATCGGTGTGATCGGGATCGTGACGAGGTCGTGTTTCTTCACGAACTCCGTTGTTTCGCTCAGAACTTTCTGTCCGTAACCGACGACGGTGTTGTCGTCCGGATGTTCTTCCGCCAGCTTGTTCAGCACCGCTCGCGTCACTTTCCGTTTGTCGCTGCGGGATTTCTCGGCCGCGTCAGGAAAATATTTTTTGTAAAGCGGGAGCGCGGTTTCGTAGATCGCACTTTGCGTCGCTGCCAAATCGGCGCGTGCACGCTTCATGATCTCCTCCGCGGACAAATCGGAGGCGAGCTCGAAATGCAGTTTCTTCCGAAATTTTCCCGCGCCGATTCTGAAGTCGCCGTTCGAGCGCGGCAGCAAATCTTTCTGCAGCCAATTTTTGTAACTCTCGAGCGCCTTCGCCGCCTTTTCCTGCACCGGCGCCAGTTCTTTTCCCATTTGTGGCGACTGATGAAGCAGCGGCGCGAGTCCCTCCTGCACAAACGAGATTGCACCCTGCATCTGCTCGACCGCGGTTTCGGTATGAACGCGCGGCGGGTGTTTCAGATTCGCTTTCGCCTGGGCAATGACGGCCGGGATCGCTTCCAGACGTTTCCTAAGATTCGGAATGCGTTTTTCCGCCGGTGCGAAATCGCGCGCCACAAGCAGGTAAAGCGCGTCAGCCAGGCTTTGATTATAAATGAGCGGATTCCATTCCCATTCTTTCAACTCTTCGAGTTGAAAGATTTGGTAATCGACATTGTCGCGCAGGATTTGGAAATCGATTCGGTTCGCTCCCGTCAATTGCGATGCGTCCCCTAGCGAATTGAGTTTTTCGCGAAATTCCTTTTGGCGTGCCAGTTCCTTGCTCTTCGCTTCCGCCGAATAATCGGTCAGGCGATCGTCGAAACGATGATCGCCGAGTTGCGTGGCCTGCTCGGGATTTACCTCGAGTAATTTCTCGATGTAATCCGATGCCAGTTTTTGGAATTGATCGTCCTGCGGTGAAGCGCTCGCGTTAATTGCAGGGAAAATAATTACCAGAGCGATGCAGGTTGCGATGTATCCGCCCCGCTCTGTCCGGGCGCGAAGCTGAGCCCGGGCGCGGCGACAGAGGGCCGCGGCTACAAGTGATAATCTATTTTTCATGCGGTTTTGAGTTGAGGTTCGTGTTCCCGTTCGTGCGCCATGACCTGCTGTTTTCTGCCTAACCACAAACTGAGGACGCACCATATCGCGGCGAGAGGCGCAGCGACAAAAGAAATTCCTGTGAGGCCGAGACCGAGCCAGATCAGCAGCGGATACGACCACGCGCCGATCTGATCGCCCATGCGATAAACGAATGTGTCGATAAAACTTTTCGCTTTGTATTTATCTTCCCGGCGCAAAACGGTGAAGAGCACCTCGCGCGCAGGTCGCGTCACGGCAAAGTTTCCGGTGCGTCGCAACACCTGAAAGACGGCGAGTAGCGACAGGACGGGCACCAGGCCCATGCCGATAAATCCAAACATGCTCAACACCGGGAGGAAGGCGAGGGTCATTCCGACGCCCAGCCACTTCAGCAGTCGCCCCGTGAGAAGTAATTGCACGACGATCGTGAGCACATTTACTGAGAGATCCAGCTTGGCAAAAAATGCGGTGCGTATCGCGCGATCCACCAAGTGATGGTGCGTGACATCGGCTAGCTGGAAGTAAACGATCGTCGACGTAATCGCGTGCAAGAGCATGAAGGCGCAGATGCCTAACAAGTAAGGCGAGCGGAAGACGTGAGAGATGCCGGAGATTATTCCGCCGCCGATCGGTTTCTCGGCGTCGGATATTTTTTTGTCATCCCGGGCGAGAGCGGGGGAACGCACGTTTGGTCGCGCGTGTCCTGATTCGCGAGGTCCTTCGCTTCGCTCAGGATGACTGTTCGAAGGTGGAGTGCCAAAATCGGTCGGGAAAAATTTCACGCACCACGGGGCGACTTCCAGCATCGCCGCGGTGACTAAAATTAAATTCGCGGCGCCGAGTTTGTGCACGAGCGATGCGGTAATGATCGGTCCCATGATTGCCCCGACCGAGCCGCCTACGCTGATGAAAGCGAACAGTCGTTTCGCCTGCTCGCTGTTGAAGACATCGGTCATGAACGCCCAGAAAAGCGTCACGACAAAAAGATTGAAGACGCTGACCCAGATGTAGAAGGCGCGCCCGACCCAGACATTCTGCGCCGGCGAAAGTGTGCGCATGAGCACAAAAAAGATGATCAGGTTCGCGATGAAGAATCGGTAGGCGATGGGGATGAATCGCCGCCGCGACATCTTCGCGACGATGGCGGAGAAAAGCGTGTTCGCGATCAGCATCGCCACGAGCGTGCCGGTAAACATCCACGACAAACTCTCGAGGCTGCCGGCCGCCGCGATATCGTCGCGGATCGGACGAATGACATAATAACTCCCGAGGATGGTGAAGTTAAAAAGGCAGGCGAGCCCAAGCGCGCGTAGCTCGTTAGGCCGAACGTCGACTACTTTTTGGCGCAGGTCAGCGAGCAGTTTCATTGCAACCTTGGAATTCCCTCTCCCGGCGGGAGAGGGAATGCGCGTAGCTTGTTATGACATTGAGGGTGAGGTGTGGTCGCTTCTCCCCAGGGGAGAAGGTTAGGATGAGGGCACTCGAGAGCGATACGATTATTTCTCTTTGTGTTCTTTGTGCCACGCCGCCAGAACTTCCGTTTCGCGTTCGGCGGTGACGCCGGCTTTCAATTTCGCCTGTCGCTCCGGCGGCTGCGATTTGAACCATGCCAAAGTATCACGCGCAGTTTCGGCGAGCGGACGAAACGTGAGCCCTTTGGCCAGCGCGCGTTTAATACTGATGCGCCCTATGCCGGCTTCTTCGCCGCGCGGCGGAACCCACACTGGCATATCCGACCACGGCTCGACTTTTTGTTGCTCGAGAAAGTCGGTGTTTACCCAGGTCAATGTGGCGTTGGAATCCAGCGCGGACTTTATGCCGTTCAACATTTCACCAACGCCAAGTTGAGAGGCCGGTCCCGTCGCGTTGTAAATTCCAGTCTCGCCCTGTTCTGCCATGCGAATCGTCCACTCCGCCAAATCGCGCACATCGATGAACTGCACGGGATCAGCCGGATCGCCCGGCGCGAGAACTTCGCCGCCGCGATTGATGCGCACCGGCCAATAACTGAATCGATCGGTTTCATCGCCAGGTCCGACGATGAGGCCGGGGCGAATGATGAGAGTTTTTCGCGGAAACCATTTCTCCGCTTCCTTTTCCGAGAGCGCTTTCAATGGGCCATACAGCGCGAACTTCGACGCGATTAAAGTGTCGCGCGTTTCCTTCATCGCATCTTTGCCTTCATATTTTGCAACCGCGGCAGTTTCTTCAATGCCCGGTTTGCTCATATCGGCGTAAACGGAAATGGTGGAGATGAAGATGTAGCGATCGACATTTCCCTGCAGAATTTTGCCGACATCGCGCACCCAGACAGGGACCGACGTCGGATTATCAATCACGACATCCCACTTGCGATTTTTCAGCGCGTCGAGCTGTCCGGTGCGATCGCCGACCAATTGCTCGACGCCATCCGGCAATTCGCCTGGATGCGTTTTGCCGCGATTGAAAACGGTGACCTTGTGTCCGCGCGCGAGCGAGTAGCGAACTTGAAACGGCCCGGTAAATCCGGTGCCGCCCAGAATCAAAATGTGCAAAGGCTTGGACGCCTTTCCGATTGATTTGGCGGGCGCAGACGACTCTTGAGCCATGTTGCTTTTCACGGGCGCGAGTAAACCGAAAATAATTCCGATAATTACGGCGCGATTGCGGAGGGTGCGACGAAAGAATGACATGCCGTCGAGATTGCCAGAGATTTGGGTAACCGCGCAATGACTTGCACGGTTACCCGTAAATATTTCCCTGAATTGGCGACTGATCTGGAAAGATCAGTGCAGAGCCGACGACAGTCCGTCTCCCTTATTTAAAGGATTAGCGGAGCCAGTTTCACTCGTCGTCGTCGTCGACGTCGTTGTGGTCGTTGCCGGTTGAGATGCGCACCCGATGAGGATTGCGCTGAAGAGAGAGAGAATTGCTAATTTAAGTGAAGTTGATTTCATTGTGCGTGTCCTTAGCAACGCGCATGCCAATGGTTTTAGATGTAATGTTTTCGAGGCATTGGGAAAATTCTTCAAGAAAAGACGCTGACGAATGTTCCAAAAACGGGACGTGGCGGTTTCACTTTTGGAACAGGCGATGTATTTTTCGCGAGCGGAAATTATGAATGCTCGAAATGAAGATCCCGGCGAGGATTTCTCGTTAGGCAAAAATCTCACGCGCCGCGAAGCGACGCGTTTGTTGACGGGCGCAAGTGCCGCGCTGCTTTGCTTGCAAACCAGCGCTAAGGCTGCTGGCTCCGATAAGCTTTCGTTCATCATGCGCACGATTCCATCTTCGGGCGAAAAACTTCCGGTGATCGGACTCGGAACGTGGCGCGTGTTTGATGTGGAAGCATCGCAACAAGAGCGTGCTCCTCTCGAAGAAGTTTTGCGCGTTTTTGTCGAACGCGGCGCGAAGGTCATCGATTCCTCTCCCATGTACGGCCGTTCCGAAGAAGTGATCGGGGAATTGGCGACGAAACTTGGGCTCCAGTCATCGCTATTTCTCGCGACAAAGGTATGGACGACCGGGAAGCGGGAGGGAATTGATTCGATGGAGCGATCCTTTGTCCGGCTGCAAACGAAACGCATCGATTTGATGCAAGTGCATAACCTCATCGATGTGGCGACGCATTTGGCCACGTTGCGCGAATGGAAAAGTGCGGGACGAGTTCGCTACATCGGCGTTACCCATTACGAGTCGGGTGCATTTCCCGCAGTGGAGAAGATTTTGCAAAACGAAAAACTCGACTTCGTGCAGATCAATTATTCGCTCATGGAACGCGAAGCCGAAGAGCTCATTCTGCCGCTCGCGAAAGAGCGCGGCGTTGCTGTTATCGTCAATCGCCCGTTTGGCGGTGGTGATTTATTCGAGCGCGCGCGTGCGCAGAAATTGCCGGATTGGGCGGGCGAGTTCGATTGCAAATCCTGGGCGCAGTTTTTCTTGAAATGGATTATCGCAAATCCCGCCGTCACGTGCGCCATTCCCGCGACGGGGAATGTGAGTCATCTCAAGGATAATTTGCTCGGCGGTGTGGGTCGCCTTCCTGATGCGAAAACGCGGCAACGAATGGTCGAACTCGTGGCGAAGTTGTAACGCCTAACGAATCGAATCAGTTAATTTCCGCTGCCGGTTGCAACATCGGATCGCTGAGCGGACCGGCTGGCTCCTGGCTCTGCAGATAAGTGCGTTCGCGATAATGCCGTGAAACAAAAACGTAAATGATCGCGGTCCCGAGCATGAGGAGAGTAAAGAAGCGGAAATAATTCGCGCCTTCGAGATTCCAACCCATCGATTTGAGTTTCGGAATAAGAAAGCTGATGACCGATGGTATTTGGTTTCCGAGCGCGACAGAGAGCAACCACATCGCCATGAGCAAACTCTTCATCCGGTTAGGCGCCTGGGTGTAGGAAAATTCCAAACCGGTAATGGAAACCATCACTTCGCCGGCAGACAAGATGACGTAGGCGATTAATTGCCAGCCGACATTCGGACGGCCTCCGTGATCGATCTGAACTTGAATCCACCAGATCACAACAAACGAGAGCGCGGTGAGGAAAAGGCCAATTCCGATCTTACGCAACGCGGTGAGTGGAAAAATCCTGCTGATCGCCGGGTAGAGGACGTAATTGAAGAGAGGTATAAATGCCAGGATCAGAATTCCATTTACAACCTGAACCTGCTCGGGCAGGAATTTCAGTCCTAAGAAATTCAAGTCGAGCTTCTGGCATTGAATCGTCCACTCCCCGCCACTGCTTTGATCCCAAAGCGCCCAGAAGATCATGGTAAAGATAAAAATCATCCAAACGCGCCCGAGAATGCTCAAACCTTCTTTGCTCTTCAGGTCGCGGAGAAAGCCAAGTCCACCAGGCGGGATGTGCACCATTTTTTTGCGCCCCATCCAGAAAATAATCGTAGCAATAAACATCAAGACACCCGGCAGGCCGAAGGCGTACTTCGGGCCATAGTGTGGATTGCGCAGAAACAGAGGACACAACCAGATGGAAAAGGACGAGCCGAGGTTGATGGAGAAGTAGAACCAACCGAAGACGCGTGAGAGCAAGTGTTGATTTGATTCGCCGAACTGGTCGCCCACATTGGCCGAGACGCACGGCTTAATTCCGCCAGCGCCGGCTGCGATAAGGATTAGGCCTATGGCAAGGACCCATTTTTGTCCAAAGTGGATTCCGAAAGATGTGTCCATGCAGGCGAGCGTGAAATGGCCCAGGCAGTAGACGATCGAGAGATAAAAAATCGTCCGGTATTTGCCTAACCAACCATCAGATAGGATCGCGCCAAAAAATGGCATCCAGTAAACAGAGGAAACGAATTGATGGAACCAGCCTTGCGCCTCATTTTGCGGCATTCCTTCCAAGACGCCGGATTTATTGACCAGAAATTGCGTCATGAATCCCACCAGGATCGCGCGCATGCCGTAGAAGCTGAACCGCTCCGCGCCTTCGTTGCCGATGATATACGGAACGCCCGGCGGCATTCCTTTAAGATTGGGAGGCGACGTTGCGTACTCGTGCTTAGCCATGACGTTCCTTTCGCCTAACGAGGAGTGCTGGTGGGGAAAAATTCAGCAGGGGTCGGGGAGACGTTCGTTACCGGCGCAGGAGGAGGTGGCGGGGGTGGATGACCGGGACCCTTAATCGGCTTTTCCGGCGGTAATTCGCCGACGTGATGTTCTTCGCAGGATAAAGCGAAGAGAGAAAAAAACAGGGCGGCGCCAAGGCCGATTCTGCGCAGAAGAGGTCGCATGCGAGGCGCACTCTAACGAGGAAGAGTCTCGCCGCGCAACAAAAACGTTAGCCCCCAATAATCCGGCGCTGGCACTGCCTCTACATCATTGAAAGCGGCGTTGGGCGCATTACTATGATGCGCCGTGGCCCGATCGACTAAAAACAGCGCTTGGAATGAAGTCTTTGCCATTGTCCTTCTCGGCATCGGCACGCTGTTATTTCTCGCGCTGATTTCCTACGTGCCAAAGGATTTGCCCTCGTGGGTGCCGTTTAGCCATCTTTCGCCCCCAAATTCGCCGGCGCAAAATTTTATCGGTCCGCTCGGGGCGATTGCGGCGGGCTTCTGTTATTTCATGATTGGCGGGGCCTCTTATTTTCTCGCTGCGGTTCTGCTTGGTTTCGGCGGCGCGAAATTATTTGCCCCGCGCTTGAGCATGACGTCGCGAACGCCGTGGATCATTCTCTTCATCGCTTCGGGCGCATGTCTGTTGCATTTGCAGCATCACTTTCTCACCAACTGGCATACGTTTTTTAACATCCAGGGGCCGGGCGGTTGGGTTGGTTATTATTTTGGCCGGCAGATTCTGCAACGTATGATGGGGCGCGTCGGCTCCGTTATTCTCCTTGGCGGCGTTTATGTGACGAGTCTGATTTTGATGACGGGATTAAGACCGATTCATCTCGTTAGGCAGTCGGTCACGTCCATTCATCGAGCCATGGCGGAATTGCGGGAGTGGCAACTGAAGCGGCAGATGCAGAAATCCGATCTGAAAGGCCAACTCGAGATCAGCCAGCGCGAACTCGCCAAGCAACAGCGTTCGATCGAGAAGCAGTTGAAGAAAAAAGGGGCGCCGATGACGGAACCGGCCACCGCATTCGTTCCGCCGGAAGAATTGGCCAATCGTCCGAAACCAAAAGTCGTCGATACCACAGCCTTGCCTAACGAATCTGGAGCCGGTCGGAAAAAACCATCCCTGGCTGAGCTACGGGGTGGCGAGAAGAAATCCGCCCCGGCTGGCCTAACGAGCCGAACGTGGGATGCGGAAAACTACACGCTGCCCGGACTCGAGTTGCTTGATGAACATGATCTTGAAGGTAGAACTGCGGCTGATCCGGCGGAACTGGAGCGTATTCAACAAACTCTCATCGAAACATTGGGGCAGTTCGGAATTGCGGTTGCCGCGGGCGATATTACGAAAGGGCCAACCATTACGCGCTACGAGGTTTATCCGGCGAAGGGCGTGCGTGTGGATAAAATTGTCAGTCTCGAACGCGATCTAGCGCGCGCGACCCGCGCGGAGCGAATCAATATTCTGGCGCCGATTCCAGGCAAGGACACCGTTGGGATCGAACTCGCGAACAGCCGGAAAGTAATGGTGACGTTGCGCGAGCTATTGCAGTCCAACGATTGGGAAGAAGCGAAAGCGCGCGGGAAAATTCCGCTCGCGCTCGGCAAAGATGTTTACGGCAAAGCGATCATCGCCGATCTCGCGCAGATGCCGCACTTGCTCGTCGCCGGAACAACCGGCAGCGGAAAAAGCGTCTGCATCAACGCGCTCATCGCGAGCATGCTTTACCGTTTCACGCCGGAAGAAATGCGCTTCATCATGATCGATCCGAAAGTGGTCGAGATGCAGCAGTACGCTTCGTTGCCGCATCTCGCTTTTCCGGTGGTGACCGATCCGAAAAAAGTGTTGCTCGCCTTGCGCTGGGTGATTGATGAGATGGAGAAGCGCTACAAGATTTTTGCGCAGGCAGGAATGCGCAACATCACCAGCTTCAATGCGCGACCGGCAAAAAAAACGCAGAAGGAATTGGATCTGGAGAACGAAGGCACGCCTAACGAGTCGAAAAAACCCAAAGCCGACGAGGAAAGACCGATCAAAGTTCCGCGTGCGGATGAGATTGTCATTCCCGACAAAATTCCTTACATCGTCATCATCATCGATGAATTGGCGGATCTAATGCAGACGGCTCCGGCTGATGTGGAAAGTGCGATTGCACGTATCACGCAGATGGCGCGCGCGGCCGGCATTCACATTATTGTCGCGACGCAGACACCGCGCGCTGATGTGATCACGGGCGTGATCAAAGCAAACATTCCCAGCCGCATCGCGTTTCAGGTCGCGTCGAAGATCGATAGTCGCGTGATTCTCGATGAGAACGGCGCGGATCGTTTGTTAGGGCAGGGGGACATGCTTTACCTGCCGCCCAGTACATCGCGCCTGATTCGTGCTCAAGGCGTCCTCGTGACCGACGAGGAAATTCATCGCCTGGTGGAATTTGTCTCCGCGCAAAGTCCGCCTGCGTTCGATGCCGAGATGCATGAAAAATTAGAATCGACCGGTGCACCCGCGGAAGATGTCTCCGACGAAGACGAAGAGCTGGTGGAAAAGTGTCTCGAGATTATTCGCCAGGAAAAGCGCGCTTCCACTTCGCTGCTGCAGCGCCGGTTGCGTCTTGGTTACACGCGCGCGGCGCGCATCGTTGATATTCTGGAGCAGCGCGGTATCCTAGGCCCGGGCGAAGGCGCGAAGCCGCGCGAAATTCTCGTCGATTTAGACGCCGCCGTTTAGTCCGCAATCATATGACGATAGAAGGTCTTGGCGAAAAATTTCGGGAAGCACGTCTCGCGCGCAAACTGACGCTCGATGAAGCGGCGCGCATTACCAAGATTCGCCCCTCGCGTTTGGCGGAAATTGAAGCGGATGATTTCTCAGGTTTTCCCAGTCTCGCTTACGCCAAAGGTTTTCTTCTTATCTACGGAAAGTTTCTCGAGGTTGATGTGACTTCGTATCTGGAAGCGTTTGAAACTTCCAACGCCGTGACGGTGGATGGTTATTCCTACCTGCAGGACAATCCCGCGCCGAAACCGCCGCCGACCATTGTGCGCGCGCCCAAACGCAAGACTTCATTGATGCCGCTTCTCATCGGGATCGTGGTTCTCGTCGTTGGTTTTTCGTTGATGAAATTGATTCTCGATATTTCGCGCATCGCGCCGCCGCGGAAGAGCGTAACTGCGCAACCGTCGCCGAGTGCGACGATCGTTTCCGCACCGATAGTAGCGCCGCGCGCGTTGCCGACCGATGGGACGCCCGCTCCGACGCGAAGTGCTGTGACCGAAGCAACACCGACTGCAACTCCTCCGCCCGTTGTGGTGAGTTCCACACCCGAGCCAACGCCTTTGGAATCGCCATCGGCGGAACCGGAAGTGCGTCGTGCTGAGCCTGTGCATCCCGAAGATCTGGCGCGCGCGGGGTTAAAAACATCGAATACGGGAACTCCCGCTGCTGGTTCCAAACGCCTGGAAATTCGGCCGCTCGGTAAAACTTTTGTGAGAGTCGTCATCGAGAAAGACGGCCGTCGGCAATCTTTCGAACAATGGGTGAACCCGGGAGACAAACCGCTTTTTTTCGAAGGCCAGCATTTCACGATTCACGCGCTTGAACGCGATTCGGTGCAGTTGCGCAAAAACGGGAAACGAATTTCTGATGACGACACTGACGTCACCCTCGAGTAAGCGCTCTCAGCCGGCGAAAGTCGGCATGATCAGTCTCGGGTGCGCGAAAAATCTGGTCGATGCCGAGATCATGCTCGGCAGTGTCCTGGAGCGCGGAATGCAAATCACCTCGCGCGCCGAGGACGCCGATGTGCTCGTGGTGAACACCTGCGCGTTTATCGATTCGGCAAAAGAAGAATCGATCGAAGCGATTCTCGATGCGCATCAGCAACGGTTGAACAATAAGCCGGGGCAAAAACTTATCGTGAGCGGTTGCATGTCGCAGCGATATGCGGCGGAGTTGCGCGAGACGTTACCAGAAGTGGATGCGTTCATCGGATTGGATCAGGTGCGCGAACTCGGTGCGATCGTGCAACGCGTGCTCGACTCGCCTAACGAATCGGAGCGCAACCTGGTCACGCTGCGGCCGAGTTACATTCCGGATTACGAAACGCCGCGTTTTCGCTTGACGCCGGCGCACAGCGCTTATCTAAAAATTGCGGAAGGTTGCAATCATCCGTGCAGTTTTTGTGTCATCCCGCAGATGCGCGGACGTCATCGCAGCCGGACGCCGGGTTCTGTGCTGGCGGAAATTCGCGGCCTGGTCGCCGAAGGTGTGCGCGAAATCAATCTCATCAGCCAGGACACGACGTATTACGGAATGGATTTGTGGTCGTCGAAAGCCGGGCCGAGGCAACCGGTGGATTCGACTCGAGGCCCGACGCTCGCCGCGTTGCTGCGCGAGATTGAAAATATCGAAGGCGATTTTTGGATCCGTCTTCTTTACACGCATCCGGCGCATTGGAGCGGGGAACTGATCGAGACGATTGGGCAGAGCAGCAAAGTTGCGCGTTATATCGACATGCCGTTGCAGCATATCGCTGAGTCGATGCTTGTGCGCATGAGGCGGGAGACGAGCAGTGCTCACATCGAAAATCTTATCGGCGAAATTCGCGCCGGCATTCCGGGTGTGGCTTTGCGGACGACATTTATCGTGGGATTCCCGGGTGAAACCGAAGATGAATTCGAAGCCCTGCTCGATTTCATCGCACGAACGCGTTTCGAGCGCCTTGGCATTTTCAAGTACTCGCAGGAAGGAGGTTCGCGTGCGGCCAAAATGCCCGAACAGATTTCCACAGCGGTGAAAAATGTTCGATTGCGACGGGCGATGACTTTACAGCAAAAGATTGCGCGCGAAATCGCGCAGCAAAAGGTCGGACGCGAACTGAAACTCCTTGTCGATGCGCCGCTGGTTGCGCGCACGGAGGCGGATGCGCCCGATGTCGATACCCGCGTTTTATTGGCGAAGCCGGAAACGGTTGGAGAATTCGTGCAGCGCCGAATTTCCGGGGCGCGCGGCTACGATTTACTCGCGTAAGGCCGGTTTGCCGCGTCCGTGATTCGCGTTGACATCGCGAAAGCGGACTGACAGAAAAGTAGCAGTCACAATTGCCAGACTTATGGCGCCCATCTGCGATGTCCGAAGCGAATGAACCAAAGAAGGAAACTGTCCGGATCAAACTGCCGCCGCGGCCATTAAGGAGCGTAACGAACTCGACAATCCAGAAACGCGACACAGTCAGGATTAATCTGCCGCCGCGGATTCCGTCGAGTAACATTACGGACTCACGGCAGACTTTAAGGCCGCCGGCCGTGGGAGACGCGCAAGCGTTACCGGGTTTGGGTCGGCCGGCAAAGCCGCCGTCGTTTCCTGTGCCCTCCATCGCGGATCCTGTGCCTTCGGCCGTTCATTCTCCGTCTCTGCTGGAACCGATCGTGGACGCGCCGCCGGCATCGCCCGGTCCGAAAAAAGAAACGGCTCGTATCGCGATAATGCCAGAACGGAAATCGGCGACGCCGACGGTAAAAATGTCCAAGACTCAGCCGCTCATCACAGCTCCGGAGTCAACCAGAGAAACCGCTCCCATCTTCATCGAACCGGAAAACCTGACACACGTGGTCGAGACCGCTCCCGGTCCGATGTGCTGGACGCTGGTCGGCGTTTCGGCAGTGGTTTTCATTATTCAGCTTTGGACTTATCTTTCCTGAATATGGATAACGCCACTGTAACTCTGACCGAAGCGAATTTTGAAACTGAAGTAACCAAAAGCAATCAGCCGGTCCTTGTGGATTTTTGGGCCGAATGGTGTGGCCCGTGCAAAATGATCGCGCCGATTCTCGACGAGATCGCCAAAGAAAAAGCCGGGTCGATCAAAGTCGCGAAGGTCAATGTGGACGACAATCAAAGTCTATCTGCGCGTTTTAATATTCGAGCGATACCCTCGCTCCTTCTTTTTAAAGATGGCCAGGTCCGAGATCAGGTGACGGGCATGACGAGCAAGAAAAATCTGCTCGATAAGCTGGCTGCGCTAGCCTAACGAATCGTCGGACGGCCCGAAAAAATTCGCTTACGATTGCGCTAAAGCTCTACGACGCAAACAAGCGATCCCGAATATTCCCAGACCGAGAGCGGTCAGGACAGTAGCGCTGGGCTCGGGAACGGCATCGAAGGTGAAGCCGCCCAGAGTAAGCGCGCCCGCATTGGTATTTGAAGTCGCGAAAACAGTGATCGTGTCGCCCGCGCTCAACCCCGTGAGATCGAAGAAATAGTAGTCGTTGCTTTGCACGGTCGGCAGCTTGAGGACGTTGCCACTGTCGCCGCCGGCACCCGCAATGCGCAAGCCAATCGGAACGTTCTGCGGGTCAAATTCATTATCGACGAAAATGCCAAGACGAATCGCGTTCGGTAGCGAAGTGCCAATGCCGTTGAAGGTAATATCGAACATGGCGTACTCTGTGTTCCCAGCGAGACCTCCCGGCGCAAAAACCGAACGATATGCGACGCCCGACCAAAGATCGATGCCTCCCGGCGGAGGAGCATTCGGATCGTTGATCAAACTGTAGTTGCCGGAATATCCGGCATTGGCGCCAGTCGCGAGAATGGCGATACCTGGCAATGATAGCGTCGCGTTGTCCAGCGGACCGGTTGCTCCGACGCCGGCACCGGATGCCTGCGTATGGGTGTTGAACATAATATATCCAAGCGATCCATAGACGTTGTCACCGTCGGAGTCGTGAGTTTTGAGCACGGTCGAGTCTCGCCACGCATCGCCCAAGTTTAACTGCGCGCCCTCGGCGGTGACAACGGCCGCGTGGACGAATGATGTTTGCGCGAAAAAAAACGCAGCAAGCATTCCGGGAAGTATTCGCGTGATGAATCTCATCACCCCCGGTTTTAATACACTTGAAGGAACAGTCAAGATGTTTGCTCGTTGGAGAAGGCACGGGATTACGTGCGTTTGAAAAGGCGGCGGGTCGTGGGAAGAGTGAACGATGCGCGCAATCCTCGCTTTGGAAGACGGAAGAATCTTCGAAGGCGCATCCTTTGGCGCGGCCGGCACACGCGTCGGCGAGATCTGTTTCAACACATCCATGACCGGCTATCAGGAAGTGCTGACCGATCCTTCCTATCGCGGTCAGATCGTGGCGATGACGTACCCGCTTATCGGAAATTACGGAACGAATTCGCTCGATCAGGAAAGCAAATTGCCGCATGTGCGCGGTTTCGTGATTGAAGAACTGAGCGAGATCCCGAGCAGCTGGCGCTCGGAAGCGTCGCTCGATGAGTATTTACGGCGCTGGGATATTCCCGGCGTTCAAGGCATCGATACACGCGCGCTTACTCGACATCTGCGCGAGCGCGGGGCGATGAAAGCGTGCCTAACGACTGAAGAAATGTCCTCCAAAGAAGCGAACCGGCGCGCCGTCGAAGGAGAAGGCGTCATCGGAATGGATTACGTTCGCGAAGTTTCTACCGCGGAACCGTATCAGTGGGATCCGGACGATCAGCTGAGCCAGGAATGGTCGACCGCAAACGGCGATGAGAGCCAGAAGCGAAGTCTGCCGCCGATTCGTTTCCGCATCGTGGCTTACGATTACGGTTTGAAGGAAAATATTCTGCGTCAACTGCGCCGACACGGTTTCGGCGTAACGGTTCTTCCCGCTGCCACCAGCGCCGACGAAGCGCTCGCGTTCAATCCAGATGGAGTTTTTCTCTCGAATGGCCCCGGCGATCCCGAAGCGCTTCCTTACACACATGAAGCCGTGCGTAAGCTGATGGGAAAAAAACCGATCTTCGGCATTTGTCTTGGCCATCAGATTCTCGGCTTCGCGTTTGGAGGTAAGACCTTCAAATTGAAATTTGGCCATCGCGGCGGGAATCAGCCGGTGAAAGATTTGCGCACGGGTAAAGTGGCGATCACATCGCAGAATCACGGATTCGCCGTCGATCCCGATTCATTGCCGTCCGAAGTGGAAGTAACGCACATCAATCTCAATGACGGAACGGTCGAAGGAATGCGGCATCGCGAGTTGCCGATCTTCAGTGTGCAGTATCATCCGGAAGCAGCGCCTGGCCCGCACGACGCGAGTTATTTCTTCTCCCAATTTGCGGAGCTGATCGAAGGCCGGGACAAAGCGCATTGATCTTCCCGGAAATGATCCGAAATTAGGCGATGATTTATTCCGAAAGTAAAACCGCAACGTTTACGAAGGCGACAGTCGCTGTTGTTTTTTCTGCATCCCTCGCATTGGCGCCCTTCGCTTTGGCTCACGATAACGACAAAGATAAACTCGACGCTGCCGCAGAGAAAACGGTGACCGGCGAGATCGTCGACATGATGTGCTACGTCGATCATAACGCGAGCGGCGATAAACACGCTGATTGCGCGGCCAAATGCATCAAGGGCGGCGGACCCGTCGGCATCGTCAGTGACGGCAAAGTTTATCTCGTCGTCGGCGAACATAAGCCGATGAACGATGAACTCGCCGAGTACGCCGGCAAAACCGTCACGCTCAAAGGCAAGATGGCTAGCAACGGCGGGGTGACGATGCTCGAAAACGCCGAGATCGTTAAGAAGTAAAAATCAAACGCCTGATTTGGAACCGGCGCTTGGAATGAGCGCCGTTCCATTCAGATCGCGTCGCAAGGAAAAGATTTCGCGCAGCATGTTCCAACTGTCGTGAAGCATGCGCACCTTGCTGCCGTCATAGTGGTTCCAGCGCACGGGAATCTCACGAATACGCAAGTGCGCTTGCTTGGCCAAATACAGTAATTCCACATCGAAGCCGAAGCCGTCGATGTGCGCCGCTTCGATGACCGAGCGGCAGGCCGCTAAACGGAATGCTTTGAAACCACATTGCGTATCCCAATATGGCAAGCCGGTCGACAGCCTAACGAGTAAATTAAAAATGCGACCCGCTTGTTCGCGTCGCCAGGGCTGATGATGGCCAATCAATTCGCGATTCAACGCGCGCGATCCGAAGGCCACATCCACTTCACCGACCGTTATCGGTTCGATCAGCTTCGGCATCTCATCGATCGGCGTCGATAAATCGGCGTCGGTAAACAATCCGATCGGTCGCGTCGCCGCGAGCAAACCGGCCCGCACCGCTGCACCCTTGCCGCGATTGGGAAAATTTTCGAGCAGATGCGTTTCGATTTTCGTCGGCTCTGCGAAAACATCGCGAATGATTTTACCCGTGGCATCGTGGGAACCGTCATTGATAACAATGAGCTCGCTCTGCGGCGCAACATTGCCGAGATAGTCCAGTGTCACCCGCAGAGTTTCTGCGATGCGATCTGCTTCGTTGTAAGCAGGAATGACAACAGAGATGGCGGGAAGCATGCGATTACCTCACCGGTAAATTGCGATCTCCGTTTTGCCCGCTTCGTCGATCCTTCCGCGGTACATGCCCGAGGTATTAAATGGTTGCGTGATATTTCCGTGCGCATCGAGCGCAATCAATCCGCCGGTGCCACCGAGTTTTTGCACTTTATCGAGAACCGTTTGCGCCGCCTCTTGCACTGACATCTGGCGGTATTCCATTAAAGCCGAGATATCGTGGGCGACAGCGGAGCGAATAAAATATTCGCCGTCACCAGTCGCAGAAACAGCGCACGTTGCATTGTTGGCGTAAGTGCCGGCGCCGATCACGGGCGAATCGCCAATGCGACCGGCCATTTTGTTCGTTAGTCCGCCGGTCGAAGTTGCGGCCGCGATATTACCTGCCTGGTCCAGCGCCACCGCGCCAACTGTGCCGTGCCGGTCCTGCTCGGAAATGATGAACTTTTTTCCACCCGCACCTCCCGCGTTTTTTTCCGCCTTCACTTTCTGCAAAGCCTGCCAACGTTCATCTGTGTAAAAATATTTCTGATCGACCAGCTCGACGCCCATTTCTTTCGCAAACTTTTCCGCGCCCGCGCCATCCAGCATCACGTGCGACGTTTTTTCCATGACCATGCGCGCGAGACTGATCGGATTCTTGATGTGCTTCACGCTTGCGATCGCGCCAGCTTTGAGCGTCTTGCCGTCCATGATGGCAGCATCCATCTCGTTCGTTCCTTCATCGGTAAAAACGGCGCCTTTGCCGGCATTGAAGTGCGGATCATCTTCCAATACTCGCACCGCCGCTTCGACGGCATCGAGACTTGCTCCGCCCTTGGCCAGAACGTCGTAACCCGCGTGCAACGAACGTTCCAAACCCTCACGATATGCGCGTTCCCGTTCCAGCGTTATTTTGCTGCGATCGATCGTGCCCGCGCCGCCATGGATCGCCAGCGCGAACTTTCTCGCGTCTTTCTTCATAGATGTTTCCTGCGCGCCGAGCCGCGGCGCTACGATAGCGGCGAGCAGCGCGATAATAGAAAAGTATTTCGAAGTCAATTTCACAACTGTGCGCCTAACGAGATCAGGGTTGATTTGGGGTTCTCCCGCGGAACTCTAGGTAAAGGTCCGCCCCTCGTAAATGTTCAATTCCCAGTGCTATTTCGCTTTTCAGGGAAGGGAACTAAGGCACCTTCACCCTGAATATGGCCGATAACGAAAACCAAACCAGCGAAGAAGGCACGAGGCTGGAGACAAATCCCGTTGTCGTCGTGCAAGGGATTGGCCAGGCCGGTCGCAATTTTTTGCGGGAAGTCGGCGGCATGTTCTGGTTTATCGTCAGCACGTTTGCCGAAACGGTCGACAACGTGCGGCGCGGCCGGCGCCCCTTTCGCGCAGCCAGCTTTTTTCGTCACACCGAACGCGCGGGCGTCGGCTCAGTGCCGCTGGTGGCGATGGTTTCTTTTTTTCTTGGACTCACCATGGCGCTCTTGACCGGATATCAACTGCAGCGATTCGGCACGGAGCGTTTGGTTCCCGGCTTGGTCGCAATCGCTTTCACGCGCGAGCTTGGACCGTTGCTGACCGGCATCATGCTCGCCGCGCGAATCGGTGCGGCGTTCACGGCGGAATTGGGAACGATGGAAGTGAACGAAGAAGTGGAAGCAATCGAAGCCATGGGAATCAGCCCGCTGCGGTTTCTGGTGGCGCCGCGCGTTCTCGCATTGTTTGCGCTCATGCCTTGTCTTTCGGTGATTTCCAGCATCGCCGCCATCGTGGCGACGAGCCTTATTTCTCGCGCGTATTTCAGTATCGCGTTCGTTTATTTTAACGATCTCGTCCTTCATTCCCTCCTCATGCGCGACATCATTACCGGTGTGCTCAAAAGTTTTCTCTTCGGCCTGCTCATCGCTTCCATCGCCTGTTTTCGCGGCTTGAACGTGAAAGGCGGCGCCTCCGGCGTTGGCACGGCCACGACATCAAGCGTTGTCACGGCCATTACCACCGTCATCGGTTTCGACACAATCTTTAACGTCGTCTACGTCGTTTTCTTCCCATGAACGCGCCGACCACTCCTCCTGTTGTCGAATTGCGGGACGTCCATTTGCAGTTCGAGGAAAAAAAAGTTCTCAATGGCGTCTCGTGCGTGGTCGAGCCCTCCGAACGTCTCGTCATCATGGGCCAGAGCGGCAGCGGCAAGAGCACGATTCTGCGTTTGATTCTCGGAATCATCCAGCCGACAGCGGGCTCAATTTTCTTCAAGCAATTCGAAATCTCGCGACTTTCGCGACGCAAATTGCAGCAGGTACGCACACGCGTCGGGATGGTTTATCAATACTCCGCCTTGCTCAGCTCGCGTAACGTGCGCGATAACGTTGGCCTTCCTCTCGAAGAATTAACCGACAAAACGCCCAAGGAAATTGATGAAGTGGTCGACGAAAAACTCGCGCTGGTCGGAATGCAGGATGCTAAGTACATGATGCCCTCGGAACTTAGTGGCGGTATGCGCAAACGCGTGAGTCTCGCGCGTGCGCTCGTGATGGACCCGGAGCTCGTGCTTTTTGACGAGCCGACCGCCGGTCTCGATCCCGTCATCAGCTCCGTGATCGATGAATTGATCATCACGCTTACGGAAAAATCGAAAGTCACTTCAATTATCGTCACGCACGAAATGGACAGCGCCTTTCGCGTCGCGACAAAAATGGCTATGCTTTACCAAGGTAAGATTATTGAAATGTCCGATCCCGAGGATTTCAAACAATCAACCGATCCGGTGGTCGTTCAGTTTTTGAGCGGAAGCACCGAAGGCCCGATTCTGGAAGGAACCAAAGATGCAATTGCGACGTAATGAAATTTTGACCGGTCTGCTCGTCCTCGCGACGCTCGCGGTCCTGACCTTTGTCCTCATCCTGCTCGGCGCGCCCGGACTTTTCCGTCCGCTCGTTACCTACAAAATTTATTTCGATAACGCCGCCGGGATTAAACTTGGCGCGCCAGTTCTTCTCGCCGGTCGAAAAATCGGACAGGTAGAGAAACTTTTTTCACCTGTGACGGCGCAGGAAGCGGAACGCGCCAGCCATGCGACGAATGCACCTAGTCCAACACCCAGTGCGGAGTCGCCAACGCCGTCACCTTCGCCCGCGGCCCCTGTCATCCCCAAGTTCGAAGTGCGGATCGATGTGCAGGTCGATAAATCCGCCGCCGTTTATAAGGACGCGAAAGCGCGCTTGATGACGCTCGGTTTGCTCGGAGAAACCGCCATCGATTTTACGCAGGGCAATGAGGCGAGCGGTCGAGCGGGGGACGGCGACATTTTCGTCGGTGATCGGGTTCCCGATTTTGGCGAAGCGATTGCGAAAATGCTCAACATCATTCAGCCGGTCGCGAACTCCGCCACCGGCGCGTTGAAGGAACTACAAAGCACCGCGCAAAATCTCAGCCGGATCACGGACGAGAACTCTTCGATGAACATGGCCATCGCGCAGTTCCGGACGTTCGCCGAAAACCTCACGAACCTGACCGGGCGCGACAGTTCGCTCTCGCTCTCGCTTAAGAACGTCGAGCAGATCAGTAGTCAATTGACGTCGCATAACAATCTGGAGGTGACCTTGCAGAATTTCCGCTCCGCTTCCGAGAAATTGAACAGCGCGCTCGACGACGTCGCTCCGGAGTTAAAGAACGCGGGTAAAAATGTTGAAGACCTCACCGCGACGCTGCGAACACAACCGTGGCGTCTCATTATTCCTTCCACGAAAAAGTATCCGGAGGATCAGCAGACGCGCGCGCCCGAGACCATCACCGTTCGCAAGAGTACGCGGAAAGCGCGCAGCACCGAAGCAACTCCGACTCCGAGTGGACGGCGACGTTGACAGAAGCGCCGTCATCCCGATCCGAATAGACGGCGACGTCAACAGCCACGCTGTCATCCTGAGCGCAGCGAAGGATCTCTCGAATGCACGGCAATTGTCGTAGCTCCTTCGCATTTAATCGCGCTAGCGTCGCCGCAAGCGCGAGAGCGATTGACACGCAGACCAACTAGCCGCCCCAAACGTCCTGCAAGAGCCGGTCAAAATTACCGCCAAGGATTTTCCCAATCTGGCCATCAGAGTGGCCGCGCTTGGAAAGTAGATAAGCGAGCTTTTCAAAACGCCGCGGAGTATTCAGATCAGGCACGAAGGTAAAAACATCTTCGCTCTCGCCCGGAGCGGAAATTCCTCTCTTCCGACGATCCGCAATTTCATCGTGAAATTTTTTCCGGAATTCCGGCGTGACGTTAACCGCTGAAATCACGCCGTCCGTGCCAACGCCGACATGATCTTCTCCACATACTTTCAGCGCGTGTTCGATGTGACTAATCACATCCTCCGCCATTGGTTGCCCGGCGGAGCGCAGGTAAGGCATAAAATAAATCCCGGCCACGCCACCCTTATCGGCGAGCTTGCGCAGTTGTTCGTCCGTCTTATTCCGCGGCAAATCCGAAACCGCCTTGCAACCGGTATGAGTGATCGCCACCGGCTGTTTGGAAATCTCGATCGATTCCAGAGTCGTGCGATGACCGCAATGACTCAGGTCTACCAACACGCGCTTCTCGTTCATGCGCGCAACTAACGCTCGACCGAACAAGCTCAGCCCCGCATCGCCCGGCTCGAGACAACCATCTCCGACAAGATTCCGGAGATTATAAGTGAATTGAATGATGCGAACGCCGAGATCATAAAAAAGATCCAGACGCTCCAGCGATTCGCCTAACGGAGTTCCATCCTGGAACCCGTATATTAGTCCGAGACGCCCGCTCTGCTTCGCCGCCGCGAGATCGGCGCTTCGCAACACCTTGATCAACGCATCCGGATGCGCCGCGATCTGTTCGTCCCAAAAAGTGATATTGCGCAACGTCTCTTCAAAATCTTTCGTGTAACTTCCCACGCCGCTCACAGTGACATTCACCGCCGTCAGGCCGGACGCCTTCACATCGGCAAGATCCGAAACGGTTAAAGGAACACGCTGTCCGAACGCGGAACTGCCCGGCCCGCCGAGCGCGTCGATCACAGTCGCTTCGCCGTAACCTTGCCACGATTCGCCGCCTTGAGCGCGCCCCGTCCGCGGTAACATCATTGCCGTCGCCGCTAAGCTCGACGTCATCAAAAAATCACGACGCTTCATCGCCGCGATTATTTCAGCTCAATCAGCCCCGAGTCGAGCCCAACTTAAATTCAAGGCGTCGCACTGGCTGCCGGAGCCGCAGCAGGTGGACCCTGCGGAAAAGGCATTTCCGGTATTGCATTAGTGTTCTGGAAAGTAACGATCAACCACTTGCCCGCCTGTTTTTGCAGAACTTGAATCTCAATGCCCTGCTGAGGTTTTGGAATAGCACCGGGAGTTCTGGCTCCCACCATGGTCCAGCGAACATGCGCCACCGCGATCTCGGGCCCGAGGAACTTGATCTCCACTTCCTTAATCGTGAGAACGCTCTCCCGAAAGACGAATGCATGAGCATCTGTGAGTTTCCGCTCGATCTCCGCCCGACCTTTCCAAAACCAACCGACAACATTCACGCACTCGCCGTCTTCCGTGAACAAGTTGGCGTAAGCTTTCGCATCATGGCGGTTCCACGCCGCCTCTTGCCGTGTCTGCACATTACGGATGTCGGCTTCATCCTGCTCGTGGGAATTGCAGAAAGCGGCCTGCGGAAAAGAGATGGCTAGAGATAGAAGTGAAAGGACGGCGAGTGTTTTATTCATAATCGTGGTTTTCATTGCCTGTTATCAGCCGCTTCCGGCGACGGGCGTTGCTGCACTCTCAACTCTCATCCAATAACCCTCAACTCAGTTTTCAGGTCATCCGCGGTTGTCGGCCTCGCTTGGTTAGGCGTCCCCGGTCGGAACGATGGTGGCAGTTTCCACCATCAAAATGACCGCTCGCTCAGGGGCGCGGGTGCGGTGGACGACGCCTTTTGGAACCACGCATCCTTCCTGTGGTTGCAGATCGATCGAGCGCTCTTCCAGATCAATAATGAAATGCCCTTCCAGAACAAAGAAAAATTCGTCGTCGTTATCGTGTTTATGCCAGTGATACTCGCCTTGCATCACTCCGAGGCGAACTACAGAGTCGTTCACTTGGCAGAGCGTCTGGTTGTACCATTTGTCCGTGCACGTTTTCACCAACGACGGAACGTCCACCAGACTAAACGGTGGAAACTTGATATCCATGCGGGTTGTATAAGGGAAGTTTTGTGGGTCAGTCATGGGATGTAGTTGAATGGATGTCTGATGAGAAAAAATCAGTCGCAGCTGACGGCGGCAGACGTTGCTGGATTCTCAACTCTCATCTAATAACGCAGTTTCCAAATCGCCCGCGGTTGGCTGCATCGCCTGGTTAGGCATTCCGCCACTTTGACAGCTGCGGTAACTATCATTGCCTCCCGCGCTCAGAATTCGGTTTTTCTTCCCGCCGTGAATCGATCTCGTGGACCGCGACGAATTTCCATTGACCGTCTTCCTTAACCAAGATGTCCGCCCAACTCATGTGCGTCGTATTTTCGAGCCCGCCCGGCTCATCGACGACCGTGTTGCGGTAGGTTAGAAACGCCAGGTCACCCATGAATCGAAGGACCACATTTTCATATTCGGCGGTCATGACCGTGTCCTTGTTGTGCGCCCGCGCTCGAATGTAATCCGCCCGGCCGAAGAATTCATCAATGGCGTGAAAAACGAAGTTTCGTGCGAGAATCCGCTCGAACCTTTCGACGTCCTTCGTTTGCACAGCCCGGGGCAACTCAATCTTCACCTGCATCACCGCTTCAGCATCGCTCCTTTTGGCGTCGATATCATCAGCAATGAGGGTGTACGAGCGAAGTTTCACTTGGGGGTACTTCGAGTGCGTTACCAGTGTCGCTCGTTTGGTTTGCCTCAGCTCCGGTTCGCTCGCGTTCGCACAGGGACTGATGTACGGGCCGCATCCCGTCACAATCAAGAATACTAATAGGATAAGTTTCATAGACAAATTAGCGCCTAACGAGACGGAGATAAGCTGCGGCAGGAGGGAGAGCCCATAACCGCAGGGAAAGTGTTTGAATCATCTGAGAGGTCAATCGCAGAGCTTCCCGTCGTCAGCTTCCTCGATTGGTTAGAGGCTGGTGAATCATTGGGGCCTAGCTTCACTTCCGCTGGAAGAACGAATCGATGAGATACGCCACTCGCGGACTATCCCGGAGAGAACTCGAGCAACCACTGCGCCTGCAACTTAGCTGTCGGTTTCATTGTTTGGGATGTTTGTCTATGCCCAGAAGAGAAGAATGAGAGTTGATGCACTGCCATCTCTGGCCGTGACGCTGCAGGACGTAAGTGACGCGATAACTGGAAATAAAGGGGTCCCCTTCTGCTGTCTTGCCATGCAGGGCCAAACGCTCATTTACGACCGCGAAGTCCTTTCGGGCGATGATTTTGTGTTCGCTGTCTTCAGACGAGGAGAAGGACATATCGGGAGCTGCGCGATACGACGCCAACACGTCCTCGCGTTGCATCATCGACCCGTCTGGGTTCGTGTGAAAGTAGTCCGTCGAGTAAAGCTGCTCCAAGGCTGAAACATCTCTCCGAAGGCCGGCATCCTGAAGAGCTTTAACTGCGGAGAGGACTTCGCTTGTCAAAGCAGCGCTGGGAGATTTCTCGGCGGTCGGACGCTGAGCAAGTGTTTCAAAAACGAGGATCAGACTCGCCATCGCGAACACCACGATTTTTATATGCGTGATTTTCATATTCGTTCTTTCTTTTGGTTGTAAGTGTGCCGGAGTCGGCGTGTCTAACGAGGTATCGATTGGAGTGGTCATGATGGCTGAGCAAACGGCGGATATTCCGCAAACTTCGGCAATGCTGGATCCATGAAGTCCCACGGCTGTGCTTCGGATGTGAATATGTCCATCTGTGGAGTGAACCAACTCGGATCGTCCAAGCTCGCCACCTTGAGGCCAATAAATTGGGGTGCCGCATCGCTCCGAGCTAAGACGGGCGAACCACAATCGGGGCAGAATCCCCGATTGTTGTTAGGACCCATCGCGCCGGGGACGGAATAATAGCGCAGCGAACCGCGCAACAATTTAAACGCGTCGGCCGATACAACGACGCCTGACGAAAATGGGCCGCCGGTGCCCCGCTGACAATCCCGGCAGTGGCAGTGAAGCATCGCAATGGGCTCGGCTGTGCATTCGTAGCGGATTGCGCCGCAAGCGCAACCGCCAAAAAAAGGAAGAGTCATAGCTGCAGGATGGTTATTTTGGAGTCTTTGAAACAATGAACTGGTGAAAGCGTTGCCTAAAGCCTAACGAGACACAAGATCAGCGACCGCGAGACCTGAAAAGTGATCAACGAAGCGCAAAGGTGGATGGTAAACACTCATGAAGTGGATCGTAGGCTATCTCACGGTTCGCTGCATCGCATGGTTAGGCGTTGGGGGTGCGATCTGACACTCCAAGTGTGCTTCGTGGAAGCTGCACAGCGCCTGTAAACCCAGCGAGTGCCGCCGCTATAAGAATATGACCCCCAATAAAACTACCGATGAAGATGTAAATCAACACGGCGGTGACTGCCGGAATCAGTACGAGCAGAACAATAATCCAGCGACTAGCGCTAAATGGACGCACCGCCAAATAGCCAAACGCGAGCGCAAGAAGAAGGCACGTCGCGGAATCTCCGAGCCAAAGCACTTTGAGGGAATTCGCTGCGAAACTCTGAAGGTTCGATGCAGCGATAAAAGAGGCAATCTTGCAGAAGGCTGCTGCGTGCATCAGACTTCCTAAAGTAAGAAGTAGAGCCGCAAGAGCGAGGAGAATTCGTGGAAAGCGAAGTGAGGTGGTCATAATGTGGATAATGCTGCAATACGCCTAACGAGACACAAGATCAGCGGCCGCTGGCAACGGCGCGTGTGGCTGCAGGTTGAGTGCGGAAGTCATCGAAAGCTAAATCGCGGAGCGGTCCGCGGTTCGCTGCATCGCCTGATTAGGCCTCATTTCCCATCAATCGATCTTGAACGCACCGAAGGGCCTGGCCTCGGGATGTGGCTTTTTCGTCATGATAACCTTCTCCACATAGTCCCGGTATTCCTTCTCGAAAACGTAGCCGCGTTCCTTCCAAAACCCTTTGCCGCCAGGAGCAGCAAGCAAATTCATCACGAGCAATTCCCAGCCGTCCCAAAGCCAGGAAGACAACGCCTTTTCGCGCCACTGATAGAAGGCGTTCTGCGAAAAAGATATAAATGCCATGAAAACCTGAATGAAGCGCGCTTTCTCTATCTCATCCAATGACGAGTAATCCTTCAATCCCTTGATTGCGATTCGGTTGAGATCGGCATCTCCCATCAAATTCATATACCAATCACCATAGTTGTTGTGAATTGCTTGCGCAGTGGCGGAGCGAACGGCGCTCGTGTTCCGTTTGATCTGAAATCCAACGTAGAAAAGCGAAATGACAACGGCGAGCGCGCCAATCACTTGGGCGAGGTTACTCCAGTCTTGAAGCGTCATAAAGCCTAACGAGACCCAAGATCGCGACCGCTGGCGAGGGCGAGGATGGCCGCGCGTAAAAGTTTGTAGTCATAGAAAGCTTGAATGGAGCCCGCGGGTGTGAACGAGTCAACTCGGAGCGGCCAGCGGTTCGCTGCATCGCATTGTTAGGCGTCCGAATTAAGAGTCGCCCCAATAGGAAACGCCCCCAGCGGCTTCGCAAGAGGATGTGGCTTTCGTGTCATCAGGTCGTTCTCGACGTGTTCTCGGAATTTGTCCCCAAATAAATAGCCTCGCTCGGCCCAGAATTCCTTGCCACCCGGTGCGTGCACGAGATTCATGACGACAAGCTCCCAACCCCTCCAGAGCTCTTGGGAGAGCGAGCCCTGCCGCCACTTAAGAAAGGCGTCCTGAGAGCAAAATAAGAATGCCATGCAGGTGGCAACAAAGCGAGCCCTATCCGCCTCCGACAGACTCGCATAATTCCGCAACCCTTCGGTCATAAGCCGGGCAAGCGAAGGATCAGCAGCGAGCAATCGATACCACGTTGCAAATGCCTCGTGGACCGATTGCGCAGCGGCAGATCGCACCGCGCTGGTATTTGACCGAATTTGAATAGCGAGATAGACGAGAGTTACAACGGTAGCCAGCGCCGCCACGAGCTCGCCAACACTTCCCAACTCCTGAATGGTCATAGCAGGCGCCTACGAGACGCAAGATCAGCGACCGCGCCCGAGACCGCGTTTGGCTGCACGCTGGACGATGTAACTACACAAAAGCTAGACATCGGAGCGGGGCGCGGTTCACTGCATCGCA
>JBBQFI010000009.1:0-163371 GCA_038321775.1 Chthoniobacterales bacterium | reverse complement strand
CTGCCGATCGCCGCCTTCATCGCGCTCGAAGGGCGCGATCTCTTCGCCGTGGTGGAGGCGCCGCGCTGGCAATCGGCCGTGCCGCTTGCGCAGATTATGTGTTGGGCCGGCGTGATCAGCGGTCTCGTGCAACTTTTCGGGCCGCTCTATCAAGCGGGCGGACGGCCGCGGCTCGCGGTCTATGAAGCGGCGCTCACGGGGACACTGCTCGCGCTCGGATTTGTGCTCGCGGTCTTCACCGCTCCCGCGGGGCGGGGCGCGCTCTGGGTGGCTTGGGCTTGGCTAACGGTTTATCCGCTGGTCCTGATCTGGGACCTTTACTGGTCGCGCCGCTATTTCGGTTTGACCGCAGGCGGGCTCTTCGCGGAGCTGGCGGCGGTGTTGCCGGGCGTGGTGCTGATGGTGCTCACGATGTGGGCGGCGGCACGGTGGGTGGCCACGGGATTCCAAACCACGCCGCGCCTCTTCCTCGTGGCCGCCGTTGGCGCGGCTTGCTTTTACCTTTACAAAAGCCTTGTGCTCGACCGGCGGGCGGCCGGGTCGCGGCGACGCCCCGGCTACCGGAGCAATTCGTCGTAGCGCGCTTCGAGGGCGGCGACACGTTGGCGGAGATCGAATTCGCGTTGCGCTTTCCTCCGCGCGGCCTGGCCTAACGAATGGCGCAGCGTGGGATTTTCAGCCAATAGTTGCAGAGCGTTGGCTAGAGCGACCTCATCGCGCTCCGGCACGAGCAGGCCGGTCACGTCCTCTTCGATCACCTCCGGGATGCCGCCGTGGCGCGAAGCGATTGTGGGCATGCCTATCGCCGCCGCCTCATAGACAATCATCGGGATTCCCTCGCGGTCTCCACTGCGCGCGGTAACGCTGGGCACGAGCACGAGATCGCTCCGGCGCATCGCTTCGAGCAGTTCCTGGTGCGCGAGAACGCCGGTCATTTCCACCTTCTCAGCCAAGCCCAGGTTCGTGATGAGTTGTTCGTAGTCGCGCCGCCGTTCGCCATCGCCGACCAGGCGCAGGCGGAGCGCGGGGTATTTTTTAAGCGCAGCGGCGAAGGCGCGGATTCCGTATTTGAGGCCTTTCTTTTCCACAAACCGGCCGGCCATGAAGACGATGATCTCGCTGTCATCGCGTTCGATCCGGGCGGGAGTTTCCGTGTCCACGCCCAGCCGGTGCACGGCGGTTTTTTCCGGCGGCGCGCCCGCACTGATAAGCGACCGGCGCAAATCTTCGGAGACCGCGAGCAAGAGATCGGCGCGGCGAAAGAGCCAGCGCGAGCAGGCCCAGTAAGGCAAGTTCGCGGGATGAAAACGCGCCCGCGAAAGCAGCAGGGGCACGTCGTAGCCATGAAAAGTCACGACCAACGGAAGCCTGAAGCGGGTGCAATAGGGCAGCGCGTAACAAGCCCCAGGGCCAAAGTGCGCATGCGCCAAAGCAAAGCCACCGCGGCGGAAGAGGCGGAAGAAGGTCGGGCTGAGCAGCGTGGTCCGATAAAGCGCGGCTTCCAGACTCGTTAGGCTATGAACCGGCGCGAAGGGAAAGCGTGCTGCGTTGAGTCGGTCCCAAGTGAAAACCTCCGCGCGATAACGCCGGTGTTGCCGGACCTCGTCGTAAACAAAAGTCTGCGAGTACGGAAGAAAGCGCGAAGAAAAGACGGCGACCTTGGGCGCGTCGCGGTTGGGGCTGCTCACATCTGCAGCCCCGCTTCGTTCAGCGTCTCGATCATTTTCGGCTGCATGAAAAAGCCGTTCGAGACGCCCGTATTGTTTCCCGGCGCTGGAGGGTCTCGCAACAATGGTCGGTTAACGAATCTCGAAACAATTCCATCCTGAGACTTACCGGCGCGGCGAAGAAGAATGTTTTCGCTACCGTGGATGTCGTCTGCGCGCTTCAAATATTTCCAGCCTACGCCACTGGAAGAGCGCACACTGTTGTCGCAGGAAATCTCAAATTGTTCATTGAGTTGCCGCCAGGAATTCCGCGGATCGACCATGGATTCTGTAAGACGCACAGCTGGTATCGCATTCAGATGTTCCCGGAGGCCATTGCGATCAACGAAGAGCCGGCTGGTGAGAACGCGGACGCCCGGTTGGAGCAACGAAGGATCCTCTCCAACGCGAACACGCTTTATTCTGGGATCGCGCGGCAGCCATCGTGCCGCCGCGGCAATGTCCGGTCGCCAAAGAACGACGATGTCGATTGCGGGATTGGATGGAGTGGATTCGACCAATTGGTTAAGCGCAAAGACGAGACGATCGAGTTGACGCAATCCCGCGATCTTCCATTCGGCGGATTCATCCGCCAAAATCACGATGCGGTTGAATCTTTCCGGCTTCTCGGTCACGCTCCCGATTTAGTTACCACCGCGCGCTAATCGCCGGAAGCGGCGGGTGGACGTCCTTGCGTTGCAAAAACCATCATTAACAAATTCCTCATCGCCATGACGGATATTCCGCAGGCCACGGCTGCCAGGATATGCAGAACCCAGCGCGACCGCCCGCATAAGATGAAGAGGGCGAAAGCAAAATTGAAAACGTCGCGCTTGGTCAATTGAACAAAGAACGAAGTCAGCCGTTCGCCGAGGAAAAGCATGCCGGAATTTTTGATCGCCCAAACTTTGAGATGGTCACCTGCGTTGAAAAACTGCTGATTACTCCTGACATAATTTGGATAGGCATTATCAACTTTATCCCGGGCCAGGCTTTCCTCGATCGTGCTGCGCTGCAAAAGTGTTTCACTCACGCCAATAAGAAGCGCGGTGAGTATTCCTTCCATGAGATAAAAACTGCCAGCAGGATCGGATATTCCTGGCTGGCGCGAAAGACCTACACCGATTCCAATGGCCAAGAGCATGGTGGCTAGTCGATCGCAAATTCCATCGAGCTTGTGTCCCCAATCGGATTCCAAATATTTGACGCGCGCAATCTCGCCGTCACATCCGTCCAAGGCGCTTTGTAATTGGAAAAGAATTGCCGCGATGGCGGCTCCGAGATAATCGCCCCGAATCAACAGAATCGATCCCGCGATCGGCGCCACCATGAGCGCGAGCGTCCATTGGTTAGGCGAGAACGGAAGGCGGACCAGCCATCGGCTGACGACCCGCGAAACAGGGCGATTAATCCAGCGCGCGATCACCCCATCCTGCGTCTTCGCTGTGTTGAGAAACAAGCGCTTCTCCGCGGCACGAATTTCTTTTGGATCACGGATGTAGGACCATTTCCGAAAACCTGGTGTGTCTGGCGGCGAGGTTAGATCTGGCTGCATTGCCACCATTCGATCCGCGAGCCGAGCATTTATTTCGCGGGCGAGAGCAATGTCGGATTCGGAAATGAGCAGCGCTGGCGCGTCCTGGGTCTCGATCTCATCGAGAATCTGGGTAAAACCACCACGGCTGACAACAAGATGAGTGTTAAAAAAAAGAATTTGACCGTCGCCAGTTTTCACCTCGGATGCAAACTTCTCGACGTCGTCGCTTAGGACGAGCCTCGCGAGTTTCCGGCTTTGAGGCAATCGGCGTTGGTCTGGCGGCAGTTGGTCCGACCAAAAAACGCAAACCGGCATGGCGTTGGACTCGTTAGGCCGACTGAGGAAATCGTTCAAGGCCAAGGCCAGACGATCGAGTTGGCCCAAGCCCGCGATCTTCCGAAGGGACGATTCGTCCGCAAGAATCAAAGCTCCTTTTATGTTTCGGGTTCTCGTAATGTTCCTCTACCCTTTCCATGGAAAAACCGCAACGTGTCCTCTGGAATGACCATTCATGTCGTATCGGAAACTCCTTTCGTCATGAAAGGTCAGGGCGTCCACACCGCGTTCGTCGATCATGTCGAGCTACTCAAAACGAAGGACGACGTGAACGTGGTCGTGAACAACGAAGGCTGGGGTGATGTTTTTCATTGTCACACTTACGGGCCTTACTATTTCTGGAAAGGCCGGCGTTACAAAGGCAGGAGGATTCATACCGCCAACGTCATTCCTGATTCCATCAAAGGTTCGCTGCCGATGTGGAAATATCTTACTCCATTTGTGAGATGGTGGTTCCGGCGAGTGTTTTCCTACGCTGACGTAGTAGTCGCTGTTTCACCCACCGTGGAGCGCGCGATTAAAGAACTGGGAGCGGACACCGAGGTGCGAAAAATTTATAATCCGATCCTGCCTGACCATTGGAAGCGCACCGCGGAGAAACGAAGTAAGGGCCGCGCACGCCTTGGCCTGGCAGATAATGACGTCGTTATTCTGGGAGTGGGCCAATTGCAGGCCAGAAAAGGAGTCGAAGATTTCCTCGATGTCGCGCGGGCCATTCCAGAAGCGAAGTTCGTTTGGGTGGGGGGAAGGCCCTTCGGACGATTAACCGAAGGTATTGCCAGGATCGACAAGCGAATCGAGCAGCGGGGCGATCATGTTCAATTCGCAGGGCTGCTCGACTTAGGCGAGATGCCTTTGATCTACGCCGCAGCCGATATTTTTTTGTTTCCGTCCTACCAGGAAAACTGCCCTCTGGCACCGATCGAAGCGGCCGCGTGCGGGTTACCCGTCGTCTTTAGAGATATCGAAGAATATAAGACCCTCTACGAGACCGCCTATCTGAAGGCGGCCAGCACCGAGGGTTTCATCGCTTTGGTAAGAAGGCTGATGGCTGATGAGGGATTCTATGCGGATGGACTTAGGATCTCAGAAAGGCTCATCGGACAATTTAGCAAGGATAAGATCCGCGCCGAATTGATTAACTTGTATACCGATGTCATGCAGCGGACGCCTGTTCATTCGCGATAGGCCTTTGATAAATTCGATAGGTCTTGTAGCGGTCCGCGCCGATAGCTTGGAGGAATCGATTGATCAGGCGATTGTCCTCTAGCGTCATGCTGAGCTCGCCGGTAAAACCGCGCTCGATCATCGCATCCTCGATAATCCGCAGAACGAGCGTTTCCGCGATTCCGCTCCGGCGATATTTCGGTTTCACGCCGAGAGCAACGAGTCGCGCGGTGCGAATGCGATTCTTGTAGTAAAGCAATTTCGCGAGCCCGATGGGAATACCCCAAGTCGTTAGGCGACCGTTGATTTTTTGAAAAGCGACGTTGATATCCGGCAGGCAGAGAATGAAACCTACCGGCTCGTCACCGACCTCGGCAATAAGGGTGAACTCCGGTACCGCGATTGGTTTCAGCTCTTTCGTCAGATGCTCAAATTCCGCGGAGGTAAACGGGACAAAGCCCCAATTTTTTTCCCACGCCTCGTTATAAATATCGCGTAAACGGCGGTTCTCTCCCGCCTGGTCTTTCATGTTCACGGGGCGAATGGAGACCGCGAGGCTACCGCCAAATCGCGCCGCAATTCGCCGTAGGCGCACGGCGGCTTCGGCCGGTTTGGAAAACCACCATGCATACCAGTCTTTGGCCTTGCTAAAGCCACACGACTCGATGAGCCCAGCGTAGTATGGCGGGTTGTGTGAGGTGAGAAGTGTCGGTGGATGTTCGAAACCTTCGATCAACAAAGCGCAGACGTAATTCGTCGAGTAATCGATTGGACCCATGATCTCGTTTCGGCCGCGCTGACGCAGCCAATCCGCTGCAGCCTCGAACAACGCGGCGGCCACAACGCGGTCATCGACACATTCAAAGAGACCGAAGCAACCAACATTCGATTGGTGGACTGCGTTGTAATTGGGATCGTCGCTCGCCATAATGCGGCCGACGATTTCGTTGTCTGATTTCGCGAGGAAAAGTGCTGCGTCGCCGTGCAGATAAAACGGATGGTGTTTGCGATCGAGGAAAGCTTTGCGTTCGAGGACAAGCGGCGGCACCCAGGCTGGATCTCCCTTGTAAATCCGCCATTGGAATTTGATGAAATCGTCGCGGTCCTGCCGCGATCGAACCGGAATGATCTCGATGCCGCGCCTCACGCCTGCGCGGCTAATCGCGGGACGAGCGTGTCTTCGAGAATGTTCAGCGCCTCATCGAGATCCGCGCGAGTATGCAGCGCAGTAACACAGGCGCGGAAGCAAATCCGATCCTGCGGCACCGCGGGATAATCGACTGGCGCGACCCACAACCCGCGCCGGCGCAGCTCATGACCGAGCCGGTACATGCGCTCGCGGTCCCCGATAATAATCGGCATGATGTAGGTCGTCGAAGGACCCGTATCAATTCCGAGCGTGCGCAATTGCTTGTGAAAATAATCGGCGTTTTCCCAGAGGCGTGTGCGCAGTTCCGGCTGGTTCGTGCCGATCTCGAGCGCCTTCAAGATCGCCGCAATGATGACAGGGGGAAGGGCGCAGGAATAGACATACGGGTGAGAATAAAAACGCAGGTAATTCAAGGTTTCGGAAGAGCCGGCCACAAAGCCGCCGAGAGCGCCAAACGCTTTTGAAAATGTTCCGTACAAAATGCGAATACGTTTTTCGACCCCGAAATGTTCCACGGCTCCGCGACCGTGCGCGCCACATGCCAGCATCGAGTGGGCTTCATCCACAAACACGCTGGCTTCGTGCGCGTCGGCGACATCCATCAATTCCTTTAAATTACCGAAATCGCCATCCATCGAGTAAATGCCTTCGACGATAACGAGCTGGCGTTTTCCTTTTTGACGACTCAACGCAGCATCAAGCGCCGCGGGGTCGTTATGCTCGAAACGTTCGGTGCGAGTGCGCGCGAGGATTGCGCCATCACGGAGGCTGAGATGCGAACGATTGTCCAAGACGGCAGCATCGCTCTTGCGCAATAGGCCTGAAATCGTGCCGAGGGCGCCGCCAAAACCGCTGTTGAAAAGCATCGCGTCTTCGTAACCGAGAAACTCGGCGATGGCGTGTTCGAGTTCGCGGTGGAGATCGGTCATGCCGGAAAGCATGGGCGATCCGCACGCGCCAAGGCCGTGAGTTTTCAAGGCCTCGTGCGCCGCGGCGATGACGTCCGGATGATTGGCAAGACCGAGATAATTGTACGAGCAAAGATTAATGACCGAGCGGGGCTTGCCATCGTATTGGATGGTCGTGCGCGCGTCAGCCGGGGCGAGCAATTCCGGCTCGTAAAGCGCCGAAGCCCATAAGCCGGCGCGGTGCCATTGCGTAAAAGCCGGCGGCGGTTTGAGGGGATCCTTGCTGTCGCCGACGAGGAAATCGCTCAGGCTGAATTTTGCGGGATCTTCCATGCTAAATCACACCTCGCCCCACGGAATTGGTTTCATTGAAGGAGTAAGTCTCGCGGAGAAGTTGCCGCGATTCAATTCCATAAGTCGCTCATTCGGCACCCCCGGTCTTTCAGGATTTTTGGAATCTCGAATGAAGGGGAAACCGTGATCGAATTGATCACGAGCGCGTTAAGGACAGGAAAAGGCAAAGCCTTGATGATGATTTTTCTTAACACTGGTTCAAATCAAGGCTCGCAATTTTACCAGCCCTACGCTGCGCGGCAAGCTGATTCGTAGGGAGAGTTATTGTCTAAAAAGCAAGGACGGCTCGAGCATCCACCACGACAAAGTATGGATCAGCAAAGACCACGCATCCCGGAGGTGGATGTTCCAGGAATGGAGTAGACGCGAGCGAATTATCGGGAATCCTCAATTTTAATTGCCTGAGCACGCGGTTGTAGCGGATGTGTTCGGGCGTAAACGCGCCACGATCGAGAAGCCAAAAGTCGATATGCTGATCGCGGATGCACTGCTGCACTACAGTTAGATCAGAGCTGTATTGCGCTGTGGCAATCGCCAGGCCGCGCTGACGAAGTGGAAAGTAATAACCCGGATGAAACGGCACCGCTGTTTCGACGCCAAATATAATGGTGCGGCGGGAAAAGACCGGCAGGTTATTTGCCTCGTCGGCAATCGAAGCGATTCGAATGTTGACGGGTTGCGCAGCAAAAAACCGATATAGATTCGGTGCTTTGCCGGCGATGTAGCCTACGCGTGGAAAATGGGAGAGAAAGAAAGGGAAGCTGACGATCCAAAGCAGCAGGAGGGCGGCAAAAGTAGATGCGAGGAGAGATGTAAATCCGGACGCGCGACTAATCGACCGACGCAGTAACGAATCGACAAGTGCCATGATGATTGCCGCGGCGGCCAGCGCCAGCACGATGCGGCCAGCGTGTTGTGTGTAACGGCTCGGAAGATACAGGCGAAATAAAACCGCATGAGAGATTGCAAAAAATATCAGAGCCGCACAAACGATGCGGAGTAGAACTTCGCCTTGTCCGCGACGCAGCAATGGAAAAGCTCGTGGGAAATAGACAAGGATCGGCCAGAGGAAAGCAACGAAGAGCCACGGTGGGCGCGATTGGATGTGGAGACCGCCGGCGCCGTGCATCCAGTAATTCCAAAGATCGGGATAGAAAAAAGGAACGCGCCCGCCGGGAGCAAATTCGGACATTCGCTGCGCTTGCGCGTAGGTAACCATTGGTCCGAATTTTTCCGCTCCGCGCAAATACGGAATGAGCGCAAGCAATACGACAACGCCGGCAAGCACGCAGAACAAATAGCTTCGACAATCCCTCGTTAATGTCGGCCAGACTTTATTTATCTGGACCAGGTCCAAACAGATGACGCCGAGACTAACCAACGCTCCTGGCGGAAAGAAAAGTCCTTGGAGAAGAGCAACAACTAAAACGGCAAAGCGGTTACGATCGACATGGAAATAAATAAAGGCGGCAAACAGTGGATAGAAGAATGCTCGCGGCGTAGCGGAACAAAGATCGGTACTTAACCAGAGACATTGACACAAAAAAATGGCGGCCAGTGCGGCGGTCGCAGGTGAGCGCAAAATACGCATCCCCGCACCGAATAGAAATCCCGCGGTTAACAAACCGAGCCCGAACGGTATCAGCTTGCTCGCGACCAATGGGTCAATGCCAAGTCTCGCAAAAAATCGATAGAGCGCGACGAAGCCTGGTGGCGCGATCGATTGAAAATAATCTGCGATAGGATCGTTCGGAAAAAGTCCTGGATCAACGAAACGAAACATCCAGAAAACGTGTTGGCGCACGTCGTCGGCAAGAACGTACTTGGCGGCAAAGGCCTGACGCAAAGCGAGGCTAGCGCAGCCCGCAGCGTAAAGCAAAGAAAAGGCGCCCCAACCACGCGTCTGCGCCGCGGTCGGTTCCCCCTCGTCGAAGCGAAGCAGCTGCCGCCAGCACGCGAAAAAAAAACGGTCGATCTGCGATATGAAAGGAGTGGTCAAAATAACGATCGCAGTCGAAATCCAAAATTCGCGCGTGCGCAATTCACAAGCACAAAGCTTTCGGCAAGACCGAATGCTGTATTAAAGTATCCACTCAAGTCGCCTAACCGATTGGATTTCGATCATGTTTCAAGGTCAGAAAATTGTAGTGATAATGCCCGCCTTTAATGCCGCTCGGACATTGCAACAAACGTATGATGAAGTCATGGCGCATGGAATCGTCGACCAGATCATTCTGGTGGATGACGCGAGTCACGACAACACGGTTGCTCTCGCAGAGTCGCTTGAGGGGGTGAGCGTGCATGTGCATTCGCAGCGGGGCGGTTACGGAGCGAATCAGAAAACGTGTTACCGCCTCGCGCTGGAAGCGAAGGCGGACATCGTGGTGATGATTCATCCCGATTATCAATACACGCCTCGATTGCTACCGGCCATGGTGTCACTTGTCGGGAGCGGTTTATACAGTTGCGTTTTGGGGTCCCGCATTCTGGGAGGTGGAGCTTTGCATGGAGGGATGCCTTGGTGGAAGTACGTCGCCAACCGCTTTCTCACTCTCGTCGAGAACCTCTTACTTGGAGCCAAGCTCTCCGAGTATCACACCGGTTATCGCGCCTTCGCCGCCGAATTGTTGCGCGAGCTGCCTCTCGATAAAAATTCGAACGATTTTATTTTCGACAACCAAATGCTTGCTCAAATTCTGTGGCTCGGTCGCTCGATCGGTGAGGTCAGTTGCCCGACAAAATATTTTCCTGAAGCTTCGTCCATCAATTTTCAACGAAGTGTCGTTTACGGACTTGGCTGTTTAGGGATTGGTTTGCGCTTCCGATTGGCGCGCTGGGGATTGATTTCATCCGCTTCGTTTGTTTCGAACACCGTGTCTCAATCGCTTGAGACAAGCCGGTCTTCACGATTGTCGAACATGATGCGACCCTAACGGGATTCGAACCCGTGTTACCGCCGTGAAAGGGCGGTGTCCTAGGCCTCTGGACGATAGGGTCGGAAGCGGCGCTCAATATCAGAACGGCTCTCGACTGTTGCAAGGTAATTTGCACCGCGTTTAAACACGCGCTTGCAGCTTCGTTATCAATTCGGCCGTAGCATTCGTGGCGCCGTGGTGCGCCGTCAGCACCGACGCCGCGCGAGCGACGAGACGCGCACGTTCTTCGCTATCGCGCAGCAATCTCGTAAATGCTGCACGAAGTGAATCGGCATCGTTAATTTGCACGGCGCCATTACGCCTAACGAGTGATTCGGCGAGAGTGGCGAAATTTTCCATGTGCGGACCAAAGATCACCGGTTTGCCCGCAATAATCGGTTCGACCGGATTTTGTCCACCGTTTGTCGTCAAACTTTTGCCGACGAAAACAATCGTCGCGACGGAATACCAGTCACGAAGCTCGCCCGTCGTATCGAGGAGAAGACAGTCGGGGCGCTTCGAACCGGACTCGCTTCGTAAAGCAACTTCCAGCGAGTGCTGCTGCAACTGCACACGCAGAGTGCGAGCCCGCTCGACGTGACGCGGCGCTAGAATCAGAAAGAGCGTAGGAAATTCCTCGCGCAGTTGTAAAAAAATCTCCGTTAGAATTGCCTCTTCGCCAGCGTGTGTGCTTCCGCCAAAAATTATCGGAGGTGCGGGGTCGATCCCGAGTGCTTCGAGAAACGCACGCGGAATTTCCAGCTCCGTCTTCGTTTCATCCGTGTCGTATTTAATGTTGCCCGTTTGTACGATACGATTTTCGGAGACACCGAGCGCGCGCCATCGCGCAACATCTTCCTTCTCTGGAACGCACACTAAATCGAGCTGACGGAAAAGCGGCGCGATGCAGTATCGAAATTTCAGAAAACGACGTTCGGACCGAGGCGACAGTCGAGCGTTGGCTAATGCAATCGGAATACGGCGCGCACAAGCGCGGGCCACGAGGTTGGGCCAAACTTCGGCCTCGATCAGTACAAGGCGGACCGGACTAATAACGGCAAAAGCGCGACGCACCACCGGCCAAAAATCGATCGGGTTGTACATTACTTCGATCCAGTCCGGCGAACTTTTGACTGCAAACGCGAAACCAGTCGTCGTCGTCGTCGTCAGAACGCAAAATAAATCCTTGTCGAGTTTCTTGATTCGCGCTGCAAGTTTCAGTGCGACCGCGACCTCGCCAACGCTCACGGCATGCATCCAGGTAATGCGCCGGCCGGCCAGCCGCGAACGGACAACATCGCCATAAAAACCAAGCCGTTGACCAAATTTTTCGCGATAATTTCCGCGCCGGGTCATCTTCAGCAGATAACCGGGCAGGAAAAGAAAAAGACCGATCGGGAAGAGAAGGTTGTAGAGAAAACGGATCATGTCGCGCGTTGCAGGAAGATCACTTCTGTCGCGCCGTATTTTTTTGCGCGCGTGATATTCCACAAATCATCGTCCTGAATTTTTTCTGACGGATGTTTCTCCAACACGAGGATCCCGTCTGGCTCAATCATTTCTGCAAGCGCTTGGCTTGTGAGAAGCAAAGCCGTGAAAGCCTTGCCATTCGCCGTTTTTTCATACGGCGGATCGGCGAAGATGATATCGAAACGCTCCGTAAAAACGGGATGCCGCAAAAAATCGAAAACTTCCCGTTTTACGACGCGGCCGGTGAATTTTGTTTTCGCGAGGTTACTCTCGATGGAAGCAATCGCTTCGCGGTCCTGATCGATAAATCGAGCGAAAGCTGCGCCGCGACTGAGCGCTTCGATTCCTAAAGCGCCTGTCCCGGCAAAAAGATCGAGGACGCGCGCACCGATCACGGCTTCACCAAGACTGGAGAAAATTGCGGCTTTCACGCGATCCATTGTCGGTCGCACCTGACGTTTTGGAACATCCAGCCGGATGCCGCCGGCGCTTCCGGCGATCACTCTCATGGCGACGCGGAAGGCGCCGGTGATTCTGTGGGCGACGGAACTGGAGCGCTCTCGTTGCTGTGTTTTTTCTTTTTTGATCGCTCGGATTTACCTCCGCCAAACAAACTATTGAGCACGCCCCCGATATCTTTCAGATCACCGCCGATGACTTTATCCATCAGATTTGTTTTCGGTCGATCGACGGTCCCGTTGATTTGAAAAGTCACCGCGCTGTAGCCCGGGTCCTGAGTCGGCTGAAAATTATTACGGATTGCCCTAAACAATTGGCCGCGCACTTTCTCGTTTAGCGCGAGCTGCGATTCCAAGTGCATTTTCCCGGCAAAAGTAATCGTGCCCGTGGCCGAAAGACGAATATTGGGCGAACGCAGAAGCAGTTTATCCACCGTCACCAAACCCGGGCTTAAATGATATTTCACTTCGGCTTGTTCGAGATGGAGCTGCGTTAATTCTTCAATCTGCAAAATCTGACCGAGAGCAACGAGCAGGCTGTATTGCTGCACTTGACCGTCGCGCAGGAAAATTTCACCGCTGCCATTAAGCGCGTTAGGGTCTGCGGTTTTTCCAGACGCGTCCAACCTTCCCTCCAGTTTTCCTTTTACCATTCCATTCGGTCCGCCGGCTTCGGTAATGATTTCATCCGCCTGCAGATCGTGAAACCGAACTTGCGCGGTAAAAGGAGAATCCTGCTCCTGCGGTCGCATCGAAAACGATCCGGTAATCTGACCGCCATCCGCTTTTGCGGAAACATTCGAAAACTCCAGCGCGCCCGGATCGTAGCGCAAGGGTGATTGCAGTTCTTCGAGGAAAAATCGATCCCGCAAAGATGTTTTCGCGATTTCGATTGTGCCGTTCAACGCCGTCGTGCTGCGAAAGGTTGAGTGAAAATCAACGCCTTCAAATGTCGCCACTACTTTTCCGGTTTCGTCGAGAAAGTGAAATGCGCCGTCTGCTAACTTGACCCGTCGAATTTCGGGAACGAACGCTGCGGGTTCCCGCTTTTCAACCTTGGCCGCGCCCGGCGCGACTTCCGGCAAGGACGGGGTGGCACGTGCAATTTTCTCGGGCGTCGCAGTTGGAACGACCGGAGGCGCCGCGGGAGCGCTCACGGGATTCTCGCGTGGCGCGGGTAATTCGGGCAATCGCCATTTGCCTTCGGCATTCTGGATCCAAACAACCTTTGGTTGATTCAACGAGATTTCTTTGATCACCAGCCGTTGCGAAAAAAGAGAACTAAATCGAATGCGCAGCCGAAAAGCTTTTGCTTCTAAAAATTCGCCCACCGCCGGAGTTGCCTGCGGAATTGTGATTCCAGTGAGCTTCAGTCCGCCCCACGGCGTGATGCTGATGCGACGAATATGCAGCGGCGTGTTAAGGCGCTGGCTAAGTTCCTGCTGAATCCTCGCTTGTGTCGCCTGCGATTGAACATACAGATTCACAGCGAGCAAAAGGATGATCGCCAAACCGAAGAACACGCCAATGCCGATCAAAAAAAATCGGCCCAGTTTTTTCACGTTCGAACGTTACGCAGCCGGAAGTTGAAGAAAAGGCCAAAGCCCGAGGGCTAATTTCCAATTGAAAAACACCATCATCATTTTGAATCCCGCTGCGAACAGCGAACGCGCGCGACGCTGGCGAACGCGCGTTGAAGAGATCGCGGGCGATGCGGTGATGTGCGCGACTTCGCGGATCGGCGAAGCCGAGACCATTGCGCGCCGGGCTGCGGAGGAAGGATTTGAGACGATCGTGGCGGCCGGCGGCGACGGCACGATCAATGAAGTCGTGAACGGTCTGGCCGGCACCGAGGTTGCGCTCGGTCTGTTACCAATGGGGACGATGAATGTTTTCGCGCTCGAGCTGGGCTTGCCCTCAAACAATCTCGGTCGCTGCTGGGATATTATTCAGAAACAGCACACGCGTCTTATCGACATGCCAACGGCGAACGACAAACATTTTGTCCAACTCGCCGGCGTTGGACTCGATGCGCAGGTAGTGAAAGAGACCAGTCGCGCATTCAAACGGAGCTTCGGACCTCTCAGTTATCTTGTTTCCGCGGCGCAGATCGCAGCACGGCGCCCGCCGCTTTTGCGAATCGAATCGGCTAACGCCGTGACCGAAGAAGGCTCCTTCGTCCTCGTCGGCAATGGACGTTTGTATGGTGGTCCTTTTCCGTTTTTTAAAAATGCCGTCCTCGATGATGGCCTTCTCGACGTCGTGATTTTCAAACAACTTGGTTATCTCGAAATCATTAAATATTTGCAAAACGTCTTGTTCAGCTCAGCGATTCGGCTGCCGGAAGTGGAATATTTCCAGACGGAGAGACTGCGCGTGACGAGCGCAGAAGATGTCCCGGTGGAAATCGACGGAGAATTGATTGGCGAGTGTCCGGTCGACTTCCAGATCCACAAGCGCCGGCTACGGGTGCTGGTCCCGGCGTGAAAAAGAACGGCTTAAAATGATGGTTTTTCTTTTTCCAAATCGACAAAAAAATCGATTTGCGATACTCTCGTGAAATGCGTCTCTCGGGTCGAAAACGCTCTACCTTAACGCGCCGCTGGACGCAGCAGCAGCAGATTGCTTTGCTCGCGCTCGTTACCGCGAACATTGTCGTTTTTGTCGTGCAGGTTGTCCTGCAAAGCCGGGATCCGATTTTCGTTCGTGATTATCTCGCACTCAGCGGGCGCGGAATGCACGAAGCTTACGGTTGGCAATTTTTCACCGCGATGTTTCTGCATGACGGGCCGTGGGATTTGCTCGGAAACATGCTGCTTCTGTATCTGCTCGGGCGCGATGTGGAATCAATTCTCGGGCAAAAACATTTTCTTATTCTTTATTTTTCCGGAGTGATCGCAGGTGAGTTGGGTCATCTGTTCTTGATGCCGGCAAACTGCGCCCTTTACGCGGCGGGAGGCGGTGTGGCCGCTGTGCTGGTTGCCTACGCGACGATTCTTCCGGAGTTGGAGTTAACGTCGATGGTCTTCTTTGTCCTGCCGATTCGGCTAAAGGCCAAGCATCTCGCTTACGGTGTGTTCACAATCGCGCTGGCTCTCATTATTGTGGATCGTGGCGGGACAGTCGCGCACAGCGCCTATTTTGGCGGATGCATCGCCGGTTGGCTTTGCGCGCACCTGCTTGGTTTTGGGCGGCCGTCGTTTCTCCAGCGCATGATCCACCATCGTCGGCTGGAAACAGAACGGCTCAAACGCATGAGCGCGGAAGAATTCATCACGGAAGAAATCGATCCTCTGCTCGACAAAATTTCGCGCGCGGGAATCGGGAGTCTCACTCGTAGCGAACGCGCCAAACTCGAACAGGCTCGCGCCAAGATGACCGAGCAACTACAGGTCGAATAGCCGATCGATCTGCCGCATCAGTTGCAATTCGCGGCGGTGAATGTTTGCTCGCGTTCTGATGTCGCGTCGGTCGCCTATTAAGAATTCCTCCGATCGTTGGATCGAAGGGAAAGCTGCATCGACAATCTTCCCGGAGCGAGTCACAACCACGCTGTTAGCATTGCGCGAAAAGTGGCCGGAGGCGGCACCGCCCTTTCGCGAGTTTCTAGCAAATTTCCCGCTCGGCGAATCGACGCTCCTTCATCTCTTTTCCGTCTCCAGCATTTGCGCGACCCGCATTGTTAACGAGCCTAAAATGCTGTTCTGGCTCGCGAACAATTGCCAGACCGAGCGCGGCTACGGTCACATGCTCACCGATTTGCGCGAACTAAACCGCGGCGACATTGCCGAGAATAATTTTGAAGTTCTGCGACGTTGGAAAGGTCGAGAGATGGCGCGCATCGCCCTGCGCGAACTGGCCGAAATTGCCAGCATCGAAGAGAGTACCGAAGAGCTCTCACATCTTGCATCGATTTGTCTTAGTCAGGTGTTTCGACATTGGAATCGCGAACTCCGGAATCGTTTTGGGTCGCCGGACGCGGAATTTACCGTGCTCGGCCTCGGGAAATTAGGCGGACGCGAATTAAATTATAGCTCCGACGTGGACGTTGTTTTTCTCTACAGCCACGAAGGACAACTCTCGGCAAACCTGAGCTACCACGAATGGTTTAACCGGTTAGGCGCGAAAATCGTGGAAGCGTTTTCCAGCTCGAGTTCGGATGGCGCGCTTTTTCGAATCGATTTGCGATTGCGGCCGGAAGGCAGTGCGGGGCCGCTGGCGCGTTCGCTCGAGAGCATGGAAAATTATTATGCTGGTTTCGGCGAGACATGGGAGCGACTCGCGATGATACGTGCGCGTGGTGTCTGCGGCAGTGAAGAACTCGCTTATGAATTCCTGCAACAACACCAACCGTTCATCTATCCAAAAAGTCCGACGCCAGATCTGTTGGATGAAATTGCCGTCTTAAAGCGCCGAATCGAACGCGAAATTGTCGGACACGAAAATTTGGCGCGCGACGTCAAACTTGGCGCTGGGGGAATTCGTGAAATTGAATTTACCGTGCAGGCCCTGCAATTGATTCACGGCGCGCGGCACGCCTTCCTGCAGGAGACGAGCACGTTGAAAACTTTGCACGCTTTGGCGCAGCTCGATCTTTTACCGCACAAAGAGGTGCTCGCGCTCGACGGCGCCTATCGATTTTTGCGGCGAGTGGAACATCGCCTGCAAATCGAGGCCGAACAGCAGACTCACACGCTGCCGGACGATGCCGAAGCCTTGCGCCGCCTTGCACTCAGTCTTGGCTTTGCTTCAACGAAGGAATTGGCCGCAAGTCTGCAGGTTCACACGGGAAATGTGCGGACAATTTTTGAAAAAAACGTGGCGGCCTCAATCGAGTTCGCCGGCCCCGCCACGCCGAGCGCTGCAATTTTTCGCGACGAAGCGCGCGCGATTAAATCGATGGCGGAGCTGGCGGAAGGGCCGGCGCGTTTCCATGTCGCACCACGGACGCGTCAAGTTTTCCGCAGGTTGCGTCCGCTATTGTTAGCGGAATTGGCACGGCAAGCGGATCCGGATGCGACGCTGAATCAGCTGGTCCGCTTTGTCGAAGCCTACGGATTACGCAGCATGCTTTTTGAACTGCTCGCGGTGAATCCGCGCTTGCTCGAATTGCTGACGAAAATTTTCGATGTTAGCCGACATGCCGGCGATTTGCTCGTTAGGCAACCGCAATTATTGGAAGAGATCACCCGCAGCCGCAAGCTCGATCAACCATTCGATGTGGCCGAACATCTTAGTCGCCTCGAGTCGGTAGGCGCGACCGCAGCAACTCTCAATGTCGTGCGAGCATATCGGCAGACACAATGGCTGCGCATTCTCCTACGCGACGTGCTCGCTCTTTCCAATCCCGTCACACTTTTGAACGAACATTCAGCGTTGGCAGAAGCCTGTTTAGTCTTTACGGACCGGCTCCTGGCCGGCGCTAGTGGCCTAACGATTATTGCACTGGGAAAATTTGGCGGACGAGAAATAACCTACGGTGCTGATCTTGATGTTTTATTTGTCGGCGAGAACGCCCGCGCCGCGCAAAATCTCTTTGTCGCGATGGGCAAACCAACGCCGAACGGAACTATCTCTCCGCTTGATACGCGGCTGCGTCCTGACGGCGAGAAAGGTCCTCTTGTTGGTTCGCTCGCGACTTACGAATCATATTATCAAAATCGCGCTCAACTGTGGGAGCTGCAGGCTCTCACGCGTGCGCGTCCCGTGATCGGTCCGCAGAATGCCGATTTTCTGGAGATGGCGCAAAACGTTTGGCGCAAAGCTGGTCAACGTCCCGATCTTTTCACTGAAATCCAGGCCATGACGGAAAGAATTCGCCGCGATCGCGGAAGCGGAACGCTGGATTTTAAAACGGGAACCGGCGGCATGGTGGAAGCCGAGTTTCTTGTCCAGGCGTTGCAAATGCGCGCTGGTATTTGGAATCCAAACTGGACGGAAGCCGTGGTGGAATTGGCGCAGCACGACATTCTCGCGCAGACCGAAGTGAGTCAGTTGAAGATCAGCTACGGTTTTTTGCGGCGCTGCGAATCGGCGCTGCGTCGATGGGAAAACAAAAGTGTTTCAAGTCTGCCCAGTGGCGAATTCGAGCAGCGTCGTCTGGCGAGTTGGCTCGGCTACAAAGAGTTCGAAACTTTTGTGCAAAGCTATGACGAAGCGCGCCAAAAAATTCACGCGATCTATCTGCGCCGAATTGCCTAACGACTGCTATCGCACAGAGAGAAATTTTAAGAGTTCCTGCAAAATAAAGAAGCTGACGGCGATTCCGGCGCACACGATCACGAACAGAAGCAACAAAACCGCGATGACAAAAATCCAATCGCTCCGACGCGATTTGCGCGGCGCGCCGGTGTGTTCGCGGAGAATCTGATAGTTCCGCGCGTTCGATTTAAACCAGAAGGAAAAAGCATCGCCGAGCCCTGGAATAATACCGACGAGTTCGTTGACTAAGATGTTCAATGCCATCCGAGAGAGAACGATTTTAGGCAACCCGCAACGGACCGCTTGCAGTAACGCCACCGCGGAAACGAAGGCGGACGCTGTATCCCCGATGCCGGGGATCAGGCCAAGAATTGGATCAAGGCCGAAGCGAAATTTCGTTCCGGGGAAGCGCAGCAACTCATCCATGATAAGCGCGAGCCAGCGAAAAAGCGGATCGAGCTGAGCACGCTTTCGTTCCTCTTCGGGTGGGAGAACTTCCCACTCGAGAACTTTCGCCTTTCGGTTCTCGAGTTGAGAATTCATCGAAGGTTAACCCGGAATCTCCTTCAGCATCTGCGTGTTCGTCGGGAATTTTTTCACGAACATGAGCAAACGCTGAATCGCTTCGTCCGGTTTATGACCCGCCAGACCGCGGCGAATGAGATTGATCTTTTCCAGCTCCCAAGCTTGCAGCAACAACTCCTCGCGACGAGTGCCGGACAGGAAAATATCCACCGCTGGATAAATGCGCAGGTCGCTGATTTTGCGATCGAGAACGAGCTCCATGTTACCGGTGCCTTTGAATTCCTGAAAAATCAGTTCGTCCATTCGGCTGCCCGTTTCGATCAGCGCAGTCGCGACGATGGTGAGCGATCCGGCTTCTTCAGTATTACGCGCAGCTGCGAAAATCTTACGCGGAGTTTCCATCGCGCGCGCATCGATACCGCCGCTCATAGTGCGGCCACCGCCTCCCATCGAGTTGTTAAAGGCGCGCGCGGTTCGCGTGATGGAGTCGAGCAAAATGAAAACGTGTTTGCCCGCTTCAACCAGACGTTTGGCGCGCTCGATCGCAAGCTGTGCAATGCGGGTGTGACTCTTCAGATCGCTATCGTTCGAGCTCGCCATGATTTCAGCGCCGGGACAAGACCGCCGGAAATCCGTGACTTCTTCCGGACGTTCGTCGACCAGAAGAATGATCAACTTCATTTCCGGATGATTTTTCGTTACCGCGTCTGCGATATGATGGAGCAATGTCGTTTTACCGGTACGCGGCGGAGCGACAATCAATCCGCGCTGGCCCATTCCCAGCGGCGTCATTAAATCCATGATGCGCGTGGTATAACGATCAGGCACGGTTTCGAGCGTGATCCGTTTGTTCGGGTTGATCGTGGTCAGCTCTTCAAAAGGCCGGAGGCCCTGGTATTTGGTCGGCTCGTCATCATTGATCTTGAGCAGACGTGTTAACTGCGGCCCGCGATTGCCGCGGCGAGTTTCGCCGTGAATCCACATGCCGTCGCGCAAACCAAAGCGACGCACGATTTCCGGCGTCACAAAAATATCCTGCGGCGTTTGCACGAAGTTTCGTTTCGCATCACGCAAGAAGCCGAAACCTTTGCCCGAAATTTCAATGATGCCTTCGCCGAACTCCGGCTCACGCGGTTCCCCATTTTCCATCGTTTCGTCCGATTGGTCGTGTGGCTGTCGGTCGTCAGCAGCGGCCGTCGCCATCGCATTTCCGCGATCTGTTTCCGTTGAGGTCATATTCTCGTTTCCGCCATGTTCGTTGCCACCGCCTCCAGCATGATTGCTGGGAGCACCACCGTGGTTATTTTGCCGACCGGCATAATCTGATCGGCCGTAATTTCGCCGCGGACCGCGACGCCGAGGCCGGCGCCTTCGCTCGGCTGTAGAATCCGTTTCCAGCGGTGGCTGGTTTTCATTTTGTTCGCTCATATTTAGAGTGGTTCCGCTGTTGGTAAACAGCAACAATCACGGTTTACGCCGCAGCTAATCACGCCGGCAATCGTGCCAGCATTTCGTCGGGGATATCTAGGTTGGAATAAACGTTTTGAACGTCGTCGTCGTCTTCGAGACTCTCGCACAGGCGTAACACCTGAAGAGCAATGGCCTCATCGGCGACGGAAACTGTCGTATCGGGAATAAAGGTAAACTTTTGCCCATCGATCGTGATGCCCGCGTGTTTGAGGGATTCAGCTACAGCGTAGAGCTGATCGTGGGAAGTAGTAATAAGATACTCCTTCTCCTCGTTTGTCAACTCTTCCGCCCCAGCTTCAAGAGCAAGTTCAAACAACCGCTCTTCATCAATCGCATCTGCCCGAACAATGATCTGTCCTTTTTTATGAAACATGTAAGAAACACTGCCGCTCGATGCGAGGTTGCCGTGGTTCTTGCTGAAAATGCTGCGAATCTCAGCTGCGGTCCGGTTTTTATTATCAGTCGCGGCTTCTACGATCACCGCTACGCCACCCGGCCCGTATCCTTCATAAATGATTTCGTCGAAATGTTGCGCATCGACGCCTTCGCCTGTGCCGCGCTTGATCGCGCGATCGATATTATCGTTCGGCATGCTTTGCGACCGGGCCGTCTGGATCGCGCTGCGCAAGCGCGCATTTCCCGCGGGGTCGCCGCCACCGGTTTTGGCCGCGATTGTGATTTCTTTCGAGAGCTTGCTGAAAAGATTCCCGCGCTTGGCGTCGATGGCGCCTTTGAATCTCTTAACCTTGGACCACTTACTGTGTCCGGACATGACTGTGCAGAATTTAGTTAACCAAAAAATTACCTGGCCAAAACATTCACGACCGAATCGGAATTGGGCGCACTTCGCGAGAGCGACTAGCGAAGAGGCAAATTAACGAGGAGATTCAAACGCAATGGTACAGCTTTGTCAATCATGCGATCTGCGATTGATCGCGACTGAAATAGTGACACCGGGCGTGGCCGCCGATGAACGATAAGGACGATTTAACGAACGCCCGTGTCAATAACCAAGTCGACACGGATGGTCTGATTCGAGATAACCGTAAATGGTTGCGGTTTGGCCCGAAGGTGGCCGGGGGCGCGCCCGCGAACATCGAGAACGTAATCGCCTGGCGGCAACCCAACACGATAATTTCCGTTCTTGTCCGCCGTCATTCGCGCCATTTCCTTTTTCCCGTCCGGGCTCAAGATGAGGAGCGGATATTCGGTAAAAGTTGCAGTAGTAACGGTTGACGCATCGGCATCCGCGAGATCAACCGTTTTGGGTGAAACGATTGTGAGACGTCCCTCTAAGAAACCCGGGTTCACCGTGTCATCGGATGCGGCAGTGCCCAAGAGGGTCACAAAGATGCCAACGAAAATCAGGTATTTCAGGACCATTGCATTGCCTCATCGAAATTCCATGCAACGACGAGCGGTCGGACAGCAAAGCAGCTTCATCCGGTTGGATGAAGCTGCCTGAAAGATCAGCTAGTATGGCCGATTACGGAACAGATGTTCCAGACGACGCTTTCACTTCAGAAACGTCTCCCGAGTTAATCGCACCGTTGGCGTTCACGTCGTTGCGGAAGTTGGAGCCCGTTAAAGCCATGCCAGATTGACCCTTCGTCTGCGAGACATCGGAAGAATTGGCTAGCCGATTGCCCGTAGTGTCTCCAATGAGGAAACCGACGTTCACGTCGAAAGAAGGGAGTGTGTTAACGCCATCCGTTGCACCTGCGATCGTGATCTTTAAGACTTGGCCATTGGAAACACCAGTGAGCGGTATGGTCATTTCATTTCCGCTGAAAGTAGCTGGACCGGCAGTGCCCGTTCCACCGGCAGGATTATGACCGGTGACCGTGGCAGTTCCTCCGATAACCGGAACGTCGAATGTCACAACGATCTTATAATCGCCGGCGCCCCCACCATCGGAATCACCGCCGTCGCGGTCCTCAATGCCTGAGGTTCCACTAACGAGTGTGGCGGTCAGCGGCATGTTGATATCGTAATTCGTTCCGGTCCCGCCCGTTCCATGTTTCTTACGTGAGGATGCGTTAAGGAGATTGAAGGGAAGCGTCAACCGCCAAGCGCTGCGGCCGTGGGTGGCGGCGAAGAGTTTTCGTGCGCCCGGCGCGATCGTTAGGCCTGAAATCTCGACTTGCGGCAGACCCGTGCCCGCAACCTCCCAATTTACCGAACCATTCGGCAATCGTAAAACACCCCAGTCGTTTGCGGCGTAGACATCACCATTTACATCAGCAACGACCGCTGTTGCGGGGAAGTCGGGAAACATTCCAAGTCCCGCGCCGTCGATATTTGTGAAGGTCGCGGTTCCAGGGCCCGGATTATAGACGACCGAGAAAATATGGCCGGGTTGGGACGGCGTGTTAAAGGTGTAACCGTTGTAGGAAATCCAAGCGTGGTTCGAATTTGCTGAATCGATGTAAATACCGGTGATGAACCGGCCGGGACTATTCACGTCGAGCGTGTCAAGTCGCGTATAAGTTACGCTCCCAGCAGCAGCGTCTGCATTCTTGGAAATGAACACTCGACCCGTGCTAGTTGCCGCCCACATGGTGCCCGTGTTGCTCGGAGTGCGAATTATAAACGAAACATTGCCGCCGGATCGAGTGGTTCCGCGGTAGTCGGCATTGCTTGCGATCAGGCTGGTCGCTCCGGCAGGTCCAATGGCGACGAAATCGCCGCACGCCGGGTCTGCTCCGGAATGAGTAAACTCAGGACAGTTCGCTTCAAGGAATGCTTGATTGCCGGCCCAGTCCTGGGTCCGCCAGACACTCCTTGAACCTTGGAAGATCGTTCCGGCCACAGCGGGGTCTGAAATAATCGGCGAATAAAAGAGGGCGCTCTCACCACTGGCGACAATGGGACCGCTGGCGATAACCCACTTCGTCGGGCTCCCATCCTGGAAATTCACATCATGAAAGTTTGAGGTGAAAGAATTGAATCGTTGAGTTGAATCACTAATGTTGAAACCCGATTGACCGCCGTCACCGTAAATAATTTGCGGCCACGTTACAGCCGAACCAGTTGTCTCAAAAGTTCCGTTGTCCTGCGTTCCACCTTGAAGATGCGCAGAATCATTAGCCGCAACCGACAGGCTCTGGAACTGTAAGGTTGAAAGGCCGTCATTGACGCTGGAAAGAAGCGTGGGGACAGAGGCGAGCAACTGCTGGCAGAGCGTCACATCAGTGCCGGCGGGCCGGCTCGTGCATTGGGATGAAATGTTCGCAAAAGCTCCGCTGGAACGCATCAGCCCGCCGTCCGTCCCGAAGATGGCGATGTCGCTCCCCGGCACTTCGACGAGAGCATGAGTATCGGGATGCTGACCATTGGGCGAAATGGGATTTGGCTGGCAGCAAGAGTTAGCCGGGGTTGCGTTGGTGGTTGCGTCCCAAGTCATGTCTGTATAGGACACCCCGGCATCGGTTGAGCGCAGGAAGGCCCGGCCATTATTCGAGCCGCCGTAAGCAGCGTAGTCGAACGAGCCGCCCAGGTAAACCACGTCCGGCTTGCCGGGAGGTGAGTAAACCACATTGTCGTACCAGCATTGGCCATGGCAGTACTCGAGTGACTGACCAGCCGGAGATTCCAGGGCCGTCATGTCTGTGAAAGTCGGCGTGCCCGTCGCCACACTATCGCTGCGGTAAAGCCGCGCCTGGTTGGCCGCCGTTGTGCTCGAATTGCCGATACCGACATACATTCGGGTATTGCCGCCCCCGAGATCGGCGACGGCGAACTCTGCCCGGTCCGTGCTTAGCGTTATGTTCCGGGCGCTCTTGATCTGAGTCCAGGTAGCTCCGCCATCCTGCGAACGCCAGACGCCGCCAGCGCCGGCCACACTGTTCGGGCCGAATGCGCCGCCGTAAAGGATCTTGTTCGTTGTTCCGTTCCAACCCGGATCAAGCGCGACGCGGTTCACGCCGCGAATGGTCGCTTTGGCGTTGGTCCCGTCGCACACTGCGGGGCACCCGTCTCCGCCGTCCCAGATGAAGTTGAAGGTCGCGCCTCCGTCGGTCGATTCAAAGAGTCCGAACGGTGGCCTCGGCAACGATGGGTTGGAAGTTGCGCCGCCCACGGAACTGACGCCGCGCACGGCCCGAGCCGATGAAACGAAGAGATGGTTCGAGTTTGTTGGATCCACCACAATGGAACTGATCGCACGCCCGGCGAAAGCGTTCCCGGTGTAAGTCCCATTGGTTCCCGTCCCGGGAGAGGTCGTCGTGATCGGGCCGATCGTCGAGGCGAGCTGCGCCCAGGTGTCACCGCCGTCGATCGATTTGTAAACTCCGAAACCGGCTTCCGAATCAGCCGACGCGTTCGGCTCGCCGGTGCCGGCGTAGAGGGTCGAATTGCCCGTGTTATAGGTGAGAGTACCGATGGCGTTGGTCGCGAAACTGCCGGAGACAAACGTCCAGGTCGGTCCGCCGGCAGCCAGCACATCGGGGGTGCGCCAAACTCCGCCGCCTGCGGCCGCCACCCAAACCCGACACGTGGTCGCGTTACAGGCTGGATCGGCGGCGATCGCCGTGATACGGCCGGAGGTGGTGTAGGGCGTGCCACTGAACGTCAGGACATCGGGGAAATTCGCCATGCTCGGGCCGGCAAGGCTCCAAGCGCCGACCGGGCTCAGCGGTTGCTTAGACCGGAGAGTCTTGCTGCTGTTCCTTGCCTTAATATCGCTCCAAGCTTTCTGAGCAGCGCGCGTCGCCTTAAAGGGTACGTCGGCAGCGGGGTAAGCGCGGTGCGCATAATCTTCTTCCGCTGCGGCCAACGGCCCGCGCTCTCGGCCCGGCACAGTGCGCGCGTTTTCGGAGACCGCATCACGGTCTTGCCTGAACTTGGTAAGCACTTCACGTTTTTGGTCTGATTTTCCCGCTAATGGCGGGGTAGATGTTTTCACTGCGACAGAGGCCATGGCCACAGCCGCGATGACGAGGGTAACGGCAACGCCGATACGCAGATGTGAGAGAAAAGAACTTGGACGAGTAAACCACTTAGTGTGTTTCATAGATTTGTTGAACATCGGAGAGTTGAGTCGCAAGAGTTGCGAACTGTGATAGAAGCGGTCAAGCCTTATCACATTACGTTTTCGCAATAATTAAGTTCCTAACTGGCGGCGAGGTTGCCTAACGAGTTATTCCATTTCCTTAAACGGATTCGGACTAAGAGCTGCTCGCGGCCAAGTAGCAGCAAGAAATTCGCGACGTCCGGGGAGGTCGACGCTCGCTACAAAGTAGCTGGCGCAACAACAAAGGCAGAGCGTTTTCGTGCAGTCGCATCTAAAATGCGTTTACGCAGCCGAAGCGATTTTGGTGTGGCCTCCACGAACTCATCCGGGCCGATGTATTCTATCGCGCGTTCCAAAGTCATGCGCAGTGGCGCTTCGAGTTGAATACCTTTGCCGTCACCCTGGCTGCGCATGTTTGTAAGATGTTTTGCTTTACAAGGATTGACCGGCAGATCCTCCGGTCGCGCGTTTTCACCGACAATCATACCGGTATAAATTTCTTCCTGCGGACCGACGAATAAACGGCCGCGCGCTTGAATATTATTCAGCGCATAGGCTGTGCTGGTTCCCGGTTCCATCGAAACCATTACTCCGCGATTGCGGCCTTCGATCTCTCCCTTGAACGGTGCGTACTCGCGAAAGAGGTGACTCATTAGACCCTCTCCGCGAGTTAAGTTAACAAGGTCGCTTTCGAACCCGATAAGGCCGCGCGTGGGAATGATTGCTTCGACCAGAACGCGATCAGCATGATGATCCATGCTTGTGATCTCCGCTTTGCGATTTGCCAGCGATTGCATGACATCGCCCAAGTTCTCGTTAGGCACTTCCACGTAAAGATTCTCGATTGGCTCGCGCAAAGCTCCATCGTCGCCGCGCCGGAAAATTACTTCCGGTCGCGAGACCATCACTTCGTAGCCTTCGCGTCGCATCTGCTCGACCAGGATCGCAATCTGCATTTCACCACGGGCGTTGATCTCAAATGAGCCGGCCGTTTCCGTGTCATTCACTTGCAGTGAAACATTGCCGCGCGTTTCGCGAATCAGTCGCTCGCGCACATGGCGCGCCGTGACAAATTTTCCTTCACGACCAGCGAACGGAGAATCGTTAACGAGAATACGCATGCGAATCGTTGGCGGATCGATATCGACAAACTGCAACGGTGCGCGCTCTTCGCGATCGGTTAAGGTTTCTCCGATATAGACATCTTCAAATCCAGTGAGACCGACGATGTCGCCGGCGGCGGCGTGTTTGACTTCGAGTTGTCCCAAACCAGCAAATGTATATAGCGCAGTCACAGTCGCGCGCTCCCGTCGATCGTCGCGATGTATGCAAACGATCGAATCGCCAACCGCGACGCGCCCACTTACGATCCGGCCCAGAGCGATGCGTCCCAGATAATCGCTGTAATCAAGATTCGAAACGAGCATCTGAAAAAAAGGCTCGGAAGAAATGGTCGGCGGCGGAACATATTTTACGATGGCCTCGAATAGCGGCGTCATGTCTTCGCTATTTTCGTGCAGCTCGCGCATGGCGAATCCTTCCTTTGCGCTGGCGTAAATGATCGGGAAATCGAGTTGCTCATCAGTCGCCTTGAGCTCGACGAATAAATCGAAAACCATATCGAGCACTTTGTGCGGGCGCGCATTTTCGCGATCGACTTTATTAATAACAACGATTGGCTTGGCTTTGTTTTCCAGCGCCTTGCGCAAGACGAAGCGGGTTTGTGCCTGCGGACCATCATGCGCGTCGACAACAAGCAGCACGCCATCCACCATTTTCATGATGCGTTCCACCTCGCCGCCGAAATCGGCGTGGCCCGGCGTATCGACAATGTTGATGCGGTAACCGTTCCACTGGAAGGCCGCATTCTTCGCTCGAATCGTGATCCCTTTCTCGCGCTCGAGATCCATCGAATCCATCATGCGCTCTTCAACCTTCTGGTTGGAGCGAAAGGTGCCCGATTGACGCAGGAGCTGATCGACAAGTGTGGTCTTGCCGTGATCAACGTGCGCAATAATGGCGATGTTACGGATCTTATCCATGTGGATCTCCTCGAAATGAGGGAGCGCGGAATATCGGTCACTAACCGTACGAGTCAACCCATGGTAAAGCGATCGAACCGCATGTCAGCACCCGGTCTGTGGGCGGATTCGCCCCCACAAAAGAAGAGCGGCATGCCGTGAGACCTGCCGCTCGACTATCTAGCTATGAGACTTTCGAAGCTTACGGGAAGGCTGTCCCTCAGTGGAAGTGGTCGACCACGGGAAACACCCGAGGTCTGCGCTAACAGCTTGTCCGCAGCCCAAGGAAATTAGAGGAGACTTAAAGTAGGTTTATCGGCAGTACACGTAATGCCCGTGCACCCAAACACGGTGGTGGTGACGCCAGCGCCAGTGCCCCTGCACCCAGCACCAGCGACGGCCGCGCTCCTCGTACCAAGGGCCGTGCCTATAATACGGGCGATCGCCAATTTCGACTGATATGGTAGCGGCATTCGATGCTTGCGGAGCAAATGCGCCCGCAAAAAAAAGAATTCCTAGCAGGATGGACAGTATTTTTTTCATCTTAATTGTTAGCTGATTCGATGTTAGACGTCGGATAGTCCTCAAATATTCGGCTTAAGTTGGTGCGACCGCAACCTCCGCCGGTGGCTCGACCCATTTTCCGTGTTCGCGGATCAAGTCTTGCAGGCGCTCGACGGCTTCGGCCTCGGGAATATTGAATTTCACGGCAGTCTTTCCGACATACAGATTCACTTTCCCGGGCGCGCCACCAACGTAGCCAAAATCCGCATCCGCCATTTCACCGGGACCATTCACGATGCACCCCATGATCGCGATTTTCACCCCTTTCAGATGCAAAGTAGCCGCTTTGATCCGCGCCGTCGTCGTTTGCAAATTGAATAGAGTCCGCCCGCAGGAAGGACAGGCAACATAGTCGGTTTTAAAAATGCGCGTGCCCGCCGCCTGCAAAATATTATAGGACAAACGCAACGACTGCCCGGGAGCTTCTTCGCCGTGAACCAGGATCGCATCACCGATCCCATCGCATAGCAGCGATCCGATATTGGTCGAAACAATGAGCAACGTCGGCAAAAACTCAACGGCGTCACGTTCTCTGCGAAATACGTCCTTCAGCAAAATCGGATGACGCTGCTCGATCTTAGCGGCAAGTAAGCGGAAGGCTGCGATCACTTCCAGATCGACATCGTCGCGCACGGTCACGAATTGCGGCTGGCTGTTGGCGTTCACCTGCGCGATCGCTGCGTCATCGCGCGGATCCAGCTCCACGATTCCAGCCTGCTCGTAAACGATCTCCGGTTTATAATCGCCGAGTCGATCGATCTTATGCGCGATCTTGTCGAAGGTAGTTTGCCTAACGATAACACGAACCAGCTCCTCTCCGCCGAGCGCAACACCGCCACGCTCGATTCGTTCGCTCGCGCGACGTTGATACGAGAACGGATCGAACGACAGCTTCACGCGCGGGAAGTTTGATTGCGCGCGCCGCATCGTTTCGATCAGCGCTTTCGCCACGGGAATTTCGTGAATGCTGTCTTCGGTCAGCGAAACACGAATCGTGTCGCCGATTCCATCTGCGAGCAGTGAACCGATTCCAATTGCACTCTTGATGCGAGCATCTTCGCCTTCACCCGCTTCGGTGACACCGAGGTGAATCGGGTAATTCCAATCATCACCTTCGTCTCGAAGTCGCGCGACGAGCAGTCGATACGCATTAATCATCACTTTCGGATTGCTCGACTTCATCGAGAAAACGAATGCGTGATAATCGAGATCGCGCGCGATCCGGGCGAATTCAAGCGCACTCTCGACCATGCCGAGCGGGGTATCGCCGTAACGATTCATGATGCGATCGCTCAACGATCCGTGATTCGTACCGATGCGCATCGCGATTCCGCGCTCTCGACAAAGCCTAACGAGTGGTGAAAATCGTTCGCGGATTCGAGCGAGCTCGGCCGCATATTGCTCGTCTGTGTATTCGATGATCTTGAATTTTTTCGAGTCGGCATAATTGCCCGGATTGATCCGGACTTTGTCGACCCACTTCGCTGCCTCCATCGCGGCTTCAGGTTTGAAGTGGATATCCGCCACGATCGGCACGTCGCATCCGCGCTGGCGCAATGCGTGCACGATGTGCTGCAAATTCGCAGAATCTTTTACCGTGGGCGCCGTGATGCGGACGATTTCACATCCGACCGCGGCGAGTTCCATCGTCTGCGTAACGGACGCTTCCGTGTCCATCGTATCGCAGGTAATCATCGACTGGACGCGAACCGGATTCGCACCGCCCACGCCGACTTTGCCGATCATCACTTCGCGTGTCGCGCGGCGGTGATAATTAAACGGATCGTCGCAGTAATTCACGGTTATAGATTGCAAAGGCCACCTTCGTTAACCAGCAAGATAAAATCTGCGGAGCGGCGCGCAACGAGGACGATTGATTAACGCGATGGAGTCGCCGTCGCAGTCGGCTGCGACGCACGCTTCTCCGCCCGGGAGCCTCCGAGCAAATCCCCGAGATCGAAAAAGCTCACGTAAGCGATGTAACCAATGATCAAGACGGCGCAGCCAGTCTGAATGATTTCAAGAATCCGCATGTTCACCGGTTTGCGCCGCACCGATTCGATCAAGGCGAGAACGATATGCCCGCCATCGAGCACGGGAATCGGCAGCATGTTTAGAATCGCGAGATTTACATTTAATATGACGCTGAACCAAAGTGCCAGTTGCCAACCTCGTTCGTTTTCAAAAAGCCGATAGTAAATCGAACCGATGCCGATCGGTCCGCTCATGTGTTGAAACTTCACATCCGATTTCGGCGAAGCGACAGCACCGAGTGTTTCCAATGTACTCGTAATGCTCTTGTAAACCTGCTCGATTGGATTCGGATGCGCGATTGAGATGCGGCCATCTACATCCCAGCCGATGCCAATGCGCGGTTTCATTTCACCTTCAGTCGGCAACGGCTTCGGTGTCACCGACGCTGTAAAAGTTTTTTCGTTGCGTTGAATTTCGAGCGCCAGCGGTTCTTTGCCATGTTTATCAATCCAATCAGCGACCGCCATTGGACTGTAAATCCGTTTGCCGTTTAAGCTGAGAACTACGTCGCGTGGTTGCAGTCCGGCCGCGGAAGCAGGCGTATTCGCTTCCACCTTTTCAATCACCGGTGTCTCCGCGGGAAGGATGAGCAATTGGCGAACACTCTTGCGACGCCATCCGGTCGTCTTGGCTTTGTAAGGCTCGACCCAAACAGTTTGTACCTGACCGTCACGCTCGAATTTCACTGGAATCTTTTCGCCTTCACTGCGCATAACGTTCCAGGTCACGCTGTCGTTCATCCCGAGAAACCGCTTCACCGAATTGCCATCGACTTCGAGAATCTTATCGCCCGGTTGCAATCCAACTTTCGCAGCTGGTGAATCAGCCATGACGTAGCCGATCGTCGTCGTCATATCGGATTCGCCGACGGGATGCCCGACGACCCAGACGATGCAGGCGAACGCCAGGGCGAGTAACATGCTGAAAAACGGGCCGGCGATCGCGACGATGATTTTATCGAGTGCGCTTACCGGCGCGAGACGGTCACGTTCGAGATCCGCTTTGCCTTCAATGATATCCATCGGAGCCAACTGCGGCAAGGCGACAAACCCTCCAAAGGGGAGCGAGCCTAACGAGTATTGGACGCCGTTGATCGTCTTCTTCCAAAGCGGCTTGCCGAACCAGACGCCAAATTTTTCGATATACAGTCCGCGCCAGCGCGCCGCGAGAAAATGTCCAAGCTCATGCACGATGATGAGCAGATTGAAAAGAACGACGACCTCGAGAATGACGAGGGCAACGCGAGCGATGTGCAGAATCATGATCAGAAATTATTTCCCGACGATGCGTCGCGCTTCCTCGCGCGCCCATTGATCGGCGGCCAATATCTCATCCAGACTGGGATGCGCAACGACGCGGTGACGATTCATCACTTCCTCCACCAATTGCCAGATACGAGGGAATTTCATGCGTCGATCGAGGAAAACTGAGACCGCAACTTCGTTAGCGGCGTTCAAAACAGCAGGGAGGGTGCCGCCGGCTTCACCCGCGCGCCGCGCTAAATTTAGCGCCGGAAAGTCGTCGTAGCGCGGCGTCGCAAATTCCAGCTTCGAAAGTTTGCCGAAATCGAGCGGTGGAAGCGAGTTCGGCACACGATCGGGCCACGTGACCGCGTATTGAATTGGGAAGCACATGTTGGAATGCGAGAGCTGCGCCAGGACCGAGCCATCGGCGAATTCCACCATCGAATGCACAATGCTTTGCGGATGAATCACTACTTCGACGCGCTTCATCTCCACGCCGAAAAGCCAATGCGCCTCGATCATTTCCAAGCCTTTGTTAAAGAGCGTTGCCGAATCGATCGTGATCTTTGGGCCCATGTTCCATGTCGGATGCTTAAGCGCTTGCTCGCACGTGATATCAGCGAATTGCTCGTTAGGCGTTTCACGGAACGGTCCGCCTGATGCCGTCAGGATAATGCGTCGGACTTCGGAAGTTCTGCCATCGAGACATTGGAAAATCGCGTTGTGTTCGCTATCAACCGGGAGCACTCGCACATTTTTCTTCGCCGCCGCACTCATGACGGCTTCTCCGGCCATCACGAGAATTTCCTTGCTCGCCACCGCAAGATCTTTTCCAGCTTCGATTGCCGCGAGCGCGGGCCGCAGACCACCAGTGCCGACAACCGCAACAAGGACCATCTCCGCATTCGTTAGGCAAGCGATCTCCTGCAAACCTTCTTCGCCGGCAAAAATCCTGGGTTTGTAATTCAGATTAGCGCAGAGCTCGCCCAGCCTTGATTCATCGACGAGACAAAGCGCTTCTGGCCGGACTGCATTCGCCTGCTCCGCCAGTTTGCGCGCGTTCGCGTTCGCGGCGAGGCCGACAATTTCCATCCGCTCTGGAATGTCGTTCGCCACTTTCAGCGCGCTTTCGCCGATGGATCCCGTCGCGCCCAGCACCACAACGCGTTTGCGTTTCATTTAAAAGAGAATCGTGCGTGCGAAATTCTTAGGGAACGTGAATGACCAGCCGCAGATAAAAAAACAACAGCGGCGCGGTAAAGAGCAAGCTGTCGACGAGGTCGAGTGCGCCGCCGATTCCTGGAAGCATGTTCCCGGAATCCTTCACGCCCGTGCTGCGTTTGACGATCGATTCGGCAAGATCACCGATGACCGCAGCGAAACCAAGTAAGAGCCCAAGCACAATCGCATGCGTCCAGTTTAACACCGGCAAGTGGCCAGGCATAAGCCGAAACAAAGCCAGACTGGCGAACAACGAAAATGCGAGCGCGCCAAAAAATCCTTCCCATGTTTTTTTCGGGCTAATGTGCGGAATCAATTGATGCCGGCCGATCACACTGCCTGTGAGGTAGGCGCCCATGTCGCTGAATTTCGTCACCGCGATGAGATAGAGACAGTAGAACTGTCCCGTCACCGCGCCCGTCGGCGAACGCGGCACAACGTAGACGATTTTGGTGATGAAATTAAAAAGCCAAAGGACGTAGAGCAGACCGAAGAGCGTGTAAGCCATGGTGCGCAACGGTTCGTCATCACGAAGGCTGTTGAACATTTGTCGCGTGATCACCGTGAGCAAAAAAACAAGCAGGATCGCGACTTCAAAATCGTAGGAACGTGCCGGGCCGTAGTGCGAAAAATAATAGAAGCTGCCGACAAGCATGACGGCGCCGCAAATCATGGCGGTGAGCTTGAAATTCGGCAGGCCCTTGTGATCGAGCATGCCGTAGAATTCCCAGAGTGCGATCATGCCGACGACGCTGATCAGCGCAAAAAAGCCGAGTTCGTAACCGGAAAAACAAATGACGAGCGCGACCGTCCAAAGCGTGATGGTGCTGGCGAATCGCAGAATGAAGACAGACCGCCGCGTCGCCGGTTTCGAATCCGCTCGCTCAACCGTAACAGACATGCATCGGCATCTTCCCGACAGAAAAGAACTTTGTCCACCGATTACCGAGCGCGAATAAGAATCACTTTGCGGCGTTCGCGATTTGCCTAACTTGGTCCTCGTGCAAAAAACGATGCAGGCAATCGTGAAGCGCAAGGCCGAGCCGGGACTCTGGCTCGAAGATGTTCCCGTTCCCGAAGTTGGCAGCGATGACGTTCTGATTCGCATCAAAAAAACATCAATCTGCGGAACGGACGTTCACATCTACAACTGGGACGCGTGGTCGCAGAAAACCATTCCCGTGCCGATGGTCGTCGGCCATGAGTTTGTCGGCGTGGTTGAGCGCGTGGGCGATCATGTGAAAGGTTTTGCGCCGGGCGATCTCGTGACGGGCGAAGGTCACATCACTTGCGGACATTGTCGGAATTGCCTCGCGGGCCGACGTCATCTTTGTCCGAACACACAGGGAGTCGGCGTGAATCGCCAGGGCGCGTTCGCGGAATTTCTCTCCATCCCGATGGATAATGTCTGGCACGCCGATCCGAAAATTCCGCTCGATGTGCTTTCGTGTTTTGATCCGTTAGGCAACGCCGTTCACACCGCACTTTCGTTCGATCTCATCGGCGAAGATGTTCTCATCACGGGCGCCGGCCCGATCGGTTGCATGGCCGTGGCGATCTGCCGGCATGCCGGTGCGCGCAATGTTGTCATTACCGACATCAATCCATATCGCCTTGATCTTGCCAAAAAAATGGGCGCAACGCTTGCGTTGGATGTGCGTTCAAATTCGTTAGGCGATGCGATGAAAGAACTCGGGATGAAGGAGGGTTTCGATGTCGCGCTCGAAATGTCGGGCAGTCCGAAAGCGATGGCCGATTTGTTGCCGGCGATGTTTCACGGCGGCAAGATCGCGCTGCTCGGCATCATGCCGGCAAGCGCGGCGATCGATTGGAACATCGTCGTCTTTAGCGCGCTCACGATTAAAGGAATCTACGGCCGCGAGATGTACGAAACGTGGTACAAAATGACGGCCATGATTCAAAGCGGACTCGATATTTCACCCGTCATCACACATCGTTTTCCCTACACGCAGTTCCAGGAAGCGATCGAACTGATGAAGTCCGGAAACTCGGGTAAAATCGTGCTCGATTGGAGTCTATCCTGAGAGGTACTCATCAGGCTCGACTTTTTTCGCGAATTGCCAGTTAATCGCGATTCCCCTAATGGATAGCGGCCAAACAGCGTTGGACGAAAGCCGGGTTATCTTTACCAGCGGGAACGAAGAGTTCACCATTCGCGATGTGGTTGATTCGGCGAATTTCCGCGGAGAAATCGATCCGGTTTGGAAGGAATTATTGCGCCTCGTTGCGGCGGAAAAACAAGCGGATGCAAACGAGATGGAGATTGATGAATCCGCGATCGATGCCGCGGCGGAATCGTTTCGTTATCAACATGATCTCATCACGGCTGAGGAAACGGAGCGATGGCTGACTGAGCGCGGCTTAAACTTGAATGATTTTAGCGATCACTTTGTCCGACATTATTGGGGTCAACGGATCGACGATGTGGAATTCGAAGTGATCGAGTTCGCCTCCGCGCCTAACGAGTTGCGCGAGCTGTTAATCATCGAGTTGATTCTATCGGATGAATTAGGTCGCATGGGAGGACGTCTGAGCTGGCGCGTGGCCGAAAGCCGTGTTGAAGCAAAAGACAGAATCGATCCTGCGCTAATGTCGGCCGAAGAAGAGCGATTTCTTACGGATCGTGGAATCGACAAAAAACAGTTGCCCGATTGGTTAGGCAAGATCGGACGTGAGCCGGCGTGGTTCAAAAATACGCTCGAAATAGAGGCGCGTTATCGCGCAAAACTAGAAGCGCTTTTGCACAAACAAGCGCGCGAGCGTGAAATGACATCGCTCCGTTTGCCGCTGACAAAATTCGATTTGGAAACAATCGAATTGGATTCCATGGATGCGGCGCGTGAAGCGTTGCTCTGCGTGCGCGATGACGGCATGACGATGGAGGAAGTGGCGGGGGAAGGCCGATATCCCTACCGGCACGCGGAAATTTTGCTGGAAGATCTTCCGGAGGATTTGCAGCAGAAATTTTTGAGCGTTTCCGCCGGCGAAATTCTCGAACCGATTTCGCACGGCGACGGTTTTCATCTTTGCCGCGTCATCGACAAATCTGAGCCGAGCGCGCAGGATGAGAAGGTGCGTGAGCGAGCGGATCGACGTATTCTCGATCGGCATTTTTCCGAGCTGACGGCAAAACATATTCAGTGGCCAATGTTCTCGAGTTCAATCGCATGAAAGCGAAAGACGACAGCCTGCTGCGACGCTCACTCCTGTTTCGATTTTTGCCGGACGAGCATTTCGAAAAAATCCTGCCGCTTTTGCAGGAGGAACATTACGACTTTGGGGACTTACTCGTTAGGCAAGGTGAACCGGCTGATGCGTTTTATATTCTGGTTTCCGGGCGCGCGCGCGTCGTGAAAATCGATCAGAAAGGAACTGAAATCGTGCTCGCGACCTTGAAGCCGGGCGATAGCTTTGGTGAAGCGGCGCTTTCGCAAGTTGGCACGCGCATCGCGACCGTGCGTTGCAGCACCGCCGTCGAAGTCTTGCGACTTGATCGCAGCGATTTTCTTCAGCTCGCCGAGGAAACGCCCGAGTTAAAACATCATATCGAGATGACGGCGCGACACCGCGCCTTGCAGGGATTTCTCTACGAGTTCAGCAATTTCGGCCGATTGCCTGTGCCCGCGTTGCGCGGTGTGATCGAAAAACTGGAGCTGGTCGAAATTGCGAAGGGCGGCTTCATCATTAAAGAAGGAGACGAACCCGGGCCGATGTACATCCTGGAGAAAGGCCGCGCCCGTGCGTTTTCTTCGAACAACGGAAGCCAGCGCAATCTTGCCTTCTATCGCGATGGCGATTTCTTCGGCGAACTTTCGATTTTAAACGGATCGCCGCGCGCGGCTTCGGTGGAAGCATTCAGCGATTGCCGATTACTTGCGCTCGAGCCGTCAGCCGTGCGCGATCTGAAAAAGCATTTCCCGGAATTCGGGAGATTGATGGAGGAACGTCTCGCGCAATATCAGGCCGAAACGGAAGCGCGCGTGCCGCTTGATTTCACCACGGAAATGTTGCCAGCGGAAACGGCGACGCACGACAAAGTCGCGCTCGACGGACAACACGCTGCGACGGAAACCGAAAATAAAGAAGAACCGTTTGCCGATGAGAGCGGTCTTTTCCGCAAAAACAAAAAACGCATCCGGCGTTTTGAGTACGTGCAGCAAATCGATGAGATGGATTGCGGTGCCGCAAGTCTTGGAATGATTTGCCGGCACTTCGGTCGCAAAGTAAGCCTCGCGCGAATCCGCCAGCTTTGTCACACCGCTACAGATGGAACGAGCCTGAAAGCGTTGTGTCGCGCCGCGACCGAGCTCGGTTTAGCGGCGCGTGCGCTGAAAGTTTCGATTCGCAATCTTCCCCTCATGCCATTGCCCGCGATCGTGCATTGGGAAGGCAACCACTGGATGGTGCTCTACGACGTCGCTGACGCCTACGTCAAAGTTGCTGATCCCGCGCTCGGCTTGCGCAAAATTCCGCGCAAGGAATTTGAACAAAACTGGTCTGGTTACGCCGCGCTTTTTGATTACACCACCGCGTTCGAAAACGCGCCGGAAAGCAAAGTAGGATTGAAATGGCTGCTGCCGTTCTTTGCGAAATTCCGCACGATATTTTTGCAGGTTCTGTTGCTGGCCATTGCCGTGACGTTCTTGCAATTACTCTTTCCCATCTTCACCGAAATGGTGGTCGACAAAGTTATCGTCGAAAAAGATGTCGGCTTACTAAAGACGATCTTGTTCGGCATGGGCGCGGCGCTGCTTTTTGTGCAGGCCTCGGCGTTAGCCCAGGAATATTTACTCTCCTTCATCGCGGTTCGTCTCGACACCGCGATTCTGGATTATCTCAGTCGGCAAATGCTGGCATTGCCCATGACGTATTTTACGAGTAGGCGCACGGGCGATATTCAACGCCGGCTCGACGGTGCGCGGCAAGTCCGGCAGTTCGCGGTGCAGCATGGTATCGGTGCGCTGCTTGCCATGGTGCAACTCACGGGCGCGCTTTGTCTGATGTTTACCTACAGCCCGTCTTTGACGTTCGCATTCCTGGCGACGACACCGCTTTACGGCGGCCTCATGTATTTTTCGCAGAAGGTTCTGCGGCCACTTTTCGCCGGCGTGGAAGAGAGTCAGGGCAAATACAGTTCGCACCAGATCGATGCGATCAAAGGCATCGAAGCGGTCAAAGCCGCGGCTGCGGAAACGGTGTTCCGGGATGCGATGTTGAATGAATTTCTCGCGGTCTCAAAAAAAATATTCCGCAGCAGTTTCATCGTCATGTCTTACGACAGCGTGCTGCAAAGCATCGGTTTACTTTCGACTGCGATCTTTCTTTGGGTCGGCGCTAACCAGGTGATGGCGGGACATCTCAGCATTGGCGGATTCGTCGCGTTCAGTTCGCTAACGGCGATGGCCTACGGTGGAATTCTGCGCACGCTCGGCGTGTGGGATAACATGCAGTTCGCCAGCGTTCTGATCAATCGGCTCAACGATATTTTCGAACAGGAGCCGGAACAGGGACGGGATCGATCGCGTCTCACACCGGTACACAGTTTGGAAGGTCGAATCGAACTGCACCGCGTTAGTTTCAAATACGGCGGGCCCGAATCGCCCGACATTCTAAAAGATATCACGCTCGATATTGCGCCGGGAAAAATGGTTGCGTTCGTCGGGCGCAGCGGTTGCGGGAAAACCACGTTGATCAAATTGATTGCGGGCCTGCTCGAACCGACAGACGGCACGATCATGTTCGATCATGTGGATTTGAAGGCGCTGAACTATCGCGATGTGCGTCGCCATATCGGAATGGTTTTGCAGGAAAATCATATGTTTAACGAAACGATCGCGCGGAACATTGCGTTCGGTGATTCGGAGCCGGATCTCGATCGTGTGCTGGCGGCTGCGCAAACTGCCGCGGCGCACGATTTCATCATGCGATTGCCACTCGGATACGAAACCAAAATCGGTGAATCAGGCTTGTCGCTTTCCGGTGGACAAAAACAACGCATCGCCATCGCGCGCGCAGTTTATAATAATCCGCCGGTGCTCATTTTTGATGAAGCGACGAGCGCACTCGATACCGAATCGGAGCGCGCGATTCAGGATAATCTGGGACGATTGATGACTGGCCGAACAACCATCGTCATCGCGCATCGACTCAGCACGATTCGCGAAGCCGATTCGATTGTGGTTTTGGAAAAAGGAATGGTCGCTGAAGTGGGCAACCACGATCAACTCATGGCGCAGCGTGGCTTGTATTTTTACCTCTCCAGTCAGCAACTGGGAATCTAACCATGGCCACGCAATTCGCACAGCGACCGTCCATCGAAACCGAATCGGAAATGCTCCCGCAAAATCCACCGCCGTGGTTTGTGCGGTCGACGTCATGGCTCTTGATCGCAATGTTCGCTGTCGCATTGCTTGCCGCGCTCGTAGTGCATTTGCCGGAAACGGTGACTTGTTCTTTTATTCTCGTGCCGGCACAAGGTGCGGATCCGATTCAGTCGCCGCGGCAGGCGGTGGTCCATCGGGTTGCAGTGAGTGAGGGACAGGAAGTAAAGGCGGGCGCACCTTTGTTTGTCTTACGTTCCGACGAAATCCGCGGGTGGGATACGCAATCTCGCACGTGGAGTGAAGATTTGCGCTCCCGTGAGGAAAGTCTGGCTAAGAGCGACGCCGCTTACGCTTCACAATTGGAAATCAAGACAGCGGAAATCGCGCAGTCGGAAAGCGAAGTAAAATTCCGCGAGAAACACGCGTCCACGAGCGGCGATTTAATAGCGCGGATGGAGAAGCTTTCCAAAAATGGCGGGATCTCACAGGTGGAACTAATTCGATTTCGGCTCGAGGCCGCGGAATCGGAAAAGGATTTGAGCGTGGCACAACGGACTTTGCAGCAGGTCAATTTCGACCGGGAAAGAATCCAAACTGAACATGCACGCCAGCGCGATGAGGATCTGGCGGAAATCGAAAAACTGAAAGTGCGCCTTTCCGCTTTAAAGGGCGATATGGAAAACTCGCAGGTGAATTTGTTGACGGTGCGCGCTCCTTACGATGCGGTCGTCACTTCCCTTGCACAACGTAACGCCGGCAGCGTCGTGCAAAATGGCCAGGAGCTCTGTCAGCTCGCACAAACGAATTCAAAACCGCGCGCGAGATTAATCGTTGGTGAAGCCGGCCTGCCGAAACTCGCGATCGGACAACGTGTTCGTTTTTTCTTCGATGCGTTTCCGTATCAGCGATACGGCGCGGTCAACGCCCGGTTGGATTGGGTCAGCCCATCGGCCGTAACTTCCGCGGAAGGCCCGCACTTCGTCGCTTTGGCATCGCTCGATGAGGGCGACGGAGCGTCACGCAGACATCCTCTTCCTTTGCGAGTTGGGATGGGCGGACAGGCACGCATTATTGTCGGCCAACGCACCTTGATTGAGTACGCTTTCGAACCAATCCGGCAACTGCGCGAAAATATGCGCGATTAATCGGCATGCTTCATTCACGTTCCAAACTCAGAATCGAGGATCTCACGACCGCGAATGAGGCGATGGCGCGTTGCTTGCGCCTCGCGTCCCTGGCTGCGAAATCCGATGTGCCAGTCGTGTTGCTGGGCGAAACAGGCACAGGAAAAACTCTTCTCGCCCACGCGGTTCACAATTCCTCAACGCGCGCCGAGAAACCGTTTATCGCCTTCAACGCCTCGGCCATGAGCGATACTTTGCTTGAGAGCCAGCTCTTCGGCCATGAACGCGGAGCCTTCACCGGCGCCCAGCAAACGATGAAGGGTAAATTTGAACTCGCGAACAACGGCACGCTTTTTCTCGATGAAATCGCGGATATGAGTCCGCTCGCGCAGGTGAAGATTTTGCGCGTTCTCGAATACGGCGAGTTCGAACGCCTTGGTTCCGAACGCATGCTGACGACCAACGTGCGGATCATTTGCGCAACGAATTGCTCGCTGCGCGAAAGAGTGCAGGACGGGAAATTTCGCGAAGACCTTTATCACCGACTAAATGGTCTCACGCTTGTGATTCCGGCATTGCGCGAAAGGCAGGAGGAACTACCGGCGTTGATCGCAGCCGAACTCAAAGCTGCAGCGGCGAGCGCCGGAAAAAACATCACCGCTATTCACCCCGAAGCGATGGAACGACTGCTCATGTATCCGTGGCCTGGAAATCTTCGCGAACTTAATCACACCGTCCGGACGATGACGCTTTTCTGCGAAGGGCCCGTTATTCTTCCCGAGCACGTGACCTTGCCCGATTTGAAGAATAATGAAACGGGCGAGTTAAGCGAAAGAACCTCGTTAGCTCGTCCAACTGTCCAAAACAACGCTGGACGCGATCTTTCGCTATCAGGAGCCGTCGCGCGACATATCGTTTTTGTTTATGATCAGAACGGACGTAACCAACGCCGGACTGCGAAGGTGCTCGGGATCTCGCGCGCTACACTCGTTAGGCATCTGCGGAGTATGACTCAGAAATGAACCGTGCCCGCCCGCGGCTAGACCATGCTGGTGTGAAAACGAGGCAGCTTTCCCGCTCTCCTAACGATCTCGACAAGAGTGCTGAGAAAAATTTAACCATCCCAAAGATACGTATTTCCCTAGGAGATATGAAGACTTCCATAGAATGAAACGAGTAGATTTTGCCGCACTACACGGTGGTGGCATGAATGCTGGTAAAGAAATCGTAACGTGAGTATGCCGAAGGATAAAAAAGATGCGCCTGCTGGAGAACCGGCGGTTCGAAAGCAAAAGCGCAAAAAGGAAAAATTGATCCGGCTTGATGACCTGATTCCAAAGGAAAACGTCTTGGGCGGGCGTCAATATCTCTTCGGCGTGACTGACACCAACCCAACCGACAAAAGGAAGGGCAACTAGTAGGGCGACAGACAAAAAGAAAAAAACAGTGAAAGTTCGCGACCTGAAGCCCTCGAAAGATGCCAAAGGCGGCGGAGCGAGCACAAACGCCGTAGGGAACAATGCCGTGGGGAATTCGGCGCCGAGCGACAACATACTCAGGAGCTTCGGCTCCAACGCGGGACATAATTAAAGGAACAGGAACCGACATGCGGTCCAACCCCGCACCGCGGCCGTTAACTAACCTCCATTAGTCGCGCTTCGAGCGACAGGAAATCGAAACCGCCTTGCGAGTGAACTGCGAGGCGGTTTTCATTTAAACACTTGGCTGCTATTCCAATTGGGCAGCGGCGCGGTCATTCCCTTTCAGTTCCAAAACCATGCGCCGAATGTGTCGGTAGCCTTGGTGTGATTGCAGAAGGCGCAAACTTTCGTCTGGATCTCCCCATTTGAGAATTTGAATCGGTTCACTGCGGGCGCCCCAGGTATTCATCTCGCCGGGTGTTGCCATATAGAGATCGATCGTGTTGCGGCCCGCCAGCGCCCAACCGTAGTCATCGACGCGATAGATTTGCCCGGTAGAAAGCAGGCGAAAGATTGTCCCAGCCGGCCAGCGCGACCAATCGGCGGCAGCGCTTCCATATCCCGAAGGCTGAATCGGGTATCGTGTCACCGTGGTAGTCGTTGTGCGTTTAATCGCGCTGCCTCCCCTGCGCGTCGTCCTGGTTTCAGTCATGGAAAAAGGTTGCAGCGGCGTGTCTGAAAGTGCGACCCGGCGATAACCATCATCCTCTTCATTATCCGCATCCGCGGGTAAGGCACGCGGTGCGATGGCAGCAGAACGAACCGGATGCGCCGCCGCGTGCAACTCGCCGCCGAGCGCATTGTGATTACTAAATTGCACATGATCCGACTCAGTGTGCGTGTAAGCGGTCGTGCGCACGGTTTGGAAATCGGACTTCGCCAGTGGTTGTTCGTAGGATGGCAAAGAGCGGGTTGTGCCGCAGCCGATGAGCGCAAAGAGGGCGCTGATGCCGAAGGCGAATCGAATAAGTTCGCGGCGTTCCAAGAGCGATCGGGGAGTTATTAACAGTTATTCACAACCGCGGCAACCCAATCTTTATCGTCTTCTCCAAAAATTTGCGTAATCTCCGCTCATGCTCGCCGAATTCGAAAAACAAATCGCAGACACTCTTGAGGAAATTAAATCGCAAGGTCTCTACAAGACCGAGCGTGTGATCACGAGCCCACAGGATGCGAAAATCGAAATCACCGGCGGCCGGCGCGTTCTGAATATGTGCGCGAATAATTATCTCGGGCTCGCCCATCATCCGGCGATCATCACCGCAGCTAAAGAAGCGCTCGACACTCACGGCTTCGGGATGGCCAGTGTTCGTTTCATCTGTGGCACGCAGGACATCCACAAGGAACTCGAAGCTGCCCTAACGACGTTTCTCGGAACGGAAGACACGATTCTTTATCCATCATGCTTCGACGCGAACGGCGGCTTGTTCGAAACGCTGCTAAGCGAGAAGGACGCAATCGTGAGCGACGAATTGAATCATGCCAGCATTATCGACGGCATCCGCCTCTGCAAAGCGCAACGCTTTCGCTACAAACATAACGACATGGCTGATCTGGAAACGAAGTTGCGCGAAGCGTCCGATGCGCGTTTCCGACTCATCGCGACGGACGGTTGTTTCTCGATGGATGGGACAATTGCAAATCTCAAATCGATTTGTGAGCTCGCGGAAAAATACGATGCGCTGACCATGGTCGACGACGCCCACGCGGCGGGATTCCTAGGCAAAACGGGACGCGGCACGCACGAACATTGCGGCGTAGTCGGCCAGATCGATATTATTACCGGCACACTCGGCAAGGCGCTCGGCGGCGCGAGCGGCGGTTACACCAGTGGTCGCAAGAAGATTGTCGATCTTCTCCGACAACGTTCGCGCCCGTATTTATTTTCCAACACCATCGCACCGCCTGTGGTTGCAGCGTCGTTGCGGGCGCTCGAACTGCTTACCGCCTCAACCGAATTGCGTGACAAACTCGAAGAGAACACAAAATATTTTCGCGCGGCTCTAACCGAGCGCGGCCTAACGATTAAACCCGGCACGCATCCGATCGTGCCAATCATGATCGAGGACGCGGCCAAATCGCAGAAGTTCGCCGCGCGCATGCTGGAGAAAGGCGTCTACGTCATCGGATTTTTTTATCCGGTGGTGCCGCATGGAACGGCGCGTGTGCGCACACAAGTTTCGGCGGCACATTCTCGCGAGGACCTGGAGTTCGCCGTAAACGCTTTCGCTGAAACGAACGATGAATTGAAAGGCTGATCCATGCTTTACATGGTGATCGAAGAGTTCAAAGACGCCCCGGCAATCTACAAACGCCTCCGTGAGAAGGGACGCATGATGCCCGATGGCCTCAAATACATTTCCAGCTGGATCGATCGCGATCTCAAAAGGTGCTGGCAGGTCATGGAGACGGATGACGAAAAACTGTTCCGTCAGTGGACAGATGCGTGGAGCGATCTGATGGAGTTCGAAATAATTCCGGTGTGCAGTTCGACAGGGGTGGCCGAACTCATGTCGCGCGCCGGTTAACCGTGCAGCGCGATACTGGAGCCGACCCAGGTTTTGTCGCGATTAAAATCGACGCCCATCATTTTCCCCTGGCTCATGCGCACGAGATTGTTCACCAGCGTTGGTTTGTCATCTCCATCGGGCCAGACAAACATCATGCGAATTTCGGCTTTCGACTTCCGGCCATCGACCGTCTTCACGAATTCCGCGTAGGTAACTTTCTTCTGCAAAATCCACTCGTGAGGATTCTTTAACGCCGCGATTTTTTCCTGTGTTGGCTCCATGTCAACGCCGAGGCCCGCAAACGAATAGAGTGGCTTCAAAACGTATTCCCCCAGCGATTCGTTAGGCGGAAACTCATCCGAAAAAAATGCCGGCGAGGTATGTTCGGTTTTCAAAAGAGGAAGCGAATGTTTGCTGATGCGGAAATACCAGTTCGGATGACCGACCCAGGTGACATCCAGTTCCTCCTGGAATTGAAAGGGAAGATTCAGATCCGGCCGGCGCAATAATTCATCGAAGATAACTCGGTTATAAATTCGTTCGACGCGCGTTTCACGGCCGTCGTGCTCGTAAAATAATCGGCGGCCTCGTTTTTTCAGATTCGTTAGGCAAACAGGATGCACGCCGAGCAACGACTCGGTGCAGGCAAAATCAATTCGCGTTTTTTGCTTTTCCGGTTCGATCTCGAGCAGGATGACGTTTTCAGATTTGGCGTCTGCCAGAATCGTGCGCCGGAGCAGCTGGACATAGGCTTCGTCCTTCAATCCTCCGAATGAGGAACTCCATTCTCGCGGAATGGCCGGGTAGGCTTTACGCATGCAGTAGAGCTCCATCAATTGAAAGGCATACAAGCTCGGAAAGGCCTGGAGCTCGATTAATCGCGGGACGAGAAGGTCATCGACGCTACAAATTCCAAAATCAACGGCCAGAAAATTTGGATGAGCCGACTCGTTAGGTACTTCCATTCCTTTCGGGATGGAGTTTCGCGAGTGCCGCACGAATTCGGGCGTTTGCGTAAGATCGACTATCTTGCGGGCTGCGCTCGTGACCTCGTGGGTGAATTCGCGCGTCAGAAAAATCGGCGTCTCGGATAAACGGAAATCAGCCGGCCAACGTTCGCCTTCGTTTACGCAGCGCAGGAGCGCGGCGTACTTTTCCTGCGTGAAGTCTGCGTTGAACTTGGCACGTAGCAGTGGATCCATGCAGGCAACGTTCGGTTATTGAAACCGAACGACTTATATCTGCGTCCGTCTTTTGTTCAGCGCCAGCGAAATCGCTTCGGAGTCGGGTGACGAACAACTCTAGCTCACAACAAAAACTTCCCAGCTTGCATCACTTGCTCGCCATCGAACCAGATGTCGAAATCGCGACCGACGCAGTCGATATGTGTTTTCGATTTCCAATCGGCACCAGTGTGCTCGGCGTAAGGATGACCAAAGGCAATGTGAATGCCGGGAATTTTTTCGTCCTGCAAAATATTTCCGATGATGTGCGTGCAGGCGATATTCGTTCCAATGGCAAATTCCCCGACGCGATCACTGTTTTCATCGGTGCTGGTGTAGGCGCTGAAATCGTTGACCAATTCCTGGTTCGACGATTGCAAGTCGCGAATGCGATTATCGACAACTTCGATGGTGAGCGGCGTCTCGTGAAGGTCGCCGTATTTCTGGCAAAGGTAATCGCCCACCACGCCATCAACGACGAAAGTTCCATTCGTGTTGGCCGGAGATGTAAAAATTTCGCCCCCCGGAAGGTTGCCCCATTTTTCCGGCGTGATGATCCCACTCGTTTTTAGCCACTTCAGTTTCGGCGAAAATTCCGCTTCGAAATTTGTCCCTCGCGGCGTGCGACAAGTGATGCGATGCGCCAGGCGCGCGCGTTCCACCAAACGCTGACTTAGTGCATCGATCGCGCGAAAATCTGCGCGCATTCCTTCAAGCATGATTTGCCGCGTGATGTTGACCATGTGGCCGTGGCGGATGTGATGCTTGTTGACGACATCGCTCATCTGCATGCGCGACCCGAGTTCGCCGCGTTGCACTTGCGCACAAAAGATCGAGACCTGCGAAAGCGCGAGATCTTCGAGAATTATTTCCGGCATTCCGACCAGCGGACGAGTCGAATAATTTTCCAGGACGAAGACCGAATTCTCGGCGCCGACCTCTTCTACTTCTGCGCGTAACGCTCCTGCGATCTCACGCGTCGCCTCGTCGGTAATGATCGTGATCCGTTCGTCGGACTTCAGCCGCAGGCAATCGCGAATGGCATTGCGCGCACCCGGCACCAACTCCAGATCAACTTCTATTTCGCTCATGAAACTTCTGTCGGGCATAGGAAACGCAGATCGTAGCCGAAAAGGAGGATTCCGGCAATGAGTATGGGGGCGAAACAGAGAGCAAAGCAGAGCGCATTCTCGAGTTGAACCTTGGGGATAATGGCAACGCTGCTAGCTTGCCGCCGCCGCTTCCGGCACCGTCAAATGCTCGTAGGTCTCGTGCACGATTTGATCGACAACAGCGCGGACGTCGTTAGTGCGTTCAAAAACGGCGAGCTGTCGATCCGCTCCGGTGCCTTCGCGCATGATCCGCTCAATATGTGCCATCTCCTTTTGACTCCCCAGCTCATTTACTTCGGTCGAAACGAATTCGAGCAATTCGTTTATTAAACTGCGCGTCTCAACTTCCGCTTCGCGTCCGAAATCGATCAGTTTGCCGTCAATGCCATAACGCGAAGCGCGCCAGCGATTTTCATCGAGCAGCCTGCGACGATAAACGCGGAAGGTCGTGTTTTGCCGCAGCAGTTTGAACAGTTTCGCGACCACGGCCTGAATGAGAGCGGCGATCGCGAGCGTGTCGTCAACGCGTGATTGCGCATCACAGACACGGACTTCGAGAGTGTCGAAAAATGGATGCAGACGAATGTCCCACCAGATTTTCTTTGGATTATCGATGCAACCGGTCCGAACGAGGAGCTTGCAGTAATCCTCGTACTCGGAAAGCGATTCGAACGCGTCTGGAATTCCTGTGCGCGGAAAACGCTCGAAAACTTTGAGGCGATATCCTTTTAAGCCGGTGTTGTGTCCGACCCAGAAAGGCGAATTGACCGAAAGCGCGTAGATGTGCGGCAGAAAATAGCGCGTCTGATTCATCACATGAATCGCCGTTTCGCGATCGGGAATACCAACGTGCACGTGCAATCCGAAAATGAGATTCGCGCGCGCGAGCAACTGCATGTCCTTCACGATTTCCTGGTAACGTTCGCCCTCGGTGATGAGCTGATCGCGCCAATGTGAAAATGGATGCGTCCCGACGGAAGCGATCTTGAGTCCGCCGCGGCCGGCAAGTTCGGCCAGCTTGCTGCGCAGCTCGATCACGTGCGAACGCGCATGCTCGATCGATTGGCAAATCTCAGTGCCGAGTTCGACGACCGATTGATGCATCTCCGGCTTGATCTGCTCTTTGAGCGTGACCTTTCCGCCTTCGAGAATCTCCTGAATGTGCGAGCGCAATTCGCGCGTCTCCGGATCAACAATCGCGAATTCTTCCTCGATGCCGAGGGTGTAAACGTGATCTTTCATTGCTAAGCGCTCAAACTATCGGAAAACCTCACGCTGTCATCCTGAGCGTGAGCGCAGGACCTTACGAGCGTCCTCTCTGACGATGCGAGGTCCCTCGCTTTCGCTCGGGATGACGGCACGCCGCAGTTACGTCAGTTCGCCTAACGACCGATTCGTCGCAGCCGCTTGCACGAATTTGCCCCAGCTTAAATTGTCACGCCCGGGAACATGCTCGCGCGCTTTGCGAATCGCCATGTCGGAAACCGCTTCCACCACCCATTCAAAATTCCCCTGACCGACCGACGCAGCTTCCGCATCGGGCGCAGGATTGCAGAAATCGATGGCAAGCGGAACGCCGTCGCGAATGGCAAACTCCACCGTGTTCAAATCGTAGCCGAGATACTTGTTCAAGGTGAGCACGCCTTCCTCGACTTTTTGCAAAATTTCACGCGGCGCCTGCCATTCGGTTTGGTAGCGCAAATGATAGGGGTGCCGCGGTTCGTACGGCATGATGCGCACATTGCGTTGATCGATTGAGTAACAGCGGAAGTACATCTCGAACTTCACTTCCTCCTGCAACATCATGACGAGCTGGCCGGTTTCGCTGTAAGCGCGGAAAAATTCCTCGGAATTATTCAGGCGATAAACATTTTTCCAGCCGCCGCCGGCAAATGGTTTGAAGAACGCCGGCCAACCGACGTAGGCAAAAATTCCTTCCCAATCGAGCGGATAGGCGAGGTTGCGAAACGAATTGTCATTCGTGTCCGGCGGGACCTGATGGGACGGCAAGAGCACCGTGCGCGGAACCGCCACGCCGATCCTGGTCGCGAGTGCGTTGTTGAAAAATTTCTCGTCCGCGCTCCACCAAAATGGATTGTTCACCACGGCCGTGCCGGTGAGCGCGGCATTCTTTAACCACGCGCGGTAAAACGGAACATCCTGCGAAATGCGATCGATCACGACTTCGTAACCGCATGGCTCGCCCTGGATGACCTTGTCGATCTTGACGAACTCCGCGCGAATATCCTGGCCGACTGTTTTTGCGTTGACGCGCTCGACAAAGGCCGGTGGAAAACTGTGCTCCTGTCCAAAAAGAATTCCGATTTTTTTCATAAATTTTTATTCGTTAGGCTAAACTGAGCGAATTACAGCTTCGATAAATAATAGGGCAGCATCTCGCGCCAGTAATTCCAATCATGCCCACACCACTTTCGATCGTCGAGCCAGTGATTAATTCCTTTCGCGCTCAGAATGGCAGACATGCGCAGACTTTCGTGCCGGGTGTTATCCCATTCGCCCGTGCCGAGAATGATGCTCATGTGATTGAATTTCCAAGGATCGGGCTCGTTCGGCAGGTAATCGTACGGGCTGTTAGAATAAATGTTGTCGTCGTAATAACCGTTGAAGAAATCGCTGATGTCGAATGCGCCGCTCATGCTGATGAGATGACTAACAACATCAGGATGGCGGAAGGCGATGTTTAACGCGTGATACGCGCCGAGGCTTGCGCCGCACACGGCCACGCGGTGACAGGAACCTTCGCGGCGCGCGAAATCGAACACGTCGCGCACAATCACATTCTCGTAGGCGTTATGCGTGCGCATGCGATCGGCCGGATGAATCGCCTTGTTGTAGAAACTGTCGAGATCGATCGCATCCGGGCAATAAACTGTCACTCTTCCACTATCGATGAAGTCGGCGACCGAATCGATGACGTGAAAATCCTTGTTCTGTGAATAGCGGCCGAATGACGTTGGGAAAAGGATAAGGGGCAGGCCGCCACCGTCGCCGAAAACGAGCATCTCAAATTCACGATTGAGATAAGGCGTCCACCATTTGATGTAGCGTTCGTTCATTGCGTTAAAGGCGACATTCGGAGCCGCCCGACTTATTGCGGGAAGCCCGCCCGCACAAGATAAATCGGAGGTCGCCTTAAAGGTGCGCCCGCTCGCACGAAAGTTGGACAAGTCCGCAATGTTCAGCGAAAGCGTTTTGCTTTCATGCCCGAACACACGCTCACCGGTAACATCAAGGAGCATCCTGGTTTTCGCTCGAAAATCCTCGGGAACCGTCGCGATGTGCTCGTCTATCTGCCGCGCAGTTATCGGCGCTGGTCGCGCAAACGCTATCCCGTCCTTTACCTGCACGACGGACAAAATGTTTTCGACGCCGCGACCGCGTTTGGCGGTGTGGAATGGGGCGTCGACGAAACCGCGCAGCGGCTCATCCGCGCGGTTCTGATCGAGCCACTCATCATCGTGGCAGTGGCGAACACCGGTGAAGATCGGATCCACGAATACGCGCCGACCCGCGGCAAATACGATGGGCGCAAACGCAGCAAAGGTTTGCTGAAAGATTACGGACGTTTTTTGATCGAAGAGTTGAAGCCGTTTATCGATCGCAAATATCGCACCCACCGCGGACCCGAAAGCACGGGCCTGGGTGGCTCCTCGTTAGGCGGCCTGGCCACGCTTGTGCTTGGCCTTTGGTATCCGAAATTTTTCTCGCGTCTCGCCGTTCTGTCTCCTTCGGTCTGGTGGGATGACTGCGCGATTTATGGAATGGTCGAATCACTCGAAGACAAATTGCCGTTAAAGATTTGGCTGGATACCGGCACGCACGAAGAAGGTTGGGAACGTGCGCGCAAACTGCGCGATGCCTTGGTCGAGAAAGGCTGGCGCCTCGACGGCGATCTCCAATACGGCGAAGTCGAGGGCGGCGATCACAGCGAAGGCGCATGGGCGGCGCGCGTCGATCCGGTGCTGCGTTATTTGTTCCCGACCGCGCCGCCGGGGCAGGAAGCCTTGTCGCCTCCGCCGGTCCTGGAATCTGTTCGTTAGGCGATCGTCTAAAACCGCATCGAAATTCCTCCGCGAATGCGATAATCGGGCACGACTTGCAGCGCGGTGTTTTCGATCGATACCGGCAAATCGACTCCAATTTCCGCACTGAATTTTCCGAAAGACGCAACCACTCGCGGACCAACGAAAGTCGAAGTGATCCCGGTGTCTTCGGCGCGCTTTCCGCGGAAGCGATCGACATCTTTATGCTCCCCGGAGACAACAAACTGCGCGCCAAGGATGAGACATCGCCCAGGCCGAATTCCGTTCCGCGATCGATCGCGAAACCTTCCGGCCGCTGAAACGATGGGATTTTCGGCGGTCAGGAATCGTTGCGTTACGATGGGCTGGCCGAACGGCGTTTCTGCCGCCGTTTGCGGCAAGGATTCGAGCTGCGGCGTGTAACATCCGCAAAGATCGCACGCTCGCACGTCAAAATGACTGGCAGTAAATATTTTTCAAAACGCTTTCTCCTGAAGTGTGGATGAATCGCGAACCCGCGATTGCTCCTGGTTAACGAAAAATCCGCGAATCGTGCACACGCACCGCGCGAAATTAACGACTCGTTAGGCAAACATCCGCCGCGGCGGCGGGACCTGCGGTGCCTGGACGCGTTCGTTGATGCGAACGGCGCTCGGCGTATTGAAAATTCCGGTAGGAAAAAGGGATTTGAAAAGGTTGGGTGGAGCAAATCAGATCGGGGCGATCGGGGACGCGCGGCGTTTCCTTTTTTTGCGAGGCGTTAATTTTTTTGCACAGATTACAGGCATGATTGCCGTCGAGAGCTTGCGACACAGCCTTCGCAAGCGAGACCTGTTGGAAGGATCGCAAAATCATCGTGGTCAGGCGAAGGATTGGAGCACGACCAACGGGCCGCCGATTGACGCGCATAAAACTACGATCAGAAATGCGCGGCCAATCGTTCGAAACATTTTTTTCCGACTCGATTACTCTATCCTATCGGCGGCTCGGGCGGATTTGGTGGCAATGGTTCCGGCGGCGGAGTGGGAGTTGGATTCGGTTGCGGTGGCTGAGTGGTCGGCATGTTTAAGGGCGCTTTTCTTCCGCGAAATTTCCGAGCCCGCGGAATTTGTTGTAACGTTTCTCCAATAGCTCATCGATTGGCGTGTCGACAATGCGCTGCAAATTCTGCCGCAAAGCCGTGCCGAGATTGGCTGCCGCCAAATCGTGATCGCGATGCGCGCCGCCTTCGGGTTCCGGCACGACTTCGTCAACCACTCCAAGTTTTACCAAATCCTGCGCCGTGAGTTTCAACGCTTCCGCTGCTTCAGGTGCATGCTTGCGATCCTTCCACAAAATCGCCGAGCACGCTTCCGGGCTGATGACGGAATAATAAGCGTTTTCCAAAATCAAAACGCGATCGGCTACGCCAATGCCGAGTGCGCCACCAGATCCGCCTTCGCCGATGACAACAGCAACTGTCGGCACGCGCAACGTCATCATCTCGCGCAAATTCACGGCGATCGCTTCGGAAATGTGTCGCTCCTCCGAACCGACGCCGGGATAGGCGCCGGGAGTGTCGATAAGCGCGATGACCGGTAATCCAAATTTTTCGGCGAGCCGCATCAATCGCAATGCTTTGCGATAACCTTCGGGATGAGCGCAACCAAAATTTCGCTTCACGTTTTCTTTCGTGTCGCGTCCTTTTTGATGCGTCACGACGACGCAACGATACGGTCCGAGTTTGGCCAATCCGCTCGGCATCGCTTTATCATCGCCAAAAAGTCGATCGCCGTGCAGTTCCACCCATTCGGTAAAACAACGTGAAAGATAATCGAGCGCGAACGGCCGTTGTGTATGTCGTGCGATCTGCACGCGCTGCCAGGCAGTGAGGCTGCTGTAAATTTCGCGGCGCGTTTCGCGAATTTTCGTTTCCATCGCTTCGACTTCGGAATCGAAATCGAGCTCGTGTTCGTCGGAGTGGTTCTTCAGATCCTGAAGCCGGCGCTGCAGCTCGAAGATCGGTTTTTCAAAATCGAGCGGATGCGATTCGTTCATTAACGGCACAGGCGGTTCAATAGCCACGGCATTCCAGCCTCACAATCAATCAGTAATGGTGACAGGGGTCTTGTTGTTTACAAGCGTGCTCAATTCCACCAAATCCTTGGCCTCCATTTGCAATCCCTGCGACGGCGGCGGCACTCCGCCACTCGGTTCGGCGTAGAGAATATATCCCGTGGCCGCGAGACGAATCCAGCGCGTGCTGCTTGCGTATTCTTTGCTGCCGAAGCCGACGCGTTTTCCGTACTTCCACGCCATAATGTCGGCCACGTGCGTCGTGATTTTCGGAGACTGGCGCGTGAGCAATTTTACATTGAGCACGTGGTAGCGCTTGAAGAATTGGCCGTGATCGAGAAGCACGACGACGCGCTGGTTGCGTTGGACGAAGAGCGAAAAATCCGGATGCGCAATCAGCAGATGCTCGCCGATGTGCAGCATCGTGCCGTTCATATTGTTCATGCGCATGATCATGTCCGGCGTCGTTTTCATTTTCGCCGCTACGCGCGCGATGATGTCGCCGCGTTTCACCGTGTATTCGGTTTTGTCCGGCGCGGGATAACGCGAAAGCAGGATGGTGATGTTCACCTCGCCGAGAAGATCCTTTGCTTCGTCGGCGTGCGGACCAGTCGGATATCGTTCGAGGAAAGCCGTCAAGGCGGAACGCGCATCCGTCAGTTTGCCATTTTCCTTGAGACCTTGCGCCGCGCGAAATTCCGTCAATCCGAAATCGGGTGTCGCTTGTGGCGGAGCATCCGATTTTTGCTCCTGTCGCACGGCGATCTCCTGTTTAACGAAGATGTTGTAACTAAAAAAGGCCGCGCCGCCGAAAATAATGATGGCGAGCAGCAAAACAAAGAGCCATTTCATGACGGGATGCGCCTTGGGCAATTATGCATTCTCGATTTGTCAGACAGCACGGAGACTGCCGTCCCTTTCGCAACGGTCACAAAACCGTTGGCCTAGGACTGTTTTTCCGGACCGGAAAAGAATCGGTTCCAGAAGCGATAGCGCGAGGTTTGGTTCGCGTTGCTCCAGGTAAAATGGCAATCCTGACAATAAAATTCCTTCGGAAAAATCTTGAGCGCAAAGAGAATGCCCGCCAGCGCCGGCGTCAGAAATTTTCGCGTCAACTGCGGATACTCGATGCGCGAAGAACCGCATTGCGGACAATGAATCGCGGAGCCGACTTCCGGATCGGTTGTCTCCCATTCCACCAGAAGATTGTTCGCTGCGGGAAAATCGTCCTCATCCACCAGCACTTTCCAATTCGCCTGCGGCTTCGACATAAAAGCGACGGCCTGCAAATGGCCTTCATTATGAATGTCCGCCTTCAAGCCCGATTCCTGCAGGCGTTGTTTCAAGTGCTTCGCTTTGGCCGGCTCGTTAAATGTCGCGATCGTAACCATATTTTTCTCGCGGTTTCGGACCGCGCTTTTCATCAAACATCAACTAACCGCCTAACGCAAGATTCGGCGGCGGGAACCATTTGTAGAGCATGAGATAAACAAGCACGCCCGTGACCGAAACGTAAAGCCAGATCGGCATGGTCCAGCGCGCGATGCGACGGTGACGATCCCAACGTCGGCGGAAAACTGGAATCAATGTCGCGATCACCAACGGCAGCGTGACGAAGGCAAGCAGGATGTGCGAAATCAACATCGTGAAATAAATAATCGCGACGGTGCCGCCCGCGGCGAAATGGGTCGATTTTTCGCCGGTGTAATAGTGATAGGTCAGGTAGCAGCCGAGAAAAATTGTCGACGAAATCACAGCGGTAATCATGCACGCGATGTGACTGCGCCAATGTCCCCGCCGAATCAGATACCAGCCGATCGAAATGAAAATCGTGCTCACGGAGTTCAGCGAAGCGTTTACGGCAGGTAGATCGGTGACGGTCATCGCGGGCTGAGTGTTGCGTTGATCATACATCGCAATCAACTTTCTTCCTTCACTCCGATGCCGTCTTCCGTCCTCGAACCGCCGAAAAGAATGACGCGCCCGCGTTTGGGACGTCGCCCTTTCTCGCTCGCGCGTCTGGCATTTCGATTTCTCATCGTACTCCTTATTGCCGGATTGTCGTTAGGCGGCTGGTATCTTGCGCGCAAAGGTTTTGGTCGCCAGTGGCGTTATCGCGTCGTGGAAGAACTGCACAAGCACGGCGTCGAAGCTTCGATCCAGCGACTCACGCTTGATCCATTTCGCGGTCTCGTTGCGCGCAACGTTCGCATCTTCGATTACAAACACCGCGAAACGACCCGCGCCCTCATCAGCGAGATCGCGCTCGACATCAACTATGCGGCGCTGATCCATCGCCAGCCGTTTCTTAATGCGCTCGATATCCGCAACGCCGCGGTGAGTTTCCCGATTCATTCAACCAACGCCAACGCCCAGCGAGCGCAGCTCACGAAATTTCGCGCCCACATTTATTTTCCGCCGGAACAAATCTCCGTCAGCCAGGCCGAAGGAATTTTTTGCGGTATTCGCGTCTCCGTCACGGGCCAGTTGATCAAACGCGAAGACTACGTGGCTTCAACCGAGAGTTCGGAAGAAGAATGGCAGGAGCGCCTGAAACTTGTTCAACAAGTCGTCAACGAGCTCGGTAAATTCTCGTTTCCTGATGAAGCGCCACGTTTGCAAATAAAATTCAGCGGCGATCTCTCGCAGCTCGAAGACGCGCAAGCCGAGTTGAGTTTGGTCGGTAATCAAATTCGTCGCGGCAATTTCGAAAATCGTAATTGCCGCGACGAGTTTGGTCGGTAATCAAATTCGTCGCGGCAATTACGATTTTCGAAATCTGGCGGTGAGCGCGGAATGGATCGGGCAAAAACTCACAATCACGCAATGCGAATGGCGCGATGACGCCGGCAGTTTCGATGGCCGCGCCATTTGGAGCAGACAAACCGGCGTGGCGAATTTCCAGGCTCGCAGCACGCTCGATCTGAAATCGTTTCTCAGCGCTTTTGGGTTCGACCAGCTTTTGTCGGAAACGACATTCACCACGCCGCCGCTTCTCGATTTTTCCGGCACGTTTCCTTTCGGCGAAGAATCGACCAGAAGTGTCATTGGCCGAATTGCCCTGGAGAATTTCACTTACCAAAAGGCTGCCTTTACGAAGTTATCTGCCGATTTTTCGTGGGACGGCAGCCGCACGATGGTGCGCGATATTCATCTGCAACAAAGTTCGGGCGAACTCTCGGCCGATCTTTTGGATGCGCCTAACGACTTCCGTTTAAATGTCGACAGCACGATTAATCCCACCGATATCAGCATGCTCGCGCCGCAGGATTTTCGTCCATTTTTGGGCGAATGGGAATGGACGCGCCCGCCTGCGATTCATCTTATCATTCGCGGATCGAGCCATGATCCAGCGACTTGGAAAGGCGATGGCACGATCGCAACGGACCGGACGCGTTTTCGTGGCGTGTGGATGAATAACGCGAGTGCGAAGGTCCATTTCGCCGATGGCGCGATGACCTACGACAATCTGCGCGTCACGCGCGACGAAGGCGTGGGCACGGGATCGTTCGCTTACGATTGGGCGAAGCACGAAGTTCGCCTAACGAATGTGCAGACAAGTTTGCGGCCGTCCGATGTGATTTATTGGATCGATCCAAAATTGTTCAAGCCGGTTGCTCCTTATAAATTTCGGCAGCCGCCGAAACTTATCACGAATGGCGTCGTGCAATTTCACGGCGGTAAAAACACGCATCTCGAAATCAGCGTCGATGCGCCCAAAGGGATGAATTATTTTTTTCTCGGGAAAACGCTACCGCTCGATCGCGTTAAAGCCCGACTGCTTTTTACCGATGATCGTTTGCGCCTGAGTGAAGTGGGGGGCGCTCTTTTTTCCGGCAGTCTAAAGGGCAGCGCGGACATTTCGCTCGCACGAAATGATCAGCATTATAAGGCAAATCTTTCTGTTACCGGTGTCGACTTTCCGATGTTAACCGATCTGTATTTTAAATTTCACACCGCGCATGGACGGATGGACGGAAATTACGATTTCACCGGTATCGGTGACAATGCGCGCACAATGGAAGGAAGCGGAAAAATTCAGGTCACCGAGGGCGATGTGTTTGCGATCCCAATTTTTGGTCCGCTCTCGGAATTAATTTCCCACCTTATACCCGGCACCGGCTACAGCGTGGCGCACAATGCGAGCGCGGATTTCATCGTCAAAGACGGCGTCGCGCACACTGGCGATTTCAAGGTTAGCGGAAAACTCTTCGGAATGATCGGTCACGGCGATATTCATTTTCTCGACGATAAACTCGATTTCGATGTCCGGATAAACGCGAATGTTCCGGGCGGCGTCGTGCTAATGCCGGTCTACAAACTTTTCGAATACAAAGGCGAAGGCAGTTTATCGAAGCCGAACTGGCATCCGAAACGGTTCTAGAGAATTCGGAATTGCGGAGGCGGATTGCGGAATGAAAAGCCTAACGAATCAAAAACGCGATGCGTTGCGCACTCCTTCCGCAGTCCGCATTTCGAAATCCGAAATTCTCCTGGGCGCCCACATGTCGATCGGCGGCGGTGCGCACAAAGCGATCGAGCGGGCTGGTTCGATTCAATGCACCGCCATGCAGATTTTCGTGAAGAACAATATGCAGTGGTTTGCGCGACCGCTCGCGCGCGAGGAAATCAGCGCTTTTCTTAATCATCAACAGCGTGGCGCGCTCGGTTCCGTTTTTGCGCACGCGAATTACCTGATCAATCTCGCGACCAACAATCCGCAGTTCCACGCCAATTCGATTCGCGCGTTGACCGAGGAACTCGTTCGCGCGGATCAACTCGAACTGCCATTCCTTGTTCTGCATCCAGGAGCGCATCTTGGTGCGGGCGAAGAGATCGGCCTAACGAAAATCGTTGCATCGATCGATCGCGTATTTGCTGCAATTCCAAAAGTGAAAACCAAAATTGCGCTCGAGACTACGGCGGGGCAGGGATCGTGTCTCGGTGATCGTTTCGAGCATCTCGCTTACATCATCGCGAATGTGCGGGAACCGGAACGGCTTTGCGTGTGCGTCGACACTGCGCACATTTTTGCGGCCGGTTACGATATCGGCAGCGAGACGGCAGCGCGCAAAACGTTTCGTGAGTTCGACCGGATCGTGGGACGAGGTCGCCTGGTCGCGATTCATCTCAATGATTCCAAAACCGCGCGCGGCTCCCGGGTCGATCGCCATGAACATATTGGGAAAGGGCAGATTGGTTTGGAGGCATTTCGCTTCATCATGCGCGAACGTCGTTTCGAAAAAATCCCGAAAGTTTTAGAGACACCGAAGGGCCAAGACCTTGCCGAAGACGTGACGAATATGGAAACGCTGCACGCGCTAGCCGAAGAGGGAGAGCCTTTGCGCAAGCCATCGCCGCGGCGCAATTTGTTGAATGGCAAAACAGCAAAAAATCGCACTCGTCACCGGCGCAAATAAGGGAATCGGATTTGAGGTTGCGCGGCAACTTGCCGCGAAAGGATTTCGCGTTTTCATCGGTGCCCGCAATGAAAAAGCCGGAAAAGATGCGGCAAAGAAAATCGAGGGCGCCGCGTTTCTAAAGATTGATGTTTCCGATCGGGCGAGCATTACCGCCGCAGCAGAAGAATTCAAAAATACGGCCGATCATCTCGACGTTCTCGTGAACAACGCGGGCATTCTGCTCGATGAAGACAAATCCGCGCTCACGATGACACCGGAAATTTTCGAGACGACCATGCGCACAAACACGCTGGGCCCGCTTCTGGTTTCTGATGCATTCGAATCAGCCCTCAAAAAATCGGCGGCTCCGCGTATCGTGAATGTTTCCAGTGGCGGTGGTCAGCTCGCCGACGGCGCGGATGGGTGGGCGCCCGGGTATTGCATTTCCAAGACGGCCTTGAATGGTGTCACGGTTCAGCTTGCCGCGGCGTTGCCAAAATTTGCCGTGAATTCCGTCTGTCCCGGCTGGGTGCGAACCGACATGGGCGGAGCAGGTGCGAATCTTTCCGTTGAACAAGGCGCGGATACGATTGTGTGGCTCGCCAGTGCTGCGCCGCAAAACCTCACGGGAAAATTTCTTCGCGATCGGAAAGAAATTCCGTGGTGAGGCAATTACTCGATAGCCCGACACACGACTACTTTGTCATTCCGAGCGCAGCGAGGAACCTCACATATTATTCCATGCGCTCGGAGCTGATAAGAGCACAGCGTTACTCGCGAGTCCTTCGCTTCGCTCAAGATGACATGCGGGCCGTCGCGGCGCTGAGGCCGCTCCCACATTAATTCAAAAAACGAATCGTGAACGGATAGCGATACAATTTTCCTTCGCTTGCTTTAAGCGACGCCACAATCACGAGCACCGTGTTGACCACCCACAGTAAAATCAAAATGGGAAAGCCGATCAATACGAGGCAGAGAATGCCGGCGATCGCGTCGTAGATCAGCATCGAGAGTTGGAAGTTCAATGACTCCTTGCCGTGCGCGTCGATTTCGGGCGACTCCCCACGTTTCACCAGCCAGACGATGAGCGGACCAAAAATATGCCCGAGAAAATGAAAGAATACTCCGAGCAATGCGCTCGCGTGACAGAGAACCGTCCAGGTGCGGACGTTGCTTGATGTCGTTTCCATAAAGAAAGCGTCTCGCTTGTTCCGAATGAACGCAAGCAACAGACCGCCGTTAGATCAAGCCTTCACGCGCTCGATGTGCGCGCCGAGCTCGCTCAATTTTTCATCGAGATGTTCGTAGCCGCGATCAATGTGATACACGCGGCTGACTTCGGTGATTCCTTCAGCCCGCAAACCCGCGAGCACGAGCGCGGCGGACGCGCGCAGATCGCTCGCCATCACCGGCGCGCCGGTTAATTTCTCAACGCCTTGGATTACGGCAGTCGGTCCTTCCAACTGCACATGCGCACCCATGCGCTTGAGTTCGGCGACGTGCATGTAGCGTTGCGGGAAAATATTTTCAGTGATGACGCTGATGCCCCCCGTGGTCGCAAGCAGCGCGCACATTTGCGCCTGCATGTCGGTCGGAAATCCGGGATACGGTTCCGTCACGACTTCAAGCGGCTTGGCTGTGCCATTCGGCGAAACGGTAATGGTATTCGCCGTGCTTTCGATTTTAAATCCACAACTCGTTAGGGCATTTGTGATTGATTCCAGATGACTAGGATCGACGCGCTTGATCGTCACGCCTTTGCCACCGATCGCGCCGGCCACGAGAAAAGTTCCGGCCTCGATGCGATCGGGAATGATGTCGTGCTCGGCCCCGTGCAGTTCCTTCACGCCTTCAATAATCAAACGGCGAGTGCCCGCGCCTTCGATCTTTGCGCCCATTTTGTTCAGAAAATTTGCGAGATCAATTACTTCCGGTTCCTGCGCCGCGCCTTCGATCACGGTGGTTCCTTCGGCGAGCACAGCTGCCATCATGACATTGTCGGTTCCGAGAACGGTCGGGCCAAATTTTCCGCGCAGATTAATCACCGCGCCGTTGAGTTTTGGTGCGAACACTTTCACGTTGCCGCTTTCGACACGCACTGCGGCGCCCAGCGCTTCAAAACCTTTGAGATGCAAATCGATCGGGCGATCGCCAATGACGCAACCGCCGGGCATTGAAACGGTCGCTTCCTTGCAACGCCCGAGGAGCGGACCAAGTACACAAACCGACGCGCGCATTTTGCGCACGACATCGTAAGGCGCAACCGATTCTATCTTCTCGGCGTTGACGGTGACCGTGCCGCTCGCGCGTTCCACTTGCGCGCCGAGATGCATCAAAATCTGCAGCATGTAATGCGTGTCGCTCAGATCCGGCACGCGATGCAAAATGCACGGTTCGCGCGTCAGCAGCGTGGCGGCCAAAATCGGCAGCGCCGAATTTTTCGAGCCGCTGATTTTGATCGAACCGGAAAGCGGGTTGCCGCCGTGCACTAGGATTTTATCCATATCTGGCCAAGAGAAAACGTGTCACGCCTGCATAGTCTTTTTTGGGAGTTATGTCGTGAAAATTCTTCGCGGCTAGGAAAGCGATCAGCGCGTCGTGCTGATTAATTCCGATCTCGAGCGCGAGTAATCCATTTGCCTGCAGATAAGCCGGCGCGGCGACGATCAACGCGCGCATTAACTCGTCGCCTTTCTCGCCGGCGAAAAGAGCGATTGCGGGATCGTGCAGAACCTCGCGCGATAATGAAGAACGATCTCCGCTTGCGATGTAAGGAAGGTTCGCCACGATCACGTCGAATTTACCTTCAACGCCTTGCAGTAAATCGCTCTTCACGAAGTGCACGCGTTCGAGACCGAGTCGCGTTGCGTTTTCACGCGACAGTGCGAGCGCTTCTTCTGAAATATCCGCTGCGACAACAACCGCGTCGGGAAATTTTCCGGCGAGACTTAACGCAATGACTCCGCTGCCCGTTCCGACGTCTAGAATTCGCGAGTTCGGATTTTTAAGTTCTGATTTCAGGAATTCCACGAGCTCTTCCGTTTCAGGACGCGGTACAAGCGCGCGTTTATCGCAATGAAAAGTGTGCCCGCAAAATTCCACTGTCCCGAGCAAATGCTGTAAAGGTTCACCTTGTCCACGGCGCCTAACGAGTTCGCGTAAAGGTGCGAGTTCGTTTTCAGCGAGAACGCGCTCAAACTGCAAATAAAGATCCAATCGTTTGCAGTTCAGCGCGTGCGCCAGCAGGTGTTCGGCGTTCAGGCGTGGGCTCTCGATCGTACGCTTGGTGAAATAAGCGGTAGTCGTCTGCAGCAGCTCGAGAACCGTCACGCGGTCGCCGATTCGTTTAAGCGTTGCGCGACGTCCGCCGCCTGTAACGCTTGAATCATTTCGCCGAGATCGCCTTCCATGACGCGATCGAGATTATAAAGCGTGAGACCGATTCGATGGTCGGTGATGCGATTTTGCGGAAAATTATAGGTGCGAATTTTTTCTTCGCGGCCACCGGAACCGATCTGGGTTTTTCGGTGAGCGGAATATTTTGCCTCTTCTTCCCGCTGCTTTTCCTCCAGTAAGCGCGCCCGCATGATACTCAACGCTTTTTCTTTATTCTTTTGCTGACTGCGTCCGTCCTGACAGCGAACAATCCGGCCGGTCGGAATGTGAAGGACCTGCACGGCCGAATCGGTCGTGTTTACACCTTGACCGCCCGGGCCGCCAGCGCGGCAAACTTCAATGCGAAGATCTTCGGGCTTCAATTCAAAATCGACTTCTTCGGCTTCGGGCAAAACTGCAACCGTGGCAGTGGAAGTGTGGATGCGGCCTTGTGCTTCAGTCGCGGGAACGCGCTGCACGCGATGAACACCGCTCTCGTAGCGCAACGTGCGAAAAACTGCGTTACCGGAAACCTGGAAGATCACTTCCTTCAATCCGCCGAGTTCTGACGGACTCGATTCCAAATCTTCAATCTTTAATCCGGCGGCTTCGGCGAAACGATTGTACATGCGATACAAATCAGCGGCGAAAATAGCAGCCTCGCTGCCACCCGTGCCTGCACGAATTTCCACGATCGCATCGCGCTCGTCGTTCTCATCTGGCGGAAGTATTTCGATCTGCACTTTTTGCTCGAGATCGTGCACACGTTTTTCCAAATGCGGAATTTCTTCCTGCGCCATTTGCGCGAGCTCGGGATCGGTGGCCGCCGAGAGTTCGCGATTGTCATCGAGCTGTCGCCGAGCGGTTTCAAGTTCATCCCAATCGGCTAACAATTGTTTTATGCTCGAATGCTCGCGCATGAGATCGCTGGCGCGCTTGCGATTTTCAAAAAGGCGCGGATCGGCGATTTCGTTCTCGAGTTCTGAGAAGCGCTCGCGTCTGCGTTGGATTAAAAGATTAAAGTCCATCTCTGAGAATCCCGAAAGCTCTCCGGGAAAAGCGCGACGTTCGGAGAACGCCAACGCAGAAAATCAGCTAAGCGGATTTCTTAACAGCGCGCGTGGCCTTGGTGCTGCCGTAACGGCGCGCGAATTTTTCCACGCGACCCGCGGTGTCGACGAATTTCTGTTCGCCCGTGAAAAACGGATGGCAAGCCGCGCAGATGCCGATTTTAATATCACTCCGCGTGGAACGGGTATGATAAACCGCGCCACACGCGCAGATAATGTCAGTCTCTACGTATTCAGGATGAATGTCCGCTTTCATGTTCGAAAAGGAGCGCGGAACTTACGTGGAATGATGGTTTTCGCAAGCGATGAAATCTGAAGATCCGCTAATTGTGGCCTGGAATGATACGCTGGGGCGGAAAGCCACTGCGCCCGCCATTTTCGATGCGCGCGGTGAAGTGATACGGACATTTCGCGAAATCGAGGAACGCGCGTCTGCTATCGAATCAACGTTGGGCGGGAACGATTCCGACAACATCCATCCGATCCAGCTTGGTAATCATCCCGATTGGCCATCGAGTCTCCTGGCCGGTTTGCGAAAACGCCGTGTCGTCGTGCCGCTCGATCAATCGCTCAGTGCGCGTGAGCGTGACGCGGCGTTAGCGCTTTGTCGCAAGAGCGCGAAGACGGATTGGCAGGGAAATCCACCGGCGCTTTTCAAGTTAACTTCCGGCACGACCGCTGCGCGACGTGTCATTCGGTTTCGGAGCGAACAGCTTCTCGCCGATTGCAATCAGATCTGCGAGACGATGGGAATTACGGAAAACGATCGGAATTTCGCGGTCATCCCGGTTTCCCATTCCTACGGATTCAGCAATTTGATTACTCCGTTGATCGCGCGCGGCATTCCCATGGTGCTGAGCTCCGATCCCATGCCGCGCGCGATTTTGAACGATCTCGCCGCCAGCAGCGCGACTGTCTTTCCGGGGATGCCGGTTTTTTACCAGGCGTTTTCCGAACTGGAACAAATTCCGGAATTGAATCGGTTGCGGCTCTGCATTTCCGCGGGTGCGCCATTGTCTCACGCAATCGCGCAAAAATTCCGTGGGAGATTTCAGCGACCGGTTTATTCCTTCTACGGTTCGTCGGAATGCGGCGGGATTTGTTATGATCGCAAAGGGATTGCTACCGAAGATGGTTTCGTCGGCGAACCAATGGAAGGCGTCACACTCGAACTGCTGGATCCGGATGCCGAATCGGGTCGGGTACGAGTGAGAAGCAACGCCGTGGGCGACGGTTATTTCCCTGAGCCTAACGAAGAAAAACTGGGGAACGGTTTTTTTGTTCCTGATGATTTGTTGCGTCAAAGCGATGGCTGTTTTCGCATCGTCGGCCGCATATCCGACCTTATTAATGTCGCAGGCAAAAAATTAAATCCGGCAGAGGTCGAAGCTGAGCTGCTTCGTTACAACGGCGTGAAGGAGGCGATTGTTTTCGGTCGCGAGTCGACTTTGCGTCATCAGGAAGTCGCGGCGTGCGTCGTGGCAAAATCCGATGTGAGTGAAATGCAGCTGCTGGAATTTTGCCGGCAACGACTGAGCGCCTGGCAGGTGCCCAAGCAGATCTTGTTCGTCGCGGACATTCCGGTGAATGAAAGAGGCAAGATAAGCCGCCGCGATCTTGCCCGGAATTTTCCAGCGCAAAAATCATAACAATTTGCGTGACAGACACTCAGCGGTCTGCTCGATTGCGAATAAGAGACAGAAACTAACAAGGAATAATTATGCGAACCATTTTGTTTTCGGCTTTGAGTGCAATCCTTCTTTTGGCGGCTTTCGCCGGATGTTCGACGACGGTGAAAACCGATAACGGACACGCCGTCACGACTGGCGTCCATACGAGATAGCATTTCTCGCGGCGGTCCCGGATTTTCTGTCTGCCTGTTAGGCCGGCGAGAAAAAGCTTTGCATTTTCGGAGAAGCAGGCATTCCTAAGGAGGGTGCGGATTTGACCATTTTGGTCGAAATCCTGCTCGTTCTTCTTGAATCGTGAAGCAAAAGTCAGCGTCTCAGTCTGAAAATTCGCCCCGGCCCGCCGGTTGGGTTGTGGTATTGGAACCCTCGGAGCAGCTTGCCTCCGAGATCGAAGACGCTTTGCGCGAGGCAGCGCCGGACGCAAATGTCGAAGTGGCCCGTAGCCTGGAAGAAGCGCAGCGTCTCATGCTTCACGCCAAGCCGGATTTGTTCGTTCTCGACCTGGACGCCACTTACAATCTCGGTCAGGACTTTCTCCTGGACCTGCGGACCAGTCACTCCAATGCAAAGGCGATAATCTTAACCGCCACTCATCTTCAGGCTCATCGCGAACAGGCAAAAGGACTGGGCGCAATTCACTTTTTGGAGAAGCCTTTTCCGCGAGCTGATTTCGTCGATCTCGCCCAAGCGCTATTCGATCCGTCGAGTAAGAGCGACAGCGAAAAATTTCAGGGAACGCTCAGCGATCTTCATTTCGCTGACATCATTCAACTAAAGTGCATGAGCGGCTCGACTTCGGTCTTGGAATTTACCGGACCGAATGGCCAGAAAGCCCGGGTCTTTTTCGAGCAAGGCCAGGTGGTTCATGCCGTCGCCCCCGGAAAAGATGGCATTGATGCGTTCAATGAGATTCTGAATTGGAAGGGCGGGATGATTTCAGAAGTTTCCGGCGCCGGAACCGGTCCGCACACAATCGACCTGGATTGGCAAATTTTGCTGATGGAAGGAGTGCGCCAGATCGATGAGACGCGCGGAAAGAAGAAAAGCGGAAGCCGAACCACCGCCAATGCCAGTCGAAAAATCCTCGTCATCGATGATAGCTTAATGCTGCTGAGTTTCGTGAATGAAATCCTGACCGAATCGAATTATCAGGTTACGACTGCCCCCACAGCGGAAGAGGGCTTGCATGCGGCGACTGAGACAATTCCCGATCTGATCCTGCTCGATTATGTTTTGCCGGACATCAAAGGCGACGAAGTGAGTCGGCGACTCGCGGACGATCCTGCGACGGAAAAAATTCCGGTACTTTACATGTCGGGCCTGGGGACAGACCTGAAAGCCGATCAAAGCAAAAATCCAAACGTAATTGGTTTCTTGAACAAACCTTTCACTTCAGAGACATTGATCAAAACCATCGAGACGTATCTTCCGAAAGCAAAGGAGCAAACGGAAGAGACTGAGGCTGTATCAGAGGAGAACTCTCCCGAAACTTTTGCTGAGGAGCCGCTCGAATCGACATCTGAATTTTGCCGTGTAAGCGAAGAAATTGTGACCGAAAAAGAAGAAAACGCAGAATCAGCGCCACAGTGGAATAACGGGCCGGAAATAATTGGCGAAGAGCCCGCGACCGAATCGTTCGCAGGCGCGGAACGATTCGCGCCTGAGTCGACCTTTAACGCTCCTGAGCAAACGTCGTCTTACGCAGTTGAGATGAACGACGTGGATGGGCCGGAAACTCCTCCGCCGCCGGACGGTGGCGCGTTTTTTTCCGGCGACACAAGCTTTTTCTCTCTCCACTGGGCTCTGCAAACTATTGGTAAGGAAAACCTGACGGGCACGTTGAAGTGTTTCTGGGATAAGGCGGCGGTCGAATTGCTTGCGCGCAAGGGCCGCATCGTGCTCGTGACAACACACGATCCGGAATTGTATTGCTCGGAAGCGCCGATCACGCTGGTTAATCTCGATCCCGAAAAAATCGCGCAGTCGCGGCAAACCCAAAATCAAACTGGTGCGCCGCTTTTCATTACGCTGGCGAGCGAAAATTTGATCCTTCGCGAACCGGCACAGCAATTGGTGCAGCATTACGGCCAAAAGCTTTTCGCGCAGCTTTGGACGGCGAAGCGCGTGCGTTTTGTTTTTGAGCAAAGCGAACAATTGCCCGATTACGCCAGCGAAGTTCCATCCGAGGAGGACACGGATCAGTGGTCGCTCAACACCTTGCGTTTCGTTCAGTATCAGGAACTCGAATCGACGATCTCCTACAGTCACGAATCGATCCCAGGTTTCACGCGTGACGGTTTCGAGCGCGTACAGAATTTGCGCCTCACTGTGGCCGAAGCGCAATTTGCCTCGCAATTCAACGGCGCGCGTTCCATTGCGCAGATCGCAAAAAATTTGCGGCTTGATCTCAAATTCGCGCGTCTCACTCTTTTTCGTTTTCGCGCCCTCGAAATTGTCGAACTCTGGCCGCCCGGGATGGCGGAAAAAACGGAGAAGCGCGGTTTGCTGGAACGATTTGGGTTTGGCGGTTAAGCGTCGCCGCGTTTATCGTGTGCGATGGAACCGCAGGCGGAACAACTTTCTCCCGAGACGCCGCCTAAGATTATCGCGCTGCCTGACGCAGTTGCGCCTCCGCAACCCAATCGTTTTGCCGCGCCGGGAAATTTCATCAATCGCGAGCTGAGCTGGCTCGAGTTTAATCGGCGCGTTCTCGAAGAAGCACAGGATCCAACGCAACCGCTGATCGAGCGGGTGAAATTTCTCACCATCTTCAGCTCGAACCTTGACGAGTTTTTTGAAATTCGGGTCGCAGGCATCAAGCAACAGATCGAAAGCGAAACGAGCGATGTCGGTCCCGACGGGATGAGTCCGACGGAAACCTTCAATGCTATTCAACGCGTCACGCATGAATTGGTCGCGACGCAATATTCGCTTTGGAATGCTGAGTTGGCGCCGCTCCTGGCGAAAAATGCAATTCGCGTGAATGATGCGGCGCAGTTGAACGGGAAACGCGCCGCATGGGCGCGCCGTTATTTTCAGGACGAAGTTTTTCCCTTGTTAACGCCGCTCGCGGTGGATGCGAGCCATCCTTTCCCGCAACTGTTAAATCGCAGTCACAATTTGTTTGTGCGTGCACGAACCGAGCGACGCGGCGAACCGTTGCATGCAATCGTCCAAGTTCCGCGCGTGCTGCCGCGTCTGATTCTCATTCCGCGCGGCAAAGGCGAGGACGAACCGTGGGATTACATTTATCTCGCTTCGCTCATCAAACATAACATCGGTGAACTCTTCCCCGGTCTGATTCTCGACGGCGTGCACGCCTTTCGCGTGACGCGCAACAGCGATCTCTACATTGATGAAGAAGAAGCGGAAAATCTTCTGCGCAGCATCGAGCATGAGTTGCGCCGGTCCAGTCGCGGTGATGCCGTGCGATTGGAAGTGGAAATGGATTGCCCGAAAGATTTTCGCGAGCTCCTGCTCGAATTTTTTGAACTGGGCGAACAAGATCTCTATCGACTAGCCGGTCCGCTCTCGATGACGCATCTGGCGCCGCTCATTAGCAATGATGCGTTCGCCAAGCTGAAGGATCGCGTTTTTCAACCAGCACGCGATCCCGCTCTACCGACCCATGCGAATATTTTCGAAGTGATGCGCAAACAGGATGTTTTGCTGCACCACCCGTACGAAAGTTTCGATCCGGTCGTCGAATTAATTGAATCCGCCGCGCAGGATCCGCAGGTGCTCGCGATTAAGATCACGCTCTACCGCACAAGCGGAGATTCGCCGATCGTCGAAGCGCTTATTCACGCGGCCAACGCTGGAAAACAAGTCACGGCGCTGGTCGAATTGCGCGCGCGATTTGATGAAGCGGCAAACATTCAGTGGGCGCGGCAATTGGAAGAAGCCGGCGCGCACGTTGTTTACGGCGTCGTTGGTCTAAAGACGCACTGCAAAGCTTTGCTCATCGTGCGCCGTGATTCGGATCGGCTGCGTCATTACGTTCATCTCGGCACCGGAAATTATCATCCGCGCACCGCCCGCATTTACACCGATTTCAGTCTGTTCACGACGAACCTGGAAATCACAGAAGAAGTCGCCGTTGTCTTCAATACGCTCACCGGCCTCGCCGGTTATCCGGGCATGCGAAAATTGCTCGTCGCTCCGTTCGACTTGAGCAAACGCCTGATTGAAATGATCGAGCGCGAACGCGATCACGCCGAAAGAGGAAAAGAAGCGCGCATCATTGTAAAATTGAATTCACTCGTTGATCCCGAGATCATCGAGAAGCTTTACGAAGCATCGTGTGCGGGCGTGAAAATCGATTTGGTCGTCCGAGGCATCTGTTGCTTGCGGCCGAAGGTTTCGGGACTGAGTGAGAACATCCGCGTGATCAGCATCGTCGGTCGGTTTCTTGAACACAGCCGGATTTATTTTTTCGCAAACGGCGGCGAACCCGATGTGTATTTGGCCAGCGCCGATTGGATGCCGCGCAACTTCATACGTCGCGTGGAGGTTGCGTTTCCCATTGAAGATCCGGCGCTGCGGGATGAGATCGTAAATGAAATACTGCCTAACTATCTGACCGATCATGTGAAAGCGCGCGAGCTGCAACCGGACGGGACTTATGTCCGCCTGAAGCCGCTGGAAGGGGAAACGCCGTCGCAGGTGCAATTGCATTTCCGCGAACGCTCGCGCCGCCAAAGCCGCACCCAATCTGAATTGCGCGCGAAAGTCGGTGCGCAAAAATTGACTCCGATCACGACGGCAAATCCCGAGCGCGCATGAAGAAGGTGCTCGTCATCGACATCGGCGGCTCGCACGTGAAGCTGATGATTTCGCGCGAAGAAAAACGAAAATTTGAATCCGGCCCGAAACTGACGCCGAAGCAAGCCACGAAGGCGATTGCGAAAGCGGTCGAAGGTTGGGACTTCGAGGCGATCGTGGTTGGTTTCCCATCCGTTGTGCGTAAAGGCAAGATCGTGAAGGATCCAAAACATCTTGGGCCAGGATGGGTGGATTGGAATCCAAGCGACTCGTTAGGCAAACCGACTCGCATCATCAACGATGCGGCTTTGCAGGCCCTCGGCAGTTATCATGGTGGCGGGCGAATGCTTTTTCTCGGTCTCGGAACTGGTCTCGGTTCGACCTTGATTTGGGATAATAATCTTCTCCCGCTCGAGTTGGGCGACCTGCCCTATCCGGGCGTGGATAAAATCGAAGATCGCATCGGGACCGACGGAATAGATCAAATGGGACGCAAAGCGTGGCAGCGCGAAGTCGCCGAAATTGTCGCGCAATTGAAGCTTTCATTTGTGGCCGATTACGTGGTGCTTGGTGGTGGAAACGCGAAGCAAATTAACGAACTGCCAAAAGGGGTGGAACTTGGCCACAATCGCAATGCGTTTCCCGGAGGTTGCCGGTTGTGGGAAATTGATCCGCGCACGCGTCAGCCGAAGTGGCGCGTGATCGACTGATTCTGGCGGATGAAAATTTATTTTCTTCGTCACGGCAGGGCGGATTGGCCGAATTGGAGCAAACCTGATGACGAACGCCCGCTGACGAAAGAAGGCGCCAAAGAAGTACGCGAAGTAGCGAAGCTGTTGGCGCGCCTTAAAGTTGCGCCGCTCGTCCTAACGAGTCCACTGCCGCGCGCGAGTCAGACAGCGGAGATTGCAGCGGAGGTTCTCGAAGCCGAATTGCGCGAAGATAAAAATTTGAGACCTGGCTTTAACGTCAAAAAGCTCACGGAAATTCTGCGAGAATCATCGACTGATAGCGTCATGGTGGTAGGACATGAGCCCGATTTCAGCCATACCGTTGGCGAATTAATCGGCGGCGCAATTAAACTTAAGAAAGCTGGCATCGCGCTGGTTGATCTCGATCGAACCACGATGAAGGGCGAGCTGCTTTGGCTAATCCCGCCGAAGATCTCAACCTTGTAGCAGCGATCCATGGTCGTCGCATTTCTTCTCCGGTAAAATGCAGCGCTGAAAAGAATGCCGCGGCAATATCGATGAATGTTTTACGCTGGTTAGCAGTTTTCCTTTGCGTTTCTTCAACTGCGCTTGCCGGCGACGCGCGGCGTGTTGTCGTTGTCGTTTGGGATGGAATGCGGCCAGACTTCGTGACTGAGACTAATACTCCGGTGCTCTGGAAACTCGCACGTGAAGGCGTGACCTTTCGCCATCATCATGCTGCTTATCTCAGCGCCACGGTTGTAAATGGGACCGCGATTGCCACCGGTTGTTATCCGTCGTCGAGCGGACTTTTCGCCAATTACGTTTTCCAGCCCGAGATCTCATCCACGAAAATGATCGATGCCGGCGAGCCTTCCGTCGTTCGCAAAGGCGATGAGGTGAGTGGCGGAAAATACATCGCAAGACCGACGATCGCCGAGATTTTGCGTCGTGCGGGCAAGCGCACTGCGATTGCTGGAACCAAATTCGTCGCGTTGATGCACGATCGCGGAGCGGGCGGAGAAAACGAGTTTGCCAAAATGTCGAGCGTTTTGTTCCAAGGAATGTCGGTGCCTAACGAGTTAATTATTTTCTTGTCCGCATTGCTCGGTCCGTTTCCGGGAATTGACGATGTTCACTCCGATCATTGGACGACAAGAGCGTTGATCGACGGTTTATGGAGGGGCGATGTCCCCGAGTATTCATTGCTTTGGTTACGCGACCCCGATCACATGGAGCACAAAACTGCGCCAGGCTCGCCTGAGTCGCTCGCCGCGATCAAACGCTCGGATAATTGTCTGGCTGAAATTCTCAGCGCGCTCGAGAAAAGAAAATTAAGAGAGAACACGGATGTCTTCGTTGTTTCAGATCACGGTTTCTCCACGATCGGGCGATCGATTGATCTTCTGCCGCTGCTGAATCGTGCCGGCTTTCACGCGGTCAAAGAACTTAGCGGCGGACCGAAGAACGGCGAGATCATGGTCGTCGGCAATGGCGGCAGCGTTTTATTTTATGTCATCGGCCACGACGTTACTGTCACCCAACGCCTCGTTGCCTGGTTGCGACAATCTGATTTCGCCGGCGTGATTTTTTCGCGCGAGAAAATCGAGGGCACATTTCCGCTCTCCGCCGCGAAGATTGATACGCCAACCGGCCCGGACGTCGTGATGTCGTTTCGGTGGAACGATAAGCCTAACGAGTTCGGGACGCCCGGAATGATCGATGCGGATTGGAATCGCAAACCCGGTGGAGGCACTCACGCGACGCTGAGCAAGTTCGACATGCACAACACACTCGTCGCCGCCGGTCCAGATTTTCGTCGCGGTATGACTGACGAGCTTCCCAGCGGCAATACCGATCTCACCCCAACGATCCTTTCCATTCTCAAAGTGGCCGCTCCTCAGAAAATGGATGGGCGCGTTCTTAGCGAAGCACTCATTGATGGCAAACCGAGCGAATCGCGGAGCGAAACAATCGAAGCCGTGCGTGCGTTCGATGGCGGCTTCTGGCGGCAGTATTTGAAAATATCTCGCGTCGATCAGACAATTTACCTGGACGAAGGCAACGGTTCCGTGATCGCGAAACCGTAATCTCTCGAAGACTCCGGCAGTGCAGCTAGTACAAGCTGTAAGCCTCGATTACGCCGACTCCCATACCTCCGTTCTTACCGGACAGAATTGCCGTATAATTGCCGGGCAAAATCGGAGCGATAATCACAGATTCGCGATCGTCCGATGGCGCAACTCCCATGGCGGTGATCTCATCTCGGTGCGTGTCTTTCCAATCACTGTTCGCCGCAACGACTGTGCCGTTGCCATTGTATAATTGCAGCGTCGGATCACTCAGCGCGTAAGGAACGTTCAGTGCGGTCAATGATGGGCCCATGCCGCGAACTAAAACCCTTGTCCGCAGGTCGCTTGCTTCCACAATCACCCCTTCAATCAAAATATTGTCGCCGGTAAGAATACTGCCGCGGGCCGAGCTGTTGAGGAGCCGCAACGTATTGCGTGACTCATCAAGGTCATAAACTTCAATAAGCCCGATCCCGGTCGCACCATCTTCGCCGCGAGCGATAGCTGTATATGCGCCGGGATTTACGGTTACGATGATCGCAGCTTCCTTATCGTTCGTCGGCGCGAGCCCGCTGGCGAGTATTGCAGCGGCATTTCCTGATCGCCAGTCGCCATTTACGGCAATGGTTCTTCCACTACGATCGTGCAACTCGATCAGTGGGTCGCTTAAAAACTGAGAAGTAGGAAGCGAAGGCCCCAGAGCTCTTATCACCAGTCGCTTTTGCCCATGCCCACCAACGATAAATCCACTGATCAGTACTCCATCCAACTGAAGCGGCCCTCGACACGAAACGTTTCGCAGTTGATCAGGCGATGGGAAAAAAATTTCCTGAGAAGCTCGACTCTCTAGTCCGAAATTATTGTAGGCGGTGACGGCAAAGAAGTAGGTGCCATCATCACTTAAATTGCCCACCTCGGCCGAGGTGGTGTTTTTAGCGACATCGATGTGTTGCGGATAGTTTCCACTCGCAGTGCCATAATGGACTCGGTACCCGGCAATGTTTGTTTCGTTATTTGCCTGCCAGGTCAGATCGAATGTTCGAGCCCTCGCAGGACTGGCTACGAGAAAACTGAGCAGTGCACTAAGTGTGCAAAACCAAAAGCCGGAAGCGGGGATTTTGGGATAATGACCAAGGTAAAAGCATCTCGTTCGGCGTCTGGACATGGTTTTCTGAGAAATTGATTAATTATTCCAACTGGAATAGCAGATGCGCGAAACGGATGTCCATTATAAATAATTATCTATAATGATCAGGTCGCGGGCGAGTCGCTATATCGTCATTCAGTCCCGATGGCGAACGGCGAGACTTACTAGGAAGGTATTATTGCTCGAACGCGCCGCGCCAATAAAGAATCAGCAGCCAGACACACGCGGTCCAGAGTGCGAGCGAACCGATGACGACGGCTACTCGTGTTCTAATGTCCTTTGTCGAAGCGATGCATTTACCGAGCAGCATCGATATAATCACGGAAGCCAGAATAAACAGCGCAGGGATCAGCATTCTCATCTCGGTGAGGTTTGCCTAACGAATCGCATCATCGATCGGTGGCTTTGTATTTCGGATCCTTAACTTGTTGGCGCACAGCGGCGAAGAGTTTGCGAATTCCGATCTCGCTCGCAGGGTTCGCGATGAAGGCCGGAATTTTTCCGCCGTTGTCGGTATCGATCGAGTAGGTCGCGTTTGTTTTGTTGCTGCCGGCTGCCGGTTCCAGGAGCCAGCCACCGTTACAGACCTTCACTCGCGTGAAGTTTTTCTGTTCCGCCGGACCAAACTCGTTGGCCGCTTCAAAGCGATGGAGAAAGACGACGCCATTTTGTCCACGCCACGACTTTTCGTGCACACGTAATGTGTAATCGCGATCACTCACTATCTTTGGGGAAAGACGTTGATAAAAAAGAATCGAGCCGCTTTCCCGCTTCACGATCCGGCACTCAACTGTGTAAGGCATGAAACTCGAATAGTTCTCAACGTCATCGATTACGGTATGGACTGTTCGAATCGAAGCGTCGATTTCCCCAACCGCTTTGAATTCCCTCAGGGACGAGTTAGGCCGGAGACGGCTGTAGAGCGCAATGTTTCCACTCTGACTGTCTAACTTCCATCCGTCACTGCCCGCGGGAGCAACAGCTGGGTCGGACGAAAGACAAATTCGAAACAATCCTGAGACGAAAACAAAAATGAGGCGACCTATGACCCGCTTCATTTCGCCATACTAACGAATCTCGATCTGATTAGCTCCTACAATCTTCGCGCGATATGCCCAGAGCATACCAAAAAGCGATTAAGGAGAGAACACTCTAAGATTGTTAGCGTGAAACCTCGTCGTCCGAAGTCCACATAACGCCATCAGGACCAGCGGACCTGACTTCCATGTGCACGCGCGAGAGTTGATGGAAAAAGTAAGGGTGATTCCAACGGTCGACGAGTTGGCGAGCGCCGTTTAATTTCGCCTCTGTTGTGACGAAGCGTGCCTTGCGCGAGTTCGCTCCCAGCAGCGCCTTGGTGATTTCCGAATTGTTTCCCACCGGCTCTTCACCCAGAGCCACGCGGTAATCTCGCAACATTTGTTTCACGAAGAGCAATTGTGGATCGGAGTTAGCGGCTTTCTGTGTGGTATCGCCCTTAACGAGAGTGAGCGCAGGAGTCGTAGCGGGAGCAACAGCCATATGGGGCTCGTCGGTCTGTGACAAAGAAGTAGTCGGTATTTGAGAAGACGGCATCTGTCTCGGGCTTGATGAACTGTGCGACGGTAGGTGAAGGGCCGAATTGCTCTGCTCGTCTAAATTCTTCGGTCGATTCCAAATCGTCGACAATACAACCAGAGCAGCGGCGGCAACGATGGCGATTACTATTGTGTAGCGTTTCATGTCATCAGGAACCGGGTGGCGGCGGTGAAGCAAGCGCGGTCATGAATCCCAAATCCTGATTTCCGAAACGGCCAATGTTTGGCAGAACGGAAACGAGATCGCTCTGACTACTGACGCCATACCATTTCGCGAGTGTGGATGAATATTCATCCACCGAAGTTGTGGGAACCCATCTGCCTTCGCCGACATCGTCCGGGCCGTTGATGACAAGCGTAGGATAAGAGCCATAGATATCGCCACCGTTAACTGATCCTCCCATGACAAACGCGTGACTGCCCCAGGCGTGATCGGCGCCTGAGCCATTCGATTGAAAAGTGCGCCCGAAATCAGAGGCGGTGAAAAGAGTTACGCGATCGGCAACATTCAATTCCGTCGTCGCGTTGTAAAAAGCGCCCATGCACTCGCTCAGTTCCCCGAGAAGATTGGTCTGGCTTGCGAGTTCGTCCTCGTGCGTGTCATAGCCGCCGACTGAACAGAAGAATATCTGCCGGCGCATACCGAGAATGTCTCGTGCCGCGATGAGCTTGGCCGCCATCTTGAGTTGATCGCTCAAATTCGAATTCGCGGGAAAGACAGTATTGAGAGTGATACCGGTAAGCGCACTGGAGAGGAGGGCGTTATTAGCGATCGAGCGATTAGTGATTCTGGCGAACTCGGCTTCAAAAAGATTTTGATGCGGCAAATTCAACATGTTCTGGAAAGCTTGATACCGAATCTGGCCATGATTTCCGGTAAACCCAGATAGACCTATGCTGCCATTATTCGAAATCTGATATTCGAAAACGTTATTACCTACTTGAAATGTATTTGTGCCGCCAAGCGATAACGACATCGAGACCGTGTCGTCATTATTGAACGAAGTAAGCAGATCAGCCAATCGACCGCCCCAGCCACTTCGCGATGGTGCATCAGGCCACGCTGTTTGCCATTCGACCTGTTGATCGTCATGAGAGAAGAGCTGTGACGGCAAGCGGACGCTACCGTTTAAATATTGTTCACGCGTTGTCGGTTCAATCAGTGTCCCGACGTTAGCTACAACAGCGAGTCGCTTGTCCGTGTTAAAGATCGTTTGTAACTCCGGCATGCTGGGGTGAAGCCCGAAGGTTCGGCCCTGGCTATCGGGAGTCGTTAGGTTAAGAGGCAGTAACGAATTTTGCGGCAAGGCAAGCGGACCGCGTGCTGCGACGTAACTTGCATAACTCGTGTCATCGCGTGGCACGACCATGTTATTAGCGTCGTTGCCGCCGTAGAGAAAAAGGCAGACAAGCGCGCGAAACTCATTGCTTGTCGTGGCTGACTGGGCCGCCGCCGCGTTCATGGCGCGCAAGTTCCAGACGGTCGAAGCGAGGGAAGTTGTGCCGACCGCGGCGCAGGCTGCCTGGCGGATAAAAGTGCGACGCGAAATACTCATGATGGTGAAGAAGCAAGGACGACGTGAAACATTTTCATTATTTTTCGATGACGAACTCGGGAGAAGTAACGAGGAGATGAACCCCAGTCTGCGCTCGCTCAAGCGAGTCACTGGCGGGAATTTGCGTGACGGCGTTGACAACGATATCGCGCATGGCCGAGGACATTTCTCCGCTCATGAGCAAGTTGTTGAGGGAATCGACCAGCGCACCGGGATTCGACGCTAGCGGGGTAAGGGAAGTGAGATCGAGAATCAGAGAATCGGCACTGGATCCTGGAACCTGGTAAACCGTGGATCGCATCTTATTCGCCGAAGTAATCACAGTTGTATCCGTGGTGATCTGGAACTCTGGCGAGAGAACACCTGCCTGTGTAATCGCTCCGGGTTGCGCATAGTTTGGCGTGAAAAAATTGAAGACCGATGGCGCGTAAAGTGGCGACTGCGCGAAGTTAGCCATTTGGTTGGTGACGATGAAGTTTCCACTGGCTGCCTGCGCGTTAAATGCGCGATACAAGTTTGCCAGACGCACCAGCGGTTCCCGTTCGTGTCCATAACTAGGGCTCAGCAAGCCAGCGGTGGAGCGCGCTTCCGGATCCAAAAAGATCGCCTTGATCACTGCTTTCAAGTCGCCACGCACGCCCTGTCCATTGTTGGCAAAGATTTGAGCCATGCGACCCAGGTATGCTGGACTGGGATTGCTGGTGACTAAACGCTGGATGAGTTGCCGGCAGAAAAATGGCCCGGTATTGGGATGGTTGAAGAGCGCATCCAGGGCGTCCTTAAGATCCTTGGTCTGGGTTTGATTTTCAGGCAATGTGACGTTGTCGAGAAGGAGCTTGGCCCCTGTGTCGTGATGAGTAGGAAACGCCAGCATGGGAGAGCGGTAATTTGGTGAAGCGTAACTCCAGTGGGGGGTGCCGCTTTGAGCCCAATACCAACCTGTAAAAACATGTGCGAAGCCCTCAACAACATCCTGGTCGTAAGTTGAAATGGGTTGGTTCTGATTATCAAGCTTCTGTGTGCCGTCGGGATTGAGCTGATAAAGCCCAATCGTGAAAAGCTGCATAACCTCGCGAGCATAATTCTCGTTAGGCTCGGTATTATTGGACGGGTTCGGCTTGTCGTTGTGAACCATGTCGAGGTAGTCTCCCATCACGGGATTGAGCGTTACGTCCTCGAGGAGTTGGCGGAAATTGCCGAAGGCATCCTTCGCGAGCAGGTCCCAGTATGTCGCGACGCCGTCGGGATAATTATAAATATCGTTGCCATTCGCTGAGGCGACGAAAATTTCGCTCAAGGCAAAGGCGACGCGCTGGCGGATCTGATCGGGAGCGGTGACGACCGTTTTCCACCACGCTTCCTGGAAGATAGAGTTCGCCGTCCCACTGTTGGGGGGAAGCACCGCGATCGCCTGATCTACTCGCGTCAGTGTTAACGTTGTCGCAGTATTGAATTGTTCGTTTAGAAACGCCGATGCTCCGACAAGTTGAGCATGGGCCAGCAAGGAAGGCGTGGGACCAAAGGTCGACTGGGTAAGCAATCGTGCAGCATCCGCAGCGTTGGACTGCGGCGATCCGAGGTTCATTGTCGCGCTCGCAGGTGTGCCAAGTTGATAGTTAGGTCGCGCCGAAAGATTAAGCGTCAGGCTGTGCGTTGCGATGGTAAGCGGCGTGACGGGTACGCTTTTGCTATTAAAGCCAAAAGGAAGTGTGATGCTGTTCTGGATTGGCTGATAATCTGTTCCGGCAACCGCGTTGCCGCTAAAGCTTACTGCGACCGTAAGCGGGTCGAGCCGTCCGTTTCGATTGATTGTAAACGTCCCTGGAACGGCTCCGTTCAGAGACCAGGCTGGATCGAGCTCCGTTACAGTCAGAGTGTTTCCCGTCGCCTGGAGCGCAGTAAGCAAACGTTGGTAGTCGTTAGTTACTCCATCGGTGGAAGTAGAGTGAGGATCGAGTCCTACCGCAGATTCTTCCCAATCGCTAATTCCGTCCCCGTCGGAGTCCAGATCGGTCGTTGATATACGGAAAAACTTTTGCGCCGCTGTCACATTGAAGGTTCCAACAAGCTCGGCGCCGGTCCCGGTAAAGGCACCGCCAAGTTGCTGCCAATTGCCGAGCGCGGGATTTGCGCTGGCCAGAACTTGATACTGTTTCCCGGCAAGCGACGGCCATCGAAGGGTAACTGTTCCGGTTCCAAACTGAGTCTGAGTAATTCTTAGTCCTGACCTCGCATTGAATGGATCGGTCCCCGCGAGACTTTCCTGAAGATTACTGATGCCGTCGCCGCTGAAGTTGCCCACGCCTGCGATCTGCCACACGCTTGAGACTGCAGGCAAAGCGACGGCGCTTGCTACGATAGTTCCATTCAGCAGCCAAATTTGGCGCGCACCGATGGTATTGTTTTGCAGAAGAATGTCCGGTTTGCCGTCGTTATTAAAATCGCCTACGCCGGCGATGTTCCATTGCGGCGAGACAACTCGCAATGTGACCTGGCCGCTAAAAGCGGTGCCGTTCATCAGCCAGATGGAACGCGTGCCGGTAACGTTATTCTGCCAAAGAATGTCCGTCTTACCGTCGCCGTTAAAATCGCCCGTGCCGACTATTTTCCAGGATGTCGCCGTCGTTGGCAGACTTGCGCTGCTCGCATAGGTGCTGCCATTCATTAACCAAATCACGCACGCGCCTGACGCGTTATTTTGCCAAAGAATGTCTGGCTTTCCGTCGTGATTGAAATCGCCTGCGCCAGCGATATTCCATTGCAGACTGACAACGCCCAGATTCACAGTGCTGCTCAGCGCGGTGCCATTCATCAGCCAGATAATGCGCGCGCCTGTGACCGCGTTTTGCCAAATGATATCGGTTTTGCCGTCCCCGTTGAAATCGGCCATCGCAGCCATTCTCCAAGTCGTGGAGAGAACGCCCACGCTGACGCCACTACTGAGAGTCGTGCCATGCATCAGCCACAGGGAACGCGCGCCCGTAGCTGTGTTTTGCCAGAAAATGTCGGCTTGCCCATCGTTGTCCGCATTGCCGTTTAGCGTAAGGCCTTGCGCGCCGTAGAGGCTTTCCCAGACGTCATCGAATCCGTTGCCGTAGAGATCAATGAAAGCTCGAGCGGAAGGGATCGTCGCGGCGGAAAGAAGAATTGCTAACGCAATACGAAATGTGCGTACGAAGGTGGAATGGTTGAACATGTGGGACCGGAATTGGACTTGGTTGAGTGTGCGGTTGCCGCGTGAAAAGCTGAGCAACTGTCACGCCCGAAAATATCAAAAATCATTTTGCCCTGCGCAGAAAAATGAGCCGCTACTTTTATGTGTCTCAGATCCAATCAAGCCTGAGAATTGAGACGCAAATTCTAGCGTTCTGACAGTGAAAAAAGTGGAGCCGATGACGAGATTCGAACTCGTGACCTACGGTTTACGAACTTGGCCGCTTTCGCGGATAACGCGTTCGCTGCCAAGACGTAGTCCGCGAATCAGCCGATGAGGTAGTAAACACGCAGCCATCGGGTCCAAAATCGGAAAATTCACAGGGAATCGGACAACTTCGGGTTGTTCGAGGAGCAATCACGCTCAGTAGAATTTTCCCGTGCCGACGAAGTCCAAATTCCCGATCATCCGCGCCACCTGGCCCCGGATCGTGGATTATCGCACGACTAAGCTGCGGTCGTTCGTCGTCGATGGTCGATACAACGGCAACGGTCGTCGCCATTACTCGCGCGAAATCAGCAGGGCGAAGGCGATTGCGGAACGCCTTGCAACCGACCGTCACAACTTCGGCACAGCGCTCCTCGACTTTCCGCCAGAAGATCGGGTCATGGCCGTCGAATCGCGTGAACTCTTGCGGCCATTCGGCAAGACTGTCCGGGACGCTGCGATTCACTACGCCGCTTGGTTGAAGGCTGAGGCCGTCCGCTCGGAATCGCCCCTTGTTCGAGATTGCGTTGCGCAATTTCTTGTTGAGCGCGTCCGCTCCGTTGAACGCGGAGAGCTGTCGAAGCGATCAGTAGAGGAGACTCGGCATCGCATGAGTTACCTCGTCAGCGCTACTGGTGACCTCCGCATCGTCGACCTCGGAGTTGAACAGCTCAGGACGTTCTTAAACAGTTTTCCCGTGTCCGCTCGCACTCGCAGCAACATCCGACGAGTCCTGTCCGTGTTGCTTAATTACTGTCGCGACAAACGTTGGATCGAGAGTAACCCTTGCGAACGAATCAAGATCAAGGTCCCACGGCCTGACGTGGTCGTGCTATCGGTCGCTGATTCTGAGCGGCTGTTACGCTCGGCTGAGCAATCCGGATTTCGCGAAAGCCTCGTGCCGTATGTTGCACTCTGTCTCTTCGGTGGGCTTCGACCATTTGAAGCGCAACAGCTCGATTGGTCCCAGGTCGACTTTGAGACGGAGACGCTTCACATATTAGCTAAGACTTCAAAGAAGCGGGAGAGTCGCTACGTCCACATGGAGCCTGCATTGATCGACTGGCTCAGGCCTCATGCTCAATCAACCGGGGCCATTTGCCCCAAGGCGTTTCGTCGTCCGTGGCGATCCTTGCTTAAGAATGCCGGGTATTCTGCCCAGAGACCTTGGCCTCAAGATGCGATGCGTCACACGGCAGCCTCGATGCTGTTGGCGGTGAAGCAGAACCGAGCGCTGGTAGCTGAGGAATTGGGAACGTCGGTTGAGGTGTTACGACGACATTACCGACAACCGATTTTGAAGAGCGTCGCCTTACTCTTCTGGCAACTCCGACCGATCGGGAACAAAGACCTCATCTAGTCCGGCGTTTCGCGAACGTTCGCGGTAATACTCGGCGACCAGCTCGGCTTCGCTTGTTGGAACACCTTTGTTTCGCCGAAACGTTCGTAGCACAGCTTGCCTGATTTCCTTAACTTGCTTCCTGCTAAATCGACGATAAAAAGTGTCGGGACTGATCTGCATGTTCTCAGCGAGGAGTCGCGATGTCGGATTCTTTCCGTCACGGAGGAGATTGGTGGCCCAGCCAACAAGCAACAATTCGTCAAAGCTTTTGCCGTTTCTCTTTTGATCGATCAGCAGTCTCTTGAGTTCATTAATCTCGGGTGAATCGGTTCGTGGAGCTCCATCTTGGTCAACAACGTCAAACTCATCGGTGATGGCCTTTAGTTTAAATAGTCTCACAAGCTCCACCCACGCATTCCAAAAATCGCCTTTGACGTAGTCGTCCGTAACCGCGCCCAGCTTGAACGGGTTTTTGATGCGCCCAAGCTTAGCCCGACTCATAGCGGACAATGGAACTCGCAACCGCCAGTGACCACCGGCAGTCCTGAATGCCTCCTCTGCCGGGAAGAAGCCCTGACTTACAAAGCTCGCGGGCCGTTCGTTGAGAGCAATTCAGGAAGGCGGCGAGATGCTCGATAGGCACACACCTAAAGGGCTTGGTTTGGGGTTTATTCATGAATCGGAAAGTTCGGTAGGAATCGGACAAGTCACCGTTGGTTGTTATGAAACCATCAGGACCAGCAAAAAATGGCAGCGATTCCGATGCCAGAAATTCGGAACAGAAGAATAATATACCAACTTGGACAAAGGAGTTCGACCAGGCTGGATATGCAGGCGTCTTTGTCGGCAAACACGAGCACGCACGGCCAAACAAGATAGGCGCTGTTATGCCTTTCCCGGGTTGTGTTACCCTGTGGTATGTAGACGTGGAAGAAGATCTTCTACCTGCACCGGAAGAGTTCGGTTTTCGAACGAGGTTCCGAAACAGTGGCAGGTTCTACCGTCGAGTCTTCCAGAGCGAAGATGAAGCGTGGGATACTTTCGTCTCACTTTGCTTACCAATCTTCGAACGAGAAATCGAGCGCTTGCGGGCGGACGGGTTAAACCCATTCGACGCCGTCTTTCGCGCCTTCCTCCTGCAGCAGGGTGGTCGCGGGCTTTCCTCGTTCTGTCGTCGCACCGAGTTACTGAATCGTTGTTACCAAAACCAGTAATGCCTCGAATCGGAAATTTTGATGAAAGTCGGACAGAACCGCCCAAGGTGCTATGTGGTCACCAAAAACCATATTCCAAAGGGCCGGGGCCTCTGATGCCAGTAAATCAGAGCAATTAGCGGAGACTGTTCCGCAAACTTCGACGGAAGTGACTCCGTCACCATCACGGTCAGCGCAGCATCGAATCTGGATGCGCGAAACGACTGCGATGATCCAACAACACTACCAAGAAAAGCTCGGCGCAAGACTATCGAAGCCGCACTGCTGCGAGTTATCCTACCAAAACCAGAAAACGTGGTTCAGCGGTAAACAGCGCGCGGAATTGGAAGCCGTAACCGAGCTAGTTGGAGAAGAATTGGCCGGCAAAAACCCCGCTACCGTGCAGGAAGAGCCGGTCCAACTCTTCGAAAACGCAATCGAGCGTTTCGAGGACATCCAGCAGAACGGCGGCTACTGATGGATAGCGCGTTCCAATCAAACGGACGCGCGTTCTACACAATCCCGGAGGTGGCGGCCTTGCTTCGATGCTCGGTAGCTACCGTCCGGCGATTGGTTAGATCGCGCGCGATCACGGTCGTGCAGATGCGCGGCAAGATTCTAATCAGTGCCCTCGCGCTCCAGCGCTACGTGGACAGCGTCACTCGCTATGCGGTCGGTGAGCAATAACTGGTTAGGCATTACTGATAGTCAATTCGGTCATGGCTGAAAACAAACTTCAACAAACTGTGTCAGGATCTCACCAAGTGTAGTGAGATCGTTGACAACATCATCTTACTAATATGAGTGTAAATAAGAATAAGACAGTTCAGGGCTTCTTCACGTTAAAGGAAGCAGCCGAAATCGCAAAGTGCAGTACCGTCCACCTGAAGACGCAGATCAGGTCGGGCAACCTCAAGGCTTTCCAGCCCACGGGGAAGGGCGGCACCGTGATTATCCCACAGGGTAACCTCGTCGCCTTCCTCACAAGTCGCACATACGACGGTGGCGCTGGGCCGGTGCTCAAGGGCAAAGGGAAATAAGCGGCGCTTACTAGGAAAGAGACAAGCAATGAAAAAGCCTAGCAAGACGCCGCTCAAGAGAAGGGCGCAAAGTCAGCGGATAGTGGCAGCCAAGATCATCAACGGGTTTTGGAAGGCCGACACAAAGTCGAAGCACGAGTTCCTCCTGCCAATCAACGACAAGCTGGCGACGGCGATGGCCGAAGGGTGGGAGCCACTCAGCCTGTCGGTGGAGAGCGGTTACTACCACGTCCTCATGGTCAAACGGAAGGGGTGATGAGCAAACCACCGCCGCCGAAAAAGAAGTCGTTGTCCAGTGGTTCCGAGGTGAACGGCCCAGGGGAGATCGGCAAGGGGCTTGGCCAGACTCCCGTTGCCCAAAACCCCGAGACCGGCAAACCGGAAAAATCTGCGGAAATCGGACAGACCAGCAGTGGTTGTATGGACGAATTGTTCGATGTTTATTACAACAGCGGCGGGAAGGATTACTGGATGCAGGACTCACGAAGCATCTTTCGGCCCTACGGTGAGCGCGCATTGCGTCGGGAGCTGGTTAGTCTCGGTCTCGAATCCAAAGCTAAGGATGGAACTCTTAGCCAAATTGATGAGACCATTCGGCAGACAGAACGCACTAAGTGTCCATCTTACATCGGACCGCTTGCCGGGCACGAGGTAGGTCCCACCGAAGTCCAAGGCAAGCTCGTGTTAGTCACGGAATCAATGCGCCGTATTGAGCCCATCGAAGGTGGATGGTTAATCATTCGGAAGCTGATCGAACAGCAATTCAAACACGCCGACGTTGATCAAACGTCCTACATCTACGGTTGGCTGCAATTCTTGCTTGAGTGCCAACGTTCAGGCAACCGATTCCCTGGCCAGATTCTGACGATGGCTGGTCCGAGGAAATGTGGAAAATCGATCCTTCAAAATGAGATTATCACTCCTATTTGTGGCGGCAGAAGTGAGAGGCCGATGCGTTACCTTCGCGGCGGCTCGGAGTTCAACTCCGAATTATTCGGCGCTGGTCATTTAATGCTTGAAGATGAAATCGGCTCACCCGATCCGCGCGCACGCCGAAGCCTAGGCACTGCGCTAAAGCAAATTGCTTCAAACCGTGTTCATAGTTGTCACGCAAAAGGCAAAGAGGCACTCTCGCTCGATCCCCTCTGGCGTTGCTCGATCTCACTGAATGATGAGACTGAAAATTTGATGGTGTTGCCAATCATCGACGAAAGTCTGTCCGACAAGATTGTGCTGTTGCTCGCAAGAAAATTCCCAATGCCTATGCCGACCGAAACGGCGTCCCAAAAGGCAGAGTTTGCGAGGCAAATTAAAGAGGAATTACCAGCGTTCGTGCATTTTCTCCTAAACTGGAAGATTCCGGCTGCCCTGCGTTCACACGATTATGGAGTCACACATTTTCACCATCCGGTCGTGCTTCAATCGATTCAGGAATTGAGCCCCGAATATCAGCTGTGGAATCTGATTCACGAAAAGATCTTTGTGATGCAATCGACGTGGGTCGGCACTGCGACTGAATTGCAAGAGCATTTGATCGAAGAATCTTCCAGCGTCGCTAGATCGTTATTTTCTTGGCCAACGGCATGTGGGACATATCTTGGCAGGCTAGAAAGCAAATTCCCCGAATTAGTCTCATGGAAACGAATCGACCATGGGTCGAGGGTCGAGTGGAAGTTGAAATGCTCGCCGGTGTAAGGGTGTAAGCGCTTTTCTGACTTCTCCATAAGGGCCAGTGTATAGGTGTAAGGCCTTTTGTTACTCCTCTTCTAAACACAACAGCTCTCTCACATGGTAAAGTATGAAAAGGCTTTACACCCTTACACCCTCAGGCTGCTGATCACCAAGGAGGGATCATGGCGATACGCGTTTGCTATGAGCACGCATCCGCACGCGCACAGGGCGACGCCTCTGGTTAGGGAACCTTCTGAGCTTTCGTAGAAACACGCGTGTTGTGGCGACACCGTGTGCTTTGGAGCTTTCGAATTTTCAGAAATTAAATGGCACCACCAGCGGGTGAAGTTGACGCCAGCTTGCCAGTTCGGCTTGACAAGAAGCCACTGGCATCATGGCTAACGAGAAAAAGACACTTGCCCACTACGCGGAACTCTACGGACTGCCCTTAGGCACGATCAATAATTGCCGGAGAAGGAAATGGCCGCTCAACGACCCCGCCGAACTCCTGCAGAAGTTCATGAACTCACCGGGCAAGAAGCCGGACCTGCGAAAGCTTGAAGCATTGGCGTGTGGTCCCATCACCGAGCGTCTCCAATCCAAGGAGTTCACGAGCAAACCAGACGCTCCGCACCTGTTGGAAGAACTTGAGAACCTGCGAGCAGAGACTCGCCGCAGTTTCAAGGACTTTGAGGAGGAACCCTCAGTGACTCGCCGGGTTCAACTCCACAAAGTTTACCTCGCGAACTTAAAGGCACTCTCAAATCTCATCCCACTCGCGACCAAGGCAGAAGAGGAAGGCGACCGACTCGTGAGCGCCGACGCCGTCTCACAAACTTGGATTCGCGCCATAAGTGAGTTCCGCACGACGCTCGAACTAATCCCAAGGCGAGTGGCTACGAACGCGCTCTTCAAAAAACTCGAAGATCCTGTGGCAGTCGAGGAAGTGATCCAAGGTGAGATCAAGTCTGCCCTCAAGCAACTCTACACCGGAGCAAATGCACAATGAACGAGGCTGAACGGTTATTCGCGCGAATCCTTCACCGAGTGTTGAAGCCACTGCCCACCGGCATGCGACTTCGTCGTCCTGCGCACAAGCAAGGCAAGCCGAAGTCGAAGCGACGACCCAAGAAGGCTGACAACAAGCGAATGTGAGTGAAGACAACTACACCCAAAAAACCTGAGCCCTTACTCTCGCTGCTTGAGATCAGCCGCAAGGTCGGTGTTTCATACTCGACTGCCGCGCGTGTCTTCTTCAGGGGCGAGTTTCCGGCGGACTTTCGCTCAACCAACGCATTTCTCTTCAAGCCAGAGCGCGTGGAAACCTTTCGGAGGCTAGTCCGATGACCATGGACAAAGAATACCTCAGTCTGAACCAACTTATGCTCGAACTTCGGGTCCATCCCGAAATAATTTCAGACCTCCTCGACTCCGGGGCCCTTCGTCCCGACAAGATCAGTGCCGGTGGTGCCCGCCTTTACTTCAGGCGCGAGAGACTCCCAGAAATTCGCAATTTGATCAATCCAACAATATGAAACCAACACAACCACTGAATCGCGAATTCGAACCGATGATCGACCGCGCAAATGAGACCATTGCAAAGCTGGATGGGGAGATTGCCGCGCTCAAGGCTAAACCGCAACCAACGGTCTCGGCCCCTGCTCCAAGTCCCACGCCGAAGGTCCAAGACCAACCACCCGCGGACCAAGGGCTGAAACTCACGGGCTTGCAGCGCGCGATTGCCGCCAACAGCGACGACGCCACGCGAAAATCAGAATTTCCAAAGCCTCCACCTTACGGCATGAGCCGAGCCATCGCGGCGAACATCAAAGGTGGCGCACAGCGCTCGACCTACTCGAAACCTCCCCTCTACGGCTGGGGCCGAGCCGCCGTTGGCAACGCGAAACTCAAACAACCGAAGACCTAACCACGGGATTTCTGAATCTCCAGCACCCTCAATTTTCCGGTAAAGCTCCGTGCTGTCGATTAGGGAACGTCCGTCTTTTTTGGGTTATCTCATGGCCCTGAATCTTGTTCGACGGACTTTCCCCATATTTTCAAAGTGAAGACCAAGCGCCGAAATTGCGGGCGGTGCAAGCGCCAAAGGCCCGTTGAGCAATTCACTCAGCGGTCGGACGGTTACTTTGGCTACTGTAAGTCCTGCACCGCTGCCTACATGGACGACTACAACGCCAGGCACCAAGGCAAGCGTCGCGCACGGCAAAAACGTTACTACCAAAAACGGCGGCAGGCTTGGTGCACCTACTACCAGCGCTATGCCGCTGATCGACGCGCGGCGCTATGCGAACAACTTCACACGTGGTTTAGCCGGAATCCGGCCCGCGCCGCACGCGTGATCGACCGCTTGATCGCCAAGCAACCGGGAACCGTCGCCAAATACGCCCTTGTCGACCGTCGGAAGTAACCACGGGACATGCAGGGATTGAACGAGGTTCATCCAGGATCATGCATTGCAGCCAGAGTGACTGGTCGTTAGGCCCCTAACGATACGACGTTCATTTCCGCTAATCCAAATTGAACTTTGCGTTGATTTGGTTTACTTGGGAGCCTGTGAGACTTGAGACGGACGAATTTGTGCTCGAAAACATCCAGCGAAATTACGTGCGGTCTCGCGAAGGTAGGCCTGACCGAACAAGCCCCGAGTCGACACCTGTCGGGATTAGCAGCGCCGACGTGAGGTGCAAGAAGTGCAGCCATCGCTGGCATGCAACTAACGGTGACAGACCGGGTCAGTTCCACTTGGCGGCTACTGGCGCATTCCTTGAGTGTCCAAATTGCCCGAACGCCGGAAGAGTGCGGGTTTGAGTTTTATCTCCTTCGCACCGCGCTCATCAATCGCTACCACTCGTCAAGGTTGCCCCGAAATCCGAGGTCACACGCTGCCTGCCAACTGAGCCGCGCCGAAACGTTGTAGCGCTTGCCGCCCTTCGTGTCGTGCGTGTTCTGATACTGCCGACGTGAGACGAAGATGTGCGATGCGAGCGAGTTGCGCACGTGTCCCGCTACCACTTTGAGCAGTTCATCACAATCGTCGGCATGATCATCGTTGCGGCCTTCAACGCGGTCGAAATCACCCGCCTACTCCGCGACATCCCAGCTCATCGAGCAAGCCACGGTAGAACTTGCGCGGCGGTTGCACCGAGTTGGCAGACTAAAAATCGGGGAAGACAACAGCTTTTGTCCCTTCCGTGCGATTGATCTCGACTTGTGCAGACTATCATCGACACTAACGAATTATATTACGCGACGTTTCAACGGACGTTGGCCCGAATTGAATCCGTTTTGTCGAGCTGACCTTCGCTGCGGCTGATCGCTAAGGCAACCCTTCGGAGACTCATTGCATGATGCGAATTATTCTACCACTTCTTGTTGCCAGTTTGAGTTTCTCCATCGGTTCTACTGCTGTGTTTGCGCAAACGAATTCCATCCGACTTCCCGCCCCGGCACAATCTACTGGTCCATCGCCGAACGTGTACTCTGGAAAAACAACATATATTCCCGATGCGAATGCAGGGCATCGCCTCAGGGAAGTAACGACGAACTCACCCTCGACGAATCCATCGTTCACGCCACATTGGCGGGCGACCAAGGGCCCTGTCGGAGGGTCTAGTACGAACGGCGGAAGTATAACCGAGAAGTACAATCAAATTGGCCAACAATTAGGCGATGTGATCCGCAACAGTAGCGTGACACCGACAACCGGCAATCAGTCGGTCGCTGTTTCCCCCAATGACGCAGCACCAGTCAATCCGGACGAGGCGAAAACTAGGACGCCGGCACCGGAAACGCCAAATACTGAAAATGTTTCGAAGGAGTTAAGCGGCAGCGACATGGTTAAAATGGTCGACGAATTGGACCGAGGTCAAACCGAGAATCGTCCGAGCGTCGAAGAGCGCTCACTGGAAAATTACAGTTCTGAGGAGCTAATGAAAATGGTCGATGAGCTCCCACCGTCGACCTCAAAACCCGTCAAAAAACCAGAGCTTTCGAAGGTGCGGGCTCAGCGAGAGTTGGGAGATTTATCGGACGGAATCGGATCAATGATCGAACGTGCCGATAATGTGATTGCCGACATGGACCGGGACGGAACGTCCGACGAGGCGATGATAAATTGTAGAGAAACTATGAAGAACGAACTTCCAAGGATGATGAAGCAGATTCAGAAAACTATCGGCGACTCGTTTACGTATGTGGTAGATCCGGACCCAGTCGGGCAGGTAAAGAATCAAGGAGACATTGCGCGTGATTTCAATAGCTCCTTTCAGAAGGTGATGGCCTCGAATGCGACACTACAAAGAGCAACAGATAACGAAGAAGCGCGCCCAGTAATGCAAAAATTAGTAACCAACCTAAGAATCAACAAAAACGTGGTAGACAAAATGCTTCAGTTTTACAAGACAGACCCTCCGTCAGACGCGCCCACGGATCAATCACCCAAATGAGTGCGTTCCTACATGGCACAATTCGACAGAGATGATCGCGATTAGGTGCTCAATTTTAGCTCTGCTTTTTTACTTCGCCGTCATCGGCATTCCCTTATGTGGGGCCTATACTGAGTCCGAGCGGATGGCCTTAAAAAAGGCCCTTCAATCCGAAGATTACAGCACTGCTGCAGCGCTCCTAGACAAATTCGTGAAGGCAGATCCCAAGAACGAAAAGCTCATCGCGCTGCGCGACGCGGTACACAAAAAATTGGAATCGGACCCGAGGGCACCCGAAGATTCGGCTTTTCTAAGCGGTATAAATGACGGACCAGTTAGTAACGGCACTCCGATGGATAATGTCTCTTATTGGGATGGGGACAATGTCAGCGGGAAAGCGTCGATTAAGATTAACCTGCGGGAGCAACGCGCTTATTTTTACAAAGGCGGGAAACTGGTCGCCATCTCCGAGGTTTCAACAGGCCGGGAGGGTTCCGAAACCCCGAAAGGGAAATTCAAAATCGTCCAGAAGGACAAAAACCACGACGACGGTGGCCCAATGCCCTACTTTATGGGTCTTACTCGAAGCATTGGTCTGTACGCTGGTTATCTGCCCGGATATCCAGCCTCCATCGACCGTGGCATCCTGCTGCCGGAGTTCATGGCGGAGAGTTTCTTCAAATCGGTCTCTATCGGAACGCCGGTTACAATCACTGACTAATTAACGAAACTTTTCGAACACGCACGACCGGCTTTTGCTAGCTGCATTTCGTCGCGACCTGTTATTTATTCCTTACATCGAAGTCCAGATTTATCACACCCTGGACGCTTACGATGTTCGATCAATTTCTGCTCGCGACAACTCCGATGATGTTCCCGAAACCCTCGAATAGGACGAGGCCGCTAAGTTCGCGCACTTAGATAACATTCGATTAGAAAACGTCGGCATCTCCGCCGCGCCCTCGTTTTTGTTCCACTGTCTTTGCCCGTATCGAGCGCATCGATGCTGATTGATCTTGCACTAAAAGCATGAATCACGAAGCGCCGGAATTAGGCTTAATTATTGCGACCTGGCGAAGAGAAGAAAGCGACACTCTTACGTTTGTTTGACGGTCACCATCATTCTCTTTGTTGTGATCCTTATCTGTTATTAAAATTAAGATTACCAAACGGATGCGTCAATCGGTTTGGAATTTATAATCAGTGCATGAAGTGTAGTTATACGTTTCGCGTTACATCTAACTTCAAGGTTGAATTTCCCTTTGAGTTCCCGGGTTGGCGACCGCTATCCGTTTCAACCACAAATATTTTTGGTCTTAGAAGAAGCAACCGAACAACCAAGAAAAACGGTTTCCTCCTAGATTTTTTGGCTACACCTTCTTTGGGCGATGCCAAAAAGGTGTTTCAGTTGGGTAGCAGCCGGAATTACCTGAGATTGTTATCTAAGCCAATAGCCAATTATCAGGCCAATCAAACCACAGGCCCATTCCGTCAATGTATCGGTATACCAGCCGGATAAGATGATAAATAGGCCGGACAAAAGGATTAGCACGGACAACCACAGCGCGTATCAGGAATAACCAGCGTTGGCGCGCTTATATCTTTCACGCAAGGTAAGACTTGACGGCGTTGGCTTTGCTCGTACGATCGATTCGTGCCTAGACCCCATCCGCCAGAAAAGCCGCTCCAGAAGTCTACGTTTAGAGTCTGCTGGGATACGGCTTGGGGAGCTATCAACTGCTCTTCATGGGGAGACAGCTTATGGGACCAAGGGCACGCCGTGAAAAGGTACCCTATACCTTTAATCACCGCGTGCGCTGCCGTGTTTTTGCTAACACGGTGTTATTATGTTCATTCTGCTAAACCAACTGAATCTTTCGCCCGTTCATTTCGGTTGGTGTTGTCCTATCCTGGCAGTAGTGGAGTTCCAACAGCAGTTGGAAAAAAGAACATCTATCGTTGGAACTCTCTTAATTTATCGCTCACACCAGTCAGGCCACCTCGTGGGGAATCGGTTAAATTCGGATGGATAGTTTTTGCAACTTTCGACAAACCCATTAATCCCGATCAAATGACGATTGATATTAAAGCAGATAAAATTTCAAAGGCTGACGTTGAAGTGAAAGAGTTGACTCAACGTTCGATGATTTTATGGCTTAAAACTGACATACCGCAGGGTCTCGTTTCAATTAGTGGCGAGCAAGAGTCCGAATTTAAGCGTTAAACTTATGCTTACGCGGCCTTAACGAGTTTCGCATATGGCAACTTCTCAGCACTTATTAGCTTCACGAGAGTGTCGCGGAACAGGAACTTATTCTGTCGGTTGTTAAAGCGATGTTCCAATTCGTCCAGATAAGCGTCCAAATGTTTAACACTCATCTGATGATAGGTTCCGATCACCGAACGCTTAAGCAGACTCCAAACGTTCTCGATGCTGTTAGTGTGAACATCGCCGCGCACCCATTCTTTGATGTCGTGGTTAACCGTCTCATGGCGCGTATCGGCATCGCCAAGGTCGTTAAACGCTCTGGCGCTGTCGGTATAGATCGCTTCCATATCTGGGGCGGTCACTTCGCGAACGAACTTGTGAAACAGTTCTTTGGTCGGTCGTTTCACAACTTGGAGCCGAATCTGGCCGCCGCGTTCAATAGCACCAATCACGATGGTTTTGTTATGGAATGCGCCGCCATTTCCGAACTTCGATTTCCCGCCGACGCGGGTATCATCGACTTCGACAATTCCCTTGAGCAATTCGAGACTGACTTCGCGCATGGCAGCCCGAACACGGTGACAGAGATACCACGCGGTTTTGTAGGTGACTTTGATTGTGCGGCTAATCTGATTAGCAGACATGCCCTTCTTCGATTCGATCATCAGATAGACGGTCAAAAACCATTTCCAGAGAGGCAGATGCGAATCGTGGAAGATGGTGCCGCTCGTAACCGAGAACTGATACCGGCAGTGATTGCAGTCGTATTGATCGCGGTCCGCAATTTTCGAGATGCTGTTGCTTTCGCAACGCGGGCACTCGATGCCTTCCGGCCAACGCAACGCGGTAAGGTGCACCCTGCATTTCTCGTCCGAACCGAATTGTTCGATCAAATTGACCAGATTTATGTCTGACTTAACAGGAGGTGTGATTTTCTTTTTCATATGGTAACACGGAAGAAAAAAGCAGCCCAAGAACTGACTAATAACGAGCTGGCTAAGAAGTTGTTTCCGGCAACGGTCCGACGCGTGCTGCGCGAAAAAGCGCAGGAAAAGCAGCCGAAACCGAAACGGAAGTAATCTGACATGCCCTCATTCTACAGAGAGTAAACCTTGTGTAAAGTATATATTCGTTGGTTTTTGCCTTAAGAGATATCCTGATATCGAGTCGGACGACGCTCGTCAGCGGCAATGCTTTTTGGATTTTCGCTATGAGAAGGGATCTCCTTTGGCTTCGCGCCAGAAAAGGCAAAGTTCTACGCGATGAATCGAGTCCGAAAGCTAGAACAGGGTCGAGAACTTGGTGCGCAAATTTCTGGAGTTAGAATCAGCAATCGAACGAACGAAAAAAAAACTGTTCCCTCCTAGACTTTTTGGCTACACCTGTTTGGGCGATGCTAAAAAGGTGTTGGCTCTTTGGTCGAAAAGCACTCGCTGCGTTGGTGAGTTCGTTATTGAGAATGTTCCGACAAAACGGGAAGATGGAACGGCTGGATCAGGCGGTCGACAAAGGGCTGCTGATGCAAACGATGGCGTCTAGTGACATACCAAATTATCAGGTTAAAGAGATTTCACAGTTTGAACGCAATCAATTTGGTGCCTACGAGCGGAAGTTTGGAACCGGCGTCGAAATCCGATCGGAGGCGACCCCGTTATACAATTGCCATGGGTTGACCTTCGGCTCGCGGCGGACTGGTATTTACGACCCATCAGTAGTCGAGTTAATCTTGAAAGACGATGCCTATGTGGATGTGCCGGAAGACAGAGTTTTGCCGGGAGATATTATACTTTACATTGGTGAGGATGGCGATATCGAACATTCCGGCATAGTAGTGACCACGCCTAGTAAAGATCTCTTACGAATCCCGATGGTCGTAAGTAAATGGGGCAAGTATCGCGAAATCTTGCATCTAGCCAATAAGTGCGACTACAATTTTTCTAATGTTCGTTATTGTCGTATGAAACTATGATTGAGCTTTCTTCGGCTGGGCTTGCGCGACTTACGGAAGCGTACGGACTGGCCAATACCCCAGAGTTTCTGTATCGGCGACTGAGACGGGATGAGGTGACACTCAATCTCGCGCATGATTATTCGGTGTGCGAAATAGTCGAATCGCTAAAACAGCGATTGTCGGTGATGAGCAAGGACGTTATTACCGTGGTCACGATTTACGCACTGCTTGTGTCTCTCACGTATAAGGATTTTAGTGAGGTGGACGCGGAGCTGAAAAAGGTGGATCTGTCGAGTTTGGACTGGGGGCATTCGATTTGGAGCCGCCATTCTCGAGAGCAAATTGCGACTCACATTATTATCCTGCCTGGCTATACACCTCGCCCGATTTCGATCGAGCCAAGTAAGGCCGGCAACAGTTCCTTAATAATAGCACGGTAATCTGCTATGATAACTCCGAAGGTCTTATTGTGCGCTGATTCGGTGGTGCGCGATGCGCAGAGCAATCGGATTTCGGTTTTCAATATTTTTGAAAAATTCTCACCAAAGGGATTCCCCGCTTTAGTTGCGCGCTTTTCCATCCTCGTAATTCTACAGCGAGAAGTAAATGATCCCGATAGGATCGACGGTCGTCTGCGTATAACCTTAGCGCAGCAGACACTGTACGACGGCGTTGTTCCAGTTCAGTTCGAAGGTCAGGTGCTGAGTAGGGGGATAATTACGTTCGAAGGATTTGTCCTGCCGGGCGCTGGTGATTTGGTTGTGTCGTTGGAGGTCGCCGGAATCCAGGTACAGACGTATAGTATGAAGGTAGACGCCCCCGCCGCGCACCCAGTTGCCAACATTGCCGCAGGGTAACGCTAGCCGTGCGCAAGCCGGGTTCCATTAAATTAAACGGCAACGTCTGCTTTACATTGGACTTAAGCGAATGGACTAAGCAACATTAGTTATGCTTGTGCCGGCGCGGAACTACGTGCTTAGTTTCGCCAGAATCCGACCCGCACCGCACGCTGATCGCCAAGGACCGCCGCTGGTCGCCTATAAGTCCTCGTCCACCGTCGAAAGTGACCCCAACGGGTTTCATGCAGGATTGAACGAGGTTCATCCAGGATTGCGCATTGCGCCAAACCTGACTACTCGTTAGGCCAAGATCACCGGTGTGGCACTGCACCCATCAGCCGCTGCCTCTCGTCCGTCGGTCCCCTAGGCGAAGGTCTAAGCCCCGAGACCGAGCACAAAAAAAGTCCAAAAAAACATTTGGACATCCCCAAAACATGTGTAGTTTTCCCTCACTATAGCACAATAGTGTGAACCCTTGATCGAAACAGCGGGGCATAATCAAAGATCAACTGAAATAAAATGAAGAAGAAAATTCAGCCCGTTCAAACTTCCTGTTTTTCAAGGACGCACTAGGCCCATCCAAAGTTAACCATTAATTCCATTCTTATGATTTACATCCTTAACAAACCCTCGTCCGATGCTTGCCTACCAAGTTTGATAGGCACCTCAGCATCTTCCGGCGAAACGGGCAACTCGGGGCCTGACGTGTGATGCGCACGCAAGCTTTCTGGTGCTGTTTCCATTGCCGGTCCCGAGCTGCTCACGCAGTCCTCGCGACCCACATATGGAACACCCAGAGAAATCCGATCTAAGCAGGCGCTTCGAAGCGCTTCTTTCCATCAACTATGGAAAGGACAAGCTTAACCTGTATTCGAGCAACGTCGCTCCTCGCGACAAGGCACTTTGCTACGTCTGGGCCGCCGTCGTGGCGGCTGAGATCACGCTCTCGCTAGCTAAAGCTGATGCCCTCGACCATGTCTTCATCCTCGCAGCAGGAGTTATCGCCAGTCTCTTCATCGTCCTCCGTCGAAAAAAATAAGCCGACGCGATCGCGCAAAGTGCGTTTTAATTTGGAGGTCGCCGAAGAGGTGGCGGACCAGATCGAGAACCTGAGGCAACGCAGCCATTCCGATACCAAGACCGACGTGGTCCGCAAGGCGCTGGCCCTCTTCCACCTCTTCGTCGAGGAGACTGAAGCTGGGACGTCCGTGATCTTCAGGCACAAGAACGGCAAGGAAGAACGGCTGAAGATTCTGATCTAATGTTGCTTAATCTTAACCCGCACACGCTTCGGCAATCGATTGAAGTGTCTTCCTTAGATCGGGTGCAATGCGCGTTGCGGTCGCAGCCAGTGTGAGATCTCCAAGCCGGATGTCGATCCCTGTCTCATCTTTCAAAACCCCACGAACCTGCGTCAGCAATTCCTTCCCAGGAAACACTTTCAGAATCGTCGCTTCTGTTAAAACCAAGTCGTCGAACCAGCGGTCGACCTCGGCCTCGACATCTGCATCACTCAATTGGTCTGGCTTTTCGCAAAAGTGGTTAACGTGCTTGGCTTTTCGTCGAATATCTCCTCTTGCTTGAGGACTAATTTTATTCGCGGCTGTCGCAAGCAATTTTCGCACATTTGCCAACTTCATCTGATGACCCTTCGCTCGCAACGCAGCTCGGACTATTTTTGCGTCGAGAAGATAGTTTTCAATTTCGTGGCGTTCAAGGATATGGACGGTTAAGGATTTGCGTTGGTAGTTGTCTCGGATGTATCCAAGGAACCGGTCGGGCAAACCATCGGCATCCTGTATAAAAAACAGAGTGATCTTTTTACCAACGACGTCCTGAACGCTCACGTAGACCTGATGAATGGTCTCAAACTTCGAGACGCCTTGAGCCTTTTTGTAATTTCCTGCCGTTTTGAATAAGCCGAAACCCAAAGCACTATCGAGCGCACGAAGAATGTTAATTTTGGTGTCTTCGACTACTAGGCAGCGAGGCCGGACGGCGATTCTGGAAAGAGCCGAGTTTGTTATGATGCCGGAGCGAATTAAACCTTCAACATAATCGTTGTCTTGTTTAAACGGTCGGAGGTGCCTTTTTTCAGCGTTGATGAAGTATATTTCTTTCGAATCGAAGGAATCGATCACATCTGGCGAGTGGGTTGAAACAAAAAGCTGCGCTCGCATTTGTTTCGTCACGTCCTTGAGGATGCTGCCTATTTTTTCTTGAAGCTCTGGATGCAGATGTGCATCAGGTTCGTCGATTAACAACAAGGTCGGCTGGTGCAGGTAAATATAGACAAGCACTTGGATTACTTGAAGCATCCCTGAGCCGGCATTTGATAGGTCCAAAAAAACTCCGGCTTGAGAATATTCGACATCGACAAAAACGTCTTTGTCGGGATCGAACGCCATACGTTCGATCTTAACTTTCAAGTGTTTATCCAATACCTTATTAATCAGTTCGAGCGCTTGGCTGTTCGTGTTGTGTAGATGCAGCAGGGATGATCGATACATCTCAGAATATCTTGCCTCGATCGACATCGCGGAACGCCGAGCGGGTGTGACGTAGGGCTCTTGAGGCAAAATGCCAACCAAGCCGGGGATGAATGCGATTTTGTGGTCGAGGGTTTGATTAATTTCGCTGCCTGAAAGGCGGTTTGGATTCCGTGAAATATTTCCGTCGACATGGACTTGGCCAAAGCGGTAGGTGAAAGAAAGCTCAACTGCCAGGTCGTTTCGGAAATCCACCTCAATTGAGACTCCCTTGGCCTTCGTGTTTGATTTTATGCAGTCGCTCCACAGTTCACTCGGATCCGAGACGGGAAGAATCTCTTCGAGACGGATAAATCTCTTGTGAAATTTTATTTTGGCTGGTTTTCCAGAAAACGCTCCCGAGGCAGCAAAGAAAAACAATCTCAACGCGTGAAGAATGCTCGTCTTGCCACTGTTATTCGCGCCAACTAGGATGTTGTGCTCCGTGGCAGCCAATTCGTTGTCCTTAAACTTGCGAAATCGCTTGAGCCGAACGGTCTTGATCGCTGGAGGCATGGTAGAATGATTGGGAGGGCTTGGGACAAGACCCTAACATTTTCTGCGTAGACAAAAAGCAGCAAACAGGTTGAGCAAACCTGCTCACGTTTGATCGCGGTTGCGCATCCCGCCCTCAGAATCACCAGCAGTTGTTACAGCCGCAACAGTCTCTGTAAGAAGCTGGAGCCGATGACGAGATTCGAACTCGTGACCTACGGTTTACGAAACCGTTGCTCTACCAACTGAGCTACATCGGCGCGGATGAGGACCGCCAAGATGACATTTGGTGAAGCGCCGGGCAAGCTGTCTTGTCTTCACCTGCTCACAGCAAGGTCCGAGATTGACGTGTTTTAGTCGTATTATGATCAGCCGGTTGCTGAAAGAATACGGCTGATTATGAAAACTCTCGTCGTCAGCTTCGTGGCTCTCACCGTTTTTTTGTTCACCGTGCACGCGGAGAACGAGACCAACGAATCCACCGCACTCAAGGAACAGTTGGTGAAAATGGAAAAACAATCGTGGGTAGCGTGGCAGAATCACGACGGCAAGTTCTTTCAGGAATTTCTCTCCGACGATCATGTCGAGGTCGGTTTTGGCGGCGTGACGACCAAAGCGGACGTCGTCGCCGGTGTGGCCAGCCCCGTTTGTCAGGTCAAGAGCTACTCAGTCGACCATTTTGAGTTGAAGTTGCTCGACAAGAATACGGCGCTCCTCACCTATCACGAGAAGCAAGATACGACCTGCAACGGCAACGTCGTGCCTTCTCCTTGTTGGGTTAGCTCACTATATATGAAGCGCGGCGATCGTTGGGTGAACGTCGTCTACCAGCAAACGGCGATTGCGAAGTAAAATCGCGGAGCGGTAACGTTTTTAATCAGGAAATTTCATCCGGGGAGCACGAAGGTTTCGCCGATTTCGCGCAGAGCGACGCGATTTGGTTCGCTGCGCAACGCCATTTCGACACGCTCGATTGGTTCGCAGAACGGCTCGAAGCTCAAGCGGAATGTTTGGTGATGCACCGGCATGATGTGATGGACGCCGGCCGCGTCGCACATTTCGACCACCTGCTCGGGATTGGCGTGCGAGCGAATCCAAGGTTCGTAAGCACCAACCGACATGATCGCGAGATCGTACGGACGATTGTCACGTAGCTCGGCGAAGCTGTCGGTCATCGCGGTGTCGCCGCCGAAAATGATGCGGCGATTGTTTCGCTCGAGAACGTAACCGTTGTAACCGCGATAGTCGTCATTGCGCACGCGCGCCCCCCAGTGCTGGACGCGAAACGCTTTGATGTGGAGCGATCCGCGATCGTCGCTACGGAGTTCGCGCATCTCGCCCCAGCGCAATTCGGTGATGTCGCGGAAATTCATTCCGCGCAGCAAGTCGCTCGTTTTGGACGCGGTCACGACGGCGGTGCGTTTCGAGAATTTGTGCAGTGTGCGAGTGTCGATGTGATCGAAGTGCGCGTGCGACAGCAGAACAAGATCGATTGGCGGTAATTCCTCGAACTTAAGCGCGGGTTTCGTCAGGCGTTTCGGACCGATGGTGAAAAATGGCGGAATGCGAATGCCGATGCGCGGAAACAAAACCGGATCGGTGAGAATCGTGATGCCGAAGAAATTAATGAGAACGGTGGAATGACCAAGCCAGGCGGCGGTAAGATCGGTGTTTTTCCATTCGTTAGGCTGCGGGCGAGCAAAGGCTGGAGCCATTGGTCGCCAGCTTTCGACCGTCCACTCCTTCCAGAGGTGTGCAATCCAGCGTCGCGCGGGCGAGCGAGCTGAGGCGAATTCGGTTTTACGGAATTTCCCGCCGCCGTTCATCGCCTCGGTGCCAAAAAGTAAAGGCGATTGCAACGACGGCATTGCGATGTGGGGAAGCGAGCGCAGTTCATGAACGAAATGGATCTGATGATGGGAATTTTTTCGGAGGGAGACGCGACTTAAAATGTTTTTTCGGTGATTTCGAAAAAAAGGCATCTGGAGCCCAGTAGCCCACGTATTAGTCGCATCACGCAATAAATGTGTGTGCAAAAACCAAATCAACCACAAAACAAATTATCGGGAATACGCACTATGAATAACGATCTTCTTACAGAATTTACGAACGGCGGCACGAGTCGCCGGCAAGCATTAAAAAGCCTCGGGCTTGGAGCGGCGGGTCTCGCCGGCTTAAACTTCCTCGCCCGTCGAACAGAAGCTGCTATCGCCCCTGCGTTGCAGGCCACGTCGCTCTCCACTTTGGATGCCGACATTCTCCAGTTTGCGTTGAATCTCGAATATCTCGAAGGGCAGTATTATTCATATGCGGTGAGCGGCCAGGGTCTGAATCCGGCCTTCCTCACAGGAAGTGGCACCCCTGGTGATGTCATGATTAAGCCGGGTGCGAGAGTGCGGTTTACCACGCCGGCGATTGAGGATTACGCGAGAGAAATCACGGCGGACGAACGCACGCACGTCTTGTATCTTCGCAGTGTGTTGCAATTCTTTGGCGTGCAACCCGTCGCGCAACCGGCGATCAACTTGCGGACGAGTTTTGATGCCGCGGCGCAGGCAGCGGGAATCGGGTCCTCGTTCGATCCATTCGCCAGCGAAACGAATTTTATTCTCGGCGCTTTCATTTTTGAAGATGTCGGCGTCACCGCTTACAAAGGGGCCGCTCCGCTGATCGAATCGGCCGCTATCCTGACAGGAGCCGCCGGATTACTGGGAACAGAAGCGTATCACGCCTCAAACATTCGTACAACGATCTTCGCTGCGCTCGGAGGTAGTGCAATTGCGACGGCCGGAAAGATCTCCAACCTGCGCGATTCGCTTGATGGAGCAGGCGACGACGATCAGGGCGTGGTGGATGCAAACGGAAAGGGAAACATTGTGCCGACGGCTGCGAATGGCGGAGTCTTCGGCCGCACCACGCGGCAGGTCCTGAACATTCTGTATTTTGCCCCCAACGCGCACATGGGTGGCTTCTTCCCGAACGGGCTCAACGGTTCGATTACCTGATCGTTTTAAGCTGTTGGATGGTTATAAGGCTGCGGGGGTGAAAGTCTCCGCAGCCTTATAGATCGGTTGTTTGTAAATAACTCGTTAGGCGTAGCGTTAATCTGAAAAGATTGGCGACAATGGGTGAAACAGGGGCGCCTAACGAGTGCAACCGACTGCGGCGCTGGCGCCGCAATTATTTGGTCACGCCGATTTCGGCACGACGATTCTTGGCCCAGGCCGTTTCGTCATGCCCAGGATCAGCGGGCATTTCCAACCCGAAGCTGACGGTCTGAATGCGCCCGGCATCGACGCCTGCCGAAATTAGACTCTCCCGAACCGATTCCGCACGTCGCTCGCCAAGCCCGCGATTGTATTCCGCTGTGCCGCGTTCGTCGGTAAAGCCAGCGATAATGATTTCAGCGGAATTGCCATTCATGAATTCGGCGATCTGTTGGATTTTTCCAGACTCGGAGGAACGAACGCTTTGACTGTCGAAATCAAAATAGATCGGCTGAAATTGATTACGGTTAACGTTGCCGCCGAAAAACGAGGTGCCTTCGCGTCGCTCGGGAAGCGGCGTGCCGCTGACGTAGTCGCCCGTCGTTCCCGCGCTTTGTCCGCCGCCTTTTTTGCCGCAACCGGAAAGAGCGAGCGTGAAAGCTATGATTGCGAGCGGAACAGTATTAACAGCGAGATGGCGTAGAAAATAAATCATAAGTCCGCCGCGAAAATAGCGGCTGAGACTTGCAGTGCAAGCAGCGCGACAACCGAAAGAACTAAGGCGAAGAAAAAACTCGCTTCAGCGCATTCCAAAAACCGGGCGCTCCGGCCGATGCTTTTCCTGCGCGCGCGACCAAGACCGGACATGAGGCCCGGTTCAAAATGCTGCGCGTGAGATCTCCCATGATGTAATGCCGCAACGGACCGCGCGCTAAAGACGAGCCGGTCACAATCATGTCGTGCTGGCCTTCTTCGAGTTCGGCAAAGATTTGATCGAGCGCAATCCCGTGCCGCACGCGGACCTCGGCGGGAACGCCCATTTTCTCGAGGCTTTTCTTTTGCCCGCGCAAATTCACACCAAGTTCTGAATCGGATTCGAGGAGACGTTCGACATCTTCTTCGAGGCGGACGAGATCGGCGTAAATCGCCGGTGGTTCGGCCATGACATGGAGCAGGGTGACGGCAGCGCCGACGCATTTGGCGATCTCCGCGGTCAACTGTACGGCGTCTTCAATGTAATGTTTGCCGCCGGTACAAACGAGAATGCGTTTGATCTTTTCGCAATCTCCGGTTGCGACGAGCACTGCCGCGGGCACAGCTCGGATAACTTCGTAGGTGCGCTGTGAGTAACAGTAAAGTCTGCCGGAGCCCTGGTGTCGTGCGCCAATGATGACGAAGTCGTGGTTTCCTTCCGCCGTTTGATTGAGAATCTGGCGGATGGGATCGCCTTTACGTACGACGATTTCAGGAGTGACTTTGTAACGCGCAAGTAGCTCCGCTTCGCTTTCCAGAGCAGCGCGCAACGGTTCTTCGTCCTCAGGTTTCTCGGCGATCCCCAAAAGCGTTGTCACGAATTGACATGGGCCGGCGATTATTCCACCGAGCTTGGTCGGTTTGTCTGCCGGGTCGGTCCCATCGCTACAGATCAAGAGGCGCATAATCGAAATCAGATTTTGTTTCCGGTCATCAAAGTATAAACCACGATCGCCGCACCGATCAACGGGAGCGGAACGAAGGCGAGCCGGATTTTTGGTCCGGCAAAATATTGAGTCATGATCGCGCCGATCTGCGCGCCGATAGCCGCGCCGGTGTGCATGACGAGAGCGATCATAATATCGACGTTGCCTTTGATCGCATGCGTGAACGTTCCGTAACTGGCCGAGATGATGACTTCGAACAAATCAGTGCCGACAGCGAGATGAGTTGGAATTCCGAGGATGTAAACCATCGAAGGCATGCGGATATAGCCGGCGCCGCCGCCAAGGAAACCGCTGAAGAATCCGCCAATGAGCGAGACGAATAAAATCACCCACAGGGAAATCGATTTCACGCCTGAGACCGGAAGCGAAACCATCGGCCAGAGTTTTATTTTTTGAACGCGTTTGGCGAAGCCTTTGAAGGCGGAGTCATCCTTCTTCTTGTTTTTTGTCGCGCGTCCTTTTTTTGCACGCAATGTGGCCAATCCTTCCCAAAACATGAAGGCGGAGATCCCGACGTAAGTGACAATGGAGACCATGCTCACGACGTAGTCGACGTTGCCGGCTCGTTTCAGGTGTTGGATAAACTGTGCCCCGATTTCTGCTCCGCCGATTGTCCCGATCGCCATGAAAAAACCGAGCCGAAGATCGACGTTGCCCATGGCACGATGTCGTTTCGCGGCGACGACAGATTTTCCGACGATGTGAGCGAGATCAGTTCCGACCGCAAAATTCCAGTGCAATCCAACCGCGCGCAATGCTGGACCAGCGATGAAGCTTCCACCTACACCGAAGAAACCGCCGAGAATGCCAATCAAAAAACCAATCCCGGCGAGATAAATGGGGCTGATCTCCGTGTGGGAGATCGGGAACATCATGGCGATCATTCCGAACGACCGCCTTGCAAAAACCGCATCAATGCGGTGGTTAAAGATTCGAGCAGAATGGCCTGTCCGATGATGAGTGAAACGGCCACAACCGCATAAATATTAAGGTGAGCCTTTTCGAGGTGATTGAGCCAATCCGCCAGAAAATGAAGAACCGCGAAAAAATACCCCACGACCAAGACGGAGTAGACCGCCAGCTCAATTAAAAACGCCTTTAACGCTTTCGCGGCCTTGGGTTTCATCGTATTGGCACCAACTCTTCGGCTGTGACGTGTCTGCCGGTTTTGCGCTTTATGGTAAAGACGCAAATATTGTTGCACCAGAGGGCTTTCTTCCTAACCTTGCACCTCTCAATCTCAAGAGTGACTTTAACAGGACGAAAATGGCTGACGCAGCAAATAAATATCCGGAAAACGTAGAAGGAAAATTCTACGTCGACGACCAATGTATCGATTGCGATTTGTGTCGCGAAACGGCCCCGGCAAATTTCAAGCGCAACGATGACGGCGGCCATTCTTTTGTCTACAAGCAGGCCGAAACTCCCGAGGAAGACGCGCTCTGCAAAGAAGCGCAGGAAGGTTGCCCGGTAGAGGCAATCGGCAGCGACGGAGCGTAGTCATAAAATGGGAAGGCGCGACGACTTCGCGCCGACGATCGTGCGCGCCGTGCCCATTGCTCTGACGATCGCAGGTTCCGACAGCAGTGCCGGTGCAGGTGCGCAAGCCGACGTGAAAACGTTCAGCGCGCTCGGTGTTTACGGGTTGACGGCGATCACATGTGTCGTCGCCGAAACGCCCGGAAAGGTCGCGCGCATTCAGAACGTCGGAGCCGAGATTGTGCGCGAACAGCTGGAACTTCTTTTGGAAAAATTTCCGGTTGCGGCGATCAAGACCGGACTTCTTTACTCGTGCGAAATCGTTTCGACGGTCGCGCGCATTCTTGCCGAGCGTGCGAGCGAAATACCGCTGGTGATCGACCCGGTGATGATCGCAACGAGTGGCGACGCACTTTTGCAGCCGGAAGCGATCGCTTGTTACGAACGTGAACTATTTCCGCGTGCGACTTTGATCACGCCTAATTTGGACGAAGCGGCGCGTCTTCTCAGCGAGCCCATTGCCGGAATCGATGCGATGCGTCGCGCGGGAAAAAAATTAAGCCTTAAGTTCGGTGTCCCGGTTCTCCTCAAGGGCGGTCATCTCTCCGGCGATGAGGCGATCGATTTGCTTTTTCTTAACGAAAGGATTGTCGAGTTTACAGCCCCATTCATTCGTGGCGTTTCAACCCATGGAACCGGTTGCACGTACTCGGCCGCGATTACGGCTGGCCTGGCGCGCGGATTTGACCTCGAAGAATCAATTCGTCGCGCCAAGAAATTTGTCACGGCGTCAATCGCGCAACACTTCAGCTGGTCGAACAAATCCGACGCGACCATTGACGCTCTCAATCATTCGCCTAACGAATAATCAGGATTCCGCTTCCTCCCAAGTGCGTAATTTCAACGCCTCCACCGCGGCCGCTGTCTCCGCGTGTTTCTTGCTGCGACCACTGCCCTGCCCAAGATCCTTTCCTTCCCACAGGACGCGCACGACAAATGTTTTCGCGTGTTCGGGTCCCGTTTGCAAAATCGATTCGTAGACCGGACTGCGCGGTGAAATTGCCTGGAGCAATTCCTGGAGCTGTCCTTTCGGATTGATGTCGACCGGATCTTCCGCGATCTGGGCGAGCTCGGCTTCCATCTGGTCAAGGACGAAACGTCGAACCGTTGCGAGATCGCTATCGAGATAGATCGCGCCAATCAGAGCCTCAAAGGCGTCGGCCAGAGTGGAATCACGCATGCGACCACCGCTCGCTTCTTCACCGCGCCCGAGCATGAGGTATTGACCAAGATCGAGCTCGGCCGCGTGTTTCTTGAGAGATTCGCGAGAAACGAGTCGCGAACGCAGTTTCGTTAGGCGTCCTTCAGCTTCCCGCGAGAACGACGAATATAAATATTCCGTGATGACGAGTTGGAGAACGGCATCGCCTAAAAATTCCAGGCGTTGATTATCAAAATAACGGCGCTGCGTTTCGTGCCTCAGACTCGGATGCGTTAATGCTTCACCGAGCAGGAGTGAATTGCGAAATTTGTAACCGATTCGTTCTTCAAGCGGATTCAATCTGCGTGATTTTATCCAATCGCGGAAGGTTTGACCAGAAGTCTGACGTAAGCGCCTAACGACGACACGCTCAGTGTTTTTGATAGATCCCAACGGAGGTGACAAGATCGACCGCGCGTTGCGCGACCGGATCGTGGAGCGTTTCTTTGGTGGGCCCGCGTCCTTGTTGCGTCGCTTCGATCGCCTCCAGCTCCGGGTTTGTGCCCGCAAGCAAGGCCGCTTCGTTCAGGTGCGGCCGTTCGCTTTCAAAAACATACCGGCTCATTCCTTTCGTTAGGCTTTGCTGGAAGATTTCGCGTTTGTCTTTCTCCGACATTTCCACGGGCAGATCGGGCGTAACGCCTGTTGGATATAATACCTTCGCTTCCGGCAGAACGACTTCGCTCACGGCCACGCGCAAAATTTTCCCGCTCGGCAAAGTAAGATCGGAATATTCTACCGCGCTCCCGGCGGTGGCCTGTCCGATCATCATCGCTTTATCATAAATACGCAGCGCACCCGCGAGCGCTTCCGCCGCGCCGCCCGTGCTGTTGTCGATTAACACCATCGTTAAACCCTGGTAGGTCGGATCGCGGTCGGAGGAAAAAACGCGTTCCGGCTTTGCGGCAGGTTTTCGCAGAACAAAAAGCGTTTTGCCCTTTGGCGTGAAACGCTTGGCGAATTCCGCGGCGGTTGCGAAATCGTTCGTTGATGGAGTTGCTCGCAAGTCGATAACAAGAGCGTCCACCTTCTGCGTTGCGAAATTCTTCAGCGCCGCATCCATCGATTGCAAGTTGCCGACCGTGATCGCACCGAGGCGCAAATATCCAATGTGCCCTCCGAGAATTTCGTTAAAAAACGGGCTGCTTGTTTCCGTTTGCGCAGCCGCTCCGCTCGGCAACAGAACAATCCCGTGGCCCAGACGAATCATGAGTCCCTGCAAGGTTGCCCGATTCAATTCCGCATCGTTTAACGCATCCGGATTGACGAAGTTGCTTTTCAAAAGCGGGATCACTTGCTGCAAATCTTCCGGCTTAAGCGAATCGATAAGCGCGGCGGGCGATGGTAGAGGCGTGGGCTTGGCTTGAGCCGGAGACGCAGAGATTGCCGGCGTCGGCGATGGCGCGGCGTTCGTCACCGCGACCAGGAACCAACCGGCGAATCCGAGAAGAAAATCTCGCTGCATTAGCGCGCCGGAACTGTATCCGTCTCCTTCGCCAGAGCAATATCCCGCCGGTAATGGCAGCCCTCAAAATGAATTCGAGATACCGCTTCGTAAGCGCGCTTCCTCGCTTCTGCTCGCGTTGAACCGAGTGCGGTCACCGCGAGAACGCGTCCGCCCGAAGTGACGATGTCGCCGTTCGCCATTCGCGTGCCGGCATGAAATACTTTCACGTTTTCCAATTTCGCCGCTTCCTCCAGACCGCTGATTATTTTTCCAGTCTCGTATTTTTCTGGGTAACCGCCGGAAGCCATTACCACCGTCACCGCCGCTCTGGCGTCCCACTCGATGCTCATTTCCTCGAGGCGACCGTCGATCGTCGCTTCGAGCAGCTCAATCAAATCTGATCGAAGCCGCGGTAAAATTACCTGCGTTTCGGGATCGCCGAAGCGGCAATTGAATTCCAGAACCTGCGCGCCGCGGTCCGTGATCATTAATCCCGGGAAAAGCAGACCGCGAAATAATACACCATTCTCGCGCAGACCAGCGAGAAGTGGTCGCATGATTTCGTCGTCGAATTGCGCTTGTAACTGTTTGCTCCAGTCTTCCGCCGGACTGAAGGCACCCATACCGCCCGTGTTCAATCCGGCATCGCCATCCTGAGCACGCTTGTGATCCCGCGCAGTTGCGAGCATCTGATAATTCTCACCGTCGACCAGCGCGTGGAGTGAACATTCCCAGCCACGAAGAAATTCTTCGATCACGACGCGCCGGCCAGCCTCGCCAAATTTTCCTTCCTCCATCATTTCTTCTATCGCTTCCGCCGCGGATTTCGCGTCTGCCGTAATGATCACGCCTTTGCCCAATGCCAGACCGTCCGCTTTGATCACCACCGGAAAATTGAGCTGTTCCACATAGCGCCGGGCGTCGGCGCTATGCGAAAATGCGCGTGCCGCCGCGGTCGGTATTCCTTTTTTTCGCATCAACTCCTTTGCGAAGATTTTGGACGATTCCAGACGCGCTGCTGACTCGTTAGGCCCAAAAATCCGCAAACCTTCGGTTTGGAAAACATCGACGATTCCCCCCGCCAGCGGATCGTCCGGACCGACGACCGTAAGATCGATTTTGTTTTCCTTCGCGAAACGAATCAGCGCGGAGAAATCATTTGTTTGAATCGCGAAATTCTCGGCGACCTGCGCCGTACCGGCATTGCCAGGGGCGCAGAAGATTCGATCTGCACCCGGAGACTGTTTGAGTTTCCAAGTCAGCGCATGTTCTCTTCCGCCGCTGCCGATAACCAAAATCCTCATTGAATATTTGCGATTGTCCGCGGCGATAGCTTACGCGCAAGAGGCTCTCGCTTGATCGGACAATTTGAAAGTAGGATCCAAATGATCTGCGAACTCGTTCCATTTCCGCAATCTCCCTTGATAGGTTATTGAGTTTCAGCCGGAAAAACCTCAGGATGCCGACTATGTCGACAAAATCTCTTCGTCTTAGTTTCGTTGGCTTGCTTCTTTTAACCCTCACTGCCTGGGCTGGCCCGTCAGGTCTGGAAGGCATTGTGAAGGATGCGGTGGGACATCCAGTCAAGGATGCCGATGTTCGGATCGAGGCAAGAAGTGGAAGTAAAATGTCCAGGATTGTGAAGACGGATGCCGCCGGACACTACGTTTCCGATGGTTTGGCGAGTGGGTCTTACAAAGTCACTCTTCTTGTCGCCGGAACGGTCAAGGCGTCGATTCTCAATGCCGACGTGCACTCGGACAAACGCACTCAGCTAAATTTTGGATTAACCCAAAAAACTGCGTCTTCCAAGCATCACATGATTTACATTGCGGCCGAGACGGGAACTCATATCGGCGGTGGTCGATGGGTCGAAGTTGATGAACAGGGAAGAGTCATCAATGGCGTCGGGATGAACAACATCGAGAAAGCGGATTCAAAGATGATGGAGGGTCTTCGTTCCAACAGGCCCAGGGGCGAATAATTCCTTGAGGCCTCATTAGTATTTGCGGGGTCTGCCAGTCGCTCCGGAAATCGTCGCGATACATTTGTTTTCTGGATGTACTGCAACGTGCCATTTGGTTTGTTACGCTCCGCTTGCTTGTAAGAGGCGATTCCGTGAAAGTGCGGCATATGCCGAAGCCTTCGTCTAAGAACAGCTCAGCTCCGTCCGTCCTGAACGCGCGCTGCCTTTCTCGTCTCGTTCTCGCTCGCATTGCCGATAAATGGACCGCCCTCATCATTCGAGTCCTGAGCGAACGCATTCATCGCTATGCCGAACTGCAGCGCAAGATCGACGGGATCTCGCAAAAAATGCTTACCCAGACATTGCGCAGCCTCGAGCGCGACGGACTCGTTAGGCGAACCATTTATCCAGTTGTTCCGCCTCGTGTCGAGTATGCGCTTACTCCTCTCGGTCGTACCTTGATCGAACCATTGCACGCCATCTGCAAATGGTCGGAAAAACACTTGTCGGAGTTGGAAGCAAATCGCGCCAAGGCGGCAAAACAAAGACCGGTTGCCCCTGTCGCTGGACGCGGTCTCGTAGCCGTTACATAACCTACCGGGGTAATTTCCCCGTTTATAGTATTTTCGCGCATGCAACAAGCCGAAGTCATTGCGATTTTGCTCATGCTGATGGTGGCGCTCGTCGTCATCGCGAAAAAAATCGAAGCGCCCTATCCGGTAATGCTCGTTCTCGGCGGCCTCGCGGTGAGTTTTATCCCGCGGCTTCCGCAGGTAAGACTCGATCCCAACATCGTCTTTTATTTCTTTCTGCCTGCTCTTCTTTATCCGACGGCGCTGTTCACTTCATGGCGGGATTTTCGCCGAAACTTGCGCGCGATTCTTTTGCTCGCGATCGGTTTGGTGCTTACGACAATGGTTGTGGTCGCGTGGGTGGCCCACATGCTTGTGCCATCGCTTCCCTGGGCTGCGGCGTTCGCGCTCGGTGCAATCGTCTCACCGCCCGATGCGATCGCCGCGACTGCGGTGATTCGTCGCCTTTCCGTACCGCATCGCATCGAGGCGATTCTCGAAGGCGAAAGTCTCGTGAACGACGCAACTGCGCTCGTTGCACTGCAATTCGCCATCGGCGCGTTGATGACGGGGAGTTTCTCGCTCGGTCATGCATCACTGCTTTTCGTTTGGGTCGCCGCCGGTGGAATTGGATTCGGTCTGCTCGCCGGTTTTTTGATGCGCGAGGTGCAGCGCCGCCTCGATGATCCGCCCGTGCAAGTTACGGTTTCTCTTCTCACTCCTTTTCTTGCTTATCTGCCCGCGGAGCGCCTGCATTTTTCCGGCGTGCTTGCCGCCGTTACCGCAGGGATGTATCTCGGCTGGCACTCGCCGGTCGTCGTCAAAGCCCGCTATCGCCTGCAAGCGTTCGCATTTTGGGAAGCAGTCGGTTTTCTCCTAAACGGATTCATTTTCATCGTCATCGGGTTGCAGTTGCCGGGAATTCTGCACGCGATGAACGGCGCGTCGCGGCTCACGCTTTTTTATGATGCAGTTCTAATTTGTGCGGTAGTCGTCGTCGCTCGCATCGCCTGGGTTATTCCCGGCGTTTATCTGCCGCGGCTCCTTAGCAAAAAAATTCGCGCGCACGAACCCGAGCCGCGCTGGCAAAATGTTGCGCTCGTCGCCTGGGCTGGCATGCGCGGCGTCATTTCTCTCGCAGCAGCGTTCGCGCTCCCGTTCACTTTGCCGGGCGGAAGACCATTTCCCGGCCGCAATTACATTTTATTTTTCACGTTCTGCGTCATTCTCACCACTCTCGTTGGGCAAGGTCTTAGTCTGCCGTTTCTCATTCGGAAACTTGGCATTCACGACGATGGCGTAACCGATGAAGAAGAGCGTTCCGCGCGTGTCGCCGCCAACCAGGCCGCAATCGCTTATCTTGAAAATACTGCCGCGCACGAGGGTGCGTCCCCGGAGGCTGTGCAACGTTTGCGTGCCGAGTACGACGACCGCATGGCACAGCTGCGTCGCTGTGGCATGGAGACTGGAAATCCCAGCGGCGAAGTCGTGACGCCTGATTTTCAGCGCCTGCAGCAAATGGCGCTCACGACGGAACGCGAAAAAATTATTCAACTGCGCAACGAGCAAGTAATCAGCGATCGAGCTCTGCGTCGGATTCAACGCGATCTCGACCTGGCCGAAGCGCGGCTTCTCGGTTCATGATTCGTTAGGCAAACGATTAGCACCAAGTAAACAGATCGAGAAAGCAGTCGCAGTCGGAAACGATCTGAATGAACGAGATGATGGAAAGAAAACCATATCGCGCTGGCCAATTCTTGGCCGCTCCTCCAAGTTTCGCTGCGCAATCTCTCAGCTCCCTTTCGAAAAAGAACGCGACTTGAGATCGCACGCTTTCCGTTAACGGTAGCTTCTTTTCCGTTTTGTTAATCTTTTGCACCGCTCTGCTGCCGCCGTCCGATTTTTCCAGATCGGCGCCTAGGAATCGTATGATCGACCGTCGCATCTCCGCGGGATCGCTCTGCAGATCGTCGAAGAAATAAAGGCGAAACCGCTCTGGAGAAACATGACGCTGCCATCGTGCCACGATTGCACTTTGAAAAGATCGCATCACGATATCCGGATGAAGTAAGCGGCGTAGAACTTCATCGCCGTTATTCGTATCGAAAGATTGCATTCCTCCGTAGCGCACCGCCATTGATAAATCCGACCAGGCTCGTTCCACTGGATCACGCGCGATGAAAATAACTTTCAATTCTGGAAAGCGATTAACGATCTGGGCGATAATCTCCTCCGGCACGATGCAATAGGCCGGCGAGACGTCACCGGAGAGAAGCGAACCTTTGGGCGCGAAAAGCTGCGCGTAGCGATCGAGATCGATGTGCTGCTGTGCGCACAGGCTTTCCATTGCTTCAAGAAAGTGTCGGTCGCGTTCATCGCGCAAACGCAGGTTACTTCGCGCCGCGCGCTCGGGATGTCGCGATCGACACATCTGGTTGAAATAATTCACCTCTTTGAGCGGCGGCATCCAAAAGTCCTTATGCAACATGAGCTGGTGGGTCAGCCACGTTGTGCCCCCTTTCTGCGCGCCGACGCAGAGAAAATCCGGTCGCGCCTTTGGATCGAGCGCGATGGCGTGATTATTATCGCCACCACCATTCGCGCGGTCTCTGAGAGGCCAGACTCGCATGCGGGTAGGGTCTGCTAGGGAAATCCAAACGGCAAGGCTTTCGACTCGGTAAATATTCGCCAGGCATAGAGCGACCGGGCCGTTTGCAATCTGCGGCGACCTGCTCAGCATGAAAGCAATGGATCTGCGCGTTGACCATTGCGTTTTCCTTCTTTCTCCCGCCTATGCGGGAGGCGAGCGTGCACGCATGATTATGCGAGAAACTGCGCAATTCGATCTTGCACGCAGATTACGCAGTGCGGAAGGCGCGACGATCGCCGAAGTCTTTACGTTTCTGAGCGGGCTCTATTTTCGCGGCAAGATTGCCTATGCCAACGCATTCGCTCGTTGCGATGGACTTTGTGGCGCGTTTGTCATTACACCCACACGCGGACTCGTCGACGCGCAGACGCGAATCACGCTCGACGATTTGCGGGAGTTTGCCGAGGTCGATATTGACAAAGCCGAGCCGCGTTATCGGAAACCTCTGGAGCGCGATGCGAAGAAGTTGGCAAAAAAGCTTCCGCTCAACTCCAGCGTTGTTCTCCTCGGCAGTATTGCGACCGGAAAATATGTCGATGTGCTACTCGCTAATTTTCGGGAGCGCCTGCGGTTTCCTGTCGATTTTGTCGGACGCGGCGATATGAGTCGGGGTGGGCTGCTTTTGCGTTGTGCGGCTGATCGCACCGAGCTCGCTTATGTGGCGGTGGCCGGCGCGATCGTGAACGGCAAACGTCCTCCGAAACTGGTGCCGCGACGATATCCAAAAGGATGACCCTCCCAATAAAGCCGCCCCTTGCGCCAATGGAGGCGAAGTCGGTCGATGAGATTCCGGTCGGCGATGATTGGCAGTACGAACCGAAGTGGGACGGATTCCGTTGTCTTGCTTTTCGCGATGGCGCAAAAGTTTTTCTGCAGTCAAAAGCCGGACAACCCCTCGCGCGATATTTTCCGGATGTGGTTGCGGTGCTCTCGAAACTTAAGGCAAAAAAATTCGTGCTCGACGGCGAGCTGGCGATTCCGATTGGTAACTCCCTCATTTTTGACGAACTACAGCTGCGCTTGCACCCGGCGGAAAGCCGAGTCAAAAAATTGGCCAATGCGCATCTCGCAATCTTCATCGTCTTCGATTTGCTTGTGGACGAGAAAGGGAAAAACTTTGCGCGCGAGCCGCTTCGGTTTCGCCGCACGGCCCTGGAAAAATTCGCGCGCACGAATTTCAAATCGAAAAGCGGCGTTCGATTATCGCCCGCGACGACCAAACTAGAGGTGGCGAAGAAATGGTTCGATAAAGTCGGCGGGAATCTCGACGGCATTATCGCAAAGCAACGCGATGCGGGCTACGCGTCAGGCGAGCGCACCGCGATGGTAAAAGTAAAACACATTCGCACCGCCGATTGCGTCGTAGGCGGCTTTCGCTATGCGAGCGGGGCGCGTGTTGTTGGATCGCTTCTGCTTGGACTTTATGATGATGAAGGCTTGCTACATCACGTCGGTTTCACCTCGGCGTTTAAGGCGAGCGATCGCGCTGCATTAACGAAAAAATTTGAGGCTTTACGCAAACCGCCTGGGTTTACCGGTAACGCGCCGGGCGGTCCAAGTCGCTGGAGTACCGAGCGCACCGGCGAGTGGGAACCGGTCGATCCGAAAATTGTCGTCGAAGTTGCCTACGATCATTTTACCGGAGACCGATTTCGGCACGGTACAAGAATCGTCCGTTGGCGCTCCGACAAATTACCAAGGCAATGCACGATGGATCAAGTGGCGCATCGCGAAGGGAAGTCGCTTTCTTTGCTTTAATGGAGGGATGCGCGCCGTCGCGTCCCATTATTGGCGCTGCAACGCAGCGCCCTCTCTGTCATTCCGAGCGCAGTCGAGGAATCTCTCATTATCATTCGGGCGGCGGAAACAACAGTGAGAGATGTCTCGACTTCGCTCGACATGACAAAATCCTACGCAACAAACTATTCGTTAGGCGAATCTACCGCGACCAGCTCGGTTCCGTAATTTTCCCCAAGCCGTCGACAATTTTATTTTTCCGGCTCGTGACGGTGTCGAGCATGTAAAGCGCTCCGCCTTCTGCAAAAATAATGTGACGCGAATCAGGGCCCCAGGCTGGATCCTGTCCGACTCCGACAATGTGTGATGCGCCGCCGCCCAGATCGAGCACGGCCATTTGAAATTCGCCGCCGCTCCGCACATTGAACACAACTTTCTTCCCGTCCGGCGACCAATTCGGTTCCGTGCAATAACTATGACCGGTCGAGATCATTTGACCGGAGCCCCCTGATGAAGAGATGCGATACAATTGCGGCGAACCGCGATCGTCCGACGAATAAATAATTTCATCGCCATTGGGCGACCATGTCGGTCCCGACTCGACGCCGTGTGTATGCGTTAGTCTGCGCGCGCCACCTCCGCCTGCGCTGATTGTGTAAAGTTCCGGATTTCCATCTTTGCTAATGGTGAGTGCGAGTCGTCCGCCGTCCGGTGAGAATGATGCACCGCTGTTCGTTCCCGGATAATTTGCAACGCGGCTCCGCGCGCCGCTGCCGAGATCGATCACGTAAACGTCGGCGTATCCGCTTTGATAACCGGTGTAGGCAATTTTACGCCCGCTAGGGCTGATCGATGGATGCACACTGATCACGCCGTCGTGTGTCATCTGTCGCACGTTCGAGCCGTCGTAATCAGCGACGTAAACTTCCTTGTGTCCGCTGCGAGTGGCGATGAAAGAAATTTTGCTGCCGCCAAGTCCCTTGTTGCCTGTCAGAGTCTCAATAATATCGCCGGCAAACTGGTGCGCGTTTTCCTTTGCGCTGCCGTTGTAGGTTTTTGAAAGAACGGTGCCGCCACTGTGATCGAGAACACGCCCCTCCAGGCTTCCGCCATTCGCGGTTCCGCTCGCCGTATAAACCGAGTTCGCACCACCGAGGACAAAAAATCCCGAAAGCGTGAGATCGTTCTGCAAAATCTTCGTCGCGCTCGCGCCTTCCGCGCCGCTCAACGGAGTAATTGCGAGATTAATCCGATCGCCTTTGCTAACGGTAATCGTGGGAGTGTCCTGCGCTGCGAGCGAAGAAGTGAAAAGCAGCGCACCGCAGAGACAGAATAATTCAATCGTTCGTTTCATCATTTCACATCGAGTTCAAAATAGATTCGCAGTTTGAAAAACTGATCCGTTAAACGGAACGGCGGAGGATCGACTCGACGCACGACGCTCGCAACTGCCGCGATCGATTCATCAATCACAGCACGTCCCGAGGGCTGGGCAATTTTGAATTCGACCACGCGGCCGCGATGATCGATGCGCACATCTACCGGCACCGAAACCTTCCCGCGTTTTCCCGGAACGGATTCCGGCGGAACCCAGTGCCCGTAAAATCGATCATGGAGCTGATGCGCATAAAGTTCCGCGTTCGCGTTCTCGTGGGAATGTCTGCGCGCTCCGCCAAAACAGGACGTGAAAAAAAGCAACGCGACAATGGACGAAATCGCGCCGAAAAAAATCTGTCGCGTAAATAAATTTCGCAGTCGCCTCATTGTTCGTCGGGATTGAGTTCGAAATTAATATTCACATCGTAATGATCACCGTCGCCCAGCCCGGCGGGCAATGCATCCACTTGTGTCACGCGCTTGGCCACCGCCTCGATCGATTCATCGACCACCACGTTACCTGATGGCCTAACGACTTTAAAATCGGAAACAGTTCCATCTTTTTCGATGCGGATTTTGACGAGCGCGGAAAGTTTAGCGCCCGAAGGCACGCTCGTGATCGGCTGGACCCATTCGCTGTAAAAACGGTCGTGCAACATATTGCCGTACCAACCGAATTCCGACGCGCCGCCGGCGCCGCTGCCGTTTCCGCCTTCACCCGAACCGCCCTTTTTGCCGGCGTGCGCCGTGGTCGCTTTTTTCACCGGCTTATCCGATGAATCGCCGTCGTCGGTTTCGTTTTTTGCCAGGGCAGTTTTCGCGAGTTCCTTTTTCTTTTTCGTCTCGACCGTTTTTTCGTCGTCTTTCTTCTTCGGCTTGGCCGTCGGTTTCGGTGTTGCTTTTGCTAGTAGCTTTTTCTTTGGCGTCGCTTTGGGTTTTGGTTTCGGAGTGGGCGTGTGCTTCGGAGTTGGTTTTGGCGTCGGTTTCGGTGTCCGCTCGGGCGTGGGTTTAGGAGTCGGTGAGGGTTTTGGCGTCGGAGTTGGCGTCGCAGTTGGAGTTTCGGTCGGCGTTGGTGTCGGCAATTGAATCTCGCTCTTCGCCGCCGTCAGGATCGGTTCCTCTTTTTCTTCCTCTGGTTTCGGTGTTTCTGCTTTGAGTTCTGGTGTTGGTGATGGCGGTGAGGATTCCTCGTTAGGCAACGGCGCCATCGCGGTAGCGGCATTGTTCGCGGCCGCAGTTTCTCCAGCTTCGCCCGCGCCGCCGTTCATCCAGACGACATCCTTCATGTTTGTCCTTTTCGGCATGCGACTCCAGCGCACCAGCGCCAGCAAAAGCGCGACGTGCACCAGCGCAATGATTGTGACGTTGCGCCAAAAGCGTGCGTCCCGCGACATCACTGCTTCGTTTCAGCTTTGGTAGCGATGCCGACTTTTGTAATTTCAGCGCGCTGCAACGCGTCCATCAAGCTAACCAATTTTTGCACGGGCAATTCCCGGTCCGGCCGAATCACGATGGCGACATCAGGATCCGCCCGCTTTATTTCTGCCAGGCGCGATACCAGCATTGCAGCGTCGACCGGCTCATCGTTCAGTTTAATCGCTTCCGTGCGGTCCATCGAAATCGTCTGAACCTTGGAAGGATTGACGGGCGTATTCGCGACGCCACTCGAAGGAATGACGAGGTTCACGCTATTCTCGAGCAACGGCGTCGTGATCATGAAAATGATGAGCAACACGAACGCGAGATCGAGCAATGGCGTGATATTAATCTCCGCCAGAGTCGTTAGGCCGGTGCGTTGCGAGTAACGTCTCATTTAATCAAAAACAGACGTGGCGGCCGCGGTGTTATTCGGGTCCGCGTATCCATGGCGATTCTTCATCTCCTAAATTCCGAAAGACGTGGACTGTGATCGACGTAGCGATGTTCAAATTCCGACGCCAATTCGGCCGCGAAATTATCCATTTCCACGACCATGCCGCGAATACTTGTGACGAGAAAATTGTAACCAAACATCGCGGGGATCGCGACGCAGAGCGCGGTCACAGTGGTAATCAGAGCGCCGGAAACACCGGGCGCCATCGTTGCCAGATTCGGTGCGCCGGCGATGGCAACGCCGGTAAAAGTGTCCATCACCCCCCAGACCGTTCCGAGCAATCCGAGAAACGGCGAACCGCTCACCGCGGTCGCAAGCAGGATCATCTGAGATTCGAGTTCGAGCGCGGTCTCGCCCACGGCGCGCTCCATCGCCGCGGTCACGGCATGCATTTGCGCCGGACTGATCTTGTCCGCGATGTCGAGTCGTGCGCGAAAAGTTTCATCCACTTCCGCGGAACCGAGCATTTGAAACGTCGCTTCCTGACATCCGGCGCGATAGACATTGAAATTCGGCGAACCAGAGAAGCGCGCATTTTTTTCGAACAAACGCAGCGGCTGGCGGTCTTGACGAAAAGCAGCGCGAAAGCGCGTGTTCTGTTTTTTGGCGAACTGAACGACACGCAATTTTGTGATCATGATCGACCAGCTGAAAATTGAACCGATCGCGAGAAAAAAGAGCACCATCTTTCCCGCGATGGTGGAATGTTCGAAGGCGAAGAGGAGGCCGCCTGCCGCCACGATATTCGGAAGGAGCATGTGCGCCACGTAACTTAGTAAACGGATTCCCATGAAAACGAAAGTGATCAGATCAATTTGTGCGGTGAATCTCTTGCTCGCGCGAACGGCGTTCGCGCAGGGCGAGAGCGAATCGGAAAGTCGTTTCGACGTGCTCGCGAAATCAATCGCGCCCGTCATCGCGCTGCTCACGCCCGCCGGAAGCGACGGCAATCACGCGATCGACTTGCAAGCGAAGATCGGCGCCGCGACCGGATTGCCCGCGGAAGTCAATGGCGCGCAGGTTCATGTTGCCTTCGAATTTCCCGACAAACTTCTCGTGCAATTTCCGACACCGCTCGGACCGGCAATAGTCTGTCGTGACAAGCAGGACGTTTGGGCGTTTCCCTCGGCACAGTTCGAACCGCTGGTGGAGAAAGTCGGAATCGACATTTCCACGAAACCGCTTCCGCCTTTTCAACTGGACGAAAACAAGGCGGTGTTCCTGCCCGCGCTCCTCGATGTGCACGATGCCGGTTCGGTAAAATTGAACGAACAAACTTATCGCGTCCTCGATGTGGGCGTAGTCGGCCAAAAGAAAAAACATGCCGGATGGCCGGTGCGCTTATGGATTCGCCCGCAAGATCACAGCGTCGCGCAGATTCAATTGCGCGCGAAAGATTGGGACGTCACACTCGAAATAGGCAAACTCGATTTGTCGCCATCGCTTCCGACTTCCACGTGGCAACCGACCCCCGAGCAACACGATCAGGTCATGGCAATTCCGGGTGATAAAATCGCGGCGCTGCTCCAACTGGCGTTGAAGCAAAACAAATAACGCCGAACTACGGCGCCAAAATTTCTTTTAGGAAACGCACGGCGCGCGCGGTCGCATCCGCTTGAGAAGCGGTAGATAGAACGTGGCCTTCCCCGGGATAAATTTTCTTTTCGTGGCGGACGCCGAGACGCTGCAAAATTTTCTCGAGACGAAATGCATTTTCTACGGGCACACGTTGATCCTGGTCGCCGTGCAGAATTAAAATCGGGGGCAGATGTTTCACTATGCCTGCATGCTTTTTGTCGATCGCGCCCGCAAGTTCGGCGACGGCGCTGATGCGGAGATCGTGGGCCGACTGCGCGAGCGACATGTACGCGCCTAACGAGTAACCGAAACAGCCGATCTTTTTCACTTCGGGACGAGCCGCGACGAAGTTGACAGCGTCATTTACAGTTAAGCGCCAGGTATCGAAGTTTTTTTGGATTGAGGCGTCGAGCGCGAAAATACTCCCGGTGCGATCGAAATAATGGACAACGAAAGCTTCGAAGCCATTTTGCACGAGAGCGCGCGCAAAGCGGTGAATGGCCGGGCCGTCCAGGAGCATTCCACCTGCTCCATGGAGAACGAGAACGCCGGCGCCATTTGCTCCCGTCGCCGGTGCATAGATTTCCACCGCGATCTTCTTTCCGCCGCTCTCAAACGATGCTTTGCTCTCGCGCACCGCGCCGGAAGTTTGCGCAAAGGAATTCGATTCCATGGCAAGCAGGAAGGCCAGGGCAACAACCGTCGAACGAAGAAAGCCGCTCACAACATTTTCCGAACAGCTCGACGCACCAATTCAGTGGTCCAGCCATAGACGAGATGAGAAGCGAGCGCGTAAATGTGCGTCGCTGCCGCGATTTTCGTCGGCGGTTTCGATAGTTGAAGCGCAGGCACGGATACTTCGTCCGCCAGCACCCAGACTGCGGCGCCGAATGCGAGTCCATCGCCGGCAGTCGCAAAGGGGAGCGCCTCGGCCGCTGCGCCATAAATCGCGCCGGACGTAGCGCCCATAGCGTAATGCACAGCCTCTCCCGCCAATTTCTTCTTCGACTTCGGTATTTTTTTCCCGAACACGCTTTTCGAAATAGTCTGCGCCACCTTCACCGTCGACGGGTCCGCTTTTCGACCTTTCGGTTTTTCAGTTTCTTGCGCGCGCTCGATCGCCTCGGCCGCCTTGCTCCACAAAAACTGAAACTGCTCCATCACCAGGGAAGCGAGTAATCCGCCCGCGATTCCAGCGACCAATCCTTTCACAAGGTCGGTGTCTTCTCGTTCCGCGAAGAATTTTTCTATCATGCTCAGCTCCTGACAAAGATTCGCACGTGAAGAACGGTCGCGTGTGAAATTCTTCTTAAAATGTGGGAGGGACCTCAGCGTCCCGACATCGCGGCGCTAAGGCCGCTCCCACATTCTGCTGCGCTCAGCCGCGCATCTGTGTTGGAACTCGGTTCGCTCGGGCAAAGATCAAAAATCCAATTCCGATGACGATAAGGAAAAAGGAAAAAAATTGTCCGCGCGTGACGCCAAGGATAAGGGACGCGTCTGGTTCGCGAAAATTTTCGACGATGATTCGGAAAATTGCGTAGAAGATAAAAAACAAACCGGTGAGAACGCCGTTCCGCGTGCGGAATTTTGTGCGCACGATCCACAAAATCAGAAACAGCATGATGCCTTCGAAAAATGCTTCGTAAAGTTGCGACGGATGGCGCGGCGTCAGAATGGTGCGCAATGTTTCCTTCAGCTGCGGGCTATGTCGGACCGCCGCGACGATCGCATCGGGCGACGTCAGCGACCGGTCGATTTTCTGGCACGCGGCGACGGCGCGTTCCGCTTCTGCCGCATGATCGGGATCGAGCAATTCCTTCGGAAACTGCATCGCCCATGACACGTTCGTCGAGCGACCGTAAAGTTCACAATTAATGAAGTTGGCGCAGCGACCGAAGAACAAACCAATCGGTGCAACGACGACGAGGTTGTCGCCCAGATTCGTCCAGTGCAGTTTGTGCCGACGCGCGTAATAAAGCGTGGAAAGAAAAAGCCCGATCATTCCGCCGTGGCTCGACATGCCGCCTTCCCAAACCTTGAGAATCGAGATCGGGTCGCGCAGCATTTCCGGCCGATAAAACAAGACGTAACCAAGTCGGCCGCCGATCATCACGCCGAAGAGCGCCGCCCAGGTGATGAAATCCGCTACGTGCGCGACGGGAAGCTCGCAGTAACCGCGTTTCGATAATTGGCGGAGCAGGGCGTAGCCGCAAATGAATGCGAGCACGTAGGCCATTCCGTACCAGCGCGGTCCCACATTTCCCCAAAGCCGAAAAATAATCGGATCGAGATTTTGGATGTAATAAGCGAGCATTCGGTGCGCGATTCTTAACGAGTTAGCGAAAAGCAGCAACAACAACAACGCGTGTCATCCCGGGCAGAAGCGAGAGATCCCGCGAACGGCTCAGAGCGATCGTGAGGTCCTTCGCTTTCGCTCAGGATGACCTTTATTTTCCTGGGGCGGTAGTTTTAGCACGTCACGCAAGAATGGCGCTGTGCGACTAACGCCATCGCGAGCCACTTCTTCCGGCGTGCCGGTCGCGACAATTTCACCGCCCTCAGGCCCCGCTTCCGGTCCGATATCGACGATATAATCAGCCTCCGCGATCACGCTGAGATTGTGTTCGATTACAATGACCGTGTTTCCTTCATCGACGAGGCGATGCAGCACGTTGAGGAGCAACTCAACATCCGCCATGTGCAAACCAATCGTCGGTTCCTCCAGGAGATAGAGCGTCGATTTTGGTTTGCGCATTTTCCGAATGCGTTCGTTTTGCGCGCGACCGATGCCGCGAGTCAATTCGCTCGTGAGCTTGAGCCGTTGTGCCTCGCCACCACTTAACGTCGGGCTTGGTTGACCCAATTTCAGATAACCAAGTCCGGTATCGACGAGCAACGAAAGCGCGCGCGAAATTTTTGGATTCGCGGCGAAAAATTCCGCTGCTTCCTCGATCGTCATCTCCATGATGTCGCCGATCGATTTCTCGTTATAGAGAACTTCAAGCGTTTGCGGGTTGTAACGTTTACCGCGGCAATCTTCGCACGGCACGTAGCTGCTCGGCAGAAAACTCATCTCGAGTTTAATCACGCCCTGGCCTTTGCATGATTCGCAGCGGCCGCCTTCCGCATTGAATGAGAATCGGCTCGCCGAATAACCGCGCACGCGCGAAACGGGCAGCTGCGCGTAGAGATTTCGAATCTCGTCGAACACTTTGATGTAGGTCGCGGGTGTCGAGCGCGACGTTTTCCCGATGGGCGATTGATCGACTTCGTAGACCGCTTCGACTTCAGTCGTGCCGCTAACGAGTTTGAATAGTTCGGTATCTCCGGAGTTTTTTCGCCGATTCAATTGCTCTTTCACCGCCGGCAACAAAACGTTGCCTAACAGAGTCGATTTTCCTGAACCGGAAATTCCGGTGATGACCGATAGCCGCCCGACCGGAAAACGGACATCGACATTCTTGAGGTTGTTCGCGCGCGCGCCGTGAATTTGAATCCAATGTTCAACTTCGCCTAACGAGCGACGATTTTTCCGCGTCGGATGATTCAGCGGTGTTTTGAGACAGCGACCGGTCTCAGAGTTCGCACTCTGTCTGATGTCCTCGAGCGTTCCTTCGGCCACGACCTGGCCGCCATGCACGCCGGCGCGCGGACCGAGATCGATAATATGATCGGCGCGGCGCATTGTTTCTTCATCGTGCTCGACGATGACCAGTGAGTTTCCTTTTCCACGCAGTGCGGTCAGCGTTTCGAGCAAGCGCAGATTGTCGCGCGGATGCAGCCCGATGGTTGGCTCGTCGAGAACGTAAAGCACGCCGCGCAAATTCGAGCCGAGTTGTGCCGCCAGTCGAATGCGTTGCGATTCGCCGCCGCTCAAAGTTTTGGCCGATCGACCGAGCGCAAGATAACCGAGCCCGACGTTTTCCATGAAACGAAGCCGTTGTTCGATCTCCGGCACCAGATCCGCCGCGATCGTTTGCTGCGTTCCGCGAAAGCGTAGCTTGCCGATCATTTTCAATGCTTCGCCCGCAGAAAGCGCGGTGAAATTGTCGATCGAGCGTCCCTGCAAACGCACGTGTCGCGCAATCGGATTCAAACGCGCGCCATGACAGGCCGGGCAAATCTGCGCTTCGGTTTCATCGATCCATTCCGATTCGCGTTCGGCCGCGAGTTCGTTTTCCAAAACCGACTCGCCATTGTCCTCGGTGCCGGTTTGTAAATTCTCATTCCAGATTTCGCCGAAGCCACCGCATTTTTCGCACGCGCCATGGGGCGAATTGAAGGAAAACAAACGCGGATCGAGCTCTTCGAATGCGCGTCCGCAACCGGGACAGCTCATCTCTGTGCTCATGATGGTCAGTCGATGTTTCGAGTCGAGGAGATGCGCGGTGCCGCGGCCGGTATCGAGTGCGCGCTGGACCAGATTGCGCGCTTTTAAAATGCGTTTCGCGTCGATGACGCCGACAACGACGTCAATCGTGTGTTCTTTAAAACGCTCGAGCTTGCGAAACTGCGCGACTGGAATCAGCTGGCCGTCGACGAAGAGCGTGTCGAATCCCTGTCGCTCCGCCCAGCGCGCGACATCGGTGTGAAAACCCTTTCGCGCTTTGACGAGCGGCGCGAGCACTTTGAGCGGCCCGCGTTTTGCCGCAGCCTCAACCTGTTTCACAATCGCGGCCAGGCTCTGTTTTTCCACCGGCAAATCGCAATCCGGACAAAATTGCGTTCCCGTTTTGGCGAAGAGCAGACGCAGAAAATGATAAACTTCTGTCACGGTCGCGACGGTGGATTTTCCTCCGCCGCGCGTGACGCGTTGCTCGATCGCAACGCTTGGCGGCAAACCTTCAACCAGATCGACATCCGGTTTTTCGAGCTGCTCGACGAATTGCCGTGCGTAGGGCGACATCGAATCGAGGAACCTTCGTTGCCCTTCCGCAAAAAGAATATCAAACGCGAGCGTCGACTTTCCTGATCCGCTCAGACCGGTAATGATCACCATCTGATCGCGCGGGATTTTGACGTCGATGTTTTTGAGATTGTGTTCGCGCGCACCGTAAATCCCGATCGATGTGTTCCGATCTTTTATCAAAAATCGCGGAGCAGACTCCGCTGCACGCAACGCTCCTTCACCGTCATCCTGAGCGTAAGCGAAGGATCTCTCGGACCCGTTTGAGGGAATGCGAGGTCCCTCGCGTTCGCTCGGGATGACCGAACGCATAGAGCCGCGCTTTTTCGCAAGAACAGCGCGCAAGAATTTTCCCGTGTGTGATCGCTCGGCGCGCGCGATTTGCTCCGGTGTCCCCGCGGCAACTACTTCGCCCCCGTTAGCTCCTGCTTCCGGGCCGAGATCGATAATCCAATCGGCGCTTTTAATGACTTCGAGATTGTGCTCGATCACAACGATGGAATGACCGGCATCGATCAGGCGCTGAAAAAGTTGCAGCAAAATCGCAACGTCATCGAAATGCAGACCGGTTGTCGGTTCGTCAAAAATGAAAAGATTTCCGGAATGACCGTTGGAATCGTCTTGTTTGTTTCCCGTCAAGTGCCTAACGAGCTTGAGACGCTGCGATTCTCCGCCGGATAAAGTGTTCAGCGGCTGGCCAAGGCGCAGATAACCGAGCCCAACTTCTTCGAGCACATCGAGCGGATCGGACAAATTCTTTTGCTCGCCGATCTGCGCGAAGAATTGTGACGCCTCATTCACCGTCATCTCGAGCAGATCGTGAATCGATTTGTCGTGCAGTTTCACTTTCAGAACGTGCGGCTGAAAACGGCGACCTTCGCATTCGGCGCAGCGCACGTAGAGATCGCTGAGAAACTGCATCTCGATTTTCTCGAAGCCGGTGCCGCTGCAACGTTCGCAGCGGCCGCTTCCGGAATTGAATGAGAACGCGCTCGCAGTCAGACCCTGCGACATTGATTCCGGCAACGCGGCGAAAAGTTCACGCACGCGATCGTAAAGTCCGAGATACAGAATCGGCGTCGAACGCGGCGTGCGCGCAAGTTGAGCCTGGTCGACCATCACGATGTCGCCGACGCGATGCGCGCCCGTCACGCTTTTGCATGCGCCCGGTTCCTGATCGTTCGATTCGCCGCGCGCGCGCATCAGATTCCGATAGAGAACGTCGTGAATGAGCGTCGATTTTCCGGAACCGGAAACGCCGGTCACGCAGGTAAAAATGCCGAGCGGAATTTCAACGTCGACCTTCTTAAGATTATTTTCCTGGGCACCGGCGATCTTGATGGCGCGAGAAAATTTCCGGCGCGATTTCGGAATCGGGATGGATTTTTTTCCGCTGAGATAATCGGCCGTCAGCGATTTGCCTCGAAGAACCAGATCGTTGAGCGCGCCGTGGAAGACGAGTTCGCCACCGCGTTCCCCGCGGCCGGGACCAATATCGATCAGGTTGTCAGCCGCGCGGATGATTGTTTCTTCGTGCTCGACCACGAGCAGCGTGTTGCCTTTGTCGCGCAAATTATGCATCACGCGCACAAGCCGCCCGACATCGCGCGGATGGAGTCCGACGCTCGGTTCGTCCATGACAAAAAGCGTATTCACAAGCGACGCGCCGAGACAGGTAGTGAGATTGACGCGTTGCACTTCGCCGCCGCTCAAGGTGCGGGTGGAGCGATCGAGCGTGAGATAACCAAGACCGACTTCGCAAAGATAATTCAAACGCGCACAAATTTCGCGGCGCAACATTTCAGCTGTCGAGTCGTTAGGCTGAAGGTCCACATGAGTGAGAATGTCGCGCGCGGAAGAAACCGAAAGCGCGTCAAACTGCGGCAGTGTCAGCATCCCGCCATTGCCGGATTTGCCGACTCGGTAGTTCAGCGTTTCCGGCTGAAAACGACCGCCGTGGCAGCTCGGGCACATGGTGTAGGCGCGATAGCGACTGAGCAAAACACGCACATGCATTTTGTAGGTTTTGCTCTCGAGCCATTTGAAGAATCCGCGCACGCCGTACCAGCGATCGTCTTCGTAATCGTCGTCCGTATATTCGCCGCTGCGTTTTTCGCCATTGATGACGAAGTCCTGATCCGCTTTCTGCAATTCTTCGAAAGGGACGTGCACATCGATTTCTTCGCGACCGCACGCGCGCAGCAGATCCTTTTGCGATTCTCCCATTTCTTCGCCACGAAAAACGCGGACGGCGCCTTGTGCGATCGAGAGCGAACGGTCCGGGATCGCACGGTTGAGATCGATCGCAATGGTCCGACCGAAACCGCGACACTCCGGACATGCGCCTAACGGATTATTGAAACTGAACAGGCCGGGCGTTGGCGGGCGAATATCGAGATCGCAGTGCGCGCAATGCCAGCCGGTCGAAAACGGGTGCTCCGTTTTTGCATCAAGATCGACGATGTTGATTCTGTCTTTGCCAAAACGCAGCGCAATTTCAATTGCCTCAGTGAGACGCGTGCGATTTTCCTGGCTGATCGCAATGCGATCTTGAATGACCTGCACGCGCGCCCCGAGTTTTTTGATTTTTGATTCCGCATCGACGCGCACGACCTCGCCGCCGATCCAGACGCGCAGATAGCCCTGTTGTTGCAAAAAATTGAAGAAATCGCGTGGCTCAGTTTTCGGCGGAACCGAAACCCAGAAGGTGATGAGTACGGCAGAAGGCGCACCGCCTACACCCTTGACCCTTAAGGGGCGCTTCGCGTCCTCCTCTCCCTCAGGGAGAGGATTGAGGTGAGGGCGATTCTTACTAATTTGATTGTCTGTCTGATGCGCAAACAACCGCAGAATCTCGTCGACAATCGACTTCGCTGTCTCAGGTCGAATCTCGCGGCCGCAGCTTGGACAAAACGCATGAACGATGCGCGGCCAGAGCAATTTTAGGTAATCATTGATCTCCGTCATCGTGCCGACGGTCGAGCGCGAACTCTTCACCGCGTTCGCTTGCTCGATCGCAATCGCGGGTGGAATTCCGCGAATCTCGTCGACGCGCGGTTTGTCCATGCGATCGAGGAATTGCCGCATGTACGGGCTGAACGTTTCGACGTAACGGCGCTGGCCTTCCGCGTAAATCGTGTCGAAGGCGAGACTCGATTTTCCGCTCCCGCTCGGACCAGTGATAACGGTTAATTCGCCGAGGGGCAGATCGAGATCGATGCCTTTGAGATTGTTCTGACGCGCGCCTCGAATCTCGACGCAACCGCGCTCGGGAGGCGCGGTGACGCATTTTTTTTCAACAACCTTCGAACCCACCGGAGACAATCCCAGATGACGAAGTGGTTCGCAAATTTTCGAGCGAAAACGTTGTCATCCCGAGCGAATACGAGGGACCGTGCATCCAAATTCAAGGGACCGAATCAGGCTGACGTTCGTGCGGTCCTTCGCTGCGCGCCGGATGACCGCGCGCGGGTATTATTTTTGTAAACGTTGCGCGAGTGCTGCGCGCTGCTTCACCAACTCTGGCGGCATGTCGCTGCCAATTTTTGCGAAAAGCTCGCCCTGGCTTTCTAGTTCTTTTTTCCACTCGTTAGGCTGGATGGAAAGCAGTCTTTCCATTGTCTCGCTGGAGACACCGTCTAATTCATCGAGATCGAGATCTTCAGGTTTTGGCACGTAACCGACCACAGTTTCTTCGGCGCCGCCTTTTCCTTCGCAGCGCTCGATCATCCACTCCAGCACGCGCATGTTGTCGCCAAAACCGGGCCAGAGAAATTTTCCGTCGGCGTTTTTGCGAAACCAATTCACGTGGAAGATCAGTGGCGGATTCGTTAGGCGTTTTCCGATCTCGATCCAGTGCTGGAAATATTTTCCCATGTTGTATCCGCAAAACGGCAGCATCGCCATGGGATCGCGACGCACTTGTCCGACCGCGCCAGTTGCGGCGGCGGTAGTTTCCGAAGCCATCATTGCGCCGACGTAAACGCCATGTTGCCAATCGAACGCTTGAAAGACGAGCGGCATGGTATCGCTGCGGCGTCCGCCGAAAATTATCGCGCTGATTGGAACGCCTTCGCCTTTTTCGACATTAGGATCGAGTACCGGATTGTTGCGCATGGGCGTCGCAAAACGCGAATTTGGATGCGCCGCTTTTTCTTTTGTCTCCGGCGTCCAATCATCCCCACGCCAATCGATCGCGTGTTTTGGTGGCGGACCATCCTTGCCTTCCCACCAAACATCGCCGTCGTCCGTCAGCGCAACGTTCGTATAAAGCGTGTTGTGCTCGATCGATTTCATCGCGTTCGGATTCGATTTGTAACTCGTCCCAGGCACAACGCCGAAGTATCCGTTCTCCGGATTCACCGCGTACAAACGTCCGTCGCGAATCTGCATCCACGCGATGTCGTCGCCGACGGTGGTGACTTTCCAGCCTTTGAAATGTTTCGGCGGAATGAGCATGGCGAAATTCGTTTTGCCGCACGCACTTGGAAACGCCGCGGCGACGTAATGCTTTTTTCCTTCGGGCGATTCGATACCGAGAATCAGCATGTGTTCCGCCAGCCACCCCTGCTTTTTCGCGAGATAAGAGCCGATACGTAGTGCGAGACATTTTTTGCTCAACAACACATTTCCCCCGTAACCGGAACCGACCGAGATAATCGCGTTGTCCTGCGGAAAATGACAGATCCAGCGGCGTTCCGGATTCACATCGAGCAATGAATGCACGCCGCGATTCCATTCCGCTTTCGCATCGTTGCCGAGGCGTTTGGTCGCGATCTCGCCCATGCGCGTCATGATGCGCATGCTCAAGACGACGTAGATGGAATCGGTTATTTCAAAACCGACTTTGGCGAGCGGCGAATCGGGCGGCCCCATGATGTAGGGAATGACAAACATTGTGCGTCCCTGCATCGCGCCCTTGAGCAGGGCGTTCAGTTTTAAATAGGTCTCGTCCGGCGCGCCCCAATGGTTCGTGGGCCCGGCTTCTTCCTCTGTCGGCGTGCAGATGAGCGTGAATTGCTCAACGCGCGCGACGTCGTTTGAATTCGATCGATGCAAATAGGAACCGGGAATCTTTTCCTGATTCAATTTGAGCAGGATGTTTTGCTTCAGCGCTTCATCGGTCAGGTATTTTTTTTCCTCTTCCGAACCGTCGCACCAAAAAATATTTTCTGGTTGCGTGAGCGTCTGAACTTCATGCACCCAATCGAGCACCGCCTGATGAGTCGATTTTGAATCTCCAATTCCGCGCGGAGGAGAAATGGCAGGTGCAATATTGGTCATAGGCGTAGCAAAGGGACGATAATTCTCACCGCATCGCGCCGCTTCTCCAAGCGAATTTTGCTTTTGCTCGGCGCGTCCACTTGCGCGAACTCATGCTGCGGCCTTTAGTAGAATCATGTTCGGAGTCACTACCTCCGATGATTATAAACCGGTTGCCTGGATGGGCCGGTATCCGCTCGACGTGACGACGCTGCTCGTCGTCATCCACGTCAGTTGCATGGTGCTTGGGTGTCTGCTCATGGCCATGGGCATGGGTGGGATTCTGAATCTTTTGCAATTCGACAGCGCGCAAGTTTTGCACGGAGCAGTCTGGCAACTGGGGACGTACGCATTTGTGCACCCGCCTTCCACACTGATCTGGTTCGCGATCGAAATGTACATGCTCTTCGCTTTCGGGCGCGAAGTGGAACGCTTCATCGGGCGACGTGCCTTCGGTGCGCTTTATTTGGTAATGCTCCTGTTGCCGACGCTTTTTCTCACAGCGTGGGGATTGCACGAGCGCGCCGGCTTTGGCGGTTCGGCCGCACTGCATTTCGGAATTTTTGTCACGTTCGCCACCATCTATCCGTCCGTGGAATTATTTTTGCGCATCCAGGCGAAATGGGCGGCGCTAATCCTGGCCGGAGCGTACACGCTGCAACTGCTCGCTTATCATGTTTGGTCGGAGATGGCGGTTTTATGGTTAAGCATGGGCGCAGCATTTTTGTTCATCCGGCTGCGCGGTGTCGGGCCGGAGTTGGTCTGGTGGGATAATCTCAAGACGCGTCTGCAACCGAAGCCAAAGTTTCACATCGTCCAAAAACAGAATGCGCGTCGCGTCGTCGAACCGGACGATCTCTACGCGTCAGTCGATCCCATTCTCGATAAAATTGCGCAGTCCGGCATCGGCAGTTTGACTGCGGGCGAACGACGCGCGCTTGATCGCGCACGCGATCGCCTGCTCAAAAAGCCTGACTGAAAACGGTCGCTACTAGAGCAGGAGCGATGCGCTTCGTAACTGCTCGACAAATTCCGCTGCAGTTTCTGCATTGAGCAAAGAAGTGCGCATCGAATCGTCCTTTGTCAGCCGCGCGATCGCACCGATGCAAACGAGATAATCCTGGATCATCTGTTTCGGGACACCGATGACGAAAATGAGGTGGACCAATTCCTCCGAGTTCTCGAAACGGATGCCGGACTTGCTGCGGCCGATTCCAAGCACGATTTCCTTTACGAGATCGGTGCGGGCGTGAGGAAAAGCGATGCCGTAACCGGCGACCGTTGAACTGGCACGCTCGCGTTCGAGAACAGCCGCGAGAAATTTTTTGCCATCAACAACGCGGCCGCTTGCCTGCAACAAACCGACGATCTCATGCAAGGCGTCGTCTTGTGTCTGCGCACGCAAATCGAGCGCGATTTGTTTTTCATCAAGCAGATCGGAAAGAACGACAGTCATGCAGGTAGGAGGATTTGTTGGATTATCGCAGCAAAGGCGGTTATCCAGTTTAACAATCCGCTGTGGCAACTGAAAAAATTTCAACCGGCCCCACCGATGAAGCGACGCTTTCGCTGCAAAAGAGCATCTACGATCCGGGCTACGTCAATGCGATGTCGCATTTTTATCGCGGCGAGCTCGGGCGCATCATGGTCTGGCGGCAGCGGCTCGATATCACGACGAACTGGGCGATCACGAGCAGCACCGCCATCATCACGATTGCGTTTTCCAATCGCGAGGTCCCGCACATCATTTTCTTTTTTAATCTCGCGATTGTGTGGGTAATGCTTTGGATCGAATCGCGCCGCTACCGTTTTTATGACGCTTTTCGCGCGCGCGTGCGCATGCTGGAAGCGCATTTTCTCGTTCCGATGGTGATGGAAAATCGCGACATGCTTCAGGGCGAATGGAAGAAGCTCGTCTGCGAAGATCTGATTTTGCCTTCGTTCAAGATCAGCAAACTCGAAGCGGTCGGACGGCGTTTGAAACGCAACTACGTTTTCATTTTCGTTCTCATTTTAATCGCGTGGGTGACGAAGATTTTTCTGCACGGTCCAACCTCGATGAATAGCGTTGCCGATTTTTACCATGCCTTAAGAGTCGGACACATTCCGTCGTGGTTTGTCGCCGGCGTCTTTGTCGGCACTTTCGTTTTGGTGATCGCGATCACAATTTATGTCGGCAAGAAAACCGTCGGCGAGGTCTCGGAATTCCGCGCGCACCGTTCGCTCTGGCGGATATGAGCGCGTCTTTTGAGAAGTTGCGCGAAATTGTCGCGCAGTTGCGCGGGCCCGGCGGGTGTCCGTGGGATCGCGAGCAAACCAACGCATCGCTGGTTCCAAAGATGGTGGAAGAAGTCTACGAAGTCGTCGCTGCAGTACAGGATGCGGACGACGTAAATTTTTGCGAGGAGCTTGGCGATGTGTTGTTGCTTGTCGTGATGCACGCCGAAATCGCGCGCGAGCGGAAGCGCTTCGATATCGACAACGTCATCGAAGTTGTCACGGCGAAATTAATTCGGCGGCACCCGCACGTTTTCGGGACGAGCGAAGTCCGAGATTCCGCTGGAGTCGTTAGGCAATGGGACGCGATCAAACTCGAGGAGAAAACGAATCGGCGAAAAAATTATCTGGGTGAAGTCGGCGCAGCGCTCCCGGCGTTGATGCGCGCACAAAAAGTGCAAAGGAAAGCGGCTCACGTGAATTTCGACTGGCCCAACGAGCGAGACGTGATCGCGAAGGTGGAGGAAGAGCTGGCTGAAACCAAGGAAGCGATTGAGTCGCAGGACCGAGAGGCGGTGGCGGATGAAATCGGTGATCTTTTATTTGCCACGGTCAATCTCGCGCGGAAACGCGGTTTGGATGCGGAAAGCGTTCTGCAGTTGGCGACGGATAAATTCGTCGGACGATTCAACCTGCTTGAGGACGAATTGGAGAAAAACGGGACAAAACTTGGCGATGTCGGGCTGGCCGAAATGGATGAAATTTGGAATCGCGTAAAGATTGGACAGAATCGCTCGGCTGGCGATATTCCACGTCCCCAATGAACATCCTGCTTAATTTCCTGCTCGCGATTTACGTGCTGGTATCGCTTTTGATGCTGCTCGTCATTCTCATGCAGCGACCCAAAAGCGAAGGCCTCGGGGCGGCGTTTGGCGGTGGCGTGACTGAGAATATTTTCGGCGCGCAGACGACGAATGTTCTTACCAAGGCGACCGGATGGCTGGCGGGCATGTTCTTTATACTCACGTTCGCGCTGTCGATTCTTTATGCGCATCGCTCCATGGCGAGCAGCAGTTTGCGGCGTGAGTTGATGAAAACGCAGTCGACCGCGACCAGTGTTCCGCTGGCGAAGCCGCAGCCTTCATCTGCCGTCGGCCCGCCGGGGACTGTGACGAATCCAACTCCCGGAGCGTCCGGTGTCGGGGCCTCACCAAAACCGTCAGACATGGCAGTTGGTGCTGTTCCGGCTGTTACTGTAGCGCCGGCGGCTTCTGCCGTGCCGGTAAAATCTTCGCCGACGCCTTAGTCGCGCGAAACTTAGATCGGCCCTTCCGGCTTCGGGCCGGCTTTTTCGTTCAGAGCCTGGGTAAATTCCTGCAGGCTGGAGACGATTTGAGGTGCCTTCGCCAAGACTGTGCTGGCCAGTTTTTCGGAATAATCGGGCCGGCGCTGCGACATCTCGGAAAGCGCCATCATGACGGCGAGGGCATTATTGATCGAGTGTTTGATCTCGCTGAATTTGCGCTGCAGCGCGGTCAATTCCTCCTGGGAAATACTCGTGGCGGTTTCGTTCATAAGATACTGCTGGAGATGAGCAACAACCGTGCTTGACTTACCGGTTCGACGTATTTCGTCCGATGCCTCCACAAGCTATCAAGATCAGTGGCGCTCGCCAGCACAATCTTAAGAATCTGCATGTTGAGATTCCTAGGGAAAAGCTGGTGGTTATTACCGGCCTGAGCGGGTCGGGAAAGTCCTCGCTCGCCTTCGATACTCTCTATGCCGAAGGGCAACGCCGCTACGTGGAGAGCCTGTCGGCTTACGCCCGGCAGTTCCTCGATCAGATGGAAAAACCGGACGTCGATTTTATCGAGGGACTCTCGCCGGCGATCGCGATCGAGCAACGAAGCGCCGGCGCAAACCCGCGCTCTACCATCGCGACGACGACGGAAGTTTACGATTATTTGCGTGTTCTTTTCTCCGCTGTCGGCCAGCCGCACGATCCGAAAACGGGGCGGCCGATTCAGCGACAAACGCCGCAGCAAATCGTCGATCAAATTCTCGCTTATGAAGCGGAGACGAAAATTGTTTTGCTTGCACCGCTGGTGCAGAACCAGGTCGGCGAATTTCGCGATGTGATCGAGAAGTTGAAGCGCGAAGGCTTCGTGCGCGTGCGAGTTGACGGCGAAATTCTCGAGCTCGGCCGGCCGGAGCCGATTCGACTAAAAAAAGGCGGCCGACATGTCATTGAAGCGGTGGTCGATCGGCTGGTCGTCCGCGAAGGAATACGGTCGCGTCTGACGGATTCGGTCGAGACGGCTTTGAAGTGGGGCGGAAATAAGTTGCTGGTGCTTCGAGCTGCACCAAGCATCGCGGAAAAATGGGAAGAATTTCGCTATTCAACCGACTATAGCGATCCCGAGACCGGCTTCTCGTTAGGCGAACTGACGCCAAAACATTTTTCCTTCAACAGTCATTTCGGCGCCTGTCCGGCCTGTCACGGCTTGGGGACGCAACTCGTCTGCGATATCGACTTGATGATTTCCGATCCGGAAAAATCGCTGGCGGAAGGTGCGATCGCTCCGTGGCGTCGCGGCACCAAACCGATGCGAGCGTACTATCGGCAACTGCAGGGTGCACTGGTGAAACATTTTCACGTCGACGCGGAAGTGCCGTTCACGGAATTGACTGACGAATTCAAGAAAGCCCTTTATTTCGGCACCGGCGACGAGCCGATTGAGATGAACTTCGGCAGTAACGGCAAAAAAATTGTGAAGCCATTCGAAGGCCTCGTCCCGCAAATGGAGCGTCTTTACGAGGAGACAGAAAGCGAGTTCACACGCAATCGTATTCGCTCGTTCATGGCGCGCGTGCCTTGTAAGACGTGCAACGGCGCGCGCTTGAAGCCGGAAATCCTGGCGGTCACGATCAAAGACGAAACCGGTCAGGAGCTAAATATTCATCAATTCAGTGAACTGACGACTGAGGCGGCCGCGCATTACATTTCGAAACTCGGTCTGACTGGTCAGCAGCGCAGCATCGTCAATGATGTTGTGCAAGAGATTCGGTCGCGTCTCGAATTTCTCGTCGAAGTCGGGCTCGGGTATCTCACGTTGAACCGCGAGAGTGGCACGCTTTCCGGCGGCGAAGCGCAGCGAATCCGTCTCGCCACGCAAATTGGATCGGGCCTCGCCGGCGTCCTCTACGTGCTCGATGAACCGAGCATCGGTTTGCATCAGCGAGATAACGAACGCCTTCTCACGACGTTGCGGCGTCTGCGCGATCTCGGGAATTCAGTCATTGTCGTCGAGCATGACGAGGAGACAATTCGAGCGGCTGATCACATTCTCGATCTTGGACCGGGTGCGGGACCGCGCGGTGGAGAATTGGTCGCGCAGGGAACGCTCGAAGAAGTCTTGCGGGCAAAAAATTCGTTAACCGCTGATTATCTTTCGGGTCGTGCGCGGATCGCCATTCCGAAACAGCGGGTCAAACCTCGAGTAGGCGATGGCGATTGGCTGAAAGTCACCGGCGCGGCTGAAAACAATTTAAAGAACATCGATGTTTCGTTTCCACTCGGCTTACTTACATGTGTGACCGGCGTTTCCGGCAGCGGGAAATCGACTTTGGTCGATGACATTTTGCGGCGCGCTTTGTTTCGCCATTTTTATAACTCGAAAGAAAAACCCGGGACGTTTCGTGCGCTCCGAGGCATTGAACATCTCGACAAGGCGATCGTGATCGATCAGAGCGCGATCGGACGAACACCGCGTTCGAATCCCGTTACCTACACCGGTGCGTTTACGCCGATCCGTGATTTGTTTGCACAATTGCCGGCGGCACGCGTGCGCGGATACGATGCCGGACGTTTTAGTTTTAACGTTAAAGGCGGTCGCTGCGAAAATTGCGAAGGCGCGGGTTTGATCAAGATCGAGATGCATTTCCTGCCGGATGTTTATGTCGAGTGCGAGGTTTGCCACGGACAGCGTTACAATCGCGAGACGCTCGAGATTACCTACAAAGGCAAAAACATCGCGGACGTTCTCAACATGACGATCGATGAGGCAGCACGTTTCTTTCGCAATGTGCCGCCTGTTTCCGACAAGTTGAATGCGCTCCTGGATGTTGGCCTTGGATATTTGCAGCTCGGGCAGGCTGGCACCACGCTCTCCGGCGGTGAGGCGCAACGCGTGAAACTGGCGACGGAGTTGGCGAAGAAAGCGACCGGTCGCACCTTTTACATTCTCGACGAACCGACGACGGGATTGCACTTCGCCGATATCGAAAAGTTGCTTCAGGTTTTGATGAAATTACGGGACGCCGGCAATACGCTCGTCGTCATCGAACACAATCTTGAGATGATCAAATGTGCGGATTGGATCATCGATCTCGGTCCGGAAGGAGGGAACCGCGGCGGTAAAATCGTGGGTGTCGGGCCACCCGAGAAAATTGCAGAGATTGCCCAAAGTTTTACCGGACAATATTTACGTCGACTTCTACAAAGCTGATGAAAATTTTGAGCTGTCTTTGCGCGGTGATTTTATTTGCAGTCGGCCCGAATGCGCAGGCTGCTGAACGAGCGCTCGATCTCGTTTCCGCTTCGCAACCGCTTCTGCAAGGTGTGCCGGAAGTTGCCGTGGGACGCTTGCAGCAATTACTTCGCACAAATCTCGGCCCGCAAGAAAAGCGCCTTGTTCAGCTGAAGCTGGGTGAGGCGCTCGTAGCTGCCGGCGATGGCGAGGCCGCGTTGAAAATTCTGGCCGATCCGCAGTTGCGCAATATCGGCGCGGCCAAGTTTTGGCAGGGCCAGGCTTTTGCAACTCTGGAACGATGGGCGGAAGCGCTCGCCGCCTACGATCAGGTCGTGCGCACGGAAAAAGATGCGTCCTTGCGCGCCGATTCAATCTTCGGAAAGGCGGAAGCGTTGCGCGCGCTCAACCGAAAAGATGAAGCGTTGCGGATGTTGGAAATGCTCTTCGATGATCAACGCTGGGCTTTGCGCGCGAGATTTCGCGCGACGGAATTGTTGCTCGACAAGCACGACCCGATGAGCGCGGCGAATGTTTTATCCAAGGCGCGGCCGCAATCCGCGCTCGAAAAACAGGAGCGCCGATTTCTGCGCGGTCGTATCGAAGTGGAACTGCAACATCCTGAGAAAGCGCTCGCTCTTTTCGAAACAATTTTGAAGAAATCAGAACAGGCACACCATTCGTTAGTCATTGGCGCGTTGTTTGCGATTTCGGATGTGCATCTGCAATTAAAAACCCCCGAAGCGGCGGATGACGTGCTCGAGGACTTTATCGAGCATCATCCCGTCGATCCGGAGCTGGCAAAAATTTTCGCCAAGCTCGATCAGATTTATGCGACTGAACGCAAGCCATCGCGCAGCGAGCTGACACGCTGGAGCCACGATCCTGCTCAACCGCGCCGAGCTTTTGCGCAATGGTATTTGGCGCGCGCCGAACTACAGGCTGGCCATCGGGCCGCAGCCTTGGAAAATTTTCGAACTTTCGTCAACACAGCTCCGAAACGGGCGGACCTGATTGATGGCTATTTGCAGTTCGCGGAATTGCAAAGGGTCGACCGCCAGTTTAATGATGCCCTCGCTACTCTTGAGCGGACGCGAGCGTTACGGCCAGACGCAAATCAGCTCGCGGAAATTATCTGGCTCGCGGCTGAAGTACATTATGCCGCAAAACAATTCGAAGCGGCGGCGCAGGAATTTGAGAAGGCGGCCCATTCCGGATCGGTGGCACGAAATGATGCGCTCTTTAATGCATCGCTCGGATGGTTGCAGGTCGCGAATGATTCACGTTTTTCGGCGGACTACAAGGAGTTAAGCGCCAGCGCAAATGGTGACGAATCCCTCGCGAATCTACTCCTGGAACAGGGGCTCGTACAGGCGTCGCAAGGCAATGCAAAGGCGGCTGATTCACTCCGGGCGTTTGTGCGCGATTTTCCGAAAAGCAAACGAGTTTCGGAAGCGTGGGTCGCGCTGGCCGAGATGGCGTTTCATGAATCACCACCGCGTCTCGAAGAAGCGCGTGCGGATTTGACGCACGCCATGGAATTACAACCGACTGACATCGCCCGTGAGCGCGCGGATTATCTACGTATCTGGATCGAAGATGCGGCTGCCAAGGTCGACGAAGGAAAAGTGGTCTCGCTCGCAAACCAATTCATTCATGACCATCCCGCTTCTGGGTTCATTCCCGATGTGCGAATGAAATTGGCGGAGGCGTATTATCAACGACAGGATTTCGCCAATGCGCAAACCCAGTTCGAATTACTCGTTAGGCACGAGGCGAATGGGCCGTTTGCAGAAAAGGCACTCTTCTTCGCGGCCGAATCCGCGATGGCCAGCATGGGACCAACTTCTCTGGAGCGCGCGTTGTCGCTTCTTAACGAGGTCGTTGGCAAAGACGGCGAATTAAAGTGGGCCGCGCGAAACGAACAGGCTGTGATCGAGCGAAAGCTTGGCAAACCGCAGGATTCATTGGCGCTTTACGATGAAGTGCTCAAAGGGAATGCAAAACCGGGGGAAAAACGCGAAGCGCTTTGCGGAAAGGGCGACATTTACTTTGAGATGGGGACTGCTGCCGCCGACAACTACAAGCGTGCGATTGAAAATTACGATCAGTTAATTTCCGATGCAGATGCGCCGCCGCACTGGCGCAATCAGGCGCTTTTCAAGAAAGGCGTAGCCCTGGAAAAATTAGGCAATCAGACTGATTCACTTGCCACCTTTTATCGCGTGCTTGAAAATGAAGGAAAGCCCGGGCGACCACGAGAATTCTTCTGGTTTTATAAAGCCGGATTTAATGCGGCGCGCCTGCTTGAGGACGAATCGAAATGGGATTCTGCGGCCGCGATTTACCAAAAATTGACCGCGGCAGAAGGAACTCGCAGCGACGAAGCCAAAGCTCGGCTAACGCAATTGCGTCTCGAGCATTTTCTCTGGGAGCAATGACCGTTTTTGTCCTTTTTTTGTCATAAGAATAAGATTGCAAAAACAGGGACGCGGGACCAAGATTGAGGCATGAAAACAACATGCTGGCTTACCCGAATTGGTAATGCACTGTTCGTGGGCACCGTCTTGAGCATCGTGCTCTGCGGTACCGCGTTCGCAGATTCCGACGGTAAAAACGTCGTAACTCCGCGGCAGTATCAGGAAGTCCAAAAGCCGAGAAGGATCGTCTATTATGTAAAGACGAGTGCTTCGGCGATTCCAATGCCGCTCGATCGTCTGGGTGGAATTCCGACGACGACCTCACCGATGCAAGTGATCGGCGACCCGCGCAATTCCAATTAAGGTTTAGGGCACGCGACCAAAATTCGCGGACTGTTGAAACCAGCCGCTGGCTGGACGGGGCTCCTATTTTTTAGGAGCCTTTTGCCAGGCCATTCTCGCACGAAGGCGACTGCCAATTTTCTCAATTTCGTGCGAGTTCGCTTCGCGAAGCAGCATTTTTAATTTCCGCTTTCCCCCGCGAGTCTCCCTCACTATTCCACGAGCAAACGCGCCCTTCTGAATTTGGCGCAATGCTTCGGTCATTCGTTTCTTAGTATCGCGTCCGATAATTTTCGGACCGACGGTGAGTTCGCCCCAAAGAGCTGTTTCCGAAATAAGAGCGCGCATGCCGACAAGTCCGGCCTCGTGCATGAGGTCGACAATGAATTTCAACTCATGCAGACATTCGAAATACGCAATTTCTGGAGCGTAGCCATTTTCAACAAGTGTTTCAAAACCAGCGCGCACTAGCGCACTCATTCCTCCGCATAGTACAGCCTGCTCGCTGAAGAGATCAGTCTCGGTTTCTTCGCGAAAACTGCTCTTGATAACTCCCGCCCGCGTAGCGCCGATGCCTTTTGCCCAAGCGAGTGCGGTCTGTCTTGCTCGCTTACTGAAATCCTGATGCACGGCAATCAGGGCGGGAACACCGCGGCCCTCGTCGAATTCCCGCCGCACCATCTGTCCCAGACCCAGCGGCGCGACCATGACGACATCGATATTTTTTGGAGGACGAATTGTTCGATAGAAAATGGCGAAGCCGTGCGCAAAAAGGAGTGTTTGATTCTTGTGCAGGTTTGGCGCGATTTCTTTTTTATAGATTTCAGGAATCTTGGTATCGGGTAAGGCGAGAAATAAAACATCGCCTTGGCGCACGGCTTTTTCCGTATCAACAACTCGGAGCCCGCTCTTTTTCGCGAGCGCCCGCGAATTACTGCCGCGATAAAGACCCACGACAACGTTGAGTCCGCTGTCTCGGAGGTTCAATGCGTGGGCACGTCCCTGCGAACCGAAACCAATGATCGCGCAGGTTTTGCCTCGCAATAGTTTCAGATCGGCATCACGATCGGTATAGATGCGGGCGGCCATGGGAATGCCGGAAAGCGTCGCGATGCTACCGCACCGTCGTTTCATGTCAACGTTCGCGCTGGATGCGATAGCGCTGAAATTAATTGGCGATCGGTTGAGTCTGCGCGAGCGCTTGCAATCGGCTCACCTCGCCCATGGCCAATCGAGCCTCTTCGGTCTTTCCCATTTTTTCCAGGATGTTGGAAAGGATCACGTATTGCCGGGGTTCATCTGGCTGGCGCGCAACCGCGCGACGTTGCACGTGACATGCCTCTTCAAGATGGTTTTGTCGCATACTCATCATTGCGATGAGGTTCAAGGCATCGACATCGTGCACGTCGAGCAAACTGGCGTGATGAAAAGCGATCTCTGCATCTTTCAGCTTGGCCGCCTCAAAATACAGACGTCCAAGCGCAAGCGATGCGCTGTAATGCCACCAATTTTGGTGCACGAAGTTTTTGACTAACTGGGTTGCCGCGGCCGGTCCCTGCGTCACACGTAAAATTTCCGCTTCGAGTGAGATGACTTCCCATGTGTGAGGGTAATCCACACGGGCGCGTTCCAAGATCGCGAGGGCCTGCGGATCTTTTTTCTCCTGATGACGCAAATGAGCAAGATTCACCGCGGCGATCCAGGTGCGCGGATATTCTTTGCGCGTTTCGGTTGCAGCCGCATTCGCCGAAAGAAGAAGCGTTTCGGCCTCGGTTTTTTTCCCTTCAGCCGATAAGACTTCAGCCAGGTTGGTCCGCGCAATTGGATAATCTGGTGTTATGGCCAGAACTCGGCGGTAAATGGATTCTGCCTTAGCGTAATCGCCGCGATTTGCGTAGATCTGCGCGAGATTAACGCCAATGCGCGTCGTGATTCCTCCGGCCGCTACTGTGCGCTTATAAAAGATCTCCGGTGTTACCCAATCTGTGCTTCGGATGGCACTGCGAGCGCTGAAACCAATCACAGCAACGCAAGCGAGCGCACCAGAAACTCTCCAGTATCGCGGAGACAGATCGAGGACGCAGCCCGCGAGAAAAATCAGGAAACCGACGCTCGGCAAATAAAGCCAGTGCTCGGCACATGTTGCATTGAGATCAATAAGATTGGAGATCGGTAGGTAGCCGAAGAGAAACCAAGCCGCGCCAAAAATTCGCATGGATTGACCAGCGCCCTTTCGAACGCATCCGTAGAGCATCGCAGCGGCTACTGCCAATCCGAGAATGGAAAGATACTCTGACGCCGCGGAGTTCCGCCAACTCTCTTTCGAGTGGTAATTGTTTGGATTTACGACCGACCGTTCCATATGGAGATTCGATGGATAAATCATTAGCCGCCCGTAATCACCCAGTGCGCGTAACATTAAAACAGCCCGGGTAGGAGGGCTCCACTCGGAAGCCTGATTCAGCTGTGCGCGATGTTCGGGCAATTGGCGCAGGCCCGCATAGATACCGAGGAGACAAATGCAACAGCCTAACGCGATGATTTTCGTTCGACGCCCGATTTGTTTATCGAAAAAGAAAATATGCAGCAGGAAGAGCGCGAACCAGATGCACGCGGTTTCGCGCGAGCAAAGAGCGAGCAGTCCACATGTCGCCACCAAGGCGTGGCATAATATACGCCGAAATCCTTTCGGAATTTCTCGCGCGCGCAGAAAAAGCAACCATCCGCCGCATGCAAAGAGAAAGGCCAGACTATCCGCGCGTCCGGAAATATAATCGATAGCAGCGCTGTGCACTGGATGAACAATCCAGAGAAACGCGATCGCGAGTGCTAAAAGCGACACGACCTGCGGGTTCTTTTGATTAAAATTTGCCGCGCGGAAGAGCTGCCGAAGCAAGGCATAGAGCAGGATTCCGCTGGCGACGTGGAGAAGGATGTTCGTGAGATGAAATCCGTAGGTGTTCGAACTCCAAAGCGCGTAGTCGAAGATGAAGGAAATATTTTGGACGGGCCGATAATGCGCCGAGAACGAGTCGAGAAAAAGGTAGTGCCGAAACGCTTCCAAAATTAGGAGCGGGCTTTTGATGAAAGGGTTGTCGTGCGCCAGATATTGATCGTCCCAAACCAGCTGGCCCTGCAGCGCCGGCATGCGGACGGCAAAGCCAAAGAGCGCGAGCATTGCACAGCGAAACCAATCGCGCTGAAGGTAAGCGACCGCTCTGGAGATTGTCGCGCTCATTTTCGCTGGAAGAGTGCCGGACGCTCCGAAACTTTCATGGCGGGTTGTTGGAGTGTGTTATTGCTCGACGCGTCGGATAACGCATAGCAAAAGCATTGAATCACTTTGGGCGGCATCCATACTTTGCGGGCGGTCATCGCCCAAACAAATCTTTCCCGGTCGTGAAAAGGGAACCGTCTCTCTTAACGTAACTTGTCGAACCGGCTAAGACTTGCGAGCGCTTGCGCGCGCGAAGAAATCCAGGAATGGCGCTTGCCGTGAGTAGAGCAATAATCGAGACCACGATCATAATTTCCACGAAGGTAAAACCGGCGCGTTTGATCCATATATTGTTCGACATTCTAGGAGCAGAGTCGCGACCTTCGCACCGTTCACACGACTCATTCCCTGCCACCGCCAAGCGATGACAGGAGAATGAATCGTGTGATTCTTAATAGTGGCCGTAGGGCGACCAGAAGTCCGATCCAGCGACATCCGACAGCGTATTCCACGCTGCTGCCGGTGCCTTGGGCAAGGAATCCACACTCATCTGGCCGTAACCATTGCCAAAAAGATCCGCGCCCGTCATGTACAGGGTAGAGCCTTTCTTCAGGTAGTTCGTCCAATCGACTGTGTTAACGGCGGAGCCGCTGGTTCTGTTGTTCTCAATGGCGTATTGGTCGACGGCAGCGTCGATCAAACGCAGGTCATTGATGATACGGCTGGCTTGCGAGCGTTTGCGAGCGCGGAGGAATCCGGGCACAGCAATTGCAGCAAGGAGCGCGATGATCGCGACCACGATCATGATTTCTACGAGGGTGAAGCCCCCGCGTCTCTTGTTGATTTGGTTTAACATGTTAGTGCTTTCGTTTATCTCTTGTTTGTTTGACTGCGACCCACGACATCAGTCGCGGATATAGGCGTTTTAAAAGCAGTGTTAATGCCAAATACCTCGGTTTTTAAGAGTGATTGCCCAGTGGAGGGTCTTGCCGAAAATGGCCGATCTCGCATGCGCAGCATCGGCATATTTTCCGCGGTCCTATTGCTGCGGTTGATGGTGCTTTCCCGCCTCGCTAGCTCGCCTTTTCTCCTTCCGGCCCATGGCGACATGCATTTTTACAACGATTGGGCCCAGCGCATTGTCCTGGGTCAGTGGACCGATCACCTCGCCTTTTATGGCCTGCCCCTTTACGCCTATTTACTCGCGGCGATCTACAAAATTTTTGGTTACAGCCCTTTTGTTCCTGCCTTTCTCCAGGCTTGTCTGGAAGGCGGAACGGCGGTCATTATCTATCGACTCGCCATTCAGGTTTTTGACGGATTTCAGGCAATCCGCCCGGCGGATCTGTCAGGCAATCTTTCGCGTTATCGGGGAGAAATCATCGGGGTAACGGCAGCCCTGGGCTGGGGGTTTTTCCAACCGGCCCAAGCCTATTCGGCCATTCTTATGCCGACCTCCTGGCTCATTTTCGTTTTCTGGTTTCTGGTCTGGCAGGTCGTCGCGCGGAAAAAGACTCCAGCGTTCGGCGTAATGTTGTTATTCGGCCTTCTCGTCGGAGCCACGGCCACAGGCGTCGCGACAATCCTCTTCATTATCCCGCTTCTTTTCGGTGCCATTTTTTATAAGTGGAAAGCCTTAAGTAAGGCGGCCCAAATCCTGGCAATGTTTGCAGTGCTGTTAGGGACCGTTTTGGGCGCGTCGCCTGCGGCCTTGCATAATTTCCTTTTAGCTCGCGATCCCGTCTTAATTTCCGCGCATGGCGGCATCAATTTCTGGATCGGCAATAACCCATGGGCGAACGGGTACCCGCGTTTTCCGCCCGGCCTTCATGCGGGGCAGGAAGCAATGCTACAGGATTCAATTCACGGCGCTGAAGTTGCGGCTGGGCACACGCTGAAGCGTTCCGAGGTTTCCGCCTACTGGACTGCCCAGGCTCGGCATTATATCACGCACAATTTTGGTGCCTGGCTAAAATTGCTCGGCCTCAAGATCCTAAACTTCTGGAACGCGTTTCGATATGACGACCTAAGTGTAATCACCACCCTGCGGGAAGAGCATGTGATCATGCCAGGAATCGGTTTTGGCTTGGTGGCGGCTTTGGCAATTCCCGGAGTCATAATGGCCTGGCGACGCTTTCCTCTTTCGCGCTGGGTCGCCGCCGCGATTCTCCTTCACATGTTGTCGTTGCTCGGAGTCTTTGTTACTGAACGTTACCGTTTGGCGGCCGTTCCGGGGCTACTCTTGTTTGCCAGCTTCGGTATTTGGGATCTTTGGGAAAGATGCGTTTCGAAACAATTTCGCTGGTCAGTAGCTTACACGGCCTTGATTTTCCTCGCGACGCTGCTCGTTTCTATCCCAAAGCGCGACCCATCGCTTTGGGCTCTGGATACGTATAACACCGGCTTGCAGGCCTTGGATTTAAACCATTTGCAGGAAGCGGAGCGAAAACTTGACCTTGCATATGCCTATGTTCCCGATAACGCCGAGTTGAATTTCGCCTTGGGTAACCTCCGTCTCGCTCAAGGTCAGCGACAAGCTGCCAAGACCTACTACTTCACCACGCTTCGCCTCGATCCGAGGCATGAAGGAAGTTACAATAATCTTGGCGTTCTCGCCTTGGAAGAAGGGCGAGCGCCGCTGGCCGCGAAATTCTTCGCTAAGGCACTGGAACAAAATTCAAAGGACGCCAAGACGTATTACCTGCTCGCCCGAGCCCATTTCACCGCAGGCGATTCGGAAGACGCTCGAAGTGAAATTGACCAGGCGATTAAGCTTGATCCAAGTCGGTCTGAATTCCGAGATTTGAAAGAAGAACTAAAGAAGGACAAGACGCCGCACTGAGTAGAGCTTGGTAACGAGGGCACCAAAGCTGCTAAAAGGACGTGTCATCGCACATTTTCTTTTGCTTTTGTCCTCCTGATGCAAACATCAGCACTACCATCGCCACCGGCGATATTATCTCGCGCTCCGTCTGTTGCCCAAAAGCGGGATCGCCAGATGTTTTGGATTCTTTGCGCCGGCTTGTTAGCTTTTGCGGTCAAATTGATCATCGCGAGTAACACTTTCGGGACGAACGATGTTGTGGCTTTTTACGAGTTTGGAAAATCCTTACATCAGCATGGATTACAGTGGACCTACGAGAACGACATCTCATTCAACCACCCGCCCGTCACTGCTTATTACCTGAACGCGATCTATCAATTGGATCACCGGGTATTTTTTCGCGAACACGGATTGACTTTTCCATTCTTGATTCGCCTGCCTGGCATCATTGCTGATCTCATAACGCTCTTTGCATTGTTATGGCTAACACGGCAAGATAAGCGCATCCGGATTCCGTCCTGGGCTCTTATCCTTTTCGCTTTTAGTCCCGTCTCTGTAATGGTCACTGGTTTTCACGGAAATACAGACCCTGTCATGGTCATGTTTCTCGTTTTTGCAGCGATCTTCACCGTGCGATTCAAGCCTGCGCTAGCCGGGTTAATGCTGGCGCTTAGTTGCCAGATTAAGATCGTCCCGCTTTTACTTCTGCCGGTATTCTTTTTCTTTTGGAATGCGCGCGGTAAGACGCTTTCGTTTACTCTGCCATTTATAATTACGTCCGCTCTTCTTTGGATTGAACCGTTGACAAGGTTTCCCTCTTTCTTTATCCGAAATGTTCTCTCTTACGGGAGCTTTTGGGGCATTTGGGGCATTACTTATTGGTTGCGCCTAACGAATTTTCCCCAACTCGGGTTAGTGACTTCTCATGATTTTCCGCCTTGGGAGAATTTCATTGTGACATTTCTAAAGATCTTCATTATATGCGCCGTCTTTATGATTGCGTGGCGGCGCCGGAAACTGGATGAAAACGCGTTTCTCAATTCGATTGCCTGCGTCTGGATGGTCTTCTTTATTTTTTCGCCGGGCGTTTGCGTTCAATATATGGTCTGGCTCGCGCCATTTGTTCTCTTTCTATCTCCGACATTTTACGCCTGGCTAGCTGCTAGCAGCTCGCTCTTTGTTTTCTTTTTCTATAACGTTACAGCCGGGGGACTGCCGTGGTACGTTGCGATCTCGACAAATAGACTGAATCGCATTTGGACACCGTGGACGGTCTGGCCTTGGATCGTTCTGATGCTTGGCCTTTTGGTCATGTGGCGAGATGCTACGGCAAAAGACCGAAGCCTGCGCCTGGTAAGCCTTCGCGAAGTAGTGTAAGAGCGAGTGACAAGCGACACCCAGCAGCCTCAACGCATCCTTTTCTTCATCGCCTTAGTTGCGGTGATAGGGATCGGCGTATGGCTCCGGTTGCCTTCGGATCTCTTCAAGCCTGAGTCGCCATTACATCGCATCGGCTACCTCCATTTGAATCCCGGATTTCCTGGAATTGGTTTCGATGAAGGGCTTTATCACGAATATGTAAATGGTTTGTCTAAAGTTGGGCTAAGCGGTTATCCCGATATCGTCGAGCGGTACATAGCTCTGCAAAAAAAGCTACCTGCTTCCATCCTTCCTCCAGTTAGGTTTCTCTACATCTTTACCGCTTATCTTTGGCGTTCCGTTTTTGGAACCGAAGCGCTGACCGCGTTGCGACACGTTGCGGCATTCTTTAGTATTCTGACTCTTGCTCTTTCGACGGTCTTTGCATGGCGACTAAAGGGAGCGAGCGGGGCTTTGGGCGTGGCCGCTCTAATGGCGTTCGCTCCTACTCAGATTCACATGTCGCAGCACGCCCTTGTCGACGGTTTCTTTGCCTTCTGGGCATTGCTCTGTCTCTGGTTACTTTGGGAAAATCTGAAAGCGCCCAAGCGGATTGGATGGCTCATCGGTTATATTCTGGGTCTCTCGCTTCTCATCCTCACAAAGGAGAACTCGTTTTTCGTATTCGCAGCCTTGGTCGCGATACTCGTGTGCAACCGATGGTTCAAGTTCGGAACTGTGACTCGTGAGCTATTGTTTGCAACAATCGCAGGTGCTTTGCTCGGTGTAGTAGCTCTGGTCTTTCTCGCCGGAGGACTTGCAAATCTCGTGACTACCTATCAATTGTCAGTCAGTAAAAATTATCAACTACCTTATGCGATTGCTACCGGCGATGGACCTTGGTATCGTTACCTTGTCGATCTTTTGCTCGTTAGTCCGGTGATACTTATCCTCGCGATCGGAGCGTATTTTCGTCTCGATCGCGCGCAACGGCCGGAGCTTTTCCTAAGCCTCTTTATCGTCGCAAGCTATCTCTTCATGTGCAACATCAAGTACGGAATGAATCTGCGTTACGCAAACATGTGGGATATGCCATTACGCGTCCTGGCTTTTTCAACAATTGTTGACTTAGCCGGTTACTGGAAAAAGTATTCTCGCTGGATTCTATCGATAGCTGTGATCTCGCTTTGTGTGGTTGAGCTTCACCAATACATCGTGCTGTTTGTGCGTTACCCACTTTACGAGTTAGTATCGGAGGGCCTTCTCAGGGCCTTGCACATCTTAAAGGCCCGGTAATCGCTCGGACTGCGATCCGACGGCTATGCTACAGGCACGGTGCCCAGGAAGGCGCGTTTGAATTTGTCGCTCCCGCCAATCGTTTCATGAAGAAGATTGTGCACGGTTGGCTTAGCTTCCGCGCGAACGAAAATTTGGTAGGAGAAGAGGCCTTTACTCAGGTGAATCAATATTTCGTTGAGTCGAACTAAGAAACGAGAAACAAAATTGTCGCCAATGGCTTTGAGAAAAGGCGCCGGAATTCCCCGCACCTCGATCACATTGTAGCCTGACTGCACGAGTAGTTCGCGAAGCGATCTGAAAGTAAAGAGCCGTGTGTGAGTGGCGTCGAGAATACCTTTCTTGCCGTAATTGAAGTGCCCGCAACAAAGCATGAAGCGAGTGACCAAAAAACCGATGTTCGCGGTGGTGAGAATCACTTCAGGTCGCTTACATACCGCAGCGAACCGCAATTCATCCATGAACGTTTCCGGTTCCTGTAAATGTTCGATGATATCGAGCATCAAAATTTGATCGAACTCGGAAACGTCGATGGGAAATTCTGGGCGATCAAGATCCCAGCGTATGAAATCCATCTCACCAGGTGCAGACGAGGCTTTCGGGATGTAGCGGTCCATGCCGGTAACTCGACAGCCTTTTTCGAGAAGTCGTCGCCCAACATGACCTTGACCACATCCAATATCGAGAACGCGGCTTTCTGACCGGACAGCTTCGACAGCGGCGGTGTGTGAGGACGGAAAACCGAACTTGAGATCGTAGATTTCCTCCTGGGGATAAAGGTCGAACTTGCGATCGAAAAGCAAATTCAATTGGTGAAATTGCGCGCGCAGCATTGTCTTAAAGATGTTCCACGCGTAATTCATTCCGTTTACGTGGCAAATCTCGTCGCCGTAGTAGGTCGGAATCGGCAATTCCGCGATGCGGAGATTTTTTAGGGCGAACTGAATGATGATTTCAGTATCAAAATGAAAATCGTTCGTGTTTTTTTCGAACGGGATTTGAGCCAGAGCAGAGGTGGAATAGAGCCGGTAACCGGAATGAAATTCCGAAAGGTCGGTTCCCAGCATTCGGTTTTGAAAGCTGGTCAGGATCTGGTTACCGATCCATTTATAGAACGGCATTCCGCCAGCGCGTGCGGCCCGTTTGTCGAGCATGCGCGAACCGAAGACGGCATCTGCTTTGTTACGTAAGAGCGGCTCGAGCAGCGCGGGAAGCTTCTCCGGCGCGTATTGTCCGTCGCCATGCAGCAGCGCAACGATATCGAAATTGTTCTCGATGGCGTAACGGTAACCAAGCTTTTGGTTCCCACCGTAACCCTGGTTTTCCGGGGTTCGCAAAACGGTGATTTTGAACGCGGAAGTTTGCTGTTGAAAGCGTAGTCCGCGAAGAAAGGTGTCGTCCTTCGAAGAGTCGTCGATGATAAGGACTTCAACGTTGTCACTGTGCAAACTAGGCGGAATCCGGCTTAAGACCTTCTCGATCGTTCGTTCAGCATTGTACGCGACGATGAAAATGAGGAGGCGTTTGTCACGAAGATCGGTTGGGTTTTGGTCGGAAGGTTCCGAACGCAGGAGCGCCATTCGGCCATTTAACAGCTTAAAACAGGCCATTTTTGGCAGTCCCCTTACATTATCGTGCTGCTACGGGGTGGTCATAACGATACACCCATAAATTTCCAGGTTGGATTTTTTCGCAAAGCGAAAAGCCGTATGACACCGCGCCCGGCCAGGCTGTTGGAAAAAGTGCATAGCGGTAACCGGCTTTTTGCAGAATCGGGAGATCGGGCGCAAAAAACCAGATATAGAGGTCCGGATAAACCAGACCGGCGCTTATTTGATATCCGTGGTGTGGAAGTTCACATTCGATATTGGCGTAGCGATTGTAAATCCAATCGTGATTCCCTCTGGGATCGAGTCGATACAGGAATGGCAGATCGGGAACGACCTTGGTTCCATTAAAGATTGGAGCGCCGGTCGCTTTAACCAACTGCGCAAAGTAGCGGCTGTTGTAAACGATCCATTTCGCATTGGGATCGGCCGCGTGAAGCTTGCTGATCTCGCGAAAGCCCGCGGAATCCACCAAAGGCGATAAGCCGCACATGATCGGATTGATCCCAGCGTTGCTAAAAATCAACAGCGCGGCGAGCACCGCGGGCACCCACTTTCGCAATGCGTCCCAGAAAAAAAGGACCAGCAGAGCTCCGTTGATCACAAACGGCAGGACTAACAGCAGTTTGTCGGAAAAGAAGAGCGGGTCGGTCGACCAAAGAGTCCACAGCAGCCCCGCGACGGCGAGCCACGAAATCAAGCCAGTGAGAAACGCGCCGAGCGTCGAAAAAATGCGAAATCGATAACGATCGAAAAACAAACAGCAGAAAAAAATATTCGCTATTCCAATCGCGAGCAGCGTCCGCTTTTCGGTGGTGAATGAGAGAAGTGTCCCGCGCAAAAGCCAGGATGGTATTTCCGCGATGCAGTAAAGACTCATCGCGATCAAGAAAATCCCCAATGCTGCGACGAGCGGACTAATGAGTGTGCGGAGACGGAAGCGCGCTACAATCACCGCGACGGCCGCAGCCGCCCACAAAGGATAGAAATTACTGGCTTCGCAAATGTTGTTGTAGATTCCCGGCCCAGCTTGTTCGAGTTCGAAAAACCCGATCACGCCGGAAAACAATTTGAAGAGCGAGAGTTCGCCACCAAGACTGCGACGGCCTCCGGGGTAGGCAGTGTTCGCGACCACGTCGAGCGTTGTGCGAACGTCGAACCAAAACGGAATCAGCAGCAGGACGATTGCGCTAAGTGCAATTGCCAACCAGAGGAGTCCGCGCCAATCGGGACGTGCGCCATTTATATTTTTTTCTTCGCACCAGAGGCCAAAAAGAATGACGAGAGCGAGCCAGCAAAGCGGGATCTGGAAAGGCGGATAAAGGCAAAGAATAAAATTTATTCCAAAGAAAACGAAGGCGAGAATCGCGAAGAGTCTTCGCCAAAAATCCTGCGGTTTGATAAATTGTGCAGCACATCCGACGCAGATAGCCCAGCTCGCTATCATCTCGGGCAACATCGCCGGAGAGGAAAACCACCATTGCGTGAAACTGGAAAAGAAAATCCAGATCACGCCAAAGATCACAAAAGCGCGACTGCGCAGACCCATCATGCGCAACCACCAACCGGTGGCCAGCAATAGACCGAAGACTTTGCAACACCAGTAAGATGAGAAACCGCGTTCGAAGTTGAAGAGGAAAAACCCCCAAAGCTGCGGCCGGAAAATGGTGGTGTAATATGCAACCGGCAGGCTCATGAGGAGCGGGGCGTGACCGGCACCGAGATTTGGGTTTTCGATCGGAAATGGCGGCACCTGTCGCGCCTGCGAGAGCATCGCCGGCGTCCAGACCGCCCACTCGTCGACGCGGATTCTTTTCGGCGAAGAAAAAATTAAATCGCGAGCGACGCCCGGTTCTTCCAGCAGATTGCGCCACATGCCGAGAGAAGAGCCGTTTAACTTAAGCGAAACGCAAAGGCAGAACAGGGCAACCAGCGCGACACTGCACCAAGGCAGCAAATTCGGGCACTTCGGTGCGTGGTCCGCGTCAGTATTCGTCATCGCCGCGACTTTGACGCAGAGATCGCGCCACGCGTTGCGGGAATGATCGGGAGTGTTTCTCGCACTGCGTGCGAAGAACCACCTTAACGAGGATTACGCACCGTTTCGCGACGAGTGCTTCGACTTGCCGAGAACAGAATCGGCTGTGCTCAAAAGCGCTTTGTCGTCGTTTTCGGAAATGGTTCCGAGGAACTGCCGAATGTTGCGGAACGAACGGCGCAGATATAGATCGGCCGCGTGATTGTTTCCGGCAACGCTGCTGCCATTTCGCGAATTGGTTTGTAACTCGGCGTCCCAGCGACTAAGGACGCATGCCGAAGCAAACATCTCCATGGCCGCGCCCGCGATTCGTTCCTGAATCAACTGCATGTCGAGAATCGGTTCACGATAAACAATGAGCGCGCGATTCACCGCCAGATTGAACTTCCAGATCAAACGCCCGAGCTGTCCCGCTTGCGAACGCAACTGGTCGCTCTTCACCGGCACATCCGGAATTCGCACGGCGGCGCCGAGTCGATTCATTCCCGCCGTCCACGCTTTGCCGAGACCTTGTCGCGAAGGTTTCAACATGTTGTCGTAAATGTCCTTGAACTCCATGCCTGGTCCACGCATCCCGACCAGCGCGATGAACGACGTCAGCACTTCGTTACTGCCTTCGCCGATTTGATTGATGCGCGCGTCACGCAGCATTCGACCCAAAGGAGAATCATTAAAATACGCGGAACCGCCGTGAATCTGGAACGTGTCGTTGACCGCATCCCACAAACGTTCGGTCGTGAAAACCTTCAGCATCGCGGTTTCGATCATGTAATCCTCGAGGCCGCGATCGATGAGCGACGCCGTAACCATCGTCATCGCTTCCATGGCGTAAACATCCGCTGCCATGCGCGCGATTTTTTTCTTCACGAGATCGAAGTCGCCGAGGGTTTTGTTGAATTGCTGACGCGTGTTCGCATGTTCGACCGCAAGACGCAGACAAGTTTTTGCGCCACCCGTACAGCAGGCGCCGAACGTCGTTCGACCAAAATCCAAAACCGTGAGTGCGACGCGCAAGCCTTTGCCTAACGGACCGAGAACATTTTCCTTGGGAACGCGAACGTCCTTTAGCGCGAAGCGGCCGGTGGCAGTTCCGCGAATACCGAGCTTCTCCATGCGCGGCTCCAACATGGTGAACCCAGGCATGTCCGGCGTAACCAAAAATGCGGTGATCGCTGTCTTGCCAGCTTTGCCCGGCACTGGTGTGCGCGCCATGACGGTGAGGACCTGGGCAATGGAAGCGTTCGTGATGTAACGCTTTTCGCCGTTTAGGATGAAATGCGATCCGTCTTCGCTCGGGATCGCCTGCATTTGCACATTCGCTGCGTCGGAGCCGGCGTTCTTTTCCGTGAGCGCAAAGGCGGCGAGCTGCTCGCCTGTGACAAGGCGCGGCAACCATTTTTCTTTTTGTTCGCGCGTTCCGAAAAGAAGCAACGCGCGAATGCCGATGGAATGATGCGCATTCGTGAAAACGGAAGTCGAAGCGCAACGGCCACCGATTTCTTCGAGAATCTTACAGTAAGCCATCTGCGAAAATCCTCGTCCGCCAAATTCCTTCGGGGCGGTCATTCCCAAGACACCGATGTGCCCAAGCCCATCGATGACGTGTCGTGGAATATCGGCTTCCTGATCGATCGCGACCGGATCGAGTTGTTCGTCGAGAAATTTCTGCAACTCGACAATCGATTGATCGAGTTCGGACTGTTGCGCCGCGGGAATGCGCGGGTAGGGCATGGCCCAATCGGCAATAAATTTGCCGAGGAACAAGCCCTTCGCAAAACCAAGTTCCTGGTGTCCGGCGAAGAGGAGCTCTTCCGCCTGTTGAATTTCCTTTTGCCGCTGGATTTCCGCTTCGTTCATGGATTACAAGGAGTAGTTCGCTTTTGCGGTGCTATCTGACTGCCATAGCAGCGATTAAGAGGGTGCACCTGCAAGAACGGTGCGCGATTTTACGCGGTCTTACCGGGAAATCAAATTGCGACCTGTGTCAGCGTCGACCCGGAACGTAAATGGCAACGCCTTGAACGCCTTTGTGCATGATCGGACCGGCCACACTCACGCCGCCGCCACCTGCTGTGACATGTGAACGCCCGCCTGAAACTCCGAACCCGCCAATCCCGATGCCGAGCGAACCGCCCGGTCGATCCACGATGCTGGTTAAGAGCACGCCGTTCGCGCCAAGTTTGGCCGCTTCTTCCTTCATTCGATAAATTGCTTCGTCGGTTCCCGCTTCTGACGCGTGCCAAAGTCCCCCGGCGCTCGAGGCATTTAACAATGCGATCTCTTCGTAATGGCGCGGCGGCGACTTGTAAATTTCAACGTCGCCGGGATCAATTGGCGCGCGCACTTGCCCGACAATCGTGGACGAACTCGACGCGCAACCGTTTAGAACCAAAGCGGCCAGGCCAATCGGAACGAGCAAACGCCGCATCAACTGCAGCCCTGGCTCGTCCCGCATTCGGTGCAAACACCGCACGCGCCCGCACGAATCACCTTGTTACTACCGCAATGCGAACAGGTGATGTCCATGAACATCGTGCCGAGCGCTTCCTGCACGCGATCAGCGTGACTGTTGCCATTATCCGCCACTTGCGGTGAACCCTCGTTAGGCTCGTGATTCGTGATGACGTCGATCAATTCCTTCTCGCCTGTGCGCGCCAGATCGGAGACCGGTCGATTCAACGCTTTTTTTTCCATTTCGGGAATTTCGCGCATCGGCAATTCACCTTGTCCGCGCGAAGGCGAAGTTGCTTCCTTGTAGCCTTTGATGAATTGGCAGGCGAGCCAGCGAAACACGTAATCGGTAATGCTGGTCGCGTTGCGGATATCGGGATTTTTGGTGAATCCGCTTGGCTCGAAACGTTGATAGGCGAATTTTTTCGCGAGACTTTCGAGCGGAACGCCGTACTGCAATGCGATCGAAGTGAGTGTGCCTACAGTGTCCATCAATCCGCCGATGGTGCTTCCTTCTTTCGACATCGTGATGAACAACTCGCCCGGCTGTCCATCTTCATAGAGACCGACCGTGATGTAACCTTCGTGTCCCGCAATCTCGAACCGATGTGTGAGCGACATGCGCGTATCGGGCATGCGATGCCGGATCGGCTGATCGACGCGACGACGCAGCATCGCGATTTCTTCATCGAGTTCGACGATGCGATGAGCAAGTGTTTCCGCTTCTGTCGACGGTTCGCGCGAACCATCCACTGTGCCCATGTCTTTCGTTTTGCGCGTGTTCAAAGGCGCTGAACGTTTGGAACTATCGCGATACATGGCGATCGATTTCAAACCGAGCCGCCATCCCTCGACATAAGCGTCCATGATTTCATCAACCGTCGCCGTTTCCGGCATATTTACAGTTTTGGAAATCGCGCCGCTCAGAAAAGGTTGCGCCGCCGCCATCATACGCAGATGTCCCATGTAGCCTAACGAGCGCTCGCCTCGACTGGGCTTGAATGCGCAATCGAAAATCGCGAGATGCTCCGGTCTCAATCCCGACGAAATGGTCGAGCCATCTGCGTCGATTACATCTTCGATCGTGTCGCAGGCATCGATATGCGCGATGATGCGCTCGATCTCTTCCGAATTGTAGCCGAGATTTTCCAGCGCCAGTTTTACGGTCTGGTTCACGATCTTCAACATGCCACCGCCGGCGAGCAGCTTGTATTTCACCAGCGCGATATCCGGTTCGATTCCAGTCGTATCGCAATCCATCAGAAAACTGATCGTGCCCGTCGGCGCGAGCACCGTGACTTGCGCGTTTCGATAACCGTGGCGCTTGCCGAGTTGCATCGCGCTATCCCACACCTTCGCTGCTTCTTTTTTCAAATAACCGAATTCCTCGATATCCGGAATCTCCGCGACGGAACAGCGATGCAGATCAATGACATCGCGCATGGCGGCGACGTTATCTTTCGCCACCGGTTTCGGTATGTCCGTGCAACGCGCATCACGATATCCGGGAAATGGGCCGAGCACTCGCGCCATTCGCGCACTTTGCTCATAAGCTTCTCCGGTCATGATCGCCGTAATCGCGCCGCACAACGCGCGACCTTCCACGGTGTCGTAGCCGTAACCGTAACTCATGATGAGCGAACCCAGATTGGCGTAGCCCAAACCAAGGGTTCGGAAGATGTGTGAGTTCTCCGCGATTTCCTTAATCGGGTAGCTCGCGTTGTCGACGATGATTTCCTGCGCGGTGATGAAGATGCGGACTGCAGCTTTGAAACGCTCGATATCAAATTCGCCGTCGGCCGCTTTGAATTTCATCAAATTCAGCGAAGCAAGATTGCACGCCGTGTTATCGAGAAAGAGATATTCCGAACACGGGTTGGTTGAGTTTTGTCGCGCTGTTCCTTTGCAGGTGTGCCATTTGTGAATCGTGGTATCGAACTGAATCCCGGGATCGCCGCAGACATGCGTGCCGACCGCAATTTTGCGCAGAAGCGTGCGCGCGTCCTTGCGCTCACATGGTTGGCCATTGCGCACGCGGCGCGTCCACCATTCGCGACCTTCCAGCGCCGCATCCATGAATTCATCGCTCACGCGCACACTGAGATTTTCGTTTTGATACATGACCGAGCCGTAAGCGTCGCCGTTGTAGCTGCCGTCGTATCCTTGCTCGATCAACGCCCACGCTTTTCTCTCCTCGTTCGGTTTCGCGTCGATGAATTCCTCGATGTCAGGATGCCAATCCTTCAACGTATTCATCTTGGCGGCCCGCCGCGTTTTACCGCCGCTCTTCACCACGTTCGCGATTTGATCGTAGACTTTTAGGAACGACAACGGGCCACTCGGCTTCCCGCCGCCGCTCAGTTTTTCGCGAGTGCTGCGTAAGGTCGAAAGATCGCTGCCGGTTCCGCTCCCATATTTAAAGAGCATCGCTTCGCTTGTCGCCAATCGCATGATGTCTTCCATCGTGTCGTCGACTGACTGGATGAAACAGGCGCTGCCCTGCGGGTATTCGTACTGCGTCGTCGCTCGCTCCGCTTGGCCGGTCTCGCGATTGTAAAAATAATTCCCAAGCCCCGCGTCTTTGCCGATTCCGTATTGATGATAGAGGCCGACGTTAAACCAAACCGGCGAATTGAATGCGCCGTGTTGATTCAAACAAAGCCAGGTCAGCTCATCATAGAAAGTGTCGGCCGTAGCCGCGTCCGCGAAATAGCCGTCGGCGAATCCCCAGTCGGTAATTGTCCGCGTGACTCGATGGATCAGTTGTCGCACCGACGTTTCCCGGCCGTGCTTGTGCGGATCGGTACCGTTAGCGATGTCGCCGTAAAAATATTTTGAGACGGCGATCTTGGTTGCGAGCGCGGTCCAGTTCTTCGGTACCTCGATATCTTCCTGCTTGAAAATAACCTTCCCGCCATCATCCGTGATTTCGGCTGTGCGACGCTCCCATTCGATCTGGTCGAAAGGCGCGATGGCTTTGTCGCTAAAAACCCGGTCAAAACGCAGAGCCGAGTCTTTCTTTTTTCCCATGCGCTCTTTTCGCGAACGCCTCGCTTTAGAGGCCTTATTTAGAGAGGAAGGTGCAATACCGGGTTTCAATTGAATCATGGTGGCGTTTGGCGGTTAAGGTTGGAAAAAGCGGTGAATAACTGTGAATAGCGGAGCTAATAATGTGTGAATAGGGACACAACAACATATGGGACAGGACGCTCCGCGGGTATACAACATGCAGCCACGAAACGGCCTCACGCAAGCTGAAAAATGTTACATTTTTTCCACCGAGGGAAAAATGCTGTGATTGAGCCAGTTCGGGGGGAATTCTTCTTTTAGAGGTCGGGTAAAAGCGCTGCAATCCCGGTTAAAGTTTCCAATTCCTTCCCGGATTTAGACTCGTTAGGCCGAAGATTTGCCTTCGCGATCTTCGCCTTCGTTTGGTCAATCGTTAGGCGCGCATCTGCCAGGACGTGCTCTCTCAATTTGATTCCATGACCAATCAGCCATCGCGTGTGCTGTAACGCCGCTTCATAATGACCCCGCTCAATCAGAAATAATAATTTGGCTGCTTCGACGTGCGTTCGCCGGTCGTCTTCCACCACGCAGGCGCGGCTGTACTCATATGCCAGGTCGATTTCTTTGAGCGAGAAAGAATCCGGATCGAGATCAGGCAACTCGGCGGCGTTGATTTGCTTTTTGCAAACGAAGGCCACGCTTCCGGAACGCGGAATTTGATGGAGCCAGTCGAAATGATCCCGCAACCGCCACATGAGAAGATGACTTGTGGCGGAAATCGGTTGATGAAAAATGAAATCCTGCTGCACGATCACGGACCGGCCTGGGATTAAGTGCGGAAAAAAATCGGTGACAATCTTCTTCGCGAGCGGCCATGACTTCATCGCGTCGATGAAAAGCAATTCGACCGGCTCAGTGGTCGTCTCGTATTTCATCAAGTCCTGTTGCCACAAGCGGACAACTTCGCTGTACGGCTCCAATAGTTTCTGCACCTGAGGATAAAAGCTCTCTCCGTCTCGATAAGTCAGCGGCATCTTGATCTGTTCTGCTGCAGGCACCATCCATTCATTCCAGATAAAAAGGTCGAATGCTTCAATGACTCGATTATATTTTGCCCGCCGGTTTCGCATCAAACCGCGCGCGAGCGAAAAAGTCGTGGCGCCGAACCAGCATCCGAGATCGACCATTTTGCCTTCGCCGGAAAAACATTCGCGGGCATACGATTCACAAAAGGCCAGCTCGCGCGCAATGGTCATCGACCAAAGACCTTCCGGCTGACGATACTTTTTGTAGCGGCGCGGGAGTTTCCTCAGCCACTTTTGTAAACGCGTTTCCATTTCTTTTGCAAAGCGAGCATCTCACGGGATAATTAACGCTCCAAGTCTGGGAAGGGTGGCTGAGTCCGGTTTAAGGCACTCGACTCGAAATCGAGCGTGGGGTTAAACTCACCGTGGGTTCGAATCCCACCCCTTCCGCCAATTTTTACCATGTATGTCCTTGATCGTCATTGGTAAATTGAAGAATCAGATGGAGCAAATGCCGTCTAACTCGCGTTTTTATCGCACACTATCGCACTAATCGGAAACGCCAAATAATGGACACCAAAAGGACACCAAGTAATATCGGATATTTTCACCGACCGGTGGGCGGAGATATTTCAAACAAGGCGGTGTGCCAAGAGAGATGCTTAATGGTGAAGAACCCGAAACTTGATTAGAAGAAAAAACCCTATTACTCAAACTTTATGACAACACCTCGGCGATCGCGCAAACGGGTTCTTGCTAGGTCAGATCGCGATCCGAGCAGCGATTACCGGCTCCCCATGATGGCAACAGAATTTCCGCTGCCCCTTGACACCTATCCTCCACTCGCGCTGGATGAATTTACCCGGCAGAGCGGTCTTTCGTCGGTTATGGTCTGGCGATACCGCCGGGCTGGCTGGTTACAGACCTTAAATATTTGCGGACGACATTATGTTAGCCGCGCCGAAATCGCGCGATTTAATCGCCGAGCGGAGGCAGGTGAATTTGCCCGAAGACCTTCTAATCCGGGAGCACGACAACGTTCTGCAAGGCATTTAACGGCCGGAACTCTCAGTGAGACAGACTGTTGAAAGCCCGTGGCGCGAGATGGACGCCAACAGGGCCGAGTGTTAGTCAAACGGAGCCGAGGTTATTGGAGCGCTGAACTGGATATTGGAGGCGACCTAGATCGTTTTTACCAGGAGTACGTTCTTCCGCTTCGTGAGATGGCGCGAGTGGGCTCAGTCGGTCCACTACAGGAGGTTCAAGTTCTCTCGGGGACCGAAGTGCGTACAACATCCGTCCGCGTTTGGAGAGAAGTTGACCTTCCAGACTCGAAGCAATCGAAACAACGGCGACTGCGCTAACAGATTCTTTGCAGGTTTTCCGACACTTGGGCTTCCGTTTTTTGCTTCAAGACGAAAACTTCAAGGATAGCGTCAAACGAGATCAAAGAATCAGAAGTTTTGTTATCGACGCCGGCATCGATGCATTACCAGCAATGCGGCGCCAGCCATACCTAATAAGAGAGTTGATGTTGGCTCTGGAACCGCATTGACGTGAAGCGCGACTTCGTTGCCGGTAATAGTGAACGTCCCGAGCGGCATTTGCGTTGCACAAGGTATCGAAAATTGGCAGACGCGCCAGACTTAGGATTGCGAATGGCGAGCAGAATGCTCGTCGTTCTAGCACAAATTCTAGCACACCAAAACGAAGTGCTGGTCTCTCTAGGAGCCGTTGGCGTAGAATGAAGTGACTTTGAAGCGAATAGCACGCGTCAAATTCGCGCGACTATGTCGCCTGATGATTTTCGAAGGACGATTTTAGTCTTCACTAAACGAGGATTCCATTGCCCTGAGCGGCGAAATGTCGAAATTAGTGCACTCGCTGACCGTTAATGCGCTGCGAGGATGAATGTCCGGCCACAAAACTTCGCAGACTTTACTCGGTGATTTTCGCACGGACAGGCGCATGCTCTTGCTTGTCGCCCTTGCGATCCCGGTGGGTGTGATCAGCGCGCTGGTGGCGAAAGCATTGCTCTGGCTCATCGCCGAAATTACCAACGTCGTTTTCTTCCAACGCTTTTCACCCGTTCTCGGTTCGTTGCAGCATCATCATCTCGGAGCGTGGGTGATTCTCGCGCCGGTCGTGGGCGCACTCATCATCGGATTGATGGCGCGTTACGGTTCGGAGAAAATCCGCGGTCACGGAATTCCCGAGGCCCTCGAAGCGATCCTGCTCGGCGGCAGTTTGATTCAGCCGAAAGTCGCGTTGCTCAAGCCGATTTCCTCCGCAATCTCGATCGGCACCGGTGGCCCATTCGGCGCGGAAGGTCCGATCATCATGACGGGCGGGGCTTTCGGTTCGATCCTCGCGCAGTTGTTTCATCTTACTTCGGCGGAACGCAAGACGTTGCTCGTCGCAGGCGCGGCTGGAGGCATGTCGGCGGTTTTCGCTTCGCCTATCGCAGCCACTTTGCTTGCGGTGGAGCTGCTGCTCTTTGAATGGCGGCCGCGCAGTTTCATTCCCGTCACAGTCGCCTCGGTTGTAGCATGGCTTTTACGCATTCAAATCATCGGTGCGGGACCGATTTTTCCCATCACGCCGCACGCCTCGTTAGGCGTTGGCGCCATCGCGGTCGCGTGCGGGGTGGGAATTGTTGTCGGCTTCGGTTCCGGATTTCTGACGTGGCTCGTCTACTTATGCGAGGACGCTTTTCTGAAGTTGCCCATTCACTGGATGTGGTGGCCCGCGATCGGCGCGCTCTTCGTCGGCCTCGGTGGGTGGATCGATCCGCGCGTGCTCGGTGTCGGTTACGAATTGATTCATGGAATGTTGCGCGGCGAAATTCTTGGCGCCGCTTTACTCGGGTTAGTAATCGGCAAAGCTCTGGTCTGGTCGATCGCTTTGGGCTCGGGAACCTCCGGCGGTGTGCTTGCCCCGTTGCTCATCATTGGTGGCGCGCTTGGCGCGGGGATTGGACAGTTTACGCCGGTCGGGGACGTCGGTCTGTGGGCGATGGTCGGCATGGCGGCGATTATGGGCGGCACGATGCGATCGCCACTTACCGGCATGTTTTTCCTTCTTGAATTGACGCATGATATCAACGCGCTGCCTGCATTGCTCTGCGGATCCGTGGCCGGACTCGCCGTCACCGTGCTGCTGATGAAGCGCTCCATTCTCACCGAAAAACTGGCGCGGCGCGGCCAGCACATCACGCGCGAATACAGCGTCGATGTCCTTGAGATGATGCGGGTGCGCGATGTCATGGAACCGGACGTGCCACTCATCCCGGGCAATACGCCTTTGCCGAGATATGCTGCGCGAATCGCGAGTGGCGATCCGCTTGTCTGCACCCATCAAGGCACCTTGCTGGCAGACGAAAACGGCGAGCTGGCCGGCATCATCACACGAGGCGACGTGGTCCGCGCTTTCGATCGTTCTCATGATGAAACTCTCACCGTCCTGGATGCAGGCTCGACAAATCTGCGACTGGCATATCCCGACGAGACTTTGCACGACGCCGTCGCGCGAATGTTAAGACATGACATCGGTCGCTTGCCAGTAGTGGAGAGAACTAACGAGAAGAAGGTCGTTGGCTATCTCGGTCGCTCCAGCATTCTCGCCGCGCGTGAACGTTATCATCGTGAGGAGGAACTACGAGCCCGCGGTTTCCGTTATAGCGATGATTCGTTCGCGCAAAAAGTCTGAGAGTTCCGCCGTTGTTCGTCGGGAAGCGGAGGGGAAGCCGCGTGAACAACGCGTGGTTCTCACGGTCGGTCATTCCACTCACCCGATCGATGAATTCATTCCGCTGCTTCAAGCTCACGGCGCAACCCTGGTGGCGGATGTGCGAACGATCCCGAAGTCACGCCATAACCCGCAGTTTAATAAAACTTCGCTGCCGGCATCCTTGCGCAAGGCTGGAATAAAGTATGTGCATTTGCCCGGACTAGGTGGCCTGCGTCATGCGAAACCGGACTCGCCAAACGCAGGTTGGCGCAACGCTTCCTTTCGTGGTTACGCGGACTACATGCAGACGGCGGAATTCGCAGAAAGCATCGATCGCTTAATCGAACTCGCGAACGAAGAGCGGATCGCAATCATGTGTGCAGAAGCAGTGCCGTGGCGCTGTCATCGCTCACTTATCGGCGATGCTTTGACTGTCCGTGGAATTCGCGTCGAGGACATCATGACTCGCACTCGCCGCCAGGTTCACACCCTGACGCCCTTTGCAAAGGTTCGCGGCCTCACTGTGACCTACCCGCTAACTGGGACGAAAGCGTCAGCCTCGCGCTCCGTCTCGCCGAACACCATGAAAATTGATTGCGCTTAGGGAATCGAAGAACGCAAGGCGAGCATCCTCGATATTGCATACATTGGCTAAACGAGGAGTGGCTTCCCCGCGCCGGAATATCTTACGCGCTCGACTCCTCTGAGGAGCGATGAAATGGAAAGACGAAACGCATGCCCGATTTTTTTGCCGGCTGTGTCATTAAACCATCCCGCTCCCCCATTTTTGGGAACACACGATCGGCAGCGGGCACGCGATCCTGGCGTTGCGGGCGGATTGGCAGCGACAATTGCAACGGTGTCCGGCGGAGTTGGGCGTCCGTCATGTTCGCTTCCATGGCCTCTTGCCGGACGATGTCGGCGCCTTCACCATCCAGCAGGACAAGCCGCTCGATTCGTTTTTAACTTCGATCGAATTTTCGATTTTCTTCTTTCCACCGGGATGCCCCGTCGTACTTTGGCGATTGATGCGCGATTGTCCCGAGATTAAGAAGGGTTTCCGCGCGGCGGCTCGCTCGGACGAGATGAGGCGCCAGTCCGATGATTCCGTTTGATGACGCGCACCGTGCTGTGCACTATCCGCCGGACCGGCGCTTTCGCGTCTGGATGCGGCCTTCGTGTCTGACGATTCTCGCCGTGCTTGTGCTTCTCCCCGTGATCATAGCCTGGGTGCAGGTGGCGGTTTTGGGGATGCCTTATATCACGCCGTCACCAGCTTCGATCGAGGGCGCGGTCAGCGGACCGCATGGGTTTCCTGTTTGGATACGCTGGACGCATTTCTTTAACATGATCTTTCTCTTCATGCTCATGCGGAGCGGGCTCTCCATCCTGATGGATCATCCGCGACTCTATCTGAACGACGATTGCACTCCGGGTACTGAGTGGCTGCGCTTTACTCCGCTAGGTGTGCCGAAGGATAAGGTCTGGACGGCGAAACAGGACGCGCGCTATATCTCGCCGGCGGTGGCGACCCCGGGCTATCGGCACACCGTGGGCGTAGCGCGCGCGTGGCACTTCATCACGGTCTATGGGTTTGTGCTCACTGGCTTGTTCTTCGTCTGCGGGCTGCTGACGAGCGAGCAGTGGCAGCGCCTGGTGCCGACCTCCACCGCGGTCGTCGTGAATGCCTGGAACACCTTTGTGTATTACGCGAACTTCCATTTCCCTCCGGAGCCGAATGGCTTCTATGGCTATAACGCGCTCCAGCAACTGGCCTACTTTGCGACGGTCTTTGTCATGGCGCCGCTCTCGATCATGACGGGGATGGCGATGTCTCCGGCACTGGTCAATCGCTGGCCCCGCTACGCCGGGATGTTTGGCGGGCGCCAATGCGCCCGATCCATTCACTTTCTTATGCTGGTTGGCTTTGCCTGTTTTACTGTCGTGCATGTGACGTTGGTCGCGCTGACTGGTTTGCGGCGAAACATGAATCACATCGTCCTGGGTCTCGATGATATGAGATGGACCGGGTTGATACTGGGACTGATCGGGATCGCGTTCGTCGTGCTCTCGTGGATCGCGGCCCATTACATTTCCTGGTATTTCCCGCGCGGTTTACAACATGCCCAGCGCGCGGTTACTCACCCGCTGCAGTTAGTTACCTTGGACAGACTTATCCCGCAGGAAACCTACACGCGGGCGCAGATTTCCCCGCACTTCTGGCCGAATGGGAGGATGCCCGAACGCGAGGACTGGAAGCGGATGGAGGCCGACGGATTCAGAACTTACCGGCTGAAAATAGGCGGGCTGGTGGAGAATCCGCTGGAGCTATCACTGGACGAAATGCGAGCGATGGAGGCGGAGGAGACGATTACGATGCATCATTGCATCCAGGGCTGGTCGGGCATCGCAGAGTGGCGCGGTCTTTCCTTGCGCAGACTTATCGCGCAGGTCAAACCAAAGCCCGGAGCCAACGTGCTCGCATTCTACTCCTTCGGCGAAGCGCTTTATGGCGGCACCTACTACGATACGCAAAGCATCTACAATGCGTTGAAAGCCCAGGCCATGCTCGCGTTCGGCATGAATGGGGCGCCCTTGACCGGAATCTATGGCGCTCCGCTCCGCCTGCGGGTAGAGAACCAGCTTGGCTATAAGATGGTAAAGTGGATCGAGCGCATTGAGTTCATCGAGTCGGTGAAGATGGTGGGTAAAGGAGAAGGTGGTTCGAATGAAGACGACGAATACTTTGACCTGCTGCCGAATATCTAAGGCGATCTTATCTTCTCACGAAGATGTCGCAAAGGAATGATCGCCTGCAAGGTGTCGAAGAATGCGAAGATTCTGTTCGTAGGTATCAATCCACATCCCGGTTCTTATCGGCGCGGGGTACCTTTTTCCAATAACAAGATGTTTTGGTATCTGCTCAACCGGTCCGGCTTGTTGCAGGAAGAAGAAGCTCATCTGAAAGACGACCTGCTGCTCAAACGAATCTATGACGAAAAATTCCTCGATTTCTATCAGCTCAACTTTGTCAATCTGGTTGACCGTCCGACGATAGACGTGACCGAACTAAAGAAAGGCGAGGAACAGGCCGGAGTCAGACGAGTCTCGCGAATCATCGGCACCTGCTCGCCAAAGGTGGTTTGCTTTATCGGAAAGATCGCCTGGAATACTTATCACGGCAGCCGGCAATGCGATTGGGGCTGGCAGCCACCGATCGCCAGCGCGAAAGTGTATCTGATGCATTTCCCCATCCGCGGCCCGGCCGAGGTGCGGGTGAAGGAACTCAAAGAAATAAAGCGTGCTGCGAATCGAATGGCGCCTATTCCTTTATCTGATCTTCCTGAGCGCTGAACCTTTGTGCATGGCCATGTGGTCAGTCTTGTCGCTCTTGATCAAATACTGCGGCTCTTCCTTTGATGCGCGAACCGTATATCCCTTGAATTTGATTTCTGAAGTAATCTTTTTCTTGATGGTCCCCCGGACATAGCCCGCCTCCGAGTTCCACTCAACATGATCGCCAACTCTGAATCGGTGCGCCATAGCTAGAACTGGTCAGCGTTTCTCAAGAAACTGCTTGAGGACTACTGCCTCATTGTGCTCTTGATCGCGCGCGCCGTAGATAAGAGTTACTGTTCCTTCTTTAGCCTTGCTCCTGATGGTCGCGAGCTGCTCGGGATGATGTTTGAGCTCGGTCTGATAACGCCCGCGAAAACTTCGCCACTTCTTCGGATCGTGGTCGAACCACTTTCGCAGCTCGGTACTCGGAGCGATCTCTTTCGACCAAAGATCGATGTTTGCTTTACGCTTCGTCAGCCCGCGCGGCCAGAGCCGATCGACGAGAAT
>JBBQFI010000008.1:0-192001 GCA_038321775.1 Chthoniobacterales bacterium | reverse complement strand
AAAAGGAAAAAGCCACAGACCCCAAAAGAGCTCGTTCATAAAGATTCCCTGGCTGTGCAGGCGGATGAACAAATAGCCCAGCGCGTTCAGCTGTGCTTTGTCGAAGACGGAGAGGAAGTCGGCCCCGCGAAAGAGAATCAGAGCCGCGACATTATTGAGCGTGTCGAGAAATCCAACGGCCGAGGAGATCAGGACGAATGCGACCATTAACATCGCCCACGTTTTGCTGACGCCGCTGAGCAGACGGTAGAGTGCGATGCCCAGGGAAATGAAAATTACGGCCGTAAAGAGATCGCCGATAATCGCCAGCCGAAACATCGTCTCGTGCGCCAGGACGTTGCTGGCGGTCGCGGTCGCATCTCCGCGCACGATAAGTTTGCTGGGAACATACAGCAGCGTGAATGGCGCCGTGAATACCATGGATAGATACACGGCACCGGCGATCCGCGCGGTTTTCTTGAGTGGATGCATGGTTTTCTCCTTCTTGGTTGTTAGGGCGAAATTGCTCACAGCGGTCCGCGATAACGGCGCAGACGAACCGCGGCAGCGATGAAAACCGCCGCGCAGATTAGCCCGAGCCAGAGACCTGGTGAGCTTAGGTATTTTCCCGGAGTGAGTTGTGCCAATGAGTCGATCGTGGGGTGGCCCTCTCCGTGGAAACCGAAAGCGTGCGGTGCGAATCCCATCAACCGGTGTTGCAGCATCAACGCGAAATGCGCCGTGCCGAAAGTGATCTTCTCGAAGAACCCGATCGCGAGCAGCGGCAACACTGCCCAAAGAAATGTTGCGCGGCGCGCCCAGCCGGAAACGAGTACGGCCCATCCGTAGATCGGCGCGTGCCACAGGGCGATCGCGACCAGGCCGTAGAGCAGGATGAGCGACTGTTGAAACAAATTGAAGTTTGCGAACGTTGTTCCGGCGAGACCGCTCGGCATTAACGCAATTGTGCTGATGAGCAGCATGATGAATTGCGTAACAACGATGATCGCGAAACTCACTAATGGTATAACCACTAACGGAATCGTCGCTTTCGAGAGCACAGTCGTTAGGTCGGACACCGGGAGCGATTTCCAGAATAGAATGCTGCGATCGCGTCGTTCGCCGTGCAACGCGTCCAGACAGTAGAACACGCCGACGATAAACGCGGTGAAGATTAACATCATCGCCGCCACGTCGTATCCTCGTTCGATCGCGGCGCGCTGATGAGCGGGGTCGAGCAACAAGGCGTGGCGCCGGAGCTCGGGCAGATGAAACGCGCCGGCCACCGAGCCTAACAAAATGATCGCGGCGACAATCGCCGGCCCGATGTAGATAGATTGGTTCTCCCACAATTCGCGCCGCACGGACCAATAGAATGGTCGAGTTATCGAATTGGTCACAGGCGTGACGCCATTCGACTCGTTAGGTATTTCGGGCATAGCATTCGATGGAGTATTCATTTAGCTGCTCCTTGTGAATCGATGGCCTTGTTGCCCATCACGGCTACGAACAGGTCCGCAATGCTGGGCCGGCGTATTTCGCCAAGCGCGGCCAATTGGTCGCGATCGGCATGATCGAAAAGCAGGACGCTACGGCCGAATACCGGCCGCTCATGAATCGGCTTCAATGCTCGCGCATCCGCGAGGCATTCGGGATTTACCATGACCTCCAGATAACGCGCGTCGAATTCCTCCATGCTGCACTCGAGCACGATGCGCCCGTGATTGATGAACATGAGATCGGTCAGAACGTCCTGGATCTCTTCCACCTGATGTGTCGTTACGACGATAGTACGGGTCCGATCGAAATAATCGTTTAGCAGCGAATCGTAAAATTGTTTGCGGTAAAGGATGTCGAGACCAAGCGTCGGCTCGTCGAGCACCAGCAGCTTCGCATCGATGGCCATGACCAGCGCAAGATGCATTTGCGCCACCATGCCTTTCGATAATTGCCGGACTTTGCTCGTGCGTTTGATCTCGGTCTTCGCGAGAAAACTTTCCGCCTTCGCGCGATCGAATCGGGGATGCACGCCGGCGACGTAATCGAGCAATTGCGAAACCCGGATCCATCGTGGCAACACCGCGACATCGGCGATGAAAGAAACATCACGCATGAGTTCCTCGCGTTCGTTCCACGGATCGCGCCCGAGCACTTTCAATTCTCCATCGTACGCGGTGAGACCGAGAATCGCGTTGAGCGCCGTCGTCTTGCCGGCGCCATTCGGGCCGATGAGCCCGAGAATGCGGCCTTCTTCGATATGCAGATCGACACTGTCGAGCGCGACAGTTGTGCCGAACGCTTTGCGGAGACCGCGTGCTTCTATCGTTGCCATAACTTCAATGTTCCTTCCTTGCCGGTTTTCGCGATGAGGTGCGGGTCGCGGCGACACGCAATTCCTTCGGCTTCAGACCGAGCCGCTGAATTTTTGCAGCAACTCTGGGCCACTCTTCCGCGAGAAATTTTTGGCGTTCGCCTTTGAGCAGCAGCTCGCGCGCGCCATTTTTGACGAACATGCCGAGACCCCGCTTCGTCTCGACCAGTTCTTCGTCAACCAATCCCTGGTAGGCCTTGAGCACGGTGAGTGGATTGACCCGATGCTCGGCCGCAACATTCCGCACCGATGGGAGCGGATCGGATTCGTTGAGCACGCCGTCGAGAATCATATGCACAACGCGGTCGCGAAGCTGGCGATAAATCGGCTGACTATCGTTCCATTCACGATTCATCCTGTGTCCCAAATAGCCGTGGCGAAAGAGGGGCGCAGTATCGCTTCGATCGGTTATCTTTCTTCATTAGTGTTATAGTTAACTACAACACTAATTCACACGCAAGCTTTTTTTCAAGTATTTTATCCCGATCCGTTAATCGGCTGGATGCGCACGAAGTGGTGCGCCATGCTTCGCCGGAGATGCATTGGTCTTTTGTCTGGATCGGATACCTGGTGACTTTCGCGACGATCCCTCACATTCTGCTCCGCAATAAACCGCCGGCTTCGACGCTGGCCTGGATTTGGGCGGTCATCCTGTTTCCCTACGGCGGTGCGATCTTCTACTTCGCCTTTGGAACGGATCGACTCGTTAGGCAAAAACTGCGGGCGACCCGCGAGATGGACGCATCGGGGGCGCGCGCGGAACGACGCGTGAGCGCGGATACGCAGGCAAGTGTCGACGAACTCTCCGCGCACGAGCGGCAAGGGGTGGAGCTGCTTTCCCAGCTGCACGAGTACACCATTTCCAGTGCTGATGAGACGCGGTTGCTGGTGGACGGCGGCGAGTTCTTTGCCGCGCTCGGGCAGCGAATCGAAGAAGCGGGGCATCATGTGCACGTCGAGTTTTATATTTGGCAGAACGATGCGCGCGGAAATGAAATGCTCGACCGTCTCGTCGCTGCCGCACAACGCGGCGTGGAAGTGCGCCTGTTGCTCGATCCGATCGGCTGTTTCCGGCTGCGGCGCTCGCACTTTGCGCGATTGCTCGAAGCGGGCGGCAAATTTGCCTGGTACCGCACCGCCCATCCGCTGCGCAACCAGTGGACTTTCACTTTGCGGAATCATCGCAAGCTCCAGATTATCGACTGTCAACGCTGCTTCGTCGGTGGGATGAACATGGGCCGCGAGTACGCAGGGGAAGATCCGTCCCTCGGTCCGTGGCGCGATATTCAGATCGAAATCAGCGGCAGCGCGACGCGCAAATTCCAAATGATTTTTGCGGACGACTGGTTTTTTGCCACGCAGGAAAAATTGCTCGCGCCCGAATATTATCCGTCGCCGGAGCGCGACCAAAATTTGCTCGTGCAACCGATGACTGACGGACCGGACGATCCGGATGATCCAATTCAGATGTCGCTCGTATGGATGCTCAATATCGCACAGCAGCGAGTCTGGCTGACTGCGGGTTACTTTGGCCCTAACGAGCCTCTCCTGACAGCGCTACAACTGGCGGCCGCGCGCGGTGTAGATGTGCGCATGCTGGTGGCGGGAAAATCCGATCACCCGACGCTGGTTAATGTCGGGCGTTCCTATTACGAAGAGCTGCTGCGTTACGGCGTGAAAATTTATGAATACGAGGCGGGCGTCAATCACGCAAAGGTCGCGCTGCTCGATAACGAATGGTTGATGGTCGGCTCGGCGAATCTCGATGTGCGCTCGTTGCGTTTGAATTTCGAATTGAACGCGCTAGTGCGTGATCCGGCGACGGCGGCCGATCTGGAACGAGTGCTGACCCGCGATTTTGAAAATTCCAATCGCATTGTCGCGGAGGATTTTGCACAGCGGTCGCGCTGGCAACGGTGGAAGGAAAGTCTGGTCCGGCCGCTGGCGCCATTACTGTAGCGAGATGCAATTAGAACGGAGCAAGTTGGTTCCTCAGCGGATCGTTTTTCAGACAGGCTTCTTCGAATAGCGAAAGCGATTCTTTTCGATCACGACCAGGGCGATTCCACCCAGGATGGCGATCGAGGCAAGGATGAAACGAACCGTGACCGATTCGCCTAACAAGAGAATACCACCACCTGCCGCCAACACTGGCACGCTAAGCTGAACGGTTGCGGCACTGGTCGCTTTCAGGCTGGGCAGCGCACTGTACCAGATCACATAGCCAAGACCTGACGTGATCGCACCGGAGATGACAGCGTAAACAGCGCCTAACGAGTCGAAATGTATTCGCGGTATCATGATAAGACTAACGACGGCAGCGAATGGAACGGCGCGCAGAAAATTTCCAGCGGTAGCGCCAATTGCATTGCTCTCGCCTTTGCCGCGCACCGAATAAATTCCCCACGCGATTCCCGCGCTCAACATCAGGATTGAACCACGAAGAGGCGGAGCGGAAAGACCCGGGAAAACAAGCACAACGAGTCCGCTCAGAGCGACAGCGAGACCAATGAGCTGTCGCACGTGCAGCGACTCGCCCTTGCGCAAACCCCAGAAAATCATGGTGGCCTGAACCGCGCCAAACAGAAGTAAGGCGCCAGTTCCTGCGGGAAGACTGACGTAGGCGAACGAAAACGCCGCTGCATATATATAGAGTGCGAGCGCGGAAGGCCAGCTGCCTGTGTTTTTCCATGACGTGTTGCGCAGCGTTACGATAAGCCAAAGCGCGATGGCGCCGGAGAAGATGCGAACGGAAGTGAAGCTGGCGGCGTCGATCGCGGTGTGTCGTAGCGCGAAGCGGCAAAGGAGCGAATTGCTCGCGAATGCGATCATCGCCAGCAGCGTGAGAGTGAAAAGTCGAGTCGGTTTCACCGTCATCTACTCTGCGATTAGTTATGCCGAAGAGGAAGCGTGTTCCGGCGAATAACTCGCGTTGCCGAAACGATCTCCTTCGAAAGCTGAGGAAGAAGAGATGCGAAATGCGCCTAACGGGCGATAGTCCCGGCAATCATGCCCTTTCGCGCGCTCCATCTTTCGCCTCCAATTTTGCAAGCCGTGCGGGACGCCGGTTACACAGAGCCAACGCCGATTCAGATCGCGGCGATCCCGCTTATTCTTGCGGGCGACGATGTCATCGGCATCGCACAGACGGGGACCGGGAAGACGGCGGCGTTTGTGTTGCCGATTCTGACGAAGTTGACCGCTGCGATGCAGAACGGCCAACGGCGCGGTCCGCGCGTGCTCGTAGTCGCGCCAACCCGTGAGCTCGTGGTCCAGATCGAAGAGAACGTGCGCGCTTACGCGAAGCATGTTCCGCTGCGCATGGCGACGGTGTTCGGCGGCGTGAGTGAACGTCCGCAAATCGCGGCATTGCGTTCGGGCGTTGACATCGTGGTCGCGACGCCTGGTCGGTTGATTGATCTGATGGATCAACGCGCGGCCAATCTTTCCGGCGTTGAATTTCTCGTGCTCGATGAAGCGGATCGAATGCTCGACATGGGTTTTCTGCCGCCAATTCGCCGGATCGTAAATGCGTTACCGAAGAACCGACAGACGCTCATGTTTTCCGCATCGCTCTCGCGCGAAATCGAGCAATTAACGCATCAATTCCAACGTTCTCCGAAAATCGTGGAGATCGGTCGGCGCGCGAATCCGGCCGAGACGGTGACGCAATTCGCTTACGAAGTGCGACCGCACTTGAAGCCGGCTCTGCTGCTTCATCTTCTGGGCGACCCACAATTCGATACCGTGCTTGTTTTTACGCGCACCAAACATGGCGCCGATCGCATCGCGCGGCGTCTCGAGAGCACCGGTATTAAAACGGGAACCATTCATTCCAATCGCTCGCAAAATCAGCGACTGCGCGCGCTGAAAGATTTCAAGTCGGGTGCTGTGCGTGTGCTTGTCGCAACGGACATCGCTGCCCGCGGGATAGACGTCGATGGGATTTCACACGTGGTAAATTACGATTTTCCGATGCATTCCGAGGATTACGTCCACCGCATTGGACGGACCGGTCGCGCGCATGCAGTCGGCGATGCAATTAGTTTCGTCACGCCGGAAGATCACGGACCATTGCGTTCGCTTGAGCGGTTTATCGGTCGCGGGATCTTGCGAAAGAAAGCCGAAGGCTTCGATTACAATGCCGCGGGTCCGCCACGGGAAGAACGAAGAAGAGGTGAGACGCGATCCACACGACCCGAGAAAGTGGAGCCGCGCTTGCCGGGAAATTCCGCGCGCGGAAGCGGCGATCCGACCCAGCGCAGCAACGGTCGCACCTTTGCACCCGCCAATTTCCGCCCGCGCAGAAAATCGTATCGGAGACATCGCTGAGATAGCGGATGCCAGCCGCATTTGCCTAACAAGTCGAAGGCGATCGTTACTTCGTAAAAATCAACGACGCATGATAGCCCCAAAAACCGAGCGAGTTGGACATAACCGCCGAGAGCTGGGCCGGTCGCGCAGTTAACGGCTGAACATTGATGGCGCAGGATGGATCCTGCGACACGCAATTCGCCGTTGGCGGAACGACCTGGTGCCGCAGCGCTTCCACGCTGAGCACGGCCTCCAGTGCGGGAGTAGCGCCAAGGCAATGTCCGGTAATCGGCTTGGTTGAACTACAAGGAACATCCTTCCCGTTTTTTCCAAACAACGTGCTGACTGCTCGCGCTTCCGCCGAATCATTCAGCTTCGTCCCGGTGCCGTGCGCGTTGATATAATCGATGTCGTTAGGGCAAAATCCGGCGAGTTGCAAAGCTTGTCGCATTGTTTGCAGTAACGCCGATCCTCCGCGATCGACACCGGTGCGTCCGCAATTGTCGATCGTCATGCACCAGCCGGCGAGCTGGGCGAGGGCTTTGGCATTACGAGCTGCCGCCGCCTTCGCCGATTCCAAAATAAAAAATGCGCTTCCTTCGCCGACCACAATTCCGTTTCGCGTCACATCGAACGGCCGGCATGCCTGTTCCGCATTTTCATGGGAACCAATGACGCCGGTGGCCTGCAATTGTTCCAGGAGCGCCGCCTCCAGCGGCGCTTCTGTGCCGCCGACGAGCATCGCGTCCGCGCGATCCAGCAGGATTTGTTCTGCGCCAAGACCAATGGCTGCGCCCGCCGATGCGCACGTAGCCGAGATGGATACGCCGGGTCCTCTGAGTTTAAAGGTCTGCGCCAGCGCGCCGGTTAACGAACCAAAGGTGGAATCGGAGGCCATCGAGGGCGCGATTTTGCCGGTATCGTGACGGAGCGATTCGATGCGCTTGCCGAGCGGGCCGCGGGATGAGCCAATCATGACGCCAACTCGCTCGGGCGCGTAAGCATCCGCCAGTTGCGCCTGCTCGATCGCCTGATTCGCCGCCAGCCACGACATCTGCACGGAGCGATCCAGTTTTCGAACAAAGCGCAATTCCGGTCTTGAAACGTCAACCTCCGGTGCGCTGCAAATGGCAAAGCGTGAGCTGCCGTGTCCATTTTCAAAATTCGTCCATGCCGCCAGGCTTCGTCCGGCGACAGCTCCCCTCCACAACGCCTCGACCGAATCGCCCGCAGAAGAGAATGATCCCATGCCGGTGATGACGATGGCGTTTTCGCGCAACAGTTTCCTGATAACGCTGCTCATGCCAGTGACATTTCTGAGACAGCACTCGAAGCGTTCGGCCGAAAGCAATCCAGGAGATAGTCCGACGATTGTTCTGGGTAGTTGCGTACTCGAGGAAGCATTTGCTGAAGCAGATACTCAGCAGCACGCGGCAGGGCATATTCGCTGGCGAGATAATCTCTTGGGACAGGCTCTCCTATCTCGAGTCGGAACCGCCAGCCTCCGCTGTCCATCATGCAACACGGGATTAGTTCCGCATCGCAGCGGGAGGCCAGTCGCAGTGCGCCAGTGGACATGCGGAACGACCAATCGTTTTCGATCGGCATCGTGAGCTGTCTTCCTGTTTTTCGATCGACCGCCAGCAAGAGGACGTGGCCGGCGGAAAGGACCTCGATTACTTTGCGCAATTGATTTTCGTTATATAAGACCGTGGGTAATTGGGGAAACGGAGAAAGACGATCCTTCATTCTTTTCACGCGCGAACGCTGTTGAGATTTTCCTCGAAGAAGCGCGACCACCGGAATTCCCAGGCTGCGAAGCCAAAACGGTATGAGTTTGAAAGTGCCGAAATGAAAACATACCAGGACGACTCGGTGGCCATTTTTTCTGGCTCGTTCAATCTGGTGAAGCCCGCTCGTCTGAAAACGCAGCTGCCATTTCGGTTCCGATAATCGGTCCGGAAAAAATTCGAGCGTCCGGCTCAAAAGATAATTTGTTCGAGCCTCTCGAATCGTTTCCGGCAGGGGAGGTTTGCGAAAATATCCGGGAAGAGATTTTTTTCGATCAAAGGCGGCGCGGGTCAAGGCCAATGGTTTTAACAGTGAAAAAAGCACGCCTGGCGAAAGCAAGTGCTCCACTCCACGCAGGGCGTGGAATCCCAGCGGACCGAGAATTTCTCTCGTTCGGTGCAAAAGGCCGGACATGTCGCCGATTGTATAACCTTTCGATCTTTACTGTAATAAGAGTTTTCATAAAAACCCGAATACCTAACGCCGGTAACATTTCGGATCAGTGGACAGGATCGATCTTCATCGTAGAAGAAGATGAACACTCCGCGTTCCGAAAACTTCGGACCTAGTTTTATGCACAATGTTTTTATGAAAAACCTTCTCGCGATTTCTTTTCGACGGCTTCTTCCAGCCTTGTTTCTTGTTTTTGCCGCTACCGGTTATGCCCAGCCAGTCTCCGGGACAATCGTGTCACGAACGGCAGAGATCGATGGCGTGAAACTGCATTACATGACCGCCGGTCACGGGCCTGCCGTCATTTTGTTGCACGGTTACGCGGAAACTTCGCGCATGTGGAAGCCGATCATCCCGTTGCTGGCGGAAAAATTTACTGTCATCGCGCCGGATCTGCCGGGGATCGGTGATTCGGGAATTCCCAAGAACGGTATCGACATGAAGACTTCCGCGATGCGCATTCATGGGCTTGTCCGCTCGTTAGGCGTGGAGAAGGCGCGCGTGGTCGGCCACGATATCGGTTTGATGGTGGCGTATGCTTATGCGACGCAGTTTCCCTCTGAAACGGAGAAACTCGCCTTGATGGATGCGTTCCTTCCGGGCGTGCCGGGATGGGAACCAATCTACAACGATCCGCACACGTGGCATTTTCGTTTCAACGGTGAATATCCTGAAGCCTTGGTGAAAGGACGTGAGCGCACCTACTTCGAATATTTCTGGAACGTTTTTGCCGCCGACAAAACGCGCTCGATTCCGGAAGCGGATCGGAGAGCTTATACCGAGGCATATTCGCGACCGGGACGCATGCGTGCCGGCTGGGCTTATTTCGTTTCGTGGCCGCAACTCGCTAAGGACTTTGCCGTTCTCTCGCAAACGAAATTGACGATGCCGGTGTTGTCTATCGGCGGCGGCAAATCGTCAGGCAATGAACTCGCGCAACAAATGAAACTGGTTGCGTCCGATGTCACAGTTGTCGTGTTAAAGGATACCGGTCACTGGATTCTAGAAGAACGCCCGAAGGAAACGACGGACGCGCTAATAAAGTTTCTCTGATCGATCCGCGCGCGCTTCGGCCTAACGACTGGAGTGCCGCGGTTTGCGCGTGGCGCGCACAAGATAATCGCGCAGCTCGCGAGCGGCGCGCGACAGTTGACGTTTTTTATTCCAGACAAGTGCGATGTCACGCACCGGGCTGGTTTTGCCTAACGAGCGGTATTGCACTTGAGCCGAACCGTTGCGCTGGCGCGCCATTGCGGGAACAAGGGAAACTCCAACACCGGCGGCAACGAGGGCCTGCACCGTTTCAATTTGTGCACTGCGGCAGCTGATTCTCGGTGAGAAGCCCTGGGCGTAGCAAAATTTCAGCATCTGCGCACCCAGACAGTGTGTGTCGGACATAAAGATGAAATTTTCCGGCTCGAGATCGCCCGTGTTGATGACGCGCTTCCGATTGAGCGGATGCTGGCGGGGCAGGGCGAGGAGCAATTGCTCGCGGAACAGAGTTTGAATTTCTACACGACCATCCGTGATGGGCAGACTGACAAGGGCAAGATCGAGTTCGCGATTCGCCAAGGCAAGCAGAGCGCGATCGGTCGTTTCCTCATGCACGACTAACTCGATCTCCGGACAGCGTTTGCCGAAGCCGCGCAAAGTCTTCGGTAACAAGTACGGTGCGATCGTCGGCAGAGCAGCGAGATGAACTTCGCCGCGAGGGGCACCTGTGGCGTCACGCACTTCGCGCTTCACTTCCTGGATTTCGCGCACAATGTTTTCCGCGCGCTGGCGGAATATCATGCCGGCGGACGTGAGAACGGTCTGGCGTCGGTTGCGTTCGAAGAGCCGTTCGCCGAGTTCGCTCTCGAGCTTGAGAATTTGCTGACTCAGTGATGGCTGCGCGACGTGACAATTTTCCGCGGCGCGGCTGAAATTGCCGGTCTTCACGATGGCGAGGAAGTAACGCAGTTGGTGGAGTTCCATAGGCAACGCCTATTCTTCTTATAGGCAAAGCGTCTTTCCTTCCTATCGCACGAATCGATACGTTGCCAATGCTTGTCGAACCCCGAGAGGAATTTCTCGCAATCAAAAGGAAACTTATGCCGAAAAAGAATCAGAAAAGCAGCAACGGAACGAGCGCGAAGATCAAAGAACTAGCCGTCGACATTTCCGAGTCGACGGACACGACGCTGACTTCGAATCAGGGAGTGGCGATCAACGATACCAACAATACGTTGAAGGCAGGCGAGCGCGGACCATCGCTCCTCGAAGATTTTTTGATGCGTGAAAAAATCACGCATTTCGATCACGAACGAATTCCGGAGCGCGCGGTGCACGCGCGTGGTGTCGCAGCGCACGGCTACTTTCAGGCGTACAAGCCAGTGCCGCATCTGACCAAGGCCGGTTTTCTCAATGACACCAAACGTAAGACGCCGGTTTTCCTCCGTTTCTCGACTGTCGCCGGTTCGCGCGGTTCGTCGGACCTGGCGCGCGACGTTCGCGGATTCGCGATCAAGTTTTACACCGAAGAAGGAATCTTCGACATGGTCGGCAACAACATCCCGGTCTTTTTCATTCAGGACGCGATCAAGTTTCCTGACTTGATCCATGCGGTAAAACCGGAGCCGCATAACGAAATTCCACAGGCGGCTTCCGCGCACGACACGTTTTACGATTTCATTTCGCTCATGCCGGAAACGTTCCACATGCTCATGTGGGTGATGTCGGATCGTGCGATTCCGCGCAGCCTGCGCATGATGGAAGGCTTCGGCATTCACACTTTTCGTTTCATCGACGCGAAGGGAAAATCGCGTTTCGTGAAATTTCATTTCAAGCCCACCCTCGGCATGCATTCGGTTCTCTGGGACGAAGCGCAAAAAATTTCCGGCAAGGATCCCGATTTTCATCGGCGCGATTTGTGGGAAGCGATCGAGACCGGCAATTTTCCCGAATGGGAATTCGGCGTGCAGGTCGTAGAAGAAAAGGACGAGCACAAGTTTCCATTCGATCTGCTCGATCCGACCAAAATTATTCCAGAAGAATTAGTGCCGGTACAGAAACTCGGGAGATTGGTGCTCAATCGCAATCCCGATAACTTTTTCGCCGAAACCGAGCAGGTTGCGTTTCATCCCGGACATCTCGTGCCCGGAATCGATTTCAGCGACGATCCGCTTTTGCAGGGCCGGCTGTTTTCATACACGGATACGCAACTCACGCGACTCGGCGGTCCGAACTTCGCGCAGATTCCGATCAACCGGCCGACGTGTCCCATGCACAACAATCAACGCGACGGTCACATGCAGCAGATCGTAAATCGCGGCGAGACCAGTTATTTCCCGAACACAATCGGCGGTGGTTGTCCGATGCAGTCGAAGGAAGACATGGGTGGATTCGTTAGCCACATGGAGAAGATGCAGGGCGCGAAAGTGCGCGCGAAGAGTGCGAAATTCTTCGATCATTTCAGCCAGGCTGCGCTCTTTTTCACCAGTCAGTCGGCCCCAGAACAGCAGCACATCATCAACGCGCTTACCTTTGAGCTCGGGAATGTAACGCGGCCGGTAATTGTCGAACGCATGCTGGGTATGTTGAACAAAGTCGACAAGTCGCTCGCGAGCGGCATCGCAAAAGGTCTGGGAATGAAAGTGCCAAGTTCGGTGGCAGGGCGCATTAATCACGGTGTCGGCGCGGACGCCGGGCGGGAAACGGAGTCGAAGCCGATGAGAAATACGCTTGGCCAATCACCGGCCTTGAGCATGGCGAACACGATCAAGAACACGATTCGCACACGGAAGATTGCCTTCCTTGCCGCCGACGGCGTGGACGACAACGATCTGAACGCGATGAAAAAAGCCCTAACGAGCGAAGGCGCGATGGTGAAGATCGTGGCGCCGCGCGGCGGAACGTTGAAAAGCGCGAATGGTGCGGAGATCAAAATCGATTTCAGTTTGGTGAATGCGGCGTCAGTGTTGTTCGACGCGACTTATGTTCCGGGCGGCGCCAGGAGCGCGGCCACGTTGAAGGGAAACGATCGCGCGATCTTGTTCGTGAACGAGACGTACAAACATTGCAAAGCAATCGCTGCGACTGGAAAAGGCGTGGAACTTTTGCGCGCTTCGGCGATCGACATGAAATCCACAAAGAGCGACCAGGCATTGCTGGTGGATGAAGATGGCGACGCGAAGAAAATGTCGACAAAGTTCATCAAAGCCATCGCACGACATCGCAACTGGGACCGCGAGAAGACCGCAAATATTCCAGCCTAACGAACCTTTCCGCTCTGTCGGACCGGAACAGAATTGTGATGTCTGTTCCGCTTGGGATCGACAGGAACGCAGAGGGGTTGTAAAAATGGCGTTGATGGGTCGCGCGATTTTCTTACTGCTGTTTTTGTCTGCTTCAGTTCTTAAAGCGGAGGAGAAGGCGCCTAGTTTGGTGGAAGCAAAAGCAGACTTCACCAAAGCAGATCGGGAATTGAACGAATCCTGGACGGCGGCGAAAAAGTCGCTCGAACCGGATATGTGGGCCGAGATTCTGCAAACACAGCGCAAGTGGCTGGAGTTTCGAGACGACCGAGCGGAACTGGCGACCGGAGATTCGGCGGACAAGGAGAAGGTCCAAAACTCACCCGCGTATTTTACAACGGCCGCAGATCTCACGAAGGAACGATCCAAATTTTTGCGCGGTGTCATTGCGCAGCGAGATACAGTTCTCACCGGGCAATGGGACGATGGTTTCGGCGGGACAGTCGAACTCGTGGCGAAAGACAGTCATGTGTTTTTCGTTTTTCATGTGGTTCGCGGTCATACCGCCGATCTAGGAGCGCTCGCCGGTTTTGCTGCCTGGAACGACCGAATTGGTTGGTTCAGTGATAAGGGTCGAAAGGCCGACAAGCCCGATGAGACGAACGTTTGTTTCATTCGGCGCGCCTGGAAACTCGAAGTCATAAGCGCGAACGCCGGTTATTATCTTGGCAAGCGCGCCTTTTTCGACGGCAACTATTACAAAGTCGCGTCGCTTGATGCAAAAGAGGAAGTGAAGATCATCCAAGCGGGAGAATCGGGAGAAGTTCCAAAAGACTAAGCGGCTGCAATTCCTTTGCATGGCAAGCCCCGTCCGATTTTTAAGATGTCGGACAATGTCGAACCAGCCTGCTTAGTCAGGGGCGCATGATTCCGGCGAATGCGGCACGATAGCGCCAGAGAAGAAATAGCTCGAGCACAGTAACGACGATCGCGGGCGGAAAACTTTCGGGCGCCATCAGAGCATGAAAGAGAAGAATGTTGACGATGATTGCCGCGAGAATGGTGAGGCCGAGCGGAACAAAACGCCCGATGAGGAGGAGCAAACCTCCGAGGATTTGAAAAGAAGCGACGGCGTAAATGTAACCACTAGCAGCAAACACCTTCACGAAATCATTGGCCAGACCCGGCTGCATCGGCGGGTTAGGAATGAAATGGAAGAACGCGTTGGAACCGAAGACGACGAAAGCTAGTCCGAGAAGAATGCGGACGATGATGGTCACGATGTTCATGGTTTGATCGTTACGTGATTAAGGAAAAATTCCAATCGCGATTTTCTAAGGATGATGGACGCCGGCGGGATAGTGCAATCGCGTGAGCCTCGCTTTTTCCCCAAGAACTACGATGAAGAGATTGTCGTAATCGTTCTCGCTGATGTTGACTGAGTCGGCGATCCCGAGCGCTCCAATTAAATCAGGAATGGTGTTTCCATGACCGACGACGAGCGCATTTGCTTTTAGTTCGCGCAATTTTAGAGCGAGTGACGCCGTGTCCTTGGCCGGAACAATTGTCGTTTCGATGCCGATGGCTTTCGCGAGCGGAGCGGCTGTTTCTTGCGTGCGTTCGAATTCAGTCGCGTAAATCGCTTCGATGCGCGCGTCCTTCAACATTTTCGCCAATACCTCCGCGCGCTCACGGCCTTGTTCCGATAGTTTGGGATTCTTTCCCGCGCTCGCTGCTTTCTCGGCATGTCGAACGATGAAAACGATGGACTGCGCATTCGACGCGGTGACGAGCAGGCCAAGCAGCAACAGGGACAAGGCAAGACGTTTCATGCTTAACGACGTTATGATTTTTTGCGGCAACCGATTGCGCACTTCGAGTTTAGAATTCTCGTCGCATCGTCACGGAATCAGGACTCTGCTTTACGACCTTGAATCCAAAACGTTCGTAGAGTCGCACTGCCGGGCTGTTAGGTCCGACGCGCAATGAGATCTCGGACTGATCGGGATTCGCTTTCACCCAATGCGTGAGCAATGCCGCGCCGATGCCGCGTTTGCGATGACCGGATTTGACGGCGAAGGCGAGCTCGGGTGTCGCATTAGCGGCCGGTGGCCGAAACCAAACAGCGCCGAGTAATTCCTCCTGCGTTGCATCATGCGCAACGAAACCGCTATCGCCCTCGCATCCCCATTTTTCTGCGTAGCGAGCGTATTCCGGGCGTTGCACAATTTCCCGCGGCGGCGGGTCTATCTCGGTCGCGGTGAGCGCTTGATACAACATCTCCCAAAGGATTGGCTCATCCGTGGCGGTGAGGGGGCGAACTGAATAATCCATGGCGAGAAGGTTAAAAGGAAGGTGCGCGACTTTCGGAAGTTACACCAGCCTGAAGGCAAGAGGAGCGGAAAACTTTTGCATAGGAACGCGTCTCAGCTTGTCGGGTATTTGCGAAGCGGGAAAAATTCTCAGTAGAAATATCATCTCTGCGCGAGCATGGTGGTCGCATAGTATTTAAAAACTGGAGGGAACAATGACGACAGAAGAAGTTGCAAAAAAGTTAGTGGAATTTTGCCGGAGCGGAGAATGGAGAAAAGCGGTCGAGACTCTTTATGCGAATGACATCGTGAGCGTCGAGCCACGCGAGAACGACGGCATGCCAGCCGAAATGCGCGGCCTCGATCAGGTGCGGGGCAAGACGGATTGGTGGGAGCAAAATATGGAAGTGCATAGCTCGAAAGTGGGCGGGCCGTTCGTGGCGCGCGACACCTTCGTTGTCCAATTCGATGTCGACATCACGGATAAGACTTCCAACAAGCGAATGCAGTTATCGGAAGTAGGAGTTTACACCGTGAAAGACGGAAAGGTTTCGCGCGAGGAATTTTTTCCTCTGGCTGAGGAGAAGTAAGTCGACGCGAACTTAAGCTGAATTGCCGGCGCGGAAGACGCTGTTTATCTCCGAGAAGGAAACGGCATCGGCCAGCGAATCGAACTTGCCGGTCTCGCCAATGCTGCGTGCTGCGCGGATAAACGCGGCCCACGCGACCGCGGCCAGGCCGGAACCGACAGAAATGCGGCGGACACCGAGATCGGAGAGGTGCGCAACGGAGAGTTCGTGATTGAATCCCGATATCAAAATGTTAACGGGCTTGGGTGCGACCGCTTTCACGATGGCGCTAATCTCGTTAGGCTCTTTCACTCCGGGAGCGTAAAGGCAATCAGCGCCGGCGTCGGCGTAAGCAACGAGACGATCGAGAGCGGTCCCTAACGAGTTAGATTCTTCCACCAGCCAGGTTTCGCAACGACCGGTGAGCACGACAGGAATTCCCGACGCATCAATGGCCGCGCGCGCAGCTTGAATGCGCTCGATGGCTAAAGCTCTTTCGTAGAGCGGCCGCTCGCTCCGACCGGAATTATCTTCGATCGATAAACCAGCGACACCGGTCGCGATGCACAGTTTTACGTTTGCGGAGATTTGTTCGGGTTCGTCCGCAAATCCGCTCAGGAAATCTGCGTTGACGGGCAATGGCGTGGCACCAGCTATTTCGCGAATATGCGACAATATTTCATCACGAGGCACCGCGCCATCCTGCATGCCGCGCGAAAATGCAAAACCGGCCGAAGTTGTGGCGAGAGCTTTAAATCCTAAGGTCTGCAGGTAGATCGCCGTGCCGATGTCCCATGGATTTGGCAAAACGAAACAGCCTGCTTCATGGAGCTCGCGAAATTTTGCGACGGCGATGGATTGCGGCGAATTAGTTTCGTTCATGTCGAAAGTTAGAAGTAGAAGATTGAAATACAAAACGCAGAAATCATTTTCATGAATCAAAACGGAAATTTAACAGCCATCTTGAAACAAGACTTTGGAATCGCCCCGCAATATCGGCACGCGCCGAAACAGGTGACGCCAGGTGATCCAGTCGAAACCGCAAGCGCAGTGTTGAAATGGTATGCGCTGTATTCGGAAAATCAGACGGTGCCGGACGGAATCGAGAGGCTTGCTCGTTCTTACCTGGCGCGAACTGCGCTCGAAGCCAAGGGATTTGGCTTTGTCATTCTGCATCGCTGCGGAAATGATTTTTATTTTTTGATCGTGAGCACGTGGCGCGGGAACAACGAAGTTTGGGAAACGGTTTTCTATAAGGATGGTGACGGCATGGCGGATTTCACGCTTTGGCCGCGCGAAGGGATGCACAAGCCGACATTTTGAGTGTGGGAACTCGTGCCGGTGTGGCATGAGAAAGAATCGTGGGAGCGATTCCTGAAAACATCGCGCGACGAGGCAGCAGCGCAGACCTGGCTCAATGATCGCTATGCCGGTCCGGCTTGAATAGGTTTGACTCGTTAGGTGAAAAAATACCGCGTGAGATGGAAGAAAACCGGCGCGGCAAAGCAGAGCGAATCGATCCGATCCATCATTCCGCCGTGACCTGGTAACAATTCTCCGTAATCCTTCACGCCGCGATCGCGTTTGATTGCGGACATTGTTAGTCCGCCGAAAAATCCCATGAGCGTGATGGCGAACGACATCAATCCCGCTTGCACCGGGCGGAACGGAGTTGCCCACCACAAGGCAGTTCCAAGAAGGCTCGCTGAAAGTATTCCGCCGACCAGGCCTTCTACCGTTTTGTTCGGGCTGACTTTCGGCGCGAGCGGATGTTTGCCGCAAAGTTTTCCCCAAACGTACTGCAAGACGTCGCTCATCTGGACAATGGCGGCGAAGAAAAAAAGGAGCTTGGCGTTTTGGCCGATGTAACCGGGGATCTGCAACGTCAGCAGAGCAGAGGCGTAACTGACGAAATAAACGCAGACCATCAGACCCCATTGGATTTTGGCGGTGCGCTCGAGAAAATGTTCGGTGTCGCCAGCGAGGACGCTGCGGATAGGAATGAAAAGAAATGCATAAACCGGAATGAAGATGCTGAACATTCCGTACCATTGTCGCGCGATGAGAATGTATTGGATCGGCAGAATGATGAAGAACGCCCAGAAAAGTGCGCGGTGATCGCCGCGCCTTGACGGCGTGAGCGTGATGAACTCGCGCAAAGCGATGAACGAAACGAGCGCGAACAACACGATCGTGCCGATGAGTCCGAGAAAAAGCGCCGCCCCGAAAATGATGACGATGATCCACCATGCCCCGATGCGAGCGTTGAGATTCAAAACGACCTTGCGGGCCTGGTCGCTCTTCGCCGTTTGACGAAGAATTTGTCCGATCACGGTGGCGAGAACGAGAAACACAACGACGCCGCCAACGAGCCAGGTGGTTTGTCGATCGTTCATGAGGCCGGAGTTAGATCGAGCATTGCCTTTTGCGCGCGTTGGACAAACGAATTCTTCTCCTCGTTAGGCTCGAGATAGATCGGCGAACCGAAATGCACCGAGCAGAGCATCGGAATTGGCAACACTTCGCCTTTTGGCAGAACGCGATTCAAGTTTTGGATGTAAACCGGCACGAACTCGAGATCAGGACGCGCACGTGCGAGGTGAAAAATTCCATTCTTGAATTCAGTTGGCTCATTCGCCGCTCGACTGCCCTCGGGAAAAATGATTAACGACGAGCCCTCGTTGAGTGCGACGAGCATCGAAGCGATTGGATTATTTGCGCGCGTCACGCGTTTGCGCTCGATCAGGACGGCGTGAAAAATTTTGTCAGCGAGCGCGAGACGCAGCCGGCTTTTTGTCCAGTAATCGTGCGCTGCGATTGGACGTGTCTTAAGCCGCACTGCACGCGGAAGTGACGCCCAAAGCAAAACGAAATCGAGATTGCTCGTATGGTTGGCAAAGTAAACGCGTTGAGTGTCGTTAGGCGCGCAACCAACCCAGCGGCATGTCGCCCCAGTGAGTAGCCGTACTGCAGCGGCTGCGCAGTTCGCGATCATCGTTGATTAAGTGAACGAGCGATCCGGAGCGTGCGGCGTGTCGCAGTTAATAATGACCCGATAAAGACGATGCAGAGCGCTAGGAACATGATCCGCGCTGGCCACGCGACGAATTGCTCGATTGCCGACAAAACGCATGCGCCGGTTAAAACTGCCATCCGTTGTTGCTTCGCCATTGGTCCGCAAAAATCCTGCGCCAATCCCACGGCGCCGCCGAAGACGCGCACGTAGGCAGTGAGCACCGCCGCGACTGCGCATGCCCAGCCGAGTTGAATGGCGTATGGCAAAAAATAAATTGAGTAACCGGCGCAAACGAAGAGGACGACATCAGCGATGCGATCCGGGAATTCATTAAAAATTTCTCCCGCTTTTGTTTTCTTTCCGCCTTCCACTGCCATCAAACCGTCGAGTAAATTGCAAACAAGCCGAAGTTGAATACAGACGGCGGTCGCAATAAAAAGCACAGCGGCGAGCTTGCGCGATTGGTTTGGTGCCAGCACCAAAGCGACGCCGCCGCACAGGGAGAAGATAAGGCTGAGGACAGAAATTTGATTCGGAGTGAATCCTTTTCCAACCAGCGCGAAAGCGATTTGCCGCGGCCAGTTTGCCGAACGCGATTTTAGTGGTCGTCGTGCGACTTCATGTTCCATGCGGCGCGCAGATTAGAAAAGGCGTGGGCTATTGTCACCTGCGAATCGTTCAGCTTATCGGCCGATATCTTCGTTCCAAAGCTGCGGATTTTGCGCGATGAACGAGCGCATCATCTCGACGCACTCAGGCAAATCCAGATCGGTTACTTCGACGCCATGCGAGCGCATGAAATCCACCGCGCCAGGAAACGTGCGGCTTTCGCCGACGATGACTTGTTTGATGCCGAACTGCACCACGGCACCGGCGCAAAGGTAACAGGGCATCAGTGTGGAATAGAGAGTTGTATTGTGGAAACTCCCGACCCTTCCGGCGCGTCGCAAGCAGTCGATTTCGGCATGCGTCATTGGGTCGTTATCCTGCACGCGCCGGTTGTGACCTGCGGAAACGATTTCGCCATCGCGGACCAGGACAGATCCGATCGGAATTCCTTTTTCGCTCCCGCTCTTTCGTGCCTGAACGATGGCGGCCTGCATGAATAGATATTGTTTCTCGCTGCTCATGAAACGTTCTCGCGATCCGCAGCCTTCGATTGCGAAGTCGTGGCGTCAAAGCAATTTCGGTATTCCATCGGTTTGCGCTTTTGATCGGTAGCGAGTGTCGTGCCGCCATCGCGCTCAGTTTGCGCACGCAGCAAATGATTTTCCCGCGCTCCCGACTTCATGCTATATGGCGATGCGATGGGCAACGAAGGGAAGCGTGTTGATAAACCGGAGCCGCGCTGGCAGGCGGCGCTGGCGTTTGTCGCGGTAGCAGGAATTTATATAGCGCTACCGTCTTCGCTCATCATCGGACCGACGTGGCTTCTGCCGAGTCTGATCGCAATTCTTCTCGTCCCGACAGTCGTTAGTCATCGCCTCGGAAAACTTTCCTTTAATCGCATTCTTGGTTTTACCATCAGCTCGATCATCACGCTCGCCTTGATCGGCTCGGTGGTGTTGCTGGTACACTCATTGCCATCGCACAAGGAACCGCCGCTTCAGCTTCTGCTGTCCGCTGCTTTGTTATGGTTGACCAACGTGATTGTTTTCGCGCTCTGGTACTGGCGCATCGACGGAGGCGGCCCGACCAAGCGTCACGAACACTACGAATTTGGCAGCCACAGTTTTCTTTTTCCACAAATGCAGATTCCCAAAGAAGAGCGTGGCCAGTTTGCTTGCACGCATTGGCGTCCGCACTTCGTCGATTATCTGTTTATCGCGTTTACCCAAAGTTCGACCTTCGGTCCGACAGATGCGCCATTGCTTGCGCGGTGGGCCAAAGTAATCGGGATGGTGCAGGTTTTTATTTCGCTCTCAATCGTCGTGCTATTGATCTCGCGCGCAGTCGGCGCGTTATAAGCACTCGCTAGGGGATAATGTTCTCGCGAATCAAACCGGTCGAGCCTTCGTGCGTCATCATGCCGCTTGCCCAACCGTCAGAAGGGTTCGTCCGGCAAAAATCCACAACGCCGCGAAGGCCGCGAGAATCGCGATCAAAATTGCCGCACGAATAAATATGCGTCGCATGATGCGCCGCGATGGTTGCCTGCCTTCGGCTTCACGCACAAGTTCCAATCGATGAAAAACGAAGCCGATGCGCTTGATCTCGATGCTTATCTTACCCGCATCGATTATTCCGGGAAGCGTGACGCCACGGCTGAGACGCTGCGCCAACTGCATCGCGCGCATGCCACGCACATTCCATTCGAGAACCTCGACATTCTGCTCGGGAAATCGATTCGACTCGATATCGTAAGTCTGCAGGCAAAATTGGTGCGCGCTCGCCGCGGCGGATATTGTTTCGAACAAAACGCCCTGTTTGCGGCCGTGCTCGAAAGGCTCGGCTTCGAGGTGACGCGACTGGCCGCGCGCGTGCGATTCGGTACCAGTGAAGTTCGTCCGCGCACGCACATGGCACTGAAAGTCGAAGCGAAGGGAAAATCGTGGCTGTGCGATGTCGGTTTCGGTGGCTGGGGATTAGTCGAACCGATCGCGTTAGTCGACGGCGAGGAATCGAAGCAAGGGATCTGGAGTTTCCGATTGCGGCAAGAAGGTGAAGAATGGGTTCTCTCCTGCCCACAGTGTCCCGTCAGTGCCGATCAATATTCATTCACGCTCGAGCCGCAATTACCGGTCGATTACGAACCGCCTAACCACTTCTGCTCGACCTGGCCGCAGTCGTCGTTTGTGCAAGCTGTCACGGCGCAGTTGCCCACAGAAAATGTCCGAACTATTTTGCGCGGAAGCGAATTAACGACGGTCGACGCAACCGGCGTTCGCGTGGAAAAAATCGAAGGCGATACCGCGCTGCTGCGCCTTTTGCGCGAGCGTTTTGATTTACATTTTCCCGAAGGCACCCGCTTTCAACCACGCAATGATCACGAACGGTAGAGTCGAGCGCCTCGATTTCATTGTTGCAGGTGCGCAGAAATGCGGGACGACGGCGCTGCATTATCAATTGGAAAAGCATCCGCAGATCGCGTTGCCTAACAAAGAAGAGCTCCATTTCTTCGATGATGAAGAACGCTTCGCGAAAGGAGTTAACTATCAGGACCTGCACGATAGTTTTCATCCGCCGTCGCGCGCCTTCATCGCCGGTGAATCGACGCCCGCTTATCTTTATTGGCGTCCGACGATGGAAAGAATCTGGAATTACAGCAAAGAGATTAAGCTCATCGTCCTGGTGAGAAACCCGGTCGATCGCGCGTTCTCCCATTGGAACATGCAACGCGAGCGTGGCTACGACACACTGGATTTTCTCGATGCCGTCAGAGCGGAGCAACAGCGCGAGAAGGAAGCTGCGCCGTCGCAGGCGCGCCGGTTCTCATATATCGGCCGCGGGCTTTACGGTGAGCAGATCGGGCGGGTGTTGAAATATTTTCCACGCGAGCAGTTGAAAGTCGTTAGGTCGGAAGAGCTGCGAAGCGATTTTGCCGGCGCAATGAATGCGATCTTCAACTTCGTCGGCGCGGAACCGTTGCGAAACGTTCGGAATAAAGAGAGAAACCCAATTCGTTACGAGCGCCCAATTACCGCCGCGGAACGAAGCGAAGTTTACAAACTATTCGAGAAAGACATCGCGACTCTGGAGAAACTTCTCGATTGGGATTGCTCAGACTGGAAGCTGTAGAGGAGTCGCTGTCATTTCCGAGCACAGCGAGGAACCTCGCGATTAACCCACAGCGTTTTTGTGAGGTCCTTCGCTGGCGCTCAGGATGACAACTTGAAGCGCGGTTGCTTTTCTGGATCGGATGCGAGCAATGCTTTGGAGCGGAAGATGCGCGCGCCTTCGTTCGTTAAGACATCGCGCAAGTCCGGCGTGAAAAAAGAGCGGCCATCGGCGCGCGGATTGAAGTCGAGAAGAATCCGGCCGTCAGGTTTCAGAACATTTTTGCGCACATCGTCGAGGAAAAATTTCCAATCAGACGATTCCCATTCATGCCATTCACCGGGGCCGGTGCCCCAGCGCACAGTTTTTTGAAAGCAGACACGATGGCCAGTCACGAGATCGAATTTTTCGCCAAGATCGGGTAACGGCATCTGTGGTTCGATTCGGAAGATGACGCGCTTCACTCCGAGCAGCGCTGTTGTTTCGCGGAAGAGCGGTTGCTCGTCGATGTCGACGCCCACGCCGTCGTGACCGAGTTGTTTGCAGACGTAAAGAAAATATCCGGGGCCGCAGCCGAGATCGAGAACGCGCAGTGGTGGCGTGCGATCGAGCCACAAATCCTGCGCGCGCTCGACGTTAATTTTGAGCCAGTGATCGACATCGGAAAAGCGATTGATGCGCGGCGCATCCGGTTGGTGCGGGTAACGCGCGCGCAAATCTGCCCACGCTTTGCGATCGATACCGTCCAAGATTTTTTGCGAATCAACCGGATGCGTCCAGCGTTTAGCGTGATCCCAAAGACTTTCGAGCGCTTCAGCGGTGACGAGTTTTTGAACTTTGCGCGCGAAATTCATTTTTGCGGAGCGATATAAAGATATGGACTTACAACTGGAGCATAAAACCGCAGTCGTTACCGGATCAACCGCGGGGATTGGTTTGGCAATCGCGACTTTGCTCGCGCATGAAGGTGCGAACGTAGTCGTGAACGGTCGTTCGGACAAAAGTGTGTCGGCGGCGATCGCGCGAATTCAAAAGGCAGGCGCGAAGGGAAAGGTGCGCGGTGTCGCAGCGGATCTGAGCAAACGCGAGGGCGTGGAGCATTTTCTCAAGGAAATTCCGGAAACGGAAATTCTCGTAAACAATCTCGGCATTTTCGAACCGAAGCCATTCGAGAAAATCAGCGATGAAGATTGGATGCGTTTTTTCGAAACGAATGTGATGAGCGGTGTGCGCCTGAGCCGCGCGTATCTGCCGAAAATGAAAGAGCGGGATTGGGGGCGAATCATTTTCATTTCGAGCGAGTCCGGTCTGCAGATTCCGGCGGAGATGATTCACTATGGCATGACGAAGACGGCCCAGATCGCGATCGCGCGCGGTCTGGCGGAAACTTGTGCCGGGACGGGTGTGACTGTGAATGCTGTTTTGCCTGGGCCCACCGCGTCGGAAGGCGTGAAGGATTTCGTCGAATCGCTCGCGAAAGAGAACAATCAAAGTCGCGACGAATTCGAAAAGGAATTCTTCAAGACCGCGCGACCCACTTCGTTGCTCAAACGTTTTGCCCGGCCGGATGAAGTTGCGCCGATCGTGGCGTTCCTCTGCAGTCCACTCTCTTCCGCGACCAATGGCGCAGCTCTGCGCGTGGACGGCGGCGTCGTGAAATCGCCATTCTGATTTCGCCTAACGAGTCGTTTTCGGTTTCAGGTAGAGGGTTCCAGAGTTGAAATCGAAAACGGCGGAATTGAGACTGAGATATTCCGCGCCAAGCAGCCCGGCCATTTCGTTATCAGTCCCGCGACCGAGCATTTCCCGATCGAAGGCAACCACGGCGGCGCTGACGTTTCTGATCTCGTAACCGCCAAGGCGAAGGGTTGGAAATGTCGCAGCCATGACTCGGCCGCTCGATTTCCCAATGCCTTCTGCGACCCATTCGGTACGGGAGCCGCCGATGTGCGCTTTCGAGGCCGCGTCCCGATCGATCGACGTCAGAAACGCGCCGGTATCGACGAGAAGATGACAAGGCCAGCCGTTCACATCGGCAGGCACGCTAAGATGAGCGCCCGCGATCTTGAGATCGACCGCGGTGTAACCTTGCCTAACGAGGATGGAGTCTGTTGCGATCGCGACCGCCTTGCTCGGGCCACTCGGCCTAACGAATAAGAGACGGTTCGCGAGATCAAGAACAGCGCCATACTTTACCATTTCGCTTAGTCCGAGAAGACCGTCCGAGCTGCCATATTGGCGAAACATTCCATTCTCGGAATCACCCGGAGCCACGGCTACCGGCAGATTCAGCAGAGTGCAGTTTCCCATCGTGAGGGATTGAATGGTGGCGACGCCAAAATATTCACGTCCCTTCCCGAAAGCGCCTCCGATGAACTCTTTTGTTTTAGTTTCGGTCAATCCCAACCTTTTCACGCTCGCGCGAAAAATGAGAGAGTGAGGAGCCCCGGTATCGACAATCAGATCTCCGACGTTGCCGTTGGAATTAATCGGGACACGAAAGAAATTTCCGACATGCACAAGCTGCGCGCCGCCGTAGCCATGTGTCGCAAGGAATTGTCCAAGCGCGTTGAGCGCGACTGCGGCGTCGCACCGCGGCGTTGTCAAAATCACGCATATGATCGCAATAGACGCGCAACGTTTTGCTTTTCCCTGGGGAGATATTTTCACCGCGCGCAACTAACCAGATTGGAAGCGCCGGTCAATGCGGCAACTTCGTGCGTTGAATTTTTGTTCTGAAAGGAGACGATTGCCTCCATGCAATCGGAGCGATTGCGAAACTTATTGGGCGAATCCGAGAGCACTTACTGGCTGACGCGCTTCGTCATTTTGCGTCTGCTCGGATTCGTTTACGCGGTCGCTTTTCTGGTCGCGGCAAATCAACTCATTCCTTTGATCGGCCAACACGGTTTGTTGCCGTTGCCCTTGTTTATCGAGCATGTGCATGACGCGCTCGGTTCTACGTCCGCCGGTTTCTTGCGGCTGCCGTCACTCTTTTGGTTTAATCATTCGGACACTGCGCTCGTCCTTGTCGCATGGATCGGCTTCGGATTGTCGTGCGTCGTCGCTGCCGGTTACGCGAATGCAATTCTGCTCGGCCTTCTTTGGTTTCTTTACATGTCGATCGTACACGTTGGTCAGGATTGGTATTCTTATGGTTGGGAAGTTCAGCTCCTCGAAACCGGATTCCTCGCGATTTTTCTCTGCCCCTTAATGGATGCGCGACCTTTTCCGCGACGCGCGCCGCCGCTTGTTATCTTCTGGTTATTTCGCGCGCTGACTTTCCGCATCATGCTCGGTGCGGGTCTGATCAAAATTCGCGGCGACGCCAGCTGGCGCAATCTGACTGCGCTTAATTATTATTTCGAAACGCAACCAATTCCGAACGGACTGAGCCGCTGGTTCCATTTTTTGCCACGCGGTGTTTTGCGTTTCGGCACCTTGTTCAACCACATCGCGGAATTGGCGGCACCGTGGTTTGTCTTTTGGCCGCGCGTCGCGCGTTACGTTGCTGGTTCCATCATCATCGCGTTTCAAATCGTCATCATCTTCAGCGGCAATCTCTCGTTCTTAAACTGGATCACAATCGTCCCGGCGCTGGCGTGTTTCGACGATCGTGTTTGGGCAAAAATATTGCCGCGCGCATTAACACGACGTGCGAAGCAGGCGCAAGCAACAGCGAAAATTTCGCGAACGATGCAGCGAACAGCGTGGGCCATCGCCGCGCTCGTCGCGGTGCTCAGCATTCAGCCGTTGCTGAACGTTTTTTCTGCGCACCAGATTATGAATACCTCATTCGATCCGCTCGATTTGGTGAATACGTACGGAGCATTTGGCGCCGTGGGGCAGGAGCGGTTCAATATCGTTTTCGAAGGAACCGATTCCTATTTTCCCGACGAAACTGCGACGTGGAAGCCGTATCTTTACAAGGGATTGCCGGTCGCGCTCGACCAAAGGCCGCCGCAGATCGCGCCGTATCAATTGCATCTCGATTGGCAGATGTGGTTCGCGGCCATGGGAACGCCTAACGAGTATCCATGGACGCTCAATCTGATCTGGAAGCTGCTGCACAACGATCCCGGCACGCTCAGCCTTTTTGCGAACAATCCATTTCCCGACAAACCTCCGCGCTATATTCGGGCGGTTTGGTATCGATATAAGTTTGCGCGACCGGAAAACGCTAAAAGACTCTGGTGGGAGCGGGACGAGAAACAAATTTGGCTTCCACCGTTGTCCGCCGACAATTCTCAACTGATCGGACTGCTACGCAGAGCAGGATGGATCGAAAAACCATGACAACGGACATCGCTCACAATCTGGAGCAGGTACGTGCAAAAATTTTTGAAGCCGCAAAGAAATCGAATCGAACACCCGATGAGGTTGCTCTGATCGCGGTTTCTAAAACTCACGAAGCGGAAAAGGTGCGCGCGGCGTTTGATGCCGGGCAGGAAATTTTTGGCGAGAGTCGTGTCCAGGAAGCGCGCACGAAAATTCCGTTGCTGCCATCTGGTACGCGCTGGCATTTCATTGGCCGGTTGCAAAAGAACAAGGTGCGACAAGCGCTGCCGCTCTTCGAACTTTTTCACAGCGTCGATTCGCTCGCACTTACAGAAAACATGAACCGCATCGCGGACGAAGATGGATTCCATCCGCGTGTGTTGCTGGAGGTGAATGTGGCGGGCGAGGGGAGCAAGATCGGATTTACGCCCGACCAGGTTTGCGCGCAGTTGGAGCAAATCAATTCGTTAGGCAGAATCACCGTCGAAGGGCTAATGACGATTCCACCTTTCGCAGAGGAAGCAGAACCGTCGCGGAAATATTTCATCGCTCTGCGCGAATTGCGCGATCAAATGCAGGAACGATTCGGCGTTCGCCTGCCGCAACTTTCCATGGGGATGAGCCACGATTTCGCCGTCGCGATTGAAGAAGGAGCGACCATGGTCCGCGTCGGCACCGCGATTTTTGGTCAGCGCACGCCACTGCGCTTGCGCGCATCGCAAAACCTCGACGATTGATTTTCAGTCAGGCCGTCAGTTAGAGTTCCAAACGATGCGACTCGAAGCGAAGAATGTGCAGTTGATCGGCGACGAACTCGCCATTCAATGGAGCGACGGGACTGAGTCGTATTTTGGCTTGGAACTTTTGCGGCGGGCCTGTCCGTGCGCGGCGTGTGGCGGCGAGCCGGATGTTCTGGGAAACGTCGTGCGGCCCGAAGTTAGCTTCACAGAAGAAAGTTTTATGCTGGCGGGATTTCAAATCGTTGGTGGCTACGCTTTGCAGCCGCGCTGGGGCGACGGACACAGCACCGGGCTTTACAGTTTTCAATATTTGCGGCGTTTGGAAGCAGCCGCTCATCACACTCCGTGACGCGCTTCGCCAAATCTTTTCTCCTGGTCTTTTTCTTTTCGCTCTGCGCGGCGGCGATGATTGTGACGCACGAAGTGGCGCAGCGTGCACCGACGCCGCCTCCGCGCGATGTTTATTCGGTGGTGAACAGCCAACTGGCCGCTTTTCGCGCGGCTGATTTTCCGCGGGCTTATCGCAACGCATCGAGTGTTGTGCAGCAAAAGTTCTCGCTCCCGCAATTTGAGAACATGATTCGTCGCAACTATTCCGAGATGACGCAAAGGCAGCGTGTGGAATTTGGTTTTGTTCGCGTGGAAAAAGGAACGGCATTCGTGCAGGTCTTTTTCTTTGCCGGCGATGGCAGCGCGCGCGCTTTTCTCTACAGCCTCGTGGCCGAAGATCAGAATTGGAAGATTGAAGGAGTCGAGCGGATTTTGATTCCGCGCTCACGGCCGGCCGGCCTTCACGCCTGACGCATCAGGCGCGCGGAATCGTCGTCCGAAGTAGTTCGGTTCCGGATGTTCCCGGTCGAAGCTTGCTGTCGCCTAACGAACTTGGCAGAAGAAAAAATTCCCCGGGATTCAATCGCGCATTGCCGCACTGAACCTGGCCGGAAAGACAACAGATGACGGCAAATTCGCCCTGCGTTGTCGCGGACCGTTGCGTATCCAGCTTCCATTTCTGCACGGCGAAGATTGCGTGACTAACGAGTGATTCCCCTTTTGGTTTGGTCAGGGCCGGTTCGAAATCGTTAAAATCGATGCAGCGGAGCGATTCTTCGACATGCAGTTTTCTCGATTTGCCGGTGCTGCCGGCGCGGTTCCAATCGAAAACGCGATACGTGGTGTCGCTGTTCTCCTGAATTTCGATAATAAGATTGCCGCCGCCGATTGCGTGCACACGCCCACTGGGCAAAAACATTGCGTCATCGGTTTGAACAGAAATGCAATGGACGTGTTCCGCGACCTGACCTGCGTGCAAAGCAGCCTCAAATTTTTCGCGCGACGATCCTGCGCGCAGGCCGACAAAAAGTTTCGCTCCCGGATCGGCCCGGGCAATATACCAAAATTCAGTTTTGGCTTCGCCGCCGAGTTCCACCGCTAACTCGTTAGGCGGATGGACCTGGACCGAAAGTTTTTCCCGCGCATCGAGCAACTTGATGAGGAGAGGAAAACGCGGCGTGTCGGTTACGTCCCCAAAAATTTCCTGGCGATAGTTTTGCCACAGCTCATGCAGTGTCTTACCATGCAATGCCCCATCGCGGACGACGCTTTGCGCTTCCGGACGATCGACAATTTCCCACGACTCACCGATGCGCGCGTTTGCCGGTAATTCTTTTCCGTAAACTTCCTCGAGACGTCGTCCGCCCCAGACGCGTTCCATAAAGATCGGAACAAAAGTGAGCGGGTCGGAAAGTTTTAGCGACGACATGGCGCGAATATTGCAGTGCAAACTAGGAGAGCCAGTCTCGTTTGCAATGCGTCAGGTTGTGCGAAGAGGGCGGGCTCATAACGTAACAATGTTTGAACACAACGGTTTCTCGAATCGTCTTTGATTGGATGGCAGCGATAGCATGGATGTGTCTGATTTTCGCCGGCTCGACCGATTTACTCTCGGGCGCGCACACATCGCGCTTCCTCATGCCGTTCTTACTCTGGCTCGATCCCCACATCTCTTTTCAAACGCTGGCCCTGATTCAGTTTCTCGTGCGCAAGGCCGGACACGTGACTGAATACGCTATCCTCGCGACCTTACTCTGGCGCGCGCTCCGTCATCACTGGCTCTCCGTTCGCCGGAGTTTTTGGAAACCGGCGATGTTGACGCTCGTCGGCGCGATGACTTATGCGGCGACGGATGAATTCCATCAATCGTTCATTCCGAGCCGGACCGCGACAGCGCACGATGTGATGATCGATACCATGGGCGCGATCGTTGGATTGTTAATTTGCTGGATGTTTGTGCGCAATCGTCCAACGACAAAGCCGAGCGCGATTTAGTGGGCCTGACTGGGCTCGAACCAGTGACCCTGCGCTTATCAAGCGCATGCTCTAACCAACTGAGCTACAGGCCCGGAAAAATTAACGAGCTAATGATGTAGCGATTTAGCGAGTGGGGTCAACCCATTCGCGCCGGATCAACGGGTCGCCGGGTGGCGCCGTTCAGGGCTGCTGACTTTCAATCTGGTTTTCCCGTGCCTGGTCTCTCACCGTGCGGGCCCGGTCGAGTGAGCGCTTGGCCCAATCGTGTTCGGAGACAGGCCGCGGTGTTATTTGCGCAGCGGGTGCGGGAGTCGATGCCACTGGCTTGGAAGAATCGTTTCGATTCAACCAAATGAAGAACGCCGTGAAAAGAAAAGCCCAGAGCACATACTTACGCATGCTTCTTTTAGCAGCAGCGATCGAGCCAAAGCGGGCGCCGATCCGGAGCAATTTCCAATTGTATGCATTGATCTCGCGCGTACGTTTGTCACATCGGAGAAGCCACTCGGCTTCGATCTATATGGAGAGGAAAAAACGATGAGCACAGCTGTATTAGAGAAAGAAAAAACCGGCGCGAAATTGAGTCAACTCGAGCAACTGAAAAAATTTACGAAAGTAGTTGCTGATAGTGGCGACTTCGAGTCGGTTCGCGATTTCAAGCCCCAGGACGCGACCACGAATCCAAGTTTGATTTTTGCGGCCACGCAGAAAGAGCAATATGCGCATCTGCTGGAAGAAGTTCTCGCCGATCGAAAGAACTCAGGACTAACCGGGGCCGCGCAAATCGAGGACACGATCGATCGATTGCTGGTGAAGTTTGGTTGCGCGATTCTGCAGATCGTTCCTGGCCGTGTTTCTACGGAAACCGACGCACGCCTTTCTTTCGACGTCGAAGGTTCGATCAAGAAAGCGCGGCATTTGATCGAGCTTTACGAAGCACAAGGCATCGACCGCGAACGTGTGTTGATTAAAATCGCGTCAACGTGGGAAGGGATTAATGCGGCGGAGCAGCTGCAAAAGGAAAACATCCGCTGCAACATGACATTACTTTTTTCGCTGGTGCAGGCGGTGCGTTGCGCGGAAGCGAAAGCGCAATTGATCTCGCCTTTTGTCGGCCGGATCTACGACTGGTTTAAAGAGCACAACAAGCGCGATTACGTTGGTGCGGAAGATCCGGGCGTGAAATCGGTGCAGGAAATCTACTCTTATTATAAGAAGTTCGATTATCCGACCGAAGTGATGGGGGCGAGCTTTCGGAATCTCGGACAAATCCTGGAATTGGCCGGGTGCGATCTGCTCACGATCAGTCCGGAGTTGATGAAGGAACTTTCAGGATCGTCCGAGCAGGTGGAACGAAAGCTTAGCCCGGAGATGGCAAAGAAATCTGAGATCCAGCGACTCGATCTCGACGAGAAAAAATTCCGCTATCTCTTGAACGACGACGCGATGGCGACGGAAAAGACGGCCGAAGGAATCCGCAAATTCGCCGCCGACATTGTGAAGTTGGAAAAATTTATCGCGAGCAAGCTGGGCAAATAATTGTTCAACGTCGTTCTGGTCGAGCCCGAGATTCCGCCAAACACTGGCAACATCGGGCGCCTTTGCCTGGCAACGCGATCAACGCTGCACTTGGTCAAGCCGCTCGGCTTTTGCATCGACGATCGAGAACTGAGACGCGCCGGTCTTGATTACTGGAAGGAAGTCGACCTGCGCACATGGGATTCGCTGGCCGACTTGCAAGCAGCGCAAAACGAAACCGCGCGATATTTTTTTCTCACGACAAAATCGAAGCGTCCCTATTACGAAGTCGCATTTCGACCGGGTGATTTTCTGGTGTTTGGACGGGAAACGAAAGGCCTGCCGGAGAAGTTACTCAGCGAGCGAAGCGAAGACCCTCCTGACGATTCCGATGCACGGAACCCGCAGCCTTAATCTCGCGACGGCGGTAGCGATTGTTCTCTTCGAAGCCGCACGGCAGCAGAGAATTAGTTACCCTTCTTGAATAAACGCGCGAAGATAAGGTCTAACCCGATTGAGGTAAAAATATGAAAAGAATCTTAGCTCTTAGCTTTTGTCTCGGCCTGGTCCTGACGCAGATGGTCCACGCGGATAACAATGACAAAAAACACGCCAAAAAGGCAGCTGCTGTCGCGCAACACAACGCGGTTCAGACACAACGACGGAACCTAAACGTTCATCGAAATGTGCAGTTGCATAATAACGCGCAATTCCATCGGAATGTGCAGGCGCAACACAACGTGCATGTGCAACAGAACCTAAACGCGCAACGGTTTAACCAGGCCAAAATCAACAAAGCGAACAAGGCAGCGGCGGTGAACGCCAACGTCGCCGCCCGGCAGTATCGGCATGGTAATCACAGGAACGTGATCGTAAATCGGAACAATCGCACCTTTACAAAGAACAAGGTCGTGGTTCGCAATCGCAACAGTTATTATCAGGCGCGCCAGTTCAACTGGCATCAACGCCATGATCGCGGTTGGTGGAGACATCATTACGGCAATACCCGTTTCGTCTTGTTCGGCGGCGGCTATTACTTCTGGAATAGCGGCTACTGGTATCCGGCGTATGGTTATGATCCGGGCTACAGCACTTACACGTTTGACGAACCGATCTACGGCCCGAATGAAAGGGAACCGGGGCAGGTCATCTCAAATGTGCAGGTCGAATTGCAGCGCGCCGGTTATTACGACGGTGAGGTCGATGGTTTGATTGGTCCGAACACTCGCGAAGCACTCGCACGTTTCCAGGCTGATCAAGGACTCTATGTCACTCGCGCAATCGACGAGCCGACGCTCGAAGCGCTCGGTTTAGCCTAACGAGTCAAAGACAAACTTCAAAACCGCATGATGGAATTTCCGTCATGCGGTTTTTTGTTTCCCCAACGGCTCGCCGATTGCAGGCGACGGCATTCTGGCGAATGCTCATGGCCCATGACGACACCGCAACTGACCGCGCACGATGTGCGGCGCTCATTTCGTATTGGATCCCGCCGGATCGAAGTGTTGCGCGGCATTTCGCTGGAGGTTGTGCAAGGCGAAGCGGTTTTTCTTTGCGGTGCATCCGGCGCCGGCAAGACGACGCTTCTCTACACCCTCGCCGGGTTGGAACGGCCGGAATCCGGTTCCGTGGAATTTGAAGGCCGCCGACTCTATTCCGGTAGCGAATCATCCCAAGCGAAGCTGCGAAATGAAAAAATGGGATTCGTTTTCCAAGGATATTTTTTACTGCCGGAATTGACGGCGCTGGAAAATGTTTTGCTACCGGGAATGATCGGGCGCCGTCCGGAAAAGTCCGTGGCCGAGAAAAGTTTGGAATCGGTTGGGCTAGCCGACCGGATGCAGCATCTGCCTCCAGAATTGTCGGGCGGCGAACAACAGCGCGTGGCGATCGCACGCGCCCTAACGAACGATCCAGATATCATTTTTGCCGATGAACCCACGGGGAATCTCGATTCCAAAACGGGCGATACGATTATTGATCTGTTGCTCGAGCTGGCGCGCGGTCGCAAAAAAACTTTGCTGGTCGTGACGCACGACAACCGCCTTGCCGAACGCGGCGATCGCACTCTGCACATCGTCGACGGATTATTGGAGTGACTTGTTACGTTTCTTCGCTCATTTGCCGCTTGAATTGCGTGGCGAAGCATCGAACGTTTTATTGTGCCTATGAAAACTGCGACAGCTGATGGCGAATTGGTCATGGACAAACCTGCACGCAACGTAACGGCGAAGCCCGCGGTCAAGCCGGCGAGCGAGAGCGGTGCGGCCCAAAGCGCGAAAACATCGACGGTCTATATCGATGGAGAATTTCTCGCGGAAGCGGACGCGAAAATTTCCGTTTTCGATCACGGTCTTCTTTACGGTGACGGAATTTTCGAAGGAATTCGTTTTTACAACGGCCGCGTTTTTCGTCTCGAAGAACATCTGGATCGTTTGTGGGATTCGGCCCGATCGATTTGTCTCGAGATTCCAATGTCAAAGGAAGAGATGACCGAGGCGTTGTTGGAAACGATCCGACAGAACGATCTGCGCGAAGGTTACATTCGCCAGATCGTCACACGGGGAATCGGCAATCTTGGTTTGAACCCAGCGCAATGTAAAAAGCCCAGTGTGATCATTATCGTAGCGACGATCGCCCTGTATCCGGCGGAAGTTTATCAGAACGGATTGACGGTCGTGACGTGTGCGACACGACGCACCAATCCGGCCTCGCTGAATCCGGCGGTCAAGTCGCTCAATTATTTGAATAACGTCATGGCTCGGATCGAAGCGAATCTCGCGGGAGCGGATGAAGCGTTGATGTTGAACGATGCCGGCAACGTTGCGGAATGCACCGCGGACAATGTGTTCATCGTCAAACGCGGACAGATTTTTACCCCACCGATTGCGGCCGGAGCATTGCGCGGAATCACGCGCTCGGTCGTATTCGATATCGCGGCGGAGATCGGACTCGAAATTTCCGAGACCGATATTACGCGGCATGATGTCTTTATCGCGGATGAATGTTTCCTTACCGGCACGGCGGCGGAACTCATTCCTGTGATCAAAGCAGACGGGCGCACGATTGGAACCGGCAAGCCCGGTCCGATTACGGCGCGGATGATTAGCAGATTCCGTGAGATGACGCGGGAAACCGGCGCGCCGATTTATTCCTGACCAGCGCTCACGTGCTTTCGGCGCAGAAGGTGCTCACCCGAGCAGTGGTTGAATGTTATCCTCCATTTGTGGTCTAATACGACGAGATGTTGTGCGACGTTTGCAAATGTAATGACGCGACAGTTTTCCTGACGCAGATTCTGGAAGGCAAAATGCAGAAAGTGAATCTCTGCGACGCCTGTTCCAAGGAAAAGGGCGTGCAGGACCCGACTGGCTTCGCGCTCGCGGATTTGCTGCTTGGCATCGGTGCAGCGGAGGAAATCGAAAAAGGTTCTGCGACGCAGAAGTGTCCAGTGTGCGGTTTCACGCAGGCCGATTTCAAGAAGACGGGGCGGCTTGGTTGCAGCGCCTGTTATCAATCTTTCACCGAGGGCCTAACGACTTTGCTCAAAGCAATGCACAAGGGCACCGAGCATGTCGGAAAAGTTCCGCAGCGCGCGCATCAGCAGATACAGAAGAATGATCGCATGCGGTCGTTGGCGTCTGATTTGCAGAAAGCGGTGGCGGACGAAAATTACGAAACGGCTGCGTCGTTACGCGATCAGATTAAAAAACTCGAACACGAGGTGGCGGATTAAAGATGAAGCTGGCGAATTTAACTGCGACTGCGGGCGAATGGTTACGCGCCGAAGGGCCGCATCACCAAATCGTCGTCAGTAGTCGCGTGCGACTTGCGCGCAATCTGCGTCATCGTGCTTTTCCCGGCTGGGCGAAGAAAGCGGAGCGCACGGCAATTCTCGAATTGATTAAGCCGCGCGTGGAAGAATTGCCAGAAATGCAGGATTCGTTTTCGGAAGTGCTGCAGGATCTTTCTGCCACCGAAAAACAGGTTTTGGTCGAGCGCCATCTCATCAGCCGCGAGCACGCGGCGAAGAGTGTCGGCAGCGCGATCGTGATGAATAGACGCCAGACCTTGAGCATCATGATTAACGAAGAGGATCATCTGCGCATGCAATCGATCCGTTCGGGGCTGCAGCTCAAAAGCGCGTTCAAGATGATCGATAAGGCCGACAGCACGCTTGAAAGCAAACTCGATTTCGCCTTCGATCCGATGCTTGGTTATTTGACGGCGTGTCCGACAAATGTCGGCACAGGCATGCGCGCTTCGGCGATGCTGCATCTGCCGGGTCTGGTTTTGAGCGAATTGATCAATCAGGTCATCCAGGCCGTAAACAAAATCGGTCTGGCTGTGCGCGGTCTCTACGGCGAAGGCACGGAGGCGATGGGAAACCTTTTCCAGATCTCGAATCAGACCACGCTGGGTGAGAAAGAGGATGAGATCATCAGTCGCCTAACCAAGGTCATTGAGACGATTATAGAGAAGGAGCACGACGCCAGGCAGGTTTTGATCCAGAAAAAACCGAATACCCTCTGGGATCAGATCGGGCGGGCATATGGTGTGCTCACTTATGCTCACGCCATGACCTCGAAGGAAGCGCTCAATTTACTTTCGATCATGAAACTCGGCGTGGATTTGGGCGCGTTTCCGGAGGATCGGCGTTTGCCGGTGGATGAACTCTTCATCGACACCCAGCCGGCGCACCTGCAAAAAAGTTCGCAGCTGAAGATGAACGCGGAGGAACGCGACCATTTGCGCGCTCAGATTATCCGCGAGCGTTTGAAAGTCTTTCCCAAACCTGATATTAGTAAACTGGCAAGGGATTCGGAAAACGGTTCGAATTCCGAGCCGAAAAATAATGAATAATTTCACCCCACGCGCCCAACAGGTTTTGGCGCTCGCCCGCAAAGAAGCGGATCGATTCAATCACAACTATGTCGGCACCGAGCATCTCCTGCTTGGGCTGATCAAACTGGGGCAGGGCGTTGCCGTCAACGTTCTGCAAAAAATGGGACTCGATCTCGAGACGGTGCGCATGGAGGTTGAGAAGCAGGTCGGTTCCGGACCGGAGACGAAGATGGTCGGGAACATTCCCTACACGCCGCGCGTGAAGAAAGTTTTGGCGCTCGCGGGTAAGGAAGCGAAAGCGCTGAACCATTCCTACGTCGGCACCGAACATATTTTGCTCGGACTTTTGCGCGAAGGCGAAGGCGTCGCGGCGCGCGTTTTGAAAAGTTTGGAAGTGGATATCGAACGGACGCGCAATGAAATCCTGAAAGAACTCGATCCAAATTTCACACCTCCGGAGTCGGAGCAGGAAGGCAATGGCGAAACGACGACTGGGAAGAAGGATGTTAAGACGCCGGCGTTGCGCGCGTTTGGTCGCGATCTGACAGAACTCGCAAAGAAAGATGAGCTCGATCCGGTCATCGGTCGACACAGTGAAATCGAACGCGTCATTCAAGTCCTTTGCCGTCGCACAAAAAACAATCCGGTTTTGTTAGGCGAAGCGGGTGTCGGAAAAACGGCAATCGTCGAAGGCCTGGCGCAGGAGATCGCGAGCGGCAATGTGCCGGAACTCTTGCGCGATCGGAAAGTAATCACGCTTGATCTGGCGTTGATGGTGGCGGGCACGAAGTATCGTGGACAATTCGAGGAACGCATCAAAGCGGTGATGGATGAAATCCGTCGCTCAAAAAATGTCATCCTTTTCATCGACGAACTGCATACCATCGTCGGTGCGGGTTCGGCGGAAGGCGCGATGGACGCGTCGAATATCATCAAGCCGGCTTTGAGTCGCGGTGAATTGCAATGCGTCGGTGCGACAACACTCAATGAATATCGCAAATACATTGAGAAAGACGCCGCGCTGGAGCGACGGTTTCAGACGGTAAAAGTCGACGCTCCCACAGTCGAAGAAGCGATTCAGATTTTGAAAGGACTTCGTCCGAAGTACGAAGCCCATCACAAAGCCAAACTCACCGACGAAGCGCTTGAGGCTGCGGTTAAACTTTCCGAGCGTTACATCACCGGCCGTTTTCTTCCTGACAAAGCGATCGATGTCATGGATGAAGCTGGCGCGCGTGCGCGAATCAATGCGATGACGCGTCCGCCAGATGTGAAAGAAATCGAACGCGAGATCGAAGAAATCCGCGTCGAGAAAGAAGCCGCGATTAAAGCGCAGGACTTCGAAAAGGCGGCTGCACTTCGCGACAAAGAAAAACACGCGAAAGAAAAACTCGATACCATTCTCAATCAATGGCGTGAGGAACGTGAAGAGCGCGAAGTGCTCGTCACGTCCGACGACATGATGCATATCATTTCGAAAGTCACCGGCGTTCCGCTGCAACGCATGGAGCAGAAGGAAACGCAGAAGCTTCTCGCGATGGAATCGGAGATGAAGCAGCGCGTCATTGGCCAGGACATGGCGGTGACTGCCATCAGTAAAGCGTTACGCCGTTCACGTGCGGATTTGAAAGACCCACGCCGGCCGATCGGCTCGTTTGTGTTTCTCGGCCCCACCGGTGTCGGTAAGACTTTTCTCGCGCGCACACTCGCGGAATTCATGTTCGGCGATTCCGATGCGTTGATCCAAATCGACATGTCGGAATACATGGAGAAATTCACGGCCTCGCGTTTGATTGGTTCGCCTCCGGGATATGTTGGTTACGAAGAAGGCGGACAACTTTCCGAGGCGGTGCGCCGTCGGCCCTACTCTGTTGTGCTGTTCGACGAGATCGAAAAAGCGCACCCGGACGTGATGCATCTGCTTCTGCAAATTCTCGAGGACGGAAAAGTTACCGACTCGTTAGGCCGCAAGATCGATTTTCGAAATACGATCATCATTATGACGTCGAATGTCGGCGCCGATCTGATCAGGCGGCAGACCACGATGGGCTTCGGCGTTTCGCAGAACGTTCACGATTACGAAACGATGCGCGAAAAAATCATGGAGGAAACGAAGCGCGTTTTTAAGCCGGAGTTTTTGAATCGGCTCGATGAAATCATCGTATTCCGCACGCTCGAGAAAGTGGACCTGTTGCGCATTGTCGATCTCGAAGTGGACAAGGTGAAAGCGCGACTGAAGCTGAAGGAAATCGAGATTGTGCTCGACACGCCGGCGCACGAATTTGTCATCGAGAAAGGCTACGATCCGACCTACGGCGCGCGACCGATGCGTCGCGCAGTGGAAAAATATCTCGAAGATCCGCTCGCGGAAGAGTTGCTACGAGGGAACGTCAAGGCAGGCGATCTCGTTGAGGTTTCGTTGAAGGATGGCGGCCTGGTCTTTCACGTGGCCGAACCGCAGACGAGCGCCGCGGCAAACGCGAGCTGATTCGAATTGTCGTTAGGCGCGCGGATGTGCGGCGGCGTAGGCTTTCTTTAGCCGCTCGACGGTTACGTGCGTATAGATTTGCGTCGTAGAAAGGCTCGCGTGACCAAGCAATGCCTGCACACTGCGAAGATCGGCGCCGTTATCGAGCAGGTGCGTGGCGAAACTGTGCCGAAGCTTGTGCGGACTCAATGAAATCGGAATCGACGTATGGCGCAGGTATCTCTTGAGCACCAACCAAATCGATCGCGGTGAAATTCGTTTTCGCGCTTTATTAATAAAGAGCGGACCCGAATGCACGTTGGCCGCGGCGCGGTAACGCGAAATTGCTTCCAGCGCGGGAGCGCCGACGGGACAAACCCGCTCCTTTCGCCCTTTGCCAAAAACGCGAACCGATTCTGTATAAATGTCGAGATCGCTCACAGCCAGCGCCGCCAGCTCGCCTAATCGCAAACCGCTGCTGTAAAAAATTTCCATGATCGCTGCGTCCCGCTCGCGCATCCAGGAAGGTGACTGGCGTTCGAGCTCGATTTTGAATGGAGCCGAGAGGAGCTCGTCGATTTGCTGGCGCGTCAGAACGAGCGGCAATTTTTTTTCCAGCTTCGGAAGTTGGAGTTCGCGCGTTGGGTCGAGACGCAATCCTTTTCGCTCCACCAAAAAACGATAGAAGGTACGAAGCGCCGAGAACTGCAGGCGAATGTAGGAACGCGCCTGCTGTTTCTTCATCAAAGCAAAGAGGTAATCCCGAAAATCATCGGCCGTGCATTTTTTCCACGGGCAACTTGTGTGCGAACGAAACGCAGCGAAGGCCTGTCGATAAGCGGAAACCGTGCGCGCTGACGCATTTCGTTCAACTTCGAGGAAACGAAGAAATTCCTCGACCAGCGGGTCCTTTTTTTTCGGCGCGCCGTTAGGCTTTGTCACTCAGGTTTCTCGATGTGGTAGCGATTATTTTCCGCGGCCGCGCGGCCATTGTACTGACTCTTGAAGATTGGCGACGGACTAACGGAAATGAGCTGAAAACTTTTCACCAAAAATTCCGGATAGACTGCATTGCTCGCGGGCTCGTAGACACTGTCACCTGTAAAATTGCCGGTCAGTTTGTATTCGTAATTGTTATCTCTTCCGAAACTCAACTCTTCGCGATCAGGCGCGAGCTTCAACGTTTCGTTTAACATGACCAGTTGCGCTGTGCTCCACGGTTGTCCTGGTTTCCGGACGTAACCCCAGAATTTGTAATCCGGTTTGTAGTAACGACGCCCAATAAAATAATCGCCCGGCGGCTCGGATTGAATTTGTTGCGTCATCGCGGTGCGCGCTTGCTGAATTCCTTTGGGGACGCTTTCGCAACCAGCCAAGATCAGGGCCAGGACGAGGATGTTGATGGAAAGCAAAAAACGAAATGCGCGCGAGCTCATGAATGCCGATTCATTATCGCAGCCTCGCCTTCCGCGCAATCGCCGGAATTCTCATTGGCATCCCCGGAGGTTGATCGTAATTTGCCCGCCGATCGTATGATTGAACTGGAAGTCTATGCCGCCGGTGTGCGCGACTTGAACAAAATCCTCGAGCTCGACCACGAACTCGAAGCGATTGCCGGCCTGCGTTACAAAGTCGATCGCAATCACGATCTCGTTTACATGGAATTTGAAGAGCCAACCGTCACTGTGCGCGAGATTCGTTCCATTTTCCGCAAGCTCTCGCTCGAGCCTCGTTTTATTGGCGCGATTCCACCGGAACTACGCGCAAAAACTAAAACGCAGCTGCTCACTCTCTAGGTGATGCGGTCTGTGCGACCGAAATGACTTCGATGATTGGCCGATTCTTCAGCGCTATTGGCATCGCCGTCATTCGGTTCTTTTCCTATCTCGGCGAAGTCGTGCTGCTCGCGGCCGATACTTTTGTTTCCATTTTTACTCATCGGCTGCGTTGGAAATTATTTTTGCGTCAGATCGTGGAGATCGGATTGCTCTCGCAATTAGTCGTCGTGATTACAGGCGGATTCACCGGGGCGGTTTTTGCCGCGCAGACTTATTTCCAATTTAATAAGCTCGGAATGGGTTCCGCCGTCGGCGCCGTGGTTTCAGTGGCGATTTGTCGCGAACTCGGTCCTGTCCTTACTGCTCTCATGGTCACCGGGCGCGTGGGAGCGGCGATGTCGGCCGAAATCGGAACGATGAAGGTAACCGAGCAAATCGACGCTTTGCGCGCGCTTGCCGTTTATCCAGTCGATTATCTCGTCGTCCCTCGCACGCTCGCGATGATGATCTCGATGCCGCTTCTCGTGGCCGAGTGCATCGGCTTTGGAATCGTCGCCGGATATTTCGTTGCGATTTTTCTCCTCGACGTCAATGGCACCTACTACATCGCAAACATGGTTCGCTGGACGCAGATGCGCGACATCATCATGGGCCTAACGAAAGCGTTTTGCTTCGGGCTGATCATTGTCTTCATCAGTTGCTACCGCGGATTGACTACGCGCGAAGGCGCAGTCGGTGTCGGTAAAGCCACCACGCAAGCGGTGGTCGATTCATCGCTCGCTGTTCTGATCGTAAATTTTTTTCTCACCATGTTGCTCAACATCATTTTTCCTGCCGGTTATCAATGATTCGGCGAATGCATCTCCAATGATCGAAAGGCTTCCATCTCCAGATTTAGTTGGCGGTTTGCAACGAGCGCCGAACGGAACCTCCATGATCGCAGTGCGATCCTTGATGAAGAAGATCGCGCATCAGGAAATTCTGCGCGGAATAGATCTTGAAGTCCAAAAGGGAGAGACCCTGGCCATCATCGGCCGCAGTGGCGGCGGAAAAACTGTTCTGCTCAAACATTTGATCGGACTCATGTTGCCGGATTCCGGCGAGATTTGGATCGACGGCCAGAACATTGTCGGTTTGAGCGAACGCAAACTGGCGCCGATTCGCAGCAAAGTCGGAATACTTTTCCAAGGCGGAGCACTTTTCGATTCGTTAACGGTTGAAGACAATATCGCATTTCCGTTACGCGAGGCCGGAGAGCGAGATGCAAAAGTTATTCAGCAAAAAGTGGGTGAAATGTTGGAAGTAGTCGAACTTGAAGGTAGCGAAAAAAAGATGCCGGTAAACTTGAGCGGTGGGATGAAAAAACGCGTCGGGCTTGCTCGGTCCATTATTCGGCAGCCCTCCTGTATTTTGTACGATGAACCGACGTCAGGCCTTGATCCGATTGTTTCCGACAGCATCAATCAACTGATTCGTCGATTGCAGACGCGTTTTCATGTCACCAGCCTTGTCGTGACGCACGATATGAAGAATGCGTTTCATGTAGCCGATCGCATCGCCTATTTGCACGAGGGGAAAATCTATTTTGCCGGCACGCCCGCGGAACTCGAACGTTCGACCGATCCGCTGATTCAGAATTTTTTGGTCGGAAGATCAGACGCACAGATTTAGCGAGAACGACGCTCGCAAAAGCAGTGGCATTTTTTTTAAGCGCCCTGACTGTCATCTTGTCCAACAACAAATGAGGGAAGGCGAGAGAGGTATTGAAGCAAAAGTTGGCGCGTTCGTTTTTCTCGGGCTCGCAGCCGTTGCGGCACTGGTAGTGCAGTTTGGCCGCATTGGCGAAGGTTGGAAAACCTACTACCCGCTGAGCGTTCGATTCACGGATGCGAGTGGATTGCTCAAAGGTTCGGATGTTTTATTGGCGGGTGCGAAGATCGGTCGCGTCTCCGGCGGACCGCATCTGGTGTCCGCGGGGAATGGTGTCGCGGTACCGTTACGCATCTACGATTACGTTAAACTTCCTGTCGGGAGTAAATTTACTGTCGGAAGTTCGGGTTTGTTAGGCGATCGATTCGTTTCCGTCACAATGCCGCCGGGCAAACCAAACGGTTTCATCGCGAAAGATTCTGTCATCGAGGGAACGCGCGAAACTGGTCTCGACGATATTACCCGTGAAGGCGGAGCGCTCGTGAAGGAACTTCGCGGAACAGTCCAAAACGTAAACGCCACGGTGACGCGCCTGAATCAACAAGCGTTGTCGCAGGACAACATGCAGAATCTCAAAGCGAGCATCGAACATTTGAACCAGGCGACTGGAGCGCTCGCAGAATCGTCGAAGAAAATTGATGGCGTTGTCGACAAAGCCGGCGCGACGATGACTTCGACGAAACAGGCTTCGGACGATTTACAAAAGGCGATCGGTGATGCGCGCAAAACAATTCAGGCGGCAACGCAGGTGATGAACGAGGCGACGAACGGAAAGGGGATGCTTGCGACTCTGCTGACGAACCAGCAACTGGCGAATGATTTGGAAGCGTTAATCGGCAACTTGCGCCGGCATGGCGTTTTGTTTTATCGCGATAGCGCGGCAAAAACCGAATCCAAGGCACAAGACCTGCGACAATCCGAGAGAGAGACACCCCGGAAAGGACGCCGATGACAACATTGTTTACGATCAATTTGCTGCGCGTCCTCTTTGTCACGTTATGCACCGCGGTCGGGGCGAATGTCTCTGCGGAACTCTACGGAAATTCCATTCCCGGATTGCTGGTCGGCGCTGTTCTTGGCCTTTCGGTCGTGCTGGTCGATCGGTTGTTGAAGGGATTTTCGCTGCGCGCATTTTCTTCAGCGACCTTTGGATTACTGCTCGGTCTGCTTTTCGCTAACCTGCTTCTCGCTTCGGACATTTTGCGTTACCAGACGGAAAGCACGCAATGGGCGGTTCGGTTAATTGTTTACTGCACGTTCGCTTATCTCGGAATGATGCTGGCGATGCGGAGCAACCGCGATGAATTTTCGCTCATCATTCCTTATGTGCGTTTCGCGCGGGAGACGACGCAACGCGAACCGATCGTAATCGACACCAACGTCATTATCGATGGTCGCATCGGCGACTTGTGCGCGACCGGTTTTCTCAGCCGCACGCTGATTGTGCCGCGTTTCATTCTCGGCGAATTACAAACGCTCGCTGATTCGCACGATTCTTTGAAACGCGAACGCGGCCGGCGCGGTCTCGATATTTTGAATGAGCTCCAACGTTCACGCGAAGTCGATCTCAGCATCCACGATACGAGTGATGATGCGGATCTTCAGATCGATCAACGTCTCGTGCGCATCGCCCGGTTGCGTCACGCACGGCTGCTCACGAACGATCAGGCGCTTTGCCAGGTTGCGCGACTTCAGGGAGTAACTCCGCTCAATCTCACCGATCTTGCGCGTGCATTACGTCCGAGCGTCACTGCCGGCGACGATCTCGATTTGTATCTCGTCAAGGAAGGCCGCGAAAATCATCAAGCTGTTGGATATCTGGCTGACGGCACGATGATCGTGGTGAACCACGCGCGCTCAAAAATTGGCAACACCGTTCCGATCACGGTTTCCAGCGCGTTGCAAACAGCGGCGGGTCGTTTGATTTTTGCCGAGCTCAAGGGAGTGCATCCATCTTTGCGTGTGCACTCTGCGAGCTAGCGCCCAATCGCGAATCCAAATTCGTTAGGGCTTTTCAGCGACAGAAGAGAAGCCGCTCCCGGCATTTCATCGAGTTCGCGTCGTAGGAAGATTTCCACCAATTTTCCGAGCGAGTTTTTAAGCGCAGCGGTTTCTGATCGGTGGCCTTGCTGAGAGCGGCGCGAAAATGGTAATGATCGACCAGCCGAATCGCTTCGATTGCAAAAACGCTCGCCATTTCACGATCGTAAATCGCGATCAAGTTATCGCCGTTTTGTTCTTCGCCGCCTGTCGCCAGATTTGAAGAACCGACGAACAGAACCGGATCGGAATCGTTGAAGTCGACGACGACAAATTTGTGGTGCACACGATGGGCGAGACCGGCGCCCAGCTCTGCGGAAAAAGGCGGCGGAATATTTTTCGCGATCCAAGCCGCCTTTACGAGTACGCCGCCTTTGCTCGTGGGGCTGAAGACTCGCACGTTGCCGGTGGGATTTTCTTCCTCAGTATCGTCGCAAACGCCGTAGGAAAAGATTTTCGGATCGGCGTGAACTTCCCGCAGGCGTTTCAAAACGTCGCCTGTGCCCTTCAAACCCATGACGGCGAAAAGCGCAGAACTGTCCGCCTTGTTGAGTTCGCGCAACAAACGATCGAGGGAATTCGTCGGTTTTTTGTGCGGCGCGAAGCTGAAGAACATGTGGGGCAAATCCGCCTGGGCGATCTCGAATTCGTTTTTTGCCAGATTCGATTTTGAAAACGCAGGGCCATTCGCACTGGTGCTGAAAGCGAGATCAAAAACCTGTGCGTAGAGGTCCGCGACCGATGGCTCGTCGAAGGCGAGAACGTTGTTCGCATTCACGTAAAGGCCGCTCACGGAAAAATTCGTCGAACCTGCCAGAACTTTTTGCGCGCGGCCGGCGCCGTTCCGTTTCACGAAAACTTTGTCATGCGCGTAACGAGAAAAACTTCCGCGCAAAACGTGCGCGCCGGCATCGGTCAAAACTTTCTCCGCCACGTCTTCGAGCGCGCCGCTGCCATGATGATCCTGGGAATCGTCGAGAATGATGCGCAAGCGGTTACCGAATTGCGCGAGCATGCGAATGATGTCCGGCTCGTCCAGGTCGTAGGCAAAAACATCGAGCGTGCTCTGCGCGTCCGTCAGGGACTCCTGCAGGAATGCGAAAATCATTTCGCGTGCGTGAAAGCCTAGCCATTCGTAGCGTTTCGAAAACGGCGCCGTGTCGAAATCGATCGAGCTCTTCGTCGGTTTGTAAGGCGCGTTGTGAAATCGATCCGCGTAGGCTTGCGATGAAAGATAGCCGCGCGTGAATCCCATCTCGACATTACCGGCGCGAAACGGTCCAAGCGGCAAACTCACTTCGACTTTCTCGTCGCGCTTCAGTTTTTCTTCTGCCACAAAACGCATCGCCGTCACTTCGTAGCGATAGTCGCCGGGCAAATTGCGCGAGGGAAAATCCACCCACCAAAATTTTTGGTAGGGCGACGTAGTTGTTGGCCACCACTTTCTTTGCTTCGCTGTTGTCGCCGCGGTGTATTTGCTCGCGAAGCTCAGGCGATTCAGGAGCGTTTGCTTTTTGCCATCCGGATCCGTCCGCTGAATCGCGAACCCGGCCAGATCTTCCACGAGATGATCCTCCATGTTCATGGCGAGGAGACATGCGCCGTCGCCGCGATACGCTTTCACCGTTAGTCCCTGATGGACATTCGTGGTGGAGAGTGGCGGAGGCATAATACGAATCAAACGCGGTTTAGGTTAATCATCAATCGGCTCGAAACCGGCAAACATTTCCTCCGCTTCTGCGAGCGTGTTGAGCGGGACACAATCACAAAGCGCAAAGAATTTTTCCCACATCGCCAGGACGTTTGGATTCTTGTGCGCGACATCAATCGCTTCGTGCGATTTCCATTCCGACACTTCGATGATGCTGCCATCTTTCGCGCGCATGATGATCGGTTTGCGGTCGGTCACGAGATTTTCTTTTTTTAACATCGGCACACGCGATCGCACCAAGGCCAGCAAATCCTCCGCTTTGCCAGCCTTCGGCCGGTAGGCAACGATGACGCAAACTCCCACCATATCGCCGCCAACTTATTTTAGGAAAATCGGTCACGACAAGATCAATCCGCTTTTCATAATGAGATCATGAATGAAAAATCGCTGGAAGTCGTTCTCAAGCGTTTCGAAACACCCGATGAAACGCGTGCGATGACAAAAGGAAAATTCGAGCTTGTTCATCTCGGCGGCATGACGATTGGACGCGCCACCTACGAACCAGGATGGAAATGGAGCGAACACGTTGGTCCGCAATTGGGCGAAACACATTGCAAGGTCGCGCATGTCGGCCTTGTCCTGAAGGGTAGCGCGGCAGTTGCATTCGACGACGGAAAGATTGTCGAATTAAAGGCGGGCGAATTATTTTACATTCCACCCGTGCCGCACGACAGCTGGTCGATTGGCGATGAGGAATACGTTTCGCTTCATTTCCTCGGCGCCGATCACTACGCTAAGTGAGTGCAGCGCGCCGCACTTGTGAACGAATCGAGAAGTCAGGTTTGGAAGAAGATCAGTCTTTACTACGCGCTCACGCTTCTTTTTAGCGGCGTTTTCAACACGCTCGTTCTTCATGCAGGAAAAATGGATGCGGGAAATCTTCTCTACGTCACCGGCGCGATGTGGAGTCCCAGCCTGGCGGCGTTCGCGACCAAAGCGACCTTTCACGAAAACATCCGCGAGCTGCATTGGGGCTTCGGCCCTGCGCGCTTTGCCTGGTTAGGCTATCTCATTCCAATTGCCTACGCGGTGCCGGTCTACCTTGCCGTCTGGCTTGTGGGTTGGGGCGGTTTTGCCGATTCGGAATTCGTTAGGCGAACTGCGGCGCAATTCGGTTGGTCGAATTTTCCTCCGGCCATGGTACTAACGTTTTTTGTTTTACTGACGGCGACGGTTGGGCTTGTTGCGAAAACGTCGCGAGCGCTGGGAGAGGAAATTGGCTGGCGCGGATTCCTCGTGCCGGAGCTAAGCAAAGTCGTCAATTTTTCCGGTGTCGGATTAATCAGCGGACTGATGTGGGCGGCGTATCACTACCCGGCGCTTCTTTTCGGCGACTACAATGCCGGCGGACCTCCGTGGTATGAACTCATTTGTTTCACGCTCATGGTGATAGCCGACAGTTACATCCTCGCCTGGCTGACTCTGCGTTCCCGAAGTCTCTGGCCTGCCGCCATTATGCACGGCAGTCATAATTTGATTATTCAAAGCATCCTTACTCCCATGACTCGAGACACCGGTCCCACGAAATACATCATCGACGAGTTTGGGATCGGCCTCGTGATTACGATCACGATCGGAGCGATTATCGTTTGGAAAAAGCGCCGTGAACTGGCGATAGACGTCGTGCCGGGTTAGATTTTCCGCCTAACGAGTGAGCGGGTGAAGGGAATCGAACCCTCGTGTCCAGCTTGGGAAGCTGGCGTTCTACCATTGAACTACACCCGCAAAGGAATTGCCGACTTTAGATTTGCGAACGCCGCTTTGCAATCGCAGTGATTATTGCCAGGAAATTACGTCGTCTGAGCCGGTAAATTTACTGTCGCCGTTGTTGCCAAGTTTCCCATCTGTGCCGAGAGACCAGGCGATAACACCTAGCCGTAGCGGGCTAGAGCCGGCGCCATTGTTGGGACCGTAAGGGTTGGGAGTAATCTGATTATCGTAATCCGCGTCGAGAGCGACGTTGTAGGGTGCACCCCACGGATCAAAATACTGGCCGAGTTTTGTGGTGGTACCGATTCCAGAGCGGGGGTTTGCAGGATCTTTTACGTCAGGAGGAGATATGAAAACAATCTGACGCGTGTTCAAAACAATACTCGTAGCGCGAAGTTCGTTAAACAAGGCATCGTTGTTAGTCGATCCACCATATATCGCTGTAGCGTCGGTCGCCGCGGTCGTCGGATACTTTCCGTATTCAGTGTAGAACGCATTAACCGCGGTGACGATTTGTGTGAGATCGTTTTTTGCCTGCGTTTTCTTGGCTTGATCTTGCACGCCACGAAAAACGGGAAACAGCAGACCCATCAAGATCACGATGATGGTGATGACGACGAGAAGTTCAATGAGCGTGAAAGCTCCGGCTTCAGAATCTGATCGCTGACCTCTGACTGCTGACATCCGATTCCGCCTTATTTCCATTTCTGCATTTGTTCCGGGAAAGGACATTGCGCGCAATCGGAATTGTCCCGCAAGCAAAAGTCTTCGTAAATTTGCAGGAGGCCTTGCTGATGCGAGACCGTTTTGAGAAAAATTGCGCGCCGCGTATCGTCGCCGAATAAACGAGTGGCGCCGGTTTCGAGTCGTCGATTGCTCAATTCTGCCGGCAATTTTTTGTAGCAGTTCCAGATATCGCTGCCCTGCGCGAGCAGAAACGGGAAGATGACGTTCGCGAGAATTTCAACGGCGCGTGAATCACCAATCAGCGCCATCGGTTTACTCGCCGCTTCGGAAGTAAGCGTGTAATGGAAATTCCAGAATGGATGTTCGAGTTTGAGAAAGAAGGCGTGCGTAGCTTCGCCGTCGGTTTGGCCTAACGACTTGAGAAAACTCGGCCAGTGTCGCACGATCAAAGCGAGGGCGGCGAGGCGTCGCTGCGGATGATTAAGAGGACGCGCACCGCTGAGGCGCCAAAGCTTTTTCGAGAGAATGAGGCGTTGCATCTTATCGCGGTGCGACCACCAGCGATCCCACAATTTGCGGACGTAATCGCGAGTAGCGGCGTCGTAAATTCCAAGGTCGGCTGATTCGAGAAAACCGGCGACGCCAAACAAGATCGCTTCGGTGTCTTCTGGATTGTTACGGAGCAGATCGAGCGGCAGACGCTGCGCGAGCAACGTAAATGGCAGTTTGTTTTCTTTGTATCCGAGCGCGGCGGCGATTTCCTGAAAAAGTGCCGCATCGCTTCCGTGACACTCGGCCACGCGGTGCAGACGTGCGCTTTTTCGCTGCAAACGAAATTGCGCTGCCGCATCGAGCACGTTCTGAACACGCTCCTCGGGCAGACTTTTCAACGGCGCCTGACAGCGACCTGGCCGCGCCAGCGGAACGTTTGCAGAAAATGCGTCGGCCAATGTCGCGGGATCAACGCGCACTTGCGTGACATTGCGATGGGAACTCGTGCGCGTGAAGAACGTGCGTTCGCTAGCATGGACTAAGACGTGCAGAATGGTTTCATCAAATGCGGGATTGAGGGCGTGTTTGTGCAGCTCCCAATTTCGATCGGTTAGGTCGAACTCGATATTGCCGCGGATCGGTTCACCGCCATCGATGCGAATCGCGGCATCGGAAAAATCCGGACCGGTTTCACGATTCCAAGTTCCGAATTGCACGATCTCGACATTTTCGCCGGTCAGAGATCGAAAGGTCTTTCCGAAATCGCCGGCAAACCATCGAGCCTGCAGTTCGAGTTCGCTTGGAATGCGTTGCGCCGGGAAGAGCGCGCGTTCGCGCACGCGAGAAGCAGTGCGCATCTCGGCGTAGCGGTTGCTGGCGTTTTGCTTTGTCATGTCGAACGAAGGAACAGCTTGCCCACCGTGGCGGGAGACATCTCTCGTCCATGAGCGCGAGAGATTTCTCGGCTTCGATTGGAATGACGGGACTCGTTAGGGGGAAACAATTGGTTCTGGGTGGATTTCTTCGGGCTGGGAAATGGAAGAGACGTGACGTTCGCGCAAATGTTCGGCAATTTGCTCGACGATCGCGGCGCTCGATCGCGGAAAAATAAAAAGATACTTTGGTCCTTTTCCCGCCGCCGGAAAAATGAGCAGATTTTCTGAAAGAAATTTTGGCTCGCGCGCAACCATCGAGCCGAGCAGATCGATTGTCTGAGCAAAAGGGCGGCCGCTTTTGCGCGCGACGAAAACAACTTTGCGCGGCTCTTCATTCGTAACAACGAGCGCGCCGAAAAGATTTGGCGGGACGCGCCGACCGCGGCCACTGATGCAGGGCACGGCCCAGGCGATCGTTTCGCCAAGCACATTTTCGCGGGCAAAAGCGGAGGCAAGTTTGCCCGGCAAAATGATCGGTAGCGTTACCGGCACGTCGGAAGCCGCGGGACCATTCAGTTTTTTGAAGATGAGCCAGAGTTTCGCCTTCAGCGCGCGCAAAATCTTCGGCGCGAAATAAACGAAGGCGATCAACGCGATCGCGAAAATACCGAAGGCCAGTGCGGGATTATAATGAATGAGCGCGAGTCCGCCCACAACACCAGCATCCTCCACCACGCTGAGACCAATGTTGGAGAACGGTTCGGGCGAGGCATTCGCAACCAGGCGCGACGTAGCTTTTGCCGTGTGCGCGAGCAAACTCGTCGTTCCCGCGAGCAATCCGACGATGACATCGAACGCTGGCGTGGAATGACCCAGCACTTGAATGGCGAGGAACGCGCCGCCGATTGGCCGGATAATTGTGTGCACAGCATCCCAAGCGGAATCGACCCATGGAATTTTATCGGCAAAAAATTCCAGGAAATAAAGAACACCGGCGATGGAAACGATTACCGGATTGCCCAAGACTTCGAGGGATTGATAAGCGGGCGCGAGGACGATCCAGTGTTGGTTGATGGCAAGCCCGACGACAAAGACGGTGAGGTATAGATTGATGCCGGCGAGACACGCCAGACCGAGCGCGACACCGAGAAGGTTGAGCCGCTCCATGCAAAAAACTATGCGGTGCAGCGGATAATTGTCACGCCGTTTTGCGATGGCGGTCGATTCGCGGGCGTCTCGAATCGGCCATTTAAAGTCCTATTGCTTCGAAGGGTCTGTGCTATTTGCGGCAATTATGAACCGTAAAACGATGCTGTTGTTGCCGTGTGTGGTGTTGAGTTTTGTCGTTCCAGCGAGGACGGAAACCGCACCGCAATCCGCAAGCGAAGCGGACGGACGCCACGACTTCGATTTTTTCATCGGCTCGTGGACGATCAAGAACCGCAAGCTCAAGCCCGCCAGCAAAAATGATTGGTTAGAATTTACGAGCACGACCACCGACAAATCCTTTCTCGCGGGCCTCGGCAATATGGATGAGATGACATTGCCGCATGATGCTCGTGGCGTTTCCCTGCGCTTTTTCGATCCAGCGAAGAAGGAATGGTCGATCTATTGGGCGAATAGCCGAAAGGGCCAACTCGATCTTCCGCCTGTGGTCGGCAAGTTCGAGAACGATGTCGGAAAGTTTTATTGCGACGACGTCGATGAGAACAAAAAGCCGGTGAAAATACGCTACACGTGGTCGCACGCGTCTGCCGATAACCTGCATTGGGATATGGCCTACTCTTATGATGGAGGCAAGACCTGGGAAGTGAACTGGACGATGGAATTCGTGCGCCGCTAGAAGAAAGACGGCGTCGAAATGATGCCGGCCCGGCGGAATAGAGCGAATGCGACACGAAAAACGTGATCGTCTTGTGACGACCGTTCGGGATTTGCCGTGAGCAATCGCGGCCTCTACAATGGCGGCCATGCTCGATATTCGGTTGATTCGCGAACAACCCGATTTGGTGAAAGCGCGCCTAACGACTCGCGGCGGCGATGATGCCGCGAAGGTCGATGACGTACTTCAGGTCGACGCGGAGCGACGCAAAATGGAGACGGCGCTGCAGCAACTGAACGCGGAACGGAAGCGGTTGAGCAAGGAAGTTGGCGGGAGGCGAAGTCGAAACGAATCGTCGACGGAACTGGAGGAGCGCGTTCGCGAGATTGGCGATGAGATCGCAACTCTCGCGGAACGAACGGCGACTGCGGAAGAAAAACAAAAAACGTTGCTGCTCGAAATTGCGAACATGCCGCACACCGATGCGCCGATCGGAAAAGACGCGAGTGCGAATCCTGTCGTGCGAAGCTGGGGGAAAAAGCCGCCGCTGAGCAAAGTCGAAGACCATGTCACGCTCGGGACGAAGTTGGGTTTGTTCGATCTGGAGCGCGCCGCGAAATTGAGCGGCAGCGGTTTCATTTGCTTCACCGGTGCGGGCGCACGGCTCGAGCGCGCCTTGATCAATTTCATGCTCGATCTGCACACGCGCGAACACGGTTATTTGGAAATCAGTCCGCCGTTTCTCGTTAGGCGCGATTGCATGATCGGGACAACGCAGTTGCCGAAATTCGAGGAAGACATGTACGGCCTGGAAGAAAACCAGATCTTTCTCGCGCCCACAGCCGAGGTGCCGGTGACAAATTTTCATCGCGAAGAAATTCTCACGATGAAGGAATTGCCGAAAAAATTCGTTGCCTACACGCCGTGTTTTCGACGCGAGGCTGGATCAGCCGGACGGGAAACGCGCGGAATACTTCGCGTGCATCAATTCGATAAGGTCGAGTTGGTGAAGGTGACGACCGTTGAAAAATCATACGAGGAGTGGGAGTCGTTAGTCGCAAACGCGGAACGCGTGCTGCAATTGCTGAATCTGCATTATCGCGTGCTGGAGCTTTGCACGGGCGATTTGGGTTTCGGTTCAGCGAAAACGTACGACCTCGAAGTTTGGTCGCCCGGTCAAAATAGTTATCTCGAAGTTTCGAGCTGTTCGAATTACGAGGATTTTCAGGCGAGACGAATGAATCTGCGTTACAAGGATGCGGAAGGGAAAAACACGTTCGCGCACACCTTGAATGGTTCGGGGCTGGCGCTGCCGCGTTTGTTCGCCGCGTTGATCGAGAGCGGACAACAGCGTGATGGCTCGATTCGTTTGCCGGAAAAACTGCAGCCGTTTTTTGGCGCAGCAGAAATTCGTTAGGCGATTGCCGTTACAGTTGCAGATCGAGCTGACCGCGGTCTGCCGCCGCGATTTCGGCCTCGGATGGAAGAAGAAGATCGAAACCGAGTCTGTTGGCGAGGCGTTGGCAACTTTCCGGAGCGAAACCTTCGAAATGATTATTCATGAAAATCCAAACGCTGCGTGCATCGGTGAGGTGGCGCTCGATTTTCAACGACCAGCTTTCGAGCGCGGCTTCGCGCTTCCACAACAATTTCCCGTAACGATGAACGTGGCCGCCATCGCAATCGTACTTCGTGGCGTAATCGCCGAGTAATCGGAGGTAAAGAAAATCGGTCGTGCGCGGGAGAAATTCGAAGGGCGCGAGATTGCGTTCGTTTAGCGGGCTGGTATCGGCCCAAACCCAGCAGACGCGATATTTTTCCAAGAGTCGGATGAATTGCGGCCGATGCCACCCGGGATGACGGAACTCGATGGCAAAACGAAAATCGCGCGGAAGTTGTTCGAGAAATTTGCGGAGGGCGTCTTTGCCATCTTTCGGCGCGAAGGAAGGGGGAAGTTGAATGAGCAAGACCTGAAGCTTCGGCGCGAGTGATTCGAGCGCCCGCAGAAACGAATGCAATTCATCCGCACAATCGTGCAGCTGGCGCGCATGTGTGATTTCTCGTGGAAGTTTGCAGGCGAAACGAAACTCCGAAGGTGTTGCCTCGAGCCAGCGCCGCACCGTGTCTTCAGTGGGAACGCTGTAAAAGGTCGAATCGACTTCGATTGCCGGAAAAAATCGCGCATAAAATTCCAGCCATTGTGTTGTCGGCAGATCGGCGGGATAAAATGCGCCGCGCCACTCTTCGTAACTCCAGGCGCAGGTTCCGATGCGAATCTTTTGCTGATCGGTCAGATTCAAATTGCCTGCTAGTTTAATTGGGTTTGCGCCGCGAGAAAACCCTTCTTCTCAGGAGGAAGCGACGGTTTGCCGCGGGCCGCCAACTTGACGCAGTAGAGCTTGCGGTTACCCTCCGTGACGGATGAATTATCGACTACGCTTAATTCTTGTACTGGCTCTTGCCTGCCTGGCTTTTCCCGAGAGAAGCCCGGCTCCGGTCGTCTTCAAGCCGGGCCAGGGCGCGAAATATCATCCGCCCGGGGAAGAGGAGATGAATGGTACGGCGCAGGAGTTAAGCGTCGAGGCTGAAGCCGCTTTCCAAAAGGGCGATCTCAGGCGTGCGGTCAAAATCTATCAACGGATTACGAAGCGCTACTCGCGAGATTGGAATGCGCCTTTGGCGTCGTTTCGAGTCGGCCAAATCCAGGAACAGCGCCGCGATTTTTTGCACGCGGCCGGAGCGTATCGCTACGTCATTGAAAAATATCCGCAGAGTCCGTATTTCGACGGGGCCATCGAGGGTCAATTTCGAATCGGCGAGGCATTCCTCGGCGGAAAAAAGCGAAGTGTCCTGGGTGTGAAAATTGGCAGCATGCTCGAGGCGGCCGTGGAAATTTTCGCCGCGATCGTGCGATCGGCTCCGTTTGGAAAGTACACGGCCCGCGCCCAATTCGACATTGGTCTGGCCCGGGAAAAGCAAGGGCTCGCCGACGCTGCCATCTCAGCGTATCAAGCGGTTATAGACAAATTCCCGAACGAGCCGGTGGCGGCGGATGCGCAATATCAGATCGGTTATTTATGGTATGCCTCGGCTCGGGCTGGGACCAAGGATCCAAACGCCGTCAGCCGCGCGAAAACTGGGTTTAGTGATTTCCTTTTTCGTTATCCGCACAGCGAAAAAGCACAGCAAGCGCGCGAAAATCTTCGACGGCTTGAAACGAAGGCGACGAGTGACTCTTTTGGAATCGCCAAGTTTTACGACAAGCAAAAGAATTATCGCGCCGCGATCGTTTATTATAACGATGTCATTCGACAGCAGCCAGGCTCATCGCAAGGCGATCTGGCGAAAAAACGAATCGATCAATTGCGCACAAAAGTAGGCGACGCTGCCGTGCAGGAAATCATTGCTGCCGCCAACGCACCCAAGAAAAAGCCGAGCAACGTCGCGAATGCGGGCGAGTCGCACGAAGGCGTACCCGCCATGCGAACTTCTCCGGCGGACGTAGCGCCTTTGCCGCCGCCGGACGCGGACGTTTCGCTGCCGCCACCGGCTTCGCTCGCTCCCGATACCACGACGGCGCCCGCTGTTTCACCCACGCCGGCTCCGTCGGTCACGCCTGAAAGTACGGCGTCGCCGACGCCGTGAAATACTTTTTAAACGCCGGATTAATTCTGTTCGGTTTTGCCGGGTGCATGGGTTACCACATCGGGCCGGCGAAACCGTATTACCTGCGCGACGTTCAATCGATTTCCGTCCCAACTTTTAAGAACAACACTCTGCAGCCGCGCATTGAGGTGCTGGTTACGAGCACCGTGATCAAGCAATTTCAACAGGACGGGACCTTCAAGATTGTTGGTGACGATCAGGCTGATGCGACCTTGAAAGGCGAGATCATCGCCATTTCACGCGTGCCGACTCGTTCGGTCCGAGGCAATGTTTTGGCAACGACGGAATTCGGTATAACCATGCGCGTGCGCTATTCGCTAGTCACTCGCTCCGGGCAGCAGCTTGCCCCGCCTTCGTTTGCGGTCGGAACCACAAGTTTCTTTGTCGGCCGTGACGTCAATGCCGACGAACGTCAGGCCCTTCCTCTCGCCACCGAGCAACTCGCAACGCACCTCGTGAGCCAGCTGAGCGAGGGTTGGTGATGCGAGATGAAAGGCGACGAAAGGCTTTGGCAAATTCTCAGCGACAAACTCGAGATGTTGCGGGCAAGCGATCGCCTGCCGGAGGCTGCTCGGATCGCGGAAATGGCCCTGGAACTTGCGCAACGAGCGTTCCCGCCAAACGCGCCGCAGCTAGCTCTTAGCCTGGAACGCCTCGGGCAATTGCGCGACCAGCGGGGCGATCGCGCAGGTGCGAAACCGCTCCTCGAACAGGCGCATGCATCCTTTGAGAAAGCTGAACCGCGCGATACACGTTCGCTCTATCGTTCAGCGCGTCGCCTGGCTTATCTCTGCGACAATCTCGGTCAGGATGAAGAGGCGGTTCAATATTATGAAAAGGCGATTCAAGCCGGAATTCAGTTAAAAGATCTTCCGCATTCCGATCTCGGCACCCTGCTGAACAATGTCGCCTTGATTTATCGAAAATCGGGACGGCAAAAAGCGGCGGAGCCCTATTACAAACACGCGCTCGAGATTTACGAAAAACAACTCGGTTCCGATCACGCCGACGTCGCTTCGGTTTTGAATAATCTCGCGGTCTTCTACACGAACGAGCGACGTTTTGAGGAAGCGGAAAAAACTCATCTCCGTGCTCTCACCATTCGCGAGAAAATTAATCCTCCCGGGCATCCCGACATCGCGCAGTCGAAGTGCAATCTTGCGGTGGTCTATCATTCCCAGGGAGATTATGCGAAAGCGGCGGAACTTTATCGCGCCTCGCTCAAGAGCTGGGAGGATGCAACCGACAAGCCGCCGAAAGATTACGAGATCGTGGCTTCAAATTACGCCGACCTGCTTCGCTCGTTAGGCAAAGCGCGTAAAGCGAACGCGCTGGAAGAGCGCGCGCGAAAGAAACGACGCGATTAATGGACGGCAGCTTGCGCGCACGCGCGTGCTGCGCAATTTACCCATCCCGCTTTTAGTCGCTCACGTGGCGGAATGGCAGACGCGTACGGCTCAGGACCGTATGGGGAAACCCGTGGAGGTTCGACTCCTCTCGTGAGCACCAATGATTCTAATATTTAGAGCTGGTAGCCTAACGAATCGGATCCAGCTTATTTTTATGCTTGCCAAGTCGGCGGTTCGAGATCAAACCGATGGCATTATGAAAATCTTCCCTCGAACGAGAGGGTTCGCCATGATTGTGACGACGATTCTTGTGGTCTTCATCATTCAAGCGTGCGCTCCGTTTATCGACATCGGTCACGGTAAGTTCGGTCTCGTCATTAAGTCTCCTGTACCGATTGTAAGTCAGAAAGCTTTGGAAAAAGCGTTGGCGATGGTGCGACACCATGGAGTCAGATACCAGTTCCACCTTGTTCTCGATAACGCCGAGCCCCAAGACTATAATTACGGACCTAAGATGGCGATCAAGACCGACCAGGTTGTTGTTACCGAGCTGGCACAGAGTCTTTCAAAAGACGGACTTACTCCGATCGGATCCAGTCTAAGTCATCATCTTTACTCCGTGGATCCTACAGACATAGCGACGGTCTTAAATGCGATAAATAATAAGGGAGATTAACTTCAGACCTTTGCTAACGAATCGCGATTTGCGAAAGAGCGCGCTTCTGATTTGGCTTGTCGTTCACTTTTTACTTTTAATCGCAGTCTCATTTCGTGAGACGCTCTTGTTAGTCTCCCAAGGCGTGACCATCCTTCCGCCTGGCGCGAGAACATTTTCGCGGAAGGCAGAAAGCATTAGCGCTGTTCCGTTGGCTCTTCATCTCACCGAGTCGAATCCGGTGCGCCAGACAGCGGCGACATATCTGAGCTTCGCTGGAATTGACGCGGGCTATGGTTATTTCGCGCCCAACGTTCCGAATAGTTACAAACTTGTTTTTGAATTGCATTACCGGGACGGGCACACAGAGACACGGACGCCGACCGAAAATAGTGGCGCACTCGACTTGCGCCTCGTCAGTTTGCTTGATGAGATCGGCCGCACTCAATCCGACGCATTCCGGGAATACATGATCAAAAAGTTGGCCGCCCTGATCTGGCGGGAACAGCCGGACGTGGTAACGATGCGAGCGTTATTGAGTCAATCCGTCGAACCAACCCCGGACGATTACAAGCAAGGGAAAAGAGAAAGCGACGCGCTATTGTATGCCTATAATTTCAGTCTCGTTTCGGAGACACCGGCGCCAAAGCAGTGAGCCGGCGATCACGGCGATGGGAAACGCTGATCGATTTCTTCTTTTATAAAGAATCGCATCAATGGCTTGCGATTCTAAGAATCGGACTCGGCGTTCTGGTTGTTCTTTACGCGTTATCGTTGCTCAATGATTGGAACTACCTTTTTGCAACGAGCGGCGAGGCCGTCGTTACTCGAGATTTTGCCGAAGCGTTACTCTTTCTCCAAGCTCGTTTCGTTCCGACACTCGGCTGGCTTGTTAGGGCTGGGGAAAGTCTCGGATTGCGAGAGGGGCTCGTTCTTTCGGCTTCTTGGGTTTGTCTGATCGGTGTCGGGATCGGATTGCTTCTTGGAGTTTTCTGTCGCGTCTCCGCAATTGCCGCGTGGTTTCTTCATCTTTGCGCGACCAAGAGCGGTGCCTTCGTAACCTATGGAGTAGACGACTTTATGACGATTGGCCTGTTCTACTTAATGCTATCGCCATTGCCTGATCGATACACTTTCGATCGGTGGCTAAGAAGAACGACACCAAAAAGTTTTCTGACTCTCGGTTTTTTTCGACGCGTCTTACAACTTCATCTGTCTCTCATCTATTTTTTTAGCGGATTGACGAAATGCCTGGGCAGTGACTGGTGGAACGGTCTGAATCTTTGGCGCGCTTTAACTCGTCCACCGTTTAACGTCATTCCCGCGGAATTACTTGTTAGGTGGAAGTTGATTTTTCCCATCGTCGGAATCGCAATCTGCTTAATCGAAATAGGTTATCCCGTTTTTATTTGGCTCAAGAAAACACGTTCTTTTTGGCTCATAGCCGTGCTTCTGATGCACGCGGCAATTGGGGTTATGATGGGAATGTATCTTTTCGCTTTAGTCATGATTGTGCTCAATCTGGCCGCCTTTGCTCCTGATTCTTTTCTCTTTCGCAAACGCTGCGAGCCGGGCGTCCCGATTCCATCCGAAATTGATTAACGTCGACGTTTAGCCGGAACCGTTCATAATAAGTGCAGAGAATCGCACGGGAGTCATATGGGCACCGAGTCGAAAACAGACCTCAAACTCGAGATAGCCCATATTCTGTTCATCGATACCGTTGGTTACTCCAAGCTGGCTATTGATGAACAAAGCGACTGGATGGAGACGTTAAACCATCTTGTTCGAGGTACCGCTCGGTTTCGCGCGGCCGAGTCGGCTGGTGAATTAATACGGCTGCCGACGGGCGATGGCATGGCGCTCATTTTCTCTGATAGCCCGGAATCACCCCCCCAGTGCGCTGTCGAAATAACCAACGCGCTCAGGGATTATCCGCAATTCTCATTGCGCATGGGAATCCACAGCGGGCCGGTTAGTCGTGTGACGGATGTTAACGATAGATCGAATGCCGCTGGAGCCGGGATCAATATTGCGCAGCGCGTCATGAGTTGCGGCGATGCCGGCCACATTCTGCTTTCCAAACGTGCTGCTGAAGATTTAATCGAGTACGGGCATTGGCGACCTTCCTTGCACGAGATTGGGGAATGTGTTTTCAAACACGGAACAAAGATCACACTGATCAATCTCTACAACGATCAGGTGGGTAATCCCGAGTTACCGACTCGTTTTCGCAAACCCAGTCGAGAATTCTCTCGAGCGGGTTTGCCCAGCGCCATGTTCTATTGGCGATATAGATTCATCGTCGTCGCTGCAATACTGATCGCATTAATCCTCGGCGGTTACGCTGCCTTTATTGCGCGTCACGCCCGGTTTAAATCCGATGTTAAAAATCTTGCGCTACCCGTTTCGGCAAAGAGTATCGCCGTCCTGCCATTCGAAAATCTCAGCGATGATAAAAAAAATGCTTACTTCGCGGATGGTGTGCAGGACGAGATCCTAACCGCTCTATCGAAAGTCGCGGACCTGAAAGTCATTAGTCGAACATCGGTCATGCAATATAAAGTCGGGGCCGGACGCAGTCTGCGCGATATTGCAAAAGCTCTTGGGGTGGCACATGTCGTAGAAGGAACTGTACAGCGTTCAGGAGATCACGTGCGGGTGAACGCGCAGTTGATCGATGCGAGGACCGACGCCAATTTGTGGGGAGAACATTACGATCGCGAACTAGCCGATATATTCGCGATTGAAAGCGAAGTCGCGCAACAAATCGTCGCACAACTTCAAGCTCAGCTTTCGCCGAGGGAAAAGGCTGCGATTCAAGAGCGTCCGACTTCGAACATTACGGCGTACGATCTTTACATTCGTGCGAAGGCGCTGATGGCTAGCGCGGTCAATTTCCGGCCAGGAGAAAATTTGATGGATGCGATCGGCTTGTTGGACGACGCGGTCTTGCGAGACCCAAAGTTTCTCCTCGGGCATTGTTTGCTCGCGAGCGCGCATGATCAGATTTATCTCGCGGGGATTGATCACACCCCGGCGCGTCTCGCTTCAGCGCGGAAGGCGGTGGACGCTGCACTCAGTCTTAAACCCGAATCCGGCGAGGCCCATTTGGCATTAGCCGAGTATCTTTATTGCGGATATCTCGATTATGACCGTGCGCGCGCGGAACTAGTCATCGCGGGCAAGGTCCTGCCCAATGAACCGCGCGTTTTCGAGTTAACTGGTTACATCGATCGGCGGCAAAGTCGCTGGAGCGAATCGCTGAACAATCTGCAACGCGCGTTGGAGCTCGATCCTCGCAATTCTTATTACCTTCAACAGATCGCACGCAGCTTCGATTATCTGCGGCGTTTCGCGGAGGAAGCCGTGACCTTGGACCGAGCACTCGCGATTGTTCCGCAAGACACAGGAGTGCGTATCCAGAGGGCCGCCATCGAACTGGAAGAGAGAGCGGATTCTAAACCCATGCACTTAGTGATCGAAACCATCCTGCGCGAGAATCCGAAATCCGCCGAGGGTCTTGCCGATCAATGGCTTTACCTTGCGCTGTGCGAACGTGATCTCGACGCAGCTGACCGCGCTCTCGCCGCGATGCCGGAAAGCGGTTACACCAATGAAGGTTTTGCTTTTCCGAAATCGTGGTGTGAGGCACTTGTTGCTCGTGCTCGTGGCGATCTGCCCGCCGAAGCCGCAGCGTTCGCTCGTGCGCGTGCCGTCGTCGAAAAAAGTTTGCTCACGCAACCGCAATACGCGCAAGCGCTTTGCGTCCTCGGGATGATTGACGCTGGGCTGGGACACAATGCCGAAGCGATTAGAGAAGGGAAGCAAGCGAGCGAGCTTCTGCCTGTTAGCAAAGAATCCATTAACGGTTCGCTCCTGATGCAATATCTCGCCGTTATTTATACTTGGACGGGCGAAAAGGATCTTGCGTTGGAGCAATTGGCCGCGACCGCACGCATTCCGAGCGGTCTCACATATGGCGATCTGCGAACCAACCCGTGGTGGGATCAGTTGCGCGACGATCCGCGCTTTGACAAAATCGTAGTGTCGCTGGCTCCGGCCGGTTCTACTCTTTAGTCAACGCTTCCTCGTTCTCGAAACATTCGCGATCAGCAATAGAGCGCAGATGGAGCTGGCCGCGGCGAGTGCAACGCTGATCAGTGAGACGCTGCGAAAACCGGTCACGAAAGACTCATCGATTGCCTTCCGCAAAATCGCGCGCGTCGATGGTTCGATTTCTTCTGACAATTTTACACCGGCAAGTTTAGTTCGGCTTTCTTGCAATGCGGTTTGCGCTGCGACATCAATCTTCGTGTCTAACAAATGTTGATCGAGACTGCGATTAAAGGTGTAGACCATGATGATCCCGAGGACTGCGACCGCAAGTAAACTGCCGGTCCGCGAGACCGCGTTGTTAATTCCGGACGCAATACCGACGCGATTTTCGGGAACGGCGTTCATCACGGTTGTTGTTAAAGGCGCGACACTAATCGCCATTCCGAAACCGAGAACAATCATGGCAGGAAAAAAAGTGGTCCAGTAGCTCCCGCCAATTCCAGGCAGAATGCAGAGTGCGAAACCGGTCGCGGCGATCAAGGGTCCAACTACGAGCGGAAGTTTGGCGCCGTAACGATGCACCAGGCCGCCCGCCCAGCGTGAAAGAACAAAAATGATCAGGATGAATGGCGACAACGCTGCGCCCGCGGCAGTCGGCGTGTAGCCATGCACTTGAATCAAATTTAGCGGCAGAAAAAAAAGTGTGCCACCGAGCGCGCTGTAAAGAAAGAACGTGAGCAAATTCGCTCCGCTAAAATCAAGCGACCGAAAAAGCGCGAGCGGTAACATCGGATTTGGTATCCGCGCTTCGTAAATCAGAAACACGAGAAGAAAGAGAATTCCCACGACGAGCGCTGTCAAAACCATGGGCCGGGCAAAGCCGGCGCGGGAAGATTCCAGCAAACCGTAAACGAGAGACGCCAGCGCGACGACTGTTAACGTTGCGCCGATCCAGTCGAGGCCACGCTCTTCATCGTTGTCGCGACTTTCCGGCACGTGGCGCAATGAGATCGCAATCACAAAAAGCGCGAGCGGAACGTTGAGAAAAAAAATGGCGCGCCAGGAAAAATGTTCGATCAGCCAGCCCCCGACCACAGGTCCAACTGCCGCAGTGATCGCGGTGAAGGCGGACCACGTCCCAATCGCGCGTCCGCGGTCTTCCTGCGCAAAAGAGGCGCTGATGATGGCGAGACTACCGGGAACGAGCATGGCCGCACCGATACCTTGCACCGCGCGCGCCGCGATGAGATTGCCGATAGTCGGCGAGCATCCGCACCAGATCGAAGCAAGGGCAAAAATTGTGATGCCGAAGAGAAATATGCGCCTGCGCCCGTAATGGTCGCCTAACGAGCCACCGACGAGAAGCAGCGCGGCGAGCAACAAGGCGTAGCTTTCGACAACCCACTGCACGTCGAGCACGGTTGCATTCAGGCTGGCTTGCAACGCCGGTAGCGCAACGTTGACCGCCGTGCCATCGATGAAAACCATGCTCGAGGCGAGAATGGTGGCGATTAAAATCCAACGACCGGATGATTTTGTGCAAGGCGCAGTTGCCTTTCCCGCACGGAGAAGAGCCTGGTCACACGGTGATAACGCAAGAGCAGCCATGTTGTTATTGAAAACCGAATGAAGCGCCGCTAATCAAAGCATGGCAATCGAAATCATCATGACCAACGCTGAAGCGACCATGGCACGACGATCGTTTGGAGAAACGATGCGAACGGATATTTGGTGGCTGCAACCGCTCGTGACTTTTCTCGGTCTCGGAACATTTGTTGTTTATTCCACCTGGGCCGCGTTTCAGGGCGCGCATTATTATTTCGGCAATTACATTTCGCCGTTTTATTCACCCGAAATTGTTGGACAGTCGCCGCACAGTTGGTTTGGTGCGAAACCGGTGTGGTGGCCCGCTTGGCTTTTGTTTTCGCCAGCGCTGTTGATTCTTTGGGCTCCGGGCGGTTTCCGACTCACCTGCTATTATTACCGCGGCGCATATTACAAAGCTTTCTGGGCCGATCCGCCGGCATGCACCGTGGGCGAGCCGCGCAAAACTTATCTCGGTGAACGATCCTTTCCGCTCATCATGCAGAATGTTCATCGCTATTTTCTCTACCTCGCGCTCATTTTTATTTTAATTCTCGCTTACGATGTTTGGAAAGCGATGTGGTTCACAAATCCCGCGTCGGGGAATGAATCTTTTGGCATCGGCGTGGGCACGATCGTGCTCGCGATCAATGTCGTTTTCCTGGGTGGCTACACCTTCGGTTGCCATTCGCTGCGTCATCTCGTCGGTGGATTTCTCGATCGATTTTCCAAATCGCCGACGCGCTATCAATTTTATCGCTGCGTCGGGTGCTTGAATTCTCGCCACATGCTTTGGGCGTGGATGAGTTTGTTTTGGGTCGGGTTTACCGACCTTTACGTGCGACTTTGCTCAATGGGAGTTTGGCACGACATGAGGCTGCTCTAACGAACACGCCGCATGTCCGAGTACGAAACATTCACACACGACGTTCTCGTCATCGGCGCGGGCGGTGCGGGCTTGCGTGCGGCGATTGAAGCGTCGGCCGCTGGGGTTTCGGTCGGCATCGTTTGCAAATCGCTTTTAGGAAAAGCGCACACTGTCATGGCGGAGGGTGGAATTGCTGCCGCGCTCGCTAATGTCGACGATCGCGATAATTGGAAAGTGCATTTTTCCGACACCATGCGTGGTGGTCAGTACGTCAACAATTGGCGAATGGCCGAACTGCACGCGAAGGAAGCGCCCGATCGCGTGCGTGAACTTGAAAAATGGGGCGCGGTTTTCGATCGCACGAAAGATGGCCGGATTTTGCAGAGAAATTTTGGCGGCCACAAATATCCGCGGCTCGCGCATGTTGGCGATCGCACAGGCCTCGAGATGATTCGCACTTTGCAGGATCACGGCGTGCATCAGGGAATCGATGTTCATATGGAGCATACGGTCCTGACGTTGTTGAAAGATGGTGAACGTGTCGTCGGTGCGTTCGGTTACGATCGTGAACGCGGCCGCTTCAAAATTTTTCGCGCAAATGCGATCGTGCTCGCGACAGGCGGAATTGGCCGTGCCTACAAGATCACGAGCAACAGTTGGGAATACACCGGCGATGGTCACTCGTTAGGCTATCGTGCCGGCGCGGAGTTGGTCGACATGGAATTCCTGCAATTTCACCCTACCGGGATGGTTTGGCCGCCGAGTGTGCGAGGTATTCTCGTGACCGAAGGCGTGCGCGGCGAAGGCGGAATTTTGACGAACAAAGAGGGCCGTCGTTTCATGTTTGACGACATTCCCGAGAATTACAAAACGCAGACCGCGGACAACGAAGAGGAAGGCTGGCGTTATTGCCAGGGCGACAAGAATGCGCGGCGTCCGCCGGAACTTTTGACGCGTGATCACGTGGCGCGTTGCATCGTGCGCGAGATCAAGGAAGGGCGGGGGAGTCCGCACGGCGGCGTTTTTCTCGACATCGCGTGGATCAAGAAAAGACTTTCTAATGGCGAGGACTATATCAAACGCAAACTGCCGAGCATGTATCACCAGTTCAAACAACTTGCCGATATCGATATCACGAAGGAGCCGATGGAAGTGGGGCCGACGACGCATTACGTCATGGGTGGGATTCGCGTCGATCCCGATTCGCAGATGTCGCGCGTGCCCGGTTTGTTTGCCGCGGGTGAATGTGCGGCGGGAATCAACGGGGCGAATCGCCTCGGCGGCAATTCGCTCTCCGATCTTTTGGTTTTCGGAAAACGCGCCGGGGAATTTGCGGCGAAGTTCGCAAAGGAGAATTCGTTAGGCGAAATCAATGATCAAGCGATCGATGCATCCGCGCACGAAGCGGTAAAGCCATTCGAACACGGAATTGGGGAGAATCCATATTCTGTGCAACACGATCTGCAGGAAACGATGCAGGACAAAGTCGGCATCGTGCGGAACGAGAGCGAAATGAAAGAAGCGCTCGAAGAACTGAAGAAATTTTGGGAGCGGGAGGAGAGCGTCGGTGTGGATGGAAATCGTGAATTCAATCCGGGCTGGCATACCGCGCTCGATTTGAAAAATCTACTGACGGTTTCTGAGGCGGTGACGCGCGCCGCCTTGGAACGAAAGGAAAGTCGCGGTGCGCAATTTCGCGAGGATTATCCAGACAAGAGCGATCGCTTCTCGAAAGTGAATACCATCATTTCGAGGAACGACGATGGTTCCATGCAAGTGCGGCTCGATCCGTTGCCGGAGATGCCGGATTATTTGAAGCAAGTCATCGAGGAGATGAAATGAGCGCGGCCACGTTTAGAATTTGGCGCGGCGACGCGAAGGGCGGTGCGTTTCGCGATTACAGCACGGAAATTTCTGAAGGCATGGTTGTGCTCGATGCCGTGCACGATATCCAGGCGAAGCAGGCAGGTGACCTTGCTTGTCGTTGGAATTGCAAAGCGGGGAAATGCGGTTCGTGTTCCGCGGAAGTGAATGGCATGCCGAAACTGATGTGCATGACACGCATGAGCGATTTGCCGCTCGATAAACCGATTACGATCGAACCGATGAAAGCGTTTCCGGTTCTGAAAGATTTAATCACCGACGTGTCGTGGAATTTCGCCGTGAAAAAACGCATCAAGAAATTCAAACCACGCCCACCTGACGCCGCGGATGGAACGTGGCGCATGCAACAGCAGGAGATTGATCGCGTGCAGGAATTTCGAAAATGCATCGAGTGTTTTCTTTGCCAGGATGTCTGTCACGTGCTGCGTGATCATCACATGCACGACAAATTCATCGGTCCGCGTTTTCTCATTTATGCGGCGGCTCTGGAAATGCATCCGCTTGATATCGAGAATCGCACGACCGAACTGCGAGAGGCGCACGGCATCGGTTTCTGCAACATCACGAAATGTTGCACGAAAGTTTGTCCCGAAAATATTCACATCACCGACAACGCAATCATTCCGTTGAAGGAACGCGTCGTGGATGAATATTACGATCCGCTTGGGTGGTTCTGGAAATGGTTGAAGCGAAGGTCGGACCGGTCGCCCTAACGACGTAGGCGCGCACCATTTTTTCCAGCGTCGGCAACGACACGCGCATGACATAGAGCGTCATGATGAACCCGTAGAAGAAGACTGTGGTGAATGGACCCAGCGCTTCATAACGACGAGCGCTCGTTTGGATTTTTTCGCGAAGCTGTCGCACCCGACCGCATCGTTTCAGTTTCTGATAGAATTCCGCGTCCTCGAGGAGCGGAATTTCCGGATAGCCTCCGATTTGATAAAATACATCACGTCGACAAAAGAATCCGCGATCGCCGAGAGCGACAGCAAAACGGCCAACGCAAAAATTTCCGGTTGCGTCACGAATGCGATAAATCCAGCGGGTAGGAATGATCTCGAGTCGGAAACATCCTCCGACGACACGCGGATCGCCCAAGGCGGCGTCGATCGCCGCCAGAGAGTCGCGCGCAATTCTTGAATCAGCGTGCACAAACCAAAAAACCTCGCCCTTCGCGATTTTTGTGCCGGCATTCATTTGTTTGGCGCGTCCAATTGGGGCATTACCAACGTAATCCACAATGTGCCTGACAGATTCAACCGTCCCATCTGTGCTGCCGCCATCGACGACAATGATCTCCGCCGTCGGAGCCAGCTCGCGCAGATGGCGGACGAAGCCGACAATGGTTGGTGCTTCATTCAACACCGGCACAATGATAGAAATGAGCACGGCCACTTAGATTAACGTGAAAGGAACACAAATGAACTCACAAATGTTTTGGAAAATTCGACTAACCATTCTGCTGCCACTGCTACTCGCAATTTCAACAACGTTGGCCGTTGCTGCGACCGTGCCGTCCGGCATTAACAATGACAGCTACAATCGATTGCTGAAAAAATATGTGAACGAAAGAGGCCTGGTGGCTTACTCGAAGTGGAAGGCGGATGCGGACGATATGAAAGCGCTGGACGTCTATCTCGCGCAATTCGGCGAGACCGGGAAAGCCGCGAGCGGGAACGAAAAGTTCGCGTCGCTCGTGAACGCCTACAACGCTTTCGTGCTGCAATGGATTCTCAAAAATTATCCGACCGAAAGCATCTGGCAGTTGAACGATTCATTTAAAGCCAAGCGACATAAGCTTGGTGGCGAAATGGTTTCGTTGAATGACATCGAGAATACGATGTTGCGGCCGAATTTTGGATATCGCACGCATGCGATGCTGGTTTGTGCTGCACGCAGTTGTCCGCCTTTGCAACAATCCGCCTACACCGGCGACGGGCTCGACGATCAAGCTACGCAAGCGTATCGAACCTGGCTGGCGCGTCCCGACATGAACGAATTTTTGCCGGACAAAAACGAAGCGAACATCTCGAGCATCTTTAAATGGTTCAAGAAAGACTTCGATCACACGGGCGGTGTGAAATCGGTCCTGGCCAAATACGCGCCGTCCTCTGCTCGACCGATACTCGAACGCCAGGATTGCAAGCTCACCTACAAATCGTACAACTGGGGCTTGAACGACCAGGGGCCGCACGGTCGTCATTACAGCAAGACGAATTTGTTTTTCGACGCTCTCTAAAGTAATTCCAATTCCGAAAAAATGACTGCGCAGACAAGAGGCGCGGGTAATTACAATGTCGTCGTAATTGGGGGCGGCACGGCTGGGCTGGTTACAGCAGCGGGCACGGCCGGGCTGGGTGGACGTGTCGCACTCATCGAGCGCAACAAGATGGGTGGCGATTGTCTCAACTTCGGTTGTGTGCCAAGCAAAGCGCTGATTTCCTCCGCGCGTCTCATCGAAAAGATTCGTCAGTCGGAAAAGTGGGGTCTGCGAAAGATGACGCCGGAATTTGAGTTTGCTGAAGTTATGGCGCGGATGCGCGACATACGTGCGCAGATTGCACCGCATGATTCGCAAGAGCGATTTGAGTCGTTAGGCGTCGATGTCTTTCGTGGCGAGGCACGTTTCGTTTCTCCAAACGAAATCCTCGTCTCGCCCTCACCTCAATCCTCTCCCACGGGGAGAGGAGGACACAGGCCGCGGGTGTTTTGGGAATCAGGGTCGGGAGGCCGTTCCGAAGCGCTTGGTCAGGGTGAAAGGTTGCGTGCCAAGAATTTTGTGATTGCGACTGGTTCGCGCGCCGTAATTCCCGAAATCGAAGGTATCGACAAGGTTCGTTACTTCACCAACGAAACGATTTTTGATGAGCTTCAGACAAAACCGGAGAGCATGATCGTTATCGGCGGCGGCCCCATCGGTTGCGAACTCGCGCAGACATTTGCTCGGCTCGGCGTGAAGGTCACGATTCTGCAACGCGGCGCGCAGCTTCTGCCGCGTGAAGATGCAGATGTCGCCGAGTTTTTCGAAAAGTGTCTTCACAGTGAAGGCATCACCGTCATTAAGAATGCCGAGGCCAAATCGGTTTCAGAAACGCAAAATAGGATTGAGTTGCAGCTCTCCTCGCGCGAGCGGCCCAGTATCACCGCGTCGACTCTTTTTGTCTGCGTTGGCCGAAAGCCCAGTGTCGATAGTCTCGGGCTGCAGGCGATCGGTGTCGCAACCGGCAAGCACGGCGTGAAGGTGAACGAATATTTACAGACAACTCGGTCGCACATTTATGCGGCGGGCGACGTTGCCGGTCCGTTTCTCTTCACACACATGGCCGATACGCACGCACGCGTCGTCGTTCGAAATATTTTGATGCCGTTCCAATTCCTGCGGCAGAAAATCGATTATTCCGTTGTGCCGTGGTGCACGTATGTCGATCCGGAAATTGCGACGGTTGGCATGAACGAATCCTCCGCGAAGAAGAAAAACGTCGAGTACGATTTGATCGCGGAGCAACTCGACGAAATCGATCGACCCGTGCTGGAAAACGAAGCGAACGGTTTCGTCAAAGTGCTGGTGGCAAAGGGGACCGATAGGATTCTGGGTGCGACAGTTATTTGCGAAAACGCCGGCGATCTTCTGCATGAATTTGTCCTGGCCATGAAATACGGAATTGGTCTCGGCAAGATCGCTTCAACCATTCACGCGTATCCGACCTTCGCCGAACTGGCGCGCAAAGCGGGCGACAAGTACAATAAAACGCGACTCACTCTGACAGCGCAGAAGATTTTTTCCTGGCTCTACAAACGCGGTCGCCGCTGATTCATGAAGAAATATTGGAAGTGGATTTTGCTCGCTGTGATCGCAATCGCGCTTTCGATCACAAGCTTCATCTTCCCGGTAAAGGATTGGATTCACTCCTTCATCAATTGGGTGCAGCATCTTGGGCCGATCGGAGTCGTCGTGTTCATCGCGGTTTATGCGGTGGCGACAGTTCTGTTTCTTCCCGGATGGATTTTCACGGTGGGCGCGGGGTTGGTGTATGGAATTGTCGGCGGCACTCTCGTGGCGCTGACGGGCGCAGTCATCGGAGCGACGCTCGCATTTATTGTTGCTCGTTATTTCGTGCGCAAAAATATCGAGGACTACACAAAGAAGAACGCACGATTCAGAGCGATCGATGAAGCGATCGGAAAGAACGGTTGGAAAATTGTCGGCCTGCTGCGCTTGAGTCCGCTCATTCCATTCAATCTAAGCAATTATTTTTACGGGATCACATCGATCAGTTTAAAAGCCTACGTTGCCGTTTCGGCCATCGGCATGATTCCGGGGACGCTGCTTTATGCTTATCTCGGCGCGATCGGCAAAGCGGGAATTTCTGGAGGAAAAACGCAGCACAGCGTCGCGCAATACGTTTTGCTTGGGGTCGGGTTGCTCGCGACGATCGCAGTCACGATTCTCGTTAGCCGGATCGCGAAAAATGCCCTGAAGAAATCGGGCGCGGCTTAATTTCGTTAAAGGTTTCGACTTCCCAGGTAGGGACGGCTCTCCGAGCCGTCGTGATTATGGGACGTTTTGGAAAAACGTCCCTACCTGAAAAGAGTTAGCTCCTCTACTCCACTCGGAATGACAGAGAGGTTCGCGACTTCCGATGCTGTAACCGTCTCGGAGGTTTCGAGATCTGTCGTTCGGCGATCAGCTCGAGATTACGAGGCCGCGCGCTTGGCTCCGATGCGCCCGAGCGTGTCAAGATCACGCAAATAATAAAGCGCGAAGCACGCTGCCAACATTGGCCATGCGGCGAAGAACAACAGATTCACTTTCTCAAACGGGGCGAAGTATTGTCGATAGGAAGAGAAAGTAGAAACAGCGTGCAGTAAAAATACGGCGGCATAGGTGAAGCGTTGCGCGAGACCGAGCACGAAAGCGATGAGCAAGAGCAGCTCGGCGGCCCCGAGACCGAAGACGACCAAACGCCCGACGCCGCGTAGTCCGTAAAAGTGATCGAAAACAGAGGCTGCATGCTCGGGTCGAACGAATTTGTCGATTGTCCACATGAGCATGACAAGAAAGATGCTGATACGCAGGAGAAACAGCGCCAGCGGGACACGGTCGTTAGTGGGTTGGATCATTTTGAGAGTGCAGCCTCCGCGTCTTCATTAGTGTTTTCCGTATCAAAAACCTGGCGTTGTTTCAATAATTCCGGATTGGCGAGGCGTTCCTCGTAAACGTCAGCCCATTTCTTTTGATTCATCGCGCACATCGGAACGGCTTTCCATTCGCCGTTTTCCTTGACCGCGCCTTTGAACACGCACGAGTCCAGACGCGCGCATACGACCGGATCGTTATCGGCGTTCGCGACTTGTTCGGCGTGCATGAAATTATGAATACCAGTCCCGACAGTGTGTGCGCGACGCGTGATGAGCGCGCGCGTGAATTCGAACGGCACCTGACCGTTCACAGCGAGACGGACGGCGTGCAACACAAGGCGAAGCATTAGCATGGGATTTTGCGTCAAGATGCCGAGCATTCGAAACGGTGTCGTGCCCGCATCATCTTTCACAAACGAAACGCCGCCGACACTGGCGATCGCGTCCTCGAACAATTTGCGCGTGCGCACATCCTGCGGCGGAAATGCAATGTATCGTCCGCTGATCTGCGAGACGAGCAGGGGGGACCAGTTGTTGCAATCGGGATGACCGAAGACGGCGAAATGCCGATCCAGCTTCAGCCCCGTGCCCTCGCAAATCTTTGCCCAGACATTATCGGGCGTGACCGGTTGCTTGGAGAAAATGGTGCGGCCGGTGTCGGCTTCCGGCTGAAAGCTGAGCATGCGCCAGATAAATGTGCGTTTTGGATCGGCCAGATACCAGCGAATCACTTCGGGGACATCGTTGATATTGCGCTCGGTCACGGTGAAACTGAGCGCATACTCGATCGGACATCCGGTCTTTTCGCGGATGCGCAGAGCGAGATCGGTGAATGCCTGACGCACGGGATGAAGATCCGCTTCGGATTTTACTCGATTGATCGGGAAGCCGTGCCGACCGGCCTGCGTTATGTCGACGTGCACGGAGATCTGCCGAAGACCGCCTTCAACAACAAGCCGCTCGAAGAAGTCCGGCTGTTCGAGCAACGTTTGTCCGTGTGTCATCAGCATTGGAACAACGCCGACGTGGCAGGCGTAGCGAATGATCTCGATTAATTCGTCCGCGCGACCAGAGCGCCAGTAGGCATCCGCGACGTCGCCTCCGGTGATTTGCAATCCGGCGCCCGGTCCCTGGAAGCGACGGTTCGCGTCGATTTGTTCTTTGACCTCGCCTAACGAAGGGATCGGAATGCGATTGGCATTTTTTGGCAGATAACAATGCGTGCAATGAAACGAACAATAACTCGCGCCGAGAATGAAACCGCAATGCGTGAGATGGCGTCCCGAAATCTGATTCGGCAATTGCAATTCCGCCGGCAACGAGTTCCAGCGTTCTTTGAGAACGCGCGCTTTTTCCGCATCGATAGGACGTCGGAAAGCGTTCCATCTTTTTTTCCAGAGCTCGCGCGGTTTTGTTTTGCGCGCGTAATACCAGCGGTGAAGATGCTCGGGCGCGACGCCTACACGGAACAAGATGAGAAAAAGCAGGTTGAGCAAGGTTACTCGCCATGCGCCTTGTTCGATTTGTTTCTGCGCGGAACTCTGCATCGGTGGATCGAGCAACCTGATTTTGCCGGAACGACGCAAGCGGCGCGAAAACTCCACATCTTCCATGAGTGGAATTGGCGCGAAACCGCCCATGCTCATGAAGTGATCGTGCCGAACAAAGAAAGTCTGATCACCGTAGATTGTGCCGAAGGTCCGGCAATGCCAGCGCTCGAATTTCTCCAGTGGTCGCAAAAACGGATGGCGCTCATCGAATTTCCGATAGAACGCGCCGCCGATACATTTCGGATCCCGCAATGCATCGACGAGCGATTGGAGATGCGCTTCGGTGAGCATGGAATCGACGTGGTGGAATACGAGAACGTCGCTGTTAGCCATCTTTGCCCCGAGATTCATTTGCAGGCCGCGACTTGGTGAATCGGTCGCGCAGTGTTTGAATTTCGCGTTTGCCCTCACCTCAATCCTCTCCCTCCGGGAGAGGAGGTCGCGAAGCGGCAGGTGAGGGATCGTCGTGTTATCGGTCTGGTGGCTGGCTCGACCGTCCTGGACGCCAACGATAATGACTTCATGAACCAAGGGGTGGGTGGCCCATTTTTCCGCGAACGCAATTGCGGCCGCTTCATCTTTCCAGCACGGAACGATCACGCTAACCCCGTTTTTGCTCAAACCGTTCTTCATTTCCAAAGCCACTCGTTAGGCCAAAGCGTTGCTATGACAACAGATGTGGCCGGCGCCATAAATGTTGCTGTCGACCTCGAATTTTCCCTGCGGTGTCGTGCCGCAAAGCCACGCGGTAAGTTTGTCGACATAGTTATCAAGATGACGGATTTGCTGAATGCCGTGCTCGACAATCGGATCGAGTGTGGAAGCGAAGAGGACGCCGCCGTAACGCTCGGTTTGCCAGGTGATGATCTCGCCTTTGTCGTTGCGCTGGATGACTTCGCTATTCTCGGGAATGCGCGTGTAAACGCCGTGGATATGCCAGCAGGCATGGCGCGGTTTCAATCCCTGATAAACGGGATGCTCGTACTTGGTTTGCGAGATCGGCGGATTTTTTGGATTCTCGACCCACCAGTAATTGTTGACCGGCCGATCTTCCCATTGCGCGTCGAGCCAGAGCGGAAGGCTGTCGCCAAAGACAGCGATCTTTTTTCCATCGGACAGAAAACGGTAAAGCGCGTCCCTTCGCCTAACGAGTGCTTCCTGGTTCGATTGAAACGGAATGACGAGCGCCTGAAGATGCCGAACGGCTTCGTAACTCAGATCGTGCACATAAACCAACTCGTAGATGTCGCGGTATTTCGGCGCCGTGGCCATGGCGTATTGCGACCAGACGCCGTTAAACACCAACCCGATTTGTTGCATGGGATTCCCTTCGTTGCGTTGCCAGTTCCAAAATATGGCGGTTCAGACCGGCGATGCCATCATCATTTCCCGGTCGTCGCCGGTAGTCGCCGACTGGCCCGCTCGCAGTCAAAATCATCAAGCCATTTGTCGTGACTTCATCGAGCACCATGATCGGGCGATGCCAGGCGTCTTCGAGCACGACGTCCGCCTCGGGATTCGCCTCGATGTAACCGCACGCCCACCAACCGGTGATGCCGTGGTTGTAATTAAACTTATCGAGATTTAATCCATCGAAAAGCCCGTAGCGATCCGTCTTGATCGCGAGCAGAAAATCCTTCGTCGCTTTGGTGTTGTCGTGTTTCCACTGATTCCCCGGCACCCAATCGGTAAACCAACCGCAGAAGCAGCAGAGCGTTTTCCCGTCTCCGAGAAAATCGCCTACCTTGTCTTTAATCTTCAGCATCGCGATATGATCGGAACCGTTCGGCACGATGAGCAAATCGACATCGGAAAGATCGGGATCGAAATTCTCCGTGATTGTTTCGATGCGGTAATCGACCAGATCATTTGAAATGTAGGATTCGTTCAATCCGACGATGGCATTGGAAATGACGGCGGCTTTTAGCATTTATTCGTTAGGTTGCGGAAGCGCTGGATTTCGGTTCGAGTTTTTGCATGTCGTAATGCCGTTCGAAAAATTCATCGCACCAAAGACAGATGTTTCCATCCGCGCGCGTCCTCTCTTTGGCATACGCTTCGCTCACGCCGATGGATTCGCCCATTTTCCATGGGTCGCCTTCGTTGATCCCGCGAAAGATTTCCGACTTTGACATGCGCGCGAGAACGTCGGTTATCTTTTCGGTGCGTGCGTCGCCCATGGGAAAACGCGTTCCCGGACAGCACGGATTAATTTTCCAGAGCTGAATCGAAAGCTCCTGCGGCAAATCGGTGCCGCCAAGAAAGCCGCGACCGCCGCTCAGGATCGCGCAGAAGTTATGCTTTGGATCTTTGAGCCAGATTTTATTTTGCAGTGCGCGGCCGCGCGCCCAGTTGCCACCGAGCCACATCTCTTCGTTCGCCCCCCAAAAGCCGTAGGAGGCGCCGCCGGTCATGATGTATGTCTCTTTCTCGATCAACGGCTTGGTGTTGTCGTCGCTCATGCCGCGCGACTTGAATAGCTCTTCGAGCTCCGCGCGCCGCGCACCGGCGTATTTGTGGAAACGGTCCATGCTCGCGATGTCGATGCGCGTAATGCCGTGTGCGATCAGGTCGTCCAGGATTTCGCCGGTGAGCAAATCGCCGTTAGTCTGCAACATGATCTGCGTGTTGCCCTGATATTTTTCACGGAGCGCGTCGAGGATCGCGAAAAGTTTCGGACGTTCGGTCAACGGTTCGCCGCCGGAAAGAATGAGCCGATCAAGTTGCGCCGGAAGATTCCTGACGATGGCGAGACAATCTTCCGTCGAGATGCGCTCGCCTTTCGGGCCGGAGTTGTTGTAACAGTGCGCGCAAGTGTCGTTACAAAGCTGAGTGAAGACCCAGTAGATGGATTCGTAGTGTTCGAAATCGGAGGGCTCCATCGTAATTACCTTATCATAGGATCGTGACCGAGTGCTGCTCTTTCAAAGATTCCCAAAAATGCAGTTCGGCGCCGACGCCAGTCTCCGGATCGTTCACGAATTCCTCTTTGCTGGAAAAGCTCCGCAATTTTCCGCCGCTCATCTGCGCCATGCGATCGCCCATGATGAGCGATTCCTTTAAATCGTGCGTGACGAAAATCGCCGTGATGGCGAACTCTTGCGCGACGCGCTTGAACAGCTCCTGCATCTGCGTGCGGATTTCCGCATCGAGATTGCTGAACGGTTCGTCGAGCAACATGAGCGTGGGATTAATGATGAGCGCACGGCCGAATGCGACGCGCTGACGTTGCCCGCCGGATAATTGTTCGGGACGCTTTTTACGATGCGTTTCCAAACCGAGATGCTCGAGCATGCGTTCGGTTTTTTCGGCGATGGTCGCGCTCGGAACTTTTCGCAGTCGCAGACCGAACGCGACATTTTCGAAAACGTTGAGATGCGAGAAGAGAAGCGATTCCTGATAGAGATAAACGATGTTGCGATGCTGCGGTGCGACGTGATTGATGCTCGTGTCGTTGAGGCGAATGTCGCCATCGTCCGGATCGATCAGGCCGGCGATTAGCTTTAGCAACGTTGTTTTTCCACAACCGGAGCGGCCGAGGATGCTGAGCGTTTCGTGCTCCGGCAGATCGAGCGACAGGTGATGCAAGACCGGTTCGCGCCCGAACGCTTTGATTAGATTTCGAACTTCGAGAAACATCGATTTAGACGGGCTTGAGCAAAAATTTTCGATTCAGCCAAAAAAGCGCGATCGGCGGCAGGATCAAGAAGAGGCCACTGACGGCGGCGAGTTGCATGTTCGCTTCAGTGATAAATCCGAACAGACGAATGGTGAGCGTCGGAATTTTTCCGCCGCCCAGGATTAAAGCGAGCGCGTAGTCGAACCAGGAAATAAGAAACGTTTGGCAGAAACAAACGAGCAACGTTCCACGCGCGATGGGAACGAGGACGCGACGGAAAGCGTCCCATGAGTTTCCGCCTAACGTGTAAACCAGATCTTCCGTGGCGCGCAGTTGCGCATTCCAAAAGCGCGCAAAGAAAATGATGGCGAATCCATATGCGATGATGCCTTGTCCGACGACGACGCCGAGAAAGTGATCGGCGATGCGAAGTTTGATGAAGAGAAAGAGAATGCAGACACCGAAGATAACCGGCGACATGACGAACGGCACGTAGGCGAGATAGAGCAGGGTTCGGCGATGTCGATGAGACGCGATGTATTTGCTCGTGAGAAAGCCGCCGGCCGTCGCGCAAACACCAACGGCACTCGAAATTCCGAGAGAGAGCAGAAGACTCTGGCCGAGATGTGCCGCGCTGAAGATGACGCGCCACGAATTAGCATTGAATGATTGCGGCAAAACGTGCGGGTAATCCCAACGCCCGGCGGCTGATTGGAGCACAAGAAAGAGAATGGGGAAAAGACAACAAAGGGCGACGAAGACAAAGGGAATCCGGTGAAGCGCGCGATTCACGACAATGCCTCCTCGCGTTTTCGAAAAATAATCGTGAGCAAAAAGAGGAGAACGATGGTGTAGAAGACGGCGATGACAAAAGCCTCCGGTTTTTGCGCGAGCTCGTAGATGCCGAATTTTCGTCGTGTCAGAAGCGAAATCATGAGCGGACTCTGTGCGCCGACAATGAGCGGAATCTCGAATGAGCCGAGCACGAAAATGAAATAGAGGAGCAGGTTAGTAGAGGATTTCGCGAGCAAAATCGGAACGGCAACGCGCCAGCGCGTTTGCGTGAGCGAAGCGCCTAACGAGGTGGCGAGTCGGCGCAGGTCGCCAATTTTTTCGATCTCGTAAATTTGCAGCATGGTGAGCGCGAAGAAGGGAATGGCGAGAAGCAGATGCGCGGCGACGATTCCGATCCCGAATGGATCGTTGACGAGATTTGGGAAGTGTTGCGGGTCGGAAACGAGGCCTAACGAGCAGGCGATGCGCGAAAAAAAACCGGCACCGCTGAGCCAGCGCGCAATGAGAAACGCGGCGACCAGGCTCGAAAGAGCGAGAGGAACGTAAAGCAATGAAGAGAGAAAACCGCGACGCAGTTCCCGTCGGAATCCGAGGACGAGAGCGAGGGCGACAGTTGCACCGATAACGATAACGGCTGCGGCCACCGCGCCGCTAAAGACGAAAGAGCGCGCGATCTCGCCTTCGCTGAGCGCTTTCGACCAGTAGCGAAGAGTAAATCCGTCGCGCAGAAAACCGGCAAGCCCGACGCTGTAAGCGATGGCGTAACCGAAGCACCAGACAATCGGCGCGACCGCTGCGATCAGAAAAAGCAGCAGTCCAGCCAGGCCAGCTTTATCTCTCCACAACTTGCTTTCGAAAATCTTCATTGAGCCGGATCATATATTGCGACGCGGGTTCCATCAGAGCCCTGGGTTGAATCTCAGAGCGAGGCGGGGCATGGACGCGCTGCGGAATGTTGCGGAATTTTTCCTGCCATTCGTTAGGCAATTTGTTGATCGCGAGCACGCTACCATCGCCCCAGACTGCCGGTTTGGTTTTTTCGAATTGCGCTTCCGGGGAGATGAGAAAATTGCAAACCACCATGGCGCCTTCCGGATGCGCGGCGGTCTTCACGATACCCATATAATGCGAGTTTTGGATCGTGCCGCTGTCGAGCACGTAAGCGCGCGCCGTGTCCGGAAAAATTCCCTGAAGCACTTTGTTGTCTACTTCGCCATCGTTGTTACTCATGGTGAAATCGACTTCACCGCTCGCGAAAAGCTGATGGAGTTGCGCGACCCCTTCCGGGAACGTCTTCCCTTGCTTCCAGAAGTATTGCTTGATGCTGTTCAAGTAATTCCAAAGTTCCGCGGAATATTTCGTGTATTTGTTTTTGTCGAACGGTCCTTGTAATTCCTTTTCGCCGCCCGCGAAATCGTAGAGCAGGGACTTGAGAAACGTCAGGCCAGTGAATTGCGTATCGAAAGTAAAACGACCGGGGTGCGCCTCCACCCAGGTCGCGAGCTGCTCGCGGTTGCGCGGCGGATTCTGGACATGCGCGCTGTCGTAGATGATGGCGAGTTGCACGTTGCCCCATGGGCATTCATAGCCGTTCACTTTTTGTTGGAAATCGTAACGAATGAAACGATTGCCAAAGTCGATGTATTTCGAGTTTGGCAGCTTGTCGGTAAACGGTCCGAGCAGGTCGTCGATCTGGCGAAGCTGATAAAATGTTTCGCCGTTGATCCAGAGCATGTCGTAAGCGCTTTCGCCTTTCCCCGCTTCGCGTTCCGTCATTAGTTTGGAAACCAAATCGTTTCCCTGACCTCCGACGAGATTGAGCGTGACGCCGTATTGGTTTTGCAAGCCGGGCACGACGAAGCTCTGCATGTATTTATTAATGAGCGGATCGCCCTGCCACATCGCGAGTGTGACCGTTTGTCCGCGGGCGTGCCGTACGATCTGATCCCATGTCAGCTTCCTGACATCGTCGCGCTGCGTTGCGTTGCGGCTACATCCGCAGCACAACGCGAGGAGAATGCTGTAGAGAAAAATTCGTCGCGCCACCGCCTAGAATTTTATCTTGATGGTGCCTTCGACGCGAATCGGAAGTTCGGGATAAACGTCGTCGCTGCTCAGAAAACCGCCGCCGAAAAAGCCGAAGCTCGGCGCGAAATTCTTCTCATCGGTCAAATTCAAAACGTCGACTCGCGCTTCCCATCGCGGCTGCTTGTAGAAAATTGCTGCGTTCAGCGTGTACTGCCAGGGGATGATCACTTTGCCTAACAAGTCGAGATGATAACGGCTGGTCGCGACCACTCCCAGGCTCGCGCCGAGGCCGCAATCGAGCGTGTAATTCGCGAAGCCGCTGATGATGGAGCGGGGGAAGCCAGCTACTTCATAGTCGTTAGGCGGAAAATTAAAGAAATTGGGGCTCCCTGCGCCTGTGCCCGGCGTGATGTCGGGCCGCGAAGGATCGAAAGTGTCGTAGACAGTTTTAGTTGCCTGCAACACGCCGCCCACATTGTCGAGGTGTCCGCTGAAGTAGCTGTAATTGAGCGTGGTGAAGAAATTCTTGTTCGGCTGATAGGTCGATTCCAACTCAAAGCCTTTCGTATTGTAGGCGATGTTGGCGCCGCCAAAATTACTGCGGCGATTGAGCTTCTGGTAGAAGCCTGCGATCGAGACGAAGAGCTTGTTGTCGAGCGCGCTGAATTTCGACCCCACTTCATAAAGTTCGCTCGCAATATGAAAATTGCTTTCCTTGATTGTGTTGTCGACGAGGGCGAGCCCACCGCCGAGCGCTGAATTATACGACTGACTGAAACTGTAAGTTCCGTAGGTCGTCATCCACGGAAAAAATTTGTAGGACAAGCTCGCGTTCGCTGCGCCTTCACCGACGATCGTCGAATCGCTGACGGGTTTGAAACCAGCGGGCGGAATCGGATCGGTCACATCCGCGATGATGAGATCGCCGCGACCGCCGACAAGCAGATTCAGCTTGTCGGTAAAAGCGAAGTTGTTTTGCAGGAAATAGCCGAGCTGATAAATATTCGAATCGTTCGTGTCGGCGTTGCCGGAAATTCCGGGATTGCCCTGACTGTCGAGACCCGTGGGGTAATTCGCCCCACCAGAAACAAGCGCGTCCCCGCCGAAGCGACCCGGATAGCCCGGTAACGGCAGACTGCCGGTGATTCCAGCGATCGGGAAGAACCGCGTGCTCAGCGGCGCGGTCAGATCGACCAAGTTGTCCGCTTCGAAATTGAAATTGCTAAATCCTTTCACGTGATTGAAGCGGAAATCGAAACCGGTCACCAGCTCGCTTTGCGGCGCGGGCGCTGTGTCGATCATTGTTTGCACGTTCTTGCCATCTTTTGAGTCGGTAGCAGGCGCAGGCGTTCTCATTCCATCAGCCGTGAAAGGCAGCGCATACTTCACGTGCGCCTCAGTCCGATTTTCGACCGTGTAGTTGTTATCGATGATTTCGACGAAGCTGTTCGCGTTCTGCGTTTCCTTATCGAGATATTGAAACGAAGTGCGGTTAACGAATTGCACGTTCGGATTCAGATCGAGCGTCACGATTCCCTGCGAATAAACAGTGTGCGCGCTGCTGCCGTCGCCTGGCGCGGTGTTGACCTGATTGCGCGGGAGATGAACAAGCCCGGTCGGCGTAACGACGGAACCAAAACCGATTCCGTTCGCCGGCCCCGTGACGTAGTTGCCGTTGTCGATCAAATCCTGGGTTGGCCGATTGAAACCGGCGTTATCGGGATAATGCGGTGTGTTGAAATACTCGACGTTAAAGTCGATACGCAATCCATCGAAAGGCTTGGACGCGAGCGCGAGATAAAAATCCTGCGCTTCGTAGCGGACGAAATCATAATAGCTGCCCGAGTTTTCGCCCTCGTAACTAAGACGAAACGCCGTCTTCTTGTCCGAAGTCAGCGGGCCGCCGACATCCAGTCCCCAGCGGTACTGATCGTATTCGCCCACCGTCACCCACGCGTCGCCGCGCAGCCGATCAAAATACGGCTGCTTGCTGACGAAGTTTACGTAACCGGCCACGCGATTCGTCGGACCGTAAACGGCACTTGGCGGACCTTTGATAATGTCGAGCTGCTCGACAGGATTGAACGAAAACGGAACGCCGTAGCCGTTGTTCCCGCCGTTACGCCGCAATCCATTTTCGAAAACTTCGCCGTCTTGTCCGCGAATTTGCGGAAGAGCGGGAATACCAAATTGCGCTGCAGTAAAAACGTCGGCGGACGCGCGCGAGAAATCGTCGAAGGCGCGAATGCGTTGCTCATCCATCTGCCGCGCGGTGATAATTGTAACCGCACGCGGAGTGTCCAGGATCGATTGATCGGTTCCGAAAACCGAACTCAACGGTTCATTTGTCGGCAAAACATTTTCGTCCGGCGGAATTTCACTGCCGGTAACGGTGACGCGCTCGACCGTGACGGAAGAATCAACGGCGGTCTGGCCGTAAAGCGGCGTTATTGCGAGAGAGAAAGCGAGGAGGCTGAGAATTCGATGGGTGGTTTTCACGGTTAGGGCAATTTGGTTGAAGTGGGTGGGGTAGACTGTTTTGGCGACTCAACGAAAACAAGTAATACCTGCTAAGGATGTTCGATTCACAAAAAACGAAGATAAAATCAAGCATTCGTTCTGAGTGGGTGACTGGATGCAAAATTCTTAGAGAACGCGGTTGCCCTGATTTTTTGCGGAATGCATCGAAGCCCAACAAATCTTCCGAACCAGTGAATTCGATTCCGTTCCGGCATCGCGCCTACAATTGTCGGGGAATTTATTCGTTCAAGCGGATAGCCCTGGGAGCCGGAGAAATATCGCGCGATGCTTCTCCGTCTGTGCAGCCAAACTAGAGAACGCCTGAAAACAAGCTGGAAGTAGCGGCGAAAACGTTGAATCGTGGATCCGGTATGTCCGACTTGAAGTCACTTTCGAAAGAAGCAATTCCTGCGGCGGTTGAAAAGGCGAAACAATATCGTCTGCTCAACGAACCCGCAGAGGCGGAAAGTATTTGTCTGGATGTCTTGCAAGCCGATCCGGAAAATCAGCAGGCGATCATTACGCTGTTGCTCGCCGTGAGCGATCGGTTCAGCAAAGGGTACGGCGTCAGCGACACGCGGGCGAAGGAGTTGCTCGCGCGAGTGAAAGGTGATTACGAGCGGGCCTACTACACGGGCATTTTGGCGGAACGCCGCGCGAAAGCGAAACTCGCGCAAGGCACGCCCGGTGCGATTCACTATGCCTACGATGGTTTGCGTGAAGCGATGACGTGGTTCGAGAAAGCGGAAGCGGTTCGACCCTCAGGCAATGACGATGCGCTCCTGCGTTGGAACACCTGCGCTCGCCTCATCGCGAGGAATCGCCTCGTGCCGCGCGAAGAGGAAAACATCGAGCCGCCGCTCGAGTAGCAGAGGTCGTTCCTTAGGCCGGGCCCTGTATTAGCACGCTCCCTGCTGATTAGGAGGAACTGAAAGCACTCATCGAGCAAGCAAACTCGCCTGGAAACAGGCTTCATGTCATCGTCGCCACCATTTTGTGCGGTGCGTTTCTGGTCATCGGAGGAAGGGAAGTTTGGCGGACTTTGACCGCGCGATTGCCCATCCCCTCAACGCCGCTGACAGTTTTTTATTCGAGCGACGCCTACCTTCAACAACTAACTGGGATGCAAAATGGCTCCGAGCGATTGCTAAAAACATTGACGTCATTGCCACGCTCAAAACCCCTTTGCGTCTTTCTGCCGCAGGACGACATGGATTCGACGTTCGCTGCTGCGACCGTCGTGTATCTTGGCTGGCCGGCACAGTTTCGATGGATCGTCGTGCGCCCGGGCAATGCTCTGGGCCAACTACGTGCGGTCGACCCCGCCTCGTGCGCCGCCATTATCTTCTGCGGGATGAAGCCGCCTGATTGGTTGCAGCCGAGGATCGTGTTCGCCTCGAAACTTTCGATTGTGCCAATGAGGCAAGAGATCAAATAGCATGATCCTGGTTGGCTTGTGCGTTGGCATCGCCACTTTTCTTTTGGCTGGTTTCGGCGTGGCCTTGATTTTAACTCGACCCCACCAATGGAATATCATTGAATGCGTGTGCGTTTCCTGGCTCTTGGGAACGGGCACCGTTTCATTGCTTTTGTGGATCGGCGGAAGTTTTCTTTCCGGAGTAGGCTTGCGCATTTCCGTTGCGATTGTGTGCGCGCTTCTCGGCGGAGTCGGCTTTGGCATGGCTCGCAAAACACAAGTGCGCTTCGTCCTGCCGATGCCCCGCAACATGACTGAATGGCTGCTCGTCGCTTTGATCACTTTCGAACTGGTCAATATGACCCAATTTTCCTTTGAAAACGCCCTCGGCTGGGACGGGCTCATTGTCTGGGAGGTCAAAGCGCGATACGCGTTTCTGAACGGCGGAGTTATTCCGCAGATGTTTTTCACGAGCCCGTCGCACATTTCGAGTCATCCCGAGTATCCACTCTTCATCCCCTTCTCCGAACTGTGGCTTTATCTGTGGATGGGCGCCCCGCATCAGTTTTGGGCGAAAACCATTTTTCCCATGTTCTACTGCGTCGGGACAATTTTATTGGCGATTCTTTCGGCACGCATCACCGGGAGGCGGTGGATTGGCGGCGTGATCAGTGTGCTGTTGTTTTTTGTTCCGTACCTCACTTCTGGAGCGGGCGCCGCTGTCGTCGGGTATGTCGATTTCCCTTTGAGCGTATTTTATTTGGCTGCGATTGGATATTTGGTTTCGTTTCTCAAAACAAACGATTTCGCTTTCTTTCGTCTCTACGCCGCAACCGCATCGTTACTACCATGGGTGAAACGGGAAGGTGTGATTTTGTTTCTCGTGTCCGCTTTCTGCGCAACGATAGTCATCTTGTCGCGCAAATTGTCGTGGCGCTCTTTTGCTTTTGTCATTCCACCAGCGCTGATTTCTATCTCCTGGCAGATTTATCTGCAGAAAATGCACGTGCCGAGTTCGCGGGATTTTGTTCCCGTGACCTGGGCCGCCTTCGCCGCGCATCATGATCGTATTCTTCCCGTCTTACGCGTTACGATTTTCGAGTTCACGCAATTCGCTCGCTGGAGCTTGCTCTGGTGGCTGGTTGCCGTTGCCTTTTTCTACCTCGCTCTTCGCCTGCGCGACGCGCGTTTTTTTGTCATCGCTGTAGCGATCATTGCACCAATCGCAGCTTACGATTTTACATATCTCTTCAGTTCGTGGCCGGATTTTTTCTTCCATATGGGGACGTCGTTCCCACGTTTGCTGTTGCAAGTGGTTCCGGTCGCTTGTCTCGCCGTCGCGTTGGCACTGCCGCAAGACTTGACGCAACCGAACCAAAACTCCTGAGGGCCTACGCCCCAAGAAAGGCTGGCGCCCGCGAAATTTTGGCATCAATTCTCTGCGTCGATATGATTCCCGCGCGCGATCCCGAAATTATCTCCTCGATGTTTGATCGCGTGGCGCCGCGGTACGATCTGGCCAACCATGTCCTCAGTCTCGGCCTAGATTATTTCTGGCGTGCGCGTGCGGCGCGGATGGTCGAGTCGTGGAAAGCAGAACGAATTCTCGACCTGGCCACGGGCAGTGGTGACCTTGCGCTTGCCCTCGGGCGGCGTTTACCGAACGCAAAAATCACGGCGGCAGATTTTTCGGAGAAGATGATTCAGATTGCACGCAGTAAGGGTCTGCGCGAAGCGATCATTGCGGATGCGTTGCGATTACCGTTTCCCGAACAATCGTTCGATTGCGTGACGATTGCGTTCGGTTTGCGCAACATCGTGGATTGGAGCGCGGCGCTGCGTGAGATGTCGCGTGTCCTGATCGCCGGCGGTCACGTGATCGTGTTGGATTTTTCTCTACCGAGATCCGTGCTTCGCGAGCCGTATCGATTTTACCTCCATCATATTTTGCCAAAGTTGGCGGGCCTCATTACGGGCGAAGGAGATGCGTATGATTATCTCGCCGCATCGATCGAAGAATTTCCGAGCGGTGCGGAAATGGTGCGATTGATCGAAGCAAACCGCTTTGCCGCCGCTCAGGCTCAACCGATGACAGGCGGCATTGTCACGATGTATAACGCGACAAAAGTCTAGGGCGTTGGGCTCGGACTGGCGACGGGTGAAGGCGACACCGTTGGGCTGCCGGCAACTGATGGAGACGGCGCCGATGGATTCGCCATCGGCAATCGGAACGCGTTGAAGTCCGGATTGTTCACGATAAATGTCCCGTCGCGTTCATCTGTTTTGGCGAACCACATGCCTTCGCCGTTTGGCGCGCCAATCAATAATTTGTGCACGACCTTGTCGTCCGGTGAAGTCGTAAACGTGATCGCGACCTGCGGTTTATCGAATCCGTGCGTCGCGGCCGTTGCTCCAATCCAACGGACAGCGTGCAGCGACGTGAGCGTATTGAGAAGCGATTGAACATCCGCCTGATTGATTGGACCTGATCCCGCGACCCATTTCCATTCGTTTTTCGCTCCGCGCGTAATTGATTGTTCGCCATTGGTGACAACGCTGAGCCGGTGGACTTGGTCGGGTTTGAAATGAAAGATGACGACATCCTGCCATTGCAGTGGATCGACAAAAATTTTGTCGAGCGTGCTGCGTTTGACGGCAACGATAAACGGCTCGTCGCCTAAACGCGCGTAAACATCTTCGCCGTCCATTTTGCCAAATGCGATGCTGGCAAACGGCTGTTCGCCCGATTTCGTTTCGGCGGTGTTTTCCGAGGCAAACGAGCTGAGCGTTATCTGCAGCTGCGGCTTATCGAGGCCGTACTTTTCGAGATCGGAAGCTACATCGGCGACAAACTTCGTGACCTGTTCGTTCTTCAAAGTTTCAATCAAACGATTCACCTCATCAGCATTGGCGGGCTGATTGTTTCGGTTCGCAATCGTCCAGGCTTCGTTCTTTCGCGCGAGAACGGTTTTTCCTCTGCCGGTGGCGTCGATCGTGATGCGATCGAGAACGTTCGTCTCGAAGCGCACGAGGTGTCGATCACGCAAGTCGTTAGGCTTGGTATTTAAGATCTCCTCGATTTTTTTCGGCAAAGTGTAAACCGCATTCCGCGCGGCGAAGCGCACGTAAACCTGATCCTTTTCCTTTTCCGGCGCGCCGCCGATTTGCATGATCTGCCCCTGTTTGTCTTCGGGCGTGAAGAGCGTGATTTGACCGCGCGGCTCGGCCAATCCGTAGGTATGCAAATCGCCACGATCGTCGGCAACGAATGTTTCGATGTGCGCCGTCGTCACCTGCGCGAGAAGATCGCCCACTTTTTGATCGTCGGCTCGCGCTCGTAACGGCTTGACGATTTCCCAATGATCGCCCTGCTTTTGCAATTCCATTTCGCCCGCCGGTGTTTTCAAAAGCGCGCGCGAAACTTGCGCAGTGGTCAGTTCGGTTAGCTTACGGTCACGGAAATCCTCCGGCTTCTTTGCGATCTCGTTTTTAACCGAATTCGACGCGATAAACGTGTCCTTCGAATTCGCGAAGCGGACATACATTCTGTTTTCGAGCGCTGCGTCTTTCCCGAAAAATATTTCCGGCGGCATTTCCTGACCTAGCAACTTCAGTCGCAGTTTAGGTTTGTTCAGTCCGTATTCCTCGATCCGGCCTTTCACCGCGGCGATCTCCTTCGCCGGAATCGTGTCGTCCTTTTTCCATTCCTCGAGATCGGAGATCAGCGTGGAGACCGCTGCGTTATCCGCCTGGTCTTTGATCGGCGATTCCACTCGCCATTTGTTGTCATGACGCCGCAGCTCGATTTTATCGTCGCCATTTTGAATGACGATCCCGTCGAGTTTTCCGCGGTCGAAATTGAGAACGTTGCCAGCCTGACGCGTCGCCTCTTCGGTGTTCGGTCGTTTGGTCTCGTAAAACTTAATGAACGCCGCCACTGCTGCGACGATGACGAACAAAATAAGAGTCGTTCTTAACTTCATCGAAATCGAAAATCCCTAAGCGCGCCGCCGCCACCAGACCACGAGGCCGAGGACCGCTGGAACGAGTGGCAACAAAAACAAGACGATCATGCGCATATTCCCGAGCGCTTTCTCATCGAGACGAAACGTCAGCGTCTTTGGAATTTTTGGAGCGATACCGATGAGTTGCTCGCGATTCATTAACCAGTTCAAACTCGCGGAAGTGAAATCGAGCGCTTGCTGGCCCTGCGTGATGGCGTTGTCCTGAACAAAGGTCGAATTGCTCACCACCACCATGCGCGATGAATTCATCTGCACGCGCTCGTCGCCGCTGCCGCCTTGTTCAATTGATGCGGCAATATTCAATGGTGGTCCGTGATCGCGCGTCGCATCGAATTGCAGTTTGTTTTCGTCGGTGGAGTTGTAATCGGTTTCGCCCCAGTAGCCTTTTTCCGCGTGCGCCAGCGGCTCCACGCGAATGTTGCTCGCGCGCACCCGATCCGGTTGTAACGCGAGCGAAGAAGCGCCGCCCACAAACGCAACCTGCACGTTCGCCAACCGGCGCGTGATCGGATTGTCCGGCATGAAATGAGCGAGGACGTCGCGCACTCGCGCCACTTCCTGGATGCCAGTTTGCACCATCGCCATCAGGCGGTCGTCATTCACTTTCACGCCGACTTCGTTCAGAAAAGTATCGAGCCTCGGAGTTTTTGCTGCGGGATCGCGCAGGAAAAGGATTCGTCCCTGTTTCGCCCAAAAATCGCGCAGCAATTTCATCTCGCGATCGGAGAAATCATACTGCGGTCCATTGATGAAAATCGTTTTGATCTCCGCCGGAATCGCGGGCGCTTCGAAAAGATTCACTTCCTGGAATTTGATATTCTCGTTTTCAATAAACGTCTTCAAAACTGAAACGGGACTTTCCGCGGCGAGCGGCGGTTCCTTATGGCCGAGGATGTAACCGAGCGTGTTCTTTTTTCCTTCGATCAAATCGATCATTGCGCCGGTGATCGTCTGCTCACCCTTGAACGCTGCGATCTTCGGCTGCTCGCCTGCCATCGGATTTCCCTGATCGACTTCCGCCATCTCCGACGCTTTGACCGTTTTGTTGCGTCCCTGGTAATCGAGAATGAGCAGACTTTCCTCGCTCACCACTTTGTATTTATCGAAAAGCTCTTTCGCGCGCGTGAGATTGCGTTCCGGATCGACATTCTCGACGTCGATTTTTCCCCGGGCCGCATACTGATATTCCGTGAGCAGATTCTGCACGTCGGCGCCGATCGGATTGCTCGGTCCGAAGAAAACGGTGATCCGAATTTTACCCTTCACCGTTTCGAGGAAACGCTTCGTCTTATCGGAGAGCGCGTATTTCTTGTCGCGCGAAAGATCCCAGCGCTTGTAATGCTCAAACCCGAGATAGTTCACCATGAGCGCGAGAAAAAGAATGAGCCCGACCTGGATGAGCACATTCAGACCAATGCGCAGGCGATGAACCTTCTTCGGCTTCGGTGGTAAAACTTCTTCGTCAGCCATCGATCACAATTTCCATTTCCGGGTTTGGAAGGCCTGGTAGGTCAGCGTCAACATCAGGATCGTCATGCTGAGATAGAGCACCATTGGACGCGTATCGATTTCACCGCGGGAAAGCGTTCCCATTTGTTCGATCGCGGAGAAGTAACCGAGCAACTGTCGCGTCGTGGAATCAATGTCCTGCAGGATGAATTGCGCGAGGCCGCCAAAGAAACAAAGCGTAATGGCGCTGAAGGAAATGACCGCGGCGACGATTTGATTTTTGGTCACGACCGAAGCGAGACAACCGATCGACAGATAAAACATTCCGAGCAACAAGAGCATGAGATACGCGCCGAAATATGCGCCCGTGGAATTCGCGGCGGGCTGATGCGTGACGGTTTGGAAAATGACGAAATAAAGAAGCGTTGGAATCCAAAGCACGATGTAGAAAACGAGCGCGCCGAAAAATTTGGCGAGCACGACCTGCCAGTCACGCACGGGCGCGGTCATGAGCGGCTCGATTGTGCCGAGCTTAAATTCCTCGGAGAAAAGTCGCATGGTGATGAGAGGAAAAATGAGAACGAAGGCGAACCAGAAAAAGACGGAATTAAAAAACGCTTCCTGCACCGAGTAGCCGACCTGGCGCCCGTTCATGAACGAAATCTGAAAATAAAAATCCGCCCCGCTCACGAGCAGGAAGAAAACGAGAACGATGTAGGCGATGGGCGAGTAAAAATAACTCCGCACTTCGCGATTGAGCAGGACAGAAAATTTACGCATCGGGATAATCCGGTTGAGATTGCCGCTTTCGATCACCTCCCCCTTTCAAAGGGAGAGGGTAGGGTGAGGGTTTCGGACGAGAAGGTAACGTGGAGCCCCTCACCTCAATCCTCTCCCCTCGAAAAGGGGAGAGGCGGAAGAATGCAGCAGATTGGCGTAATTCGTTAGGCAACTGTTCGGCGGCGCTGAGAACGATGTCGGTTAGATCGAACGCAGTGTTCATGGATTCACAGTTCATCCGGGTGCGTGATCTCGACGAAGACGTCCTCGAGGGTTGCGCGCTGTTGCGAAAGTTCGCGCAAGGTCCAGTGCCGCGCATTCGCCAGACGGAAAACTTCCTCGCGCACATCCGCGCCAGATTCGACGCGCAACGAAAAAATCTTCCAATCGCCATCGTTCGTTGTCGCGACATCCCGCACGCCGGTAATTTTCTTTAGCTCTGCGGCCCCTTCGTCTTTTCCAACTTTTGCCTCGACGTGCACGCCGCTCGCTGTGCGGATTCGGCCGAGAAGATTTTCCGGCGTATCGCACGCTTCAATCCGGCCTTTGTGAATGATGATCACGCGGCTGCATGTCATTTCGACTTCCGGCAGAATGTGTGTCGAAAGTAAAATTGTGTGCTGCTTTCCGAGATTCTTGATCAGGTCGCGCACCTGCCGGATTTGATTCGGATCGAGCCCGCTGGTCGGTTCGTCGAGAATCAACAAATCCGGTTCGTGCACGAGCGCATCAGCCAAGCCAACGCGTTGCCGGTAACCTTTCGAAAGCGCACCGATTAGTTTTTTCTCTACCTCCTTCAAACCGCAAAGCTCTTTCACATCGCCGACGCGTTCGGAAATGCGGCGATGCGGAACACTTTTCAGCGCCGCGCGATAATTCAGATACTCCGTCACGCGCATGTCGTTATAGAGCGGAACGTTTTCCGGCATGTAACCGAGATGCGCGCGCGCCTGCAGCGACTGTTCGAAAATATCGAAACCAGCAATGGTGGCGCGACCGGAAGTAGGCGGCATGAAGCTCGACAAAATGCGCATGGTCGTGCTCTTGCCCGCGCCGTTCGGTCCGAGGAATCCCATGATCTCACCTTTGCCGACTTCGAAATTCAGATCCTGAATTGCAATCTGGCCCGCATAACGTTTGGTGAGATTTTCGACTTTAATCATTTCGCAGTATCAAAAACAGACAACGCGATGCGCGATCTGTTGGAATTTTTTTGCCTAACGGGCAGCCAGCGTCACGCGCTCCAATCGTTGCCGTCCATCATCGCGCACAACGCCAACGGCAAAATCGACATTGCCGCCGCTGCTCGCGCGTCCCAGTAAAGTATCAACCTGCTTCAGCGAATTCACATCGTATTTGCCAATGCGATAAATAACGAGGCCGCGCTCGATCCCGGCACGATCCGCCGGGCTGTCGGGCTCGACTGCGCTGACCAAAACTCCGCGGCCGTTCGCGTAGCCGAGCGCGTCCGAAAGTTCAGAGGTCAGGTCCTGCAGCTGTAGACCAAAGAGTTTTTCCGCTGAGGAAATTGCCTGCTCGGTTGGAGCTGCGGGCGTGGTCGGTTGTTTTTGCGCAATTTTTTTGAACTCCGCCACACTGGTGCGGACGATATCTGCGGGAATGGCGAAGCCGAGTCCCTGCGTCGGCACGCCTTGCGGCGTGAATGCCATTTTCGCGGAGCTGATCCCAACGAGTTTCCCTGAAAGGTCGATGACAGGTCCGCCACTGTTGCCGGGATTAATCGCCGCGTCGGTTTGGATGAGATTGTGATAGTCGATGTTTTCGACGGTAATGTCGCGCTTGGTTGCGCTGAGCACGCCACGGCTGATGGAGCTGCCGTAACCCATCGCGTTGCCGACGACGATAACCGTTTGGCCTAACAAGTTGGGCGAAATGTTTTGCAGATCGATGAAGGGAAAAGCGGCTTTGGCGTCGATCTTGATAAACGCGAGATCCTTCTGCTCGTCGCCGGTGACGTAATGCGCGCTGTAGGTTTTGCCGTCGTTGGTTGTGACTTCAATTTTTAAATCAGCGGCGCGCTCGACGACGTGTTGGTTCGTCACGATATAGCCCGCCGGATCAACGAGAAATCCCGAGCCAAGACTTTGCAATGTTTGCCGCATCTCACGCGACCGCGCGCGATAATTCCCGAAAAATTGCGCCGCGAAATCTTCAAAAGGATCGCGCACTTGCCGCCTGACGATGCGCTCCGTGTTGATATTCACAACCGCGGGCATGACCTTGGCGACCGCGAGCACGCCGGGCTCCGAGGCCGGATCAGATTGCGCGAGTGCGCTTGTTGCAACGGTGCACAATAATCCGGCTGCTAGAGACGATGCGTAGCGCAGGAGTCTGGGTAGCGCACGCGTCTCGCGTGTTGGTTTCGGCGTCTCGCCGAAACAGGCTTCTTCAGTATTCGCAGCCCGGGAAAAAGTTCGCGATGGCGAGACGCCATCGCCCACACGCGAGACGCGTGCGCTACCCAGAGTTCGAGTTGCGATATTCATGCTGATGCGGCTGCAAGTAACGAGGCACGCTCTGCACTGTCAACTTGCCGTCGCCCGTATTGACGGCAGATTTGTTCAGATGCATTCCTCTTTCGCCACGCGACTCGATCCCGATTTCCTCGACGAGAAGTATCGACGTTGGCAGGAGAATCCTGAATCGGTCGATTCCGGTTGGGCCGCATTTTTTGAAGGCTTCGAGCTCGGCGATTTGGAAGAGCGCAATGGCGCCGCGGCCGGTGCGGCACAGGCGCGCGCGGATGAAGTTTGCGATCCTTCATTGCAAACGAGAGTTGATGGACTCGTTTACGCGTATCGCACGCTCGGTCACACCATCGCGCGTCTTGATCCACTCGCGGAGAAGCGACCGCAGAATACGCTTCTCTCACTTCGAGAGCTCGGCTTCAGCGAGAAGGATCTCGACATGCAGGTCTCGTCGAAATTCTTCCTCGACTGCAAAAAGATGACACTGCGCGAGATGATCGGCACGCTCGAAAAAATGTATGCCGACACGATCGGGACCGAGTTCATGCACATCCAGAACACGCGCGTCCGCAATTGGGTGCGGCATCGGCTCGAATCACGCCGGTCCAAGCGCGATACGCCGGCGTCGGTGCAGCTTCATCTTTTGCGTTCGCTGCTCGAAGCGGAATCATTCGAATCTTTTTTGCATACGCGTTACGTCGGGCAGAAACGCTTTTCGCTGCAAGGCGCAGAATCGCTCATGGTGATTCTCGATCGCATTCTGCAAAAATGTCCGGGTGTTGGAATCGAGGAAATCTGCATGGGCATGGCGCACCGCGGCCGGCTCAATGTCCTCGCGAATTTTCTTCGCAAATCTCTCGAAATCATCTTCACCGAGTTCAGTGAAAATTATGTTCCCGATCTCGTCGCGGGCGATGGCGACGTAAAATATCATCTTGGTTATCGCACCACGCGAAAACTGGAGAACGGCGCCAAGGTTGAGATTCGCCTTTCGGCAAATCCGAGCCATCTCGAAGCAGTCGATCCGGTGGTGGAAGGGCAGGCGCGCGCGCGTCAACGGATTCACGGCGATACCGAACATCGTCGCAAAGTTTTGCCGTTGCTTTTGCATGGCGATGCCGCATTCGCGGGACAGGGGATGGTTGCCGAAACCTTGAACATGTCACAACTGCCCGGTTACAGCACAGGCGGCACGGTGCATGTCGTCGTGAATAATCAGATCGGTTTCACCACGCTGCCGGAAGATGCGCGCTCATCCATGTACGCGACCGACATTGCGAAAATGATCGAGGTCCCAATCTTTCACGTGAACGGCGAGGATCCGCTCGCGGTCATGTTCGTCACAGAAACGGCGCTCGATTTTCGCCAGGAATTTGGTCGCGATGTCGTGATCGATCTTTATTGCTATCGCAAATACGGACATCAGGAAGTCGATGAGCCGTCGTTCACGCAGCCCGATCTTTACGCTCGAATCGCGAAGCGCCCGTCCATCGCGGAAATTTATAAACGCGAACTGCTCGAAGCCGGAATCCTGAGTCCGGATGATTCGGCGTCGCTCGAAACGGAATTCGCGCTCCGGCTGGAGATGTCGCTCGAAGAAGTCGAAGCGCTGGAAAAAGAAAAAGCCCACAAGCAGGCGAAGTTCAAGGAATCGACCGCAGTTTTTCAGCCGGAGTACAAGGCTTCATCAGTCTCGACTGCGATCGATCGAAAGACGCTCGAGACAATTGTCGCCGGACTCACACGCGTGCCGGAGGACTTCAACATTTTGCCGAAAGCGAAACGCATGTTGATCGATCGGCGCCAGCAGGCTCTTGCCGAAGGCGGACCGTACGATTGGGGTTTTGCCGAAGCGCTCGCGTTCGGGTCGCTTTTGCTCGACGAAATTCCCGTTCGCCTTTCTGGACAGGATAGCCGGCGCGGCACATTTGGACAACGCCACGCAGTTTTGTACGATGCGCAAACGGGAGAACCGTACATTCCGCTTTTGCATCTCGCGCCGAAACAGGCGCGCATCTGCATCTATAATAGTCTGCTCTCCGAAGCGGCCGTGCTCGGATTCGATTACGGATATTCGCTCGATTACCCGAAGATGCTTTGCATCTGGGAGGCGCAGTTTGGCGACTTTGCGAATGGCGCGCAGACTATCATCGATCAATTCATCGTTTCGGCGGAATCGAAATGGCAGCGGCCGAGCAGCTTGGTCCTGCTCCTCCCGCATGGTTACGAAGGCCAGGGACCCGAGCATTCCAGCGGGAGGCTCGAACGCTTCCTGCAATTGTGCGCCGAGAACAACATCCAGGTCTGCAATCTCACCACGCCCGCGCAGTACTTCCACGTTTTGCGGCGCCAGATGAAACGCGATTTCGTGAAACCGCTCATCATCATGACTCCGAAAAGTCTTTTGCGTGCTGAGTTTGCCACCTCGCGCGAAGAAGATTTCACTGGCGGAAAGTTCGAGGAAATCCTGGCCGATGCGGAAGCGCCTAACGCAAAGAAAGTCAAACGCGCGATTTTCTGCTCGGGCAAAGTTTATTACGACCTGATAAATTATCGCACGACAAAGAAGATCGCCGACGCCGCGATCATTCGCATCGAGCAGCTTTATCCTTTGGCCGAAAAAAAACTACAACAACTCATCGGTGCTTATCCAAAGTCGGCGAAGATTATTTGGTGCCAGGAAGAATCAGAGAACATGGGCCCCTGGACTTTTATGGAGCCGCGTCTCCGCCGGCTTTTGGGCCGGACGGAGATTGGCTACGCGGGGCGCAAGGCGAGCGCCAGTCCAGCTGTCGGCTCACTCGCCATGCACAAACGCGAGCAGCAGCTTTTGATCGCTGCCGCATTTGAACTGTAAATTTTAAAGGTGGCCGTAAGGCGACCAAAAGTCGGAGCCCGCCACATCCGAAAGAGCGAGCCACGCCTTATTCGGCGCTTTTGGTAATGTATCGACCGATTGCGCTCCGTAGGCGTTACCGAAAAGGTCCGCTCCCGTCATATAAAGAGTCGATCCACGTTTCAAATAGCCTGTCCAATCAGCTGTGCCGACTGTCGTGCCTGAGCTTTTGTTATTCTCGATCGCGTATTGATCGATCGCGGCATCGATCAAGCGCAGATCGTTAATGATGCGGCTGGCTTGCGAACGTTTGCGTGCGCGCAGAAAGCCCGGGACGGCGATCGATGCGAGTAAGGCAATGATCGCGACGACGATCATAATTTCGACAAGGGTAAAGCCCTGGCGATTATTGGATCGGATGTTCTGCATAAGATAATCCTTCAAGTCAAGCGAGGACCGGCTCAATTGTAAGGCGACCAGAAGGATGCCGGTGCCACATCCGAAAGCGTGTTGAACGTCGCCGTCGGAACGGCCGGAATGTCGTCAACTTTTTGCGACCCGTAGGCGTTGCCGAAGAGATCCTTGCCCGTCATGTAGAGAGTCGATCCTCGCTTCATGTAAGCGGTCCAGTCAGCGGTGTTCACCGTACTGCCGGACATTTTGTTGTTCTCGATCGCGTATTGATCGACGGCCGCATCGATCAAACGCAGATCGTTAATGATGCGGCTGGCTTGCGAACGTTTGCGCGCCCGCAGAAAACCGGGGACGGCGATTGATGCGAGTAAGGCAATGATCGCGACGACGATCATGATTTCAACAAGGGTAAAACCCTGGCGGTGATAAGAGCGTTTTTTCATAAATAATATTTTGATTGCGATGGTGAATAAGCAGGCGCGACGCCGCTTCCCCACGACAGAGCCACTATTTTAATGTAGTGGAAAACGCTACGCTCCTGCCATGCAGGACTCGCGCTCCAGAATCCATCGGCTCGCTTCCGCATGAAGCTGAGCGGCATTCCCGAGATTCAATTTTTCCTTGATGCGCGAGCGATAGGTGTCGACGGTCGTTAGGCCAACGTGGAGGCGTGTCCCGATCTCGCGCGTCGTGCGGCCTTCGCCGATAAGTTCGAAGACCGCGAGTTCGCGATCCGTCAGCCGATCGATTGGCCGCACCGTCTCCGGTGTTCCGCCACCAACGATTCGTCGAAGGATGCGCGACATCACGCGTTCGTCGAGATAGATTTCGCCGCGTAAAACCTGGCGGATTGCCGTCATCACTTTGGCCGAGGCTTCGTGTTTGGTGATGTAACCTTTGGCGCCGGCGCGCAAGGCACGTTCGGCATAGAGCGATTCATCGTGCATGGAAAGAACAAGCACCGGCACTTCGATTCCGTGCGCGCGCAGGTCTTTCATTAAATCCAGGCCGCCGGAACCTTTGAGTGTGATATCGACAATCGCGAGACCTGGGTTTGTCGCCTGGATCAACGCCAGTCCTTCCGTCGCATTACCAGCTTCGCCGCAAACCACCATGTCGTCCTCTTTATTAATGAGGTGAGCCAATCGCTCCCGGAACATCGGGTGATCTTCCACGATCACGACCCGGGCTTTTTTGAAATCAGGCTGCGCGTTCATGCAACTCCGCTTGCGCCGGGCGAACCACGCAGGAAACAATTGTTCCGCCACCATCTTGTTCGCCGATCTTTAGTTCGCCGCCGGACAATCGCGCCCGGTAGCTCATAATGTTCAATCCCATTCCGCGCGACGTTTTCGGCGCTTGTGAAACACCGATGCCGTCGTCTGCAATCCCCAAAGTTGTGATCGCGCCGTTCCCGCCTAACGAGACAACAATATGCTGGGCCTGCGCATGTTTGATGGCGTTGTTGATCGCCTCCTGCGCGATCCGGTAAAGATGCGTGGCAACCGAGTTGTCCAGGGGAGCGCCGGAATGGTTCGATTTAAATGTGCATGGCGTCCCTGTCAGGTGGGTACTCGAAATTGCCAGTTCTTCGAGCGCGGCCGCAAGACCGACTTCGCTGATGTTCACCGGCACCAGTCCACGCGCGAGATTGCGCGTTTGCACGACGGCGTCTTTCAACAGCGTTGCCAACTCTTCCGCCACTTCCGCTTCTTTGTGCAGCTGCATTTTTTTCAAATCGCCCTTGAGCGAGGCGGCCGCGCAACCGATGCCTGCAAGAAATTGGCAGAGACCGTCATGCAGGTCCTGACCGATTCGACGCTGTTCGCGTTCGCTGATCCCGATGATTTCGTGTTCCAGCTTGTGGGTGTGCTCGAGCAAGTCCAGCCGGGCTTCAACCACCGCATGTTGCGCCTTCAAAGCTGAACTGCCGATGGCGACGAAGACGAAAAATCCCAGACGCACAATCGTTTCCCAGCCCTCGTGCCAGTTGTGCAGATAAGGATGGCCCGCTGCGAGATCGGCCCACCACCAAACGATACCGGCCACGAGCGCGATCAGAATCGACATCTTTCGGTCGCAAACCCAGGCGATCACGAAGATCGGGATGCCATAGAAAATAAAAAAACTCACCTCGTAGCCCGTGATGTAATCGATGAAGCCGATGATCAGGGTCAGCACCAGCATTTCGCCGAAAATCCATTCGCGCGACTGTCGGGAAAACAGTTTTAGGAAACTCATGGCATTGGGGTCCAAGCCATAAACAGCAACTTTCCCGCCATGGTCCCGGCGAAGTCCGCCGTTTAATCTTGTCGACCGCGCCTTTCTCTTGCGCTTACTTATCGCGGCATGAGCATCGAAGTGAAGATTCCGGCCGTCGGCGAATCGATCTCCAGCGGGATCATTTCTGTCTGGCACAAAAAATCGGGCGAATTCGTCAAAGCCGGCGAACCCTTGTTCACCCTCGATACCGATAAGGTTTCCACCGAGATCACCGCGGAAAAAGATGGCGTCCTCACCGCGCACGTTCCGGAAGGTCAGGAAGTGAAGATCGGCGAGATCGTGGCCACCATCGATGAGTCCGCCGCGCCCGAAGCGGCGAAGAGCGATTCGAAAGGCGCGAAAGAATCCGTAGCGGAAACGAAAGCTCCCGATGCGCAGGAAAAAAAATCAGGCGCAGCAGACACCTTGTCCCCTGCGGTTCGTCGCATCGTCGAGGAAGAAAAGATCGATCCGAAAACGGTCAAGGGAAGCGGCAAAGGCGGCCGCCTGACCAAAGGCGACGCGCTCGCTGCCGTGCAAAATCGCGAAGCGCCATCGCCCGTCGGAAGCATCGTCGCTGTCCCTCGCCAGGAACCGGCCGCTGCCTCGGCGGATGGCCGTGTCGCACGCCGAAAAATGTCGCCGCTGCGCAGAAAAATCGCGGCGCAAATGGTCATGGCGCAGCACAACGCTGCCATCCTCACCACCTTTAACGAATGCGACATGACCGCCGTCCAGGCCTTGCGCGCAAAATCGCAGGAAGCATTCACAAAAAAATACGGACTCAAACTTGGGTTCATGTCCTTCTTCATCAAAGCCGCCGTCGAAGCGTTGAAAACTGTGCCGACCATTAATGGCCGAATCGAAGGCGACGATTTCATCGACAACCATTTCTACGACCTCGGCGTCGCCGTCGGGACCGAGCGCGGTCTCGTCGTTCCGGTCATCCGCGATGTCGGCAATAAGACCTTCGCCGAAGTGGAACGCGACATTGCCGATTACGCGAAGAAAGCCCGCGAAGGCAAAATCAAGATCGAGGATCTCCAGGGCGGCACGTTCACCGTTTCAAACGGCGGCGTTTATGGTTCGCTCTTGAGCACGCCCATTTTGAATCCGCCGCAAACCGGCATCCTCGGCATGCACAAAATCATGGATCGCGCCGTCGTCGTGAACGGCAAAGTCGAAGCGCGCCCCATGATGTATCTCGCGCTCAGCTACGATCATCGCGCCGTCGACGGCAAAGAAGGCGTCACCTTTCTCATTAAAGTAAAAGAGTGCATCGAGGATCCCACAAAATTGCCCCTCGATTTTTAAAAATGTGGGATGGGCCCTGAATGTGGGAGGGGCCTCAGTGCCCCGACTCTTGTCTTCCATTCAACCATCGCGGCGCTAAAGCCGCGCCCACATTCCAGTCATGTCGAGCGACTACGCCTGTTCCGGCCCGGGATCGAGACATCTCTTGCTATGAAGAGATCGAAATTCTCTGTGATCAATCCTCTCCCGGTGGGAGAGGGTAGGGTGAGGGCCATTCCCAACGGATTTCCTATTCAGACATCTCTCATTGTTTTCCCCGCTAAACAGTAAGAGATTTCTCGACTTCGCTTTCGCTTCCCTCGAAATGACAACATAACTATGGAAAAATTTGACGTCATCATCATCGGCTCCGGTCCCGGCGGATACGTCGCCGCCATCCGTGCCGGACAGCTCGGACTCAAAACCGCCATCGTCGAAAAAGACAAGGACCTGGGCGGCACCTGCCTCAACATCGGTTGCATCCCGAGCAAGGCGCTCCTCGCTTCCAGCGATCATTTTGTTTTCGTGAAAAAGGAAGCGGCCAAGCACGGCATCGTCATCGACAACGTCCAGCTCGACCTCGCGAAGATGCTTCAGCGCAAAGACAAAGTCGTCAAAACAATGAACGGCGGCGTGCGCGCCCTCATGAAAACAAACAAGGTCACCACCCTCGAAGGTATTGGAACCATCGTCGGGCCCGGCAAAGTTTCCGTAAAATCTTCCAGTGGCGAAACGCAGGAAGTCGAAACAAAAAACATCATCATCGCCACCGGCAGCGTGCCGATTGAATTGCCCTTCGCCAAGTTCGATGGGAAAACCATCGTCAGCAGCACCGAAGCGCTTTGCTTCTCGGAACCGCCCGCGAAACTGCTCGTCATCGGCGCGGGCGCCATCGGGCTCGAGCTCGGTGCCGTTTGGAGCCGGCTTGGATCCGAAGTCACCACGCTCGAATTCCTCCCGCGCATCGCTCTCGGTTTCGATCTCGAATTATCCAACCTCCTCCAGCGCTCCCTCACCGCGCAGGGCATGACCTTCCATCTCGAAACCAAAGTTACCGCCGTCAACGTCGCCAATGGCCGCGCCACTGCCGTCGCGACCAAGGGCAGCGAAGAACTCAAATTCGAGGCCGACAAAATTTTGGTTTCAGTCGGCCGCAAACCCTTCTCCGAAGGTCTGGGCGCAGAGAAAGCCGGCATCGAATTGGACGATAAAAAACGCATCAAGATCGACAAACACTTCCGCACCAACGTTGAGGGAATCTACGCCATTGGCGACGTCGTCGCTGGTCCGATGCTCGCGCACAAAGCGGAAGAGGAAGGCATCGCGTGCGTCGAGAATCTCGCCGGCAAATCCGGTCACGTGAATTACGACGTCATTCCGGGAATCATTTACACCAATCCCGAGCTCGCCGGTGTTGGTCTCACCGAGGAGCAGGCGAAAGAGAAGGGGATCGATTGTCGCGTCGGCAAATTCCCCTTTCGCGCCAACGGCCGCGCTGTCGCCAATGAAGAACTCGACGGCATGGTCAAGTTTATCGCTGATGGGAAAACCGATCGCATCCTTGGCGCGCACATTTTGCAACACGCCGCCTCGGAGTTGATTGCGGAAGCGGCGTCGGTCATGGAATTTGGCGGCAGCTCGGAGGACCTCGGCCGCACCTGTCACTCACATCCAACGTTGAGCGAAGCCGTCAAAGAGGCCGCGCTCGCCGTTGAGAAACGCGCCCTCCACATCGTTAACCGCTGATTGGAGGGACGACCTCCGTGTCGTCTAGCAAACCTTCTATCCCGGCCGCCTAACGATCCGCTGGATCTCAGCTTGTCAAAATCTCAGCTTGTCAGCATTTTAGAGGAATCAGGAAACCAGGAAGCCAGGAACTTATTTGGTAGGACGCGACGGCCCGTCGCGCCAACAAAATCCTCGGACTATTATTGCGCCATGCCGTTGATCGCTCGCCGAAATGGTAAATCTTTAGTCACATGGAAGTCCGCAGCGTTGAAGCCATCGTCCGCGCATTGAATGATGCGAAAGTCCGCTACCTTATCGTCGGCGGCCTCGCCGTCATTGCCCATGGTTATGAGCGGCTGACGCGCGACGTCGATCTCGTGATCGCGCTGCAGCGCGAGAATATCGTGCGCGGATTGCACGCGCTTGAAGCCATTGATTATCACATTTCCATCCCAGTAACCGCCGAACAATTTGCCGAAGAAGCGCTACGTGAGACCTGGCGAAGAGAAAAAGGCATGGTCGTCCTCAAGCTTTGGAGCGATTCTCATCGACGCACGCCGATTGATGTCTTCATCTACGAGCCGTTTGATTTTGACAGCGAATTCGCCGCTGCCATTCACGCGCCGGTGGCAGCCGCGCTCACTGCTCCCATCGTTAGTTACGACGCGCTCGTGGCCATGAAGCGCTCAGCGGGCCGTCCTCAGGATCTTGCGGATATCGCCGACCTCGAACAGATTCAGGTCTGGCGCAAAGAGCGCGGCTTATGACGAAAGAAGAGCTATACGCACATCCGGGTTGGGAATGGTGCACTTTTGAAGGAGCGCGAAAACACACTCTCTTGATCGGCTTGGAGACAACGTTCCGCGAAAAGCTGGAGTGGCTCGAAGGAGCCGAGACCTTGAGCTTAACCTTTAAGGCCAGCCGCAAACGGCAGGCCGCGGAAAAGAATTCGACGTGATCTCCGAACGCTCGCCGCTTCTCTGACCTCTGACTCCCTCAGCTTTCCTGTCGCGCCGTAGTCGTGACGAAGGCGGATCAGTGTTTCCCGCCTTCGCCGGGGACGGGCTACGCCGTGGCGAGCAGCTTTTTCCTAACAACGCTCCATCCAACGACTCCAACCGCTAACGCTCCGCCGATCCACGTCGATGGTTCCGGAACTGCAGTAAGGGTTAGATCGATATTAGCCCCAGCGTAAAAAAACGATCCGGTGAATCCTGGGTTGTTGATTGTCCAGGATCCAGTTCCAGGGTTAGCGGCCAAACCGGTGATGATATCCTGATAAGTCCTGGTGGTTGCGCCGAGGTTAATGAAGGTAAATTGTTGGTTCGTTTGAAAAGACCATGTGCCCCCAGTTCGGGCAAGAGTGGAGTGCGTATGAGAAGGTCCGAGGGCTAGTTCGACGATCAAACCGGATGTAAGCGTCAGGTTGTTTGCCGCGGTCAACGTCGTGCCGGTGGTCCCGTTGCCGCCTAAAATAGCAGCAGCCGAATTCACTGTAATCGCTCCACCAATTGTTCCGCTTCCGCCAAGGATTGTACCGCTGCCACTAACTGTTACGGCACCTGTGGCTGATGATTGATTACCATTAATCAATAAAGTGCCGCCGCTTACCTGAGTCGCACCCGTGTAAACATTGGTGGCAACGAAGAACACCGAAATTGCGGATTTCGGCAGCTGAAGATGTGTAAAGCTTGCGGCGGGCTTGCGCGAGCGTCACCGGGGGTTTTTGCGGCAGTTAAGCTTTTACGAAGCGCCGTGTGGTGGCGAGGCCAAGCGCGGCTACGCCCAGCAACAGCGCGGTTGCGCCACCCTCTGGCACTGAAGCCCCGTTACCAGAAAAGAGCCGGATCGAGGAAAAGCCGCCAAACCCATTTTGCCCTAGGCCATTCGCAGCAAACGTAAAGTTCCCCGTCATCCCGTTGAGATAGAAAAACTCGACTCCGCCGCCCTGCCCCTGCCCACCGGGTCCCTTACCATAGTGAATGACTGCATAATCAAATCCAGTCAGCGACACCGTATTGCTCGATCCGTCGAAGAAGCCGTTAAAAGTCGGGTTTTGCAGGCTGGCATTATTGAAACTGTTGTAGAGGCTGATTTGGCCGAGCAGAAAATTAAAGTTCGTGGTCGGACTATTATTGCCAAGCAAACCTTTATCGACATCGCTCGCAGGCGCGCCGGTGATGGGGTTCATCGAAATGTTGATCACGCTGGCGCTCGCGACGCTTACGAGTCCGAGACAAATGGCAATGACCAACGAAGGAAGATAACGAGAGGTTTTCAAAGAGATTTAGGTTTAGCAAGCGATTGCATCATGAAGCCCCGGTGGCGTCAATATACATTTGGGATATTTTTGCTTCCTGATTTGATAAAAGTGGAGAAACAGGAATCAAAAGCTAAATCAGTGAAAGGTGAATATTGATCCACAGATCTCGCAGATTAACGCAGATTTTTGTTAAGGACCGGGACGAGGAATGGATCAGATTGACCGGAACCTGGAGCGGCTTGCGAAGACGTAGCACTCGGGAACACGTCTTTTGGTCTCTCTTCCACCATCCCATAATCTGTGAAAATCTATGAAATCTGTGGATGAACTAAAAAGACCGTTCGCCACCAAGCGCGTTCTTGGCATCGATTTTTTCGACGGCAGCGCAGAGGAAGCAGTCGAGTGGGTCGCGCGGAATGGGGGATTAGTGGTCGCGCCGGCCGCGCCTTCAATGATCGCGTTGCAAACAGACCCCGTCTATCGCGACGCGATTGCACAGGCCGATCTCGCGATCGCCGATAGCGGCTGGATGGTTTTGTTCTGGCGAATCCTGCGCCAAGAAAAACTCACGCGAATTTCCGGCCTCAAGTTTTTCAAATGTCTCTTGCAACTGCCGGAAGCTCGCGAGCCGGGAAATCTCTTTTGGATTTTGCCGAGCGACATCGCGAAGCAGAAAACGCTTTCGTGGTCGCACGCCGAAAATTTTCCCCTAACGACCGATGATCTTTACGTTGCGCCGCGATACTTGGAGGGACGCGCGCCGTCGCGTCCAAATGAGAAATCTTCTGCTGCTCCCACTCAACAAATGGGACGGGACAGCGCCCGTCCCGCCATTACGGATGAAAAGTTGCTGGCGATCGTCCGTGAGCGTCGCCCTAAACATATCGTCATCGCCATTGGTGGCGGCATGCAGGACAAAATCGGCGATTATCTAAAACAAAACTGCCGATATCGCCCGGGCATTTACTGCATTGGTGCTGCTCCCGGATTCGTCACCGGCGATCAGGTTCGCATTCCCATGTGGGCCGATCGCTTTTATCTCGGCTGGATTTTTCGTGTCTTCGCGCAACCGCGAACGCTCGGTCCGCGATTTTGGGGTGTTCGTAAGTTACCCTGGCTCATCATTCGCTACGGCCGCGAGTTGCCGATCTAAAAACGCAGTTATCGGTTATCCATTATCGGTCAATAGTTAATGGGGAGATATCGAAAAACTGCTCGCCACGGCGTAGTCCCTCCGGGCGAAGGCGGGAAAATCTAAATCGTTATCGGTTATCAGTTAATTGTTCGTCGGCTGTTTTTCCTTTAACCTTGCCGCGAGATGCGATCGGAAAGTGACAAGGCGCGTATTGAATCTTTTATGATCGCGCTCGGGGAACGCGTGCGCGGGCCTGGCCGCATTTATCTTGCCGGTGGTGCGACCGCCCTTCTCATGGGATGGCGTAAGACCACCATCGATGTCGATATCAAACCTGATCCCGAACCTGCGGGCCTCTTCGAAGCCTTGGCGATCATAAAGGATGAACTGGATATCAACGTCGAGCTTGCCAGCCCAGACGATTTCATTCCCGCCATATCGGGATGGCGAGAGCGCAGCCTATTTATCGCACGGCACGGCTTGATCGAATTCTTCCATTACGATCCGTATGGTCAGGCCCTCTCGAAGCTGCAGCGACGGCATGATCGCGATATGGTGGACGCGCGCGCCCTTTTGGAAAAAGGCTTGATCGACTTGCACCGTTTGAAAGAAATGTTCTCCGCCATTGAAAAAGAACTCATTCGCTATCCGGCGGTTGATCCGGATTCGTTTCGACGATCGGTTATGGAGTTTTGTCATGCAGAAAATAAAAGATAAGAGACAACTCCCGGGCGAAGAGCTAATCCAACGAGGTCTTGCCGACATAGAGGAAGGCAAAGACACGATTGCCTCGTGCCTGGTGCGAATAGCGAGCACGCGCTTGTCGCGCGCTGGATTAAAGATAGCAAGCGAGCCAGATCTCCCGGTCGATTCCGAGCTGAAGTTATATCGCTTATTGTGCCAGGAGGGAGGCGATGCCTATTCGCGTTACAACTCGATGTTGCGTGAACTTGTTAGCTTCGAAAATGCGCTGGATCGGAAAAATAGAAAAGCCCTGAAATCCTGAAAAACTGCTCGCCACGGCGTAGTCCCTCCGGGCGAAGGCGGGAAAATCAAAAGCGTTATCGGTTGATCGTTAATACCGAAGTTTATCCCACGCGTTCAGCGCGATTACATTCCGACCTCCGAATCCCACTTCCGATTTCCGACCGCCTTCCCAATAACGAATAACGAATAACGAATAACAAATAACTGATAACGTTCTTCGTCCTCTGATCTCTGACCTCCGACTCCGCCGTCTACCGGCTCATCCCATTTCGCCGTGGGAAGTGGTCGATCATCTGATTACTGCGCGGGACGAAGACCTTATTTCGGATGATTTACTGCTGCGCGGCAGGGAAATGACGGGTTAAACCGTGCGTATCTTGAATGGATATATGAATTATCTCAAAGACCAACAAAAAGCCCAGCTGGAGCCCAATTAACTAATCTCCAATAATTATTAACTGATAACTCGCATCGTGCACGACGTAAGCCCCGACCGATTGACCGATCGGAAAAGAAAAAGTCGGGGCGCTAAGGCCCCTCCCACATTTTCACGCCGTCTTGACCCAGCAACGCAGGACTTCGGCAACGCTCCACGCCTGCGCGATGCAGCCGCCACCCATGTGCGGTTCGCGTGCATCGAAGACTTCGCCGATTGTGCCGAATCCTTCGTCGCTTAAATGCACGGGAAAAACTTCGAGAAATTTGCGCGCGGCTTGTTTGTCGTCGGGATGAAGTTTTAACCAGGCATCGATAAACGGGCCGATCAACCACGCCCAGACAGTGCCTTGATGATAGGCGCCATCACGCGACCGCAGATCGCCACCATAAATTGGTTTGTATTCGGGATCGTCGGGCGCAAGCGATCGTAACCCGACCGGCGTTAGTAATTTTTTTTGCGCAACATCGATGACCGAGGCCCAATGTTTTTCTTCGAGAATGGGATGCTCGAGCGAGATCGCAAAAAGCTGATTCGGACGGCACGACTGGTCGCAGGTGTCTTTGTTCCCGTTACAATCGACGACGTCGTAGAGATAACCGCCCTCGGCAAACCAGAAACGTTCGTTGAACGAAGCGCGCGCGCGTTCGGCGTGTTCGTCATAGCGAGCAGCAGCTTCACTTTTATCCGAGGCGCGCAACCAGTCGGCGAGCAGCTTCAGCGTGTTATACCAAAGCGCATTGATCTCGACAGCTTTTCCGCGGCGCGGCGTCACGACCCAATCTCCCATCTTCGCATCCATCCAAGTGAGTTGATAACCTTCCTCGCTCTGAGCGAGCAGACCGTCGTTTAGATCGACGTGAATATTGAATCTCGTTCCGCGCAAATGGTGCTCGACGATGTCGATCAAAGTCGGGAGCAAAAGTTTCAGGGTCGGACGATCGTTCGTGCTTTTGAGATAGCGACCGAGCGCGTGGAAAAACCAAAGCGTCGCATCGGCGGTGTGATACAAGCCTTCCGTTTTCCCGTCGGGAAACATGTTCGGAATCAAACCGTCGCGCACGTAACGCGCGAAAGTGCGCAGAATGTATCCCGCTTCCAAATCACGCCCCGTCACGAGCGTGAGACCTTCGAGACTAATCATCGTGTCGCGCCCCCAATCGGTGAACCAATGATAACCGGCGATGACCGTGCGGACTTCGTCGCCCGAGGCGTGTGCACGCGCCACTTCCTGCGCGCGACCGGCGGGTGAGATGACGAATTGATCCGCCGCAAAAACCAGCTCGGCCGCGAAACCTTCTTTCGCGGGAGGAACCGCCGCTTCGATCAGACGCGCGCGCCGTTGATGTTCCGCGGCGAGCGCTTCCGCCGGCGACAGGACCTCGATGATCTCCCATTTTTCCGTGGAAGCGACAAGCGTGGCGCAATCGGTCTTGCGCAGATCGACATGAAAAAAACCGGGACTCCACAGATTCCCTTCGAACGGATAACCGCGACTTTGCTCGCTGCGATAGAGGACCTGATGAATGTTTGAAGATGAAATCGTGAACGCCGTGTCGGTATCGAACAACCGCATGCGCAACGCCGGCATTCGCTTTTGGTTCGCGGAAATTTCGTAGCGACCTTCGTCCACCGTGATTTTGTAAGGCGCGGTCAATCCTTTATTCACCGGCATCTCGTGATGACGAAAATGAAACGCCGGCCGCAATTCCAGGCGCGGTCGCTTCGATCCCTCAACGATCCGATAGCCGATGTGCACCGTGTTTTGCAGATGCGGCATGAGCACACTTTTTTCGATGACCAGATCGCGCACGCGATAAGTCCAGATCGGCAATCCATCTTCGAGCCGGAATTCGGTCAGGTAATCGGCGCCGTGCAAATCAAGCTGGCCGCCCGCGCGTTCCTGCGCGCCTAGCGAGACGACATCCTCATCGCGGAAGTGCAGAAATTCCGAAACGTGACTCCACATCACCATGCGGCCGAGCGGCGCAGGCAACGCCGCGATGAGCAGGCCGTGATACCGCCGCGTGATCGCGCCAGAGACAGTACCCGACGCGTAACCGCCCAGTCCATTGGTCACGAGCCATTCCAGGTTTAGAAGATTTTCGCGCGGTTGCTTGTCGCCGAGTTCCCATTTCAGCGAGCGAACAACCGTTGGTTTGTAAGAAGCCAGCTCAGTTACCGGATCGGTCATCGTCAGGCGGGTGAACGCTGGTTTCTTTTCGAGGGCGACCGGCGCGGGCTTTTTTGCGGAACGGGATGAAGCACGATTGTCGCTTCGCCCGGAAGCCGCCAAGCCTCGTGATCCGAAGCCACTCGCACCGGTCCGGGACCGCCATAGCGGAGCGATTCGCTTGTCCAAAGAGTTTTCCATTCGCATCCGAGCGGGGGGGCGAGCAATGGATCGGAGACGGGCGTGAGCTGATAACTTCTCCCGAAGTTAACGAGAAGCAGACGATCGTCGGCATGCGTTCCAAAAAATCGCAGGACAAAACTATTCTCACTCAAAACTGCGCCGTCGATCGCGCCCGGGCGCTGTTCCTTGAAGCGTTCATCTTCGCGTCGCAGTCGGAGCAAATCTTTGTGGAGGTCGTAAATTTCCTTGTATTTTTCGCGCTCGGAGAAATCGAGTTTGCAGCTGGCGAAAACCTCTGGAGAAGATGGTTCGGGAAGCTGCCGTTGCACTTCCTCGCTCGCCATGGAGGGAAACTGAGCCAGGAATTGGAAGCGTCCTTTTCGGATCGCACCGCGCAAACCTTCCGATACATCGCTGAAATAAACAAAGTGACTGGAAGCGCCGAACTCCTCGCCTTGGAAGAGCAGCGGCGTCCACGGCCCGAGGAGAAGCAGCGCTGTCATCGCGCGATATTTTCCCGGCGAGGTTTGAGATCGCACGCGCTGGCCTTCGACCGTGTTCGCGACTTGATCGTGATTTTCTATGAACGCCACGAAAGCCGATGGGCCGACATCCAACGACGGCGTGCCGCGCGGTGCATCCTGCCAATGGTAGGGCTGTCCTTGATAAAGATATCCGTATTTCGCCGATGAGATGAACTCCTGCGGCGATCCCTTGTAATCAGTGTAATACGCTTCATTGCGATCCGTCAGCACAACGAGCGCACTGTGATGCCAGTCGTCATTCCAGACGGCATCGAGATCGTCGCCATCTTCGCTGCGCGGGCGCAGAAGTTTTGCTTCCTCTTCCTCGTTCTCGGCCACCAGCACGATCAAACGTTTGCCAGCAGCTTTGCGCGCAGCGCGCCCGACTGCGCCGATGACGTATTCATCGGAGTCGTCGATAATGGTCTGCGTTGCGTCGAAACGAAAACCATCGAAATGAAATTCCTCGATCCAATAACGGCCATTCGTGATGAAGAACTCGCGCACTGGTCCGGAGTTGGGACCGTCGAAATTGATCGCATCGCCCCAATCGTTCTCGTGACGCTTCGTCATGTAATCATCGGAAAACATCGAGAGATAGTTTCCTTCCGGTCCGAAATGGTTGTAGACGACGTCGAGGATTACACCCAAGCCTAACGAGTGCGTGCGATCGATGAATCGCCGCAAATCGTCCGGAGTTCCATACAGGTGCGTCGGCGCGAAGAGGTTTACACCGTCATAACCCCAGCCGAACGGTCCGGCGAAATCCGCAATCGGCATCATCTCGATTGTCCGGATGCCGATTTTTGCCAACTCAGGCAACTGTTCCGCCGCCGCCGCCCATGTCCCTTCCGGCGTAAAAGTGCCGATGTGCATCTCATAGAAGATCTGTCCAGCAAGTGTGATTCCTTTCCACGCGCCATCGCTCCACTTAAATGCTCCCGGGTCGATAACCGCAGAAGGACCATGCGGTCCCTCCGGCTGCAATCGCGACGCCGGATCCGCGTAACTCTTCTCACTTCCATCCACGCGAAACCGGTAAAGACAACCCGCACTCGCCTCTGCAATTCCCGAAAAATATCCGCCCGCTTCTTTCTCCAACGGGACAAAGGTGGGCTTCAATGTGGGAGGGGTCTCAGCGCCCCGACTCTTCATAGTTTTCTCTCCCAGCTTTCCTTCCAGGACTAAATCCAAACCCTTCGCCTTCGGCGCCCAAATGCGGAAATGAGTTTCGTTCTCGCTCATCAACTCCGCGCCAATCGGATAACGGCGTTGGTAATTGGATTTGCTCATTGAAATTCTTTGCGAGGAAACTTCACGCTGGTCGTCCTTCGCTTGATTTCGCTTCTCGCGTTACACAGCAATGTTTAGGCTCGCCCTCCATGGCAGCGACAGAGAATGCGGCAACGCGTCCACCTCAATCGCGAAATGTTCATGTCGTTAGTCATCCTCTCGTCGCGGCCAACCTCAGCGTGCTTCGCGCGAAAACAACTGCGCCGGCAGAATTTCGTCGCCACCTGAACGAGCTTTCCGTCCTGCTCGCGATTGAAGCCGCGAAGAAATGGCCGACTGAGTCAATGGAAGTCGAAACGCCGTTGGCAAATTGCGCGAGTGCGCGGCTCGCGAATCCCGTGGTGCTGGTTCCCATTTTGCGCGCCGGCCTGGGAATGTCAGAAGGTATTTTGCAAATTCTGCCGCAGGCCAGCGTCGGTCATCTCGGAATTTACCGGGACGAAAAAACGCTGCGGCCCGTAAGCTATTATTCCCGTCTACCGGCAAACATTCGCGATGCGCAGGTGCTCTTGCTCGATCCCATGCTGGCGACCGGCTTTAGCGCGTGCGAAGCCATCTCGATTTTGAAGAAAGCCGGCGCGCAGCGTATCCAGTTCGTTTGCATCATTAGTTGCGACGCCGGCATCGCGCAGTTGCATCGCGAGCATGCGGAGATCGAAATCACCACCGCCGCGATCGATCCCGAGCTGAACAACATCGGTTACATCGTTCCTGGCTTAGGCGATGCCGGCGACCGTTACTTCGGCACCGAGTGAACGTGGCCGGGCTTGCTTTGAAATCGAGAACACACTGAAATCGCGCATATGAACGGCGACGAGCGAAAGATCGAAATCTTCAAGCCTTTCGGGGAAGCATTTGAGCTGATGAAGCGAATTCTTTTTCAGCCGTTCGATTTGGGAAAATGGTGCGTCATTGGTTTCGCCGCGTTTCTGGCCAGTCTTTCCGGGGGAATGCATTTCAATTTTACCAGCTTCAATCGAAACCAGAATTGGCACTGGAAGTTTTCGTCGATGCGTCACGATATCGCGCCGTCGATGGCGAATTTGCCGGCATGGGTCATACCGCTCGTCATTGTTATCGTCCTTTTAGCGCTCGTGATCGCGGTGGTGTTGATGTGGGTCGGCGCGCGCGGCCGTTTTATCTTTGTCGATTGTATCGTGCGCAATCGAGGCGCGATCCAGGAGCCGTGGCGCGAGTTTCGTGCGGAAGGGAACAGCTTCTTTTTGTTTTCGCTCCTGATCATGTTGCTGTTCTTAATTGTGGCGGTGGCAATGGTGACGCCGATGCTTTTGCCTTTGCTTCTGCACGCACCAAATCTGCTGTCACGGACGACAATGATCGTCTGGTTGATTTGCTTCGTTACGGTCATTTTTTTAATCGCGTTTGGCTGGCATGGAGCGAGTCAATTGATGGTTCCGGTGATGTATCGGAAACGTTGTCGCGCCGTGGCTGCATTTTCTGAAGTGGTCCGATTGGTTTTGGATCATCCCGCTCCGCTGATTCTGTATTTCCTGTTTTTTATTGTGCTCGCGATCGCTTTCGTGGTGGTGGGTTGCGGCGCGGCGTGCCTGACGTGTTGTCTGGCCGCGATTCCTTACATCGGAACAGTGATCCTGCTGCCATTGCACGCTCTGCTTTACGGCTTCACACTTTTTTTCCTGCGACAATTCGGGATCGACTTCGATGCCTGGGGAGGAATCGCGCCGCTCGAGACTCCAGCTCCTCCACCTCTGCCACCGTTGCCGGCCTAACGAATGGCGCGGCTTGCCTTAACTAGACTTCGGTCGCGGCCCAGAATTTTTTGAACGCGCCCGGCCAGCTGCGATCGACCACGCGTTGTCGCGCGCTGGTTGCCATTTCGGCACGCAGTTTTGGATCGTTCACGAGTGTGCGAATCGCGTTCGTGAAGTCTTCGACGTCGTGCGCCTTCGTGATCAGGCCGTCGAGTCCGTGACTGACTAACTCGTTAGGCCCGCCCAGATTGGAAACAATCACCGGCAAACCGCATGCTTGCGCTTCGATGATGACGTTACCGAAAGTGTCGGTCGTGCTCGGAAAAACAAAGATGTCAGCGGATGCGTACGCTTTCGCCAGATCTTCCCCTTGCAGGTAACCGGTGAAGATCGCTTCCGGCAAAGCTTCCGCGAGCGTTTGCGAATACGGACCGTGACCGACCATCAGGAGATTCACGTCCAGACCTTCCTCGCGCAGTTGCCGAAACGCAGCCGCGAGCACGTCGAGGTCTTTCTCGCGGGAAATGCGGCCGACGTAAAGCAACCGCACCGACCCGTTCTTGCTGCCATGCTGCGCCCAAAAATTCGCGTCGCGTCGTTCCGGCGTAAACAAATCCGTATCCAAACCGCGCGGAAGAATCTTGAGTTTCTTCGGATCGAATCCGCGATCGACCCAACTCTTGCGATACTGCTCGGAATTCACGAACACGGTATCGAAGCTTCCGTAAAACCAGTGCATGTAATTCCAAGCGAGACTTTCGAGAAAACGGTCCTCCGTGAGAATGCGGATGTACTGTGGAAAATCGGTGTGATAAATTCCGCTTGTTTGCAGGTTGAGCATTTTCGCCGCGAGTAAACCACTGAGGCCGATCGGTCCCGGTGTGCTGATGATGATCTCGGTGAATTGCTCGCGCTGGATGTACTCGAGAATCTGCAGGAACGGCGGGAAGCTTAGTTTCTGCAACTCGTATTCCGGCAATTCGAACTCACCGATCGGCTGGAAGTTTTTCAGCGGAATATCATCGATCTGCGAATCTGCGCGGGAGGTGACGACGATGAGCTCTTCTCCGGCGGCAGCGCCGGCAAGCGCCATTTTACGAATGGTGGTGGCGACGCCGTTGACGTCTTCCAGTGTGTCGGTAAACCAGGCACGCTTCCGATTTTGTAGTTGCTTCGGAATTGATCCGGTGAGATCGCGGCAAACCTCGCGCAACCATCGGCGTGATGGCGCCTGACTGGAGAAACCGTAAATGTAAGGCGCGAGCACGACCAGCAAAGGCGCGAGACCGGTCAGGGCCTGCATGCTTTCCACGATGTTGCCGCTGCGAATCTGCTGGATGAATTTTTCGAAAAGGCGAAAAGCGAGTTGTTCGCAGACCAGATTGGCCATGAGAAACGTGCGCCGCTCCGGTTCGGTCACGCCTTCCATTTCGCGCGCAAGCAGCTCCTTCACTTCCGGTTTGGTGAAGGAACTCGAGAGTTCTTTCCAAAGCGATACGTTCGCCGGTTTCACCAGCTCAAAAATTTTTCCCGACATCACGCCTTGCGCGACGAAGCTAACTTTCTCACGCAGCGAAAACTCGGTCGGATCTTTTCCTTCCATGAAACGCGAGAACATTTGCTGAAGCAGCGGCGCGGCCGGGCCGAGATTTTCAGTAAAGCGATCCTGGATAAAACAGGAAAGCGTGTTGTAGAAGCCGTGCGAAAGAACGAGCGGAGTTCCGCCCTGGCCGTGAATCGTGCAGTTACCGGCGCGGATTTTTTCCAGAAATGCCGAGACTGTTTTTACCTTTGGAGTTTCGGTGTAGGCGGAGGCAACGAACATTCCGCCGTGGTCATCGGAACCTGCGGTAAAGATTTTTTTCCACGGTTCCGGATGAGTCGGCGCGAGATTGTGTCGATTCGCGAACTCTTCGATTTTCTGCGGCGTTAGATTTCCAAGAATGTGCTGCGCCAGTTCGCTCAAGAGCGCGTCCCGCAAGCCGTTGAGACCTTCGAAATGTTTGAAGAGAAGAATGAGACGTTCGAGGTGCGAAGTCCCGAGCTTGGCGTTGATGCTGTAAAGCGGATGCGCGACAGCATGAACGATCTGTTCGTCCTGCAAATATTTCTGAAGATCAAAAATATTTTCGCGCAAGCGCGAGATCTCATGGTGCTGCGTTTCCGAGATTCCCCATGCGAGCAAATTTATTTTGCATGGATCCTGCGGGAAGTAAGTAGTGATCTGTTCGCTCAGGAACGTGTGCGGAAGGTCGGCAATTTTCAGGCAGCCCTCGATTGTGTCGTGATCGGTGATCGTGACAAAATCCATCCCGCGCGCTTTGAGTTCGCGGTGCAGATCGCGCGGATCGGAATAACTATCGGGAAATTCGAAGCGGCGGAAGAGCCATTCCTCCGAGCGTTCGCTGCAGCGCGAATGAATATGGAGATCGCAACGACTCATGAGTTGTGCGCGAATGCCCGTTGTTCATCGATCCAACCGGCATAGGTCGTCGCGCTTCGGCCGACGAGCGTTTGATCGACAAAGCGAAGAATCTGATTCCAAATTTCTCGATGTGCGAAATCGGGCGGATGAATGCTAAGTCGCAAAAGCGGTTGCTGTTTCACTGCGAAAAACAACGCCGCGTTCCAGGCGAGACTGGCGGTCCGTCGCCATTGATTGCGCACGCTGTAGACGATCGATCGCGCCGCAAAAGTTGTGCTGCTTTGCAAATCGCGCACACTGCCTAAACGCGTGGTGTATTCCATGCCCGCATCGGTCGCCGCGCGCTCGCCTTCCGCACTCAAAAGCCACGCCGGCGCGATAAAACCGCGCGACGCAAAACCAAGCGAGCGAAATTCCTCGCGGGCCTGCGCGATTCGGCGCAGCGCTTCATCGTAAGACAGATCGAAAAATTCCCCCTCATCGTCGGTGTAAAAACGCGTCACGAATTTTTCGCGAGGCGATTCTCCCACGCGACGAGGCCGATCGTGAAAATATCCGTGAATCACAATTTCGTGCCCGCGACCTTCCAATTCGCGTAACCACATGGCGAGTTCGCGATTGTCCACCACAGAACCCGCATGATGATAATTTGGAACAACCAAAAGAGAACATGCCGTCACTCCGCGTCGCGATAATTCCGCGACGATTTTCTCCGCCACTGCCTGCGTCGATGGCGCCACGTCGTGAATGGAAACGACGAGCGAACCTTTGCTCAAGCGCAACCCTGTCGCACGGATGGGCGAGAGCGTGGTGGCAGCAGAACTCATGGAGGAAAAGGCGCCCGTCAGCGTGCCATTTTTACGATCTGAGAAAAATCGTCCTTGCTGAGCGGTTGTACTGATAATCGAAACTGGCGTACGAGAGAGATGTCTTTCAGGCCCGGTTGAGCCCGAATTTCTTCCAGGGTCACCGCGCGCGGCAACGCTTTCTTCGGCACGAGATCGACCGCGCTCCAATCGCCGTCTTTCGCGGTCTTATCGGGATAAGCGGTGCGTTTCACTTCACAAATGCCGACCACCGCTTTGTCGCTCACGCTATGATAGAACAAGACCTCGTCGCCTTGGCGCATCGCGCGCAGGTTATTGCGCGCGGTGTAATTGCGCACGCCGGTCCAACTCGTTAGGCCATCTTTGACCAGGTCGCTCCACGAGTAGGATTCCGGCTCCGATTTGACGAGCCAATAGTTTTTCATCTTCTGTTCTTAATAGCCGTTGCATGCGGATTCGACAATTGCGCGAGCCTGTTTCACAATCGCCCTGATGCCGCGTCTGCCCTTTATCACGTTCGAAGGTTCCGAGGGCAGTGGCAAATCCACGCAGGCGCAGCGCCTGGCCACGCGGCTCGAATCGATGGGTGTGCCCACTCTCGTGACGCGCGAACCCGGCGGCACGCCGATCGGCGAAACGATCAAGCATTTGCTGCAGTTCGCACCGCACAACAGCGCCATGACGCCTGAGACGGAGCTGTTGTTGTTCGAAGCGAGCCGCAGTCAACTTGTGCGTGAAACCATTCAACCGGCGTTGAGCGGCGGCATGTGTGTGATTTCCGATCGGTTCTTTGATTCAACGACCGTGTATCAAGGCGTGGCGCGAAGACTCGACGCCCAATGGGTCGAACAACTGAATCAGTTCGCGATTGGCGACTTGGTTCCCGAGCTCACTTTGCTTCTCGACGTGGATGTAAACAAAGCCCACGTCCGCGTCTTGCGGCGCGTGCGTACGGCCAGTGGAGATCGGATGGAACAGGAGCCGATAGAATTTTATCAAGCGGTTCGGGACGCTTACCGGGAGCTCGCGCAAAAGGAATCAGCCCGCTTCGTCCTGATCGATGGAGACCGGTCCATTGATGAAATCGAAAGTGAAATCTGGGAAGTGTTCTCTTCTCGATTTCCGAATCTCAAATCCAAAGCAAAAGTCTGAGATGGCCTTTCTGCCAGAAACAGCGCTAAAATATTTGCGACGTGCGCATGAGCAGGATCGACTTTCGCACGCGTATTTGATTTCCGGACCAGTTGGGATCGGCAAACGCGCGCTGGCGAAAAATCTGGCCGAGATCATAAACAAAACTGAGGCCGGCATCTTCTTCGTCGAACCGGAATCCAAATCGCGTCGCATTGTGATCGAGCAAATCCGCGATCTCGAACACACGTTGCAAATGCGCGCGACGGAGGGCCGACTTAAAATCGCGATTATTTGTGAAGCGGATCGTCTCCAGCCACAGGCGGCCAATGCGTTTTTGAAGACGCTGGAAGAACCGCCTAAAGATTCGTTGCTGCTGCTCCTGAGCGCATTGCCTGAACTTTTGCCCGATACCGTTCGCTCTCGTTGTATTGCCATTCCGCTTGCCGGAAATAAATCGAACGAGGCCACGGCGGAAGAGCGCGAGCTGGTGGAATTGTTGCAAGAAACCGCGCATGAGAAAGAACACGGCGTGCAAAGCGCATATCGGATCGCGCAGGGTTTGCAGCAAATCCTCCGCAGAGTGCGCGAGGAAATTCAAACGGAAAACGCGACGGTGCAGAAGCGCGACGAAGTGCGTTACAAAAATACAACGGACGGCAGCTGGCTCGAAGGCCGGGAGGATTATTACAAGGCGCTGAACGAAAGTCTTTATCTGCAAACTCGCGCCCGCTTGCTCGAGACGTTTTTCCTTTGGTGGTCTGATGTGCTTCGCGCCAGCACCAATATCAAACGGCGCGATTTGCCCGCAGCGAGCAAGGAAACAGAGTCGTGGGCAAAACAGCTTTCGACTCCGGAAATCCTGCGCCGTCTGCGCAGACTCGAAGAATTGCGCGACCACCTCGGCCGCAATATTCAGGAAGCGCTCGCCTTCGAAGTCGCGTTCCTGCGCATCTTCTCTCGTTAGGCGCTTTCTTTTTTGTTCGCTGGCTCGCTTGCGGCCATAAAACCGCCGCTGCGCTTTCCCCCAAGGCGCAGAGCCGCCTGGCCTGCGGATGGGAAATGGTATTTGCGTTCGAAAACGTTCGATGAGCGCCAGGCTTTGACTGCGAGGTAGAGCACAGCGCCGGCGAGGAGCAAACCAACGCCCGCACCGGCTATCACCCAGGTTCGCGAAATTGGTTTCCCTGGCGCCTCAAGGCGCAACGGTGTTGGCCTGTCTTCCGGGAGGTAATGGCTCTCATCGAATTTCGGCTTGCCTCCCTGCGCAAAAGCGCTCGGCGAAGTTATCGCGGCAAACGAGACCAAGGCCATCAGGCACAGATTGAAAAATGTTTTTACCATTTTTTCGCTACCATTGTTTTCCCCTCGTTTTGCTTTTCTATCTCAAGTGATTTGCACAATTCCGAAAGACGACGCGTCATTTCTTCAATACAAATTCGAATGCCATGCTCGGGTTGAGCACCTCGCAACGCTGGCATCGCCGCGGCCAGCGCGGCCTGCAAGTTGTCCTCCGAAAGATATTTTTCCAGTCCATAGCCTACGGTCAACGCAACACTTCCTGCCACGGGTTCGATGACCAACAGCAAATCAAAGTTTTCCGAGCCGACCGCTTCGACCGAACTGAATTGCGAGCGATTGGCGAGCCAGAACGCGTATTCTTTGATGTTCGTCTTTTCCGGCAGCTCGGTGATGAAGACGGAAAATAGTGCCTGCGGAAATTTCCTTTCGAACCGCTGCAAGAGTTCGCGCAGTCTCTCGATTTCCGCAGTCGTCAAAGTGGCGGAGCGATCGCTCAGATAGCGCGAGTGCAACGGCACCGCGCCAAATATCGAATCGAGCTTGCGCAGCGTGAACTGACATTGTGGACAATCCATGGATGGCTCGCGCAAAACCGCGTCGCAAGCTGGGCATCTCATGATGGGCATGCCGCAAGTGTAACTTTGCTTGCTCAGTTTGCATCTGGCTGCGCTCAGGAAAATTCCAAGACGCGTTTCCGCCTTGTTCCTTAAGTGCATTCCGGTTTAGTAGCGATTCATGCGACCGCTACTGAAGAACACTTGCTGCATCAGATCTTGGAACTTCGGAAAAAGACGGCGGACAAAAACACGTCGTGCCGCTTTAAGATTTAGCTTCGTGGTATACCTAAGTAAATGACTCAGCTCCTCAACGGCCGAACCACCGAATTTCGCGATCCCGCGCGAGACGATCGCGTCTGCGAATTGTGCGGCCACCGGCATTTCTCGCTCGTGCATGCGTGGGGATCTGAAGACGAATGGAACATGGCTTCCATTCCCATTGCAATTTGGGAATGCCAATGCGGTGCTGCATTCCTCCATCCAGTTCCTACCGCCGATCAGTTGCCCGATGGCGGTGATTGGTGGTCGGAGCGGCGAAAAAAATTCTGCCGCCGTCGCAGATTTAAGAAGTTGTGGCGGGCCATTCGCTTCGCTTTCATCGGGACCGGAAACGAACGACTGCTTCGTGCGACTCGAAAACTCATTCCGTCCGGACGCTGGTTTGATGTGGGCTGCGGCGAAGGTGGCCTGCTCCAACTCGCGAGCGAGTTTTACGATTGCAGCGGAGTGGAACCATCTTCGAATGCGGCTGCGGGAGCGCGGGCAAAGGGATTTCCAGTTATTGAGGGCAACTTTGAAGAAGCGAAAATCCCAGCGCGATCTTTTGATGTCGTCACGCTCACTTCCGTTCTCGAACACGCCACCAGTCCGCTCACATTTTTGCACAAAGTGAATCGCATTTTAAAAATCGGGGGCGTCGTCGTTGTCGTGACACCGAAGCTCAATGGTCCTTCACATCTCTTACATGGTGGAGGTTGGAACGGTTTTCGTCACGGTTACCATACGTTTCTGTTTACCGGCAAAAGCCTCAGCCAATATCTTCGCGCATCGGGATTTGAAGTGTTGCGGCGACCGCGGCGCGATCGAATCCTGGATGACATTCTGATTTTGTGGGGCCGCAAAGTTGCCGAAGTCGATGACCCTGCGACGGAGAAAGAACTGGGGTGAGCTAATGAAGTTTGAAAACGAGGTGGCGATTGTGACCGGAGCGGGGCGGGGAATTGGACACGCAATTGCGCTGCGACTCGCGCAGGAAGGCGCGCGTGTCGCCTCGGTCAGTCGGAGCGAAGAGAACGCGAAAAAGACGGCAGATGAGATCAACGCTGCGCGGGCCGATTCATCGAAGGCTTACGCCGTCGATGTCGCAGATCACACTGCCGTGCAGAAAATCGGCGCGCAAATTCTCGAAGACTTCGGCCGCGTCGATGTCCTCGTGAATAACGCCGGTGTAACGCGCGATGGTTTGAGCATGCGCATGTCGGTCGAAGATTGGGACGTCGTCCTCGATACAAATCTGAAAGGTGCATTCAATTTTTCGCAGGCGGTAATGCGTTCGATGATCAAACAGCGCAGCGGTCGCATCATCAATATCAGTTCGGTCAGCGGCCTAACCGGTAACGCCGGCCAAGCGAATTACGCCGCCAGCAAGGCCGGCCTGATTGGCCTAACGAAAACGCTCGCGCGTGAGCTGGCCAGTCGTGGCATTACTGTGAACGCGGTCGCGCCGGGATTTATCGTTACCGACATGACGAGTGGATTATCAGAGGAAGTGAAGAAGGCGATCATGGCGAAGATTCCGCTAGCGAAGTTGGGTCAGCCTGATGACATCGCCGCTGCTGTCGCATTTCTTGCTTCGCCGGAAGCGAACTACATCACAGGTCAGGTGCTTACCGTCGATGGCGGAATGGTGATGTAGCACTGAAATTGCTGTTTTCTTCGCGCGCCTTTCGGGTCGCGCGATATGAAATTTCTTGCCGTTCTTCTGGCCGTCGCCCTTCTGTGGGCCGCTTACATCTATTTGCATCGCCCGATCATTTATTCGCCGGGCGTTCTTCTTTCCTCCGATCCAGAACAGACATCGTTGCCAGAATCGGCTCCGACCATCGAACACGGAGCGTTCCATCTCAAACCGCTCGACGCGCGTTTGCTTCATCGAAAAATTTATCGCTGGGATCGGCAGTCGGCGCTTGCACCAGTCGATCTGGCGGTCGGATGGGGTGCAATGTCCGATCAAGCCGTGCTCGATCGCCTCAACATCACGCAAAGCATGCGCTTTTTTTGGTACGAATACCGAAATCCGCCTCCGATTCCGAAAGAGGAGATCGTTTGTCACGGAACGAATCTGCACATCATTCCATCGACCGCGGCGATTGCGTCGGAATGCAAATCGCTGCGCATCGGTTCGCTTATTCATCTGCGCGGCGAACTGGTGGAAGCAACTGGTCCCGACATCGGCACGTGGCGCAGTTCGCTTAGTCGGACCGACTCGGGTAACGGCGCCTGCGAACTGGTCCTGGTAGAGGAATTATCTCCGTTAAGGGCGGAAGCGGCGGTCGGTCGCACCCGACTCGTTAGGCAATAGCATCGCTTCTTGCGCGCGAGGCGTTCCCGTTTCATCGTGCAAATATGGCAACAGAAAAAGCGACATTCGGGGCTGGCTGTTTTTGGGGCGTGGAATCGACTTTCCGCGCGGTCGAGGGAGTAACGGACGCAGCCGTTGGTTATGCCGGCGGAAAAACTGAGAATCCAACTTACGAAGATGTCTGCAGTGATGAGACGGGACATGCCGAGGTCGTGCAGGTCGAATTCGATCCGGCAATCGTGAGCTATGAGAAACTGCTCGACGTTTTCTGGGCGAATCATAATCCAACAACGATGAACCGGCAGGGACCGGATGTTGGCGCGCAATATCGCTCGGTCATTTTTTATCATTCGCCGGAACAACGCACGGCCGCGGAAGCCTCGAAAGCTGCCCTGGATAAGAGCGGGAAATTTCGCAGCCCGGTCGTCACCGAAATCGAACCGGCGCCGAAATTTTATCGCGCGGAAGAATACCATCAGCGCTATCTTGAAAAGCGCGGTCGATCGCATTGCGCCATCTGATGGAATGTGGGAGGGGCCTCAGCGCCCCGATTTTTAACACAACTCTCGCGGCACTGAGGCCGCGCCCACATTTTTTATGAGTCGCGAAATCATTCATTCCGACAATTTCGCGGCCGACGCAGCCAATTTCATTCTGGGGCATACTCGCGCCGCATTGGCAGAACGCGGCGAGTTTCGCGTCGCCCTTTCCGGTGGAAATACGCCGCGCCCTATTTACGCGGAGTTTGCGCGTCTCGCTCGCGGACTGCCGTGGGAGAAAGTGCATTTCACTTTTGGCGATGAACGGTGTGTTCCACCCGACGATGTCGAAAGCAATTTTCGCATGGCGAACGAATCGCTTTTTTTACCCGCAGGAATTCCGGAACGTTCGATCGCACGCATGCGGGGCGAGATCGATCCGAAGATTGCCGCGCAGGAATATCGGGATCACCTCAATCTCCTCGCTACGCAGTGGGGCGAACAAATTTATCGGCACGACCTGATTCTTCTCGGATTGGGAGACGACGGTCATACCGCGTCGCTTTTTCCGGGAACAGCCGCGCTCGAGGAGAAAATGCAAAAAGTGCTGGCGAATTTTGTTCCGAAATTGAATTCGTGGCGGCTGACTTTCACGCTTCCACTGATCAACCAGGCGCGTCACGTTTGTTTTCTCGTCGATGCGAACAAACAGGAAGAAATGATCGAGCGCGTATTGCGCGGCGATCTCGCGTTGCCGGCCGCTCGGGTCGAACCGCTCAACGGTCAGATTACCTGGATCATCGGAACGACGGCGTGAGCACATGAATAAATCGCGCACCATCATCGTAACCGGTTCCGCAGGGTTGATCGGATCTGAGACGGTGAAGCATTTCGCGACAGAAGGCATGCGGGTCGTTGGGATCGATAACGATATGCGCAGTCAGTTTTTCGGCGCGGAAGCTTCCACAAAAAAAACGCGCGATAAATTGTTGAAGACCGTGCGGAATTACGAGCATCACGATCTCGATATTCGCGACGCGGCGGCGATCTCCGATTTGTTTAAGCAAAATCGAAACGACATTGCAGCCGTCGTGCACACAGCGGCGCAGCCGTCGCACGATTGGGCGGCGCGTGATCCGCAGGTTGATTTTACCGTCAACGCGAATGGCACGCTTAATTTGCTGGAAGCGGCGCGAAATTTTTGTCCGGAAGCGCCATTTGTTTTCACGTCGACGAACAAGGTTTATGGCGATACGCCAAATCGATTACCGCTAAACGAACTTCCATTGCGCTGGGAAATTGCCGCGGGTCACGAATATGAGCCCGGCATTTCCGAGACGATGAGCATCGATTTTACGAAGCATTCGCTCTTCGGTGCATCGAAAGCGGCGGCGGATCTTTTGGTGCAGGAGTACGGACGCTACTTCAACATGCCGACGGTTTGTTTTCGCGGTGGTTGTCTTACCGGACCTGCACACGCCGGGACCGAACTGCACGGATTTCTTTCCTATTTAATGATCTGCGCGGTGAGCGGCCGGCCTTATCGCGTTTTCGGCTACAAGGGCAAACAGGTGCGCGATAACATTCATAGCTTCGATCTCGTGGAAGCTTTCGCGCAATTCATCCGCGCACCGCGTGTCGCCGAGGTATACAACATTGGCGGCAGCCGACACAGCAATTGCTCGATGCTGGAAGCGATTCAGATGTGCGAAACGATCGGCGGCCAGAAATTATCCTGGAGTTACGAGGAGAATAATCGCATCGGCGACCACATTTGGTGGATCAGCGACGTGCGCAAATTTCAGGAACATTACCCGACGTGGAAATTCCGTTACGGGCTGCAGGAAATCCTCGAGGAAATTTACGCCGCGGTAAAATCCAGTCCGCCTAACGAGTAATGTTCAGTATTGCTCGCCTTCGTCTTTGAGTCCCGGCGTCACACGGTCGGAAATCGCGTAAGCGTGAAACATGACGGCGAACCAGTAGAGAACCATCAGGCCGAGACCGAACCCCGCTGTTGCCGTCGCGGCCAGGGCGGACATGGCCACTGCCAAGGGAGCGCCGAGAATGAACAAAGAGCCCAGCAACCGATGTCCCTTATATATATGACCAAGGCCAGGAACGACGCTGAGCAAGAGCGCGACCAAATCGCTAGCTTTGCCCTCGGCGCCTTCCGATGGTTCGCCGCGCGTCCAATCGCATTGATTGCAACTCTGGGCATCCTTCGGCAGGGTCGCGCCGCAAAGCGGACATAACATCGATTCGTTAGGCGTTATTTCGGTCGTTGGCGCGTCGGTGTATTCCAAAATTTCCTCCCGTGCTTGTATCGTTCCAATCTCGCGGGTATTCGTCAAGAGTTCTGAGCATCTTATGTTGCCGCCCGATTTGCTGCAGGCGCTGTGTTTGCCCAAAACCGAGCGGCACCGCCTGGTCATGAACGTTCTTCTCCTGCTTCTTTTAACGGCGCAAAGCCTGTCTGCCGGCCTGGAGAAATATGGGCAATTTGTCGTCGCCGATGCGCCTCACGCGAAATCGCAACCGGGCTTACGCATCACTTATTTGGGAACCAATGGGTATCAGTTTGAGGTGGGAAATCATGCGTTGCTGATAGACCCGTATTTTTCCCGAATCGGAATGTCAGCCATGATTTTTCCTACGACGATCCGGCCAAATAAACAGCGGATCGAAAGCGCGATGAAATATCTCGCTCCAAAGCAGGACGCCATCGTCGTGACCCACGGACACGTCGATCATCTTTTCGACGCGCCTGTAATCATGCGGGTGACCGGCACGCGTCTCGTTGCATCGGAAACGGCAATTGCTCTAGCGAAGTCAGCAGGTGCGCCGGCGGGAAAATGTGATGCCGTGAAAGCAGGAGATATCCGTCGGATCGGACCCTGGAAAATTCATGCGCTTGCTGCCCAACATGATCGCGTTTTTCCGATCGGTGTTCCATTTTCCGGAGATCGAAAGCGAAGCGGTGCGCCTCGGCGCGCTGCAGATTGGGTCTGCGGTGAACCGCTCGCGTTTCTCATCGAAGCAGACGGCAAACGCATTTACATCGACTCCGGCGGAAGGCCGTCGCTTCTTCCGCCTAACGACATCGGTCCGGTCGATCTCGCGATTCTCGGCGTGGCGTTGCCTGATTCACGGGCGCGATTAGTCGAAGCGGTTCGCCGATTGCGACCGCGTTACATTTTGCCGAGTCATCAGGATAATTTTTTCCAATCGCTCGATCGCGGATTTGTTTTCGGACCGATGACCGATTTCCCGCGCGTTCTCCGGGACTACAAACGCGCGCAATTTCCCGGTCGTTTGATCCTGCTCGATTATTTTCGGCCATGGACGCTTCGATAAAAACGGATCGCAGTCGCCGCTCGCTTCTCTGGATCGCGCTTGCGCCGCTTATCCCGCAGCTGCTCGGGAGTGTCTTCAACATTTGGTACAACGCCGTTGCGATCAATCCGCTTCTCGGCAATGGCGCGTTGCACGACCGATTTTTCCTGACCGTCATTCTTTACAACGCGATCGCATATCCTGCCGGTGTCGCACTCTGGTTGTGGTGCCTGCTTTCCCTTCGACCGGTCTTGCTCCAATTGCGCGACGGTCGGTTTGTCGCGCCGGACGTCCTCGAAAAATCGCGGCGACGCCTGATTCATTTGCCGTGGTGGGCTGCAATTATTTCTGCGGTCGCCTGGTTGTTTTGCATTCCCGTGTTTCTCATTTCACTCGCGCAGGTCCCGGGAAGTTTGGACAGCCGACTGCTCTGGCACCTTCCAATTTCATTCTGCATCTCCGCCTGCATCGCGGTGACGAACAGTTTTTTCCTCGTCGAACTCGCCAGTCACCGCAGTTTGTTTCCGCTCTTTTTTCAGAACACGCGTCCGGATCTCATGCCCGGTGTGCTCACGCTTTCGTTGCGTGGGCGCGGCGTGCTCTGGCTGATTTCCACATCGATCTGTCCGATCATATCGTTGCTTCTGCTTGAGTTCGCGCCGGCTTTGCCGGGAAACGATCCTCGCTGGTTTGCGATCTATGTCAGCGCGGTTGGAATTGGTTTTGGCTTGTGCACGGCGCTGATGATTAGCCGCCTCGTCGCGAAACCGATCGATCAACTTCGCATCGCGGCCCAATCTGTCGCGTCGGGGAAATTCGACGTGCAGGTGCCTGTCACGCGCGCCGATGAATTCGGAGTGTTAATCGGCGAATTCAATCACATGGCGCGGGAACTCAAGGATAAGGAACATCTCCGGCAAACATTTGGTCTTCATGTTGGCCAGCGCGCTGCGGAAGAAATTCTGGCGCGCGATCCAGGTCTCGGCGGCGTAGAACAGGACATCACGGTGATGTTTGTCGATATCTGTTCCTTTACCGCTCGCGCGGGCGCGACTTCCCCGACCGAAATCCTGGATGTTCTGAACGAATTTCTGCGCATCGCCGTGCGTATCGTCGAGGAACAGCATGGCGGCATGGTAAACAAATATCTGGGTGACGGTTTTATGGCGCTCTTTGGGGTGAGCGATGGAATCGCAAGCCATCCCCAAAGCGCGTTCGACTCCGGCCGCGAAATTCTTAGTGCGCTCGTTAGGCTAAATGAGGATTTCGCTGCGCAAAAGCGTGCGCCGATTCAAATCGGGATCGGAATTCATTCCGGCCCAGCCATTGTCGGGAGCATTGGATCCCCGCAACGTCTCGAGTTCACCGCCATCGGCGCGACCGTGAATCTCGCCTCTCGCATCGAAAGCCTAACGAAAACGGTGGGCGCACCATTGCTCGTTACAGCTGAAACCCTGGAACGCTTGAAAAACAAAGCCGATCTCGTCAGTCTGGCGCCGCAATCGGTGCGGGGAGTTGGCACACCCGTTAAGGTCTTTGCATTCCATCCCGACCGCACGGGATAATCAAATGGCATCGCTCTCCGAAATCGTCCGCTATTCCGACGAATATCTACGTCTCGCTGAGGTCGAAGATTATCCGAATGCGCTAAATGGTTTGCAGATCGAAAATTCCGGAACGGTCACCAGGATTGGCGCCGCGGTCGATGCTTCAACCGCGACATTACAAGCGGCAGCGGAACAGAAGATAAATTTTCTCCTCGTTCATCACGGAATGTTCTGGGCCGGGTTGCAGCCGATATCCGGTGCGCTCCGACGCCAACTGAAGTTCGCGATTGAAAACGACATTGCGCTTTACGCCGCGCATCTCCCGCTCGATTTGCATCCCGAAGTTGGGAATAATGTCGAGCTTGCTCGTTCGTTAGGTTTCGAAACTTCGGAGTCTTTTTTAGAAATCAAAGGGCAACCGATTGGCCGCAAGGCTGTGGTTAGTCTTCGTCGCGAAGATCTCATCGCAAAATTAAAGGAAAGCGTTGGCGAAGGCGTTCAGTGCATCGGTGGCGGGCCGACAGAAACGAAAGTCATCGGCATCGTTACTGGCGGAGCGGGTGGAGAAATTCATGCAGTGGCCCGCGAAGGCGTCGACACTTTTATTACGGGAGAAGCTCCGCATTGGGCGGCTGTCGCCGCCGAGGAGTTAGGCGTGAATCTGTTAATCGGCGGTCATTACGCGACGGAAACTTTCGGGGTTAAAGCATTCGCTGCTCATCTGTCCGAGAAGTTCAAAATCCCTTGGGAATTCATCGATCATCCTACCGGACTCTAAATGGAAACATTCATCGGCCTGATAGTTCTGCTCGGTTTAGTCGCGTTGATTCTTCCGATTGTTTTGGGCGTTACGAATGCGAGCCGGGTTAAAGCGCTCGAAGCAGCAATCAAGAAAGTGAACGAGCGAATCGCCGCGCTCGAAGCTGGAAAATCCGTCGAGACCGTTGCGAAGGAAAATCAGCCCGTTCCGGTAACGCCCGTAGCTCCCGTGACGCGCTCTATGCCGCCGCCGCTTCCAGAATCGGCAGCGAAACCACCACCTGTCGTTGCGGCGGCGCCATCGCCTGGCCTAACGAGTCCACCTCCGGCCGTTCCGCGACCAGCAAAACCCGCTCCTGCTGCCATCGATTGGGAAGCTTTCATGGGCGTCAAACTTTTCGCGTGGATCGGTGGCTTCGTCCTTTTTCTTGGCGTCGTTTTTCTCGTTAAATATTCATTCGAAAAAAATCTCATCACGCCACGCATGCGCATCGCGATCGGCGCGCTCATTGGCTTGAGTCTGATCGGAGCAGGCTGGCGCGCCGCGACGAAGAGCTATCGCGTTCCGGGGCAAAGTCTTTGCGCCACCGGCATTCTTGTCCTCTACGCGGACATCTTCGGTGCCGAAGCGTTTTACAATCTCATTTCGCTCACGCCGGCATTCGCGCTCATGTCGTGCGTCACGATTGCCGCTTTCTTCCTCGCGGTTTTGCTGGACGCGCAGGTAGTCGTAATTCTTGGACTGCTCGGTGGATTTTTAACGCCGATTTTACTTTCGACCGGTCCCGATAATCCGCTCGGATTGTTCGGCTATATCGCATTGCTGAATATCGGCATCGGCGCCGTGGTGTTGCGGAAACGCTGGGATCATCTGCTGCTCCTCGCCGCGATCGGCACAGTCTTGATGGAATTCGCGTGGGTCGGCCATTTCTTCGCCTCCGCGAAAGCGATCACAGCGATCACGGTTTTTCTCGGATTCCAATTGCAGTTTCTGCTCATCTTTTTCCTTCGTCGAAAAAACGCGACGCATCCGAAATGGTCAGCGTGGGCCGCCGCGCTTTGTGGATTCGCTGCGCTGCTTTTCGCGGCGTGGATCCTTTCTGATTATCACGGACTTGCACGACGTCCGGCGCTTGCTCCTCGGATTTGTTTTCGGCGCAGATCTCGGATTGATCGTACTCGCGATCGCTTCTGGTTTTTACTTTTTCGCGGAGATCGCAGGCATCGCAGTCTTCGGTCTGCTCGCGTGGTGGACAGCAGAGTTTCTCGATGCGTCGCTTTTGTGGTGGGCGCTTGGCAGCTTCGTCGCGTTTGCGGTTCTGCACGCCGGCTTCTGCATCTCACCGAAAATAACCGCGGCGCGAAAAACACCGTGGCAATTGCAGAATCTTGTTCCGCTGCTGCCGCTGGCCTTGATCTGGTTGTGCGTTTGGCACGAACAGGACTCCGCGGTGGTCTGGCTTGCTGTTTTCCTCATCAACATCGTTGTGCTGACTCTCGCGTTGCGAACTGCGTCGTCGCCTCTCGTTCTCATCGCGCTCGTCGGCACACTCATCGCGGTCGGCCTTTGGATCGAATTCGGTTCCGCCCGGATTGACGATCTCGATGCGTTCCTCGGCGTCACGGCCGGAACCGGCATTTTCTTCTTCTCCGCAGGAATGTTTCTCACGCGGCGCCTAACGAGTGGAGCCGGGAACATGCAACGCGCTATTCCCGCGCTGGGAGCAGGCATGCCATTTCTGCTTCTGCTTATGGTGGTCGCGAAACTACCGTCGCTCTCTCCAACCCCAATTCTCGGCGTCGCTTTCCTCCTCGCGATTCTTCTTCTTGGACTCGCAATCGTTACACGCGCGAATTGGATCGCCGCGGTCGCACTCGTCGGCGCGTGGTCGGTCGAACGGGAATGGCACACGATGCATTTCTCTTTGCTCAATCCGGCGATTCCGTTCGGCTGGTATGTTGTTTTCGCGCTGCTTTTCATTGGCTGCGCGTTCTTCGCGCAAAAGGGCGAGCAGTTGCCGTGGGCTGTCTCCGCCATCGCGGGTGCGCTTCATTTTTGGCTGATCTACGACCTGGTTTATTCAGCCTATCCGCAACTCCAGAACGGATTGTTTCCGGCAGCATTCATCATCCCGTACGCATTCGGAGTCTTCTTTCTCATCAAGCGACAGGGAGTAACACCCGCCTCGGGCGATGCGCGGCTCGCGTGGCAGGGCGGAGCTGCGCTTTTATTCGTTAGTCTGATTTTCCCGATCCAATTCGATCGCGAATGGATCACGCTCGGGTGGGTGCTCGAAGGGCTCGCGCTCATCTGGTTTTTCCGAAAAGTGCCACATCGCGGACTGCGTTTGGTCGGTGCGGGATTGCTCTGCGTCGCTTTCGCGCGGCTCGCACTCAACCCGGCTGTTCTGGAATATCACAAGCGCAGCGGTGCGAAGATTTGGAATTGGTATTTGTATGCTTACGGCATCGGAAGCGTCTGTTCGCTGATGGGCGCGAAGCTCTTCGGGCCGCCGCGGGAAAATGTGCTGGAACGAATCGGGCGCCCGTTGCTTTATTCGTTAGGCACAATCCTCGCCTTTCTTCTCTTGAATGTTGAGATTGCCGATTATTTCTCGATCGGACCGACACTGACATTTTCCTTCTCCGGAAATTTTGCGCGCGACATGTCTTACTCGATCGCGTGGGCGCTTTTTGCATTTGCGCTGCTGCTTGTCGGCATGAAGCAAAAAAACGGATTCGTCCGATATGCCGGTCTCGGACTTTTGCTCGTTACCCTCGCAAAATTGTTCCTGCACGATTTGGGCAGTTTGAATCAGCTCTATCGTATCGGTGCGTTCATCGGCGTCGCGTTGATCCTGATCGTTGTTTCGTTCGTCTATCAACGTTTTCTTGCGCCATCGCGCGCTAAATAATTGGAGGGACGGGCTCTGTCTCGTCCCTGAATGGCGCAGCGGGAATTTGGGACGACACAGAGGTCGTCCCTCCGGTAGCGCAGGCGCGATTTGCTCTTTCGCGGCGCGCTGTTCCATTGTCGCGCATGTCTGAGAACCGGCGAGTAAGCACCCGCGCTACCGGCGTGGTTGGCATCGCGATTTTATGCAGCCGCATTCTCGGCCTGCTGCGCGAAGTCGTCTTCGCTTCGCTTTTTGGCGCGAGCAAAAACATGGATGCGTTTCTGACGGCGTTTCGCGCGCCGAACATGTTGCGCGATCTTTTTGCGGAAGGCGCGCTTTCCACGGCGTTCGTCACGACATTCTCGCAACGCATCGCCAAAGAGGGCGACCAATCTGCGTGGCGACTCGCGAGTAAGGTCGCCACTCTCACGCTGGTTTTTATGAGTGCGGTCACGTTGCTCGGAGTTATTTTCGCACCGGCGGTCATTCATGTTCTCGCGCCGGGCTTCGCGCCCGACAAAGCGGATCTGACCATTCTGCTTACGCGGATCATGTTCCCTTTCATCCTGCTCGTCTCCCTCGCCGCGCTCGCGATGGGAATGCTGAACGCAAAGAATGTCTTCGGCATGCCGGCGCTGGCTTCGAGTTTTTTCAATCTTGGATCCATCATCGCCGGCGCGGGCTTTGGTTACCTGCTCGATCCACATTTCGGCAGTCGCGCTTTGATGGGGCTCGCGCTGGGCACGCTCGTCGGCGGCTTATGGCAATTGCTCGTGCAATTTCCTTCGCTCGCTCGTGTTGGTTTTAAATTTCGCCCGGACTTCAACTGGCGCGATCCCGGTGTGCGCAACATTCTGGTCTTGATGGGTCCGGCTGTTATCGCGGCCAGTGCGGTGCAGGTAAACGTGGCTGTGAACAGCGGATTCGCTTCCTCGTTAGGCGATGGACCAATGACATGGCTCAACATCGCCTTTCGTCTTATGCAATTGCCCCTGGGTCTTTTCGGCGTCGCTATCGCGACCGTGACGCTGCCGTTGGTTTCGCGCAGCGCCGCGCTCGGCAACAACGCCGAATTTCGCGGTGCCATCGCCCATTCGCTGCGGCTGGTTTTGTTGCTTACGATTCCGTCCGCAATCGGTCTCATTATTCTGGCGGAGCCAATCATCAGTCTGATTTATCAACACGGACGTTTTACCGCGGAGGCCACGCGACAGACCGCGGCTGCGCTTCGCTTTTATGCCATCGGTCTCGTCGGTTACTCGGGTGTGAAGGTTCTTGCGCCCGCTTTTTATGCGATCAACAAACGAAACCTGCCGATGCTCGTTAGCCTATTTTCGATTGCAGTAAACTTCGGGCTGAACTGGTTTTTTCGTTTTCGGCTGGGATGGGGTCATCAAGGGTTGGCACTTTCCACGAGTGTGGTCGCGATCACGAATTTCATTCTTCTTTATCTGATGATGCGACGTCACACGACAAACCTGGAAACGACGACACTGTTCGCGACGTTGTTCAAAGTGATCCTCGCGGGTGCGGTGCTTGCCGGCATTTGTTTCGCTGCGCAGTTTGTTTTCTTTCAATCGCTGCAGAGTCTTCGCATCTGGCAGAAGGCGATCGAAGTCACGGTGACAGTCGCGATTGGAGGAGCCGCATTCTTCGGGACCGCCTATCTCCTGCGGATCGCTGAAGTGCACGACGTCGTCGTTCTGGTGCAGCGTCGCTTTTTGAAAAAAATCTAGCGCTGCTCAGCGCAAAACTTGCGCAAGATCGTCAACCAGATCATCGGGATGTTCGAGCCCGATCGATACGCGCAGCAAACCTTCCGGCGAAGTTGTGCCCGGTCCTTCGATCGAAGCGCGATGTTCGATCAAGCTCTGCACGCCTCCGAGGCTGGTCGCGCGCGTGAAAAGCGTCAGACCCGCGACAAAAGCGAAAGCAGCTTCACGGCCTCCGCGAATCTCGAGCGAAAGCATTCCGCCGAAAGCGCTCATCTGCCGGGCTGCTATCTCGTGTCCGGGATGACTCGTTAGGCCGGGATAATAAGTTGTTCGCACCCGGGGATGATCGTGCAGAAACGCAGCGACTTTCATCGCGTTTTCCGAATGCGCGCGCATACGCCAGGGGAGAGTTCGTATGCCGCGCAGGACGAGCCAGCAATCAAAAGGCGAGGGGACCGCGCCGCCGGAAACTTGCGCAACACGAACGCGCTGAAAGAACTCGTCCTCGGTTTTTGCGACGATAACGCCGCCAAGGACATCGCAGTGGCCGCCGAAATATTTTGTCGTCGAATGCATTACGAGGTCGGCGCCAAGTGCGAATGGCTTCTGAATAATCGGCGCCCAGGTGTTGTCGCACACGCTCAGCGCGCCAACCTCGCGCGCTATTTTCGTCACCGCCGCGATATCGACGATTTTCAAAAGCGGATTGGATGGGTTCTCAATCCAGGCCAGTTTCGTTTTTGGACGCAGCGCATTTTTTACCGCTGCGAGATCGCTCATATCGACGAAGGTCGCTTCCAAACCCCAGCGCAGAAAAAGTTCGCGCAGTAATCGTGTCGTTCCGTAATACGCGTCCGTATGAGCGAGAACGTGATCGCCCGGCGCGAGCGATTGGAACACCGCCGTCGTCGCGGCGGATCCGCTGGCGAATGCCGCCGCCACGGCGCCGCCTTCGATGGTCGCGATTCCGCGCTCGAGGGCGTCGCGGTTCGGATTGCTGTTGCGCGTGTACATGTGACCGCGCGGATAGCTGCCGTCGATCTCGCGCTCGAAGGTTGTCGAAAGGTGAATCGGCATCGCGATCGCGCCCGTTGCGGGATCAATCTCATGACCCGCGTGCACCGCTAAAGTTTCAATGTTCATGGATGTTTAATTGGCACCGGCACGTTAGCCTCCACGCACTGATATGAGCAATTTTTTCCTGCGTTGCCGAACGAAACCACTGCGATCGGACGTCCTGTCTTCGCTTTCGATTTGACGGCTCGCCCGAACCGCGTCCAAATACCATCTGCATTACCCGTCGGGATGTTCTAAAATCCCGGCGCGCGCTTATGAATATTTATCACGACGAGGTTTTTCAAATGGCTTGCGATCAATTCGCGGTCATCGCCGATTATTTGAACATTGATCCGAACGATCGCGAGCGCCTCATGTATCCGAAGCGTGCCATTGCCGTCACGCTTCCCGTTCACATGGACGACGGCACCACCCAAACGTTTCAGGGTTACCGTGTGCAACACCATCTCACGCTCGGACCGACGAAGGGCGGCACGCGTTTCGCGCCTTCGCTTTCCATGGGCGAAACCGCTGCGCTCGCGATGTGGATGAGCTGGAAATGCGCGCTCGCCAATTTGCCCTACGGCGGCGCCAAAGGTGGCATCGCTTGCGATCCGACGAAACTTTCACGCAACGAGCTCGAATCGGTGTCGCGCCGTTACATGCAGGAAATGATTCCGTTTGTCGGTCCGCATACCGACATCATGGGTCCGGACATGGGCACAAACGAGCAAGTGATGGCGTGGTTCATGGACACGTACTCGGTTTATCAAGGTTATTGCGTAAACGAAATCGTCACCGGCAAGCCAGTTTCGATCGGCGGGACCGAAGGACGCCGCGAAGCGACCGGACGCGGCGTTGTGTATCTCGTCGAACGCGCGATGGACATGTTGAAAATGGATCCCGAGAAGTGCACCGCGATTGTGCAGGGATTTGGCAACGTCGGCTCTGTCGCAGCGTTATCGCTTGCGCTGAAGACCGGCATAAAAATTGTCGGCATCAGCGATGCCACAGTCGCGCTCTACAATCCTAAAGGCATCGATGTCGCGGCGGCGGAGCAGCACGTCATGAAAAAGGGAAACCTGCGTGCATTCGCTCAAGACGATCATATCGATCCGGAGGAAATGCTGACCATGCCGTGCGATGTGCTCGCACCGTGCGCCGTTGATCGTGTGATCAATGAAAAAAATGCGGCGAAATTGCGATGCCGCATTCTCGCCGAAGGCGCGAACGGTCCGACCACCCCCGAAGCTGATCTTATTCTAAACGAACGCTGGGACGAAATTTTCCTCATTCCCGACATCTTGTGTAACGCCGGTGGCGTGATCGTTTCCTACTTTGAATGGGTCCAGGGCTTGCAGGCCTTCATGTGGACGGAGACAGAAGTAACCGACAAACTTTTCCGCATCCTCGAGCATTCCTTCACCCAGGTCATTCGTCGCGCTAAGGCGCACAAGGTTTCGCATCGCACGGCCGCGATGGCGATCGGTGTTGAGCGCGTCGTGAAAGCTAAACATTCCCGCGGTTTGTTCCCATAAGTCGTTAGGCGCGATGATTCGTCGCGCCGACGAAAAACTTCATGCCGGCCGCATCACTTCACGCACTCGTCGCGCGATCGATCGATTACGCCGGGCTCTTTCCGCCGTGCGCTCTGGCCTTGGAACCGGCACTGAAAAATCAGGCGAGCTTCACGCGGGACGAAGACGCCTGGATGCTGGGATCGTTTGTTCTGCCGATCGCGAAATTTGAAGAAGCCAAAAATCATCTTTCGCAATTCGATCCCAAACATCCGCTTCGCATTTCCGCTCTCGGCGCAAAACCGGAAAGCTCGGCCGCATTTCGCGAAACGCTCACCGATTACATGCGAGCGATGCGCGAAATGGTGAAATCGCGCGGTGCGGTGCTTGCCTTTACGCAGCTCGAAATGCCGCTTCCGGCGGATTTTGATGCGGCACTTCTTCTCGACGCGCGCTCGATTCTCGAGGGCTTGCCCGTATTTTGGGAAACGCCCGCCGCCGCGGCCGAACGCACCATCGCTCTGCTCGCGGAAAATGATTCCGACAAAACTTTAGGTTTTAAATTGCGCACCGGCGGCGTGACTGCTGATGCATTTCCAACGTCAGCACAGATTGCAACGGTGCTTGTCGCTGCCGCAAAGAATCGCGTGCCTATAAAATTTACCGCCGGCTTGCATCACCCGGTGCGAATGTTTCGCTCGGAAGTGGAAACGAAGATGCACGGATTTCTTAACGTGCTCGGTGCTGCGGTTCTCGCCGCCGAACACGATTGGAACGAAGCGCAAGCCGCCGAGATGCTCGAAGATGAAGACGCGACTTCATTTTCTTTCGATGAAGTTTCTTTCGCCTGGCGCGAATGGAAAATTAGTACGGCGCAGATCGTAGCGCGTCGAAAATTCGTCGCATCGTTCGGCAGTTGCAGTTTCGACGAGCCGCGCAAAGATTTGCGCGCTTTGAATCTTCTTTAGGTTTAGCGCCGCCGTGCCTGCTTGGCGTTTCGCAGAAACTCCTTACAGTTTGCTTTCTCAATCATGGCTCTGAAATCTTTCATCGAAGTCGCACCCGATTCGCATTTCCCGATTCAAAATTTGCCCTTCGGTGTTTTTCGACCGGCGAACGGCGTCCCGCGTGTGGGCGTGGCGATTGGAGAATACGTTCTCGATCTCTCCGTTCTCGAGGGACTCGGTTTTTTCAAATTGCCGGAGTTCGAGAGCGAGCTTGGGCGCGTCTTTGTCGAGCATTCGCTCAACGAATTTCTCGCGCTCGGTCGGCCCGCCTGGCGCAAGGCGCGCGAGGTCATTCAGAAATTACTTTCTGCCGACAATCCGACATTGCGTGACGACGCCGATCTTCGAGCGCGCATCTTTCGCAAACAAAAGGATGTCGTGATGCAATTGCCCGCGCGCATCGGCGATTACACCGATTTCTATTCGTCGTATCATCACGCACACAATGTCGGCACGATGTTGCGTGGACCGGACAACGCGCTCATGCCGAATTGGAAATGGCTGCCGGTGGGATATCACGGACGCGCCAGCTCTATTATCGCCAGCGGAGCCGATGTTCGCCGTCCTCACGGACAAACGAAAACGCCTGATGCGCCAGCGCCGACTTACGGCCCGAGTAAAAGTTTCGACTTCGAACTCGAGACGGCGTTTTTTATCGGACCCGGTAACCCGTTAGGCAAACCCGTGCCGATCGATCAGGCGGCCGACCACATTTTCGGCGTCGTTTTGATGAACGACTGGAGTGCCCGCGACCTTCAGACCTGGGAATATCAGCCCCTCGGTCCATTTCTGGCGAAAAACTTCTGCACCACCATTTCGCCGTGGATCGTGACACTTGAAGCTCTCGAACCGTTTCGCAAATCGTTACCGGCACAGGATCCCGAGCCTTTAGCATACTTGCGCCTAACGAATGATTTCACCTATGATATTCGACTCTCGGCAAGCTTGCGGACCGCAAAGATGAAAGAGCCGCATGTCATTACGCGAACAAATTTTCAGAATCTCTACTGGAGCATCTCGCAACAACTCGCGCATCACACCGTCAACGGTTGCAATCTTCAGCCGGGCGATTTGCTCGCGAGCGGAACAATCAGCGGACCGACGGAAGATTCGCGCGGTTGTATGCTGGAACTGACATGGCGCGGCGCGAATCCACTCCAGCTTCCGAGCGGCGAAACTCGTAAATGGCTCGAAGACGGCGACACGCTTGCCGTTACGGGCTGGTGCGACGGTAATGGCTATCGCATCGGTTTCGGCGAGGCAACGGGAAAAATTCTACCAGCCTGAGCAATTAGTTGTGGTTGGTCGCCCCCGAATAATCCTGTTCACAGTCGCTGCTGCAATTTTATTCGCGAGCTTGGCGTGTGCTCTGATCATTTATCGGATCGCCGAAGACCAACGTGGAATGCGACTGGCAGTCGATGGGTATTCGGCATTCGAGGACGGCGATTACGACATCGCTTTGAAGAACTACAATGCATCGCTCACACATTGGATGAGTGAAACCCATCGCGGACACGTCTATTCCGGTCGGAGCGGTGTTTACGCTATCACAAGAAATTTTGATGCTGCTATTCGCGATCTTACCGAAGCGATCAAACGACTTCCGAATACGCCGGAAAATTTTGCAAATCGCGGTGGTGTGTACCTTTTGAAAGGAGACACTGATCGAGCAATCGCAGACTACTCGCGAGCGGTCGCGTTAAATCCAAACTATGCCGGCGTATTTTTCAAGCGCAGCAAGATTTTCCTCGATCGTGGAAATTTGGAGGCTGCCTTGGCGGACATTAACGAGGCTGTGCGATCTGCGCCGGACAACCCGGAAGCGTTAGTTCAACGCGGTCTGATTTACGAAAGAAGAAAAGATTGGGCGAATGCGCTCGCCAGTCTTCAATCAGCGGAGGAAATCGATCCTACCGACACCTTTGAGCAACGTGAATACACTGAAAAACTAATTGCCCACGTTTTATTGGAACGTGGATTAGTCGCTGAGCGTGAAAAACGTTTTGACGACGCGATCGCACTCTACACGGATGCGCTCAAGCATCATCCAACTCGGGATGACCATCGCACAATCCTGTGCGATCGCGGAAACGCGTATGGACGCAGTGCGCAGCTTGAGAGGGCGACGCAGGATTACAACGAAGCGATCCGCCTTGATCCAAAATTTTACCGGGCCTATTTCAATCGCGGCATCAACTACCGCGATCTGGGTCAGACGGACAAAGCGATTGCTGATTACAGCGAAGCGATCAAGCTGAACAGCGAGTTTGCAGAGGGTTATATAGATCGCGCTGCTGGTTTTTTTCGGCGTGGGGAATTTGCCCGAGCGAGCGCGGATTACGACGAGGCCTTTCGCCATATAGACAAACTGGACGTGAGTAAGCGTCCTGAACTTCTGAACAGCCTGGCTTGGATGCGGGCAACTTCGTCAAAACCAGCGCTTCGCAACGGGAAGCGGGCGGTGCAACAGGCGACTCAATCCTGCGAAATGACCCAATGGAAGAACGACCAATATATCGACACGCTTGCCGCCGCTTATGCGGAATCAGGCGATTTTGATCGAGCCGAAAAAATCCAGCTCGAGGCGATGCGGATAAATGGTGAATCAGGCGTCGACTACAAGCAGATGAAGGAACGGCTGGAGTTATATCAACATCACCAGCCTTATCACGCGCCGGCAAAACACTGATCGGATGAAAGGGCGATCCGATTATTGCCGGTTAGCCAGAAATCGTTTCAGTGAGAGTTCGCCGGAGTCGGTGTCGGTGACGGGCTGAACTTGCCACTCGAGCGTTTGAGCAAATGAAAAAGCTCGCTGTCCGTCGAGAGCACGAGCGTTGAATCCTTGGTCAAAATGCGACGGTACGTTTCCATGCTTTTGATGAAGCTGTAGAAATCAGCGGCTTGCGGATTTTGCGTGTAAGCCTGCGCATAAATCTCGGTTGCTTTGGCGTCGGCTTCGCCGCGGATTTGCTGCACTTGTCGATAAGCGGTCGATTGAATTTCGTTTAGGTCACGTTCCTTTTGTCCGGCGATACGCGCTGCTTCGCCTTCACCTTCCGAACGAAACCGTTGCGCGATCTGCTGGCGTTCGCTGATCATGCGCTGATAAATGCGGTCGAGAACGTCGGGATTGTAATTCACGCGTTTGAGTCGGACATCGAGCAACTCCACTCCGAACTCGGCTAATTTCCCCGCCGCCTTCGCCTTGATTTCATCCTCAATTTTCGCGCGTCCGTATTGGATAGGAGGAAGCACGCCGATTGTTCCGAGACCGACCGGAACATTTTTCAGATTCTCATCCCGAAGCGGTTTGCGATCCTTATCTGTCCGCACAATTTCGATGAGGTCGTGTTTCGCGACGGCGTTTCTGGTTTCGCTTCCAAGAATATCTTCCAAACGCGATTGCGCGCTTCGTTCATCGTGCAATCGCACGAAATAAGTTTTGGCGTCGTCGATTCGCCAGCGGGCAAATGTCTGGACGTGAATATACGTTTTGTCGCGCGTCGGAATCGCCACTGGCGTGCCGTCCCATTCGAGAAAACGTTTATCGATTCGGTTAACGAGTTGAATGACTGGCAGCTTGAAGTGCAAACCGGGATCGGTGATCGGTTCGCCGACCGGTTTGCCGAACTGCGTGATAATCACCTGTTCGGTTTGATAGACCGCAAAAAAACAGCCGAGCACAACGCGCAAGGCCGCGAGCGCGAGCACAATTAAAAACACCGTGGTACAGCCGCGCTTGTTCATTTCTTTTCGAGAGGATTTCCGGTCAGCGGAAGAATCGGCAGCAGATTCCGCATCGAATCATCGATGATGATTTTCTGCCCAGCTCCGGGAAGCACATTGCCCATTGTTTCGAGGTAGAGACGCGTGCGCGTAATTTCCGGCGCCTTGATGTATTGCTCGAGGATGGCGTTGAACGAGGCGACGTCGCCCTGCGCTTCATTCACGCGCTTGAATCGATAACCTTCGGCGCCGCGAATCGCCTGATCGGCCTGACCACGCGCGCGCGGCACTGCTTCATTGTAATCGCCATTCGCGATGTTGATCGCATTCTCGCGATCCTGTTGGGCTTTGTTTACTTCGTTGAATGACGCCTGGACTTCCGCGGGAGGATTCACGTTTTTGAGTTGCACCTGATCGACGCGAACGCCGAGCTGATAGCGCTTCGCCAGTTCCTGCATTCGTGCGAGCGCAGCAATCTCGATGTCTTGGCGTCCGATCGTGATGACTTCATCGACCGTTCGATCGCCGATCACTTCGCGCATCGCCGCTTCCGACAAATCGCGCAAAGTCTGCGCCGGATTGCGAACATCGAAGAGATACTGCTTCGGATCGTCGATGCGGTACTGCACGACCCATTCCACGAGAGCAGCGTTCAAGTCGCCCGTCACCATCGATTTCTCTTCCTGCTGATCGGGCCCTGGCTGATCGACGTTCGTGTAGCCGGGCGTAAAGAATCCGAACTCGAGTTTTAATTGCCGCCGCGTTGGCAGCACCGAAACAACGTCAATCCCAAGCGGAAACTTGAAATGCAATCCTGGCTCGACCGTTTTCAAAAATTTCCCGAAGCGCAAGACGACCGCTTCGGATTCGGCCTGCACCGTGTAGTACGAAGTCCAAACAAGAATCAGGAGGACGATGACCGCTGCGATTCCGGCGAAAAAACGCACCGGCACATGTGGGACGTGCATCGTTTGAATCGCGGGCGGATGTTCCATTTCGAGCGCACGTTGCGGCAAGACAGTGCGTAATGTCCAGCCTAATGCAGCTTATCGAAATTGATGCGCGACGTTCGAAAAATTCCCGACGTGTGTCAGCGCGCCAGCCATGAAAAAGTAACCGCGCAGATTGTTGGGATTAGTTTTGCGGACATACACGCCGCCGTCGTGTGCGACCGAGCCACCACCAGTATGCTGAATAATCTTTCGCGGCGCGCGATAATAATACCCAGTGCTGTCTGTGGCGTAGAGCGTGTAGAGGCCTGCAGGAAAGTGCAGCGTCGCTGCCGCAGTTTCCGATTCGACCTCGAGATATTGTGCCGTCGGCGGCGGACCTTCGGCCGGAATCATTTGGAATTGGCGACTTCCCAGACATGACGCGAACAGCAACGCGCCCAAGCACGCTAAAAATTTCAGCGATTGCCGCAGAGTATTATTTTTCACTCGTCACCTTTTCAATTGCCGTTGGGTCATCCAACAAAATCCATTCAATGATCGAAAGCGGAAGGCTGCCATTCTTGATTAAATCATCATGAAATTGCCCGAGCCGAAAGTTTGCGCCTTGTTTGTCATGATATTTCCCGAGCAAATTCATGATCTGCCATTTGCCAGTGATGTAACAAATCTTCTGCAATGGGCTTGAGGCCGCGCCCGCGGCTTCACCCTCGGCAGCTTCGCGATCGAGCCCACCGGCTTCCATGAAATAATTTACCGCTTGTTCGAAACTCCAACGGCCGGTGTGAAGGTTTACGTCGACGCCGATACGCGCGGCACGGTAACGCGACAAGCGCAGGATCTGTCCCTGTGCGGCGGAATTGTCCGGATAAAGCCCGGTGCGCATTAACATCTCTTCGCCGTAAAGCGCCCAGCCTTCGACGAAGACGCCGTCCTGATGTTGCCGGCGAATTTCATCCTTCAAATGACTCGCGATGGAAAGCTGAAGAAAGTGTCCGGGGATTCCCTCGTGTCCGAGGATCGGCCGCGGATCTTCAATCGCCGCGCGAATGTAGAAATTTTTTGATTGCGGATTGTAAGTCGGGATGAGGAAAAACCCGGTCGGCTCTTTGTCGTAAACGCCGGGAGGATTCATAAAACCGCCTGGACTCGTTGGCTTGAATGCTTCCGGCAGTTGCCGAATCTCAAACTTCCCAAGGTAATCCGGCAGCCTAACGAGTTGATGGTCCTTGAGGAATTTGATCATTTCCGCTTCGCGGCTTTCATACGCTTTCAGAAACGAAGCCTGATCTGGCGGGATGTTCTTGCTCCGGGCCGGATTCGGATCCGCCATTGACGGATCTGGCAACAATGCTTCGAGCGCGCGATATCGCGCTAACTCGGCTCGACCCAGCATCTCGACTTGCTCTGCATCGAGTGGCAGAAGAAGGATCTGTTTAAGATAATAATTGTAATTCGCTTCTCCCATGGGCGCGAAGTCCACCATCTGCGGTAAGCGCTTTTCAATTTCGTCAGCGTAATTGTGCATGGCCGTGAGCGCGCTGTCGCGGGCCTTAACGAAATCATCACGTTCGTTAGGGGAAAGAGCGGCCGCGAGCGTCGCGAGACTCTCTTTGAAAAGCGAGTCGACCGATCGCGCAGATTGAATTGCCAGTTGCGCGTAAAGTTTTACAGGATTCTGCAGATTGCCAAGGCCTTGCTGTAATAAAACCGGCATCTGTTTCAGCCGCGCCGTCGCTGCCAGCGCACGAATTCGCGGAGCGTCGTAATCTTTTTTCAGCAGCGAAAAAATTCCCGCGATGCATTCGCCGGTGTAAACCTGCGGGTTCGTTCGTTCGAATCTCAGAACGTGATTGTTGAAATCGACGAGTTCAAGCTGCGATCTAAACAACAACCAGTCGATGCGATCGTCCTTCGACCACGCATCCGTTTTCATCGCGCGCACTTGCTCGAGCAGCGCGTGTTCGTGTTGCGCGCGCTTCGCCATGTCCGCCGGCGCGTAACTCGTTAGGCGATTATCCCATGTGTGCAGCCCGGCATCGCTACTGAAGACCGGATAGCTTTCATTGCGCCACGCGTAGTACTCGTCCGCCAATTTGCGCAGCATCGCGGCATCGGCGGCCGTGGCGATTCCTCCTTGGTCTATCTGCGGCGGGACCTTTGTAATCAAAGCTTTGTTCGAGACGTCTGGTTTAGTGTCACGTGTCTTTTGACCTTCAAGCGAAGTGGTTCCGACGAACAAAAGCGGCAGGATCGCGCTTAGAAAATACGGCGCTTTCATGCGGTTATTCTAGCGGTGTGCAGCGTCGCGGGAAGTCAAAACGGTCCGCAACACTGACTCGTCGGATTTAGTCTCGACAGAGAAGATGGAAATTGAGATTTAAGATCTGACGCGGCGGGTATTACCCATGGCTGGCGAGATCCATTCCGATCAAGAATTTAAGATTGGCCATGTGCTGTTTATCGACATCGTCAGCTACTCGAAATTGCCGATAGAGGAACAGCGACGGGTGGTCGAAGAGCTTTCGCAAATTGTTCGACAAACCGAGCAATTTTGTGCGGCGGTTGGAACAGAACAACTCATCAGTCTGCCGGCAGGTGATGGAATGGCATTGGTCTTTTTGACCACGGTAGAAGCCGCTATGCGCTGCGCACTTCAAATCGCCGGCAAACTCAAAACTCATTCGGAGCTACCGGTGCGGATGGGAATTCACAGTGGTCCCGTGAGCGGAGTGGTCGACGTTAACGAACGATCGAACGTCGCCGGTGCTGGGATCAACATCGCGCAGCGCGTCATGGAATGTGGTAATGCCGGTCATATTCTCCTTTCCGAACGCGTGGCCGATGACTTGGAACAATATCGTCATTGGCGACCGCATCTACACGGTTTGGGCGACTGCGAAGTTAAGCATGGGAAGAAACTTTCGATCGTAAATTTCTACAACGACGAAATTGGAAATCCGGAAGTGCCGGAGAGGTTCCGGCAGACAAGGGAAGTTGAGACAACATCGCCCTTCGGCGCAAAGGCGGCGCGGATTCGCGCGTTGATCATCGCGCTCTTATGCGTTGCGGTTGTTGCAGCAGGCGGATTCTATTTCTTTCTGCACAGGTCTCGATCGAAGACGCCGCTTTCCACACGACAAACGGTTCCCGAAAAATCGATCGCGGTTTTGCCGTTTGAAAATCGGAGCGAAGAAAAAGCCAACGCCTATTTCGCTGAGGGTATACAGGACGAAATCCTCACCCGTCTGGCGAACATCGCCGACTTAAAAGTGATTTCGCGCATGTCGACGCAACATTACAAAAGCGTGCCGGAAAATTTGCCAGAAATCGCGCGGCAGCTCGGCGTCGCGCACATCCTGGAGGGAAGCGTGCAGAAGATTGGTCAGACGGTGCGCGTGAACGTGCAGTTGATCAAGGCTGCAAACGATTCCCATCTTTGGGCTGAGACATTTGATCGCAAGCTTACGGATATTCTTTCCGTCGAGAGCGAAGTTGCAAAAGCCATCGCCGATCAATTGCGAGCAAAGCTCACCGGACGAGAAGAAGAGATTATCGCGGCGAAACCAACGGACAATCCTGCGGCATACGACGCTTATCTGCGAGGTCTTGCTTATACGTTGAAAGCGGGAGGCGCTACCCCTGCCAATTCTCTCGGCGCCCAGAAATATTTTAGAGAGGCAGTACGTTTGGACCCGAAGTTTGCTCTTGGCTGGGCTCTACTGTCGTTGGCAGATTCGCGCGGTTACATCACTGCGGCCCTTCAGCCAACGATCGCACTGCGCGCCGAGGCGCGGCAGGCAGCTGAAACAGCGTTTACGCTTCAGCCGAATCTGGGCGAAGCACTGTACGCCAAGGGATATTATCACTACGCCTGCGCGAAGGATTACGACACCGCTGTGCGATACATGGAACAATCGCGTCATCTGCTAGCGAATAGCAGCCGGATTCCTGAATCGTTAGCTTACATCGCGCGTCGCCGCGGCGATTGGGATCGGAGCGAGTCGTACTTTAACGAGGCCGAGCGACTTGACCCGCGCAACGTAAATCTTCTCAGGCAACATGCGGCCTCCTACGTTGCGCTTCGTCGATTTTCCGAGGCGTTGTTGAAACTTGATCAGGTTCTGAATATCACGCCCGACGATATCGATACGCTTGCGCAAAAAGCGGGAATCGCCCAAGCAAAGGGTGACTTGCAACGAGCTTCCGCGCTCCTCGCTCCGCTTCACCCCGCACCCGATGATCCCAGTCCTTTGGGAGCGCAAGCGTACCAAGCGATCCTGGAACGCCAGCCTGGACAAATCATCCCCCGATTACAGGAGATAATGGCCAAACCTGATCCAGCAATCGGATATTTTAATAGCGAATTAAGATTTTGGTTAGGTTGGGCGCAGGAGATGTCCGGCGATCACACGGCCGCGCAGGCGAGTTGGCGCCAGGCGCGCACTGAACTGGAATCTTTTCTTAAGGATCAACCGGAAAACTACAGTCTCATCGGCGTTCTCGCTTTGACCAATATCGGTCTAGGAAATAAATCAGCCGCCTTGGCTCTGTCGCAACGCGCGATGACTGCGCTGCCCGTAGAGAAGGATGCCTTGGTCGGCCCACTTCCGGTCGATATATTTGCCCGAGTCGCTGCGCAAGCCGGAGAACATGATCGCGCCATCGATGCCATACAAAAATTACTCTCGATACCTTATGCAGGCGCATTTCCCGAAAACGTTCCGCTTACTCCAGAGTTGCTTCGGCTTGATCCGACGTTCGATCCGCTTCGTGCTGATCCGCGCTTCATCAAGCTTGCCAATTCACCTGCGCCTAGATGACCGGCTAGTAATCCGATGGAGCGTTTCGCCTTGACACGATCAAGTAAACCAACCGGAATCAACTCATGAAGAAGGCGGTGACAAAGAGTTCAAAGAAGTCTCCGACGAAAAAAGAACAAATGATCGTCTTCGTGGACGGCGCGGGAAATTATTACGAGATTCCGCGAAGACTGTTTGAGAAGAGCAGAGTGACTGGTAGCAGTAAGGCGAAGATCAAGGAAGCGCTCAAGGACGTGCTGGAAGAAGCGGGTTACATTAATGCTCCGCTCATTCCGGGGAGCATTGTGTCGAGCCCCGTGGTCGGCAGTCAGGCGCTCCACTTCGCTGGGTTCTATTTGAAGTCGGCTAAGCCAAAGGACTGAAAACCTCGGAGAGGTTTGTCACATGAATAAGGACGTCTTATGCCAAGGCGTCTTTTTCGCATTGCAGGAGCAGGGCAACGTTGCGAATCCTTATCCGTTATATCGCCGGCTTCGTTCAGAGGCTCCTTTTTACTGGGATTTTGTCTTCGGCGGATGGTTTCTGACGCGCTATGCCGATGTGTGTGCGGCGTTGACGGATCCGCGCCTAACGACAAACAACTTCTCGTTTGATGTAAGTCAGCTTCCCGCCGATCTGCAAAACGGGCTAGCGCCACTCGGATGCATCAGGAAAAAGGAAGCGCTTTACAATGACGCGCCCGAGCACGAACGGCTGCGGCGACCCTTGAACAGAGCATTCAATCCGGCCGCATTCGAACGGCTGCGTCCTGCCATGCAGTCCCTCGCAGATGAGCTCTTGTTTGAAGCCGCGCGTCGCGGTTCGATCGATGTCGTCAGCGATTATTCCGAACCGCTCGCCGATTACATGATCTGTGAACTATTGGGATTGCCGCGCGCCAATCACGCGGAATTCATCACATGGTGTGATCAGTTAAGAACGTTTGTCACGGCGCGGCGCATGGGCCACGAAACGGTCTTGAAAGCGCGGGATGCGGTAAAGAGTTTAGAAGCAATCCGCGCCTGCGTTCGAACGATGATTGCCGCTCGCGGAGAGAACTTCGCCAACAACGTGATCGAGCACAGCTTTGACGTGGAGGAAAATGAAACGCCTCCGACCGAAGACGAGATTCTCGCGAACTGCGTGTTTTTCCTCCATGCAGGAGCTCGCAACATGTCCGCTTCCATCACGAACGCTGTCCTCGCGTTGCTCCAGCATCCGCAACAATTCGCCAGTCTCCACCGGAATCCCTCTTCGCTTCCTATCGCTATTGAGGAACTGCTGCGTTACGAAACTCCCGTTCAAGTGGCGATTCGCGGCGTTCCCGAAGAGCTGAAGCTCGCAGACCGTCGGATCGGGCCGAAACAACTGCTCGTCCTTTTACTTGGCGCAGCGAATCGTGACCCTGAGCAATTCGCCGATCCTGATCGGCTCGACTTGGCGCGTCGTCCTAATCGTCACGTGTCGTTTGGGCTGGGACCGCATGGATGCGTTGGAGCGTGGCTGGCCCGCTTCGGTTTAGGGATTGGAATCGGAGCCATCCTCAACTCGCAAATTGGCCTTCGACTCAGCTCTCGGAAACTCGATTGGAATTTCCCGGCGATGCGGCGGACCGTGCGCGCTCTGCCATTGTTTGTAGATCGACGGCCTAACAAGAGGCAAAAATCCCCAAGCGGCACGTCTCGCGCAATTTCGCCCAGGTCGAAAAGAATCGTTCAGACAGCTTCGCGATGAACTCGCCTGGGATTGCTGACCAACCAATCGCCCATCCAATCGTATGGACCGTTCCAGTCGGCGAAGTCCCGCCCCGCCGTTCCGCAAAATTTCACATTTTTTGGCGCGAACGCCTGGTTGAAGGTTTCATAGTGAACTTCGACGGAAATTACTACGCCTACGTCAACCATTGCAGCCATGCCGGAACACCTCTTGACTGGTGGCCTAACGAGTTCTTCACCGACGATCGCCGATTCCTGAGATGCGGGACACATCGCTCTCTTTTCGAACCCGACACCGGTAAATGCGCCGGTGGGCCTTGCGCCGGCGGCAGTCTGTTTCCTCTTCATGTTCAAGTCGTCGATGGCCGCATTGTTGTGACAGCTCATGAATGATGGACGAACTCATCACCGTTGATAAGTCGCCCTCATTGAGGGAGAAGTTTGTCCCAAGTCACGCTAAATGTTTCGAATTGCGTAGTAGCCCGTGGGTTTTCGGGGTTGGTCATCTATGGATTGCGATGTTTTATTGCAATAATCAAACGGGCCTATAGCTCAGCGGTTAGAGCAGGGGACTCATAATCCCTTGGTCCCAGGTTCGAATCCTGGTGGGCCCAGCCTTCGCTTTGGAGCGCAGCGAAAAGCGAAGGCTGCCACGCCGTAACCAAGTGAAGGCGGGCGGTGTTTTATTCTTTTCTGTCGGCGCTCCAAAGACTACGGCTTGGCAGGCCAGCCGATGAAAAGCTTTTTCTATGTTTACATTTTGGTTAGCCGAAGAGATGAAGCAGTGCACTACACCGGCGTTACGCGCGATTTGAAAAAACCTCTCAGAACATAACAGAGGCAAATGTAAGCACACGTCGAAGCACAAGCCATGGCGCATGGAAACGGCCATTGCATTCAAGTCCGAAATCAAAGCATGCCAGTTCGAGAAATATTTGAAAAGCGGATCAGGTCGGGAATTCGCCCGCCGTCATTTTTGACCTGCGTCTGTAGCATCCTCGAAGAGCAAAATAATTTGGATTGCGGATTTGAGCATGCCGATTTCGGATAGCGCCGTGATCCGACGAATCGCGTTGGTATTCGAAGTAACAATCTTATGCGTCCTCATTCTCGCGACGCGCTGCGCGAACTATCGCGATGTCTTCGTGGCGGGGAATGTTTATTTCACAGACGCCGATTGCTATGCGCGCATGACCCGGGTGCGAATTTGCGCAGAGCATCCCGGAACAATCATTCGCTATCATGACTTCGAAAATTTCCCACAGGGCACGACGCCGCATACGACAGTACCGCTCGATTATTTGATTCTAGGGTTGGCTGGTTTGCTAAAGCCGTTCACGACGCAAGCCATCGATGTGGCCGGAGCGCTGATATCGCCGTTTCTCGCAGTGGCTCTGGGCGGTTTTCTTTTGTGGTGGGCGAAACGGGTGAAACTGCGATTTTACTGGGCGCTGCTTCTGATTATCGCACTCAGTCCGATCATCGTTCATGGAACCGAACTGGGCCGGCCAGATCATCAATCGCTCTTGATGCTCTTACTCACGGTCGCAGTGTGCGCCGAGTGTTCGTTACAGATTGCGCCATCCCGATTTTGGAGCCTAACGAGTGGTTTCGTCTGGGGCCTGGCGCTTTGGGTTTCATTTTACGAGCCAGCTGTCTTGCTTCTTCTGATCGCACTCTTTTATGCGATCTGTGATCGTCAGCAATTTACGAATCGAGTGAGCCGGATCGGTTGGATGGTTCTCGCTGCAACAGTCGTTGCGGCGTTGTTGATCGAACGCCGAGTACCGCATATCCCAATTTTTGGGATCGATCCAATGTTTACGAATTGGTCGCGCACAATCGGCGAATTGATGCCGGCCGCAGTGATCGATCCGATTTGGTTTCGCTGGTGCGGATGGCTTTTGATCGCAATACCGTTCTTGGTCTGGTTTTCGCGGCGCTGCAATTTCCGTGACACAACAGAACGTCGTGCTCTGCCGATCATGCTGGCGCTTCTCGTACCCTGTTATCTATTGACCCTCTGGCAGGTACGCTGGGCGTATTTTTTTGCGCTGCTGTTCGCGATTATTCTGCCGATACTGCTTGTTGCGTTCAAGCAACGGTGGCTGGCGTGGTCTGTATTTGTTGTTTCGCTTTTTCCGATCTTGCAGGCATGGGACGCACGCCTCTGGCCTAACGAGTCAGAACGAGTGCGACATGCCCAAGCGCGAATGGAAGGAGTAGAATGGCGAGCGTTGGCCACGCGAATTCGTTCGAGCGACACTCATGCGTTCATGGCGCCGTGGTGGCTTTCGCCGTGCATTGCATATTGGTCTGGTCAACCTGGCGTCGCCGGAAGCTCGCACGAGAGTTTGTCTGGAATTATTGACAGTGCTCGCTTTTGCCTAACGAATGATACCGAGACAGCGTGTGAGATTTTGCAACGGTGCCGCGTCGATTGGGTTTTTGTCTACGATTCGGATCGCACTTTGCTGAACGCATCGGCAATCTTGAAGCAACCCGTCCCGAAGGAACCGCTGGTTTATGTGCTCGATCGCACGCCGAGTCGCGCGCCCAGTTTTCTGCAGCTGGCCGCCGGGAACGGTTTCGGGAAACTTTATACCATTAACCATTTTCCATGAAAACTTTGCATTTGTTATTGGAGAGTTATTGACACTCCGGCTCGCATGACAATAATGAAGATGTGTTGAAAAAATTCATCCCGCAGAGGCCTGCGGCCTCTTTTGGTGATTCTTCGCCGAATTCGGGCTCAGAATGGAACGAGCGTCCTGCTTCCCGGGAAGAACCAATCAAGTCACCACCACCACCACCAATAACCGATCAAAGAAAATATATGGCCGAACATTCTGGCAAAGACGTTCTCTCGAGCGACGTCGAAATTAAGGGCTCGATTAAATTCCAAAAAGAACTCCTCATCGACGGCAAAGTCGAAGGCGAAATCCATAGTGATGGCGTGCTGACGATCGGTGAGAATGCGGACATCCGCGGCGAGATCAAAACCAAATCGATCACCGTCTATGGCAAAGTGCAGGGCAACATCACCGTCGGCGAACGCTGTGAATTGAAATCGCGTTGCACATTGCAAGGCGATCTGAAAGCGACGCGTCTCGTCATCGAAGAAGGAGCAACTTTCATCGGCAAGTCCGAGGTGACGAGCGGTGCAGGCGGCGCCAAGATGATGGGTTCCGCGCCAGCACCCAAACATGAGATTGTGCGCAATGATCAACCGGCCTCGCCAGTCACGCCAGTCACGCCAGTCACGCCAGTCACGCCGGTCACGCCGGTCACGCCGGTCACGCCGGTCAAGACTGCGTTCGGCGCACGCGCGTAATCGGGAGGCCTTTTACCTTCTTTAAGTAGTGGCAACTTCACCTGCAAAACTAAGCTTGGAGTGTCCACACTGTGGGTTTAAGCAGATGGAGTATGCTGCGGCGAAGAGTACAATGTGCCGGCAATGCGGCCGGCATTACGAGCCGGCAGCGCCGAAGCCACAGCCAAAGTTTCGCATAAAATCCGAGACGGCGGCCGCGGCGGTTCAGTCGCTCGATCCGGCACCGATTCTTCGGAAGTTTGAGACGCTGTGGAGTCGCCAGCACAATTCACAGATCGAATGTTTCGAGTGCAAGGCGAAACAGGATGTCAGTTCAGCGGCCAGCTCGACGATTTGTCCCGCCTGCAGCGCGCATATCGATCTGCAGGATTACAAGATCACCACCAGTTTCAGTCGTACCATTCGCACGCACGGCGAAGTTCACATTACCTCGAAAGGCGATCTCAGCAGTAACACGGTGATTTGCCGCACGGCGCTCATCGAAGGAAAACTGCGGGGCAATCTGCATTGCTCGGACGCGGCTACGATTAGCTTCTGCGGCAAAATTCCGGGACGCCTGACCGCGTCGCATGTGGTGGTGGAACGTAAAGCCGAAGTGCAATTTTTTCGTCGGCTTTGCGTGAAGAGTATCGAGATCCGCGGTCACATGTCGGGCGAAGTCGTTGCCGAAGGGGTGGTGGTGATCCACAAGACCGGTTCACTCGATGGCGATGTGACGGCGCGTGCGATTTCGGTGGAAAAAGGTGGAATGTTTTCCGGTCAATTGGTGATCGGAAACAAGCAGTTAACGCAGGGCGAACTTTTACCGGCAACCGAGACAACGAGTGTGCCGGTTAAAGAAGAACCAGTGCCGCTCATTGTTTCTCCGCCCGTGCCCGCGACTTCGTAGTCGCAGCGATGCGCAAAATTTTCCCTCGGAGTCCGTACGAGCGACTCGGGGGCTATGTGCATTTGCCGCGCTTGATCGATAAAGCGAAACTGCATCGGCAGGGTTTACTGAACGGTTACAATTACAAAACGACCGGGTTCGATAAGCATCTGCTCGCGTTCCTTAAACTGGATGCCGACACTTTCGAAGAAACAGCTCATCGCCTCGATGACGACGCAGGAATCCTGGCGTGGATCGCCCAAAATGGCGTCAAGCATTCGCCGGAAGCGATCGAGGAATGGAATCAGGCGATGATCTCGCGCGCACCGGACTCCGCCGTAAAAAAAGCGCGCTTTCTGCATTTCCTGAAGGAAGCGGGTGGCGCTGGTCGCAAGGACATCCGCACGTATTTTGACCTGATCGAATTCGACGAAGGCCGGCTGAAATAGTCGGCGCTAAACTTTCGCGAAGAGCTTATTCGCTTCTTCCAGCGTCTCTTTGCTTCCGATATCGAACCACGTCCCCTTGATTTCGTGAGTCTTCACCGGGGTTTTTTGGTAGAGCCATTGGATGAAACGTCCGGGTTGATCCGGATTATTTCCCGCCGCGGTGTAAGTCGTAAACATCGGAACGGTGTCGCGAGAAAAATAATAGAGCGCGATACCAGCAAGCGTGTTTTCCGGTTTCGCAGGTTTTTCTTCGAAATCTGTGATCACGCCGTCCGCATCCGTCGTGATGTTGCTGTATTTTTTTACCGCCTCGAGATCGCCCACATCGTAGGTCGCGAGCATCGCTTTCGTTTTGCGCGCGGCTTCCACAAAATCGGTCAACGGTTCGCTGAACAAATTGTCTCCCGCGACGATAAGAAGATCGTCGTTCCCTAATTCCTCACGCGTAATCACAAGATTGATATCGCCGATTGCGCCGAGTTTATCCGCATCGCTTGTTGTTCCGTCATTGATGATTTTCAGCTTTAGATTTGGATGCCGCGCTCTGTAATTTTTTGCCCATTCCTGAAAATCCTTTGCGAACTTGTTGTTGGTCACGACGTAGATCGCTCCCAGATCCGGAATGGGCGCGAGATTATCGAGCACCCATTCGATCATCGGCTTGCCCGCCACCTCAAGAAGCGGCTTCGCTTTGTTCAAGGTCAACGGATGGAGCCGCGTCGCATAGCCGGCAGCGAGAATAAGGACATTCATGAAGGGCTAAAATTTCGTGATTCTAGACCGGAAGGCCGGCAAGGCTAGCGGAAGTTATCGCGACGGGTCGGTCAGCTTTCTGCAACGGGAAGCGCTGACTCCTGCAATTTTCTCTGCAACTTATTGATCCGGTTGATATCGGTGATTTTTTCTCGCGTCGAAGCGTCGATCACATAGAACGTATCGATCGCGTTACCTTTTTCGGTGCTGATACGCGACAGACCGATGGAGATACCTTCGCGATCGAAGCAGGAGAGCAAATCGTAGAGAAGGCCGAGCCGATCCGGAGTTTCTATCTGCACGAGCGTATAACCGGCGTGAACTTTATTATCGACGCTGATTCGGGTCAGAAGATCGATTTCCGAAACAGCACGATGTTGATTCTTGCGTCGCGCCTCGTTAATGAGCGGGGCAAAATCGAAGATTTCGTTGCCTAACGAGTCGGAAAGCGTGCGCTCGACCAGATCTCGCTTCGCAGCGTCGGTCACGGCTTTGCCATCAGCACTGCAAACACGAAAGACATCGAGGACGAGATTGTCGCCGCGTGTGTAAATGTCGGCGCTTAAAATATTAATCGGCACGACGGAAAACGATCCGGCGATGTTGGCAACCAACTGTCGGCGATCCCAGGTGCAGAACGAAACGATGGTGTGTCCTTGTTCCGAGAACGCTTCCCATTTCACCGCGGGAGCGAAAGGCGAACTGTCTCCGAGTAAACGTTTCGCGAAAAACTCGCGGAACAAATGCAGGTGCGAGACGATGTCCTTCACTTCATAAGCGCGAAAGTAATTGTCCGGCATAAAATCGAAATGAGCTTCGATCTCTTCGCCGAAATCCTCCGGCAATTTTGCGCGCACCGCCGCGATCAACGCGTCGCGCTCGATCTTCATCTGCTCGTTAAACGCGCCCTGGTCGGCAAGATATTGTGAGGTCGCGTAGTGAAGATGCCAGACGAGCGACTCCTTCCAATCCGACCATCCTTCAGCGCTCGTCCCCTGACCGTCCGCCAAAGTGAGCAGCATCAACGTATCGAGATTTCTTTGGTTTTTCACGATGGCGGCGAACTCGATAATCGTTTCTGGGTCGTCCAAGTTTCGCTGCTGCGCGATGTTCGACATGGTGACGTGATGATCGACAAGGAGAACGAGCGATTTGCGTTCGCCCGACGAAAGTTGCAACCGCATCGCCACCCGGCCAGCGAAGAGCGCGCTCGCTTCTGAATGTGGCCTGGCACCGATGCCTCGGCCGGTGTCGTGGAGCAGAAGCGCGAGATAAAGAACGAGCGGATCATCCAGCGTCGCGAATAATTTTTTGTAAGGCACGAGCTTTCGGTTTTCCGTCGTCGTGACTGCATCAAGTTTCTCGATGCAAACGAGGGTGTGCTCATCCGCGGTATAGCGATGGAAAAACTCGTGCTGAACCAGGCAAGTCAGGTCGCCGAATTCCGGAATGTAACGTCCGAGAAAATCGACGCGGTGCATCATGCGCAGGACGCGGCCGACTTCGCCTTTACGACTGAGAATATGGCGAAAAATTTCGCGCGGTTCCTTCGCGTATTGAAACGTGCGCGTGATTAAGCGCAAGTTTCGCGCGTATAAATCTTCCAGCTCGGGACTCAACTCGAAATTTTGTTCCTGGGCCAGTTGAAAAGCCCGCATCATCAAAGTGGGATTTTGTCGGAAGACGTTTGGGTTTTTCGCGAAAAGCTGTCCACCGCGCGCGACGAATTCGCCAAAGTCCTCTTCCTTCATGCGCGTATTCGGCAGGAAGTTCAGTAGCGATCGCAACATGCCGGACGATTGGCCACTCGCGAACTGTTCGGTGATCCGTTCCGTGATGCGGAAAATATTTCGCGTGTGCTCGTAGTAATCCTTCATGAACGCTTCGCTGCGCAGGAGCGCGTTCGCTTGCGGATAATTCAGGCGGAGCGCCAGTTGATCCTGGCTGTTCAGATACAACACATCGGTGCCGCGTTTGTTTTCGTAGTGCAAAGTCGTCCGCACGCGCAGCAAAAAATCGTAAGCCGCGTCGATGCGGCGCTGCTCCGTCACGCTCAACCAATCACGTCCGACCAAATGCGTCGTCGTCAGCGCGCCTTCTTTGAAATACGTCATCCACAGAAGATTTTGGTAATCACGCAAACCGCCACATCCGCTCTTTACGTTCGGCTCCTGCATATGAACGCTGTTGCCGTATTTCGTGTGGCGCTCCGCCTGGTCTTTCATGCGCAGCTCGAGATAGCTGCGCTCGAAACCGGCGACGCATTTCGTGCGGAACTGCTCTCGAAAAGAGCGAACAAGTTTGGCGTCGCCCGCAAGAAACCGCGCTTCCAGCATCGCGGTTTTGGTCAGCATATCATGATTGGCTTGCACGATCGCTTCTTTAATTGAGCGCGTGGAATGGCCAACCTTGAAACCAATGTCCCAGAGCAAATATAAAATTTGCTCGACCATGTCGCCGACATAGCTCGACACCTGCGCGCCAACCTTTTGCCGATGCAAAAACATCACGTCGACATCGCTAAAAGGATTCAGTTCGCTTCGGCCATAGCCGCCGAGAGCGAGCAAAGCGATGGGACTGTCCTTGCCCTGTTTGCGCGCGGCCGCTTTCGCTTGTCCAAAAACGTGACGCAACAAAACGTCGACCAGTTCGGCACGGCCCGCGCAAATTTCGCGACCACCGCCACCGGCCTGATGTTTCAGCCGCAGCCGATGCTCCTCGATCTTGAGAAATTTTTTGTAAAGCGGCAGAACATCCGTCGGGCGTTGTGTCCCGGTGGTGGCGAGTTGCTGCTCGGCGTTGGCAAGGATTTTGTCCAGGTGACGGGACATCGTTGGATAATTTAGGTGCCTTTGCCGCAGCGGTCTATGACCGGCGTTCGGAAAACATGCGACGGCTAAGGACAGTCGCTAGAGCAACACGGATGCCTAACGACCTAAAGGTGTCGTTATATTTGTCCCCGCCGGCGGAGTGAATTCGAAGGTCGCAGGATCAATCGGTGCGCGCGTCTCGTTGGAATAGTCCGTGACGATGCGATCGCCGTTCGGTTGCAACATTTCGGTGCGCTCCACCTGCAATTCGTCGTTCAGTTGAATTGCAAATCTTTGCAGGAATTTCTTCAGCGACGGCGCGCGCGGAGCCAGTTCCAACTCGTAACCCTTGTCTCGTTTCGTGGCGGTGATGCGATAAGTTCCTTCAACATTCTCCAGATTCAGCCCTGCCGTGAGCGCGGAGAGGCCGGCGTCGAGCGGAGATTTTTTCCCTAACGAGTAGTGCTCGGCGGATTGGAATTTCGGATAATAAATCCAAAGCTGTTTCCCGTCGCTCACTGTGATGCTGGGCGCGCTGCCCTTGGCGTCGCGGCGGAATTTATCCGGCACTTGAAACCAGACTTTGCCGGAACTGGCGATTGGTTTGTTCAGCAGATGAATATTTTTGTTCTCGCGAAAATCAGCCTGAACTTGCGGTGCCGCGGCGCGCTTTTGGCGAATGCGTTCGAGCAAACTTTTCACCTCTGCCGGTGATAGTGATTGCGCTCCCGCTAAAACGGCGAAGGAAAAAAGAAGACAGATACTTGTGGCGATTTTAGACATGTTCGGATTGTTCCAGTGGCTGCAAAGATTCTTCGCGCCACGACTTCGGTTCAGCCGCCGCTGCTGCGGGTAAAGTGAAAAAAATCGTCGCGGCCAAATTCCAGAAAAGTCCAAGCGCGCAGGCGATACCGAGTCCGCTGAGCGTCGGATTATCCGCGATTCCGAGCGAACCAAATCCAGCGATGGCGGTTAGTCCTGCGAGCACAACTGGTTTGACCACGCCGGCGACGTCATGTTCGAGCTCGCGCGCTTTTTGCCAGACGAGCAAAACATAAATCCCGTAATCCACCCCGATCGCAAGAACGAGGCGGAACGCGAGCACGTTCAAAAGATTCAGGGGAATATTGAGCAGTTTCATCGATGCGATCATGCCGCCGATTCCCATGATAAGCGTCGCGATCTGAATGAGCCACAGCCGCAAATCGCGATAGAGGAGCGCAAGTAAAGTCGCATCGAAAATTGCCATGAGCGCGCTGATGATGAGTAGTTGATGGCGTGACCACGGCAGCAAATCGGTCAGCGTGAAACTCCAGCCTGAAAAAATCATCGGGACGCCGGCAGTCGGCAGTTCATGCTGCAGATTTTCTTTTTGCGCGAGCGTCGTCACCGGCGTGTTTGTCGTGACGAATCCAACCGTCAAAAGTGGGTCGTGCGAAAAGTAGCGATCGACCAAAAACCACCAGCTCGAATTCAGCGGTAACAGCGTTCGCCAGTCGCGAAGTGGCGTAGCTGGATTGGCGGCGGCCTGGAGTTCATCGAGCAGTTTGAATCCGGGAACAAAAGCATCGCGACTCCAACCTTCCGCGAGAATGGCGGCGTCGAGCGCGCGACGCGCGCCGTCAAAATCGATACTTTTCAACTTGGCGCGATTGATCTGAGTTTGGCGCGGCGAGAGCGCGAGCGCCGCGGGTGTGGAGAAACTTTTGATCGCGCCCGATTTTTCGAGCGAGTTCCAATGCGCTTCGACCGCCTGCCAATAATCGTGCAACTGTTGCTGGTTGTCCGCGCGAACGATGCCGAGGACGGGTTCCCACCGCGTCGGCATTTTGTTCATGATGGTTTTGAGCGCGTAGCCGGCGTTGCTGCGTTTTGGCTCCATTGCTCGCGTGCTAGCATCGATTGGCAGCGATGGACGAGGGGAAATGGCGATCGCGGTGAGCAACACCAGAATCGGCGTGGAGATGGCGAGCATCGGAGTGGGTCGGCGCACGCACCAGCGCACATATTTTTTTGCGAGAGTGAAAATCCAATCGCCGTGTCGTGGCGGTGTTTTGCGCGGGATGAAGAGGAAAAAAATCGTGGTCATGCACAAACCGGCAACGGAAATTCCGATCGCGATCAAAACGCCGAGTTGCGTGAATCCGGCGGAGCCGCTCAGGAGCAACGCGAGAAAGCCGACTGCTGTCGTAAGTGCGCCGAAGAAAATTGCGCGTCCCAAACTGGCAACCGATTCCTCAACCGCGCGAGAATGTTCCGCGCCTTCATCGCGCGCTTGCTGGTAGCGACCGAAGATCAGAATCGCGAAATCAACTCCGAGCCCGATCAGAATCGCGCAAAAACCTACGGTCACCATGTTGAGTTTGTGGAAAATGAGCAGACCGATGGCGAGCGCGACCAGACAACAGAGCAGAAGCGAAATTCCCATTCCCAAGAGCGGGAGCCAGCGACGAAATCCGATGAAGAAAACGCCGCCGACGAGAAGCATCGATCCGAACAACGTCACAATAATGTCGTGCCGCATGCTCAGCGAAATCTCGGCGACGTAGGCGGAACGCCCGGTCACCAAAATTTCCAAGGGACCGCCATCCCAACCAACGTGCGCTTGCGCGCGAAATGCATTCACCTCCCGCATCAAACGCTGACAATCAAAAGCGCCGATCGATTTCTGATTGGTGACGGCGAGAAAGATGCGTGTCGTACGATCGGGCGAAGTGAGCGGTTGTTCTTGTTCGAGCGAAACATTCGCGGCAAACGGTTTCAAGGCGGGCGCGACCAATCCGAGAGGATCGAGTTGCAGCTCAAACTGCGGCCTTGGCGATCCGGCTTCAATTTCCTCGCGCAAACGATGCAGACGTTCCTGGATTTTTGCCGGTTGCAGAACGGCGATCGTTTCATCAAAAGTCGCCGGTTCCAAATTAAGCAAAAGCGGAAGGGCGATCGATTGCAGATCGTGGATGCCTTCCGGCGTTTCCATGGGCGATCCGGCGAGAACGCGTGTGCACCATGGTTGCTTGCGCAATGATTCGGCAAACTGCGGCGCGAATTCCTCGAGTTTATCAACATCGTCGGGCTGACTAACGAGTGCGAAGGTGAGTTCGCGTGTCTGCGCAAAATCGCGATTGTAAACTTTTAACCCTTCGACCGATTCGAAATTATTCGGGAGAAGGTTAAGCACTTCAGTGTCGAGCTGCAGTCTCGTCACGAGAATGAAAATGGAGGCCGCCGAAATTAACGCGACGGCGAGCCAGACAAGGCGTCGCTGTTGCGTGACGAGACGGGCGATCAGTTGCGAAATCGGCATGACGGCTGGGCGAAAGAGATCGCCCTAAAACTCGAAAACAAAAGCATCGGTGCCAGCGGAATATTTCACCACCGGGCTTTTTGTTTGAAGGAGAACATTTCGCAGTGCGAGCCATCCTCGCAATCGCGCGGGAGCTTTTTCCACGGGACCGGACCAGCGGCCACGCGCGAGCGGGCCTTCGACGTGGGCAAAGGTCGCGTCCTGGCGCACGAGAAGTAACGTGACGCCCGGGCCCTTGGTAAACGTCAGCTCAAAATCTCCTTTTTTCGAAAAACGCACGAGGACTTCACCGATCAAAGTTGTCTTCCGCCCGCGATAGAGCAATTGGCCGGCGCGTGCTTCCCAGTTCGGAGAGAGCTGTGAGAATTGGTGACGCAAAGTCTGACAACTCGTTAGGCCAAGCGACGCCGCGAGAAAAACGGCAAGGATTCTGCGCATGCGGTTTTAGGAAACGGTGGTTGCTTCAGCGACCGTGGGTTTGGCAATTCCGTCAGGCAAAAGTGTCCGGCGGGGACAAAGCGGAAAATATTTTTGCAGAAAGACGAGCCGATAAAAGATCCACATCCGCCATTTGACGGCGAAACTGCCGAAAATATTCCCGCCCAGAACAGCGTTCACGGCCGGTGGAATTTGCAAAACATCCTGAGGATGCAAAAAGACCTCGATGAATTCTTTGCGATACCAGGCGTTAACGAAACGAACGTAAACATCCATCGCTTTGTTAAAACGCGACTCGTAGCCCGCAAACAATCGCGGTGCGCGCTTCGGTTTATCGAGTGCGCCATTGAGCGCGTCGGCACTCATTTCTCCGGACATCACAGCGAGAAAAACGCCGCTGCTGAAAACGGGATCAATGAATCCGCCCGCATCTCCAGCAAGCAACCAGCGATCGCCCGCAAGCTTGGTGTTTCGATAAGAAAAATCGGCTGCGGTGTAGACAGGCGTAACGCGACTCGCATTCAGAGTCGCCTGCGCAATTGCAGGCTGCTCGGCAATCGCTTCTTCGAAAAACTTCTCCGGATCTTGTTTTGCTTTTCGGAAATTTCCGGTGTCGAGAACAATTCCGATACTAGTGCGCTCGGTCGTGAGTGGGATTACCCAAAACCAACGATCGAGACCGCGCATCATGCGAGTGAGTGTGCCATCGCGGCCTTCCGGTCGCGTCACTCCGCGGTAATGCGCGAAGAGCGAAAATTTGTGAAGCTCATCGTAGTTTTTCTTGAGCTTGAACATCGCTCCGACGACCGATTGGCGCCCGCTCGCGTCGATGAGATAACGCGCGCGGATCTCTTTCGCGTCGCCATTTTTCGACGACACGCGCACTTCGACCGCGTCGTTTGAGAAAGCGACGTGTTGCACCGCCGTTTCTTCATGAACCTCCGCTCCGTTTTCGGCGGCGTGATCGAGCAATAATTTGTCGAAGTCGGCGCGTGTCACCTGATAGGAACGATCGCAACGCGACTCGTAGCCATCTTTGAAATAGAATCGCACTGCTTCGGCACCGCAGGAGCTCGACATTTCGCCGCCAAATTTTTCCATGAAATTCGCGCGCAATTTTTCCTGTACGCCGAGCCGATCGAACGCCCGCATGCTCGCGGGTAAAAGTGACTCGCCGATGTGAAAGCGCGGGAATTTTTCCCGCTCGAAAACAATCACGCGCCGGCCGGCTTTCGCCAGCAGCGTTGCCGCCGTGCTGCCGGCCGGGCCTCCGCCGATAATTGCCACGTCGTAAAGATCGTTCCCCATTTCGGGCATCAAGGTAGCAAAGTTCGCACGGAAGCAAATCCAACAGTCCGGCGCCTCACTTGTCAGTGATAGCGAAACGAACTAACAAGAGACGCGATGCGCTTAATCGACCGGTTCATCAGCCGCGAGCTGATCGTAAATGTTTTGTTTGCGATTCTCGTGCTCAGCCTCGTGCTGGTGGTAGGAAATATTTTTCGCAAGCTCCTTCCATTGCTCGTTAATCATGATGTCCCGGCGGAATATCTCCTCACGTTCATCGCTTACGTCCTGCCTTTTTCGCTGATTTTTACAATTCCATGGGGATTGCTCACGGCGATCCTTCTCGTCTTTGGCCGTCTCTCCGCGGACAATGAACTTATTGCGTTGCGCAGTAATGGCGTCAGCGTCACGCGTGCTTGCGTTCCGCTGCTTTTCATTGCCGTCATTGCCACGGCGATTTGTCTTTGGCTCAACGTGCTCGTCGCGCCCGCGGCGCAGGAACGTTTGCGCAGCACGATCTTCGATCTCGCGACGCGCAATCCGATGGCGCTGTTCGGCAGCGATCAGGTAATCGACGAATTTCCCGGCCGTAAAATCTACGTCGGCAAAAAACAGGGAAGAAAATTGGAAAACGTCATTGTCTTCGAAATGGATGACAGCGGGATGCCGGTGAAAGTGACGTATGCCAAGACCGGAAAACTCGAAGCCGATTTGCCTAACAAACGGATCCTGATGCATCTTTATCACGCGCGCTATCAGCAGCGCGATGAAGCGAACCCGTGGGATCTGCGCAAAATTCGTGACGGAATCAACATGGCAGAAGGAACATTGCCGATCAGCCTGGATGAACTTTACGATCGCGAGAAAAAGCAGCCGAGCCGATCGGCGTTATCGATCGAGCAATTGGTCGATCAACTCAAAACGGGCGACAAGCATGAAAAAAGCGCCAGTCGTACCGAAATCAATAAGCGCTTTTCCTTTCCGTTTTCCTGTCTGGCTTTTGCATTGATCGGCGTACCGCTCGGCGTCACCGCGCATCGTCGCGAAACTTCCATTGGGTTTCTGATGAGTCTTGTCGTCGCCGTCGTTTATTTTTTGTTTATTATCATCGCCGACACGTTGCGCTCGAACCCGAAACTCCATCCGGAGATTCTCGTGTGGCTGCCCAACATCCTGTTCCTCGCGATCGGGTTTGGACTCTTCCGGCGTCTCGCCCGGCAATAACTCGCCAGCTTTACGCCGCTATTCCGTCGCGCACTTCGTCCGTGACGATGATGAATTTCTTTAGAATGGCGCGACCGAAATTTGTCGTGATGGCAACGTCCGCAGCATCGCGTCCTACCGCCATCAAAGTGCGTCCGATGCGCGGGCAATTATGCCGCGCATCAAACGCGTACCACCGATCCCCGAGATAAACTTCGAACCACGCGCTGAAATCCATCGGAGATGGCGCGACGGACACGCCGATGTCGCCGAGATAACCGGTGACGTAGCGCGCGGGAATATTCATGGCCCGGCAAAATGTGACGGCGAGATGATTGAAATCGCGGCAGACGCCTTTGCCTTCTCCATAAACATCAAACGCTGATTTGTTTTGATTGGCGTACTGATAACCAAACGTGACGTGACGATTGACCCAATCGCAAATCGCCTGCACGCGCGGCCAGCCAGGTTGCGTTTCAACAAAGAGTTTCCACGCTTCGTCCGAAAGCCGGTCCACTTCGCAGTAACGGCTGGGCAATAAGTAACCGAGCGTTTCGTCGGGAAGATCTTCTACCTTGTGCTGCACCGCGTCCGGACATGGTTTGCGATCCGGTTCGCCGTGGTCTTCGATCGAGGTATCAAGAGAGAATCGGATATTTCCCGCGGGAGCGAAAAGCCGTCCGCAGATGTTGCCGTACAAATCGGTAAACGTGTTTACTTCGAGATCCGGCCTAACGACCAATTTCTCTTCGCTGCGCAAATCCCCGCGGCGCGATGGATGCACAAAAAGCATCAGGATCATCGGCGTGGGACCCAGCAGCTTGAACTCAATGTCGAAACCAATCTTGATAATCATGAGGAGAGAGTAGGGGGAGGGCTTAAGGGAGAGTGATCATACTTCGATTGCGGAATTAAAAAATAGAATTTTCGGAAGCGTTCATGCCGCGGTCCCACTGCCGAATTCAGCCGTGACGACAATTCCATCCGCCACATTCAACTTGATATCGCGCAACCGAACCTCGCCGAGCGGTAGCGCTAATAATGGAAATTCGCGAGTCTCCAATTTTTGCAACTGCGGCGTGAGAAACCCGCAGGCCAAAGTGGCGATGGCGCCGTCGCCTTCGCAAGTAAGTCTGGAAACCCTCGCGACAAGCTGCTCATCAATCTCGAGTAATCCGGCGATTCGGATGTTAGCGTTTAAAAAAAGCTTCCGCGCTTGCAGGCGAACTTCCGCGCCTAACGAACGCTCACCCCGGTTCGTTAATTTTAACTGCACGCTCTCAATTGCGACTCCCTGCTTGGCTGCTTCCGTTTTCGCAATTGCGCTAATCAGCATTTCCAAATCCCGTTGCTGAATCGAGATTGCGATTCGTCCATTCTCCGCGCGTTGCAGAAGCAGGTAAATATTGCCGTCGCGATCGGGACTTTGATGCAGAACGATTTTATCTGCGACGATTTCGAGATTAAGAGCGGCGCCGGCGACAGAAAGCGGTTGTGCGTGCAAGGTGAAACGCTGCGCCGTGATTGCCGATTCGCTTTTGCCGGTCGGTAAAAGAGGACGCGGCGCATCCATTCGCATTTGCGCTCCGCTGAGATCCACCGCGATTTCGGAGAGGTCCGGATAAATATTGTCACGGATCGCGACTGGCTCGTTTACAGCATTTACCGCTCGCCGCAGACTCGTTGTCAGAGCGGCAGAAAGTTCTGTGGCCGTGCTGGGCAACTGCTTTTGGTAAAGTGGGAACATTGCGCATCAAATCGGATGGTAGCTCACATTCGGTTGCTCACGGATCGCCGCAGTCTTGGAAAAAACGGTTGCATTCCGGGGTTCGTCCGCTAGTTTCCGCGTTCGTTTATGGCCAAGACCTCATGGATCAATCGCAATGAGCGCAAGCGCGCGACGGTGAAAAAATATGCCGCCCTCCGTGCTGAGTTAAAGGCGAAAAAAGATTACATCGGCCTTTCCCAATTGCCGCGTGACGCCAGCCCCACGCGGGTGGTGAACCGCTGCCAGGTCACTGGCCGTCGGCGTGCCTTCATTCGTCGCTTCAAGATTTCGCGATTAACTTTCCGCGAACTCGCTTCTTCAGGGCAAATTCCGGGCGTGACGAAGTCCAGCTGGTAGACTTCGCCGTGCAGGGATCGGATGCAGGGAAGCATCCGCGTAAATGAGCTTACTGTTATTTACTTTTCTGGCGATGGACTTCGTCGCCGCCACCGTCGTTCAGGAATGGGATTCGCCCGGCATTCTCTTCGGCAAGCTGGCGGCCATCGCTATTCTCGTAGTGCTGAACGGATTTTTCGTGGCCTGCGAGTTCGCCATGGTCAAAGTCCGCAGCAGTCAGCTCGATGCTTTGGTGGATGAAGGAAACATGCGGGCGATTTTCGCCAAGCATGTCCGTGCTCATCTCGATGCTTACCTTTCCGCCACGCAATTGGGCGTGACGCTGGCAAGTCTTGGTCTCGGCTGGATCGGCGAATTATTTCTGGTGCAAATACTACAACCGGCGTTTGCCGTATTCGGCATTCATTCGCACGCGTTTGTATCTTCCGTTTCGATAGCACTCGCTTTTGGTGGAATCACCTTTCTGCACATCGTCTTTGGTGAACTCGCACCGAAGTACATCGCGATCGCCAATCCGCTCGCGGTCAGCCTTGCCCTCGTCCGTCCGCTGGGCGGCTTCTATATCTTACTAAAACCGGCGATCTGGTTTTTGAACAAGTCGGCGAATTTTGTTTTGCAAAAAATTTTCCGTCTCAAAGCAGTTCCGAAGACCGAACTCGCGCACAGCGAGGAGGAATTGCGATTAATCGTGGACCAGAGTGAAAAATCCGACGAAGTCTCCGCGCTCGGGCGGAATTTGCTCGTGAACGCTTTGGATCTGAGGCGGCGTGTCGTGCGCGATATCATGACGCCGCGTGGTGAAATTGTTTATCTCGACGTAGAGGATGACTTCGAGTCGAACGTAAAGAAAGCGATCGACTCGCGGCACACGCGTTTCCCGCTCGTGCGCGGCCATCCCGATAACACATTGGGCCTTGTGCACATCAAGGAACTTGTGCCGATGATGCGCGATCCGCATCCCGATCTAATGCGAATTCGCCGCGAGTTGATTCCAGTTCCGGAAATGATGCAGCTGGAAAAATTGCTCACACTTTTTCTAACGAGGCACGCTCATCTCGCCATGGCTGTGGATGAGTTCGGGGGTACCGTCGGGATGGTCACTTTGGAAAACGTGCTCGAAGAATTGGTCGGCGATATTCAGGACGAGTTCGACACCGATAAGGATGAATTTCGCCGCGTTAACGAAAACGAATTCACGGTCGACGCCGGTCTTGGTTTGTACGAACTGAATGACTTTGCTGGTCTTGAATTGGAAAGCGCCGATGTCAGCACGATTGGCGGTCACGTCACGCATCTCATCGGTCATCTGCCGAAGCAGGGGGAACAAGTGCGAATCGGTGATTATCTCGTCACCGTCACGCAAGCGGATAGCCGTCGGGTGAAGCAACTCCATTTTCGAAAAATGGATAAAACGTCTCTCGCTGCCGCGATGTCCAAACAAGACTCTGCTTCTTGATTCGTTAGGCAAACCTTATGGAACTGGTTGTAGAAAGCGACATTCTCTGTCCGCATTGCGGCGAAACATTTCCGATTCAAGTCGATACTTCTTTGCCCGAGCAATCGATGGTGGAGGATTGCAGTGTTTGTTGCCGTCCCATCACACTCACCATTCGTTGCCGGCCGGGCGAGATCGTTGATTTGCGCGAGGGCGTCTAGATGGAACTACGCTCGCGCGTTCAATCGCTTCAGCAACGCCGGATGGCGGCGTAATTGCAAAGTCAGCGTCTCAATTGCACGCAAAGTCGAAGGGCTGATGTGGTGTTCCATTCCTTCCACGTCATGATTAATCACCCGTTCGTCGAGGCCGAGGAGATTCAAAAAATCCGTCAGGAGTTGGTGACGCCGCGCGATTCTGCGCGCAAGCGTTTCGCCCGCTTCAGTTAAAACGAGCCCGCGGTACTTCTCGTACGTGAGTAATCCATCCGCATCGAGGCGTTGTACCATGTTGGTAACGCTGGCCTGCGAAATCTTCAGGCTGGCTGCGATGTCGACCACGCGCGCGTAACCCTTCGATTGAATGAGATCGAGGATGCGTTCGAGGTAATCCTCGACCGCGGCTGAGCTGCGAACGGTTCTGGTTTTCGCGGGCACGCTAAGAGCAAGGTAGCGGTGCCTTCGGCATTCGGTCAAAACAAAATTATTTGTCTGTTGACAGATTAATAGTTTGGAACAACTAATTTAGTCGTGCCTAATTCCGGAGATGGCGATATTCTGCATCCCCAACCGGGCTGGCGTTCGCAGCCCAAGCTGCCGAGTCTTTCCGAGGTTCATCGCACGCTCGTAGTGCCTTCCTCGGCAAGTTTCCTGCGCAAACTTCTTGCCTTTGCCGGTCCCGGTTTTCTCGTCGCGGTCGGTTATATGGACCCGGGAAATTGGGCAACCGATCTCGCCGGCGGTTCCAAATACAACTTCACGCTCCTCAGCGTGATCATGCTCTCCAATCTCATGGCCATCCTGCTACAGGCATTGTCCGTGAAACTCGGGGTCGCGAGTGGACGGGATCTCGCTCAAGCGTGCCGTGATCATTTTAATCGGCCGGTGTCGTTCGCACTTTGGGTTATTTGTGAACTGGCCATTGCCGCATGCGACCTCGCGGAAGTCATCGGTTCGGCCATCGCCCTTAATCTTCTCTTCGGCCTGCCCTTGCTGGTCGGCGTCTGCGTAACCGCTCTCGATGTTATCCTCGTCCTGCTCCTGCAAAATAAGGGATTTCGCTACATCGAAGCGCTCGTCATTTCTCTCATCGCCGTGATTGGCGGCTGTTTTTTGTGGGAACTGATTGTGTCGCGCCCGCATCTACTGGGAATCGCTGTGGGCTTTATTCCTTCGCCGCATATCATCACGGATCCCGGAATGCTTTATATCGCGATGGGAATTCTGGGAGCGACGGTCATGCCCCATAATCTTTATCTTCATTCCTCCATCGTGCAGACGCGGCGCTATCAGCTCAACCCCGCGGGAAAGCGCGAAGCGATAAAATTTGCCACGATTGATTCAACCGTGGCGTTGATGTTCGCGCTCTTTATTAACGCCGCTATTTTAATTCTCGCGGCGGCGACCTTTCACAGTCGTGGGCGCACCGATGTCGCTGAAATCCAGGACGCCTACAAACTGCTCACGCCATTGCTCGGCGTAACTGGCGCGAGCACGCTTTTCGCCCTCGCTTTGCTTGCTTCGGGTCAAAATTCCACTCTGACCGGAACGCTGGCCGGCCAGATTGTGATGGAAGGTTTTCTCAATATCCGGTTGCGACCGTGGCTTCGACGGCTGATTACGCGCGCGATTGCCATCATTCCGGCCATTATCGTCACGAGCATTTCCGGCGAAGGCGGCGCGGCGAGTTTGCTTGTGCTCAGTCAGGTAATTTTGAGTTTGCAGTTGAGCTTCGCCGTTTTTCCACTCGTAATGTTCACGAGCGACAAACTGAAGATGGGCGAATTTGTTAACGGCACGACAACCAAAATACTGGCCTGGCTGGTGGCGGCCATTATCGCAGTGCTGAATGTGTGGTTGCTTGTGCAAACGTTTCGCGGTGGACTCCATCTCTAGGAGGTTGCATGTACAAATCGATTCTGATTCCGGTAGAGAATCGCGAAACCGATCAAACGATTCTGAAGCATATCCGTCCGCTCGCGCGCCTAACGAATGCCAAACTGATCCTGATGCACGTCGCCGATGGCTGGGTTGCTCGCAATTTCGAACAGCTCAAGTTGCAGGAAAGCGACGAAATGAAGCACGATCGCGAATATCTCGCATCGCTTGAGCGTGAGCTGCGTGCCGAGGGATTCGAAGTCAGTTCGGTCCTGGCCATGGGAGAACCAGCGACGGAAATCATCAAACTCGCGCGGACGGAATCGGTCGACCTCGTGGCGATGAGCACACATGGACATCGCTTCATCAGCGATCTTCTTTACGGCAGCACAGCCGACAAAGTACGGCACAACGTCGACATTCCGGTCTTGCTCCTGAAGGTGAAGCATTAATCCGGCGTCGATTGGCGTGTTTCGCTTCGCGGTGGTAAATCCACGTGTCTTGCGGCCTCCAGCCGAATAATAAGAAGCGTAATGAAGGTTCTTTTCCTCACCAACGAATATCCGCCGAATGTCTATGGCGGCGCGGGAGTGCATGTCGATTATCTCTCGCGCGAACTCGCGAAAAAGATTTCGGTCGAAGTCCGTTGCTTTGGCGATCAGCGTTGGAGCAAAGGCAATCTTGAGATTACCGGATTCGATCTGGACACGAGCGGGTTTGCCTGTCCCAAACCATTGCAATCTGTTTTTGGTGCAATCCGGCGCTGCACGGATTTTAACACGTCAGGAATCAGCGCGGACGTTGTGCATTGTCATACCTGGTACAGCCATTTTGGCGGGATCCTGGCGAAACTGAATTATGGATTGCCGCTTGTGATCACGGTCCATTCGCTGGAGCCGCTGCGGCCATGGAAACGGGAGCAACTCGGCGGCGGTTACGATTTCACCGTCTGGCTGGAACGGGCCGCGCTCGAAATGGCGGATGCCGTGATTGCTGTTTCCGGCGAAACGAAAAAGGACATCGAGGGACTTTTCGATGTAAACCCGGAGCGACTACACGTAATTTATAACGGAATCGATCTCGAAGAATATCATCCAGTTAAAACGAGTGACGCACTCGTTAGGCACGGCATCGATCCGGAAAAACCATTTGTGCTTTTTGTCGGGCGCATCACGCGCCAGAAAGGAATCATTCATCTGGTCCGCGCGATTGAATTTATGGATCCGGGCTTTCAAATCGTCCTTTGCGCCGGCGCGCCGGATACGCCGGAGATCGCAGAAGAAATGAAAGCTGCGGTGGCCGCGGCGACTGCGAAACGATCCGACGTCATCTGGATCGACGAAATGGTGGATAAAAAAGCGGTCATCGAACTTTATTCGCGCGCCGCCGTCTTTTGTTGTCCGTCGATTTACGAACCGTTCGGCATCATCAATCTTGAAGCGATGGCCTGCGAAACCGCCGTTGTTGCGAGTGCCGTCGGTGGAATCAAAGAAGTTGTGGTCGATGGCGAAACCGGATTTCTCGTTCCGCTCGAGCAAATGACGGAGAGTCCGTTCGAACCGATGCATCCGGAAAAATTTTCGCGCGATCTCGCTGCGCGTATTAATCAGCTCATGAGCGATCCACAATTGCGTGAAAAATTTGGCAAAGCCGGACGGAAACGCGCGGAGGAAAAGTTTAGCTGGTCCGCAATCGCGGACAAAACGACGGCGCTTTATGCTTCGTTAGTGCGATAACGCGCGCGCATTTTTACAACGTTCAAACGCATGACCGAACGAGCAGCTCATCCTTCGCGAAGGCCGAACCTGATTGTTTTTCTGCCGGATCAACAGCGGACCGATACGATCGCCTGTTACGGAAACAACAAAGTGCACGCGCCAAATCTTGCGCGGCTCGCTTCGGAATCGACCATCTTTGAGCGAGCGTATGTCACGCAACCGGTTTGCACGCCGTCACGTTCCTCACTTCTCACCGGCACATGGCCGCACACGAATGGTTGTACGCGCAACAGTGTGCCGCTGCCTTCGAATGTGCGGGCGTTTCCCGAACTTTTGGAGAAGAGCGAATATCACACAGGCTATTTCGGGAAATGGCATCTTGGTTCCGACAATGTTGCGCAGCGAGGATTCCAGGAATGGATTTCCACGGAAGACACGAGCGATTACAGCCAGTTTTTGCTGGAAAAAGGAGCGCGACCCGACAAAGCGAATGATTCTTTTTCCCCGCTCGCCATTAGCGAACTCCCGTTTGAACTCTCCAAGCCGCGGTTTGTGTCCGAGCATGCTTGTTCGTTTATCGAGAAACACGCGCGCGATCCTTTCATATTGTTTGTTGCCTTCGCCGAACCGCACTCGCCTTACAACGGGCCGTTCAATCGCGAGCATGATCTCGACGAGATTGATCTCGATCCGACCGCACTCTCTCCGCCTAACGACAACGTTCCATTGCGTTATCGGCTTATGCGCGAGTGGCAACAAGCTGAAGCGTTGCTCGATCGCACGCGGCGCTCTGATCTTTTCTTTTTTGGAATCACACCGGAGGAAAATCTGCGGATCAAACAGCGCTATCTCGGTCTTGTCACGCTCGTCGATCATTGCATCGGATCCATTTTGGGATGTCTGGAGCGCTTCGATCTAATCGACGACACGATCGTTGTGCATACGAGCGATCACGGCGACATGCTCGGTGCGCATCATCTCTATGCAAAAGAAGTGATGTTTGAAAACGCGGTGCGTGTTCCGTATTTGGTGCATCTGCCTGGTCAACGACAATCGCGTCGGATTTCGCAGCCGGTCAGTCATATCGACTTCATTCCCACGTTGATTGATCTGCTCGGGTTTCCGCCTGCCTCGCAATGTGCAGGGAAGAGCCGGCTTCCTCTCATTCAGGGTGAATCGATGCCGGATGAAAACGTTTTTATCGAATGGGCGCCGAATCGCACCAAGATAAAAAAAGGCAGCGCCCTTGCTTCGCGCCGAATGATTCGTCGAGCTGTGGAAGAGTCGACGCGGACGATCATCTCCTCGGATGGCTGGAAACTTTCGCTACGGGACAAAGACTTGAATGAGCTTTACAACCTGAAGAGCGATCCGCAGGAAACGCAGAACCTTTATTCAGACAACCGTCACGAAGATGTCGTCGCTCGACTGGCCGATGAGGTAGAAGATTGGCAGACGTCGGTCGGCGATAATCTGAATTGGAAGCTCTAAAGCTTTCCCATGGTAATGCGTTCGCCGCTGTGGTGACTGAACCATTCCGGTAATTCAACGTCGCTCTTGCGAATGCTGTCGTAGCAATTGCGTGTGATAAGGCCGCGATGTGTGCTCTCGCCGAAAACAGCGAGATTTTCCTTCGTTACGAAAAGGCGATGCTCGGGTAATTTCGCGATGTTACTCTTGAAGTCGTCCATCGCCTTCGCGTTTGGGATCTGCTCGGGCATTTGCGAAAAGAAATAACGCAGCACCTTTGCGCGCATGAATTGATGGATCCAGAACTGATACCAGGCCTTTCGTTCAAGCAGGACATCGCCGTCCGGAGTCACTCGTTCGCCGGGATGCAATGCGAGATCGGGGCGGCCTAACGTTACGCGGCAGCGGCAAAACAAGAGCCCACCCATCTCGGGGGACGCGAGAACGTGCGGAAGAATTCTCGTCATTTTCTTCAGCAAAAAGCGAACGGGATACTTGTCGTCCGGACACCAGTAGATCCAATCTTCGTCGTCGATATCGGCAAGCAGTTGAAGAATGGAAGGACGAATCTCGGATGGAGCTTCAATGTATTCCCGGCGTTCGGAGTTTGTGCCGCGCAACGTTTGATACGGAATACGAAAAGTAAAAGGGTTATCCGGCCACAGTTTTTCGTATTGCCAGATCATATGATCGGCAACAGCGCGATAACGATCGAATGTCATGACGATCGCTTTCATGCCGATCATGCACCGAACTCGTAACCGAACGTTTCGATATCGACGCTGAATTTGCGGCCGATAACTTGCTGCGTCCGCGGAGTGTAATATTCCGTGTAGTGCCGTACGCGAGGATTCGGTCTCTCATGCGGCAGAGTTGCGGAAACGCCGAGCTTGCGCGCGACGTGCGCCCAATCTTCCTCCAGTTTTTCAAAGCGACCGATGAAATCGGCCAGCATGTTGCCGCTCCCATCGACGAACCAATCGAGCTGATAACGATGCGGCGAAGAATGCGTGCAAGTAGCGCTGCTGTATTGAATCCAATCGACGAATTCATCGAAGGTCATCTTATCTCGCATCTCCAACGGTTCTTTACGTTCGTAAAGCGCGACCACGCGATCCCACGGATTACGAACAAATCCAAACTTGAAGTAGGTCTCGAATTGTTTCCTTCCGATCTCCGCTCTCTTCTCTTCAGAACGGAACAGGTAAAGACGTTCCATGACGCGGTTCTTGCGTCCGCCGTACTGCGTCCAGGAACTTTCCATGAGACGTCTGAGTTCGACCAGGTTGCGGTGCGGTTTCCATGCTTTACCGAGGATCGCTCGGATACTGGTGGAACCGGTCTTTGGGACCTCAACGAAAATGCATTTGTACTTGTGTGAAATCACAGAGGAAAAGTTGCAGTTCTATTTAGAAGCGATAGCCGTGCAACAGTATCTCGCGTTCGAACGCGCGCTCAACGATGGCGCGTTGTTCGTCGTTAAAGACCGCTTGATAAGGCGTGCGATCTTTCCGGTATTCTGATTTGGCTTTTCCGCCAAGTGTTCCGTCACAAGGAATCGACAAATGCGCGAATATTTCGCCCAGCTCGCTCATCAAATTCTCGTAGCGCACGACTCGATCGACAATGATTTCTTGTCCGGACCGGTCGGTGTAACGAAAATAATTAAGCGGAAAACGACCGCGAGCGAGGTATTGATCGAGTGAAAGCGAATTTTTGGCGCGGAAGGCGGCCATGTGATAATGGGACAGGACCTTGTCCCACGGATTGCGTTCCACGCAAAATTTGAAGTAGCTATTCCAGATTTTGGATGGAATCCGTTTTCGAACGAGCGCAGCGTTCATGTGGTTGTAGAAGCGATTGCTCTTTGTGAAAATATGACGGAGCGCAGAGCCCAATCCTTCCGGTCGCTTGAGAAGTTCCGGAATCGGGTTCACATAACCGATGTAGTTACGAGGCTGATGTCCTTCGATCGGAGGCGTAATCGGAGTAACGACGTCATTCACACCGCAATGGCGGGAAAGAAATACTTCAATGCTCGTGCCCGCGGTCTTCGCCGTTTTGATGAAAATGAATTTGTGCTCGTGAGAAATGATCATCGGGCGCGACCATCAGAGAAAGAATGACATACGATTCGCAGAAGACTGATTAACTGATGATCTCCTTCCAGAAACAATTTCTTTTTATTCATATTCCGAAGACGGCTGGGAATTCCGTGCAAAGCATTCTGCGTCACTACTCGGAGGATGAAGTCGTTAGGCGACCCGATCAGGACGGAGTCGAGCGGTTCGGGATTCGAAATTCGCAATATCAAGTTAAGAAGCATTCGACGCTGGCGGAGTATAAAGCGGCGTTAGGCGACGAAAAATTTCCCGATCTTTATAAGTTTACCTGCGTGCGAAATCCGTGGGACAGAATAATCTCGTTTTATTTCACGCCCAGTCAGGGCGTGACCGAGTGGAATCGAAAGGCGTTCAAGAAACTGGTGGCCGAGATGCAGTCGACCGCCGATCACTTGCGCCTAACCGACGACGACAAGAATCCATTTGGAAATATAGATTTCGCGATGCGCTTCGAAACGCTGGAGGAAGACTTCGCAAAGGTTTGCCAGCGGCTCAGCATTCCGGCGCAGGCATTGCCGAAATACAATCGCTCTGCGCGCGCGGATTACAGAGAATATTATGACCGCGAACTGCAGATGATGGTCGGAAAACGCTTTGCTGCGGAAATAGAGTACTTCGGTTACAGCTTCGACTAAGGTTGGGCATGTTCGTCGATCGAATCAGAATTTTCGCGCAAGGCGGCGATGGCGGGCGCGGTTGCGTCAGTTTCCGGCGCGAAAAGTTTGTCCCGAAAGGCGGACCCGACGGAGGGGACGGCGGTCGCGGAGGGAATATTATTCTCCGCGCTGATGAGCATACGGACAATCTCTCGGCTTTATTTTACGAACCTCTGCTGAAAGCAAAGAGCGGAGCGCACGGACAAGGCAAGAAGAAGCATGGACGCTCGGCTGTTGCGAAACTCGTAAAAGTGCCGGTAGGAACTGTCGTTTATCCTTCGGAGGTTCCGGATAATGCGACGACGGCCGAGGACGATTCAGTTGAAAAACGCACCACGCGTGTGAAACCCGTGATCACGGCTGAACCGATCGCTGATCTCGTTAGGCCAGGTGAGGAGTTTGTGCTTTGCGGCGGCGGCGGCGGCGGGAAAGGCAACGTGCATTTCAAGAGCTCTCGGAATCGCGCGCCGCGTCAATACACGGAGGGTGAGGAAGGCGAGCGCGGATATTTTTGGTTTGAGTTACGCACACTCGCTGATGCCGGACTGGTCGGATATCCGAACGCCGGAAAATCAACATTGCTCGGGAAAATTTCCGCCGCGCATCCAAAAGTCGCAGCTTATCCATTTACGACTTTGCATCCAATGGTGGGAGTCGTAGCGCTTGACGGTTATCGTCGTGTTACGGTCGCGGATGTTCCTGGCCTGGTGGAAGGCGCGCATCGCAATGTCGGATTAGGTCACGATTTTTTGCGGCACATCACGCGTTGCCAGATCTTACTTTTTGTCGTGGATGCGTCCGGGAGTGAAGGCCGGCATCCGGTTGCGGATCTGGAAAATCTGCGACGAGAAATAGCTCTGTTTGATGCGCGTTTGTCGCAACGCGCGTGGTTTGTTATCGCCAATAAAATGGATTTACCGGAGGCGTCAGACAACCTTCGGATGTTGCGCGAACGATTTCCCAATGTAGAGATGCTTGCCATCTCAGCAAAGCAAGGCGAGGGAGTTAGTCAGTTAAAGGAGAAACTTGAGATATGGCTCAAGCCGGAACTCAACCCCGAAAGCCTCGCTCTATCCAATCCCTCCAAATGGCAAGATTAAGAATTAGACAACGAGAATTCCTGAATAAATAATACACCCCTTTTCATGAGTCCCAGAACTATCGGCAGCTATTGCACAACTTTTCTCAAGCCGGAGATGCTGCACATTTATCGGCAGGTCACCGCGCTGCGGAATACGCGAACGTTTGTTTTAACCAAAACGTTGCAGGATTCGGCGCGGTTTCCGTTTCCTGATGTGGAAATTATTCCGCAACCGCGCATGAATCTTTTTCGGCATGGTTGGCTGAAGTTCATCAAACGCGTGCCGCCGGTTGTTTATCGCGGTGAATACGAAATGCTGGCTTCGCTGCTGGAACGGCGGGGTGCGGATTTGATGCATATTTATTTTGGTCACACCGGTGTGCATCTGCTGCCGTTCATTCAGGAATGGAACAAGCCTTGTGTGGTTTCGTTTCACGGCGCGGATGTGGCGGAAAAAAAGGATGTGGCGGATTACAACAAGAAGCTAAAACGACTCTTTGAAGTGGTGCCGCTTGTTCTCGCGCGCTCGCAATCGTTGGCCGATCGGTTGGTGGATCTTGGTTGTCCGCCCGAGAAGTTGCGCATCAATCGCACTGGCGTTCCGCTGAAGGATTTTCCGTTTGTCCGCCGCGAAACTCCGCCAAATGGCGCATGGCGGATTCTGCAAGCGTGCCGGCTCATTCCGAAAAAAGGAGTCGCGACTTCGATCCGTGCCTTCGCCATTCTACAAAAACAATTTCCGCAGGCGGAACTAATGATTGCCGGCAAAGGTCCGCTGCAACCGCAGCTCGAACTTCTCGCGCGCCAATTGCACATCTCGAGCAAAGTCCGTTTCTGCGGATTTCTCTCGCAAGAAGAATTGAGAGACCTCTATTCCAGTTGCCATTTGTTTCTGCATCCGAGCGAGACGCCTTCCGATCAAGATCAGGAAGGCGTGCCTAACTCCATTCTCGAAGCCATGGCGACCGGCCTGGCCGTTGTCGGGACGCGACATGGTGGAATTCCGGAAGCAGTTCAAAATGGCCGCACCGGTTTACTCGTCGATGAAGGCGATTTTGTTGCGCTGGCGGACGCGGTCGCGACCATTCTCAGTTCGCAAATCGCATTTCGTGAAATGGGTTTGCTCGCGAGCGAATGGGTCACTGCGCACTTCGAACAAGGCGAACAAATTCGTTTGCTTGAATTGTATTACGAGGAAGCGATCCAAATGAAGACGGCGCCGGACGCGGTCGTGGAAAAACGCGAGGTAATGCATACGTCTTTGCCGGAACGAGTCCCGGTAAAATAGCGAAAAAGCGCCGAGAAAATCGCGCGAAAACTTCGCAAAGTTGCTTGTCATCCACGCAAAAGCGGCTTTGGTATGCGCGACTTAAGTGGCTGCAGAGTTGTGTGCAATCGTCTTCGCGACGCTGCACTCGCAGATCGAACGGGCCGCCGCCGTCCAACCATCCACTAATGCCGTATCGTATCTCAGTTGCATCCATGTTGAGCGCGATCCTGCTGCTCGCGTTTCTTTTCGTGCCGAGCATATCGCTGGCGGCGGAGCCGCCGATAACCGGGCAGGCTCCTGCAGCCGAACACGAGGCACTCTCGTTAAAGGCGGCGGAATTATTTCATATCGGAAAGTTTGTCGTTACGAACTCCATGCTCGTTACCTGGATTGTTGCCGCCGGCATTATTGTTTTTGCACAGGCGGCCACGCGTAACATCAAAAGAATTCCAAGCGGAATACAAAATTTTACGGAATGGCTCGTGGAAGGTCTTTATAACTTCCTCGAAAGCGTGATCGGTCGCTCTTTGGTAAAGAAGACGTTCTGGTTTTTCGCCACAATTTTCATCTTCATCCTGTTCCTGAACTGGTTTGGGTTGATTCCAGGTGTCGGAACAATCGGATGGGGGCACTTCGAGCCTGCGACTAATTCCTTTCACGTTGATCGTCCGCTTTTGCGCGGTGCAAACGCAGATCTCAATCTTACTTTCGCGATGGCCGCGGTATTTTTTGTCCTGTGGCTAATCTGGGCCATTCAAGCCAACGGCGTTGGCGGATTCATCATGCACTTGTTCGGGCCGAAAGGTGAAACATCAGGGCTCTTGAAGGCTCTCATGATCGTCGTCTTCTTTCTCGTTGGCTGGTTGGAGATCGTTTCGATTTTGTTTCGCCCCATCTCGCTCAGCTTTCGTTTGTATGGGAACATTTACGCGGGTGAAAATATGTTGGAATCGATGTCCCATCTGGTTCCCTCATTTGCGTGGCTGATTCCGATTCCTTTTTACTTCATGGAGTTGCTCGTTGGAATTGTGCAGGCGCTTGTTTTCATGCTATTGACGGCGGTCTTTACGCTATTGATTGCGCAGCACGAACCGACACACGGGGCGCACTAAAAATTTCGGCGGGCGTTCGCGGATGAATCGCGAGCGTCGCCGTAAACAACCAAAGAAAGAAATATGATACTACCACTACTGGCAGAAATAGGCGGAAACATCCACGTCGGTCTGGCCGGTCTCGGCGCAGCGATTGGCGTCGGTTTGATCGGCATGGGCGCAGCATCGGCTGTCGGCCGCAATCCTGGCGCCGCGACGGCAATTCTCGTGCAGGCGATTTTGGCGATTGCGTTCGCGGAAGCGATCGTCTTTTACGCCATCTTCCTCGTGAAGTAATTCCACCGTGATCGCATCGGCGCACACTTCTCCATGAGCATCGCTATTCTTGCGGCGACTGGCGGCTTTGTCGATATGGCCCGCGAAACGGGAGAAACGTTCGGATTCAACGTCTGGCTTTTCCTTTCGCAGGTCATCAGTTTTGCCATCGTGGCGCTGTTGCTCAGGATCTTCGCCTACAAACCCATTCTAAATGTTTTGGAGGAACGACGGCAGCGCATTGAAGAAGGACAACTCAACGCGGACAAAATAAAACAGCAGCTCGCCGAAGCCGAACAGCGCTACTCTGAAATCCTGGCGAAAGCGAATGCGCAGGCGCAAAAGATGATCGATGAAGCGCGGGAAAGCGCGGGACATCTAGCCGAACGCAAGCAGCAGGAAGCGGTGCAGGCGGCAGAACAGATTGTGGCCAAGGCGCGCGAAGCCAGCGCGATCGAACACGAACGCACCATGACGGAGTTGAAGAGGGAACTCGGCCGTCTGGTTGTGGAAACGACGTCAAAAGTGACGGGCAAGATTTTAACTAACGAGGATCAGCGTCGCCTGCAGGAAGAAGCGACCCGTCAAATCGCTTCGTGATTTCATGAAAGTCAGCAAGGAAACACGGCGGTTCGCGCGAGAATTTCTACGCGCCAGTTTCACCGATGGCCAGTTGGACAAAGGCCGTGTTTCAGCGGTCGTGCAGTCGTTGATCACAAAAAAACCGCGTAATTACATCAAGGTTCTCGAGGATTACAAACGTCTGCTTCGCATCGAGGTGGAGAAGCGTCATGCGCACATCGAGAGCGCGAGCGATTTGGATGGTGATACCAAGTCCAAAATCGTGTCCGGTTTAAAAAAGAAATACGGTAACGACCTAACGACTGAAATTACGGTCAATCCCGAGTTACTCGGCGGAGTGCGCGTTCGCGTCGGGAGCGACGTCTGGGACGGGAGCGTGCGAAATCGTCTGCAGCGTTTGCAGCAGCAACTTTAACCAAGCAAAAACATGAGCAGCATATTGGAAGATATCGAAACGAAAATCGCCGGACTAAAAACTTCGACGACAAAAAGCAACGTCGGTGTCGTGCGCGAAACGGGTGATGGTGTCGCGCGTGTCGAAGGTTTGAGCGACGTGATGCTTAACGAGATGGTTGAGTTTCCGCACGGAATTTACGGGCTCGCGCTCAATCTCGAAGAAACGGAAGTCGGATGCGTTCTTCTCGGTGATAACACCAAAATCATGGAAGGCGATGAAGTGAAGACCACAGGTCGCTTGCTCTCTGTCCCGGTGGGAAAAGCGTTGCTCGGTCGCGTTGTCGATACCCTTGGTCAACCGCTTGATGGCAAAGGCCCAATCAAAACGGACACTTTCTACCCGGTCGAAAAAATTGCGCCCGGCATTATCAAACGACGCAGCGTCAGCCAGCCGGTGCAGACCGGTATCATGGCGATCGATGCGATGATTCCGATCGGTCGCGGCCAGCGCGAATTGATCATTGGCGATCGCGCTACCGGAAAAACCACTATCGCGGTCGACACAATCATCAGCCAGGCGCGTTTGAACAGAGCCGGCGAGGAAGGCCAGATCAAAGATTACCGGCCCCTCTACTGCATTTACGTCGGGATCGGTCAGAAAAATTCCAACATCGCGCGAACGCTCGCCACTTTAGAAAAAGAAGGCGCGATGCCTTACACGACGATCGTTTCCGCGGCGGCTTCCGACACTGCGGCTAATCAATACCTCGCGCCTTTCGCGGGTGCAGCCATGAGCGAGTGGTTCATGGATAACGGCATGGATGCTCTCATTGTATATGACGATCTTTCCAAGCACGCAGTCGCGTATCGCCAGGTTTCACTTATTTTGAAACGTCCTTCAGGACGCGAAGCTTATCCGGGCGACGTCTTTTATTTGCATTCGCGTTTGCTCGAAAGAAGTGCGCGCGTCAACGAAGAATCCGGTGGCGGTTCCGTTACTGCGCTGCCGATTATTGAAACGCAGGCTGGCGACGTTTCGGCTTACATTCCAACGAACGTTATCTCGATCACAGACGGTCAGATTTATCTTGAGACCGATCTTTTTTATCAAGGTGTGCGTCCTGCGATTTCGGTCGGATTGTCTGTGAGCCGCGTTGGTTCGGCCGCGCAGATCAAGGCGATCAAACAAGTGGCCGGCAAAGTGAAACTCGATCTCGCGCAGTTCCGCGAACTCGCGGCGTTCGCGCAGTTTGGATCCGATCTTGATGCAGCGACAAAAGCGCGACTCGATCGGGGTCAGCGCATCGTCGAGCTTTTCAAACAAATTCAATACAACCCGATTCCGGTGGAACAACAGGTCGCTGTTCTCTGGGCGATGCAGAATGGATTTCTTGATCCAATTCCGGTTGAGCGCGTAAAAGAGTTTCAAGTCAAGCTGCAGGAATATCTCGAAACGCGCAGAGAAAGTTTGCTCCGCTCGATTTGGGAGAAAAAAGAAATCGACAAAAATCTCGAAAGCGAACTGGCAAGTGCGCTCAACGATTTCAAGGCTGGCTGGCAATGATTTCATTTGGTTCCGGTATGGATCGCAACCGTTCCCTCAAGCAAATCGAGGAAAGAATTTTTTTAATTCGAGGCCAGCGTGTCATGATCGATTCTGACCTGGCCGGGATCTACGGAGTTTCGACACGCAGATTGAATGAGCAAGTGCGGCGCAATTTACGGCGATTCCCAAAGGACTTCGCTTTCCGTTTAACGGCACGCGAAGCTCAAAACTTGATGTCGCAATTTGCGACTTCAAGTTTGCATGGCGGTCGCAGGAAACTTCCCCGGGTCTTTACCGAACACGGCGCAATCATGCTTGCCAGTATCTTGAACAGTCCGATCGCTGTTGCCGCCAGCGTCCGAGTCGTACGCGCATTCGTTAGGCTGCGCGAAATGATAACGGCCAACGCCGAGTTGTCTCATCGTTTGGCTGAGCTGGAGCGCAAGACGGGGACGCATGACGAGTCGATCGCCCAATTGTTTGCTGCCATCCGGCAATTGCTGGCGCCGGCTCTGCCGCGAGACAAGCGTGAAATCGGTTTTCACGTGCGCGAACGCGCGGCAGCTTATCGCGCGGAAAAGAAAACTTCCCGTTAAACGATGGCCAACACACAAGACATCCGGCGCCGGATCAAATCGATCCGCAACACCGCGCAGATCACGAAGGCGATGCAGATGGTCGCGGCTTCGAAAATGCGGCGGGCGCAACAGCACGCCCTGGCCGGTCGCCCTTACGCGAAGCTGATGAATAAGGTTTTGGTTTCGTTGCAGGAGCGGACTGATTCGAAATTACATCCATTGCTGCAAGTGCGTCCGGTGAAAAAGGAACTGGTGCTCATTGTCAGCACCGACAAGGGACTCGCGGGCGCGTTGAACACGAACATCATGCGCGAAGCGGCACGCTTCGAGGCCGACAAAACGGCGTATGTGGTTTCCGGCCGCAAAGCGCGACAATTTCTTTCGCGCACGCGTCGCGAAATGCTGGCGGATTTCGAATTGAAGGATTCGCCTGCTTTCGTGGAAACAAAAGTGATCGCGAAGTTTTGCGTCGAAAAATTTCTGAGCGGCGAAGTCGACAAAGTTTCCGCGCTCTACACGCATTTCGTCAACACGATCAATCAGCGTCCGGTTGTACGAACGCTGTTACCGATTAGCAATTTTGACGAATTACAAACGGAGCAGGAAAAAGCTGCGACGGAGAAAGACGGCGCTGATCCGCTCCTGGGATATTTGTTCGAGCCGGCGCCGGAAGCAGTGCTCGATTTCATGCTGCCTTATTACATTCAATATCAAGTTTTCCAGATGATCCTCGACGCGCGCGCTTCCGAGCACAGTGCGCGCATGGTCGCGATGAAAAACGCCACCGACAATGCGCAGCAATTCATCAAGGATCTCACGCTCGAATACAACAAGATGCGCCAAGCCAGCATCACGACCGAGTTGCTCGAAATCGCCACCGCGCAGATGGCGCTCGGTTCCTAATTAACAGTTATGAATACAGGAAATATCGTTCAGGTCATTGGTCCCGTGGTGGACGTGGTATTTAGCGACGGCAAATTGCCGCACATCTACGACGCGCTCGAGATCGAGTACGAAGTTAACGGCAATCCGACGAAGCTGACGCTCGAAGTGCAACAGCATCTGAGCGACAATTGGGTCCGTTCCATCGCGATGTCTTCGACGGAAGGTTTGAAGCGCGGAATGCCTGTGACGAACACCGCCAATCCAATTTCCGTTCCCGTCGGCGAAGGAACGCTCGGTCGCGTTTTTAACGTTACTGGCGATCCAGTTGATAATCTCGGTCCGGTAAAATTCACGAAACGTTATCCGATTCATCGCAAGGCGCCGGATCTGACGGAACAGGATACGAGCGCTTCGATTCTCGAAACCGGAATCAAAGTTATCGATTTGGTTTGTCCCTTCACGAAGGGCGGGAAAGTCGGCGCGTTCGGTGGCGCCGGCGTCGGCAAGACCGTTATTATCCAAGAACTCATCAACAACGTCGCGATGAAGCACGGCGGCTTTTCTGTGTTCGCCGGTGTAGGCGAGCGCAGCCGCGAAGGCAATGATCTCTATCACGAAATGAGCGAGGCGGGCGTTATCGATCTCAAAGACATCAGCAAATCGAAAGTGGCGCTCGTTTACGGACAGATGAACGAACCGCCTGGCGCGCGTTTGCGTGTCGCGCTCTCCGCTCTCGCGATGACGGAATATTTTCGTGATGAGCGCAATCAGGACGTGTTGCTCTTCATCGATAATATTTTCCGATTCTCGCAAGCCGGTTCGGAAGTTTCGGCGTTGCTCGGGCGCACGCCGTCCGCGGTCGGTTATCAACCAACGCTCGCAGCCGAGATGGGCGATTTGCAGGAACGAATCACATCGACCAAAAAAGGATCGATCACGTCATTCCAGGCCGTTTACGTTCCGGCGGACGATCTTACGGATCCGGCGCCGGCGAATACTTTTGCGCATCTTGATTCCACCATCGTGCTCGAACGTTCTATTGCGGAATTAGGAATTTATCCAGCGGTCGATCCGTTGGCTTCAACTTCAAAGGCGCTGGCGCCGGAGATTGTGGGCGAGGAACATTACGCCGTCGCGCGTGGCGTTCAGAAAGTGTTACAGCGCTACCGCGATCTTCAGGACATCATCGCGATCCTTGGCATGGATGAATTGAGTCCGGAAGACAAACTCTCCGTTTTGCGCGCTCGTAAAATTCAGCGTTTTCTTAGCCAGCCGTTTCATGTCGCAGAAATTTTCACCGGCTCGAAAGGGCAATACGTTTCGATCGCGGACACGGTGCGTGGCTTCAAAGAAATTCTCGATGGCAAACATGATGATGTGCCGGAACAGAATTTCTACATGAAGGGCGCGATCGAAATGATTGCGGAAGAGAAATAACAATGGCGACGCTGCGCCTTGAAATTGTCACGCCGGAAACGACGGCCTACTCCGAAGACGTCGAGATGGTCACCATTCCGGGATCGGAAGGCGAGCTTGGCGTTTACCCAAAGCACGTTCCGCTTTTGACAATGCTGCGGCCCGGCGAATTGCGCGTTCTCAAAAATGGTCGGGAAATTGCGCTCGCCGTCGGCGAGGGATTTGTTGAAATCAAAGCTGATTCTGTTTCCGTGCTCACGGATATGGCCTTGGAATCCGAACGCATCGATGAGCAAGCGGCGGAAAAAGCGGTCGAGCGCGCGCAAGCTGCGATGAAAGAAGATCACACCGCGGAAGAAGTCACTGCCATTCAAGCTTCACTGCAAAAGGCTCTGGCGCAGTTGCACGTCAAACGCCGGCGCCATTCCTAACTCGTTAGGCCGATTTACCGGCTGAATGCAAACGCCAGAAACGCTCGGAATCATCGCGGGCAACGGCGTCTACCCGTTTTTGCTCGCGCAATCAGCGCGTGCGGCAGGGGTAAAACGAATCGTCGCCGCAGCGTTTACGAACGAGACCGATTCAAATCTCGCCCGAAATGTGGATACGATCGAGTGGCTGCGCGTCGGGCAGCTCGGCCGTTTGCTCAATTTTTTTCTCGAACAAAAACTACAGCGCGTCATCATGGCCGGGCAAATCGCGCCAAAGAATCTGTTCGATCTGCGACCTGACTGGAAAGCATTGCTTTTGCTGGCGCGACTGAAACGACGCAATGCCGAATCGATTTTCGCAGCGATCGCGGAAGAGCTGCGAAAAATCGGAATCGAGATGTTACCGGCCACGACCTTTCTCGAAGAATTTGTTGCGAGCGTTGGATTGATGGCAGGTCCGAAATTATCGCGGCGAGAGGAACAGGACGTGGAATTCGGGTGGGAGATTGCGAAGGAAATCAGCCGGCTCGATATCGGGCAAACCGTGGTTGTAAAAAACGGAACGGTCCTTGCCGTTGAGGCCTTCGAAGGAACTAACGATGCGCTCAAGCGCGGTGGAATTCTCGGCCGGAAAGCGACGATCATGGTTAAGGTCGCTAAAGCGAATCAGGACATGCGCTTTGATGTTCCTGTCATCGGACCCGAGACCGTGCTCGTTGCCGCAGAAGTTGGCGTGCGCGTGATTGCAGTCGAGTCCGGAAAAACTTTACTGCTCGAAAAGGAGTCGCTCATCGAAGCCGCTCGGCGTTCGAACATATCGATCGTCGGCCGCTAGCATGTCGCATCGGCGACTGCGTCAGTAATTCTGCATGAAATCAATTTCGCCGGTCCGACCCGAGTCCTTTTCTTTCTCGTCGGCCTTTCCACCTTTGACGTCTTTCTTCGGAGGCAGATCGCGAACCCCTTGTTTCGGTTCCTTTTCCTTTTCGGGGTTATGATCTTTTTCCTTTGTCATTCGGTCGTCCCTCTTTTACCAAACCACGTCGACGTGTGTTTGTTGGGCAGTCCAGTTGTAGCAGGTCGAGCGGGCGAACAAAATCATTTTGCGCATTTTTCGCGACCTGATTCCACAGTTTCTATATTCTCTCGAATCGTGGGATTTTTACCACGAATCGGATATTTGAACCGGCGCTTGCCGGGCAGGGCGAAAAGAGAATCCGAGTTACTCTTCCGAATTCTTCGGAGCGAGATCAGCGACAATTTTCTCGAAACGCGGATCGCCTCGGAGCGAATCCCAAAAAGGATGGAGCTTTAAGTTACCGTAACTCACCGTGCTCGGAGTGCGGAGGGTGGCGGCAATCTGCTGAATCGCGAGATCTTTCTCTCCGCACCAGGCGTAGATGACGCCGAGATACTTAGCTATCTCTGCCCCGTCGATCGCATCTTTGGTGACCGGTAGCAGCTTGACGGCGTGCTGGCCCTCGCGCATGGCTTCTTCTTTGCGACCAAGACCGGCGTCAATTAAACCGAGAACAGTAAAGGCAGGACCGTAGTCAGGTTGTTCGCTCACCGTTTTTTCCAGTTCTGCGCGTGCGGCAAGAAAAGCGGTGTGAGCCGTTGCCTCATCGCCTCGTGCGCGGGCAGCAAGCCCTTCGCACCAGGTACGCGGGAAGTTGAGGTCCGTGGCCGTGCCAGTGGGCGGGATAACGGCGACCGCGCGCGAAGCTTCCGCGGTGTTGCGTTCGCATAACGAGACGTAAAGCCATTGGTCTCCCAGATCGCTCGCCCAAGCGGGGTTTTCGGCAAGGAGAGCTTGAATTATTTGATGCAGGGGACGCGTGTCGGCGCGCCATTCCAGATCAACGAGCGCGCGCGTGACTCGAGTATCCAGATCAGCGGGAACGAGAGCGAGGGCGCGGTCCAGCGCTGCCGCCATCGCGCCAAACTGGCGAAATTCCTGGTAACTGTAGGCGATCTGCTGGAGCAGGAAAAAATTTCGCGGATCAAGCTGGAGAGCTCTTTGCAGACTGCGCGCCGATTCCTTCCAGAGATTCTGGCGCCGATCGATGTAACCGGTTAATTCAAAAATTTCGAAGTTGTTAGGCAAGGCGCGCTGAGCGAGGGCCAGTTCGGCGCGGGCTCGGTCGTAATCAAGGTGACAACGATAAAAGTAGTTTGCGCGGGCAAGATGCGTCTCGCCCGCGTCAGGACGAAGACCAATGGCTGCATTGAGCGTTGCCTCGGCCGAAGCGAGCCGCGCCGGCGTATGATCGAAACCAAAAAAATAGAGGTAATTGTGCGCAGCGCCCAGCTGGCAGTAAGCAAGGTAAAACTTCGGGTCGCGCGCGATGGCTTGATCGAGCGTTTGAACCGCCTGGACCAGCTTGTCCTGGATCTGGGCATTAAAGGAAACGCTCGCGATTAAGTCTTTGCCACGGACGTACAGGCCGTAGGCGAGAACGTCTCTGGTGGGCCGCTCCTCGATCGCAGCTTTGGCCTGCGGCGAAACGGCGGCCCGCAGCTCAACGGCGACCCGCCGCACGATATCGCTCTGGATACCAAAGACGTCGGCCAAATCGCGCTCGTAACTTTCGCTCCACAGTTTTTCCGCGCGCCGCGCGTCGGTTAGCTGGATTCTGATGTGAGCTTTCTTATCGCTGCGCCGGACATTTCCTTGGAGGATGTAGGCGGCGCCAAGACTTTGAGCGATTTTGCGCAGATCGCGTTGCTTTCCTGGAACGTAGGTGCTGACCGAAGTGCGACTGATCACCCTTAAATCTGCCACTTTGGAAAGGGCGGTGAGAATGTCGTCCTGCACGCCCTCGGCCAGGAAACCATCCTGTTTATTGTCGCTTAAATCCGCGAATGGTAGGACCGCGATACTTTTTTCCGGGAAAGAAGCCACGTAGGCCGACTCCGGCGAGGGCGGGGCAGTGATTTCCGGAGCGAGGCGACGCGACAAATTCCAGATCCCGAAGCCAAGAGCTAATGCCACCGTGAGAAAAGAAGCGACCGTGAGAGCACGCTTTCTCCTGCGGGCGGAGTGCGGAGAAAAGGCCGGGCGCGGAGGAGGTTGTTCCTTCAGCGGGAGGATGCCTGGCGTTTGTCGTTTGGTAATCTCGTCGCTGTGGGAACTCATGAATGGTATCTGTGTCGCGGCCGTCGCATACGAAGTTGCGCCGACTCGTTAACGCAGGTCAGAGCAAAACGTATTCCATCGGGATGCAGTTCCCGTTCATTCACGAGGCCGTAGCATGATTGTTGCTATTTTCTAGGAGAAGTGTCGCCCCGGGGGCTCACGAACAGCATAATTTAATCGTGTCTAAATCCGTTTCCAATCGAAGGCACTCTGGACGTGAGAAGTGCCGTTTTGCCTGCAAACTGGAACTCTCCAATAATTGATGCGCGGCTTGACCCAAAAATTGTGCGACCGTCCGATCCGGCAAAAGATCAGCGCCGTCATCATGCTGATCGCGGGCCTAGTCTTGTTGCTTGCGTTTGCGGCGCTGTTTTTCTTTCAAGCGTATACACTGCGGCAACAGTCCGCGCACCAACTCGCGGTCGTCGGTGAAATTACGGCGCACAACTGCGCGACCACCGTCATGTTCAAAGATGAGGAAGCTGCGGGCCAAATTCTCGCCGGACTCAAGACGATGCCTCAGATTGTGAGCGCGCGCCTTGAGTTGATGGACCAGCAACAGCTGGCTTTCTTTGGCGGCAAGCGGGACAGGACGGAGATAAAGTCGGCGAGTCTCAAGTCCGGGTTTCGTATCGCTGGTAATCGAATCCTCCTTGCGCAGCCTGTCGTGCTTAACGGCACACGCGAAGGAACGCTTTACCTCCTGGCCGATTTGCATGCGATGACGGCACAGTTGCTCGGACTTTACGGCGGCATCTTTGCTTTGGTTCTTGCCGCCTCGCTTCTGTTGGCGTTCGTGCTTTCGAGTCAATTCCTCCACTTCATTACAAATCCGATCCTGCGCCTGGCTGGAGCCGCGCGCAGCGTGGCCGATCATAAGGACTATTCCGTGCGCGCGGAAAAAGTATGCGCCGATGAAGTTGGCGTTTTAACCGATGCATTTAATCAGATGCTGGCCCAAATCCAGTCCCAGGACACCGCTCTGCAAGGGGCGCAACACAAATTGCAGGAGCAAGTGAATGCACTCGAGCGCGAGATCGGCGAACGCGAACGGGCCGAGGCCGCGCACGCACGTCTCACTGCCATACTGGAAGCGACGCCGGACATCGTCATCAACGCGAATCCCAACGGCAGCGCGTTTTATCTCAATCACGCCGGTCGTCGGATTCTCGGTTTGGATGACGACAAGGAGATCACGTGGCTGAAAACACTTGATCTTCATCCGGAATGGGCGCGTGAGATCATCGAGAACGAAGGACTGCCCGCGGCCTTGCAGGAAGGATGCTGGTCTGGCGAAACAGCCATCCTTAACCGCGATGGGCAGGAAGTTCACGTCTCCCAGGTCCTGATCGCGCACAAAAATTCGGAAGGGGGACTGGAATATGTTTCGTCGGTGATGCGCGATATGACGGAGCGGCGGGAATCCGAAGAAGCGTTGCGCGTTTCGCAGCAAAAGCTGCTCGAAACATCGCGTCTTGCCGGAATGGCCGAAGTCGCGACCGGCGTTCTGCACAATGTCGGTAACGTGCTAAATAGCGTGAATGTTTCGGCTGGGTTAGTTGTGGAAAAATTGCGCCGCTCCAAAGCGCCGAAGCTCGCCAAAGCCGCCGCACTTCTCACTGCACATAACGGCAACGTCGGCGAATATCTGACCAACGATCCCAACGGACAGAAGTTGCCGGGTTATCTGGCCAAACTCGGAGAATTTTTTGTCGCCGAAAACGCCGAGCTGCTCGAAGAAGTCGACCAGCTTGGGCGCAACATCGAACACATCAAGGAAGTCGTCGCGATGCAGCAGAGCTACGCCAAAGTCAGCGGCGTCTTCGAGAATCTGCCGTCGCACCGTTTGGTCGAGGATGCCATTGCCATGAACATTGGCGCATTCGAGCGTCATGGCGTCTCCCTTGAAAGAAAATTTTCGGCGGCGCCGCTCGTGCGCGTCGATCGCCACAAAGTCTTGCAAATCCTGATCAATCTTCTGCGCAACGCCAAGTATGCGCTGGATGAATCGAAGCGCACAGACAAACGCATCACCATTTCCATCTTCGCCGTGAACGAGCGTTTCGTGCACATGGTCGTGGCCGATAACGGCATCGGCATTTCACCGGAAAATCTCACCCGCGTTTTCGCGCACGGTTTCACGACTAGAGAAGAAGGCCATGGTTTTGGATTACACAGCGGCGCGCTGGCCGCGCGCGCCATGGGCGGTTCGCTTGCGGTCGCAAGCGCCGGTATCGGCCACGGCGCCACCTTCACTCTCGAGCTTCCCATCGCGTCTCTCGTCACCAACAAATGAGCACCGCAGCGCTGACATTACATCCCGAGAATCACCACATTCTCGTCATCGACGATAATCCGTCCATTCACGAAGATTTCCGGAAAATTCTTGGTCCAGCCGATGCCAAACTGGCGGAGGAACTCGATGCCGATGAAGCGGCGCTCTTTGGCGACAAAGCCGTCGTTTCCCGGACGTGGAGTTTTCAGATCGACTCCGCCTTTCAAGGCCAGGAGGGGCTGGAGAAAGTGCGGGAGGCATTTGCTAGCGGTGAGCCCTACGCTGTCGCATTCGTTGATGTGCGGATGCCGCCCGGATGGGATGGCATCGAAACGATCACGCGGATCTGGAAGGAATTTCCCGACCTGCAAATCGTCATCTGCACTGCTTATTCCGATTACTCGTGGGATGAGATCACCAGGTCCATCGGCAGCACCGATCAGATGCTCGTGCTCAAGAAACCGTTCGATAACGTCGAGGTCTTGCAAATGGCGCATGCGCTCGCGAAGAAATGGCAGCTTACTCAGATCGCGCGTCGGCAGATGGAAGAGCTCGATGCCTTGGTGAACCAGCGTACGGTCGAGTTAAGCACAGCCAACGCGCGCCTCACCGGTGAAGTGGCTGAACGCACAGCCGCGGAAGAAGCGTCGCGTCGTTCCGAAGAACGTTTCTCCAAAGCCTTTCACGGCAGCCCGATTCCCATGCTTATCCAGCGGCCCGATGGCAGAGATTGTCTCGATGCCAATAGCAGCTTCCTCGAGTTGATCGGCGCCGAACGTGACGCGGTCTTGAGCAACGAGGTAGAATTGTGGGCCGACGAAGAATCAGCGGTGGCGATACGCGAGAAGCTTCGCGCGCGTGAAGTGGTCCGCAATCTGGCCGCCACCATCTGCACGACTAACGGCCAGAAACGCGATGTTTTGGTCGCGGCTGAAAATCTCGAGCTCGGCAGCGCCCCCTATCATCTTCTCATTCTGCAGGACATCACTGATCGGACGCGTTTGGAGAGCGAGCTGCGACAGGCGCAAAAGATGGAAGCTGTGGGCCGCCTCGCTGCCGGCGTCGCGCACGACTTTAATAACATCCTTACCGTCATTCTCGGCAATACCTCGATGCAGTTGCGCAATCCGCACCTGGATGAAAAACTCAGCGCTTCCCTGCAACAGGTCGAACGCGCCGCCGAACGCGCCACCGCTCTCACGCGCCAGCTCCTCGCCTATAGCCGCAAACAAATCATTCAGCGGCGGCCCTTGTCCCTCAATGAAATAGTCGAACAAACTGTCGCCATGTTACGCCGGATCATCGGCGAACACATCGCGCTCGATATGCAGCTGGCGGCCGATCTGCCTCCCATCTTTGCCGACCCGAGCAGCGTCGATCAGGTAATCATGAATCTCGCGCTCAACGCTCGCGACGCCATGCTCGACGGCGGCAAACTCACGCTCGCTACCATTCAGGTCGAGATCGACGAAGCGACGCGCGCGCGCAATCCGGAGGCGCAATTGGGATCGCACATTTGTCTCGCGGTCAAGGACACGGGCTGCGGCATGGACGCCGCCACGATCGCGCGCATTTTCGAACCCTTCTTCACCACCAAAGGCCCCGGCAAAGGCACCGGTATGGGCCTTGCCACTGTTTACGGCGTTCTCAAACAACACAGTGGCTGGATCGAAGTCGACAGCACACCGCGACTCGGCACCACAGTGCGCGCCTTTTTCCCATTGTGCGCCGACGATGTGATCGCCGAACCAGCCAAGCTTGAAACACCATTCGCCGACGCCGGATCGATGGAGGGCGCCACCATTCTCGTTGTAGAAGATGAAGAAATGTTACGCGAGTTTGTTAGTGAAGCGCTCGGTGTCGCCGGTTACCGCGTCCTGACTGCTCCCAACGGCAAAGCCGCCTTGGAAATCTGGGAACAACATCGCGACGAAATCGACCTCCTCCTTACCGATATCGTCATGCCCGACTCGATGTCGGGGCGCGAGCTCGCGCACAAACTCATCATGGATAAGCCCGATCTCAAAGTCATCTTCACCAGCGGCTACAGCGCGGAATTAATCGGGACCGATTTCGAGCGCGAAAAACAACACGCCTTTCTCGCCAAACCCTATTTACCCGATCGTCTTGCCCAGACTGTCGCCGCGCATTTGCAATCGCAGTCCCCCGTCCACGCCAACGGCGCCCGACTCGTCGCCGCACTGCCCTGATTTCGAAATTCGTGAGCGGCTCCGCTTGCGCTCACCAACGGGCGGTTGCAATCAGCAATCAAAAATCTACAATCAGAAACTCTTTCGCGGGGTCTTAGCTCAGTTGGTAGAGCGCCTCAATGGCATTGATTGCCAGGCACTTATGCTCACCTTCTCTTACGCGCTCTAAACGCCTCACGCCTCTTAGAACTGAGGAATCGCGATAAGCTCACCTCATCTCAAACGCTCTAAAAAAAACGCGCCGGTGGATAAAGCGGTGGATAAAATCAACACCCCCCCAACACCCAGACACGAGTCGTACGGTTCGCAATTCCGCCGGATGCCCGAAATGGCAGCTTTCCGGGCCGAAACATCCCGTGTAATTCTCATTTAGAAGAGCGAGAATCTAAGAGGATACATGGCCGTGAAGCACGAGCCGGAAATGAATGCCTAACGAGAAGCCGAGGTGAAATTGCTGCCAGGCGATTGCAAAGAGATTGTCACAACCGCCGACCGAGCTTAGCCTCTCCAACCATCCACAACCTCATCATGACTAAGTTCTTTATAACTTTTCTTATCGCCACTTGCCTCGGGTCCATCGTTGCTGAGGCCAAGACCATGAAAGTCCCAAGCGCGGAGTCCGCGCTGGTCACAGTTGACATTCCTGATAGCTGGAACCCGGAAGAAATTACCGACGGAGTTGCCGGCGAAAGTGAGGGCGATATCCTTAACATCTTAGCGGCGGATAAGAGGAAAGGGGCGGACAGCGATCTCGCCGACTCGCTTACGATGCTCAAAGAGCTCGACGTCGAGCTCGACCAATCGTCCAAGAAAGTAAAAAAAGTCAAACTCAATGGGCTCGATGCCGAGGAAATGCTTTTCCAAGGCAAGGAAGTGTTTAGCCGTCACACAACCCCGGTCTTGGTCACCTTTGTCGTTCTACCAATCAAGGGCAGAGTGGTCGTCCTGACCCACTATGTCCCCACCGAGGACGCGAAGAAGTCGAAGGAAGCGGTCGAGAAGATCATCCAGAGCCTGAAGCCGGTAGAGAACGAAGCTTCTGCCGGCAAAGCGAAGAAGCCTGCCGTTGAGCAGCTGGCGCAGTCCGGCTTCCATCTGATTCCTCAGAATCCTGAGAATCTCATCGGAAGGTGGAAAGGGATCGGTCGGGAAATATCGCTGACGGTCGACGTGACCTTTACCGATGAGGGCGTATTCCAGATGTTGAAGGGGCGGGCCGATGAAGTCGGGATCTGGATCCACGGTCCCTATACCGTGGATAACTCAAGCTGGCCGATGAAAATCACGGTCTTGGATGGGGATCAAAAACAAAAACGCTATTTCGCCGCGGCCATTATCGACCACCAGAATAAGATGGATTTGCAAGAGATCGAATCGCCCGACGACCCGCTGAATGCCGACGATGCGTCGCATCTGCTTCGGCAGCGATGAGCATGATCGGAACGTGAGTTCTGCAAATTTCGAGGCCGCCAATGGTTAATGATGCTCCGGTTTGACTTGAAATCGAGGCGGCCTTCAATCCGTGCAGAGGCGATTTGAGTGTATGAACTCAAGCACGAACGATAAGATCAAAGGCGGACTGCACGAAGCAAAGGGCAAGATCAAGGAGAAGACAGGCGAAGCGACGGGCAATCCCGACTTGCGCGATCGGGGGACCGCGGAAAAGGCAGGTGGAAAGATTCAGAGCAAAGTTGGCGACATCAAGAAGGTGTTTGGCAAATAGCTGAGAACCGTACGTTAGAACAAGGAAAACAATGAACGAACCATATCCGCCTTTTGAGCCTCAAGGCAGCAGCCCAACGGCTGACGACAGATCAACGACCGGGACGGGGTCGACTGATCCGACGAGCAAATTCGAGAGCAGTAAAACGCACACGCGCCGCGCGACTGACGATCTTAAAAGCGCGGCTCGCGCGACTGTACATGAGTATCGAGGTAAGGCCGAGCAGGCGTGGGGTGACGCCCAAGAAGGTGTCCGGTCGTTCCACAAGGAGAGCGAACAATACGTTCGCGAGAATCCGACGAAAGCCATCTTGTCTGTGCTCGGCATCGGATTTCTGCTTGGACTGATCGTTCGGCATTAGCTCCGCCGTGGCCTTACGAAATGCGGGGCTATCCTCCCCGCTGCTCAGTTAGGTCTGATGTCGCGCCGACTTTCGACGTGGCGAGGCGTCTTTAAACGGGCGGTTCAGTCAAACTAAGGGTCGCCTTTTGGCCCAAGAGCGAAAGGAAATAATTTCCACCATCGCCGCCGCTCGACACCTGACCCGTAAGTGCAAACCCTCGTTTAATCTCCCCGCCTAAGCCCGTTCCGCGGCGACGAAACCAGCGCCAGGCCGCCGCCCTAGACGCTCCTGCCTCGAATCAGGTGAATGACGAACAAAACTACGGCGATGACGAGAACAATGTGGATCAGACTGCCGGCAACGTGCATGAAAAACCCGAACCCCCAGAAGACGATAAGAATGAGTGCGATGATAAGTAGCATATCGGTGAATCGCGACTGGTTACCGCTTTGCGCGACAAACTGTCCACCGTGTCAGTTTCTGAACAAGACAGTTCACCCGGTTCCAAGCCTGTGGGCGGCGGCTTTTTTCGTCGGTCGGATAAAACTTTATCCTATACAGCGAAGCGCGTGGAGCCCGATTGTGCGCGGCGTTGGAATCCGTTTTCTTATCTGATGTCGAAAGACATTATTCGAAAACATTTCGCGCCCGAACAAAGGCTGGATATTTTGCGCGCGGGCGACCGCCTTCGAAAATGGCACTCGCTTGACGACAAACGTGTCTGCGTCATGTGCGACCAAGTATTCGCTGGCCGGCAAATCGAAATCTCCCGCGACCAACGCGGCCGCTATCTGTTGAAGTGTCCCACAAACGGCTGTCCTTCGTTTGTGGCGCATTGGACGCAGGCGATCAATGACGAATCGCTGCGGCGACGAGGGATTGGAAATGTTGCCCAACGCTGACAACCAGATGGATCTCTCGGTTACGATATGTTTACCATCCGGAGCGATTCATGCTCTGAATGGGCATCCAGCACCTTAACTAGAAACGTTTGGAAGTGACGTCACCTCGGCTGGGCGGAGGGCGTCAAACTTAACCACATAGGAGAACAATATGAGAAAGCTACTTACAACTGTGTGCGCGGGGGTCGTCTTGGCCTCGGCCACATATGCAGGCACGGAAACTTATTCCGGCAACGAGATGAAGCAGACTACGGAGCAGGTTGCGTCCTGTCCCCAATGGTATGCCGACAACGAAGTGAACGTTAGCCTGTGGGGCACTTACGCCTTTACTGGCAATGAATATCGTGAAGACCGTTATCTACTTGTCGATCATGCGTTTGGCGGCGGAATCGACGCCAAATACTTTTTCGCGCGCTATTTCGGTTTCGGCGTCCAGGGCTACGTCCTTGATGTGCGCAACAGGGGTGGCGACCGTTTCAATACCTTCACGACAGACGGCGAGTCCCGTCGGGCGATCGGCTCGGTCCTGGGCACCTTCACTTTCCGTTACCCAATTCCTTGCACGCGCTTTGCGCCC